>NZ_JBITSA010000001.1:0-1269317 GCF_044540385.1 Kitasatospora sp. NPDC086009
CCGCCGCGAACGGAGCGATCTTCGCCTCGGCCAGCGAACGCACCGCCTCACGCAGCATCTCGTGCTCCTCGGAGATCCGGAAGAGATCGAAGTCCGCCGACCCTGCGCTGCCCGCCATGATGCCTGCCTCGCCGCTCAGTTGTTAGTTACCGTTAAGTAGATCCTAGGGCTCCGACCTGCGGCTGCCTAGGTTCAGTCGACGTCGGACCCGAGGGTGTCGCCGGCCCGGTGCTCCTGGAAGTACTCCGGCATCCGGTCGTTGCGCATCGCCTCCCAGAGCTGCGCCGCCGGACGCTCGTCCAGCAGCACGACGCTCTGGCCGTCGCGGGTGTCGAAGCCGCCGAACGGCGCGTTCATGAAGCGGACGTCGTCGGCGCGCAGCGAGCGCAGGCCCCAGGCGAGCTGGAAGAGGTCGGTGTTGGAGAGCCGGTCGTCCACGCTGACCACCTCGCCGACCGACTGCAGCAGGCCGCCGAGGCGGGACGGACTGGCCAGCGTGCCGGAGTCCATGACCCGGAGCATCAGCGCGCGCAGGAAGTTCTGCTGCCGCTTGGTGCGGTCGAGGTCCCCGCCGGGCAGGCCGTAGCGCTCACGGACGTACAGCAGCGCCTGGGCGCCGTCCATGTGATGGGTCCCGGCCTCCCAGGCGCGGGCCTCGCCGGCCGCCTCGATGGTGCGCGGAATGGTGATGTCCACGCCGCCGACGGCGTCGGTGAGGGCGCGGAAGCCGTTCCAGTCGACCACGGCGAGGTGGTCGATCCGGATGCCGGTGAGGTTCTGCACGGTCTCGGTCATCAGGGCCGGGCCTCCCCATGAGTACGCGGCGTTCAGCTTGGCCTTGCCGTGCCCGGGGACGTCCACCCAGGTGTCGCGGGCCAGCGAGACCAGCGAGGCGCTGCGGCCGTCCTCGGACAGGTGCAGCAGCATCATGGTGTCGCTGCGGGCCGCGCCCTCCTGCCAGACTGGGGCCTTCGCCACACTGCCGGTGGTCGGCACGTCGGAGCGGGCGTCCAGGCCGACCAGCAGCAGGTTGAGGCCGCTCGCCGGGACGGGCCTCGGCTGGGCGGACTCCGGCGCCGTCGGGAAGGCGTCCGGGATCCGGGTGACCGAGGAGGCGTAGTGCTCGGCCGCCCAGAAGAGCGCGCCGCCCGTACCGAGGACCACCACCAGCAGCGCGGAGAGCGTCCAGAGCAGGACGCGGCGGGTGCGACGGCGGCGGGCCGGCGGCTCTGGGCCCCGGCCCGGCCCGGCGGCCTCCGCGCCGCCGGCGCGCGGCTCGAAGAGGCTGAGCCCCTCCGCCGGCCCGCCGGACCCGTCGGGACGCGGCGGTTCTTCGGTGGGGGGCGCCTCGTCGGTGGGGGGCGCCTCGTCGGCGTGGGGCGGTTCTTCGGCGTGGGGTGTGTCCGGTGTGTCCGTGCTCTCGGGCTTCGGATCCATGCGCGCATTGTGCCGCCGGTCACAGCACCCGTGTGGGGGTTCCGCCGGATCCCGCCCGGCGCACACCCGGCGCCCGGCGGCAGCGCCCGGGTGCCCGAAACATCGGCGCAGGCGGGACGGCCTGGGCCGGGTCCGGACGGGCGGATAGCATCGGTGCTCGCACGTCCTGCCCGTCCCACGGCAGGCAAGGTCGAGATTCCGCAAAGGGGAACCCGTGACCCTCCGCATCTCCGTGATCGGCACCGGCTATCTCGGTGCCACCCACGCCGCCGCCATGGCGGAGTTCGGCTTCGAGGTGCTGGGTCTGGACATCGACCCCGAGAAGATCGCCACGCTGACCGCCGGCCGGGTGCCGATGTACGAGCCGGGCCTGTCCGAGCTGCTGCTCAAGCACGTGGCGGGCCACGAGGGTTCGACCGGCCGGCTGCGCTTCACCACCTCCGCCCAGGAGGCCGCGGAGTTCGGCGACGTGCACTTCGTCTGCGTCAACACCCCGCAGCGCAAGGGCGAGTTCGCCGCCGACATGTCCTACGTGGACGCCGCGATCGACGAGCTGGCCCCGCACCTGACCCGGCCGGTGCTGGTGGTCGGCAAGTCCACCGTGCCGGTCGGCTCCGCGAACCGGCTGGCCGAGCGGCTGGCCGCGCTGGCGCCGGTCGGCGAGGACGCCGAGCTCGCCTGGAACCCGGAGTTCCTGCGCGAGGGCTTCGCCGTCCAGGACACCCTGCGGCCGGACCGGATCGTGGTCGGCGCCCGCAGCGAGCGCGCCGAGCGGCTGCTGCGCGAGGTGTACGCCGAGCCGATCGCGGCCGGCGTGCCGTTCGTGGTCACCGACTTCGCCACCGCCGAGCTGGTCAAGGCCGCCGCCAACTCCTTCCTGGCCACCAAGATCTCGTTCATCAACGCGATGGCCGAGGTCTGCGAGGCGGCCGGCGCCGACGTCACCCTGCTCTCCACCGCGCTCGGCCACGACGACCGGATCGGCCGCAAGTTCCTCAACGCGGGCCTGGGCTTCGGCGGCGGCTGCCTGCCCAAGGACATCCGCGCGTTCATGGCCCGGGCCGGGGAGCTGGGCGCCGACCAGGCGCTGGCCTTCCTGCGCGAGGTCGACTCGATCAACATGCGGCGCCGCTCCCGGATGGTCGAGCTGGCCCGCGAGCAGTGCGGCGGCGGCTTCCTCGGCCGCCGGGTCGCCGTCCTCGGCGCCGCCTTCAAGCCCAACTCCGACGACATCCGGGACTCCCCCGCGCTCAACGTCGCCGCCCAGATCCAGCTCCAGGGCGCGCAGGTCACGGTGTACGACCCGAAGGCGATGGACAACGCCCGCAAGATGTTCCCGGGCCTGGCCTACGCGCAGTCCCCGCTGGAGGCCGCCGAGGGCGCGCACGTGGTCCTGCACCTCACCGAGTGGCAGGAGTTCCGCGACCTCGACCCGGCCGAGCTGGGCACGGTGGTCGCCGAGCGCCGCCTGCTGGACGGCCGCAACGCCCTGGACGCCGACGCCTGGCGCGCGGCCGGCTGGACGTACCGGGCGCTGGGCCGCCCGAGCTGACGCGGCACGCGCCGAGGCCCGCCGGTCGTTCCGACGACCGGCGGGCCTCGTGCGTGCTAACCGAACCGCCCGCCGAGCCCGAGCCCGAGCCGGGGGATCTCGATGGCGGGGCACTTGTCCATCACCATCGCGAGACCGGCCGCGCGGGCCCGCTCGTAGGCGGCCTCGTCCACCACGTCGAGCTGGAACCAGACGCCCTTGGCACCGATGGCCACGGCTTCGTCGGCCACCGCGCCGGCGAGGTCGGACCGGACGAAGGTGTCGACCACGTCGACCTCGAACGGGATGTCCGCCAGCGAGGCGTACCCCTGCTCCCCGTGAACGGTCTCGGCCTTCGGGTGCACGGGCACGATCCGCTTCCCGAAGCGCTGCAGCACCTCGGCGACGCCGTACGCGGCGCGCCGGCGGTTGGACGACAGGCCGACCACGGCCCAGGTGTCGCCCAGCTCGGTAAGGATCTTGCGGACCGTCTCCGGGTCGCCGTACATGCCCTGCCTCCTCGCAGCCGCGGACTCAACCACTGGCAGCACCCCGGTCCGCCCGGCCATTCCCGGGCGGACCGGGCCGGGAACGGCCGGCCGCGCTGGTGCTCAGCCGTCGAGGCCGTCGACGTCGTGCTCAGACGTCGAGGCCGTCGAGGCCGTCGAGCTGCGCGAGGGTGGCGATGGACGGACGGCGGGTGGTCCGCAGCTCACGCGCGACGGCCTCGGCGTCGCGCAGCACGCGTACCGCGTTGTGCCAGGTGAGCTTCCCGAGGTCGGTCGGCGACCAGCCCCGGCCGAGCAGTTCGGCGATCAGGTTGGGGTAGCCGGCCACGTCGTCCAGCCCGGCCGGGAGGAACGCCGTGCCGTCGAAGTCGCCGCCGATGCCGATGTGGTCGATGCCGGCCACCTCGCGCATGTGGTCGAGGTGGTCGGCGACGGTGGCCGGGGTGGCGACCGGGCGCGGGGTGGCCTGCTCGAAGGCCCGCTGGCAGGCCATCCCGGCCGGGGTGGTGTCGAGGTGGTCGAAGCCGTGGGCGCGCATGTTCTCGTCCGCGGCGGCGGTCCACTCGATGGCGGCGGGCAGGATGAACTTCGGGACGAAGGTGGCCATCGCCACGCCGCCGTTGGCCGCCAGCCGGCCGAGCACGTCGTCCGGGACGTTTCGCGGGTGGTCGCAGACGGCGCGCGCCGAGGAGTGCGAGAAGAGCACCGGCGCCTCGCTGACCCGCAGCGCGTCGCGCATGGTGTCGGCGGAGACGTGCGAGAGGTCGACCAGCATGCCGAGCCGGTTCATCTCCCGGACGACCTCCTCGCCGAACCGGGTCAGGCCCCCGGCCGCCGGCTTGTCGGTCGCGGAGTCGGCCCACGGGGTGTTGTCGTTGTGGGTGAGCGTCAGGTACCGGACGCCGAGCTCGTACAGGGCGCGCAGGGTGGCCAGCGAGGAGTCGATGGAGTGGCCGCCCTCGGCGCCCATCAGGGAGGCGATCCGGCCGTCGGCGCGGGCGGCCTCCATGTCCTCGGCGGTGAACGCGAGGCGGAGCCGGTCGGGGAAGCGCGCGGCCAGGGCCCGGACGAAGTCGATCTGCTCCAGGGTGGCGCTGACGGCGTGGTCGCCGGCCAGCCGCGAGGGGACGTAGACGGACCAGAACTGCGCGCCGACCCCGCCCGCGGTGAGGCGGGCGAGGTCGGTGTGCAGCCGTGAACTCTGGTCGGCGGCCAGGTCGAGCGTGTCGAGGTCGTAGCCGACCTGCTCACGCATCGCCCAGGGGAGGTCGTTGTGGCCGTCCACCACGGGGGTGTCGCGGAGGAGGGCACGGGCACGGTCCAGCAGGGCGGCCGGGTCGGGCTGCTCAGCGGAGTCCAACAGCTCAGAGGTCATACGAGCTGTTGTATCCGATATGACTACTTTCCAAAGCCGAAGGAGGCGGAACCCGCCACCTTGGCCCGCAGCTTCTTCCCCTTCTCGGTGGCCTGGCTGTTCAGCTCGGCCTGGAAGTCGGTCATCTTCTCGGTCAGCTCCGGGTCGAACGCGGCCAGCATCCGCACCGCCAGCAGGCCCGCGTTGCGCGCACCCGCCACCGAGACGGTGGCCACCGGCACCCCGGCCGGCATCTGGACGATCGACAGCAGGCTGTCCATGCCGTCCAGGTAGCGCAGCGGCACCGGGACGCCGATGACCGGCAGCGGGGTGACCGAGGCGAGCATGCCCGGCAGGTGGGCGGCGCCGCCGGCGCCCGCGATGATCGCCTTCAGGCCGCGCCGGTGGGCCTCCTCGCCGTACGCGACCATCTCGCGCGGCATCCGGTGCGCGGAGACGACGTCCACCTCGTAGGGGATCTCGAACTCGTCGAGGGCCTGGGCCGCGGCCTCCATGACCGGCCAGTCGGAGTCCGAGCCCATCACGATACCGACCAGGGGGCCGTGGGAAGAGGAGGTCATTCGGTGATCGTTCCTCGCAGGTAGGCGGCCGCGTGACGGGCGCGCTCGCGGACGTCGTCGAGGTCGTCCCCGAAGACGTTGACGTGACCGACCTTGCGGCCGGGCTTCACGTCCTTCCCGTACATGTGGATCCGCAGGCCGGGGTCACGGGCCATGCAGTGCAGGAAGGCGTGGTACATGTCCGGGTAGTCGCCGCCGAGCACGTTGACCATGACGGTCCACTTGGCGCGCGGCCGGGGGTCGCCGAGCGGCAGGTCGAGCACGGCCCGCAGGTGGTTCTCGAACTGCGAGGTGACGGCGCCGTCCTGGGACCAGTGCCCGGAGTTGTGCGGGCGCATGGCCAGCTCGTTGACCAGGATCCGGCCGTCCCGGGTCTGGAACAGCTCGACCGCCAGGTGGCCGGTGATGTCCAGCTCGCCGGCGATCCGCAGGGCCAGCTGCTGGGCCTCGTCGGACAGCGCCGGGTCGAGGTCCGGCGCCGGGGCGGTCACCTCGGCGCAGACGCCGTTCTCCTGGACGCTCTCCACCACCGGGTAGGCGACGGCCTGGCCGCTGGGCGAGCGGACCACGTTGGCGGCCAGCTCGCGGACGAAGTCCACCTTCTCCTCGGCCAGCACGGGGACGCCGGCCAGGAACGGCGCGTGCGCCTGCTCCTCGTCGTCGACGACCCAGACGCCCTTGCCGTCGTAGCCGCCGCGGACGGTCTTGAGGACGACCGGGTAGCCGGCGCCCTCCTCGGCGAAGGCCGTCACGTCGGTCGGGCCGGAGACGATCCGGTGCCGGGGGCAGGGCACCCCGATGGAGTCGAGCCTGGCCCGCATCACGCCCTTGTCCTGGGCGTTGACCAGCGCCTCCGGGCCGGGCCGGACGGCCACGCCGTCGGCCTGCAGGGCCCGCAGGTGCTCGGTCGGCACGTGCTCGTGGTCGAAGGTGATCACATCGCAGCCAGCCGCGAAGCGGCGCAGCGTGTCGAGGTCGCGGTAGTCGCCGAGGACGGTGTCGGAGACCACCTGCGCGGCGGAGTCCTGGGGCGTGTCGGCGAGGAGTTTGAACCGGACGCCGAGCGGGATGCCCGCCTGGTGTGCCATCCGGGCCAGCTGCCCGCCGCCGATCATGCCCACTACTGGAAAATTCGCATTGCCCGGGGAAGTCACCCCGCCAGGATATCCGGGCCGGTCGGGGGCCATGGAACCGCCATGGAACCGTAGGGTCGGCGGGCACCGTCCCAGGGAGCGAGGAGCCCTGGGGGCTGAGCCGATCGGCGGAACCGGGTAGCCTGGACCGCTAGGTCCTGGTACGCGTGGTCCGATCATGTGCGTGCACGCAGGGCTCAAGGGGCCAGCCGCGCATCCGCTCCGGGCCCCCTCGTCCGCAGCACATGGAGGCAGCCCGGTATGGCGACGACCGCAGCGTCGAACCCCCCGCTGACGCAGAGACTGCGCGGTCTGTCGGGCGAGGTGGTGAAGTTCGGCATCGTCGGCCTGAGCGGTGTGGTGGTCAACTTCGCCGTCTTCTGGATCTGCATCAACGGGTTCCACCTGGCCTCGCTGCGGTCCAACATCGCCGCCACCCTGGTGGCCATCGCGACCAACTACCTCGGCTACCGCTACTGGCTGTACCGGGACCGCGACGCCGCCTCGCGCAAGCGCGAGATCACGCTGTTCCTGCTGTTCAGCGGCGCCGGGATGCTGATCGAGACCGGGGTGCTGGGCTTCTCGGTCTACGTGCTCGGCCTGGACTCGCACTTCGAGCAGCTGGCCGCCAAGGTGGCCGGCCTCGCGGTGGCCACGGTGTTCCGCTTCGTCTCCTACCGGACGTGGGTCTTCACGGCCGTCCCGGAGACCGGCGCCGAGCCCGCCCCGGCGGCCGAGGTCGTCGCGCAGGCCGAGCTGGTGCTCGCCGCCGAGGAGATCCGGTACGCCAAGGCCGAATAGGCCCACCCCCTTGCCCCGCCCGCTCGGGCGGGAGGACAGTGGTGACCGAGGGCGAGCACGGCCGGCGAACGATCGAGGCCCGGGGGATCCCAGGAGGCTCGCCATGGCGTTCGTCCAGATCATCGACTGCAAGACCGACAAGGTGGACGACCTCAACCGGCTGATGGACAGCTGGGCCGAACAGACCGAGGGCCGGCGGACGGTCGGACACGCGATGGTCGGCGCCGACCGCGCGGACCCGCGGCACCTGGTGGAGATCGTCGAGTTCGCCTCCTACGAGGACGCGATGAAGAACTCCGCGCTGCCCGAGACCGACCGGATCTTCCGGGAGATGGTCGCGCTCTGCGACGAGCCGCCGACCTTCACCGACCTGGACGTGGTCCGCGACACCCGGTTCTGAGAGCACCGCAGGGGCCGGACCGGGAGCGCCGCGCGAAGGACCTGCCGCTCAGGCCTCGCGCTGGCTGCGGCCCAGGAAGATGGCGAACACCGGCGGCTTCAGCGAGAGCAGTTCGAGCCGGCCGCCGTCCGCCTCCGCGAGGTCGCGGGCCACCGCCAGGCCGATCCCCGTCGAGTTGCGCCCGCTGACCGCCCGTTCGAAGACCCGGTTGCCCAGCTCCGGCGGCACCCCGGCGCCCTGGTCCTGCACCTCGACCACCACCGACGTCCCCGACGGCCGCACCCGCAGGGTGATCAGCCCGGCGCCGTGCATCAGCGAGTTCTCGATCAGGGTGGCCAGCACCTGGGCCACCGTGCCGGGGGTGCCGACGGCGGTGACCCCGTGCAGGCCTTCCACCTGGAGCACCCGGCCGGTGCCGCGCAGCGACGGGCCCCACTCCTCCACCTGCTGCTTGACCACGTCGTCCAGGTCGAAGGCGACGGCGGTGGGGCTGCGCGGGTCCCGCTGGGTGGTGAGCAGCCGCTGGACGACGTCGGTGAGCCGCTCGACCTGCTGGAGGGCGATGGTCGCCTCCTCCTTGACGGTCTCCGGATCCTCGGCGACCGCGGTGATCTCCTCCAGCCGCATGGAGAGCGCGGTGAGCGGGGTGCGCAGCTGGTGCGAGGCGTCGGCGGCGAGCCGCCGTTCGGCGGTGAGCATCCGGGCGATCCGCTCGGCGCTGACGTCCAGCACCTCGGCGACCCGGTCCAGCTCGGGCACCCCGTAGCGGCGGTCGCGCGGGCGCGGGTCGCCGGAGCCGAGCCGCTCGGCCGTCTCGGCGAGGTCGGTGAGCGGCCGGGCCAGCCGCTTGGCCTGCCAGACGGCCAGGGCGACGGCCGCCTGGACGGCGAGCAGTGCCACCACGCCGAGCAGCAGCAGCATGTTGGCGATCTCGTGGTCGACGCCGGCCCGGGACTGCTCGACGGTGACGGTCTCACCGCTGGCGCCCTGCTCGACGGACTTCAGCAGATGGGTCCCGGCCGGCCGCTCGCCGCTGGAGACGACGGACTTGCCGGGGATGTCCACCTCGACGTACTGGCCGTCGGTGACCTGGTTGGCGAACTTGTCGCCGGTGACCGGCTCGCCCGCGGAGAGCCGGTTCTCCACCAGCGCGAGCACCCGGACGGCGGCCGCGTCCACCCGGTCCTGCGCCGAGTTCACGATGGTGCGCTTCTCGACCAGGGCGAGCGGGACGCAGAACACCGCGACCACCACCAGGACGACGCCCAGCAGCGAGTTGATCATCCGGCGCTTCACGCTGCCGCTCCCCGTGGTGGTTCGTTCCCCTTACGGGGGCCAGTTCTTCTTACAGGGGCTAGTTCTTCTCGAAGCGGAAGCCCACTCCGCGCACGGTGGCGATGTAGCGGGGGTTGGCCGCGTCGTCGCCGAGCTTCTTGCGCAGCCAGGAGATGTGCATGTCCAGCGTCTTGGTGGAGGTCCACCAGGTGGTGTCCCAGACCTGGCGCATGATCTCCTCCCGGGTGACCACCCGCCCGGCATCCCGGACCAGCACCCGCAGCAGCTCGAACTCCTTGGCGGAGAGCGTCAGCTCCTCCTCGCCGAGCCAGGCACGGTGGGACTCGATGTCGATCTTCACCCCGTGCGCGCCGGTGGTGAGCTGGTCCACGTTGCCGCGCCGGAGCAGGGCCCGGACGCGGGCGAGCAGTTCGGCGAGGCGGAAGGGCTTGGTGACGTAGTCGTCGGCACCGGCGTCCAGGCCGACCACGGTGTCCACCTCGTCCGCACGGGCGGTGAGGACGAGGACGGGGCAGCTCTTGCCGTCGGCCCGCAGGCGGCGGCAGACCTCCAGGCCGTCCATCTCGGGAAGACCGAGGTCGAGGACGACGAGGTCGACCTCCTCGGTGAGCCCGGCGGCCAGTGCGGCCGGACCGTCCTCGCGGACGAGCACCTCATAGCCCTCGCGTCGCAGGGCCCGGGCGAGCGGTTCGGAGATCGCCGGATCGTCCTCGGCGAGCAGCACACAGGTCATGTGGTGATGGTAGTCCGCCGGGGATAGGGGGCCTGCGCTGTGAGGTAGTTCACAGAGCGTGATCGTTATACGGAGCGCGATCACCGCTCAACGAACATGCCCCAACCGCCTGTTCGGCGAAGATTCCACGGCTGGGTCTTGCATCCGAAGGAACATGTCCAGCCCTACCATGGATCTATCGATCAGATTGATCGCAGACTTTGCCATCGCCATACCTAATTGGCGTGTTTTGTCAGCTGATAACGCCAAATCTGGCCACGTACAGTGGTTTGGTCCACGTCCGCCGTACCCCCCTAGGCGGACGCTGTCAGCAAGGAACCACTACACATGGCGTCTACGACCCTGGAGTCCGGCGTTCAGTCGGCCTCTCCCAGCGGCAAGACCTTCCTCGGGCACCCCCGTGGACTCGCCACTCTCTTCATGAGTGAGATGTGGGAGCGCTTCAGCTACTACGGCATGCGCGCCCTGCTGGTCCTTTACATGACCGCCTCCATCACGGAGGGCGGTCTCGGCATGAAGATGGCCGTGGCCAGCGCGGTCTACAGCGTGTACACGGCCATGGTCTACCTGCTGGCCCTGCCGGGCGGCTGGATCGCCGACCGATTCCTCGGTGCCCGCAAGACCGTCGCGGTGGGCGGCTCGATCATCATGATCGGCCACTTCCTGCTGGCCGTTCCGGCGAGCGTGTCGTTCTTCGTCGGCCTGGCGTTCATCGCGCTCGGCTCCGGCCTGCTGAAGGCCAACATCTCGACGATGGTCGGCCACCTGTACGACGGTCCGAACGACCCTCGCCGTGACGGTGGCTTCACCATCTTCTACATGGGCATCAACCTCGGTGCCTTCGCGGCGCCGCTGGTGATCGGCACCATCGGCCAGAGCGTCAACTGGCACCTCGGTTTCGCCCTCGCCGGTGTCGGCATGGCGATCGGCCTGATCCAGTTCATGCTGGGCAGCCGCCACCTGAGCGCCAAGAGCGACGTGGTGACCTCGCCGATCTCGGCAGCCGAGAAGCGCGTGATCTTCAGGAAGGCCGGCTTCTGGCTGGCGCTGGCCACCGTGTTCTACGCGGTCGTCGCGCTGACCGGCCACTTCACGATCAACTGGGCGATCTGGCCGCTCTCCATCGCCGGCATCGCGCTTCCCGTGTTCGTCTTCGCCAAGGTGAAGCGCGACAAGGACCTCGACGCGGGCGAGCAGTCCAAGATGAGCGGTTACATCTGGTTCTTCGTGGCCGCCGCCGTGTTCTGGATGATCTACGACCAGTCGGGCTCGACTCTGAGCATCTTCGCGGACGAGAACACCTCGTCCACGCTGTTCGGCTTCGACTTCCCGTCGACCTGGTTCCAGTCGCTGAACCCGCTGTACATCATGGCGCTGGCCCCGGTCTTCGCCTGGCTCTGGGTGGCCCTCTCCCGCAAGGCCAAGAACCCCAGCACCACCATGAAGTTCGCGTTCGGTCTGCTGATGATCGGCGCCTCCTTCCTCGTCATGATGCTGGCCATGGCGGCTGCCGCGGGCGGCACCAAGGTCACCCCGCTCTGGCTGGCCATGGTGTACCTGATCCAGACGGTCGGTGAGCTGACGCTCTCCCCGGTGGGCCTGTCCGTCACCACCAAGCTGGCCCCGGCGAAGTACGCCAGCCAGATGATGGGCGTCTGGTTCCTCGCCGTCACCGCCGGTGACTGCGTCGCGGCCATCTTCCAGCTCGTCCTCGGCGACAGCGTGGTCGGCAGCACCTGGTACTTCGCGGTCCAGGGTGCGATGGCGATCGTCGCGGGCATCGGTCTGGCGATGTACCGCAAGAAGGTCGTGAAGCTGATGGGCAACGTCCACTGACGCACCCCGAAGCACCGCCGGGCACGCCCCGGCACGAGGGGCCGGTACGGATCGGAAGATCCGTACCGGCCCCTTTTTCGGACGCGTGACCGCCCTGAGGCGTGTCAGGGTGTCGGGCATGTCGAGTGAATCGCTGCCCCGTCAGCTCGCCCGTACCCGTCGGTTCTCCCTCGGGGTGCCCTCCCATCCGGTCGTCTGCGACGGCGGGCGGACGGTGCTGTTCCTGCGCAGCCGGGCCGGGGACGACCCGGTCGGCTGTCTCTGGGCGCTGGACGCCGACAGCGGCGAGGAGTGGCTGCTGGCCGATCCGGCCGGGCTGGGCGGCGAGGGCCGGGACGTCCCCGAGGCGGAGCGGACCCGCCGCGAGCGCTCCCGCGTGCACGCCACCGGAATCACCGCCTTCGCCGCCGACCGGGCCGGCCGGACGGTCGTCTTCGCCCTGGGCGGGGAGCTCTGGGTGGCGGACCCCGTCGGTGGCGGCGTCCGCCGGATACCGACCGCCACCGGCGTCTACGACCCGCGCCCGGACCCGACCGGCCGCCGGATCGCCTACGTGGGCGACGGGGCGCTGCGCGTCATCGGGGTGGACGGCACCGGGGACCGCGCGCTGGCCGAGCCCGAGCACGCCGAGGTCGCGTACGGCGTCCCCGACCACGTCGCCGCCGAGTCCATGCACCGCACCCGGGCGTACTGGTGGTCGCCGGACGGCACCCGGCTGCTGGCCGCCCGGGTGGACAACGGCCCGCTCGCCCGCCTCCACCTCGCCGACCCGGCCGATCCCGCGCGGCCGCCGCGCGTCCTGCGCTACCCGCTGGCCGGCACCGCCAACGCCGACGTCTCGCTCTGGCTGCTGGACCTCGACGGCGGCCGTACCGAGGCCCGCTGGGACCGCGCCGGGTTCGAGTACCTGGCCGCCGCCGGCTGGGACGCCCACGGCCCCTTCGCCGCCGTGCAGAGCCGGGACCAGCGCACCGTCCGCACCCTCGCCGTGGATCCGGCCGACGGCGCCACCCGGACGCTCGCCGAGCAGCGGGACGAGCACTGGGTCGAACTCGTCCCCGGCCTGCCCGTCCGCACCGCCGCCGGGGTCCTGGTCGACGCCGCGGACCTCGGCGACACCCGCCGGCTCACCGTGGGCGGCGAGCCCGTCACCCCGCCCGGTCTCCAACTGCGCTCGGTGCTCGGGACCGACGGCGAACAGGTCCTCTTCACCGCCTCCACCGAGCCGACCGAAACCCACCTGTGGTCGTACGACCCGGCCGAGGGCGCCGTACGGCTCAGCTCCGCGCCCGGCGCGCACACCGGCGTACGGAGCGACGGCACCCTCGTCCACACCGCGCGGACGCCCGGTGCGCCCGGCGGGCACACCACCGTCCACCGGAACGGGCGCCCCGCCGTCGACCTGCGCTCGCACGCGCGGCGCCCCGTCCTCACCGCCCGGCCCGAGCTGCTCCGGCTGGGCCCGCGCGAGCTTCGCGCCACGCTCTTCCGGCCCACCGGCCACCGCCCCGGCGACGGCCCGCTGCCCGTCCTGCTCGACCCCTACGGCGGGCCCGCGCTGCAGAAGGCCACCGCGGCCGGCGGCTGGCCCGACCTGGTCTCGCAGTGGTTCGCCGACCAGGGCTTCGCCGTCCTGGTGGTGGACGGGCGCGGCACTCCCGGCCGGGGCCCGCACTGGGAGAAGGCCGTGTTCGCGGACATCGCCACGCCGGTCCTGGACGACCAGGTCGAGGCCCTGCGGGAGGCCGCACTGGCCCGCCCCGGGCTGCTGGACCTCGACCGGGTCGCCGTCCGGGGCTGGTCCTTCGGCGGCTTCCTGGCCGCCCTGGCCGTGCTGCGCCGCCCGGACGTCTTCCACGCCGCGGTGGCCGGGGCCGCGCCCACCGACCACCGGCTGTACGACACCCACTGGAAGGAGCGCTTCCTCGGCCACCCGGACGAGCACCCGGAGCGCTACGACGCCTGCTCGCTGATCCCCGACGCCGCCGGCCTGCGCCGGCCGCTGCTGCTGGTGCACGGCCTGGCCGACGACAACGTGCTGCCCGCGCACACGCTGCGGCTCTCCGCCGCCCTGCTCGCCGCCGGCCGCCCGCACGAGCTGCTGCCGCTCAGCGGGGCCACCCACTCCCCCAGCGACGAGACGGTGGCGGAGAACCTGCTGCTGCACCAGCTGGACTTCCTGCGCCGCGGCCTCGCCGCGCGGGGCCGGTAACGGCCCGGGGGGCGACGGCGGTCGCCGTCGCCCCCCGGCCCCCGGAGCCGTGAAGGTCAGACCTCGCGGACCCCGGCCCGCCAGACCGCCGCCGTCAGCGGGACGCCCGGCCGGTACGCGAGGTGGACGTGCGAGGGCGCCTCCAGCAGCTGGAGGTCGGCCCGGGCGCCGACCGTCACCACGCCGACGTCGGTGCGCTGCAGCGCCCGGGCGCCGCCCGCGGTGGCGGCCCAGACCGCCTCGTCCGGCGTCATCCCCATCTCCCGGACCGCGACCGCGATGCAGAACGCCATCGAACTGGTGAAGCTGGAGCCCGGGTTGCAGTCGGTGGAGAGCGCGACGACGGCGCCCGCGGCGAGCAGCCGGCGCGCGTCCGGGTAGGCGGCGCGGGTGGAGAACTCCGCGCCCGGCAGCAGCGTCGCCACCGTCTCCGAGCCGGCCAGCGCGGCCACGTCCTCGTCGGTGAGGTGGGTGCAGTGGTCGGCCGAGGCCGCCCCCAGCTCGACGGCGAGCTGGACGCCCGGGCCGTAGGAGAGCTGGTTGGCGTGCACCCGGGGGGTGAGACCGCGCTCGATCCCGGCGGTCAGGATCGCCCGGGCCTGGTCCCCGTCGAAGGCGCCGTTCTCGCAGAAGACGTCCACCCAGCGGGCGTAGGGCGCGCAGGCGTCCAGCATGTCGCCGGTGACCAGGTCCACGTAGCCCGCCGGGTCGTCGGCGTACTCGGGGGCGACCACGTGGGCGCCCAGGTAGGTGGTCTCGGAGGTGTACGAGGAGGCGATCCGCAGCGCCCGGGCCTCGTCGACGACGGTCAGCCCGTAGCCGGACTTGCACTCGATCGCGGTCGTCCCCTGCCGCAGCGCCTCACGCACGAACCGGGCCAGGTTGGCGTCGAGTTCGGCGTCGCTCGCGGCCCGGGTGGCGGCCACCGTCGTCCGGATCCCGCCCGCGGTGTACGACTGGCCGGACATCCGGGCGTTGAACTCCGCGGTGCGGTCCCCGGCGAACACCAGGTGGGCGTGCGAGTCGACGAAGCCGGGCAGCAGCGCCCGCCCGGCCGCGTCGAACCGCTCGTCCGCGGCGGGCGCCTCGGCCGCCGGCCCGACCCAGGCGACCGTGCCGCCGTCCACCACCACGGCCGCGTCGGTGAGCAGGCCGAGCGGCCCGGTCCCGTACGCGGGGTCGTTGGTGACCAGGCTGCCGATCCCGGTGATCAGGGTGCTCGGCATGCCCTGGCTCTGCGGGCTGCTCGGGGTGCTCACATCAGGCCTTTCGGGGCTGGACCCGGGGCGGGCGGGGTCGGCCCCCGCCCGCCCCCGGGAGGTACGGGGACTCAGCAGCTCAGCGCGGCGATCGAGGACCGCAGCGCGCCCGGGACGTCGGGCACCAGCTGGTGGACGCCGTCCCGGACGATCTGCCGTCCGCCGACCACCACGTGCCGCACGTCGGCGGCCGAGGCGGCGAACACCGCGATCTCGGCGCCGAGCCGGCTCGGCGGCCCGGCGGTGCGCACCGAGTCCAGGGCGATCACGGTGAAGTCGGCCAGGGCGCCGGCCTCGATCCGCCCCGCCTCCGGCCAGCCGAGCGAGGCGTGTCCGTCCTCGGTGCCCGCCCGCAGCAGCGAGTTGGCCGTCCAGTGGCCCCGGGTCCTGCTCCGCAGCCGCTCGTCCAGCTCCAGCGCGCGGGCCTCCTCGAACGGGTCGATGACGGCGTGGCTGTCACTGCCCAGGGTGATCGGGCAGCCCGCCGAGGCGAGCCGGCGGGCCGGACCGATGCCGTCGGCGAGGTCCCGCTCGGTGGTGGGGCACATGCAGATGGCGGTCGAGGAGTCGCTGAGGAGCTTGATGTCCTCGTCGGTGAGGTGGGTGGCGTGCACCGCCGAGGTGCGCGGGCCGAGCGCGCCGTGGTCGGCGAGCAGCCTGGTCGGGGTGACGCCGTGCGCGGTGAGGCAGGCGTCGTTCTCGGCGGTCTGCTCGGAGAGGTGGACGTGCAGCGGGGCCCGGCGGCCGTCCGTCCACCGCGCGACGGTGCCGAGCTGCTCCGCCGGTACTGCCCGCACAGAGTGGATCGCGGCGCCGATCCGGGCGTGCTCGCGCGGCTTGAGCGCCTCCACCCGCTCGGCCCAGGCGTCGGCGTCGCCGTCGCTGAACCGGAGCTGCGGCCTGGTCGGCTCGGCGCCGAAGCCGGCCGACAGGTAGCAGGTGTCCAGCAGGGTGATCCGGATCCCGGCCCGGGCGGCGGCCTCGATCAGCGCCTCGCCCATCGCGTTCGGATCGTCGTAGCGGCTCCCGCCGGGCGCGTGGTGCAGGTAGTGGAACTCCCCCACCGCGGTGATCCCGGCCAGCGCCATCTCGGCGTAGACGGCGGTGGCGAGCTCCAGGTAGCTGTCCGGGTCGAGCGCCCCGGCGAACCGGTACATGGTGTCGCGCCAGGTCCAGAAGGTGCCGGAGCCGACCTGCACGTGGCCGCGCAGCGCCCGGTGGAAGGCGTGCGAGTGCGCGTTGGCCTGGCCGGGCAGCAGCAGCCCGGCCAGCCGGACGGCGCCGGGCGGGCAGGGCCCGCTGTCCGGCGTCACCGCGGTGATCCGGCCGCCGGGGCCGGTGGCGATCAGCACGTCCTGCTCGACCACCGGCCCGTTGGCGTGCGGCAGCCAGGCGTGCTCCGCCCAGTAAGTCGTCATTTGCGCGCCTCCGGCACGGCCTACTGACACGCCAGGTCCTCCAGTACGTCGGCGAGGGCGGTCACGCCGGCCAGGCAGTCGGCCGTCTCCGCGTGCTCGGCCGGGGAGTGCGAGACCCCGCTCGGGTTACGTACGAACAGCATGGCGGTCGGGATCGCCGATGCCAGGATTCCGGCGTCGTGTCCCGCGCCGGTGGGCAGGACGGGCACGCCGTCGGGGGCGCCCGCCGCGTTGAGCCGCCGGGCGAGCCGGTCGCGCAGCGGGCCGTCGAACTCCACCACCGGGGTGTAGGACTCGCGGGTCAGTTCGACCCGGACGCCGTCGCGGTCGCCGCGCTCGTACGCCGCCCGCTCGATCTCCTCGACCAGGGCGGTGAGCGTCTGCTCGTCGGCGGCCCGGGAGTCCAGCCAGCCGCGCACCAGGGAGGCGATCGCGTTGGTGCCGTTGGGCTCGACCGCGACCTTGCCGAAGGTGGCCAGCGCCCCTGCCGTCCGCGCCTTCTTCCGCGCCGCGAGCACGGTGTTGGCGTAGGTGAGCATCGGGTCGCGGCGGTCCTCGATCCGGGTGGTGCCGGCGTGGTTCGCCTCCCCGTGGAAGTCGAACCGCCAGCGGCCGTGCGGCCAGATCGCGCCGGCCACGCCGACCGGCTGGTCCTCGGCGAGGTAGCGGCCCTGCTCGACGTGGAGTTCGACGAAGGCGCCGATCCGGGCCAGCCGGTCGCCGTCCGCACCGATCCCGGCCGGGTCGTAGCCGGCCTTCTCCATCGCGTCGGGCAGCCGGACGCCGTCGGCGTCGCGTAGCTCGTACGCCTGGTCGCGGCCGAGCACGCCCGCGCTCAGCCGGGAGCCGATGCAGGCCACGCCGAACCGGGCGCCCTCCTCGTCACCGAAGTTGACGATGGCCAGCGGCCGGTCGAACTCGGCTCCCCGCCCGCGGAGTTCGTCCAGC
Organism: Kitasatospora sp. NPDC086009; assembly: GCF_044540385.1. NCBI lineage: Bacteria > Bacillati > Actinomycetota > Actinomycetes > Kitasatosporales > Streptomycetaceae > Kitasatospora > Kitasatospora sp. NPDC086009. The sequence goes on from NZ_JBITSA010000001.1 coordinate 17,449, forward strand.
GCGGCGAAGGAGGAGACCACCCCGAGCGGGCCGTCGAAGGCGCCGCCGTCGGGGACGGAGTCCAGGTGCGAGCCGGTGACGATCGCGCCCTCGCCCGCCGGGTCGCCCAGCCAGGCCCACTGGTTGCCGTTGCGGTCCAGCTCGTAGGTCAGCCCGCGGCCGCGGGCCTGCTCCTCGAACCAGGACCGGCACTCGGCGTCGGCGGAGTTCCAGGCGAAGCGGCGGTAGCCGCCGGAGGAGGCGGAGCGGCCCACCGGGAGCAGCTCCGCCCACATCTCTTCGAAGGTCACAGCTCACCCATCGGGCCGTGCTCGTTCATCGGGACGCGGACGCCGCGCTCGGCGGCGACCTCGTCGGCCCGGTCGTAGCCGGCGTCGACGTGGCGGATCACGCCCATGCCCGGGTCGTTGGTGAGCACCCGGCGGATCTTCTCGCCGGCCAGCGCGGTGCCGTCGGCCACCGTGACCTGGCCCGCGTGGATCGAGCGGCCGATGCCGACGCCGCCGCCGTGGTGGATGGAGACCCAGGACGCGCCGGAGGCGACGTTGACCATGGCGTTGAGCAGCGGCCAGTCGGCGATCGCGTCGGAGCCGTCCAGCATCGCCTCGGTCTCCCGGTACGGGGAGGCGACCGAGCCGCAGTCCAGGTGGTCGCGGCCGATCACGATCGGCGCGGACAGCTCGCCGGAGGCGACCATGTCGTTGAACCGCTCGCCGGCCTTGTCGCGCTCGCCGTAGCCGAGCCAGCAGATCCGCGCCGGCAGGCCCTGGAAGTGCACCTTCTCCTGGGCCATCTTGATCCAGCGGTGCAGCGACTCGTTCTCCGGGAAGAGGTCGAGCACGGCCTTGTCGGTCTTGGCGATGTCCTGCGGGTCGCCGGAGAGCGCCGCCCAGCGGAACGGGCCCTTGCCCTCGCAGAACAGCGGCCGGATGTAGGCCGGGACGAAACCCGGGAAGGCGAACGCGCGGTCGTAGCCGGCCAGCTGGGCCTCACCGCGGATCGAGTTTCCGTAGTCGAACACCTCGGCGCCGGCGTCCATGAAGCCGACCATCGCCTCGACGTGCCGGGCCATCGACTCGCGCGAGCGCTGGGTGAACTCGGCGGGCTTCTCGGCCGCGTAGGTCGCCATGTCGTCGAAGGCGACGCCGACCGGCAGGTAGCTCAGCGGGTCGTGGGCGCTGGTCTGGTCGGTGACGATGTCGATCGGCGCGTCCATCGAGAGCAGCTGCGGGAACACCTCGGCGGCGTTGCCCAGCAGGCCGATGGAGAGCGGCTCGCGGCGGTCGCGGGCGGCGGTGGCCAGCTCCAGCGCGTGCGCGAGGTTCTTGGCCTCGACGTCCAGGTAGCGGTGCTCGATCCGGCGGGAGATCCGGGACGGGTCGCAGTCGACGCAGATCGCCACGCCGCCGTTCATCGTCACGGCCAGCGGCTGGGCGCCGCCCATGCCGCCGAGGCCGGCGGTGAGGGTGATCGTCCCCGCCAGGGTGCCGTCGAACCGCTTGTTGGCGACGGCGGCGAAGGTCTCGTAGGTGCCCTGGAGGATGCCCTGGGTGCCGATGTAGATCCACGATCCGGCGGTCATCTGGCCGTACATGGTGAGGCCGAGGCTCTCCAGCCGCCGGAACTCCTCCCAGTTCGCCCAGTCGCCGACCAGGTTGGAGTTGGCGATGAGCACGCGCGGCGCCCACTCGTGCGTCTGCATGACGCCGACCGGCCGCCCGGACTGGACCAGCATGGTCTCGTCCTGCTTCAGCGTCTCCAGCGTGCGCACCATGGCGTCGAACGAGCGCCAGTCCCGCGCCGCCTTGCCGGTGCCGCCGTAGACGACGAGCTTCGACGGGTGCTCGGCCACCTCGGGGTCGAGGTTGTTCATCAGCATCCGCAGGGCAGCCTCCTGCTGCCACCCCTGCGCCGTCAGCCCCGTACCGCGCGCCGCCCGCACCTCGCGCGGCCCGCTCGCCTGCTGCTGCACCATGTCCCGGCTCCCTACGGATGAATTCATTCAAGCTCGACTTGGCTGAATATATCCAATCATTCAGTCTCCGGCCAGACCTGAGCGCATCCGATCAGCCGGCCTCGCGACAACCCCGCCGCGCTACCCCGAGTCGGGCGAACACCAGCCACTCGGCCCAGGCGCCGCCGGGTGGAGGGCACGGCGACGCCCCCCGCCGTACGCCCCGGACGGCCGCGCGCCGGCCGCGCGACGGCCGCCAGGGAGTCCGGGCGAGGCACGGGCCGGCGCGCGTGGGATCGTCGCGGGAGCCGCCCGGCCCTGCCCGGCGGGCGCGCGAGGCGGACGGCCGACCCGACCCGGCGTCAGGCCGCCGCGTCGCCGTCCCAGTCGATGCCGATCTCGGCGAGCCAGCGGCGGTCGTCGGCGTCGGGGTCCGCGGGCGCGGCCGGGCGCGGCGGGCGGGGGATCTCCTGGACGGGGCCGAGGCCGTACTTGTCGGCGGCCGCCGCGGCGCGGCCGTCGGGCTCGATGACGCCGACGTGGACGGCGCTCTCGTCACCGGCGTCGAGGACGACGAGTTCGGGTTCGGGCAGCCGCCGCAGAGTGACGCGGCGTCCGCAGGCCGGGCAGGACCATTCGTCGGCGCCCGAGGCGAGTCGGCCGACGAACTTCATCTCGTGGATCACGCGCATCACAGGCTCCCCCTGCCGGTCGGCCCTGCTCCGGGGCCTGTTGACAGGATTCCCGCCCCAAGTACGGTCCTACTCCAAAAACAGCCCACGAGCCGTCGCGGACTGCTCGATCGACTCCAACCGGGCCTCGGCGCCGGGGAGTTCGTCGCACATCGTCTGGAGCAGCACCCGGCCGAGCATCATCGGCGCGCACGCGGTGTCGAAGACCAGGCCGGTGCCGACGGCGGCCGGCAGCATCAGGTCGGAGAGCTTGGCGACCGGCGCGAAGGCACTGTCGGCGACGGTCAGCACCGTCAGACCGCAGTCCCGGGCCACCGTCAGGGCGTCCATCAGCTCGCGCGGGTAGCGCGGCAGGGCGAAGCAGAGCAGCGCGGAGGCGCCGGCGGCGGCGGCCTGTTCCAGGCGGTCGGCGAGCATGCTGCCGCCCTCGTCGAGCAGCCGGATGTCCGGGTGCACCTTGGCCGCGAAGTAGGCGAAGCCGCGGGCCTGCGCGGAGGCGGCCCGCAGGCCGAGGACGGGCAGCGGGCGGGAGGCGGCGAGCAGCCGGGCCGCGCGGATGATCGGCTCGGGGTCGGCGAGCAGCTCGGCGAGCAGCCGCAGGTGCTCGATCTCGGCGAGGACGGCCTGCTGGTGCTCGTTGCGCACCACGTCGTCCGGGGTCTCCGGGGCGCTCGGCTCCCCCGCGCCCAGCTCGCGCAGCTGCTTGCGCAGCGCCGGGTAGCCGTCGTAGCCGAGGGCCACCGCGAAGCGGGTGACCGAGGGCTGGCTGACGCCGGCCAGTTCGGCGACCTCGACGCTGGAGAGGAACGGCGCCTCGGTGGCGTGCCGGACGAGCGAGTGGGCGATCCGGCGCTGGGTGGGGGTGAGCCGGTGGCCCTCGAAGAGCTGGAGGAGTCGGGCGGAGGGGCCTACCGTGCCGGTGTCGTCGGTGGCGGTCATCAGCGGTACCTCCGGGTGCGAGCTGTTCGGACGACGACTGTGCAGCAGCGGACTGCCGCTGGCAAAGACGTCTCGTACGCCGGGACGCCCGATGAGACCCCCCGGCGGTGCGGATCACCCCTCCGGGTGACCCTGATTTCCCCCTGATCCGCCCCGATCCCGGCGCGAACCGATGGACTGGAGCCCCGGCGCTGCACCAGGCTGAGCGCCATGGACACACGCCAGGACGAACTGCGACGCGACCTCGACGCGGCTCTGCAGACCCGCAAGGAGCTGGGCGAGGAGTACGAGTCGGAGATCGTCGACTCGTTCCTCGCCCGGCTGGACGCCCGGTTGGACGCCCGCCTCGACGCCCGGGTGGAGCGCCGGGTGGCGGAGCGGCTCGACGGCTACGGCCCGGCGGAGCACCTGCGCCGGCGCCCCTTCGGCCGTTCCGGCTCGAAGCTGCCGCTGATCTCGCTGGTCCTCGGCATCCCGCTGACCGGCATCGCGACCAGCGGCTCGAACGGCTTCATGGGCCTGCTGGTCTGCTGGGCCGGCATCGTCGGCGTCAACTACGCCGCCATCGCCGCCGACCGGCGCGAGGAGAAGCGCGCCCGGCCGCCGCGGGGCGAGTGGGACTGACTCCCGCCCGCCCCGGGCGGCGGCGGCCTCGTCAGGCCAGCGGCCCGGTGACCTTCTCGACGGCCCGCACCAGTTCGCCGGAGGCGACCAGCGCGGCGGCGGCCTCCAGGTCCGGCGAGAGGAAGCGGTCGCGGCCGGCGCCGCCGACCCCGGCCTCCCGGGCGACGGCCAGCGCGGCGAGGGTCGCCGGCGAGGGCGTGCCGCTGGCGTCGGCCTGCCGGCGGATCTCCAGCGCGCGGGAGGCGGCGGTCAGCTCGACGGCCAGGATCCGGCCGAGGTTCTCGACGGACTGGCGCAGCTTGCGGGCGGCCGACCAGCCCATCGAGACGTGGTCCTCCTGCATCGCGGAGGACGGGATCGAGTCGACCGAGGCCGGCACGGCGAGCCGCTTGTTCTCGCTGACCAGGGCCGCCTGGGTGTACTGGGCGATCATCAGACCGGAGTCCACGCCCGGGTCGTCGGCGAGGAAGGCCGGCAGGCCGTGCGAGCGGGCCTTGTCCAGCAGCCGGTCGGTACGGCGCTCGGAGATCGAGCCGAGGTCGGCGGCCGCGATGGCGAGGAAGTCCAGCACGTAGGCGACCGGGGCGCCGTGGAAGTTGCCGTTGGACTCGACCCGGCCGTCCGGCAGCACCACCGGGTTGTCGACCGAGGCGGCCAGCTCGCGGGAGGCGACCAGGGCGGCGTGGGCCACCGTGTCGCGGCCGGCGCCGGCGACCTGGGGGGCGCAGCGGATCGAGTAGGCGTCCTGGACGCGCGGGGCGTCGTCCTGGTGGTGGCCGGTGAGGCCGGAGCCCTTGAGGACGGCCAGCATGTTGGCGGCGCTCAGCGCCTGGCCGGGGTGGGGGCGGATCGGGGCGTGCAGCTCGGGGGCGAGCACCTTGTCGGTGCCGAGCAGCGCCTCCAGGGTCATCGCGGCGGTGATGTCGGCGGTGGTGAACAGGCGCTGGAGGTCGGCGATGGCCATCACCAGCATGCCGAGCATGCCGTCGGTGCCGTTGATGAGGGCCAGGCCCTCCTTCTCCAGCAGCTCGACCGGCTCGATGCCGGCCGCGGCGAGCAGCTCGCCGGAGGGCTTGTCGACGCCGTCCGGGCCGGTCGCCACGCCCTCGCCCATCAGGACCAGCGCACAGTGCGAGAGCGGGGCGAGGTCGCCGGAGCAGCCGAGCGAGCCGAACTCGCGGACCACCGGCGTGATGCCGGCGTTCAGGATGGCCGCCATGGTCTGGGCGACCACCGGGCGCACGCCGGTCCGGCCGGAGGCCAGCGTCTTCATCCGCAGGAACATCAGCGCGCGGACCACCTCGCGCTCCACCGCCGGGCCCATCCCGGCGGCGTGCGAACGCACCAGCGAGCGCTGCAGCTGGGCGCGGAGCTCGGGGCTGATGTGCCGGACGGCGAGCGCGCCGAAGCCGGTGGAGACGCCGTAGACGGGGCGCGGCTCGGCCGCGAGGGCCTCGATCCGGGCCCGCGCGGTCGCCATCTCGGCGAGCGCGTCCGGACCGATCTCTACCCGGGCGTTGCCCCGGGCGACGGCCAGCACGTCCTCGGCGCTGACGTCGGCCTTGCCGACCTGGACGAGGGGCGCATCGGGGGCCACAGCACTGTGCATATCCATATGCATCATCACACCAGCTGAATGAAGATATGACAACCAGTGGATCCCACCTGGCGGACTCCCGCCCGCCGGACGGAGCCGGCCGCGGCCGCCCTCCGCGTCCCGCCGGAGGGCGCGCCGGCTCCGACGGCCCCGGCCGGGACCTCCACGCCACCTTCGCCGACGGCGGGCGCCGGCCGCCTCACGGCATCGCCGATCAGGTGACGGGCGCCCGCCCACGAGTCGCCCCCACCGGCGCCCGGCCACCGGCCCCACCCCGATTTCCGAAGCGCCACCCCGATACCGCACGCTGGGGTCGACGGACGGCACGGAGGCGGAGGACCGATGACGCGGGCGACGGCACGGCGGCGAGTGGTGCGGCTGCACGGGGACGGCCGCAGCACGCGACCGGACGCCCTCGCGGCGGAGGAGCCGCTGGAGATCCGGGTCGGCGGCGAGCCGCTGACGGTGACCATGCGCACACCCGGCCAGGACTTCGACCTGGTGGCCGGCTTCCTGGTCGGCGAGGGGCTGGTGCACACGGCCGAGGACCTCGCGGCCCTGCGCTACTGCGCCGGGACGGACGAGGACGGCGCGAACACCTACAACGTGGTGGACGCGGCCCTGCGCGGCGCCCGCGCCCTCCCGCTCTCCGCCCACCGCAACCTGCTCACCACCAGCGCCTGCGGCCTCTGCGGCCGCGACACGGTGGACGCCGTCCGCACCCACGTCCGCCACCCCGTCGGGGACGACCCGCTGACCGTCCCCCCGGCCCTGCTGTACGGGCTGGCGGACCGGCTCCGGGCCACCCAGCGGACCTTCGACTCGACCGGCGGCCTGCACGCGGCCGGGCTGTTCGACGGGACGAGCGGCGCACTGCTCTGCGCCCGCGAGGACGTGGGCCGGCACAACGCGGTGGACAAGGTGGTCGGCTGGGCGCTGCGCGCGGGCCGGCTGCCGCTGACCGGGCACGTGCTGCTGGTCAGCGGTCGCGCCTCGTTCGAGCTGACCCAGAAGGCCGCGCTGGCGGGCGTCCCCCTGCTGGCCGCCGTCTCCGCGCCGTCCTCCCTCGCGGTGGACCTCGCCGAGGAGCTGGGCCTGACCCTGGTCGGCTTCCTGCGCGGCGAACGCGCCAACGTCTACACCCGCCCGGACCGGATCAGCGACTGACCGGCCGGCCACCGCCCGCCCCACCGGCGAGCCGACCCGCCGCGGAGCGTGCGGGCTCGGTCCGAACCTCCAGCAAGACGAGACGTATCGTTTCGTCAGCGCCCTAGAATGGGCCCATGACCCGCAGCAGCTCTCCCGATCCCGCCCGCCGCAGCGAGCGCTCCCGCCAGGCCGTCCTCACCGCCGCCGCCGAACTGGTGGCCGAGGTGGGCTTCGGCAAGCTGACCATCGAGGCGATCGCCGCCCGGGCCGGCGTCGGCAAGCAGACCATCTACCGCTGGTGGCCCTCCAAGGGCGCGGTGGTCTTCGACGCCTTCCAGGCCGCCAACGAGAACGCCTCCGGCAGTCTGGCGCTGCCCGACACCGGCGACCTCGCCGCCGACCTGCGCGCCGTCCTGCGGCCGACGGCCGACCAGCTCGCCGACCCGGGCTTCGACAACACCGGCCGCGGCCTGGTCTCCGAGCACCTGCGCGACCCGGCCCTGCTGCGGGAGTACCGCGAGCGCCTGCTGGACCCTCTGCTGGAGGTCACCCGGGAGCGCCTGCGCACCGCCCGCGAGGCCGGGCAGATCGCCGCCGACGCCGACCTCGACCTCGCCGTCGAACTGCTCTACGGCCCGATGTACTACCGCTGGCTGCACGGCCTCGGCCCGCTCGACCACGCCTACGCGGACCGTCTGGTGGCGGGCGTCCTGCGCGCCCTGCGGCCGTGACCGGTCCGGCGGCCGGCCCGTGGACCCACCGGGTCCACGGGCCCGCGCGGTCTACTGCCGGTTGCGGCGGCGGAGCATCACGACCACCGCGATGATCACGGCGATCACGATCAGCACCACCACGATGCCGATCACCACACCGATGATCTTGCCGAAGAAGCCCTTCTTCTTTTTCTTCGACTTCGACTTGGACTTGTCCTTGGACCCGGCCAGCCGGGTGCCGTCCTGCTGCCCGGCCACGGCCGGGGCCGCCTGGGCCGCCTGGACGGCGCCCCCCGCGGCGGCAGCACCGGCGGCAGAACCGGCGGCGGTGCTGACCGCGGCGGCGCGCGGCGCGGCCTCGGCCGCCGGGGCGGCTGCCAGCGTGGCACCGCCCAGCGCCAGCACCGCGGAGAGGACAAGGCTCGTCAGACGAGCGCGCATGGGTTTCGACCCCCGTTCCGGCCCGGCCCCCGTGGCCCGCCGACGGCGGATACCATCCCACGTCCGGGGCTCGCCGCCCAGCCCCGCGGCAGCCTCCGCACCGGACCGCGACCGGCTCGGAACAGGCCGGTCACCGAACCGGCACAAGCCCCCCGCCCGGTCCGTCCACGAACCGGGCCCGCCTCAGCCCGGCGGCGGGGAGGCCGGGCCGGAGAGCGCCACGGCGACCAGGGCCCGCATCGCGCTGGCGACCTGTCCGAGCGGCAGCGTCGCGTCGTCGGCGAACAGTTCCACCAGCCAGCCGCCGGCCGGGTTCTGGCCGCCCGCCGCGACCATCCCCCGGTAGCCGCTGACCACCAGCATGGCCTCCTCGGACGGGTCGTTCCCGGCCGCGCCCGCGCGCAGCGCGAAGGACCCGCCGCGCACCGCCTGCCGGGTCATCGGGTAGTGCCGCAGGTCGAAGACGGCGTCCGGGGCCTCGATCTGGGCCCGCTGGGTCTCCGCCCGCGAGCTGCTCGGTCCGCTGGTCATCCGGTACACGGCGTGCTGGGCGGTGCGCATCAGGTGCGAGCCGGGCGGCACGTAGGAGACCCACCAGCCGACCGCGTCGAGCAGCCGGGAGGCCGTCTCCGCGACCACCGCCAGCTTGCCGATGGTGTCGGCGGGGTGGACCGAGCGGGTGACCCCGCGCTGGTCCAGGGCGGCGAGCACGGCGGTGAGCAGCTGTCCCGGGTCGGCGCTGTGCGCGGCGCCGCGGAACCGCCGCCGGTCGCCGGCGCCCGGCCGGCCCGGGACGCGCCCCCGGCCGTCGGCCCGGTGGTGCGGATCGGCGGCGTCGGCCAGCAGCACGGTCGGGTCCGGCGACAGGCCGGGGCCGTGGCTGCGGCCGGCCACCACGGGATGTGCGGCGCGGGCGGCCTTGGCCCGGTACTGCGCGGCGTCGGCTAGCCGGAACAGCCGGTCGGGCGTGGTGACCGGGCCGATCGAGTCCCCGGTGGAGGCGACCCCGCAGGCGACGCCCTCGCCCTCGGCCAGCGCCAGGGCCCGCGCGCACAGCTCCTCGGCGACGGCGACCACCTCGTCCGCCTTCTGGCCCTCCACCAGCAGGCAGAACTCGTCGCCGCCGAGACGGGCGGCGAGGCTGCCGGGCAGCCTGGCGGCGGCCAGCGACAGCTGGTGGGCGAAGCGCTCCAGCAGCCGGTCGCCCATCTCGTGCCCGAGCTGGTCGTTGACCCGCTTCAGGCCGTTGACGTCGCAGACCACCAGCGAGACCACCGTGCCGTCGCGGTTGTGCGCCTCCAGCGCGCTCTCCAGCCGGGCGTCCACCGCCCGCCGGTTGGCCAGCCCGGTCAGCGGGTCGGAGAAGGCGAGCTTGCGCAGGTCGGCGAGGCGCTCGGTCTGCGCGAGCCCGGCCGAGATCTGGGCGGCGAGCAGGGTGGCGTACTCGGCGTCACCCTCGGTGAACTCCGCCGTCCCGGTGGACCTGGCCAGGTAGAGCTCCCCCCAGGCCTGTCCGTGCAGCACGATCGGGGCGACCACGCAGCAGCCCCGGCCGCGCCGGCGCAGCGCGGCGGCCCGCTCCTGGCAGTAGGCCCCGGCGGTGGGGTGCGCGTGCCCGGCGTGCAGTTCGGTGTTCTCGGCGCTCTGCAGCCAGGCGCGGGGCAGCCGTCCGGTGGTCCAGCGCTCCTCCAGGTAGGTGACGATCTCGGGGAAGTCCGCCACCGGGTAGGACTCGTCCTCCGGCAGCTCCTCCTCGCCCGGCGCCAGCTCCCCGTAGTTGACCAGGACCCGCAGCCGGCCGGACTCCCGGTCCCAGACCGAGACGGCCGCCATGGTGGCGCCGAGGGCCTCGGTGGCACGGACGGCGGCCGCGCGGACCGCCTCCAGCGGGGTGAGCGCCCCCGCCATGTCCTGGGCGAGCTCCACCACGGACGTCAGCCGCGGGTCGGGGACGGCCGGCAGCTCCGGGCGGTCGCACACGCAACCGCGGTCCGTCGTGATCGCCTCACTGCCCACCGGCTCGCCCCGTTCCCTGTGCTCGGTCCCGTCCGGCGCGGTGGCTCACCCACCGCGAACCGGACCCGTCCGCCTGCACCAAGACTAGGGCGGTTTCGCTCGGTTATGCCCCGTTTGCCCGCACGGATCCGCCCGGCCGGACCGGTTTCAGCCGTACGGCTTTCGGACGACGGCCACCGGCCCCGCTGGGTGACCGTGCCGCCGGCCCGGACTCCGCCGCGCCCTGCCCGGACGTCGGCCTACCCCGTGAGCGGCGGGGTACTCCCCGCGGCCTCCGGGAGCCCGGCGGTCCGGGGCGGCGGCCGCTACTCGCCGCGCGGCCGCCGCGACAGCAGCCACGGCTCGACCAGCCCCAGCCCGCGCACCGGCCGGCGCCACATCGGCTGGAGGCTGAACCGGCGCCCCGCGTCCGGCGCCGGCACCGGGAGCCCGGAGGCGGGCAGTCCGGAGGCGGCCGACAGCGCCTCGGCCAGCCCCGGCCCGTCCGCGTCGGCCGGGGCGACACTGCCGTTCTGCTCCAGCGCGGCCGCGAACTCGCCGTCGATCAGCACCGCGTCCTTCGGGGCGATCGAGGTGAGCCGGCTGGCCAGGTTGACCGTGGTGCCGAAGACGTCGCCCATCCGCGAGGTGACGGTGCCGAAGGCCATGCCGACCCGCAGCGCGGGGATGGTGTCGTCCTCGGCCAGCGCCTCGATCAGGCTGAACGCGATCTCGGCGGCCGTCCCCGGGTCCTCGGAGACGTACAGGATCTCGTCGCCGAGGGTCTTGATCACCCGGCCGCCCTGGCCGGCGATCAGGTCGGAGCAGGTGTTCTCGAAGGTCTCGACCAGCTCGCCGAGCTCCTCCTCCTCCAGCCGGCGCGAGAGCCGGGTGAAGCCGACCAGGTCGGCGAAGCCGACGGCCAGCCGGCCACTGGTGATCTCGGTGTCCTCGGCGGCCTGCACCACCCGGCCGGTGACGGCGGCCAGCTGGCGGCGCCAGACGTACACCAGGAACTGCTCCAGCTCCGGCAGCAGCAGCTCGACCAGCGGGTAGGCCACGTCGGCGCGGGTCAGCCCGGGCTCGACGGACTGGGTGAGGTTCTCCAGGAAGGTGTCCATCTGCCAGCCGGCCAGCCGGGCGGTGGTCTGCCCGGTCGAGCGGGCGACCTGGATCGCCATCGGCTCGCTGAGCAGGCCCGACTCCACCAGGCCGGCGAGCCGGCGCAGCGCGATCACGTCGCCGTCGGTGAGCGCCCGGGACTGCCCGATGTCCGGGAAGCCCATCGCCCGCCAGAAGCGGGTGGCCAGCTCCATCGGGACGTCGGCGGCCCGCGCGGCCTGGTACGGGGTGTAGCGGCGTGGCGCGTCCAGGATCAGGCGTTCCAGGTCGAGCGCGACCGTCTGGTCGTCGGAGCCCGCCGTACCGCCGTTGCCGCCGTCCTCTGCCACCGGTCCGTCCCCGTGCGGTCGCCGCACTTGCCTCGTGTCCTGCCTGTCCGAACGCGCCCGCCACCCGCCGGGCAGTGGCGCGCCTCACACTGCTGCCAGGTGGAATGTTCGCACGGAATCCCGCGATCCGGGGCATCCGCCCGGGTCAAGGAGAGGTGAAGAGTGCCGCTCAGCGCGGCTCGGGGCGCACATGTACGACGTCTCCCGCGCCCACCGGACGCCGTGCACCGTCGGGGGTGCGGACCACCAGCCGGCCGTCGCCGTCGATCGCCACCGCCTCGCCGACGAGCTCACGGTCGCCCGGCAGGTGGACCTTGACCGGACGGCCGAGCGTGGTGCACCGGTCCGCGTAGGCGGCCAGCAGACCGCTGGCGTGCGGGTCGCCGGCCGCGGCCGTCCACTCGGTGTAGAGGACGGCGAACTCGCGCAGCAGCGCGCGGAGCAGGGTGGACCGGTCGGTCACCGCGGCGCCGGCCAGCAGCAGCGAGGCGGCGGTCGGGACGGGCAGCTCGCCCTCGCGCAGCGACACGTTGAGGCCGAGGCCGGCCACCACCGCCCCGCCGCTGAGCTCGGTGAGGATGCCGCCGAGCTTGCGCTCCGCGCCGTCGACGGTGACCTGGAGGTCGTTGGGCCACTTCAGGCCGACCTCGACCTCGGCGACCCGGCTCAGCGTGGCGGCCGCGGCGACGCCGACCAGGATCGGCAACCAGCCGTACCGTTCGACGGGTACCTCGTCCGGGCGAAGCAGGACGGAGAGGAAGAGCCCCGACCGGGGCGGCGCCGTCCACTGCCGCTCCAGCCGCCCGCGCCCGGCGCTCTGCGCCTCGGCGACCAGCACGGCGCCCTGCGGCGCGCCGGCCCCGGCCCGGGCGGCGAGGTCGCTGTTGGTGGAACCGGTCTCGGTGACGACGTCCAGCGCGGTCCAGAACCCGCCCGGCCGGACGAGGTCGCGGCGCAGCGCCTCGGCGTCCAGCGGCGGCCGGTCCAGATCGGTCCAGGGCGACGGCCCGGCGTGGCCGAAGCCGCGCAGTCCACTGCGGCGGGGGGTGTCGGAGTCGGTCATGACCACGAGACTAGGGGTTTCGCCCCGCCCGCCGCGCGGTGGCCGTAGGCCGCCATATCGTCCCGCAGAACGGGCGTTGACACACTGTGTCGCTGGCCATAACCGGAAAGCCCCGGTGCTGGCTACGCTACTCGACGGTAGTTCGTTGCGCCGCCCTGCCCTCATGCGCGTGTCCCCGCCCAGACGCGCGTACCACCGAACAGGCCGCGGCCCATGGATCAGGGAGAGCCCACCCGATGACCGAGGCCCCGTACGACCCCCACACCACCGCCGGCAAGCTCGCCGACCTGCGGCGCAGGATCGACGAGGCGGTGCACTCCGGCTCCGCCAAGGCCGTGGAGAAGCAGCACGCCAAGGGGAAGCTGACCGCGCGTGAGCGCGTCGTCGAGCTGATGGACGAGGGCTCCTTCGTGGAGTTCGACGAGTTCGCCCGGCACCGCTCGACCAACTTCGGCCAGGAGAAGAACCGCCCGTACGGCGACGGCGTGGTGACCGGCTACGGCACCGTCGACGGCCGTCAGGTCGCCGTCTTCGCGCAGGACTTCACCGTCTTCGGCGGCTCGCTCGGCGAGGTGTTCGGCGAGAAGATCGTCAAGGTGATGGACTTCGCGCTGAAGACCGGCTGCCCGGTCATCGGCATCAACGACTCCGGCGGCGCCCGGATCCAGGAGGGCGTGGTCTCGCTCGGCCTGTACGGCGAGATCTTCCGCCGCAACGTGCACGCCTCCGGAGTCGTCCCGCAGATCTCGCTGATCATGGGCCCCTGCGCGGGCGGCGCGGTGTACTCGCCCGCGATCACCGACTTCGTGGTGATGGCCGATCAGACCTCGCACATGTTCATCACCGGCCCGGACGTGATCAAGACCGTCACCGGTGAGGACGTCGGCATGGAGGAGCTGGGCGGCGCGCGCACCCACAACACCAAGTCCGGCAACGCGCACTACCTGGCCGCGGACGAGAAGGAGGCGATCGAGTACGTCAAGAGCCTGCTCTCGTACCTGCCCTCCAACAACCTCTCCGACCCGCCGGCCTTCCCCGAGGAGGCGGACCTCTCCGTCACCGACGAGGACCTCGAACTCGACACCCTCGTGCCGGACTCGGCGAACCAGCCGTACGACATGCACACGGTGATCGAGCACGTCCTGGACGACGGCGAGTTCCTGGAGACCCAGGCGCTGTACGCGGGCAACATCATCACCGGCTTCGGCCGGGTCGAGGGCCACCCGGTCGGCATCGTCGGCAACCAGCCGATGGACCTGGCCGGCTGCCTGGACATCAACGCCAGCGAGAAGGCCGCCCGGTTCATCCGGACCTGCGACAGCTTCAACATCCCGGTGATCACCTTCGTGGACGTGCCCGGCTTCCTGCCCGGCACCGAGCAGGAGTGGGACGGCATCATCCGCCGCGGCGCCAAGCTGATCTACGCCTACGCCGAGGCCACCGTGCCGATGATCACCGTGATCACCCGCAAGGCCTTCGGCGGCGCGTACGACGTCATGGGCTCCAAGCACCTGGGCGCCGACCTCAACCTGGCCTGGCCGACCGCGCAGATCGCGGTGATGGGCGCGCAGGGCGCGGCCAACATCGTCTACCGGCGCGAGCTGGCCGAGGCCGCCGCCGCGGGCGCCGACGTCGACGCCCGCCGGGCCGAGCTGGTCTCCGAGTACGAGGACACCCTGCTCAACCCGTACCTGGCCGCCGAGCGCGGCTACGTGGACGCCGTCATCGCGCCGAGCGACACCCGCCGGCACATCGTCCGCGGGCTGCGCGCGCTGCGCGGCAAGCGTGAGGTGCTGCCGCCGAAGAAGCACGGAAACATCCCCCTGTAAGCGCTGCCGCGAGAGGATTGAGCCATGGCCCCGATCCACGTGCTGCACGGGCAGCCGACCCCCGAGGAGCTGGCCACCGTCCTGGCGGTGGTCCAGTCCCGGGCCGCCGCCGCGCAGGCGGCCGCCGAGGCGGCCCGCCGGGCCGGCGCCGGCCCGGACTCCGCCTGGAACGACCGCGCCCGCCGGCTGCGCGCCACCCCCCGCCCGGGCGTCAACGCCTGGCGCACCTCGGGCTGGGCCGGCTAGCACCGCCGGGAAGGGGGTGGGAGGCCGGCCCGTCCGGCGTCCCACCCCCTTCGCGCGCCCGGATTGCCCCGAAAGCTGAGTACGCGTACTCAGGCGTCACCGCGGCGGCGCGACGCACCCTGGACAGGTGCTCTGGTCCGACCCCCGCGACGAGCCCTCCCCGGAGGCCCGCCGACTGCAGGAGAGGCTCCGCCGCGCCGGCCATGTGCTCGCGGCCTGCCTCCTGCTGATCGCCGTCCTGCTGATGGTCTGACCGGTGTGGTCTGTCCGGCGCCCGAACCGGCCCCCGGCGGGCGGGCGGAGCGACGGCGGCCACCCCCTACCCTGGTGGGCATGACCGACCGCCGCGCCCTCGTCCTCGCCTCCGCCTCCCCCGCCCGCCTCGGGCTGCTGCGCCAGGCGGGCCTCGACCCGCGCGTGGTGGTCAGCGGCGTCGACGAGGACGCGATCACCGCCGCGAGCCCCGCCGAGCTCGCCCTCGTCCTCGCCGAGGCCAAGGCCAAGGCGGTCGCCGCCGAGCTGACCGGCGGCGAGCTGGTGATCGGCTGCGACTCGGTGCTGGAGCTGGACGGGCAGGCGCTCGGCAAGCCCGCCGACGCCGCCGAGGCCCTCGCCCGCTGGCAGGCGATGCGCGGCCGGTCCGGGGTGCTGCGCACCGGGCACTGCGTGATCGACACCGCCACCGGCGAGCAGTCCTCGGCCACCGCCTCCACCACCGTCCGCTTCGGCACCCCGGACGACGACGAGGTCGCCGCCTACATCGCCTCCGGCGAGCCGCTGCACGTGGCCGGCGCGTTCACCCTGGACGGCCGCTCGGCGCCGTTCGTCGAGGGCATCGACGGCGACCCGGGCAACGTCATCGGCCTCTCCCTGCCGCTGCTCCGCCGGCTGCTCGCCGACCTCGGCGTCCGGATCACCGACCTCTGGGCCTGATCCGCCGTCGGCTCCCCCGCCACGAGGACCGACCGGTCCCCTCACCGTCCGTCCCCGTGGCCCTCGCGGGAGCCCGCTAGGCTGACCGCCGCCGTTCGAACGGGGAGGGGACAGGCCGATGACCGACAGTCTGCTCAACGTGCTGCTGGGGCTGGTGGCGAGCGCGATCAGTGCCGCGCTCGCCTGGCTCGCGCAGAACCTGCGCCGCCGCCGGCGGCTGGAGCGGGTCCGCGCCTTCTTCGGCCTGCCGGCCGGCAGCGAGTGCCTGATCGTGGTGAACCGCAGCGTCGGGGTCGGGGCGCACGCCCGGACGGTCACCCGGCGCGACGCCTACGCGCTGATGGAGCTGGCCGCCCTGGTGAAGGAGTGCGACGCGCGGACCGACCTGGTCGCGCACGACGCCGTCCACCGCGGCCTGGGCACCAAGACCGAGTTCTGCTTCGGCGGCCCCAGCAGCAACGAGCGGATGGCCGCCCACCTGGCCTGGGGGCTGCCCGGAGTGACGGTCACCAACGGCTCGGAGGGCCCGAACAACGTCATCGTGGTGGGCGACCGGACCTTCACCGTCGACTGGGACACCGAGGTGTACGCCCTGCTGGCGCGCCTCGCCACCCCCGAGGGCGGGCGCCCGGTCTTCCTGATATCCGGCCAGACCGGCATCGCCAACCACGCCGGCGTCCGCTACCTCGTCGCCAACCACCGCCGGCTCGCCCGCCGGTACGGTGAGGACGGTTCGTTCGCCCTGGTCCTGAAGGTCGTCAACCCGAAGGCCTACGGCCCCGATGTGGTGGAACTGGCCGCCGACATCACCGCGCCGGCCCGCGAGCGGGCCGCCTCCGCGGCCCCCGCGGGGTGAGTGTGGCCAAGGCCACCGCGTCGCCGCGCCGCCCCGTCACCGTCCGCACGGGACGGCTCGCGGCGACGGCACCGGCACCCACCTGGGAAGACCCCGACCGGGTCGCGGATCGGGTCCCCGAACGCATCACCCTCCGTGTGGGATAGTTCACAACCTGGGGCTACTCGCCGGTACCACCCAGAAATCCATAAACTCGACCAGGTTCAAGAAGGGAGCCACAGTGCGCAAGGTGCTCATCGCCAACCGCGGAGAAATCGCCGTCCGCGTCGCCCGGGCCTGCTCGGACGCCGGTATCGCCAGCGTCGCCGTCTACGCCGAGCCGGACCGGGATGCGCTGCACGTCCGCGCGGCCGACGAGGCTTACGCGCTGGGCGGCGACACCCCCGGTACCAGCTACCTCGACATCGCGAAGGTCCTGAAGGCCGCCGCCGACTCGGGGGCGGACGCCGTCCACCCCGGCTACGGCTTCCTGTCGGAGAACGCCGAGTTCGCCCAGGCCGTCCTCGACGCGGGCCTGACCTGGATCGGCCCGCCCCCGCAGGCCATCCGCGACCTCGGTGACAAGGTCACCGCCCGGCACGTGGCGCAGCGCGCCGGTGCCCCGCTGGTCGCCGGCACGCCGGACCCGGTCTCGGGCGCCGACGAGGTCGTCGTCTTCGCCCAGGAGCACGGCCTCCCGGTCGCCATCAAGGCGGCGTTCGGCGGTGGCGGCCGCGGCCTCAAGGTCGCCCGCACGCTGGAGGAGATCCCGGAGCTCTACGAGTCCGCGGTTCGCGAGGCGGTCGCCGCCTTCGGTCGCGGCGAGTGTTTCGTCGAGCAGTACCTGGACAACCCCCGGCACGTCGAGACCCAGTGCCTGGCCGACCGGCACGGCAACGTGGTGGTCGTCTCCACCCGTGACTGCTCGCTGCAGCGCCGGCACCAGAAGCTCGTCGAGGAGGCGCCCGCGCCGTTCCTCACCCCCGAGCAGAACGCCGAGCTGTACCGGGCGTCCAAGGCCATCCTCAAGGAGGCCGGCTACGTCGGCGCCGGGACCTGCGAGTTCCTGGTCTCCCAGGACGGGCTGATCTCCTTCCTGGAGGTCAACACCCGCCTCCAGGTCGAGCACCCGGTCTCCGAGGAGGTCACCGGGATCGACCTGGTCCGCGAGATGTTCCGGATCGCCGACGGCGAGGAGCTCGGGTACGACGACCCGGAGGTGCGGGGTCACTCGATCGAGTTCCGCATCAACGGCGAGGACCCGGGCCGCGGCTTCCTGCCCGCGCCCGGCACGGTGACGCTGTTCGCGCCGCCGTCCGGCCCCGGCGTCCGGCTGGACGCGGGCGTCGAGACCGGCTCGGTCATCGGCCCCGCCTGGGACTCGCTGCTCGCCAAGCTGATCGTCACCGGCACCACCCGCAAGCAGGCGCTGCAGCGCGCCGCCCGGGCGCTGGCCGAGTTCAAGGTCGAGGGCATGGCCACGGCCATCCCGTTCCACCGCGCGGTCGTGACGGACCCGGCGTTCGCGCCCGAGGTGCACGGCGGCGACGGACCGTTCACGGTCTTCACCCGGTGGATCGAGACCGAGTTCCAGAACACCATCCCCGCGTTCGCCGGTGCGCCCGGCGAGGGCGAGGAGGCCGAGGGCCGCGAGACCGTGGTGGTCGAGGTGGGCGGCAAGCGGATCGAGGTCTCGCTGCCGTCCTCGCTGGGCGTCGCGTCCGCCCCGGCGGCCGCCACCGGCGGTGCGGCCAAGGCCAAGCGCCGGGTCGGCGCCAAGAAGGCCGGCTCGGCGGTCAGCGGTGACACCCTGGCCTCCCCGATGCAGGGCACCATCGTCAAGGTCGCCGTCGAGGAGGGCCAGGTCGTCGCCGAGGGCGAGCTGATCGTCGTCCTGGAGGCGATGAAGATGGAGCAGCCGCTGAACGCCCACAAGGCGGGCACCGTGGTCGGTCTCAAGGCCGAGGTCGGCGGCAGCGTCAGCAGCGGCGCCGCGCTCTGCGAGATCAAGGACTGACGGCTCAGGCCGCCGGACCGGTCCGTACGCCCCTCGGGGTGTGCGGACCGGTTCCGTTTCCGGCCCCGCGACGGCGGTACCGGTCGGCGCCGCCACCGGCACGGCGCCCGCCCGGTGGCGGCGTCAGCGCCCGCGCGGGGCGGCCCCCAGCTCGGCGAGCCGGGCCGGCAGCGGACCGCCCGGCCCACCGGGGCCGCCGTGCGCGCCGGGGCGGCGCTGACCGGGCAGCGGGGCACCGCCGGGCGGCGGGGCCGCGCGCCGGGCCAGCGGGCCGGGCTGGGTCTGGTGGACGGGCCCGCTGCCGGTGCCGTGCACGGGGGCGTCTCCGGTCGGCGCGGCGCTCAGCGGCGCCAGGTCGATCTGCACCCCGCAGTCGGCGAGCGCGTCCAGCTCGCGGGCGGTGGTGTCGTCGGCGGCGGCGTGCTCGTCGGTGACCAGCCGGGTGATGGTCTCGGTCGGGACGGTCTGGAACATGGTGTCCGCGCCGAGCTTGGTGTGGTCGGCGAGGACGATGACCTCGGCAGCCGACTGCACCAGAGCCCGGTCCACGCTCGCGGAGAGCATGTTCGTGGTCGACAGCCCGCGCTCGGCGGTCAGTCCACTGCCGGAGATGAACGCCTTGGAGACCCGCAGCCCGTGCAGCGACTGCTCGGCGCCACTGCCCACCAGGGCGTAGTTGGAACCCCGCAGGGTGCCGCCGGTCATCACCACCTCCACCCGGTTGGCGTGCGCCAGCGCCTGCGCGACCAGCAGGGAGTTGGTGACCACCGTCAGCCCGGGCACCCGGGCCAGTCGGCGGGCCAGCTCCTGCGTGGTGGTACCGGCGCCGACCACCACCGCGTCACCCTCCTCCACCAGGCCCGCGGCGAGATCGGCGATGGCGCTCTTCTCGGCCGCGGAGAGGTGGGTCTTCTGCGGATAGCCGGGTTCGCGGCTGAAGCCGCCGGGGAGCACCGCGCCGCCGTGCCGGCGGTCGAGGAGCCCTTCTGCCTCCAGTGCCCGTACGTCACGACGTACGGTCACTTCGGAGGTCTGGACGACGCGGGCCAGTTCGCGGAGCGACACAGCTCCGTTGGCGCGCACCATTTCGAGGATCAACTGGCGACGTTCTGCTGCAAACACAGAACCGACGGTAACCTGCGTGACCGTCTGCTTTCAGGCGTTTGCAGCTAGTAGCGGGAATTGCTCACGCACGAGCGGCGCGTGACCGTACAATACGCGCCGTCAGCAACCCGGGACTGCGCCCGCCGTCCGGGTGACGGACCCGCCAGCGCGAAGGGCGGCCGCCGACCGGCAGCCGCCCCCAACTGCGCGTCCGGTGCTCAGGATTCGCCGTCAGCCCGCTTGCGGATGTGCAGCTGCCGGGCGGCCTCGGCGGTCGAGCCGGAGACGGACGGGTAGACGGTGAAGGCGCTGGCCACCTGTTCGACCGTCAGATTGGCGTCCACCGCGAGCGCGATCGGGTGGATCAGCTCGCTGGCGCGCGGGGCGACCACCACGCCGCCGACCACGATGCCGGTGCCCGGGCGGCAGAACAGCTTCACGAAGCCGTCCCGGATGCCCTGCATCTTGGCCCGCGGGTTGCCCCGCAGCGGCAGCTTGACCTCGACCGCGTCCATCTTGCCGCAACTCACGTCGGCGGCGGTGTAGCCGACGGTGGCGATCTCCGGGTCGGTGAAGACGTTGGAGGCCACGGTCTTCAGGTTCAGCGGCTGCACCGCGTCGCCGAGCGCGTGGTACATCGCGATCCGGCCCTGCATGGCCGCCACCGAGGCGAGCATGAAGACGCCGGTGCAGTCACCGGCCGCGTACACGCCGGGGGCACTGGTGCGGGAGACCCGGTCGACCTTGATCTGACCCCAGTCGTTGAGCTTCACCCCCGCCTCCTCCAGGCCCATCTCGGCGGTGTTGGGGATCGAGCCGACCGCCATCAGGCAGTGCGTGCCCCTGATCACCTTGCCGTCGGAGAGCGTCACCTCGACGTGGTCGCCGACCCGCTTGACCGTCTCGGCCCGGCTGCGGCCCATCACGTTCATGCCGCGGCGGCGGAAGACCTCCTCCAGCACCTCGGCGGCGTCCGGGTCCTCACCCGGCAGCACCCGGTCGCGGCTCGACACCAGGGTGACCTTGGAACCGAGCGCCTGGTAGGCGCCCGCGAACTCGGCGCCGGTCACACCGGACCCGACCACGATCAGCTCGGCCGGCAGCTCCTCCAGGTCGTACACCTGGGTCCAGGTCAGGATCCGCTCGCCGTCCGGCTGGGCGTCCGGCAGCTCGCGCGGGTGCGCGCCGGTGGCGATCAGCACCGCGTCCGCGTGCAGCGACTGGACGCTGCCGTCGGGCGCGTCCACCAGCACCTCGCGGGAGCCGTCCACGGCCTGCCCGCCGCCGCCGAGCCGGCCCCGGCCGCGCAGCACGGTGACCCCGGCCCGGGTCACCGACTGGGTGATGTCGTGGGACTGCGCGATGGCGAGGCGCTTGACGCGTCGGTTGACCTTGCCGAGGTCCACGCCGACCACCCGGGCCTGCCGCTCCAGCGGTGGGGTGTCGTCGGCGACGATGATGCCCAGCTCTTCGTACGAGCTGTCGAAGGTCGTCATCACCTCCGCGGTCGCGATCAGGGTCTTCGACGGCACGCAGTCCGTGAGCACCGCCGATCCGCCCAGACCGTCGCGGTCGACGACGGTCACCTCCGCGCCGAGCTGGGAGGCGACGAGCGCCGCCTCGTAGCCGCCGGGTCCGCCACCGATGATCACGATCCGAGTCACGTCCACCATTGTCCCGTATGCCGAGCGCGCTGCCACGCCGGGGTCGGGGCTTCTGTCCGATCGCCCAGTCGCCGTAGGCTGCACCCCATGCCCCTCTACGCCGCGTATGCCACCAACCTCGATGCTCGGCAGATGACCCGCCGCGCTCCGCACTCCCCGCTGCGCGGTACCGGGTGGCTGGACGGCTGGCGGCTCACCTTCGGCGGCGAGCAGCTCGGCTGGGAGGGCTCGCTGGCCACCGTGGTCGAGGACGAGAAGGAGCAGGTCTTCGTCTCGCTCTACGACGTCGCGCCGATGGACGAGGAGGGCCTGGACCGCTGGGAGGGCGTCCAGCTCGGCATCTACCGCAAGATCAAGCTGCGCGCGCACACCCTGGACGGCGACATCCCGGTCTGGACGTACGTGCTCAACGACTACGAGGGCGGCCTGCCCGCCGCCCGCTACCTGGGCCTGGTCGCCGACGCGGCGGAGAGCGCCGGGGCGCCGCACGACTACGTCCTGGACCTGCGCCGCCGCCCCTGCTGACCTCCGGGCCCGCGCGGCACCGCCGCCCTCGACTCCCCCCGGCCCCGACTCCCCCCGGCCCGGGCGCCCCCCGCCCCGGGCCGGCGCACGGCTCGGCGGCCGCGCGGCGCCGGACGGCTGTAGCTTGCTCCCACCAGGGCCGCCGGAAGCAGGCCTGCGAGCTGTACTTTCACGCCATCCGGGTAACGATCCGGCACGTCGTACCGGGATCTTCTACGCGCGTAGCCGATTCCCGTCTATCCTCGGACCTGTGAACGCATCTCCTCAGTCGGTCGTCTCCGCCGACCCCTACGCCGCCGCCCAGGCCGCCGCCGAGCGCCTGCGCGAGCTGACCGGCGCCGAGCGCCACGACGTCGCCCTGGTGATGGGCTCCGGCTGGGTGCCGGCCGCCGACGCCCTCGGCGAGACCGTGGCGGAGTTCCCGGTCACCGACCTCCCGGGCTTCCCCGCCCCCGCCGTGGCCGGCCACGCCGGCACGATCCGCTCGGTGAAGATCGGCGACAAGCGCGCCCTGATCTTCCTGGGCCGCAACCACTACTACGAGGGCCACGGCGTGGCCACCGTGGTCCACGGCGTGCGCACCGCCGCCGCCGCCGGCTGCGGCATCATCGTGCTGACCAACGGCTGCGGCGGTCTGCGCGACGGCTGGGTCCCCGGCCAGCCGGTCCTGATCAGCGACCACATCAACCTGACCGCGGACTCCCCGATCGTCGGCGCCAACTTCGTCGACCTGACGGACCTCTACTCCAAGCGGCTGCGCGACCTCTGCCGCGAGGTGGACTCCACCCTCGACGAGGCCGTCTACGTGCAGTTCCGCGGCCCGCACTACGAGACCCCGGCCGAGGTCCACATGGCCCGGGTGATCGGTGGCGAGCTGGTCGGCATGTCCACCACGCTGGAGGCCATCGCCGCCCGCGAGGCCGGCGCCGAGGTGCTCGGCATCTCGCTGGTCACCAACCTGGCGGCCGGCATCACCGGTGAGCCGCTCAACCACGCCGAGGTGCTGGAGGCCGGCAAGGCCTCCGCCGAGCGCATGGGCGCGCTGCTCGCGAAGGTCCTTGAGCGGATCTGATCCGGCTCTGACGCACAATCGTGAGCGACGGGGTTCGCGGGCGGCTGTGATCCGCTGATCACACCCGCCCGCGGGCCCCGTCCGCATGCGCGCCCCACTCTCGCGGAACCCTCCGGCCGACCGAACCGACGCACTTCCCCATGGAGTCGCAGCCATGACGCAGGCACCCACCACCGATCTCCTCGCCCGGGCCCGGACCTGGCTGGCCGAGGACCCCGACCCGCAGACCCGCGAGGAGCTGGCCGCGCTGCTGGCCGCGGCCGAGGGCCCGGACGCCGAGTCGGACAGCAAGCTCGCCTGGTCGCGGCTGGCCGAGCGGTTCTCCGACCGCCTCCAGTTCGGCACCGCCGGCCTGCGCGGCGAGCTGGGCGCGGGCCCGATGCGGATGAACCGCGCCGTGGTGATCCGGGCCGCCGCCGGCCTGGTGGCGTACGTGAAGAAGGAGAACCTGGGCGACCTCGTCGTCATCGGCTACGACGCCCGGCACAAGTCCTTCGACTTCGCCCGGGACACCGCCGCCGTGGTGGTCGGCGCCGGCCTGCGGGCCGCCCTGCTGCCGCGCGCGCTGCCCACCCCGGTGCTCGCCTTCGCGGTCCGCCACCTGGGCGCGGCCGCCGGCGTCACCGTGACCGCCAGCCACAACCCGCCGCAGGACAACGGCTACAAGGTCTACCTGGGCGACGGCTCGCAGATCGTCCCGCCGGCCGACGCCGGGATCGCCGCCGAGATCGACGCGATCGGCTCGCTCGCCGAGGTCCCGCTCGCCGAGGACGGCTGGGACGTCGTCGGCGAGGACGTCGTGGACGCCTACCTGGCCCGCGCCGTCTCCATCGTGGACCCGCACAGCCCGCGCGACCTGGCCGTCGTCTACACCCCGATGCACGGCGTCGGCCGGGACACCCTGGTCGCCGCCTTCGACCGGGCCGGCTTCCCCGCGCCCACCGTGGTCGCCGAACAGGCCGAGCCCGACCCGGACTTCCCGACCGTGGCCTTCCCCAACCCGGAGGAGCCGGGGGCGATGGACCTCGCCTTCCGCACCGCCGCCGCGGTCGGCCCGGACATCGTCATCGCCAACGACCCGGACGCCGACCGCTGCGCGGTGGCCGTCCCGGCCAACGGCACCGCCGACGGCGACGGCACCGGCTGGCGGATGCTGCGCGGCGACGACGTGGGGGCGCTGCTGGGCGCCGCGCTGGTCGCCAAGCGGGCCACCGGCACCTTCGCCACCACCATCGTCTCCTCCACCCTGCTCGGCCGGATCGCCGAGGCGGCCGGGCTGGGTTACGCCGAGACGCTGACCGGCTTCAAGTGGATCGCCCGCGCCGACGGCCTGCGCTACGGCTTCGAGGAGGCGCTGGGCTACTGCGTCGACCCGCAGGGCGTGCGCGACAAGGACGGCATCACCGCCGCCCTGCTGGTCGCCGAGCTGGCCGCGACCCTCAAGCGGTCCGGCCGCACCCTGGCCGACCTGCTGGACGACCTGGCGCTGGAGCACGGCCTGCACGCCACCGACCAGCTCTCCGTCCGGGTGGAGGACCTCGCGCTGATCGCGGAGGCGATGCAGCGCCTGCGCGAGCGGCCGCCGACCGTGCTGGCCGGCCTGACGGTCACCCGGGCCGACGACCTGACCGCCGGCTCCGCCGACCTGCCGCCCACCGACGGCCTGCGCTACTACCTGGCCGGCGAGGGCGTCCGCTCGGCCCGGATCGTGGTCCGGCCGTCCGGCACCGAGCCCAAGCTGAAGTGCTACCTGGAGGTCGTCCTCCCGGTCGGCTCGGCCGCCGACCTGGCACCCGCCCGGGAGCGCGCCGCCGAGCTGCTGGGCGCGATCAAGCGCGACCTGGCCGCGGCCGCCGGCATCGACGCCTGATCCACCCGCGCACGACGAAGGGGCCCGCCGTTCCCGGCGGGCCCCTTCGTCGTGCTCCTCGGCGTGCTCAGGCGACGATCGCGGCGATCAGCGCGACCAGACCGAGCAGGGTCGGCGCGATGATCCACCAGCACCACCGCACGACCAGCGGGCCTGCCGCGTCGGGGCGGCCCGCGTTCCGCTCGGCGGTCTCCTGGAGGATCGCGACCACCTGGTCGGACCAGGCCCGGTTCGGGTCCGGCGCGCCCTCGACCACCGACGGCGCCGGCCGCCCGAAGGCCGTGCCCAGCCGGGACGCGTGCTGCTGCCCGCCGCCGCGCTGCTGGATCCGGTTGGCCCGCTTGCGCTGGCGCAGCGACACCGGCACGGCCCACACCTGGTACTTGTGGCCCCCGGCCAGCAGTTCCACCGAGTACCCCGCGCGCAGGGCGTCCACGGCCGCCCACGGCGCGGTGATCGTCCGCAGCGGGTTGCGCACCACCAGCCGGCGGTCGTTCACCCGCACGGCCGGCCGCAGCGTGTAGGCGATCACCGGGAAGGCGAACACCGGTACCGCGGCCAGCGCGACGTACGGGGTCCTGCCCGTCCCGTTCAGCACCGCGTCCCCGATCAGCCACCCGGCCACGGCCAGCAGGAGCACACCGGAGATCACACCGGGAATGGAGCGGTACACGCGGTCGGCGTACACGGGCTCCCCGTCGGAGCCGGCCGAGCCCTGGTGGGGCTTGCCGTCGGATTCGGTCATGGCGACGATTCTGCCCCATGCACCCCGTGATCTACAGGGGTGGCGATCACCGTGGTGGCCCCGGCCGTCGCCCCCGGCCCGGCGGCCGGGCCCCGCCGTTCCTCCCGCCGCTCCCCGCCACTTCCCGGCCACTCCCCCGCCGCGAGCCGCTCCCGGGCCGGGCCCACCGGGCCGAGATCTCGGTCCGGCATCGAAAAGCGGGCCCCCTAGCGGTTGGCTACGCGCGTAGATATGCTGGTGTGGTGACTATGTCCACTCTTGCAGCCAATGCCCCCGGCGCTGCGGGCAGCGGTCTTGAGGACGTTGCGGCGTCCGAGGCCTCGCTCCGCCGCTTCCTGCACGGCCTGCCCGGCGTCGACCAGGTCGGCCTGGAGGCGCGCGCCGCCACTCTCGGTACCCGCTCGATCAAGACCTCGGCGAAGGCGTACGCCATCGACCTGGCCATCTCGATGATCGACCTGACCACCCTCGAAGGCGCGGACACCGCCGGCAAGGTGCGCGCGCTGTGCGCCAAGGGCCGGACCCCGGATCCGTCCGACCCGGCCACCCCGCGCGTCGCCGCCATCTGTGTCTATCCGGACATGGTCGCCACCGCGAAGGACGCCCTGCGCGGCACCGACATCCAGGTCGCCTCCGTCGCCACCGCCTTCCCGGCCGGGCGCGCCGCGCTCCCGGTCAAGCTCGCCGACACCGCCGACGCGGTCGCGGCCGGCGCCGACGAGATCGACATGGTGATCGACCGGGGCGCCTTCCTCTCCGGCCGCTACCTGGACGTCTTCAACGAGATCGTCGCCGTCAAGGAGGCGTGCAAGCGCCCCGACGGCACCGCCGCCCACCTCAAGGTGATCTTCGAGACCGGCGAGCTGCAGACGTACGACAACGTGCGCCGCGTCTCCTGGCTGGCGATGCTGGCCGGCGCCGACTTCATCAAGACCTCCACCGGCAAGGTCGCCGTCAACGCGACCCCGCCGGTCACCCTGCTGATGCTGGAGGCCGTGCGCGACTTCAAGGCGCAGACCGGCGTCCAGGTCGGCGTGAAGCCCGCCGGTGGCATCAAGACCACCAAGGACGCCATGAAGTACCTGGTGATGGTCAACGAGACCCTCGGCGACGACTGGCTGACCCCGCACTGGTTCCGCTTCGGCGCCTCCAGCCTGCTCAACGACCTGCTGATGCAGCGTCAGAAGCTGACCACCGGACGGTACTCCGGCCCCGACTACGTGACGGTGGACTGATCACCATGGCCAAGAAGAAGAACATCGAGGAGCCCGCGGCCCAGCCGACCGGCGGCCTCTTCAGCTACGCCCCGGCGCCCGAGTCTCCCGCCGCCGCGGGTGACATCGCCACCTCGTACGGCCACTTCATCGGCGGCGAGTTCGTCGACTCCTCCGGCAGCGAGGCCCTGAAGACGGTCAACCCGGCCACCGAGCAGGTGCTCGCCGAGTTCGCCCAGGGCACCGAGGAGGACGTCGACCGCGCGGTCGCCGCCGCCCGCAGGGCCTTCACCGACTGGTCGGCGCTGCCCGGCAGCGAGCGCGCCAAGTACCTGTTCCGGATCGCCCGGATCATCCAGGAGCGCAGCCGCGAGCTGGCCGTGCTGGAGTCCATCGACAACGGCAAGCCGATCCGCGAGACCCGCGACGTCGACCTGCCGCTGGTCGCCGCGCACTTCTTCTACTACGCGGGCTGGGCCGACAAGCTCGACTTCGCCGGCTACGGCGCGAACCCGCGCCCGCTGGGCGTGGCCGGCCAGGTCATCCCGTGGAACTTCCCGCTGCTGATGCTGGCGTGGAAGATCGCCCCGGCGCTGGCCACCGGCAACACCGTGGTGCTGAAGCCGGCCGAGACCACCCCGCTGACCGCGCTGCGCTTCGCCGAGATCTGCCGCCAGGCGGGCCTGCCGAAGGGCGTCGTCAACATCGTCACCGGTGACGGCCGCACCGGCGCCGCGCTCACCTCGCACCCGGACGTCAACAAGGTCGCCTTCACCGGCTCCACCCCGGTCGGCCGGGCGATCGCCAAGCAGATCGCGGGCACCCGCAAGAAGCTCTCGCTGGAGCTCGGCGGCAAGGCCGCGAACATCGTCTTCGACGACGCGCCGATCGACCAGGCGGTCGAGGGCATCGTCAACGGCATCTTCTTCAACCAGGGCCACGTCTGCTGCGCGGGTTCGCGCCTGCTGGTCCAGGAGTCGATCCACGACGAGCTGCTGGACGCCCTGAAGCGCCGGATGGGCACCCTGCGGGTCGGCGACCCGCTGGACAAGAACACCGACATCGGCGCCATCAACTCGGCCGCCCAGCTGGCCCGGATCACCGCGCTGACCGACGCCGGCGAGGCCGAGGGCGCCGAGCGCTGGTCGCCCGCCTGCGAGCTGCCCGGCACCGGCTTCTGGTTCAGGCCGACCGTCTTCACCGGCGTCAGCCAGGCCCACCGGATCGCCCAGGAGGAGATCTTCGGGCCGGTCCTGTCGGTGCTGACCTTCCGCACCCCGGCCGAGGCGGTCGACAAGGCCAACAACACCCCCTACGGCCTCTCCGCCGGCATCTGGACGGAGAAGGGCTCGCGCATCCTCTGGACCGCCAACCGGCTCAAGGCCGGCGTGGTCTGGGCCAACACCTTCAACAAGTTCGACCCGACCTCGCCGTTCGGCGGCTACAAGGAGTCGGGTTACGGCCGCGAAGGTGGCCGCCACGGTCTGGAGGCCTACCTCGATGTCTGATGTCGTGAGCCGTCTTGATGTCCTCAAGACCTACAAGCTGTACGTCGGCGGGAAGTTCCCGCGCTCCGAGAGCGGGCGGGTGTACGAGGTGACGGACTCGAAGGGCGAGTGGCTGGCCAACGCCCCGCTCGGCACCCGCAAGGACGCCCGGGACGCCGTGCTGGCGGCCCGCGCGGCCGTCAAGGGCTGGGCCGGAACCACCGCGTACAACCGCGGCCAGGTGCTGTACCGCGTCGCCGAGATGCTGCAGGGCCGGCGCGAGCAGTTCGCCGCCGAGGTGGCGCTCTCCGAGGGCGTCGGCCCGAAGAAGGCCGCCGCCCTGGTGGACGCCGCCATCGACCGCTGGGTCTGGTACGCGGGCTGGACCGACAAGGTCGCCCAGATCGCGGGCGGCGCCAACCCGGTCGCCGGGCCGTTCTTCAACCTCTCCACCCCGGAGCCGACCGGTGTGGTCGGGATCGTCGCCCCGCAGGCCGGTTACGGGCACTCGCTGCTCGGCCTGGTCTCGGTGATCGCGCCCGCCATCGCCACCGGCAACACCGTGGTGGTCGCGGCGGCCGCGGACGCCCCGCTGCCGGCCCTGTCGCTGGGCGAGGTGCTGGCCACCTCGGACGTCCCCGGCGGCGTGGTCAACATCATCTCGGGCCGGACCGCCGACATCGCGCCCACCCTGGCCTCGCACCAGGACGTCAACGCGGTGGACCTCACCGGCGCCATCGCCGCCGACGGTCCCGGCGCGGCGGGCGCGCTGGAAGCCGCCGCCGCGGATACCCTGAAGAGGGTGGTCCGTCCGGAGCTGGACCCGTTCGCCCAGGACTGGACCAATGCTCCCGGTACCGACCGGCTACTCTCGTTCCTGGAGACGAAGACGGTCTGGCACCCGATGGGGATCTGACCTCCTCGTCACCCCCGGGCCCGGTGGGCCCACCGAGTAACAACTCCACAAGCTGGCCGTCCCCAGTGCCCTCACCCCCCCAGGGCCCGGACGGTCATTGGACGGACCCGCGCCTCTCCCCCCCTGGCGCGGGTCCGTCGACTTTCCGCCTCCGGTGTCCCGGCGGCTCTCCTCCCTGGATCCGTCGACTTTCGTCGCCGGCCCGCCATCCTTTCGGCGCTCCCGGCCGGCCCCCGCCCCCGCGCAGACTGGGGCGACACCGCACACCGAGGGGGCACCGCGTGGGAGAGATCGCCGGCGAGCTGATGGCACTGTTCGCGGACGGGTTCGTCCGCAGGCTGTCCGTGGCCCGCGCCCGGCGCCGGCTGGCCGCCGGCAAGCCGGTCCGGATCCCCTGCTCGGCCCGCTCCGACGGTCCCGGCTGGCCGCCGCGCTACGTCAACGGGGGGATCCGCGTCACACCGGGCGCCGCGAGCGCCGAGTTCGGCTCGCGCGAGCTCGACGGCGCCGGCCCGGTCGTACTGGCCGCCGGCGGGGCCTTCCGGGCCCCCGAGCCGGACACCTGGCACGACCACGACTGGGCCGCCACCGCCTACCTGGCACCCGGCGCCGGGCAGCCGGTCTTCCTCCAGGCCGACAGCCGGTACCTGCCGCTGCTGCACCTCGCCCTCGCCGCACCGCAGTCGCCGCACAATGGGTGACCCGACGGGTTTCGGCATCCGGCCCCGATGCGTCAGACTGGTGTCCCGTGAGTGACTCCCCGCTGAATGCCGCACCGATAGCCCGTGCCCGAGTGGTCCTGCTGTCCGGGCCCTCCGGATCGGGGAAGTCCTCACTGGCGGAACGGAGCGGCCTGCCGGTGCTCCAGCTCGACGACTTCTACAAGGACGGGGACGACCCCACCCTGCCGCTGCTGGACGACGGCGCGGTCGACTGGGACTCCCCGCTCGCCTGGCACCGTGACGAGGCCCTGGCGGCGATCCGCGGCCTCCACGAGAGCGGCCGCGCCGAAGTCCCGGTGTACTCGATCCCGGCCAACGGCCGCGTCTCCACCCAGGTGCTGGACCTCGCCGGGGCGCCCGCGTTCATCGCCGAGGGCATCTTCGCCGCCGAGATCGCCGGCGCCTGCGCCGCCGAGGGCCTGCTGGGCGACGCCCTGTGCCTGCGCAACGGCGCCCTCACCACCGCCTGGCGGCGGCTGCGCCGGGACGTCCGGGAGAGCCGCAAGTCGCTGCCCGTCCTGGTGCGCCGCGGCTGGCGGCTGATGCGGGCCGAGCGCTCGATCGTCGGCCGACAGGTCGAACTGGGCGCCCACCCCTGCACCGGCCCGGAGGCGGACCGGCGGATCCGCGCGGCGGCCGGACGGCAGCTCGCCGCGGTCTGAGCTCCACCGCGGGCCGGCACGCCCGCAGGCACGCCCGCACGCCCGCACGAAGAACGGCGGGCCCGGTGCGTCTCCCCCGCACCGGGCCCGCCGCCTTCCCGGACGGTCATCGGGCTCCCCCGGTTACGCCGCTCCCCCGAGCCGGCGCTGCCAGTTTCCCTGACCGTCCTCACCCGTCCCCCGACGGGAGTCCCTCGCCCCTCGCGGGGCCGTTCTCAGGCGACCAGCTCGCCGAACGCCCGGGCGGTGTCGCCCGACTTGTTCAGGTGCTCGTCGTCGCGCAGCCGGCGCAGCGCGCGCCAGATGCTGCTCTTGACCGTGCCGACGCTGATGCCGAGCACGTCGGCGATCTCCGGGTCGGTCTTGCCCTCGTAGTAGCGCAGCACCAGCATGGTGCGCTGGTTCTCCGGCAGCTTGGCCAGCGCCTGCCAGAGCACGGCGCGCAGCTCGGTGCCGCCCATCGCGTCGGTGTCGCCGACCGTCTCCGGCAGCTCCTCGGTCGGGTACTCGTTGACCTTGCGGCGCCGCCAGGCGGAGATGTGCAGGTTGGTCATGGTGCGGCGGAGGTAGCCCCCCACCGCGGCCTTGTCGGTGATCCGGCCCCAGGCCCGGTAGGTGCTGAAGAGCGCGCTCTGCAGCAGGTCCTCGGCCTCGAAGCGGTCACCGGTCAGGTGGTACGCCGTGGCGTACAGGGAGGCGCGGCGCTCGCGCACGTACGCGGTGAACTCCGTGGTGTAGTCCTCCGCGACGGCCGGGTGCTCCCCCTGCGCGTCTCCCTGTCCCGCCTCGGCGGTGCGGGTCGCCGCGGGGTTCAGCCGCAGCAGCGTCGCACCCGCGGCCCCGCGGCCGGCCGACTCCCCCGAGTCGACCTTCCGCAGCCCGCTCCCCCCGATCCCCCGGGTTCCCCCGTTCCCCCCCAGGGTGTCCTTGCCCTCGACGCGGACGGGGAGGATCCCCCGCAGCGTCAGGGTGTTGGCGGAGTCGGCCACGTTCCCCCGGTGGCCGATCCCGTACAGCTCCCCCTGCCTGCCGCCGCCGCTCACCCGGCGGGCGACAGTGTTTCCACCGGCGCTGTGCGCGCACCCCCGCACGGTCACGGCACCGGAGGTCTCGTCGGTCCTGACCTCGTACCGGGTCCGGTGGGTGGCCGATGACGAACGCGCGGTGCGGTCAGCCGGGTTGGTCCGGGTCTGCAGCCTGGCGTTCATCGTGCGCCCCCTTGGTCGGTACGAGCGGTTCCTGTTGCCGCCGTTCAGCCGGCCAGTTGGCCCGCTGTCCTGCGGCGACATGGAAAATCTTGCCCGCCGGTTGTGATGACGCTGTCCGTCGACTGTCACAGGGCTGTCACAGGGGCGGGGCTTTCGTCCCGCATCGCCTCCCGCCGTGACGGACGCCGGTGGCTCGGGTTCCGGTTCCCACCCGGTCGGTGACCGGTGCCGGGGGGTGATTCGGCGCTCCGGGTGAGCCAGAATGAGGCCGTGCCTTTCCTCCTACTGATCGAGGACGACGACGCCATCCGTACCGGCCTCGAACTCGCTCTCACCCGCCAGGGCCACAAAGTGGCCACCGCCGCCTCCGGCGAGGACGGTCTGAGGCTCTTCAAGGAGCAGCGGCCGGACCTCATCGTGCTGGACGTCATGCTGCCCGGAATCGACGGCTTCGAGGTCTGCCGCCGGATCCGCCG
Organism: Kitasatospora sp. NPDC086009; assembly: GCF_044540385.1. Lineage (NCBI taxonomy): Bacteria > Bacillati > Actinomycetota > Actinomycetes > Kitasatosporales > Streptomycetaceae > Kitasatospora > Kitasatospora sp. NPDC086009. The sequence goes on from NZ_JBITSA010000001.1 coordinate 49,592, forward strand.
CACCGACCAGCTTCCGATCATCCTGCTCACCGCCCGGTCCGACGACATCGATGTCGTGGTCGGCCTGGAGTCCGGCGCGGACGACTACGTCGTCAAGCCGGTGCAGCCGCGCGTCCTGGACGCCCGGATCCGGGCCGTGCTGCGACGCGGCGAGCGGGAGAGCTCGGACTCCTCCGCGTACGGGACCGTGGTGATCGACCGCGCGGCGATGACCGTCACCAAGGACGGCGAGGACCTCCAGCTCACGCCGACCGAGCTGCGGCTGCTGCTGGAGCTCAGCCGCCGGCCCGGGCAGGCCCTCTCCCGCCAGCAACTGCTGCGCCTGGTCTGGGAACACGACTACCTCGGCGACTCCCGGCTGGTGGACGCGTGCGTCCAGCGGCTGCGGGCGAAGGTCGAGGACGTGCCCTCGGCGCCCACCCTGATCCGCACGGTGCGCGGGGTCGGCTACCGTCTGGACCCGCCGGCGTGACCGCGCCCGGCAGCGCCCCGCTGCTGATATCCCGCCTCTCCTGATCTTCCGCAACGACAGGCTCCCGTGACTGACCTTCAGACGACCAGCCGCTTCTCCTCGGGCCCGTGGCGACGGCTGCGTTCCCTGCGGGTGCGGCTGATCGCGGTGTTCGCCGCGGTCGCGCTGCTCGCCGCCGTCTCGGCCTCCGGCATCGCGTACTGGCTCAACCGGGACGCGGTGCTCAAGCGCGCCCAGAACACCGCGCTCAACGACTTCCGGGTCTCGCTCACCCGCAACGTCTCCGAGCTGCCGCTGAACGCCACCTGCGCCGAGCTGAACCAGCTCGCCGCCAGCGTCGCCAGCTCCGGGCTCAGCTACGAGGTGGTGGTCTCCGACCCCGCCCACCCGGACTGCCTCGCCTCCTCGGCCCCGCTGACCTACACGCTCGCCGACGTCCCGGCCAAGCTGCGGGACACCGTCGCGAAGCCGCGCGAGCTCACCGAGAACAACCCGTACGCGTTCCACCTGTACTGGCAGCGGCAGAACCTGGAGGGGCGGCCGTTCGTGATCGGCGGCACCAAGGTGGTGCCGACCGGGCCGACGGCCTACATGTTCAAGTCGCTGGAGAACGAGCGGGCCGACCTGAGCACGCTCGGCTGGTCGCTGGCGATCGCCACGCTGCTGGCGCTGATCGGCTCGGCGCTGCTCGCCCAGGCCGCGTCGGCGACGGTGCTGCGCCCGGTCAAGCGGCTCGGCGAGGCCGCCCGGCGGCTCGGCGAGGGCCATCTGGACACCCGGCTCGAAGTCGAGGGCTCGGACGAACTCGCCGATCTGGCAAGGACGTTCAACCGCACCGCGGAGTCGCTGCACGAGCAGGTCGAGGAGCTGAGCGCGCGGGAGGCGCAGAGCCGGCGGTTCGTCGCCGACATGTCGCACGAGCTGCGGACGCCGCTGACCGCGATGACCGCCGTGACGGACATCCTGGAGGACGAGGCAGAGTCGCTGGACCCGATGATCGAGCCGGCCGTGCGGCTGGTGGTCAACGAGACGCGCCGGCTCTCCGACCTGGTGGAGAACCTGATGGAGGTGACCCGCTTCGACGCCGGTACGGCCAAGCTGGTCGCCGACGAGGTGGACATCGCCGATCTGATCATGTCCTGCATCGACGGCCGGGCCTGGTACGACGCGGTGGAGCTGGACGCGCCGCGCGGTGTCCGGGCCGTGGTCGACCCGCGCCGGCTGGACGTCGTCTTCGCCAACCTGATCGGCAACGCGCTCAAGCACGGCGGCTCGCCGGTGCGGGTGACGGTCCGGGAGGAGGGCCCCGCGCAGGCTCCGGCGGACGGCCCGGCCGACGGCCCGACGGACGGCCGGGAGGATGACGGCCCGGTGGTCGGCCCGGCGGTCGGAACGGTGATCGTCGAGGTCTCGGACAGCGGCCCCGGCATCCCCGAGGACGTGCTGCCGCACGTCTTCGACCGGTTCTACAAGGCGGACAAGGGGCGGGCGCGTTCGGAGGGCAGCGGTCTGGGCCTGTCGATCGCGATGGCCAACGCGCAGATCCACGGGGGGACGATCACGGCCGCGAACGGGGAGGTGGGGGCGGTGTTCACGCTGACGCTGCCGCGGACCCAGCCTCCGCCGTCGGCCGACGACTCCGAGGAGAGTGCGCTGTGACCTCCCGCCCGTCCGTTCCGGCGGGTCCGGCCGACCGGGCCCGCGCCGTCCGCGGTTCCGGCCCGGGCCGCGGTTCCCGCCCGGACCGTGGTTCCCGCCCGGGCCGGGTGTTCGGCGCCGCCGCCCTGGTGGCGCTGGCCGCCCTCGCCGCCGGGTGCGGCATCCGCCCGACCGCCGTCCCGGTGGACGCCGGCGCGCCCGCCAGCCGGACGGCCTGCCCGACCGCGCCGCAGATACCGACGGTGCCGGCCGCACCGTCACCGGTCGGCCCGACTCCGCCCGCCGCGCACTCCTCGGCGAAGTTCTTCGGGAGCCCGTCCCCGTCGGTCACCCGGGTGACCCCGGGGCCGTCCACCCCGCCGGCGGACAACGTGTTCACCGCGGTGGCGACGCCGTCGCCGACGGCGTCGGCCACCTGCCGCTGATCGACTCCGTGGGATCCGGGCCGCATCTCGACCGGATCGGGTCCGAACGGGGGCGCTCCGGGCCGTTTCGGTCCGCTCCGGGCGTGCGGCGGAATGTTCACGCCGGGCGTGGAACCGCCGCGCCACCGGCTCACGTCCTTCCCCGCGTGCAGCGAGATGGCACCAGGGCACGCGACGAGCGTTCCGGCGTGCGGACCGAGACCGGGCCGGCGGCGGCCGTCCACCGTCCCCTACGGCTGGTCGGCCTCGTCGGCCTCACCCTCCACCTGGCCCTGGCGGGCTGGCTGGTGCTGAGACCGTTGCCGGTGGCCTGGGTCTACGACGCCAACCTGACGCCGCTGGCCTCGCTCCGCTCCTCCACCGCCTGGCAGGTCCTCGGCGAACTGCTGCTGCTGGCCCCGCTCGGCGTCCTGCTCCCGCTCGCGGGCGGCCGCCTGCGAGCCCCCTGGCTCCCGTCCTTCCTCCGCACCACCGGCGCCTCCGCCCTGCTGGCCACCGCCCTGGAGTTCCTCTCCTCCTGGGCCCCGGGCCACATCCTGAACGTGGACCACATACTGCTCGCCAGCGTCGGCGTGGCGATCGTCCACCTGGCCCTGGTGCCCGGCTGCCGGTCCCTGCTGCTCCGGCCCCGCCGCGCGGGCGCCGACCGCCCGGCGCCCGCCCGGGCCCCCGCGCCGGCCCACACGCCGCCTCGCACACCGGTCCACGCACCGACCCACGCTCCCGTCTACGCGGAGCCCGTCTCCTCCCACGGCCGCTGAGGCGGCTCGCTGCTCGCCGGGCAGGAAAAGCAGCCGGGAGCCGCCACCGCGCACGAGCCCGGGTCGAGCAGCCGCCCGTCGTCGGGGGCGACCCGCCCGCACGCCCGGCAGCGCACCGTGACCCGCCCACCCGCCGCCCGCAGGCGGGCCACCGCGACGTCGAGGTCCCGCAGGTTTCCGTCCCGCACGGGGGCGGGCAGGTCGTCCAGCAGCAGCCTGCCGTGCCAGAGGCTCAGCCCGGTCACGGCGCGGAGGGCGCGGAGCAGCTCGATCCGCCGCTCCCCCGCGCCGGTCAGCTCGGCGACGAACTCCGGTTCCTCCATCCGCCCGGCCCTCCCCGGCCCGCCCGCTCCGGCCCACCTGCTCCGGCCCGCCTGCCTGCTTCGGCTCGCTCCGCCCGGCCGGGCGTACCCGGCGGGCGGTCAGCGGCCGGGGCGCTGCGTGCGCTGCCGGCGGCGCAGCACCACCAGGGCACCCAGCCCCATCGCGATCGCCATGCCGCCGGTGATAGCCATCGGCGCGGAGGAAGACCCGCCGCCCGTCGACGCCAGCCCGGAGGCCTGGTCCGGCACGGGGACGGGCACCGGCACCGGAGCGGCCGTGGTCGCCGAACCGTTCGGCGCCGAGGCGGTGACCTGCGCGACGACCACCGCGGCCACCGACGGCGCGGTCGGCACGGGAGCGGGGCTCGCCGGAGCGCTCGCCGTCCCGGTGGCGGTCGCGGTGGCGGAGGGCGTCGCAGACGCCGTGGCGGACGGGGTACCGGCGCCGCCCGGCGCCGCGATGCCGAACGGGACCGCCCGGCTGGACGTCGTGACGCCGAGCCCGCTGACCTCCGGCATGCTGTGCCCGGTGAGCAGCACGGACGCGGCACCGACCGGGGCATCCTTGGCGAAGGCCAGCCGGACGTTGATCGTGCGGGACTCGCCGTCGTGCAGCTTCACGAGGTCGGCGTCCTTGCTGCCCGACGGGAGCCCCAGGATCAGCCTGCTCGTCGCCGGCTCCGGGAGGGGCCTGGCGGCCAGCCACTCGCCCTCCGGGGACTGGAACTCGAACCGGACCGCGTCGGCGGGCAGCGTGCTCCCGGCCTGGAGGGTGACCTCGGGGAGGACACGGATGTCCTTGCCGCTGTGGTTGGCGAGGACCAGCTTGAAGGCCTTCGCCTCGCCGCCCGTGGTGAAGGAGGCGGGGACGCCCTCGACGCTCGGCTCGGCCGGGCCGGGAGCGGTCACCGGCGGGGTGCTGGGGCCGCCCACCGGGGCGATGGTGAAACGTCCGAACTCGCTGGCCGGGGTGGAGATCCGCTGCTCCGGGGGCAGCGTCGGGTCCGACACCACGGCCCGGAACCCAGCCGTGGCCGTGCCGCCGACGGCGCCGGCGGTGACGGCGAGACGCAGCCGGTAGGTGACCGAAGCACCGGCCGGCACGCTGATCCTGGTGGCGAAGGTGTCCAGCTCCCACACCGCGCCGACCGACTGGCCGGGGCTGAGCAGGGCGTTCTTCCACTGCGTGCCGCCGGGCGACTGGAACTCCAGCTTGAGCTGGGTCTCCTTGATGCCGGAGTTGACGTCGGCCAGGGTGAAGCCGGTCGTGGCGTCGACCGCGTGGTCGGCGGAGTTCTTCAGGGTCGCGGTGAACTCGACCGGCGCCGCACCGGCGGTGAAGGTGCTGGGCAGGCCGCTCAGCGTGATCGACACGGGCCCGTTCTGGGCCTGGGCGCCCAGGGTGCCCTGGGTGTGCCGGGTGATCGAGGGGGCGGCGAGCGCCGCCGGGGCGGCGGCGACGGCGGTGCCGGAGACCAGGGTGGCTGTGGCCGCCAGAGCGAGGAGACTGCGGTGCTGAGTGCGCAAGGGGACCTCACGGAGGAGAGCGGGCCGAGCCCGGCAGACGATGGGTCGCCTGGACTGAGAGGGAACCTCGTCGCAGGCCATGTCCGTCCCGCTGCTTCGCCCCCAAACCTCCAGCAACGGCGGCATCATATCCGAACGTGTGGACCATTCGTGAAGGAGTATCGGTCGCCGGGACGAACGCCGAGTGACGGCTGTCACGCCGCTCGCCGCACCCGGCCGCCGACCTCGATCAGGCCGCCGGGCCGGACGCCGGTGACGAGCTGGGAGCCGACGCCTTGAGTGATGATCAGGTCGCGCCCGAGCTCGGCCGTGAGCAGGATCGCGGCGGCGCCGGTGGCCTCGTCCTCGTCGATCCCGTCACCGCGGCCGGGGAAGGCGCGCGCCCGTACCGTACCCGCCCGCTCGTCCTGCCAGGCCCAGGCGTAGATCCACTCCCCCGGCGGCGGGACGTCCAGCACGTCCACCTCGGCGGCGGACCCGTACCGCCTCAGCGTGCGGCCCGGCGCCCAGGCGGCGCGGCCCTCGATGCGGGTGAACTCGCCGTCGCGGCGCACCCCGACGGCGCCGGCGGCGGTCACGAGCCGGTCCACGCCCAGCAGCCAGGCCACACCGACACAGGGGTGCCCGGCGAAGGGCAGGCGAAGGCTCGGCGTGTAGATGTCGATCACACCGCGCTCCGCGTCGTCGACGAAGACGGTCTCGCTGAAACCGAGCTGCCGGGCGACGGCCAGCCGGTCGGCCGCACCGGGAACGGCGGCGCCGTCGCGGACCACGCCGAGCGGGTTCCCGTGGCCGCCATCGGGGCCGCAAAAGACCCGAAGGACCTCATAGTCAGTCATTCACCCACCCAACCACGGGTGGGGGCGCCGCCGGTATACGAGTTCGTGACGAAAACGTGGCGGCGATTGTCCGCGGGGTCCAGTACTGTGCCCACTCGTCCCCAAGGATTTCTTTCTCTCACCTCCCACAGGAATTGACTCCGTGAATCTCGACTTCACCGTTGACCCGCTTTTCTCCTGGTACGTCGTGCTGCTGGCCATCAGCGGCATCGCCATGGTCGTGCTCGGCGCCGTCAACGTCGGCGGCGGCCTGAGCGGCGGCTGGCGGGTCATCAACGTGATCGCCGGCATCGCGTTCGCCGGCTACGCGTACTACCTCGCGTTCGTCTTCGAGGGCGGTGAGTACCGGATGTTCTTCCAGGCGTTCATCCTCCCCGTGCTGCTGATCGCCAACGCCGTGAAGGCCCTGGTCGCCCGCAGCAACGCCCCGGCGGCCCCGCAGCCGGCGGCCTACCAGGCCACGTACGACCCGAACGCCCCGTACAACCCGAACGCGGCGCAGAACCCCTACGCCCAGCCCGCCCCGGCCCCGCAGGCGGCCCCGGTCGCCCAGCCGCCGGCCCCGCAGGCTCCCCCGGCCGGCTGACCGGCTCGCATCCCCACGCCGTCCGCCGGGCACCCGCCCGGCGGACGGCGGCCGGGCCTGATCAACGCGGGTGATAGTCCTCGTGGGGGACGGCCCGCCGCCAGACGGATTCGAAGGCCGATCCGCACAGCTTCGCCAGATCGGGATCGGTCACGTACTCGCGGCCGTCGGCGTCGAGTTGACCGTCCCCGGTGAAGTGATGGAAGAGCACCGTCTCGTCGTCGAAGACCCAGAAGTCTGGTCCCGGCAGGGCCAGGTCGCGGGTCTGGCGCCTGGGCAGCCAGCGGACCAGCTCCCCGGCGGCGCGGTTGGCGAACGTCTCGTCGTACTCGTAGCGGATGTAGTCGCTGATCGGTTCGGAGACGACGCGGGCCCGTCGGACCACCACGCCCCGGGCGACCGCCGCGCTGACCACCTCGTGCCAGGACCCCCACCAGGAGGCCCGGTAGGCGTGATCCGCTGGGGTCTTTATCCATTATGCCGCGTGCTACCTCTCCGGCGGCACGCTGTAACGGCTCAGAACTTCGTCCGCTGTGGACTTGTCCAGCAACCGGAGTTCCCAGGGGCCGGTGTTGACGTCAAATTCCTTGCCGAATCCGACCCACTTGCCAGCCATGCGGCGCCCGGTTGGATCGACCAGCAACTGAATGGCGCCGTGGTACCTCGCTCCCTGGTAGTAGCCATCCTGCGCGGTCTGCTCCACCCATGATCCCGTCACGATGTTCCGATCAACAGTGAGATCGAACGACAGTGGTGAGTCGGGGTTGGACGACGCCCCGGGAAGGGAGCGGCCGGTGATCCGATTCCCCCTCTGGGACAGTACGACGTGGTGCAGGCCAGTGAACGTGCTCTCCCGGCTGCTACTGAAGAACTCATAGTGACTGATCCAGACTCCTGAGTAGTCCTCACCTGTAGGAGCGGGTTCAGTCTGCACAGGCATGCCCGGTTCATTGATAGTCACGTCATGCCCTCCCGTGCCGTCCACGCTGACCGTTAGTGACAGCTGTGGCGAGTCGAAGCCAAGGCGGTTCACGGAAAGCTTCGTGACTGCCTCAAGAGCTCGAACGTACACCGGGCGGGGGGCCTTGACATCTCCGGACTCCCAGCGCTGCACAAGGCGCTTGCTTGCGTCGTTGGGTTCCCCCCGGGCAACCCCATCCTCCCTCAGGCGCTTCGCGAACTCGTCTTGACTGAGGCGAAGTCCGAGGCGTACGGCGCGCAGTGTCTCGTTCGGCGTCGTCATGCACTCCACGATAGAACCGGTCGCTGTTGTACGACACCGAAATGACGTCTTGCCAAGACGTCGGAGAGACGCCGTCGTGGCGTCGCAATGGTTCGCCCTCCCAGAGCACCATCAAGTCCTCCGTGGACACAGAGGAGCGGCAGTGACGAAGCGCAACCCGACCCCCGTCCCGGCCGCAACGGCCGTCCAAGGAATTGCGGTTGGGGCGGGCTCCAGCCCCGGTGGTGGGCGTCCTCCCAGCTCCACCGCTGGGCAGCTCCGGGCCCCGCAGCCCGTGAGCCCGGTCCCGTCCGCCCCGCCGGCGAGACGGGCGGGGTCGACCCTGACCAACAGATCAACCAGGAAGGCTAGTTGTGCCCCGCCTGAGGCGATCGCCCGATGAACCGACGGTATCGATGCCGGATGACAGCATCGAATCTTTTGGCACCGCCCCGGAGTTCGACCCTGGCGAGAGCGCGAAGGGCTGCCAGTGCCCCAGTCGCATCGAAGGTGGCTGCGTCGAAGACCTTGGGCTACCCGGGCTGCAAGAACAGTTCCGCGACCGCTACCGCCGCGTGTGGACCGTGCTGGGGCGGGAGCGAGCGGCCGACCCGGTGAGCGGCGCGGTGCGATCCACGACCGTTCTCCTTCGGTGCATGGAGGACGGGCGGCCGATCTTCAAGACCGTCCGCTGCGCCGACGCGCCTGTGATCGAGAACCGGTACGAGCGGAGCCGAATCGGTCGGCCGCCGACACGCGTGAGACTCCCGTTCCAACCGGCTACCGCCGTGAACAGCTAGTCGACGGAAACGATCTACAAGACTCCCGCTCCGGCCGGTTATCCCTGGCAGGCAGCCGACCGGAGCGGGCTCCGCAACACCGCACGACCCGGACACCAAGCGGTGCCCAGGCTCCGCACGATGCGAGGAGACACCAGTATGACCACGCCTGAGCGTCCGCCCGGCGACACCGGCCCTGGGGCCCACAACCTGCTGAACCCCGCGCAGTTCGACGGGACTGTCTTCACCGTCCTGGACAACAACCCCGGTATGGCCACGGACACGGCTGAGCGCATCGTTACCGAAGCGCTCAAGTTCGTCGCCACCGCCCGTATGTTCCCCGACACGCGGGTCACGCCGTCGAACGTCGTGGACGAGGGGTGGCACGCGCTCATCCTGCACACGCGTGTCTACGCCGAGCTGTGCGGCAAGCTCGGTGGATTCGTCCATCACTACCCGGAGCGGCCCGACCCGACGCGTCACGACGCGGACGCGCTCGCCCGGACCGTGGCTCTCATCGAAGAGGCCGGTTACACCCCGGACCACGAGCTGTGGACCGGGCCGACCCGCGCCCTTGTGTCCGTGGCCGCGAACTGCTCCCACACCCCGGTGCCCGGCGGGTGCGGCCCGATCAACCCCGGCGGGTGCGCGTCGCACTGCAACGGGGGCCGCGGAGGCGGGGGTGGGGGCGGCGGCGCCCGCTAGCCTGGGCGCACCGAACTCCGAAAGGGCGGGAACCGTGGACGAGAACGAAGCCCAGCAAGTGGCCAACAAGCTCCGCCGGTTGGGGATTCGGGGAGTTGTGTCCCCTGAAGACCTCGACAGCACGGACGGACAATGGCGGGTGTACGACAGCAGTGACCCCGTTGCCCGGCGGGACATCACTGACGAAGTGCTGACAGTCATTGCGGGACGGTCCCGGCAAGACGGTCCGAGCGGTCCGACGCGGGGATTCATCGTTCCCACCCCTCGCTGATCAGCGCCCCTCGAAACGGCCCTGTCCGGGTTCGCCTGGGCGGGGCTACTTCTTTGTTGGGCCCGTGACGAAGCTGCCCATCCCTGTCTCGGTTCGGATCAACCCGTCAGCGCGCAGCGACGCCGTGACCTTCTGGACGGTTGCGCGCGCCACTCCATAGTCCCGTTCGAGCTGCACCGCGGGGGTGGGTGCCTGATGGCGTGTAAGGAACCGAACCCCAGGTCGCCGCACTGCTCGCCGAACTCCACGAGCGCGGGCGCCCGTTCGGCATCGCCTGGGGCTCGGCCGCCACCAACGGCAGCGCCGACGGCCGCGTCCTCATCGGCTTCGGCAACGCCCCCGTCGCCACCCTCCTCAACCTCCTCGGCCTCCTGCGCGCCGCCGCGAGCGCCGCCGAACGGGGTGACCCGTGGGCGTCCTGATCCCGCTCCTCACCCAGGCGATCCACACCGAGCGCACCACCGTGGCCTACCTCGCCGTGGAGACCGTTCCCGACGCCGCGCTCCAACTCCGCGTCGCCGTCGACCTCGACGTCAACGCCGGCCCCGGCGAGCACCTCGCCCTCCCGCTCACCCGCGACCAGGCCGACGAACTGCTCCACGCACTCGCCGCCCGGCTCGGCCGCCGCGTCATCGGCGTCCGGTGGTGAGGGCCGGCGGCACCGCCGGCTTCCTCGTCGCCACCGCCTTCGTGCTCCTCCTCGCCCTCGCGCTCCTCACCGTCGTGCTCGGCGTGATCACGGCGCTCAGCGTGAACCGGCGCACCGAGGACGACTCCGAACGCGAGCGGCTGCCACGCTGACCCACCCCGCCCGGCGGCTGCCGCCCCAGCCGCCGCGACCTCCCGACGCACAGGAAGTCGGCCCGCCCGACGTCCCACTCCATTGCAGAGTTGCCACCTCACCCGGGCAAGCGGAAGGCAGGGCCCCACGAGGGAGGCCCTGCCCGACAACCGCACCCCACGCCGGCTCAGCGCACGCGGCGCACCCACAGCGCGCAGAAGACCAGCAGCGCCGCCGTGGCCAGCAGGCTCAGCCCGGTCTGCGTCCAGTGCATCACCCACTCGTCGGCCGGCGGGTGGTAGAGCGTGTAGGCCCGGTCGATGACGTCGTAGTGGGCCTTACAGGCATCGGTGGGGCAGACGGCCGTCCCGTCCGGGAGGGTGCCGATCCAGTCACCGTCGGAAGGGATCCGCAGGCCGTCACGGGTCAGGAAACCGTTCTCCACGATGTGCGATTCGAGCGGCGAGGACGTCGTCACCCGTCCGGTCTGGACCACGGACATCGGGCCGACCGCATCGGGCGCAGCCATCCGGACGCTCGCCAGCGCCTCCCGCGCCGGCGTCAGCAGGTACCGCCCGGAGTCCACCGCGAACCGTACGGCGACGGTCAGCACCGCCGTGACCACGATCGAGGCCACCACCCGCCGCACCACCAGTCCGACGGCGGCCCCGAGCGCGACGGAGAGCAGGCAGGACGCGACCAGCGACGGCCCGGAGGCACTGCGGCTCATCCAGCTGAACCAGTGGTACAGGCCGGGGAGGGAGAACCGCCCCTCGACCTGGTGGACGAACCGGGTCGAGACGACCGCGAGCAGGCTCGACCCCACCAGGGTCAGGAGCAGCGGCACGCCCAGCCGGGCCGCCAGCCAGCGCTGCCGCGACACGGACTGCGTCCAGGCCAGCGCGTACGTCCCGGTCTCGAACTCCCGTGCCAGCAAGGGCGCCGCGTAGAAGAGACCGAAGGCGATCGGCAGGATCACCAGCAGCCAGCCGGTGATCATCACGGCGACGCCCCAGTGCGCGTCCAGTGCGATCGCCTGACTGGCCTCGCACTCCGCCGGGAAGTAGACGACGGTGCAGCCCTGGAGATGCCATTCGGCTATCTGGTCGGCGATCCGGCTGTGCAGGTAGACCATCCAGCCGCAGAGCAGCACCAGGACGGAACCGGCGATCAGGAGCGGCGTGCGGTCCTGACGCAGGCCCAGCCAGGTGGTGCCGCTCAGCAGGCGACGCCCGGACGGGCGGCTCCGCGGCAGGGTGGCGAGGTCGGCGGTACTCATCGGGCCGCCACCTCCTCGCGACCGGCGGTGTGCGCGCCGACCTCGACCGGGGGCCGGCCCTGCGGGGCGGCGGTACGCAGATAGGCGATCAGAATCTCCTCCAGGTTCGGCCGGCTGACGTCCCAGCGCGGGTCGATCTCTCCGTGGGGCCTGAGCAGCGCGGTCGCCTGGCGGCCGGTGCGGCGCAGCTCGACGATCTCGTGGCGCGCCAGCTCGGCCGGGGTGCCGTCGGTGCCCTCGGTGGCGCCGACCACCAGGCGGTGGTCGTCCAGCAGGTCGTCGACGTCACCGCTGAGCCGGATCCGCCCGTCGCGCAGCACGGTGACGTGGTCGCAGACGCCGTCCAGCTCGGCGAGGACGTGCGAGGAGATGAGGATGGTCGTCCCGTGCTCCGCCGCCTCGGCCATCAGGATGCCGGTGAGTTCCTGACGGGCCACCGGGTCGACGTCGGCGAGCGGCTCGTCGAGCATCAGCAGGTCGGGGCGCTTGCCGAGGACGAGCGCGAGGGCGACCCGGGTGCGCTGGCCGGCGGTGAGCGTGCCCACCCTGGCGTTCTGCGGGAGGTCGCCCAGCCGGACGATCCGCTCCGCGATCTCCTGGTCCCAGCCCGGGTTGAGCTCCCGGCCGGCGCGCAGGGTCTCCGCGACGGTGAACCGCGGGTAGAGCGGCTTGTCCTGCCGCAGGTAGGCGGTGCGCCGCAGGGCGGCGGCTCCGCCCGGTCCGGTCCCGAACACCGCGACCGTTCCCTCGGTCGGCGCGAGGAGTCCGGCGGCGAGCGCCATCAGGGTGCTCTTGCCGGCGCCGTTCGGGCCGACGAGCGCGCAGACGCGGCCGGCCGGGAGCCGGAGTTCGCAGTCGCGCAGGGCCCAGCGCCGGCGGTACTTCAGACCGAGGCCGGTCGCCTCCAGCGCGGGGACGTCCTCGGTCGGTCGGTGCTCTGCTGCGGGGTGGTTCACCCGGACTCCTCGGGGGCCTCGGTGCTGGTGGGGTAGGCGCGGTCGAGGGCGGTGTCGACGAGAGCGGCGACGTCCTCGCGTTCCAGGCCCGCGTCCCGCGCCCGGGCGATCCAGTCGGCGAGGTCGACGCGCAGGGCCGAGTCCTCGACGGTCGGCGGTTTGGCGAGGGACTTCCGGACGAAGGTCCCGACACCCCTCCTGCTCTCGACCAGGCCTTCGCGTTCGAGCTCGCGGTAGGCCTTGAGCACGGTGTTCGGATTGATCGCCGTCGCCTCCACCACCTCGCGGGCGGTGGGGAGTTGGTCCCCGGGTCGGAGCACTCCGAGCCGCAGTGCCCGCTTTGTCTGCTCGATGATCTGCAGATACGGCGAGAGGCCGCCGCGACGGTCGATGAGGTACTCGACGATGACATCCACCTTTCCACTAGTTAACTAGTGGAATAGTGCACCTGAGATGATCGGCCGTCAACTCCGGACCGGACCGTCGCCCCCGCGAGCGGCCCTCCAGCCCCCTCGCACCGGAAGTCGGCCCGCCCGACTTCCCGCTCCTGCGCAGGCGAACCTCCGGGGCACCCCCGAGACAAACCCCGAGGTCGGGTCCTCCTCACCGGGGACAAAGGCCAGGGTCGGGATCGCCGCCGAGGCTGAGGATCCGGGGGTGGAGGCGGCGGAGTATGGAAGTACGCCCTCCGGAGAGCCCGGACCGGGCGCCAGGAACACGGAGACCGCCATGAGCCGCCTCGCCCGCCCCCGCCACAACCGCGTCATCGCCGGCGTCTGCGCCGGGATCGCCGAGCGCTTCGGCCTGACCCCGTGGACCGTCCGGATCATCTTCCTCGCGTCCTGCCTGCTCCCCGGCCCGCAGTTCCTGATCTACCTGGCGCTCTGGCTGCTGCTCCCCCAGGAGCCGTGAGCCCCGGCGCCCCCACGCCCCCTACGCCTCTGGCGCCCAGCACCCACGCACCCACGCACCCACGCACCCACGCAACTGAGTCCGAACGCCGAAACGGGCCGCCCGCGCCCCGGGATCACCGGGGTGCGGGCGGCCCGTCGGCCGTGGCGGGAGCGTCAGCCGCCGAGGCCGGGCAGCGGGAGGGCCTGGGTCAGGCCACCGACCGGGGTGCTGCCGAGACCCGGGATGCTCGGCACGCCGGCGCGGGGGGCGGCGTCCGCGGCCGGGGCCATCGCCTGGCCGGCGCTCGGGGCCAGGGTGCCGAGGGTGCCGGCGACCTTGTCACCGCCGGGCAGCTTGCTCGCGGTGTCGGTGACCGCGCCGGTCACGGCGGGGTTGGTCACGGCACCGGTGGGAAGCCCGAGGCCACCCGCGGCGACCGGGTCGGCGGACGCGCTGCCGGCGCCGACCGCCGCGATGGCGAGCCCGAGCACGGCGGTGCCGGCGGCCTTGAGAGTGGCCTGCTTCATGTTCGTCCCCTTGGATCCTCGTCGGTGGCCGACATTCACGGCGGGGTAGCGGGTTCCGCCACCTCCGCCGGTCGGCGTTGACTGCCACACCGTAGTGATCGGATCGCACGGGGACCAAAGGCCGTTAACCCACACGAGTGGGTAGTCAGATGAACGCCAACACCCAGGGGTGACCAGGGCGTTCACCCGACCGACCGCACCGCCTCAGGAGGTCGCGCTGAACAGCCACTCCGCCTTGAGCTCGGCGTAGCCCGGCTTGATCACGTCGTTGATCATCGCCAGCCGCTCGTCGAACGGCAGGAACGCCGACTTCATCGCGTTCACGGTGAACCACTCCATGTCGCCCAGCGTGTAGCCGAACGCCTCCACCAGGTGCCCGAACTCGCGGCTCATGCTGGTGCCGCTCATCAGCCGGTTGTCGGTGTTGACCGTGACCCGGAACTTCAGCCGGCTGAGCAGCCCGATCGGGTGCTCGGCGTACGACGTGGCGGCCGCCGTCTGCAGGTTGGAGGTCGGGCACATCTCCAGCGGGACGCGCTTGTCGCGCACGTACGCGGCCAGCCGGCCCAGCTCGACGCTGCCGTCCTCGTTCACCGTGATGTCGTCGACGATCCGCACGCCGTGGCCGAGCCGGTCGGCGCCGCAGCACTGCAGGGCCTCCCAGATCGACGGCAGGCCGAAGGCCTCGCCCGCGTGGATGGTGAAGTGGTTGTTCTCGCCCTTGAGGTAGTCGAAGGCGGCCTGGTGGCGGGTGGGGGGGTACCCCGCCTCGGCACCGGCGATGTCGAAGCCGACCACGCCGCGGTCGCGGTGGCGGTTGGCCAGCTCGGCGATCTCCGAGGAGCGGGCCGCGTGCCGCATCGCGGTGATCAGGGTGCCGACGCGGATCCGGTGACCGGCCGCGCGGGCGTTCGCCTCGCCGAGGCGGAAGCCCTCGTTGACGGCGTCGACGACCTCGTCGAGGGTGAGGCCGGCCTCCAGGTGCTGCTCGGGGGCGTAGCGGACCTCGGCGTACACGACGCCGTCGGCGGCCAGGTCCTCGGCGCAGTCCGCGGCGACCTTGATCAGGGCCTCGCGGGTCTGCATCACGGCACAGGTGTGCGCGAAGGTCTCCAGGTAGCGGACCAGCGAGCCGGAGTCGGCGGCCTCGCGGAACCACTCGCCGAGTTCCTTCGGGTCGGTGGTGGGGAGGCCCTCGTAGCCGACCGCGGCGGCCAGCTCGACGATGGTCTCGGGCCGCAGCCCGCCGTCGAGGTGGTCGTGCAGGAGCACCTTCGGGGCGCGGGCGATCTGGTCGGGGGTGGGGATCCGGGGGCCGGTGCCCGCGGTGGTGACAGGGGTCTGGTTCTCCATTGCGGGAGTGTAGCTCCTACGCGCGTAGACAGGCCACACCCGCGCGGCCGGTTCGGCCAATGTGCACCGGGAATTCCTCCGAAGGGCCGAGCGCGGCGCACGGGCGCGCGGCGCGCCCGGTCAGTCGTGCTGCAACAACCGCCCCCGGCGGGCAAGCACGAAGTCGCGGAACGCCGCCACCGGCGGGGTCGGCGGCCGGCCCGCCGCCCAGGCCAGGCCGATCGCCCGCCGGGTGCGCGGCGCCGTCACCTCCAGCTCGACCACCCCCGGCCGGGGCACCAGCGCGGGCGGCAGCAGCGCCACCCCGAGCCCGGCCGCGACCAGGCCGCGCAGCGTCTCGGCGTCCTCGCCCTCGAAGGCGAGCCGCGGCACGAACCCGGCCTCGGCGCAGAAGCCGTCGGTGATCGCGCGCAGCCCGTAGCCGCGCTCCAGCCCGACGAACGGGTCCCGGGCCACCTCGGCCAGCCGGATCCGGCGCCGCCCGGCCAGCCGGTGGTCGGCCGGCACCACCAGGTGCAGCCGCTGCTCGTCCAGCGGGCGGGCCACCAGCGCCGGG
Organism: Kitasatospora sp. NPDC086009; assembly: GCF_044540385.1. NCBI lineage: Bacteria > Bacillati > Actinomycetota > Actinomycetes > Kitasatosporales > Streptomycetaceae > Kitasatospora > Kitasatospora sp. NPDC086009. Next base: position 65,507 of record NZ_JBITSA010000001.1, read on the forward strand.
TCGTCCGGCACCGGCGAGACCAGGCAGAGGTCCAGCTCGCCGGCCAGCAACCGCTCCAGCATCGCGCCGACGTAGTCCTGCACCAGCTGGAACCGCACCTGCGGGTGCGCCGCCCGGAACCCCCGCAGCAGCGCCGGCACCGCGTCCGTCCCCATCGTGTGCAGGAAGCCGAAGACCACCCGCCCGGCCGCCGGGTCCGCCTCCGCCCGGGCCGCCTCGGCACCGCGTTCGACCTCGGCCAGCGCCCGCTCCACCGAGGCCAGCAGCAGCCGGCCGGCCCTGGTCAGCCGGACGGTCCGGCCCTGACGGGCCAGCAGGTCCACGCCCAGCTCGGCCTCCAGCCGGGCCACCGCCCGGGACAGCGTCGGCTGTGGCACGCCCAGCAGCGCGGCCGCCTGCGTCATGTGCTCCAGCCGGGCCACCGCCGCGAACTGCGCCAGCCGGGGCGCGAGTTGGACGGCCGGCAACTCCGGCCCCAGCTCGGCCGGCCGGTGCGGGCGATCGGCCTCGTCCGTGCCCTCCGCCACTCCCGCGCCATCCTCACCGCTTCGACCTGCACTCATACTCCTGCGCATCGATTCTCCCGCATTCATGCATTGGACGCATCAGCGCGGCCGGTCCTAACGTCGACGACATGCAGCCCGCCAGTACCGGGGCGTCCGCGACCGTGCCGGATGCCCTCACCAAGCCGTCCCCGCGCGCCACCGACGACGCCCGCCACCGCCCCGGGCAGCGCGCCTTCCGCCGCGCCAACCTGGCCCTCTTCGCCGCCGGCATCGCGACGTTCGTCCTCCTCTACTCCACCCAGGGCCTGCTGCCGGTCCTCTCGGCCGACCTCGACCTCACCCCCGGCCAGGCCAGCTGGACGGCCTCCGCCGCCACCCTCGGCCTCGCCCTCGCGCTGCTCCCGGCCAGCGCCCTCTCCGACCGGTACGGACGCACCGCGGTGATGACGGCCTCCGTGCTCGCCGCCTCCGCGCTCGCCCTGGCCCTGCCCTTCGCGCCGGACCTCACCACCCTGGTCGTGCTGCGCGTCCTCCAGGGCGCCGCCCTCGCCGGGCTCCCCGCCACCGCGATGGCGTACCTCGCCGAGGAGATCCACCCCAGCGCACTGGCCTCCGCGATGGGGCTGTACGTGGCGGGCAACAGCATCGGCGGCATGGGCGGGCGGCTGATCTCCGGCTGGACGGCCGCCGGCTTCGGCTGGCGCTGGGGCCTGGCCGCCTCCGCCGCCCTCGCGCTGCTGGCCGCGCTCGCCTTCCGGCTGCTGATCCCGCCCGCCCGCCACTTCACACCCGCCCCGGTGGACGCCCGCGCGCTGGCCCGCACCGTCGGCCGCCACCTGGGCAACCCGCTGCTGGTCCGGCTGTACGCGCTCGGGCTGCTCTTCATGGCGGTGTTCGGCGCGGTCTACAACACCGTCGGCTACCGCCTGATCTCCGCGCCGTTCCACCTGCCGGAGTCGGTGGCGGCCTCGATCTTCGTCGTCTACCTGGTCGGCACCGGCACCTCGGCCGCCGCCGGACGGCTCTCCGGCCGCCTCGGCCGACGCGGCGCGCTGTACGTGGCGATCGGCGTGACCACCGCCGGCCTGCTGCTCTCGCTCGCCGACTCACTGCTCTGCGCGCTGCTCGGCCTGGTGCTGATCACCGCCGGCTTCTTCGCCGGCCACGCCACCGCGTCCTCCGCCGTCGGCCGCACCGCCACCGAGGGCCGCGCCCAGGCCTCCGCGCTGTACCTGATCGCCTACTACCTGGGCAACAGCCTCGGCGGCACCATCGGCGCCGACGCCTACCACTCCACCGGCTGGCCCGGCGCGGCCGCCGTCGGCCTCACCGCGATGACCCTCGCCGCCGGCGTCACCCTCTACGCCACCCGCCGCGCCCACACCACCCGCCGTGCGGCCGTCCCGGTGGGGCGCTGACGATCGGCTTCTCCCCGGCGGATACCTGACACAGGGTGTCGGGTATCCGCCGTAGCTTCCTCTCGTCACCCAGCCCGTTCGACCGTCGACCGACGGACCAGAGGAAGAAGACGCCATGGCCACCTACGTACTCGTCCCCGGCATGCTGCACGGCGCCTGGTGGTACCGGCCGCTCACCCAGGGGCTCCGCGCCGCCGGGCACGAGGTGTACCCGGTGACGCTGACCGGCGTCTCCGAGCGCGGGCACCTGAACAACGCGGCGGTCGACCTGGACACCCACGTGCAGGACGTGGTCGGACTGCTGGAGGCGGAGCGGCTCACCGACGTGGTGCTGGTCGGGCACAGCTACGGCGGGATGGTCCTCTCCGGGGTCGCCGACCGGGTGCCGGAGCGGGTCGGGGCGCTGGTGTACGCGGACGCCTTCGTCCCCCGCGACGGCGAGTCGGCCTACCGGATCGTCAACGAGGTCTGGAAGCAGCGCTACCTGGCCGGCGCCGCGGCGGGCGGCGGTGTCACCGTGGTCGGATCGAACCCCGCCCTCGACCCGCGCGCCACCGTCCACCCGGTGGCCAGCCTCCTCCAGCCGATCGCCCTCACCGGTGCGGCCGACGCCGTCACCCGCCGGGTCTACATCCACGCCGAGCGCTTCGAGGACAGCCCGCTGCTGGAGACCTTCGACCGCCTGCGCGACGACCCGGCCTGGGCCGTGCACACCCTCCCGGTCGGCCACGATCTGATCCACGAGGCCCCCGAGGAGTTCCTGAAGATCGCCCTCACGGCGGCCGGCTGAGCGACGGCGCGGCTGCCGGGGCCCGTCGATACACTCCGAGCATGAGCATCGATCCTGCTGCGTACGCCCGGTTGCGCGAGATCGCCGATCAGCTGCCGCAGATTCCCGGAATAGGGAAGGTCGAGATCGCTGACGGCGAGATCGTCATGATGATGTCCCCGGTGAAACGGCACGAGCTCGCCGTGATCCGCCTGGCCCGGCAACTGAACGCCCAGTTGCCGAACACCCACCCCGGCTACATCGCCCACGGTGGCGCGGATCTGGAGGACGTCGGACTGGGACGGCTGCGCAATCCCGACCTGATGGTGTTCCCCGAAGCCGCCCTGGACGACGAGGGACGAGCTCTGCTCCCCCACGAGATCCTGCTGGTGGCGGAGATCGTCTCGAAGTCGAACCCGGAGAACGACTACCACGGCAAGGTCCGCGACTACGCCGCCATGGGCATCCCGCTCTACCTGCTGGTCGACCCCCGCAAGGGCACCGGCATCGTCCACGACGGGCCCGGCTACCCGTCCCGCAGGGCGTTCGCCTTCGGCGACACCGTCACCGTCGGCCCGTGGACGCTGGACACCGGTGTCCTGCGCACGTACGCCTGAGCGGCCGCACGTGCGCAGGACGGCGGGTCACGCGATGCGGTCCAGCACGATCGGGTTCGGGGTGAACGCGGTGCCCGCCGGGGCGACCTCGATGCCGCCGGCCAGCGCCTCGATCGCGTAGTCGTAGCGCTCGGGGGTGTCGGTGTGCAGGGTCAGCAGCGGCTGGCCGGCCACCACGGTGTCGCCGGGCTTGGCGTGCATCTCGACGCCGGCGCCGGCCTGCACCGGGTCCTCCTTGCGGGCCCGGCCGGCGCCCAGGCGCCAGGCGCAGACGCCCACCGCGTACGCGTCCAGCGCGGTGAGCACGCCCGAGGCCGGGGCCGGGATGACGTGCTGCTCGCGGGCGACCGGCAGCGGGGCGTCGACGTCGCCGCCCTGGGCGGAGATCATGCGGCGCCAGTGGTCCATCGCGGAGCCGTCGCGCAGCGCGTCGGCCGGGTCCTTGCCGTGCACGCCGGCCGCGGCGAGCATCTCGCGGGCCAGCGCCAGGGTGAGCTCGACGACGTCGGCCGGGCCGCCGCCGGCCAGCACCTCGACCGACTCGCGGACCTCCAGCGCGTTGCCGGCGGTGAGGCCGAGCGGGGTCGACATGTCGGTCAGCAGCGCGACGGTGTTGACGCCGGCCGCGGTGCCCAGGCCGACCATGGTGCGGGCCAGCTCGCGGGCGTTGTCCAGGTTCTTCATGAAGGCGCCGGAGCCGACCTTCACGTCCAGGACGAGGGCGCCGGTGCCCTCGGCGATCTTCTTGGACATGATCGAGGAGGCGATCAGCGGGATGGCCTCGACGGTGCCGGTGACGTCGCGCAGCGCGTACAGCTTCTTGTCGGCGGGGGCCAGACCGTCACCGGCGGCGCAGATGACCGCGCCGGCGTCGTGCAGCACCTTCATCATCTCGTCGTTGGAGAGCAGGGCGCGCCAGCCGGGGATCGACTCCAGCTTGTCCAGGGTGCCGCCGGTGTGGCCGAGGCCGCGGCCGGAGAGCTGCGGGACGGCGGCTCCGCAGGCGGCGACCAGCGGGGCGAGCGGCAGGGTGATCTTGTCGCCGACGCCACCGGTGGAGTGCTTGTCGCTGGTGGGCTGCGCGAGGGAGGAGAAGTCCATCCGGACGCCGGAGCGGATCATCGCGTCGGTCCAGCGGCTGATCTCGCGCGGGTTCATGCCGTTCAGCAGGATCGCCATGGCGAGGGCGGACATCTGCTCGTCGGCGACGTCGCCGCGGGTGTAGGCGTCGATGACCCAGTCGATCTGAGCGTCGCTCAGCTCTCCGCGGTCGCGCTTGGTCCTGATGACGGAGATGGCGTCCATGGCTGCTCCAAGAGGGGGTTCAAAATGCGAAGAGTGTCGCGAGCTGGCCGGATTGCGGCCCCACTCGCGACACTCTACGCGCGTAACAGAAACAAAGACTAGAGCCGCTCCGGCCCGAACGCGTCGGGCAGGACCTCGCTCATCGGCTTCACGCCGGACGGCAGCTCGACCAGCAGATCGGGCCCGCCGTGCTCGTACAGCAGCTGGCGGCAGCGGCCGCACGGCATCAGCAGACCGCCGCTGCCGTCCACACAGGTGAACGCGGTCAGCCGGCCGCCACCGGTGGCGTGCAGCATGGAGACCAGGCCGCACTCGGCGCAGAGCGCGAGTCCGTACGAGGCGTTCTCCACGTTGCAGCCGGTGACCACCCGACCGTCGTCCACCAGCGCGGCCGCGCCGACCGGGAACCTGCTGTACGGGGCGTAGGCGTGGGTCATCGCCTCGCGCGCCGCCGCCCGCAGTGCCTCCCAGTCGACCGCCGCCGCGGGGGCCGTCACTTGCCCTGGCCCTTGCGGTAGATCTGGCCGTCGGCCTTCGGCGGCCGCAGCCGCTGCGAGGCCAGCGAGAGCACCACCAGGGTGATCACGTACGGCGTCGCCACGATCAGCGGACGCTGCACCTCCTCGGTGGTGGCGTACCAGACCGCCAGGCCGCCGGCCACCACGAAGGTGATCAGCGCGGCCGGGATCTTGCGGCGGTACAGGTTCCAGAGGGCCAGCAGGAACATCGCGATGGCGACCACCAGGATCAGCACGTGCACCGACTCCGGGTCACGCAGCTGGAGGCTGTCGGTGAAGCCGAACAGACCGGCGCCCATGGCGAGGCCGCCCGGCATCCAGTTGCCGAAGATCATCGCCGCGAGGCCGATGAAGCCTCGGCCGTTGGTCTGGCCGTCCTTGTAGAAGTGCGCCGCGACCAGCGAGAGGTACGCGCCGCCGAGGCCCGCGAAGGCGCCCGAGGTGATGACCGCGAGGTACTTGTACTTGTAGACGTTGACGCCCAGCGACTCGGCCGCCGTCGGGTTCTCGCCGCAGGAGCGCAGGCGCAGGCCGAACACGGTGCGCCAGAGGGCGAAGTAGCTGACCACGATCAGCGCGCCGGCCAGCAGCACGACCACCGAGATGTTGGTGACCAGACCGCCGAGCACGCCCGCGACGTCGGACACCAGGAACCAGTGGTGGGTCTCGATGTCCTTCAGCCCGGAGGAGAGCCCGGGGATGGTGATGTACGGCAGCGGATCGGCCGGCGGGGACTGGTTCGCCCCGGCGCCGACGGAGATGTAGTCCTTGTAGTAGATCCGGTTGACGTACGCGCAGATGCCGGGGATCAGCAGGTTGACGCCGACACCGGAGACGATGTGGTCGACGCCGAAGGTCACCGTGATGACGGCGTGCAGCAGACCGCCGAGCGCACCGCCGAGCATGCCGGCCACCAGGCCGAACCACGGGTTGACCAGGTAGCCGCCCCAGGCGCCGCAGAAGGTGCCGGCGACCATCATGCCTTCGAGGCCGATGTTGACCACGCCGGCCCGCTCGGACCAGAGGCCGCCCAGACCGGCCATGCCGATCGGCACGGCGGCGCTGAGCGCGGCGGTGACCTGGCCGGAGGAGGTCAGCGAGTGGTTGCCGGTGGCCATGCCCACGGCGGAGAAGAGGACCAGGGCGCCCGCGATCAGCAGCAGCACCACCGGCCAGGACAACTTGCGCTTCTTGGCGGGAGCGCCCGGCGCCTTCGCGCGGGCAGCGGTGGCCGTGCTCATGCGGACACCTCCTTCTTCTCGTTGGCGGCAGCCTGGGCCGCGAGCTCGGCGCCGACCTTCTGCTGCTGGCGCTTGAGGCCGTAGCGGCGCACCAGCTCGTAGGCGACGACGACGCAGATGACGATGGTGCCCTGCATGACCGGGACGATCTCGAACGGGAAGCCGCCCTGGAGGGGCAGCTGCGAGCCGGTGGCGTCCAGGAAGGCGAACAGCAGCGCGGCGAAGGCCATGCCGATCGGGCTGTTGCGGCCGAGCAGGGCGACCGAGATGCCGAGGAAGCCGAGGCCGCCCTGGAAGCTCTGACCGAAGTTGTACGAGTTCTGCAGCAGCTCGGGCATGCCGATCAGGCCGGCCAGCGCACCGGAGACCACCATCGAGGTGACGACCATGCGCTTGACGTTCACGCCGGAGGCGGTCGCGGCGGTCTCGGAGCGGCCGGTGGCGCGCAGGTCGAAGCCGAAGCGGGTGCGGGTCAGGGTGAACTGGAAGGCCACGCCGACCAGGATCGCGATGAAGAGGAAGCCGTAGAGCGGCCCGCCGTCGGTGTTGATCGCGAAGAAGTGGCTGGACTCCGAGACCGGGCTGGTCTGGATGGAGTTGCTGGTCGAGCTCTTCTCCGGCGCGAAGATGCCGGGGACGAGCAGCAGACCGACGATCGCCACCGCGATGGCGTTCAGCATGATGGTCGAGATGACCTCGCTGACGCCGCGGAAGACCTTCAGCAGACCGGCGATGCTCGCGTACAGGCCACCGACCAGCATGGCGGTGATCAGCAGCAGCGGGATCTGGATGAACGACGGCAGGTCGAGCCGGCTGCCGACGAACGCCGCGAACAGCGCCGCGACCTTGTACTGGCCCTCGACACCGATGTTGAAGAGGTTCATCCGGAAGCCGAAGGCGGCGGCCGCGGCGGCCAGGTAGTACGTGGTGGACCGGTTGAGGATGGCCACCTGGCCGTCCGACTTGGTGGCGTACGTGATCATCACGTTCCAGGCGTCGAACGGGTTCTTGCCCGAGGTCGCCAGGAGCACCGAACAGATCACGACGGAGAGCAGCACGGCGAGCACCGGTGCTGCGAGGGCGAGCACGATCTTCTCGCCGTCGAACCGCTGCGCCAGCTTGCTCTTGGCCGCGGGGTTGGGACTGGTCATGTGGCTACTCCCCCGCCTGCGGGTCGGCGGTGTCGGTGGGGGTGTCGGACGAGGTGGCGTCCTGGGCGGCGGCGTCCTCGGTGGAGCCGGTCCCGGCGGCCTCGGCCTCGGTGCCCTCCGCGGTGACCGCGTGGAACTCCTCGACGGCCTCGGGCTCGGACTCGATGTGGCCGCGGGCGGCACCGGTCATCGCGGTACCCAGGTCCTCGGCGGTGACCGTGGCCGGGTCGGCGTCGGCCACCAGACGGCCGCGGTAGATCACCCGGATGGTGTCGGAGAGGCCGATCAGCTCGTCCAGGTCGGCGGAGATCAGCAGCACCGCGAGACCGGCCCGCTGGGCGGTCCGGATGTGCTCCCAGATCTGCGCCTGCGCGCCGACGTCCACCCCGCGGGTGGGGTGGGCGGCGATCAGCAGCTTGGGGTCGTGGCTCATCTCGCGGCCGATGATCAGCTTCTGCTGGTTGCCGCCGGAGAGCGATGCCGCGGTGACCTCGATGCCGGGGGTGCGGACGTCGTACTCGTCGACGATCCGCTGGGTGTCCTTGCGGGCACCGGCCGGGTCGAGCAGCAGGCCCTTGGAGTTCGGGCTCTCGGTGACGTGACCGAGGATCCGGTTCTCCCAGAGCGGGGCCTCCAGCAGCAGGCCGTGGCGGTGGCGGTCCTCGGGGATGTAGCCGATGCCGGCCTCGCGGCGGCTGCGGGTGAGCGAGCCGGAGAGGTCCTTGCCGTCCAGTGTGACGGCGCCGCCGTCCAGCGGCAGCATGCCCATGATGGCCTCGACCAGCTCGGCCTGGCCGTTGCCCTCGACACCGGCGATGCCGAGGATCTCGCCCTTGTGGATCCGCAGCGAGATGTCGTCGAGCACCACGCGCTCGATGCCCTCGGCGTCGGTCTTGGCGATCCGCAGGTCCCGGACGTCGAGCATCTCGGTGGTGGTGACGGTCGACTCGCGGCTCCCCGGGGAGGGCAGCTCGGCGCCGACCATCAGCTCGGCCAGCTGGCGCGCGGTGACGTTCGCCGGGTCGGCGTCGCCGACCGTGGTGCCGCGCCGGATGACGCTGATCGCGTCCGCCACCGACAGCACCTCGTGCAGCTTGTGCGAGATGAAGATGACGGTGACGCCCTCGGCCTTGAGCTCGCGCAGGTTGCCGAAGAGCGCCTCGACCTCCTGCGGGACGAGCACCGCGGTGGGCTCGTCGAGGATCAGGATCTTGGCGCCGCGGTAGAGCACCTTGAGGATCTCGACCCGCTGGCGGTCGGCCACGCCGAGGTCCTCGACCAGCGCGTCCGGGCGCACGCCCAGGCCGTACTGGTCGGAGATCTCCTTGATCTTCGCCTTCGCCTTGGCCCCGATGCCGTGGAGCTTCTCGCCGCCGAGGACGACGTTCTCCCAGACGGTGAGGTTGTCGGCGAGCATGAAGTGCTGGTGCACCATGCCGATGCCGCGCGAGATGGCGTCACCCGGGGTGTTGAACTCGCACTGCTCGCCGTTGATCGCGATGGTGCCCTCGTCCGGCTTCTGCATGCCGTAGAGGATCTTCATCAGCGTCGACTTGCCGGCGCCGTTCTCACCCATGAGGGCGTGCACGGTGCCGGTGCGGACGGTGAGGTTGATGTCGTGGTTGGCCACGACGCCGGGGAAGCGCTTGGTGATGCCGCGCAGTTCGACGGCCGGTGTCGCCGTCCCCGCGCTGGGGGTACCGCCCTTGCTGAGGGCGGGGTCGGATGCGGTGATGGCGATCTCCTGGTGGTCTGGAGGCGCGTCGTTGCGCTGGAGGGCCAAGAAAAAACGGTGGGGTACGGGACGGGGCCCGGGGGTACGCACTGAGCGCACCCTTCCGGGCCCCTCCCTGATGCTGCGTCAATCATTGCGCTGCCGGGCAGGCGGCAGCGGCAGCGACGTCCGGGCGCGCCTTACGGAGCGGTCGGGACGGTGGTGGCGCCGCTCTTGATGGCGGTGGCGGCGTCGTTGAGCTTGCCCTGGATGTCGTCGATCTTGCCGCCGGTGGTGGCGAGCGAGACGCCGTCGGCCTTCAGGTCGAAGTTCTTCACGCCGGTGAAGGGGGAGCCCTTCTTGGCGGAGTCGATGTAGGCGAAGACGGCCTTGTCGACGTTCTTCACCATCGAGGTGAGGATGCTGGCCTTGTACTTCGCCAGGGCGGGCTGGGCGGCCTGGTCGGAGTCGACGCCGATCGCCAGCTTGCCGGCGTTGGCGACGGCCTCGATGGCACCGTTGCCGGAGGAGCCGGCGGCGGTGTAGATGACGTCCGCGCCCTTGTCCAGCTGACCCTGCGCGGCCTCCTTGCCCTTGTCGGGCGAGTTGAAGCCGGAGAAGTCCGGGGGGGTGGTCAGGTAGGTGGTCTCGACCGCCATGCTCGGGTCGACGGACTTCACACCCGCCTTGTAACCGGCCTCGAACTTCTTGATCAGCTCGGACTGCACACCGCCGATGAAGCCGACGTGCTTGGTCTTCGTCTTGAGGGCGGCGGCCACACCGGCCAGGTACGAACCCTCCTGCTCCGAGAACGTCAGCGAGGTGACGTTGCTCGGCTGGGTGTCGGACGCCGAGTCGATGATCGCGAACTTGGTGTTCGGGTTGTCCTTGGCGACCTTCTCGACGGCGCCCTGGTACACGAAGCCGACCGCGATGATCGGGTTGTAGCCGGCGGTGACCAGGTTCTTGAGCCGGGTCTCCTTGTCGGCCTCGGCCTCACCGGTCTTGGCGTCGGCCTCGGTGACGGCGACGCCCAGGTCGGCCTTGGCCTTGTCGAGACCGCGGGCGGCGGAGTCGTTGAACGACTGGTCGCCACGACCACCGATGTCGTAGGCCATACCGACCTTCAGGCCGCCCTCGGACGAGCCGGAGGAAGCGGTGGTGTCGTTGCTCTTTGCGCCGCAAGCGGCGAGCGAGGCGATGCCCAGGGAACCCGAGAGCACAACCGCAGCGAGCTTAGTAGAACGGCGCAAGGGAGTATCTCCTTCTCACACGCACCCGTTTAGCGTGGTCGGACGCCACCGTAACGCGCGTAGAACACGGTTGGGTCACAGGTCGCCGGAGCATTCGGGTTGTTATCAAACCGTGGTCTGACAGTCTTCCCGGGGCCCCTTTCCCGTACGCGGAGGGTGATCGGAACTGGCGCTGCCCAGTGTACGTAACCGGACAAAAAGCCAGGAAGCAGGTAAATCGGGCGTTGCTCGATCGAGGCCCGGCCCGGTGAACCGACGGCGGGCCCGGTCCGTTGCGGACCGGGCCCGGGACGCCCACCGGGGAGCGGACTACGCCCCCTCGGTCTCCAGCGCCAGCGCCGCGAACAGCTCCACGCCGATCCCGATCGCCCGCTCGTCCGCGTCGAAACGGCCCTGGTGAAGGTCACGGACCGTGCTGTCGCCGGGAGTGCGGACGCCGAGCCGGGCCAGCGCGCCCGGGGCGTGCTCCAGGTACCAGGAGAAGTCCTCGCCGCCGAGGCTCTGCTCGGTGTCCTCCACCACCTGCTCGGCGGCCGCCGTGGCGCGCCCCTCGTCCCGGTGCCCGAAACGGGCCGTCATCGCGGCCTCCAGCAGGCCCACCGAGACGGCCTCGTTGACCACCGGCGGCACCCCGCGGTGGTAGTCGAGCGTCCACTTCGCCCGGTAGGTCTCGGCCAGCTTGGCGATCAGCTCGTGCAGCAGGTCCGGCGCCTCGCGCCAGCCCTCCAGCTCCAGGCAGCGGACGGTGCCCTCCAGCTCGGCGTGCTGCGGGATGACGTTGGGGGCCGAGCCCGAGGCGATCCGGCCCCAGACCAGGCTGACGCCCCAGCGCGGGTCCATCCGGCGGGACAGCGCGGCCGGCAGGTCGGCGGCCATCCGGGCGATCGCGGTCACCAGGTCGGTGGTCAGGTGCGGGCGGGCGGTGTGGCCGCCGGGGCCGTCCAGGTGCAGCACCAGGCGGTCGCAGGCCGAGGTGATCGCCCCGGTGCGCAGCGCGATCCGGCCGGCCTCCACCTTCGGGTCGCAGTGCACCGCGAAGATCCGGCCGACGCGGTCCATCCCGCCGGCGGCGATCACGTCCAGCGCGCCGCCGGGCATCAGCTCCTCGGCGGGCTGGAAGATCAGCCGGACCGGGCGGCGCAGCTCGCCGGACCGGGCTGCCTCGGCGAGCACCAGGGCGGTGCCCAGCACGACGGAGGTGTGCACGTCGTGCCCGCAGGCGTGGGCCCGGCCGGCGACGGTCGACCGGTACGGCACGTCCGTCTTGGCGTCGTCGATGGGCAGCGCGTCGATGTCGGCGCGGAAGGCCAGGAACTCGGCGCCGCGCGGGGCGCCCTCCGGGACGATGTCGACGATCATCCCGGTGCCGCCGGGCAGCACCCGGGGGGCCAGACCGGCGGCCGTCAGCCGGTCGCGCAGCAGGGCGGTGGTGCGGAACTCCTGGCGGCCCAGCTCCGGGTGGCGGTGCAGATCGCGGCGGAACGCGATCAGCTCCGGCTCCAGCGCCGCGACACGGTCGCGCAGGGCGGCGACGGGGCGGGCAGCGGTGGGCATGACGGCCGGCTGGGCGGACTCAGGACGGTTCATCTCAACAAGGGTAGGCCTGTTGGGGGGATTTGGCCCGACTTCCCGAAAAGAAGTCCCCGTATGGGCGCATAGGGGCTGAGCAGGTGGGTATGACATCTCGTTTCAGTCGCCTTCCCCGGGTTGCGTGCCCTGTGCAACGACGACCCGCACCGGCGGTCACGGGGCCACTCCGACGGGGGATTGACGCCGGTCGGGACGGCTGGAGGACCCACCGGGGTGGACGTCCCCCACCGCGGCGCGGGCCCGGTCGGCGTCATTGAGATGATCGGACGAGCGACCGACGTACTTCCCCCGACCGACGCGTTCCTCCAGGGAGTGGCAATGACCGAGCAGAAGGTGGCCGTGGTCACCGGAGCCAGCAGTGGAATCGGCGCGGCGACCGCCCGCCGGCTCGCGGCCGAGGGCTTCGAGGTGGTGCTGACCGCCCGCCGCACCGAGCGGATCGAGGAGCTCGCCAAGGAGCTCGGCGGCCGCGCCCACACCCTGGACGTCACCGACCGGGCGGCCGTGGACGCCTTCGCGGCCGAGGTCGGCCGGGTGGACGTCCTGGTCAACAACGCCGGCGGGGCGATCGGCGCGGAGCCGGTCGAGACCGCCGACCCGGCCGACTGGCTGGCGATGTACCAGGTGAACGTGCTCGGCGTGCTGCACATGACGCAGGCCCTGCTGCCCGCGCTGCGGGCGAGCGGCGACGGCACCGTGCTGGTGCTCTCCTCCACCGCGGCGCTGGCCGCGTACGAGGGCGGCGGCGGCTACGTGGCGGCCAAGCACGCGGCCCACACCATCGCGGCCACCCTGCGGCTGGAGCTGTGCGGGGAGCCGATCCGGGTGATCGAGATCGCCCCCGGCATGGTCAAGTCCGAGGGCTTCGCCGTCACCCGCTTCCGGGGCGACGAGGAGAAGGCCGCGGCCGTGTACGCGGGCGTCGCCGAGCCGCTGACCTCGGACGACGTCGCGGACACCGTCGCCTGGGCGGTGACCCGGCCCCCGCACGTCAACATCGACCTGCTGGTCGTCCGCCCACGCGCCCAGGCCGCCAACCACAAGGTGCACCGGGTCTGACGTCCGGGCGGCGCGGGCGGGCGGTCCGACGCCGGGGCCATGATCCACGCGGTCACCCGGCAGTGATACATACGTGCGATGAGATCTCTTCGGGCCGCCCGCCCGCGCTTTCTGCTGACCGCTTTCGCGGCCGGCACCCTGCTTCTCGGCTCCGCCTGCAACGACAGCACCAAGCCCGCCCAGGACGGGGCCGCCGCGGCCCCGTCGGCCGCCCCGGCCACCCCGACGGCCACCCCGACGCCGACCGCCAAGCCCACCGGCGCCGACGACCCCGCGCTCAAGCCGTTCTACGGCCAGCAGATCGCCTGGGCCGCCTGCCCGGCCGACCCGCAGGCCGCCCGGGCCAAGATCGACATATCCGCGATGCTCTGCGGCCGGCTGCACGTCCCGCTCGACTACACCGCCCCCGCCGCCGACGCCCTCGACCTCGCGCTGATCAAGCTGCCCGCCGCCCGGCCGGACCAGCGGCTCGGCTCGCTCATGGTCAACCCGGGCGGCCCGGGCGCCTCCGGCGTCGAGATGGTCAAGTACGGCGCCACGGAGTACGACGGCACCCTGCACGACCGCTTCGACGTGGTCGGCTTCGACCCGCGCGGCACCGGCGAGAGCTCCCCGGTGGTCTGCTACGACGACAAGCAGCACGACGAGGTCAACCAGCGTGACACCCCGCTGGAGCCGGCCGCCCGCACCGCAGACCGGGTCGGGAACGCCACCGACCACGCCGCCGCCTGCCAGGCGAAGTCCGGCCGGCTGCTGCCCTTCGTCGGCACCCGCAACGCCGCCCGCGACCTGGACGTGCTGCGCGCCGCCGTCGGCGACCGGAAGCTCAACTACCTCGGCATCTCCTACGGCACCTACCTCGGCGCGCTCTACGCCGAGGAGTTCCCGCAGAACACCGGCCGGCTGATCCTGGACGGCGCCGTCGACCCCGCCCAGGACCGGCTGGACCACGGCGTCGACCAGCAGATCGGCTTCGAGAAGTCCTTCGAGCGCTTCGCCGCCGACTGCGTGAAGAACCACGCGGCCGAGTGCCCGCTCGGCAAGGACCCGGCCAAGGCCGCCCAGAAGGCCGCCGACTTCCTGGACGGCCTGTACGGCCACCCGATGACCGCGTCCGACGGCCGGAAGGTCGGCCGCGACCTCGCCTGGACGGGCGTCATCAGCGCGCTCTACGGCGACGAGAAGACGTCCTGGACGTACCTGCGCAACGCGCTCGGCTGGGCCATGGTCGGCCACAAGGTGGACCCGCTGCTCGCCTCCGCCGACGGCTACGACGGCCGCGACGAGAAGGGCCACTTCAGCCCGATGGAGGAGGCGAACCGCGCGATCAGCTGCGCCGACGCCGCCCCGCCGGCGCCCACCGCGGAGCGCGCCCAGCAGGCGGTGGCCAGGCTCCTGGCCGAGGCCCCGCTGGTCTCCAAGGGCGTCACGGTGGAGGACTACAGCGAGGCCGGCTGCGCCCGCTGGCCGTTCCGGACGACGGAGCGGCCGCACGCCGTCCGCGCCGAGGGCAGCGCGCCGATCCTGGTGGTCGGCACCACCGGCGACCCGGCCACCCCGTACGCCTCCGCCGAGGCGCTCGCCAAGGGCTTCGCCGACGCCACCCTGCTGACCCGGGTCGGCGAGGGGCACGGCGCCTTCGGCAAGGGCAACGGCTGCGTCGACGCCGCGCTGACCGCGTACCTCGTCGAGGGGACGATGCCGGCGCCGGGGACGCGCTGCTCCTGAGTGGAGCCGGCGGCCGAAAGGCCTGGACGATTAGCAGATGTGAACGGGGAGGGCGCTGACACCGAGGTGTCAACGTCACAACTTGATAGCTCGATCGGATGAATTCCGCGTGCGCTCTCCCCAACTGATGACCGCTCAACTACCGTTGAGCCGCTGCCCGGCGGGTCTCGAACACCGCCCCGCGGCCTCATACTTCACCTGCTTCACCACCCCCTTTCACCGGCACCTTCCCGCCCTCACGAGGAGGACCCGCTGGCCAGCGACATCCCGTCACCGCGGCTCGATCCCAGCTCCGAGCCGACCCTCCTCGGGTTGCACCGCTTCAACGAGGCCGACGCCGGCGCGGCCGAGGAGGCCCTCCTGGCCTGCTGCGGCAGCCACCGCTGGGCCCTGCGGCTCACCGCCCACCGGCCCTACCCCGACATAGAGTCCCTGCTGGCCGCGGCCAGCGAGGCCTCCTACGACCTGCGACCGGCCGACCTGGCCGAGGCGCTGGCGGACGAGAGCTGGATGCCGCAGCCGCTCCTGGGCATGCGCGCACCCGGCAGCCAGGCGGCGCACACCGCCCTTCGCGCCGCCCACGCCGCGTACGAGGCCCGGTTCGGGCACGTCTTCGTGGTCTGCCTGGAAGGGGTCGCCCCCGAGGAGATGCTCGACACCGTGCTCAGCTCGATCCGCACCCGGCTGGCGCACGACCCGGACGAGGAACGGCTGATCGCCTCGGACGAGCTCCGCCGGATCGCCCTGACCCGGTTGGAGCACCTGGTCGCCACCCACTCCGAAGCCGGAGCCCGCTGAGCAGGGCCCGCCCTCACCCGTGCGCCTGCGCGGCGCGGAGCTTCGCCACCTGCTGCCGGACGATCCGCTCGTCCGGCACGGGGGCGGGCTCCGCGCCGACGCCGACGGTGGTGAGCACCGCCAGCACCGGTCCGACCCGGGCCACCACGGCACGCTGGGCGAGCACCACGCTGCCCGACTCACTCGTCAGGGTGAACCCGGTCACCGCGTCGGCTCCCCCGGGCGTGGGCGTGTCGTCCCGGGTCAACCGGTGCCTGGTCCGCACCGGCTTGCGGCTCTTCTCCGCCGGCGGCGGCGGCGCGCTGGAGACGAACGAGGCGCACGGGCCGAACAGCTTCTCCAGCTCCGACTGCAGCTGCGCCGCCCGCCCGGTCCGGTAGCCGAGCAGTCCTCCGTACACGCCCCCCTGGGGATCGGCCGCCCGCGCCACGCTCAGATCGGTCTCCGCGTACGGATCCCCCGAGCCCGGCGAGGCGGTGGCGCCGCCCGCCGCCACCGCCGGGGTCACCGCGTCCAGCAGCGGCTGGCAGACGGGCAGGTCGGAGACCTCCCGGCCGCCGCCCGAGCCGGTCTCGCCGTGACCGGGCGTCATCACCGTCACCGTGTACCCGGCCCCCAGGTCGCCGTCGGCCACCGCGGCCGCCCGCAACTCGGCGGCGGACAGCTCGCGGGCCGGCGCGGCCCGGTCGGCGGAGCCGCCGACCGTGGTGCAGCCCGCGGCGAGCAGCAGGGCGCAGACCGCGACGGCGGGGGACGGGCGGCGGGGCGGGCTGAGCGGCACGGGGGCCTCGGCAGAGTGTCGGCGACGGAAGCGGCGGCCACGGTAGCGCAGTCGAACGGTCACCCTGCGTGGCCGTGGGGCCTCCGGAGCCGCCCGGGTTCCCGCCGCACTAGGCCAGTCGTGCCTGATTGATCACACCTCGGGCCCCCGGAGGCGGTTCGCAATAACGCGTCGATAGGATGCTGGCGGCCGGTGGACCGTACCCGGCCGGGCTGACCGACACCGAAGCCGGCCGAGCCCCCAATCGCTTCCGGAGGGTTTTTCCGTGCCGGCTGGAACGCTGTACCGCGGCCGGGAAGGCATGTGGAGCTGGGTGGCTCATCGAGTCACCGGCGTCCTCATCTTCTTCTTCCTGTTCGCTCATGTCCTGGACACCGCACTGGTGCGAGTGTCGCCCGAGGCGTACGACTCTGTGATTCAGACGTACAAGACGCCCCTGGTGAACCTGATGGAGTACGGCCTGGTGGCCGCCATCCTGTTCCACGCCCTCAACGGCCTGCGGGTCGTCGCCGTCGACTTCTGGTCGAAGGGTCCGAAGTTCCAGAAGCAGATGCTCTGGACCGTGGTCGGGGTGTGGGTCGTCCTGATGGCGGGCGCCTTCTACCCGATCCTTCAGCACACGCTGACCACCTGGTTCGGGAAGTGATCTGAGACATGTCCACGGAAATCTCCGACGCCCTGGTGGTTCCCTCCGCCCACGCGCACACCGGCAAGGGCCTCGGCACCGGCAACCCCGCCGACGCCTTCGTGGTCGAGCCGGCCCGCCAGCGGACCAAGAAGACCCCGCGCCGCACCCGGACCAACTTCGAGATGCTGGCGTGGCTCTTCATGCGCCTGTCCGGCATCGTCCTGGTGGTCCTGATCCTCGGCCACCTGCTGATCATGCTGGTGCTCGACGGTGGCGTCTCCAAGATCGGCTTCGCCTTCGTGGCCGGCCGCTGGGCCTCGCCGTTCTGGCAGGGCTGGGACCTCCTGATGCTCTGGCTCGCCATGCTGCACGGCGCCAACGGCATGCGGACGGTCATCAACGACTACGCCGAGAAGGACTCCACCCGGCTCTGGCTGAAGGGCCTCATGGGCGCCGCAACGGTCTTCACCGTGCTGCTCGGCACCCTGGTCATCTTCACCTTCGACCCGAACATCTAATCGGCAGAGGCCAGAGGCGAGTTAGAACCCCCATGCAGATTCACCAGTACGACACCGTCATCGTCGGCGCCGGCGGCGCCGGCATGCGCGCGGCCATCGAGTCGACCCAGCGCAGCCGCACCGCGGTGCTCACCAAGCTCTACCCCACCCGGTCCCACACCGGCGCGGCCCAGGGCGGCATGTGCGCCGCCCTCGCCAACGTCGAGGAGGACAACTGGGAGTGGCACACCTTCGACACGGTCAAGGGCGGTGACTACCTGGTCGACCAGGACGCCGCCGAGATCATGTGCAAGGAGGCCATCGACGCCGTCCTCGACCTGGAGAAGATGGGCCTGCCCTTCTCCCGCACCGAGCAGGGCCGGATCGACCAGCGCCGCTTCGGCGGTCACTCCCGCAACCACGGCGAGGCCCCGGTCCGCCGGTCCTGCTACGCGGCGGACCGCACCGGCCACATGATCCTCCAGACGCTGTTCCAGAACTGCGTCAAGCACGGTGTCGAGTTCTTCAACGAGTTCTACGTCCTCGACCTGCTGATCAACGAGGGCAGGACGGCCGGCGTCGTCGCCTACGAGCTGGCCACCGGCGAGATCCACGTCTTCCAGGCCAAGTCGGTCGTGTTCGCCTCCGGCGGCACCGGCAAGTTCTTCAAGGTCTCCTCCAACGCCCACACCCTCACCGGTGACGGCCAGGCCCTGGTGTACCGCCGCGGCCTGCCGCTGGAGGACATGGAGTTCTTCCAGTTCCACCCGACGGGCATCTGGCGCATGGGCATCCTCCTCACCGAGGGCGCCCGCGGCGAGGGCGGCATCCTGCGCAACAAGGACGGCGAGCGCTTCATGGAGCGCTACGCCCCCGTCATGAAGGACCTCGCGTCCCGTGACGTCTGCTCCCGCGCGATCTACACCGAGATCCGCGAAGGCCGCGGCTGCGGTCCGGACGGCGACCACGTCTACCTGGACCTCACCCACCTGCCGCCGGAGCAGCTGGACGCCAAGCTCCCGGACATCACCGAGTTCGCGCGCACCTACCTCGGCATCGAGCCCTACACGGACCCGATCCCGATCCAGCCCACCGCGCACTACGCGATGGGCGGCATCCCGACCAACGTCGCCGGTGAGGTGCTGCGCAACAACACCGACGTCGTCCCGGGCCTGTACGCGGCCGGCGAGGTCGCCTGCGTCTCGGTGCACGGCGCCAACCGCCTGGGCACCAACTCGCTGCTGGACATCAACGTGTTCGGCAAGCGCGCGGGCATCGCCGCCGCCGACTACGCGCAGACGGTGGACTACACCGAGCTGCCCGAGAACCCGGCCGAGAAGGTGCAGGCGCTGGTCGAGGGCCTGCGCGAGTCCACCGGGACCGAGTCCGTGGCGCAGATCCGCAAGGAGCTGCAGGAGACCATGGACACCAACGCCATGGTCTACCGCACCGGCGCGACGCTGAAGCAGGCGGTCGAGGACATCGCCGCGCTGCGCGAGCGCTACAAGAACGTCTCCATCCAGGACAAGGGCTTCCGTTACAACACGGACCTCCTGGAGGCCGTCGAGCTGGGCAACCTGCTCGACCTGGCCGAGGTGCTGGCCGTCTCCGCGCTCGCCCGCGAGGAGTCGCGCGGCGGTCACTACCGCGAGGACTTCCCGACCCGTGACGACGTGAAGTTCATGCAGCACACCATGGCGTACCAGGAGGTCGCCGAGGACGGCACCACCTCCATCCGCCTCGACTACAAGCCGGTCGTCACGACCCGGTACCAGCCGATGGAGCGTAAGTACTGATGAGCACTCCTACTGCGGAGAAGCACTCGGCCGCTCTGGACGCGGCCGAGGCGGGCGGCGTCCAGCTGATCACCGTCACCTTCCGGATCCGCCGGTTCAACCCGGAGGAGCACCCGGACCCGGTGTGGGTCGACTACCAGCTGACCCTGGACCCGAAGGAGCGCGTCCTGGACGCGCTCAACAAGATCAAGTGGGAGCAGGACGGCACCCTCACCTACCGCCGCTCCTGCGCGCACGGCATCTGCGGCTCCGACGCGATGCGGATCAACGGGCGCAACCGGCTGGCGTGCAAGACCCTGATCAAGGACGTCAACCCGGAGAAGCCGATCACGATCGAGGCCATCAAGGGCCTCACGGTCCTCAAGGACCTGGTCGTGGACATGGACCCGTTCTTCCAGGCGTACAAGGACGTCATGCCGTTCCTCATCACCAAGGGGAACGACCCGACCCGCGAGCGCCTGCAGTCCGCCGAGGACCGCGAGCGGTTCGACGACACCACCAAGTGCATCCTGTGCGCCGCGTGCACGTCGTCCTGCCCGGTCTTCTGGAACGACGGCCAGTACTTCGGCCCGGCCGCGATCGTCAACGCGCACCGCTTCATCTTCGACTCGCGCGACGAGGGTGCGGAGCAGCGGCTGGAGATCCTGAACGACCGTGAGGGCGTCTGGCGCTGCCGGACCACCTTCAACTGCTCGGAGGCCTGCCCCCGCGGCATCGAGGTCACCAAGGCGATCCAGGAAGTGAAGCGGGCCCTGGTCACCCGCCGCTTCTAGTTCCTGCCCGAGCACGCCGAGGCCCCGTCCGATCACCCGATCGGACGGGGCCTCGGCGTTGCGGCTACTCGGCGGCGGGCTCGCGGCGGGTGGCGCGGAGGCCGCGGAGACCGATGGCGCCGACGGCGACGCCGAGGACGAAGGAGGTCACGGCGAGCAGGAGGTGGATCCAGAAGAAGGCGGTCGGCTGGGAGTGGTCGCCGTCGGTGAAGGCCTGGCCGCCGGAGTCCTTCCAGAGGTTCTTGACGAAGGTGATCCAGATGATCATGGACCAGACGCCGAAGGCGGTCAGGAACCAGGAGGTGCGGCGGCTGAGCTTCATGGAGCGTCCTCGGCGGCTGAGGTGAAGATGGTGTGCGGTTCCAGTATGCGCGGGCGGCCGTTCGGCGTACGGTGGCCCCCTCCTGCGGAGGACGGGGCCGAAGGGGCGGACGGCGGCGGCCCCGACTGGGTACGGTCTGCTGGTGCCCACACGCCGTAAGCTCGCACACCTGCTCGTCGCGTACGCCGCGGCGCTCCCCGTCCTCCTCGCCGCCCCGGTGGCCGTCGCGGCCCCGCACGAGCCGCCGCCCCCGCCGGCCGCGATCGGGGGCGAGAGACTGGGGCTCTCCGGTGCCCAGGTGGCACCCCTGCCCGGCGCCCCGGCCCTGCCGGGGGATCTCACCGGGCGGTCCTGGATAGTCGCCGACGCGACGTCAGGAGATGTGCTGGCGGCCAGCAACCCCCATCTGCGGCTCGCGCCGGCCAGCACCCTGAAGATCCTCTTCGCGGACACCGTGCTGCCGAAGTTCGACCGCAACCTGGTGCACCGGGTCGAGGACGCGGAGATCCAGGGGATCGGCGCCGGCAGCAGCCTGGTCGGCATCAAGGAGAACCTGGACTACCGGGTCGAGGACCTCTGGCGCGGGGTCTTCCTCAGCTCGGGCAACGACGCGGTGCACGTCCTGTCGCACATGAACGGCGGGGTCCAGCAGACCGTCGCCGAGATGCAGGCCCGCGCGGACGCGCTGCAGGCCCGGGACACCCGGGTGATCTCCCCGGACGGCTACGACATGGACGGCCAGCTCTCCTCGGCCTACGACCTGACCCTGTTCGCCCGGGCCGGACTGCGCAATCCCGACTTCCGGATGTACTGCGCCACCCGGGACGCGCAGTTCCCCGGCGCGGTGGACAAGAACACCGGGCAGCGGGGCAGCTTCGGGATCGCCAACACCGACCGGCTGCTCGGCAAGTACCCGGGCCTGATCGGCGTGAAGAACGGTTTCACCACCGAGGCCGGCTCGACCTTCGTCGGCGCCGCCGAACGGAACGGCCGCACCCTGCTGGTGACGGTGATGCACCCCTCGACGTACCAGAAGGTCTACGACGAGACGGCGGCGCTGCTGGACTGGGGGTTCGCGGCGGCCGACAAGGTCACCCCGGTCGGCAGGCTGGTGGACGAGGCGCCGGCCGGCGGGGAGCCGACCGGACAGGCGGGTGGCACCGCCGGTGCGCCCGCGCCGCCGCCGCACCCCTCCCCGAGCGCCTCCCCGACCGCCCCGGCGGCCGCCGCGGCCGGTGGTGACGGGGGCTCGGGCCCCGGCCCGGTCGGCTGGGTGGGGATCGCGCTGGCCCTCGCGGCGGGCGGCGCCGGTGCACTGTTCCTGCTACGGCGGCGCGGCGGCCCCGCCGCCGACTGACGGCGGTGCCGTCCGGGGGCCGGTCTCACTCCTGGGGCCGGCCCTTCGGCGTGCCGTCCCCGCCGTCCCCGTCACCCTCACCGTCCCCGTCACCCCCGCCGTCCTTGCCGTCCTTGCCGTCCTTGCCGTGCTTGCCTTCCTTGCCCGCGGTGGCGGCGTCGTCCCGCTCGGCCGCCTCAGCCTCGTTCGCGGCCTTCAGCATGGCCCCGGCGCGCTCGCGGGCCCGGTCGCGGGCGGCGGCCGGGTCGGCCAGCGCCGTCCAGGCGACGCAGTACATCAGCAGCCGGGAGACGAAGTTGATCCAGAGCAGCAGCGCCACCGGCACCCCGAAGGCCCCGTAGAGGCTCTTGCCCGCGACCGAGCCCAGGTAGGAGGCGAGCAGGATCTTCAGCAGCTCGAAGCCGACCCCGCCGATCAGCGCGCCCTGCACCACGTCCCACCGGTGCTGGCCGCCGATCCGGGGGAAGGGCGCCAGCAGGTAGGCGAAGAGCACCATGTCGGAGGCGACGGCGATCAGCAGGCCGACGCCGGTCAGCAGGTAGCCGCCGGGCCCGCCCGTCCCCAGGCCGATCCAGCCGGCGATCCGGCCGGCCAGCGTCGTCCCGGCGGCGGAGGCCGCCAGCGAGAACAGCGAGACCAGGCCCAGGCCGCCCAGCACCAGGCAGTCCCAGGCCTTGCGCAGGATCGGGTTGCCCTCCTCCTCCGGAAGCTGCCAGACGTCCCGGATCGAGGTGCGCATGGTGTCGACCCAGCCGAGGCCGGAGATCAGCAGCAGCACGCCGCTGACCAGGCCGACGGCGCCCGCGTTGGCCACCAGCGCGTTGAGGTTGAGCGCGTCCGAGATCCCCGGCAGCTGGTCGGAGATGTGCTTCTGGATCTCGTCGACCCGGGAGTCGGTCAGGGTGGCGACCGCGATCGCCAGCGCCACGGTGAGCAGCGGGAAGAGCGCCAGGAAGCCGAAGAAGGTGACCGCGCCCGCCAGCCGGTTGCCGCGCGCGGCGGTGAAGTGCTCGTACACGCGGTACGGGTGGCTGCGCAGGACCCGCGCCACGAGCGGGCCGATGACCGGGAGCCGGGTGAGGAAGTCCACCTGTCCGGTTATACCGGCCGTTCGCCCGAACGGCCGTCAGGCTCGGCGGGCGGCAAGGGGTTCGACGGGCGCCGCGGCGGCCGGGGTCAGCGCTTCAGCAGACGGCGGGCCCCGGCCAGCACCCGGACCGTGCGGTAGGCGCCGTACCGGCCGTGGCTCAGCAGCTCGGTGCGCACCCCCGCCACCCCGGCGGGCGGCGTGTAGCCGGCCGGGCGCAGCCGGGCGCAGTGCTCGGCGGCCCGGCGGAAGTACTCGCGGCGGTCGCGGGGCGGGACCCGGCCGGGCTTGGAGACCACGGTGTTCAGGTGGTGCAGCATCCGGCCGTAGACCACCGGGCGCCAGCGGTCGAGGTCCGGGCGGCCGTCCAGGAAGGCGAAGACCAGGTCGTACTGGGCGAAGACGTCGAAGTGCTTGCGCGAGGCGGTGGCGAGGATGTTGCCGCCCTCCTGGCGCTGGCGGTAGTGGACGCCGACCTGGTCGAGCAGGGTGATGCTCCCGGCGGCGAGCAGCGCCGGGTAGGTCCAGGGGGTGTCCTCGTAGTACCCGGCGGGGAAGGTGAGGCCCTGCTCGGCGACGAAGCCGCGGCGGTAGGCCTTGTTCCAGACCACCTGGAGGAGGTCCAGCAGGTCGGGGCGGCGGTCGAGGTCGAAGACGTCCGGGGAGTCGGCGCCGAAGACGTGCGCCGAGGCGGCCTTGGTGATCCGGCCGTCGGCGTAGGTGCGGGCGTAGTCGTAGACCAGGACGTCCGGGTCGCCGCCGGCCGCCAGCCGGTCGTCGACGGCCTTGAGCAGGCCGGGGGTGAGCGTGTCGTCACTGTCCAGGAAGATCACGTAGTCGCCGGTGGCGACCGCCAGACCGGCGTTGCGGGCCCGGCCGAGGCCGACGTTCTCCGCCAGGTGCAGCACCCGCACGCGCGGGTCGCGGGCGGCGGCCTCGTCGAGGATCGCGCCGCAGCCGTCCGGGGAGCGGTCGTCCACCGCGATCAGTTCGAAGTCCGGACCGCCCTGGCCGAGCACCGAGTCGAGGCACTCGGGAAGGTACTCCTCGACCTTGTGGACGGGGACGATGACGCTGAAGCGGGGCATGGCCACAGAGTAGTGGCCCCCCGGACGGCCGGACCCACCGCGCCCGGGCACCCGGGCGCCCGCGGGCGGACCGACGGCCCCGGAGGGCCCCCGGGACCGGACGGTAGGATCGGTGGGCACGTACGCACCGGTTCAAAGTGCGGCCAGACCCCGACCGGGCTGCCACGCTCCTTCCCAAGAAAGGCCTGCGTAGCCGATGGCTCCCCGCCTCTCCATCGTCGTTCCGATCTACAACGTCGAGCGCTACCTCGTGGAATGCCTCGACTCGATCGCCGCCCAGACCTTCACGGACTTCGAGTGCGTCATGGTCGACGACGGTTCGAAGGACGGCAGCGCGGCACTCGCCGAGGCGTACGCCGCCAAGGACTCCCGGTTCCGGCTGGTCCGCCAGGTGAACAAGGGCCTCGGCGCGGCCCGCAACACCGGCATCCGCCACATCGACCCGGACGGCGAGTTCCTCTGCTTCGTCGACTCCGACGACTCGATGCCGCCGAGCGCCTACGAGCTGATGATCAACACGCTCGACGAGACCGGCTCGGACTTCGCCACCGGCAACGTCCTGCGGTTCCGCGCGGTGGGCTACTACCAGTCCGGCGGGCACTCGCGGCCGTTCAAGGAGACCAGGCTCAAGACCCACATCACCGAGATCCCCGCGCTGGTCACCGACCGCACGGCGTGGAACAAGGTGTACCGCCGCTCCTTCTTCGACGCGGCCGGCATCCTCTACCCCGAGGGCATCCTGTACGAGGACGCCCCGGTCAGCGTGCCGCACCACTACCTCGCCACGAGCGTGGACGTGCTCTCCGAGCCGATCTACCACTGGCGCGAGCGCGAGGTCGGCGAGATGTCGATCACACAGATGCGGACCAACCCCAAGGGCCTGGTCGACCGCGTCACCTCGGTGGAGCTGGTCCGCACCTGGCTGAAGAAGCAGACCGACCCGCGCTTCGCCGAGTACCTGCGCTCCTACGACGAGAACACCCTCGTCGAGGAGATCCCGATGTTCTTCTGGTCCGTCGTGGACGGCGACAAGGAGTACCGGGACGCCTACCAGAAGAACGTCGGCCGGCTGCTCCGGTCGATCGGCCCCGAGCAGGTCCGCAAGCTGCGCGCGCCGCTGCGGCTGAAGTACCACCTGACCCTGGCGGGCCGGATCGACGAGTTCGTCGAGCAGATCAAGTACGAGGGCGAGAGCAACGGCGGCGTCGCCGCGCGCGGCCTGCTGCGCCCGTACGCCGACTACCCGTTCCTGCGCGGCGGCCGCAAGAGCGTGCCGGCCGGCATCCTCAAGCTGGACAACTCGCTGGTGATGCGCAGCCGGCTGTACGAGTCGGCCTGGGAGGGCGGCAAGCTGCAGCTGACCGGGCACGCGTACCCGGAGCAGCTGGGCGCCGAGAACCGGCACGACATGGTCCGGGTGCTGGTGCTCCGCGAGACCAAGGGCCGGCGCGTGCTGGCCGTGCCCACCAGGACGCAGTACAGCCCGGAGGCGACCGCCAGCTGCCACCACGACCTGTACAACTGCGACTGGGCCGGCTTCACCGCCGCCATCGACCCCAAGCGGCTCAAGCACCGGGGCCAGTGGAAGGACGGCAACTGGCGCGTCCTGGTGGCCGGCGCCGGCAAGGGCGGCGTCTACAAGGGCCGGATCTCGGCGGGCTGGAGCGACACCGCCCAGTACCTCCCCGCGCACTGGGTCGAGCCGGACGTGCGGATCGTGCCGTGGGTCCGCGACGGCAGCGTCTACCTGCGGGTGGAGACGGTCCGGACCAGGGTGACCGGGCTCGCCGTGCGGGACGGCCGGCTGGAGATCTCCGGCGCCGCCCGCTCCGGCCCGAACCTCGCCGGGGCCCGCTTCAAGCTGACCCACGTCGAGTCGGACCGCGAGGTGGTCTACCCGCTGGAGCTCACCGCCCCGGTCGGCACCCTCCAGCCGTTCACCGTCACCGCCCCGGTCGACGAGCTGACGGCCGTCCGCGAGGCCTGGGCCGAGCTGGACCCGGTCGCCCCGGAGCGGGCCCGGGACCGCTGGGACACCGCCATACTGCTCGCCGACGGCAGCACCGTGCCGGTGGCCTGGGACGACCGCAACGCACCCGAGCAGCTGCACCTGCCGCTGAACCCGGACGCCCCGGTCGACGAGCGCCGCGCGCTGTACTCGAAGCCCTCCCCCGGCGGCTACCTCCAGCTCTCCGACCAGCTGCTGCAGCCGGTGGTGACCGAGGTCGCCTCGCGCGGCGCGGACGGCTACCTGCTCAGCGGCACCTTCCCGCTGCCCGGCACGCACCGCTGGGAGCTCGTCGTGCGGCACAACTGGCGCGAGGAGGAGCACGTCTACCCCGTGGAGATCGCGGACGGCGGGTTCCGGGCCGCGCTGCCGGCGGTGCCGACGGCCTCCTTCGCCGGCCGGGTGCCGCTCGCCCAGGGCACCTGGGACGTCTTCTTCCGCCCGCTCGGCGAGCCGGTCGAGACCCTGGCGACCCGCTACGCGCTGATCGCCCCGGAGTGCTTCGCCACCCTGCCGCTGGAGGTGGAGTCGCGCGGCAAGCGGATCGTGCTGGAGCGCCGCCACTACGACGGCCTCTCGCTGGAGTCGCACTCCGCGCTGCTGCCCGAGGAGCGCAGCGGCTTCCGGCAGCGCCAGCTGCGCACCACCGACTACCCGTCGGCCCGCCGGCTCCCGCTGCGTGACACCGTGCTCTACAACGTCGCGCTGGGCGGCCTCTACGCGGACTCGCCGCGGGCGATCCACGAGGAGCTGGTCCGCCGCGGCCTGCCGCTGGAGCACCTCTGGGGCAGCGACGACCTGCAGGCCGAACTGCCGCAGACGGCGGGCGCGATCCGGCTCTGGAGCCCCGAGTGGTTCGAGACGCTGGCCACCGCCAAGTACATCGTCACCAGCGCGCACCTGCCGGACTTCTTCGTCCGGCGCCCCGGCCAGGTGGTCGTGCAGACCTGGCACGGCACCCCGCTGAAGCAGATCGGGTACGACTTCGAGAAGGTCTGGTTCACCGACGCCAACTACCTGAAGGGCGTCGTCAAGGAGGTCCCGAACTGGAGCATGCTGGTGGCCGGCAACAGCTGGTCGGCTCCGGTGCTGCGCCGCGCGTTCGATTTCAAGGGCGAGATCCTGGAGAGCGGCGCGCCGCGCAACGACCTGCTGTTCGCCCCCGACCGGGAGAAGACCGCCGAGCAGGTCCGCGAGCGGCTCGGGCTGCCCGAGGGCAAGAAGGTCGTGCTCTACGCGCCGACCTTCCGTGAGGACCGCCGCCGCCCGAACGGCGGCTACCAGATCGACCTGCGGATCGACCTGGAGGCGGCCAAGGCGGCGCTCGGCGACGACCAGGTGCTGCTGGTCCGCCGGCACAGCGTGATGTGCGGTCAGATCCCCGGTGCCGGCAACGGCTACATCTGGGACGTCGGCAGCTACC
The DNA here is from genome assembly GCF_044540385.1 of Kitasatospora sp. NPDC086009. Lineage (NCBI taxonomy): Bacteria > Bacillati > Actinomycetota > Actinomycetes > Kitasatosporales > Streptomycetaceae > Kitasatospora > Kitasatospora sp. NPDC086009. The sequence goes on from NZ_JBITSA010000001.1 coordinate 92,934, forward strand.
CCGACATGGCCGAGCTGCTGCTGATCGCGGACGTCCTGGTCACCGACTACTCGGCGACGGTGTTCGACTTCGCCACCACCGGCAAGCCGGTCCTGTTCTTCACGCACGACCTGGAGCACTACCGCGACAACCTGCGCGGCTTCAGCCTCGACTACGAGGCGGAGATGCCCGGCCCGCTGCTGGCCACCTCCGAGGAGCTGGTCGCGGCGCTGGGCCGGGTTGACGAGCTGACGGGTGAGTACGCCGAGAAGTACACGGCGTTCCGCGAGGCGTACTGCGACCTGGACGACGGCCAGGCCGCGGCCCGCGTGGTGGACGGCATGCTCCGCCAGCAGTAACCGGTACCGCCCCGGAGGCGCCCGACGCGAATCCCGCGTCGGGCGCCTCCGTGTTTTCCGGGCCGCTCCGGACAGCTTTCCGGACTTTTCTGGGCGCTTTCCGGGAGTCGCCGGAGATTCATATGAACAATTCAATCGAACCCATGTTTCGCCGACGGATTTCCCAGCTATTCCTCCGGATTTCTCAGTTGACCCCGGGTGTCATTTCGGTATTCGATATTGAATCGGCTTCGTCCGCTCCCCCGGTACGCATGCCGCCCCGGACCGCCGCCATGGGCCGGGATCCCGCTGCCGAAGGGCCACCCCATGCCTGTCCTCACGCGGTTCGTCCTCCCGCAGGCCGCCCCCCACTCGCACGACGACCTGCCCGCCGCCGACGAGGGCGTCGCCTTCGGCCTGCTGCGCGCCCGCTGGCACGCCCGCGGCCTCGAACTCACCGGCTTCGCCCGCCCCGACGACCTGAACACCGCCCGCCCCGGCTCGGCCTGGACCTGGCTGACCCTGCTCCGGGACGACGCCGAACCGCCCCTCCACCTCCGGTCCCGGCCGCGCCGGCTGCCCGAGATCACCGACGACAGCGCCCAGCCCGACCACAACCACGACTGGTCCGGCTTCACCGCCCTGGTCGAACCGCGCCGGCTGCGGCAGGCCGAGGAGTGGCTGCTCGGCGACTGGCGGATCGGGGTCACCCTGTTCACCCGCCCCCGGCCCACCCGGCTGCGCCGCCAGTACGGCGCCCTCGCCCCGCACTGGTGCGGCTCCGGCGAGTACCCGCCGGCCCGCTGGGTCGACCACGACGTCCGCCTCCAGCCGCACTTCGCCGACGGCCGGCTACGGCTGCGGCTCGAACGCCCCGGCGTCCGGCTCACCCACGCCGCCCCCGCCCCGGACGGCCTCGACCTGCGCGGCACCGCCGGGCACTGCCCGCCCGGCACCGCGCTGCGGCTGCGCCACCGGGAGAGCGACGCCGTCCTGCTGCGGCCGGTCGCCCGGACCGGCAACACCTTCGCCCTCCACCTGCCGTACCGGCCGTTCACCGCCGACGGGCGCGGCGCCGGCCACCTGGAGCACTGGGACGCCGAACTGCTGCGCCCGGACGGCTCCACCGAGCAGCTGACCCTGGACGAGCGCGGCGGCCCGGTCGCCGGTCAGCACCCCCTGCCCGACACTGCGGACCGGGTCCTCTACCTGAAGCACCTCGCCGACGGCCGGCTGCAGTTCTGCGTCCAGCCCGCGGCCGGCTACGTCGAGCGGATCGCGGTGCGGGCCGGCGGCTTCGAGCTCACCGGGCACTGCCCCGGCCGCGAGCCGCTCGACCTCGTCCTGCGGCACACCGGGACGGCCGGCGAGGTCCGCCACCGGGTCGACCGCGGGGCGGACGGCCGCTTCACCGTCCGGCTGCCCGCCACCCGCACCGGCTCCGACGGCACCGCGCTACCGTTGCGCAAGGGCGTCTGGGAGGCCTCGCTGCAGCCGTCCGGCCGGCCGGGAGCACCCCGGCCGCTGATCGCCGCCCCCGCGGCGCTCCCCGCGCTGCCCGCCGCCACCGGGGCCGGCGGCAAGCGGATCCTGCTCCAACGCCGCTGGCACGACACCCTGCTGGTGGACTCCACCCCCGTCCTCTCGCCCGCCGAGCGCAGCGCCTGGAGCCAGGCCCGCCAGCGCGCCGACGGGTACCCGGCCGCCCGCCGGGAGCCGCTGCGCGACGCCGTGCTGTACGACGTGTTCGGCGGCCGCGGGTACGCCGACTCACCGCGCGCGGTGCACGCCGAACTCGCCCGGCGCGGCGAGCCGTTGGAGCACCTCTGGGCGGTCGACGACGCCCAGGCCGAACTGCCCGCCGGTGTCCGCGCGGTCCGGGTCTGGAGCCCCGAGTGGTACCGCGCGCTGGCCACCAGCCGGTACCTGGTCGGCAACACGCACTTCCCCGACTTCCTGGACCGCCGGGACGGCCAGGTGGTCGTCCAGACCTGGCACGGCTCGCTGCTCAAGCGGATCGCGCACGACGTCGAGAACCCCTGGCTCGCCGACCACGGCTACCTGGCGGCGCTCGACCGGGAGACCCCGCAGTGGAGCCTGCTGCTCTCGCCCAGCCCGTTCGCCACCCCGCTGCTGCGCCGGGCGTTCCGCTTCGGGGGCGAGGTCCTGGAGTCCGGCTACCCGCGCAACGACGTGCTGGCCCGGCCGGACGCCGGGCGGGCGGCGGCCGTCCGGCGCCGGCTCGGCATCCCCGACGGCAGGCGCGTGGTGCTCTACGCCCCGACCTGGCGGGAGGACCAGCGGCGCGGCGACGGCGACGGGTTCCGCCTCGACCTGCGGATCGACCTGGACCGGGCCCGGCGCGCCCTCGGCCACGACCACGTCCTGCTGATCCGCCCGCACGCGCACGTCCGCGAGCCGCTGCCCGGCGCCGGGGACGGCTTCGTCCTCGACTGCGGGGACTACCCCGACGTCCAGGAACTGCTGCTGATCGCGGACGTGCTGGTCACCGACTACTCGTCGATCACGTTCGACTTCGCGATCACCGGCCGCCCGGTGCTCTTCTTCACCTACGACCTGGAGCACTACCGCGACACGCTGCGCGGCTTCTCCTTCGACTTCGAGGCGCAGGCTCCCGGCCCGCTCATTCCCGACTCGGCCGGGCTGCTCGACGCACTGCGCGGGCTCGCCGGCGACGGCTCCGGCCCGCCGCCCGGGTACCGGGAGCGCTACCGCGCGTTCCGCGCCACGCACTGCGGGCTGGAGGACGGCGGGGCCGCGCGCCGGGTGGTCGACCGGATGCTCGACCTCGGCCGGGCGGGCGGGCACGGGGCACCGCGGCCCGGCGGCCGCGCGGCCGCCGGCGGCGGCGCGGGTCAGCCGAAGTCGTAGGAGCGCCAGGGGCGCCAGACCTCGTCGGCGTCGAACCGGGACAGGCCGAAGCCCGGCACCGCGAAGGCCGCCCGGAAGCCACGGGTCTGCCCGTACGCCTGGTCCAGCACGTCCTCCGCCAGCCCGTGCGCCACCGTGACGTGCGGGTGGTACGGGAAGGCCAGCTCCCGGGCCAGCGGGCCGGAGCGGATGTCCGCCTCCAGCAGCCGGCACTCCTGGGCGCCCCCCTCGACCCGGACGAAGACCACCGGCGAGACCGGCCGGAAGGTCCCGCTGCCGCGCAGCAGCATCCGGAACGGCCGGTGCGCCCGGGCCACCGCCGCCAGGTGCTCCTCGATCTTCGGCAGCTCGGCGGCCGCCACCTCGGTCGGCGGCAGCAGGGTGACGTGCGTGGGTATCGACCGGGCCAGCGGATCGCCGAACCCGGCCCGCGCGTCCTGGATCGCCGAGCCGTACGGATCCGGGACGCTCACGGACACGCCGATGGTGACGAGCTCGGGGAGATCGTCACCATCGGGCAGGCTCGTCAGGGCTGTCACCGCTTGGCGGCCGGGAGGAAGCCGATCCGGTCGTACACCGTCTCCAGCGTCTGCGACGCCACCGTGCGGGCCTTCTCCGCACCGATCGCCAGCACCCGGTCCAGCTCGGCCGGGTCGTCCAGGAAGGTGCGGGTGCGCTCCTGGAAGGGCGTCACCCACTCGGTGAACAGCTCGGCCAGCTCGGTCTTCAGGGCGCCGTACATCTTGCCCTCGAAGTGCGCCACCAACTGGTCGACCGACTGGCCGCTGAGCGCGGAGTGGATGCGCAGCAGGTTGGAGACGCCGGCCTTCTCCTCCTCGTCGTAGGAGACGACGGTGCCGGTGTCGGTGACGGCGCTCTTGAACTTCTTGGCGCTGACCTTCGGCTCGTCCAGCAGGCTGACCAGGCCCTTGGTCGAGGAGGCCGACTTGCTCATCTTGATGCCCGGGTCCTGGAGGTCCTGGATCTTCGCCGTCTCCTTGAGGATGTACGGCTTCGGGACGGTGAAGGTCGGGCTGTAGCGGGTGTTGAAGCGCTCCGCGAGGTCCCGGGTGAGCTCCACGTGCTGGCGCTGGTCCTCGCCGACCGGCACCGCGTCCGCCTGGTAGAGCAGGATGTCGGCGATCTGCAGGATCGGGTAGGTGAAGAGGCCGACCGAGGTGCTCGCGGCGCCCTGCTTGGCGGACTTGTCCTTGAACTGGGTCATCCGGGAGGCCTCGCCGAAGCCGGTGAGGCAGTTCATCACCCAGCCGAGCTGCGCGTGCTCGGGCACGTGGGACTGGACGAACAGGGTGCAGCGCTCCGGGTCCAGGCCGGCGCCGAGCAGCTGGGCGGCGGAGACCCGGGTGTTCTGGCGCAGCGTCGCCGGGTCCTGCTCCACGGTGATCGCGTGCAGGTCGACCACCATGTAGAAGGCGTCGTTGGCCTCCTGGAGATCGACCCACTGGCGGACGGCACCGAGGTAGTTGCCCAGGTGGAACGAGCCGGAGGTGGGCTGGATGCCGGAGAGTACCCGGGGACGGTCCTTGACCGGACCAGTGACCGCTGCGTTGACCATGCGGGCCATTGTTCCAGTTCCACCGACCGGTCAGGAAACCTCTGCCCCCGGAGGTTCCGACAGTGTGACCGCACTCACCCCGACCCGGGCGATCCGCCGGCCCTCCAGCTTGGCCACCGTCAGCCGGACCTCCTCGGCGCCGATCGGGATCCGGACCTGGTCACCGTCGACGGGCAGCCGGCCGAGCGCGGCCACCAGGCAGCCGGCCACCGTCTCGTACGGGCCCTCGGGCAGGGTGACGCCGGTCTCCTCGGTGAAGTCGCCGAGGTTCAGCAGGCCGTCCAGCTCCATGGCGCCGCCGGCCAGCCGGCGGGTGGTGCTCGGCTCCTGGGAGTCGTACTCGTCACGGATCTCGCCGATCACCTCCTCGACCAGGTCCTCCAGGGTGACGATGCCGGCGGTGCCGCCGTACTCGTCCACCACGATGGCCAGGTGGTGGCCCTCCCGGCGCATCTCGCCCATCGCCGCCAGCACCCGCTTGGTGCCGGGCAGCAGCTTGATCGGGCGGGCCAGGTCGCGCACCTTCACCGCCTGCTCGCCGCGGGCACCGTACAGGTCGCGGACGTGGACGAAGCCGGTGACCGCGTCGTAGCTGCCCTCGACCACCGGATAGCGCGAGTGCGGCGAGGAGTCGGCCTGCTCGCGGACCTCGGCGAGCGGGCGCTCGGCGTCCAGGAAGGTCACCTCGGTGCGCGGGACCATCACCTCGCGCAGCTGGCGCTCCCCCGCGGCGAACACGTCGGCGATCAACGCCCGCTCGTCGCTTCCGAGTTCGGTGTTGGTGGCGACCAGGCCGCGGAGCTCCTCGGAGCTCATCGAGCCGCGCCCGGCCGCCGGGTCGCCGCCGAGCAGGCGGACCATCAGGTTGGTGGAGTGGCCGAGCAGCCAGATCACCGGGCGCAGCGCCACCGACATCACGTCCACCACGGGGGCGGCGAGGACGGCGATGGAGTCGGCGCGCTGGAGGCCGATCCGCTTGGGGGTGAGCTCGCCGAGCACCAGCGAGGCGTAGCTGATCAGCAGGGTGAGGCCGACCAGGGCGAGCGCGTCGGCGACGCCCGCGGACAGCCCGGCCCGGACGAACAGCGGCGCCACCTTGCCGGCCAGGGTGTCCGCGCCGAAGGCGGCGGACAGGAAGCCCATGCAGGTCACCCCGACCTGCACGGCGGCCAGGAAGCGGTTCGGGTCGGCAGCCAGGTGTGCGGCGCGGGCCGCGCGCCGGGTCCCGCGCCCCTCCAGTGACCTGATCTGGCCCTCGCGCAGCGAGATCAGCGAGATCTCGGCGACGTTGAACAGGCCACCCAGCATGATGAAGACGAGGACGAGGGCCGCGTCCTCCAGGGTTTCGTTCACAGCGGGTCAGTGTAGGGCGACGGCCCGCCGCCTCCGGTCAAGGAGGCGGCGGGCCGCCGAAGGTCCTGCCGGGAACGGGCTCAGATGAGGCCGAGCTCCGTGACGGCGTCGCGCTCCTCGACCAGCTCCTGGACCGAGGCGTCGATGCGGCCGCGGGAGAAGTCGGAGATCTCCAGGCCCTGGACGATCTGGAACTCGCCGTCCTTGGTGGTGACCGGGAAGGAGGAGATCAGACCGGCCGGAACGCCGTAGGAGCCGTCGGAGACGACACCCATGGAGGTCCAGTCGCCCTCGGCGGTGCCGTTGACCCAGGTGTACACGTGGTCGATGGCGGCGTTGGCGGCCGAGGCGGCCGAGGAGGCGCCACGGGCCTCGATGATGGCCGCACCGCGCTTGGCGACGGTCGGGATGAAGTCGCCCTCCAGCCACGCCTGGTCGGCGCCGACGGCCTCGAAGGCCGGCTTGCCGGCGATCTCGGCCTGGAAGATGTCCGGGTACTGGGTCGCCGAGTGGTTGCCCCAGATGGTGACCTTCTTGATCTCCGACACGGCGGCACCGGTCTTGGCGGCCAGCTGGCCGAGCGCGCGGTTGTGGTCCAGGCGCGTCATCGCGGTGAAGCGCGCGGCCGGCACGTCCGGGGCGTTGCGCTGGGCGATCAGGGCGTTGGTGTTGGCCGGGTTGCCGACGACCAGAACCTTGATGTCGTCCGCGGCGTGGTCGTTGATGGCCTTGCCCTGCGGGCCGAAGATGCCGCCGTTGGCCTGCAGCAGGTCGCCGCGCTCCATGCCGGCGGTGCGCGGACGGGCGCCGACCAGCAGCGCGACGTTGGCGCCGTCGAAGGCCTCGTTGGCGTTGTCGGTGATCTTGATGTCGCGCAGCAGCGGGAAGGCGCAGTCGACAAGCTCCATCGCGGTGCCCTCGGCGGCCTTCAGGCCCTGCGGGATCTCCAGGAGGCGCAGGTTCACCGGCACGTCGGCGCCGAGCAGGTGGCCCGAGGCGATGCGGAAGAGCAGCGCGTAGCCGATCTGGCCGGCCGCTCCGGTGATGGTGACGTTGACGGGGGTGCGGGTCATTTCTACCTTCTCCAGCAAATCGCCAGGTGCCCCAGGCACACCGGCGCACTGGAGCCGAGGATGATCTCTCGACATCGAGAGACCGGCGTCAGGTTATCGCAAAGCGAAGCGTATGCCGCGGGTGCCGTCGTGACTGATTGGTCACAGACGATGACGGCCCCCGTCCCGACGGTGCGGGCGGGGGCCGATCGGGCCGGGCGGGCGGGCCGGGCGGGTCAGTGCTTCGGCCGCCCGACCAGCTCGCCGACGTTGTCCAGCAGCGGGATCTCCAGCCACGGGTTGGGCTGGGCCACCAGGGTCAGCAGCACGATCGAGACGCCCAGGAAGGTCAGCACGATCACGTCGGTGAACCGGCTGCGCACCGCCAGCATGCCGACCTCGGGCAGCACCAGCCGCAGCAGCGCGCCGAGCAGCACGCCGCCGCCGAGGATCAGCAGCCCGTACTTGAAGCCGTCCTTGAAGTCGGCGAACCAGGTGACGGCGAGCCCGGCGCCGACCACCAGCAGGACGAGGGTTATCGGCCACTGGCGCACCGGCAGGGCGTGGTCACGCCCCAGCGCCGCCGCCGAGCCCTCGGGGGGCAGCGTTCCGGTGGTCTTCACCGGCCTGCGCCGGGAGCTCGCCGGCCGTGGCCCGCTCATCGGCCCACCCCGCCCCGCTCGGCCGCCGCGTCGTGAAACGCGCGGCTCGCCGGCCTTCGCTCGGTCCGCCCGTTCATAGCTCGCCGTCCTTCCGGAGTCGGATCGCGGTCGTTCAGAGGCCGGCGCGGCGCTCGGCCGCCACGACGATGTTGTTCAGCAGCATGGCGCGGGTCATCGGGCCGACGCCGCCCGGGTTCGGGGAGATCCAGCCGGCCACCTCGGCCACGCCCGGGTGGACGTCACCGACGATCTTGCCCTCGCTGCGGCTGACGCCGACGTCCAGCACGGCCGCGCCGGGCTTGACGTCCTCCGGCTTGACCAGGTGCGGCACCCCGGCGGCGGCGACCACGATGTCGGCCTTGCGCAGGTGGTAGGCGAGGTCCCGGGTGCCGGTGTGGCAGAGGGTCACGGTGGCGTTCTCGCTGCGGCGGGTGAGCAGCAGGCCGATCGAGCGGCCGACGGTGACACCGCGGCCGATCACGACCACCTCGGCCCCGTCGATCGCCACGTCGTGGCGGCGCAGCAGCTCGACGATGCCGAGCGGGGTGCAGGGCAGCGGGCCCTCGATGCCCAGCGCGAGCCGGCCGAGCGAGGTGGGGTGCAGGCCGTCGGCGTCCTTGTCCGGGTCCATCAGCTCCAGGACGGGGTTCTGGTCCAGGCCCTTGGGCAGCGGGAGCTGGACGATGTAGCCGGTGCAGGCCGGGTCGGCGTTCAGCTCGCGGACGACGTTCTCGACGTCCTCCTGGGTGGCGGTGGCGGGCAGTTCGCGCTGGATGGAGGCGATGCCGACCTCGGCGCAGTCCTTGTGCTTGCCGTTGACGTACCAGCGGCTGCCGGGATCGTCGCCGACCAGGACGGTGCCGAGACCGGGCGTGACGCCCTTGGCACGAAGGGCCACCACACGGGCGGCGAGTTCGGACTTGATCGCGGCGGCGGTGGCCTTGCCATCGAGAATCTGGGCAGTCATGACCCCATTCTCCCGGATGCCGGAGGCGGACGGCGCCAGCCCCCGGCGACAGCGGTGCCGGGGAGCCCCGGCGGCTCGAAAACCGTTCGGACCACGTTGCGGTTGCGCCACAGTCCGGTCCGCCACGCGGGCGCGGCTGGACAGCGCCGGGCCGCCCGGTCGACGATAAGCGGGCATTCCCTGCCGCCTCCGGCCCGGTGACGGGCCGACGGACACCGGCGGGGCGTACCCGGGGGAAGAACAGAGTGAGCCGACCACACCACACCGTGCCGCCCGACCGCCACGGCCGCGTGCTGCCAGGACCGCAGCCGTCGATGCTCCCGTTCGCGCCGGACCGGCGCCACCCACGTTCCTGAGCCAGCCCGTGCCGGCGGGCGCCGGACCGTGTCCGCCCCCGTTGTCACCGCGCTCCGCTATCGTCCCGTCCGCTCGGCAGTTCGCCCCGCCGGTGCGTTCCGGACCCAGCGCTGTCCCGTCCCACGTCCCCACATCCCTGCCCGGAGGCATCGATGAGTTACCCGCCCGACCCGAACAACCCGTACGGCCAGCAGCCCCCTCAGCAGGGCTACGGCTACCCCCAGCAGGCCCCGCCGGCCGCCGGGTACGGCTACCCGCAGCAGCCGCCGCAGGCCCCGCAGTACGGTGTGCCGCAGCAGCCGGCGTACGGGTACGCGCCGATGCCGGGCACCCTCCAGGCCAACAACGGCTACATCAACATCGCCCAGCTGGGCACGGTGAAGATCGCCACCATGGGCCAGCGCTTCCTGGCCCGCCTGATCGACGGCCTCGCGATCGGCGCGGTCGTCGCCCTGGTGATGGCGCTCGGCCTGGCCAGCGCGCTCGGCATCGCCAAGGACACCCAGGACTGCAGCGGCAAGTACACCTACGGCGGCTCCAACTCGGCGTACTACGACTGCCTGAACGCCAACAACGACGCCGCCGCGGGCTTCTTCGTCACCATGCTGATCATGGTCGGCGTGCTCTCGGTGTTCAACCTGCTGTACGAGTGGCTGATGGTCTCCTTCGCGGGCGCCACCCTCGGCAAGATGGCCCTGGGCCTGCGCGTCGTCAAGGAGAGCAACGGCCAGGTCCCCGGCCTGGGCGGCGGCTTCATCCGCTTCATCATCCCGATCGTCGGCGCGTTCCTCTGCTACATCGGCGCCGCGCTGGTCTACCTGTCCCCGTTCTTCGACAACTCCGGGAAGCTGCAGGGCTGGCACGACCGTGCCGCCGGCACCCTGGTGATCAAGAAGTAACACCCACCGGCGACAGCGGAGCGGCCCGGTCCCCTTCCCAGGGGGCCGGGCCGCTCCGTCGTACCGTCACACCGCCGGTGCCGGACCGGGATCCTCCCGGCCCGGCACCGGCGTCGGCGTCAGTGGAAGAAGTGGCGGGTACCGGTGAAGTACATCGTCACGCCGGCCGCGGCGGCGGCCGCGACGACCTCCTCGTCCCGGATCGAACCGCCCGGCTGCACCACGGCCTTGACGCCGCCGTCGAGCAGGATCTGCAGGCCGTCCGCGAACGGGAAGAAGGCGTCGGAGGCCGCGTAGGAGCCCCGGGCCCGCTCGCCGGCCCGCTCCACGGCGAGCTTCGCCGAGTCGACCCGGTTGACCTGGCCCATCCCGACGCCCACCGAGGCACCGCCCTTGGCCAGCAGGATCGCGTTGGACTTGACGGCCCGGCAGGCCCGCCAGGCGAACGCCAGCTCGGCCAGCTCGGCCGCGGGGAGCGCCTCGCCGGTGGCCAGCGTCCAGCTCGCCGGGTCGTCGCCCGCGGCGTGGATCCGGTCGGCGTCCTGGAGCAGCACGCCACCGGAGATCGGGCGCACCTCCTGGCGGTTGGCCGGCGCCTCCGGTGCGACCAGCACCCGCAGGTTCTTCTTGCGCGCCAGCACCTCGACGGCGCCGTCCTCGTACCCGGGGGCGACGACGACCTCGGTGAAGATCGGGGCGATCTGCTCGGCCAGCTCGACGGTCACCGGGCGGTTGACCGCGATCACGCCGCCGTACGCGGAGACCGGGTCGCACTCGTGCGCCTTGCGGTGCGCCTCGGCGACGTCCGCGCCGGTGGCGATGCCGCACGGGTTGGCGTGCTTGATGATCGCGACGGCCGGCTCGGCGTGGTCGTACGCGGCGCGACGGGCGGCATCGGTGTCGACGTAGTTGTTGTACGACATCTCCTTGCCGTGCAGCTGCTCGGCGCCGGCCAGGCCGCCGGTGCCGTCGCTGTAGAGCGCGGCGCCCTGGTGCGGGTTCTCGCCGTAGCGCAGCACGTTCTGGCGCTCGTAGGTGGCGCCCAGGAACTCCGGGAAGCCCTCGACGTCGCCGGCCGCGTAGCCGGCCTCGAACCAGGAGGCCACCGCGACGTCGTAGGCGGCGGTGTGCGCGAACGCGGCACCGGCCAGGCGCTTGCGGGTGGCCAGGTCGAAGCCGCCCTCCTGGACGGCCTTCAGCACGTCGCCGTAGCGGGCCGGGTCCACCACGACGGCGACCGACGGGTGGTTCTTGGCCGCGGCGCGGACCATGCTCGGGCCGCCGATGTCGATCTGCTCGACGCACTCGTCCGGGCTCGCGCCGGAGGCGACGGTGGCCTTGAACGGGTAGAGGTTCACCACGACCAGCTCGAAGGGCTCGACGCCCAGCTCGGCGAGCTGCGCGCGGTGCGACTCCAGCCGCAGGTCGGCGAGCACACCGGCGTGCACGCGGGGGTGCAGCGTCTTCACGCGCCCGTCGAGGCACTCGGGGAAGCCGGTCAGCTCGGAGACCTCGGTCACCGGGACGCCCGCGGCGGCGATCCGGCCGGCGGTGGATCCGGTGGAGACGATGGCGACCCCGGCGGCGTGCAGGCCCTGGGCCAGCTCCTCCAGACCGGTCTTGTCGTACACGCTGATCAGCGCGCGACGGATCGGGCGGACGCCGCTCTCCTCGTCGAGGGGGGCGGTGACGGGGGACGTGGTGCTGGGGGCGGCGCTCATGCCGGGATCCATACCTTTCGGTCCTCGATGCGGTGACCCTCGCGGGCCAGCCGGCCCACGATGTCGACGAGCAGCTTTCGCTCGACAGTCTTGATGCGCTCGTGCAGCGCGTCGCCGCCATCGGCGTGGTCGGCGTCGGTGACCTCGACGACGCCCTGCGCGATGATCGGCCCGGTGTCCACCCCGGCGTCGACCAGGTGGACGGTGCAGCCGGTGACCTTCACCCCGTACGCGAGCGCGTCGGTGACGCCGTGGGCGCCGGGGAAGGCGGGCAGCAGTGCGGGGTGGGTGTTGATGATCCGACCGGCGAAGGCCGCGATGAACGCGGGGCCGAGGATCTTCATGAAGCCCGCCGTGACCACGAGGTCCGGCCGGTGCTCCGCGACGGAGGCGGTCAGCGCGCCGTCCCACGCGGCGCGGTCGGCGAAGTCCTTCAGTCGGTGCACGAAGACCGGCAGCCCGGCCCGCTCGGCGCGCTCCAGGCCCGCGATGCCGTCACGGTCGGCACCGACGGCGACGATCTTTGCGCCGAAGGCCGGATCGGCCACGGCGTCGATCAGCGCCTGTAGGTTGGTGCCGGAGCCGGAGACCAGCACCACCAGCCGGGCCGGGCCGGGAGTGCGGGGCGGGAAGAGTTGAGCGGGGGCGGCGGCCACTGCGCGATTCTCCGTAGGTCGGGCGCCGCCCGCTGGTACATCCACCGGCGGTGGGGCCACTACGAACGGCAGGTCGAGCGAGGGGGAACACCGGAGGAACCCGCCGCGATGCGGGCCCGGGGAACCTATCTGAGCTGCTGACCGTCACCACGATAACGGCTGGTCGGACGGCCCTTGAAACGCCCTGGCGGCGCTACGCGCGTAGTTGAGACGGGGATCTCCATCGGGGCGCCGTTCACCCGCCGTCGGCCCGGCGTCCGCCCGCCGGCCGTGCGCGGACGGCGGGCCGACGGCAGCGACGGGGTGGTGCGGAGCTGCCGGCGGTGGCCGGCCGGGCGGGGCGGGGCGCCGGCGGAGTGGGGCGGCGGGCCCGGGGGCGGGACGTCGAGTGCGGCCGGGCGGGCGGCCCCTCGCGGGTTCGCCGGTGCGGTGGAACGCGCCCCGAAGGCAGGCCGCCGAAGGCCCCACGGGCGACTGCGGGATCATAGGGTGGCGCGGGCGTCCGCCCCACCGACCGAGAAGGAATGGCTGAACCATGAGCAGCGGTGACAACACCGGCGAGCGCAACCCCTTCGCGCCGCCGCCGGCGGATGCCCCGGACCAGCCGTGGCAGCCCCGCAACCCCGGGCCCACCGGAGGTTCCAGCGGTTCCAGCGGTGCCGACGGCACCGACGGCACCGACGGCGGCGGGAACCCGGACGAGCGGCCCGAGGTCCCGCCGCCGCACCCGTGGAGCCCCGGCTACCAGGGCGGCGGCTGGCACCCCCGCCCGCCCGCCCCGCAGCCGCCCAAGCTCGACCCGAGCGACCCGGCGCAGCGCAAGGCCCGCAACGCCGCGCTGGCCGGTATGGGCGCGCTGGTCTGCGCGTTCGCCTCGCTGCACTACGTGGCGCTGTTCGTCGGCGCGCTGGCCATCGTCTGGGGAGTCGCCGCGATGCGGGCCCCCAAGCCGGCCGCCGCGACCGCGACCGGCGGGGCGGCACCCGCCGCCGGCGAGTCCGCCGCCCCCAACCCGCTGACCCCGGCCGCCCTCGCCGGGGTGCTCACCGGCGCGATGACGGTGGTCTTCGTCTCCTCGGTGATCGGCCTCAGCCTCTACTACAACGACTACGTGACCTGCGTCCGGGACTCGCTCACCTCGACCGGCGCGGACAACTGCGAGCGCCTCGCGCCGAAGTGGTACGTGGACATCACCTCGAAGAGCGAGTAGCGGGTAGCGGGCGGACGGACGGCGCCGCCGTCAGTCCAGCTCCTCCGGGCCGGTCGCGTCCTCCGCGGCCGCCTCCGCGCCGTCGGCCGACCGACCCAGCCGCAGCACCACGGCGTACACGCGGGCGCGCAGCCACAGCACGCCCCGGCGCGCGCGGCCGGCGATCGCGCCGCTCCCGGGGGCGACGACGGCCCCGGGCACGCCGACGGTTCCGGGAACGCCGACAGTCCCGCCCCGGGGCAGGCCGACCGCGTCGGTATCGAGTCCGGTGTCCGCACCGGCCGCCGCCGTGGTGGCCGACGTCCGGGCCGCGACCCGGGCCCGGGTCAGCAGCGCGCCCGGGACGGCCACCGCGGCGATCCAACCCGCCGCCGCCAGCCCCGTCCGCCACGGCACCGGGCCCAGCTCCGCCATCCGGCCGCCGGCCAGCGCCCCGCCGGAGAGCCAGCCGAGCACTGCGGCGGCCGCACCGGTCAGCAGGGCCACCGCCAGCACGGCGACGGCCGTCCCCGCCGGCCGCCACGCACCGGGCCGGGCCGGCGCCGGCTCCTCCCGCTGCCGGATGGTCCGGTCCGCGCCGCCCGGGTACCGGGCCCCGGCCGCCGCACGGCCGATCAGGACGGCCGGGACCACCCCGGCCAGGGCCGGCAGCAGGCAGACCAGCTGCCGCCAACCGCCCGCGCCGGGCTCCGCCAGCAGGGCGAACAGCGGGAAGTCCGGCACCGGCCCCCGCACCGTTCCGGACGGCGCCACCACCGTCCCCGCACCCGCCGCGAACCCCGGGCCCAGCGCGTAGGCCGCCCCCCAGAGCACCGCGTTCGGCAGCAGTGCCACGCTGAGCAGCAGCAGTCCGGCGACCGCGGCCGGGCCCTGCGCGAGCGCCACCGTGCCGTGGCCGCCCCCGGTCACCGCGTCCAGCAGCGCCGCCACCGCGACCACCGCCGCACCCGCCGCCACCAGCCCCGCACCGGCGGCCAGCGCCGCCGACCGGATCGCCGCCGCGCCCCCGTCCAGGCGGGCCCAGGCGGGCAGCCCGTCCAGCGCCCGCCGCCGGAGCACCTGCCAGGGCGCCGTCCAGGAGGCCGGCCAGGACGCCGGTCCGGACCTCGGCGAGGGCGCCCCGGTCGCCCGGGCGCCGACGGCCGTCGCGACGGCCGCCACCAGCGCCACCACCAGGACGTCCGGCAGCACCCGCGCGCGGAACAGGCCCGCGCCCGAACACTGCGCGACCACCACCACGGCGACCGCGCAGTAGCCGGACCACACCGCCAACGGGCCGCTCCAGCGCGGCCGCAGCCGGCGCCGGGCCGCCGCCCGGGCACCCGCGCGGTGGAGCTGGCCCACCGCCAGCAGGCCGAGCAGCAGCGGAGTCACGGTCAGCGGGGCGTCCAGGGCACCGCGGAGCACCGGCGCGCCGTGCCCGAGCAGCCAGAGCGCCCCGGCCAGCCGGACGGCGCCGGCCGCGCCGTCGTCCGCGTACGGGGTCACCACCCAGAGCCCGAGGACCGGGACGGCGACCACCGCCAGGCCGAGCAGCGCCGTCCGCACCCCGGTGAGCACGTCGGCCAGGACGGGTCTGGCGCCCAGCTCGCCCGGCACTTCCAGGATCGGACGGCCCATCAGCTGCGTCATGCGCCTCATGGTGCCAAGGCGACTCGCCATGCTCCGTGAAGAGGCAAACCACCGTCGTGTCCCAGATTATTGGCTTATGCGCATTTTCAGACCCTGCCCTCATGCCGTCGCCCCCGCTCCGGCCCGGAGCGTCTGATGACCACGCCGCCGACCGCCGAGCGCCCGGCCGACGCCGCCGCCGCCAACCACCCCGCCCGGACCGCCGGATCCGCCGACCCCCCGGCACCCCAGGGACGCCCCGGGAAGGAACGCCCCGGAAAGGGCCGGACCGAACGGGGCCGGGGGGCGCAGGCCGCCGCAGGTGCTGCGGGTGTCGCCGGTGCCGCCGGTGCCGCCGGTGCCGCCGGGCCCGGCCGGGCCACCGAGGCGAACGGGCCGGCCGTAGGGCAGAGCGAGGCGCTCCGGCTGCTGCGGCAGTTGACGCCGCGTGAAGCCCAGGCCCTCGCCCACCTCGCGGCGGGCCTGGACCTCGCCCAGTCGGCGGCGGCGCTCGGCGTCACCCCAGCCACCGCACGCAGCTACCAGCACCGGGCCATGCGCAAGCTCGGCACGCGGACCCACGCCGAGATCGTCGCCTTCGCCGCACTGCTGAGCCCCGCTCAGGGCGCCTCCGGCGGTCCGGCGGGCCCGCCGGACACGCCGGGGCTCGGCACCCCGGTGGAGCAACCGGCCGGGCGGGAACGGCGCGGGCACACCAAGGCCCGGCCGACCGGCCCGGGCGACGCCGCCTCCCACGGAGCCCCGCGCCCCGGGGAGGAGGCCCCCACGCCGCGACCCGCCGCCGACCCGAACCCCACGCGCCCCGGGACACCCCGGCCGAACGGCGGCAAGGCCGGTGCCGCGCACACCCCCGCCGCCTCCGGGACGCCCCGCACCGACGGCCGCACACCCGACGCCCCGGCCACCGGCGCGGTGAACACCCCCGCCGCCTCCGGGACGCCCCGCACCGACGGCCGCACCGCCCCCCGGACCGGACCGGCGTCAGGCGCACCGTCCCGGCCGAACGGCGGCAGGCCGGCCGGCACCGCCGCGAAGCCGCCCGCCCGGACGAACCCCGCCGAGGGCCCCACACCCGCCGGGTCGCCTCGCACCGACGGCGGGAGCGCCCCCGAGCCGAACGACCACAGGCCCGCCGCCGCCGCGCTGGCCGCCGCGAACGCGGCAGGTGCGACCTCGGAGCCCCTGGACGCCGTACCCGTACCGTCGTTCGAGGAGCTGTACGAGGCCGCCCACACCCGCCTGGTCCAACAGGTCTTCCTGCTCACCTCCTGCAAGCACCGCGCCGTGCACTGCGTGCGGCTGGCCTTCGGCGAGGCGCGCCGGCACTGGGACGAGGTGGCGGCCGGGGCCGATCCGGAGGGCTGGGTGCGGGCGCGGGCCTGTGAGGCGGCGCTCTCGCCGTGGCACCGGGGCGGTCCGCGGCGGACGCACGTCTGGCGGCTGCCGCACCGGCGGATCAAGGTCCGCCCGGCCGACGAGTCGCAGGCCGTACTGCCGGACCACGACCGGCTCACCGACCGGGACCGCGCACTGCTCAAGGCGCTCAAGCGGCTCTCCCGCCCGCAGCGCCGGGCGCTGGTGCTGCACGACGGCCTGGGCCTGCCCGCCGCCGCCGTGGCCGTCGAGGTGGAGTCGACCGTGGCGGCCGCCGAGGGCCGGGTGTGGGCCGCCCGGGCGGCGTTGGCGGAGTGGGTGCCGGACCTGGTCGGGCCCGATCCGGCTGCCGAGGGTTTCGCCGACGGGCTCGCCGGACTGCTGCACCGGGCCGCCGTCCGCGGCTGCCCGGAGCCGCAACGGCCTCCGGTGCCGGTGCTGCGCGCCCGGCACCGACTGGCAAACGCCACCCGGACCGGGGCGGCGGTGCTGATCACGGTGGCGGTCGGCGGCGCGGCGGCGGCGACACTGGCCGGCAGCGGCCCGGGGTCGCTGTTCCACCGGGCCCCCGAGCCGCCGAAGCAGGCGGTCTGCGGCGCGGTCAACGGCTCCGCCGTGCCGCTCGTCCCGGACGGTCCGCCGACGGGCATCCGCAGCCTCTGGTGCAGTCCGACGCCCGGGGTCGAGCCGGTCGTGGCGGACCCGCCGCCGCCCCGGGCGCCGCTGTGGGAGCTGCCGGCCGCCGCGCGCGCCGCGGCGGCCCTGCCCCCGCCCGGCTCGGCGGGCGGGCCGGCGGCCTGCACCCGCTGGTCGCTCCTCCCCTGCCCGGCGGACCGCTGAGCGGCCCGCCGACGGAGTCCCCGGCGTCCGACCCGGGCCAGGTCGGACGCCGGGGCGACGGGGCGACGGGGCGACGGGGCGACTGGCCACACCTCACCGGCGACGGCCGGAGCCGCGGCCGGATCGGCGCGCGTGGGGCCGCCGCGCTCCCGGCCGCAGGCCCCGCCACAACGGCGAGCGCCCCGCCCGGAGATCCGGACGGGGCGCTCGATGCGCGGGGCGAGCGTCAGCCGTTGATCAGCTCACGCGCCAGGCGGGCGGTCTCGGACGGCGTCTTGCCGACCTTGACGCCGGCGGCCTCCAGGGCCTCCTTCTTCGCCTGCGCGGTGCCCGAGGAGCCGGAGACGATGGCGCCGGCGTGGCCCATGGTCTTGCCCTCGGGGGCGGTGAAGCCCGCGACGTAGCCGACGACCGGCTTGGTGACGTGCTCGGCGATGTAGGCCGCGGCACGCTCCTCGGCGTCGCCACCGATCTCACCGATCATGACGATGAGCTCGGTCTCCGGGTCCTCCTGGAAGGCCTTGAGAGCGTCGATGTGGGTGGTCCCGATGACCGGGTCACCGCCGATGCCCACGGCCGAGGAGAAGCCGATGTCCCGCAGCTCGTACATGAGCTGGTAGGTCAGGGTGCCGGACTTCGACACCAGGCCGATCTTGCCGGCCTGGGTGATGTCCGCCGGGATGATGCCGGCGTTGGACTGCCCGGGGCTGATCAGGCCCGGGCAGTTCGGGCCGATGATCCGGGTCTTGTTGCCCTTCGAGCCCGCGTACGCCCAGAAGGCGGCCGAGTCGTGGACCGGGACACCCTCGGTGATGACGACCGCGAGGCCGATCTCGGCGTCGATGGCCTCGACGACGGCGTCCTTGGTGAACTTCGGCGGCACGAAGATGACGGTGACGTCGGCACCGGTCTTCTCGATGGCCTCGGCGACGGAGCCGAAGACGGGCACGTCGGTGCCGTCGACGTCGACCGTGGTGCCGGCCTTGCGCGGGTTCACGCCACCGACGATCTGGGTGCCCGAGGCGAGCATGCGGCGGGTGTGCTTCATGCCCTCGGAGCCGGTCATGCCCTGGACGATGACCTTGCTGTCCTTGGTAAGGAAGATAGCCATGGTGTTAAGTCCCCTTCCTTACTTGTTGGCCAGCTCGGCGGCACGGTCGGCGGCGCCGTCCATGGTGTCGACGCGCTGCACCAGCGGGTGGTTGGCGTCGTCGAGGATCTTGCGACCAAGCTCGGCGTTGTTGCCGTCCAGGCGGACGACCAGCGGCTTGGAGACGTTCTCGCCCTTGGACTCCAGCAGGGCCAGGGCCTGCACGATGCCGTTCGCGACGGCGTCGCACGCGGTGATGCCACCGAAGACGTTGACGAAGACCGACTTGACGTCGGGGTCGCCCAGGATGATCTCCAGGCCGTTCGCCATGACCTCGGCGGACGCGCCGCCACCGATGTCGAGGAAGTTGGCGGGCTTGACGCCGCCGTGGCTCTCGCCCGCGTAGGCGACCACGTCGAGGGTGCTCATGACGAGACCCGCGCCGTTGCCGATGATGCCGACCTGGCCGTCGAGCTTGACGTAGTTCAGGCCCTTGGCCTTCGCCGCCGCCTCCAGCGGGTTGGCGGCGGCCTTGTCCTCGAGCGCCTCGTGCTCGGGCTGGCGGAACTCGGCGTTCTCGTCCAGGGAGACCTTGCCGTCGAGCGCGATGATCTTGCCGTCGCCGGACTTGATCAGCGGGTTGACCTCGACGAGGAGGGCGTCCTCCTTGATGAAGACGACCCAGAGCTTCTGCAGGACATCGGCGACCTGGTCCGCGATCTCCGCCGGGAACTTCGCGGCGGCGACGATCTCGGCGGCCTTCTCCGGGGTGCAGCCCTCGTTGGCGTCGACCGGGATCTTGGCGAGCGCCTCGGGGTTCTCCTCCGCGACGACCTCGATCTCCACACCGCCCTCCACGCTGGCCATGGCCAGGAAGGTGCGGTTGGTGCGGTCCAGCAGGAAGGAGACGTAGTACTCCTCCTTGATGTCCGCCGTCTGGGCCAGCATCACCTTGTGAACGGTGTGGCCCTTGATGTCCATCCCGAGGATCGCCTCGGCCTTGGCGACGGCGTCCGCCGGGTCGGCGGCGAGCTTCACGCCACCGGCCTTGCCTCGGCCGCCCACCTTCACCTGAGCCTTGACGACGGCGCGGCCGCCGAAGCGCTCCGCGATGGCGGCAGCGTCTGCGGCGGTCTCGATGACATCACCGTCAAGCACGGGAACCCCGTGCTTGGCGAAGAGGTCCCTCGCCTGGTACTCGAACAGGTCCACGTGTTTGTCCTTGTTCGTGGTCGCGGATTGTGTCTCTACGAGCGTGCCACGGCAGGATCTTCGCTGCGGGTCGTCGGGGCGGTGCGGGTACGCAGAGGTACGGCCTTGCGGCCCACACAGCCACGGGCGCACACGTCAATCAACACGCGCGTCACGTCCGTCTGGCAGGTTATCCCCGGACGGCAGGCGTGTTTCGCCCGGGACCGGCCCGGCTTGGGTGAGAACCGTCACAGCCAGGCCCCGACCGACTGCCGCGCGCCCTGCTCAGCAGGTGCGCAGATCAGCGGTGGGGCCGGGCCCGGGTTCGCTCGTCCGGGTGAACCCGCGCACCCGGTCGCTACCCGCCCTGCGGCGGGACGGGGATCGGCCGCTTCTCGATCGCCGCCGCCATGACGTCCGGGAACGCGTCCGGCGTGCAGGCGAACGCGGGGGCGCCGAGCGTGGCCAGGGCGGCCGCGTGCGCGTGGTCGTACGCGGGCGCCCCTTCGTCGGAGAGCGCGAGCAGCGCGACGAACTGGACGCCGGCCGCCTTCATCGCCGCCACCCGCTTGAGCATCTCGTTCCGGATGCCGCCCTCGTAGAGGTCGCTGATCAGCACCACGACGGTCTCGGACGGGCGGGTGATCCTCGACTGGCAGTAGGCCAGCGCGCGGTTGATGTCGGTGCCGCCGCCGAGCCGGGTCGCGAACAGGACGTCCACCGGGTCGCCGAGCTGCTCGGTGAGGTCGACCACCGAGGTGTCGAAGACCACCAGCCGGGTGTCCAGCGTCCTCATCGAGGCCAGCACCGCGCCGAACACCGCCGAGTGCACCACCGAGGGGGCCATCGAGCCGGACTGGTCGATGCAGAGGATGACGTCCTTCTTCACCGCGCGCTGCGCCCGGGCGTAGCCGACCAGCCGCTCGGGGACGACGGTGCCGTGCTCGGGCAGGTAGTTCTTCAGGTTGGCCCGGATGGTGCGGTCCCAGTCGATGTCGCGGTGGCGCGGGCGGTTCACCCGGGCGCTGCGGTCCAGCGCGCCGCCCAGGGTGGCCCGGGTGCGGTCGGCGAGCCGGCGCTCCAGCTCGGCGACCACCTTGCCGACCACCGCGCGGGCGCTCTCCCGGGTGGTCTCGGGCAGCGCGTGCTTCAACGAGAGCAGGGTGGCGACCAGGTGGACGTCGGGCTCGACGGCCTCCAGCATCTCCGGCTCCAGCAGCAGGCGGTCCAGGCCGAGGCGGGTGATGGCGTCCTGCTGCATCAGCTGGACGACGCTGGTGGGGAAGTACTCGCGGATGTCCCCGAGCCACCGGGCCACCTGCGGCGCCGAACCGCCCAGCCCCGCGGTGCGCCGGCCGGACCGCCCGGCCCGGCCCTCCTGCGGCGTGCCCCGGTACAGCGCGGCGAGCGCGCCGTCCATCGCGGCGTCCCGGCCGCGCAGCGCGCTGCCGGTGCCGTCCGCCTCGCCGCCGAGCACCAGCCGCCAGCGGCGCAGCCGCTCCTCGGCGGCGAGGGTGACGGGAGCGGCGGGGGTGGTGGCCTCTGCCATCGGGTGCTCCTTCCGGTCCATCGGGTCAGGTGCGTCGTCGGGTGCGGGTACATCGCGTCGGGCGCGTCACGTCGGGCGCGTCGGGCGCGTCGGGTGCGGGGTCAGGTGTCGCGGCCCTCGGCCTGTCGGGGGATCCGCGGCGGCCCCGCGGGGTGGACCGGGCAGCCGGGCAGGCCGAGCAGCAGGGCGACCACGGGCAGCGCCGCGTCGGCGCGGGCCGGATCCAGCTCGGGGCCCGTGCCCGCCGCCGCCACCGGCTCGGTGCCCAGCGGACCGGCCGCGACCCTGCTGCCGACGGTGGTGCGGACGCCCGCCTCCAGCGCGGAGAAGGTGCGGCGCAGCAGCGGCAGCACATCGGTGAAGACCTCGGCCGGCACCGCCGTCAGCCACCCGTCGAGCAGGCCGAGCAGCCGGGGATCGTGCAGCAGCAGGGCGCCGCCGCCGCTGAGGAAGCCCTCCACCCAGCCGGCCGCGTCCGCCGGGGCGTTGGCCGCCGAGAGGACGAGGCCCATCCGGCGGCCGGCCTCCTCGGAGTCGAGCCGTCCGTCGTCCAGCAGCAGCCGGACGGCGCGCCCCCGCAGCAGGCCGGGCACGCCCGTGGCCGGACCGCCGACCGGTTCGCGGCGGGCGAGCGCCCGCAGCGTCCCGGCCCACCGGTCGACGAGCCCGCCGCCCGGCTCCAGCAGGCCGATCGCGCCGTGCACCTCGTCGAGCCGGCCGCGCACCGCCTCCGCGCCGGCCGCGTCCAGCCCGGTGCAGGCGGGCGGCAGCCCGACGCAGATCCGGTCGGCGAGGCCGGTCGCGACCTCACCGAGCGCACGGTGGTCGGTGCCGCGGACGTCGCCGTAGCGCAGCGCGCGGACCAGCGCCGGCAGCGCCCCGGCCAGCTGGGCGACGTCGGTGTCGAGCGCGGCGCAGTCGGCGAGGATCCGCATCACGGCGGGCAGCGCGTCGGCCAGCCCGGCCAGCAGGCAGGTCTCGACCAGGGCGGTCAGCTCGGCGAGCTCCACCGCGGCCCGCGCCGCGCCGACCGCCCGGCCGGTCGCCGCCTCCTCGACGGTGGTGCCCCACTGGGCGGCCTCGGCGATCCGGACGGCGAACTCGGGCTGCCAGCAGAGCCGCCAGCTCTCTCGGAAGGTGCCCGTCGAGGTGACGGCGGAGCGGCTCGGCACGCCCCAGTCGATGCCGAGCAGCCGCAGCCGGTGCAGCAGCCGGGAGCGGGCCGCGTCGTTCTCCTTGCGCAGGTCCAGGTCCAACTCCCGCGGCTCGACCGCCGGCTTCAGCCGCAGCGAGCGCTGCAGCCGGGTCAGGTCCCGCTGCAACGGCACCGCCGGAGCGCCGTCCGGCACCCCGCCGAGGACGTCCCCGGTGACCAGGCGGTCGTGCACCAGCGCCAGTGCGACGTCCGAGCCGTCGCACATCACCGAGCGGACGGCGTCCAGGGTCTCGGTCAGGCCGGCGAGCGGGCGGCCGCGCATCACCGCCAGCGTCCGCGCCAGCCGGACGGCCTCGATCACGTGCGCCGAGGAGACCGGGTGGTCCTCGGCCCGCAGCAGGTCGGCGGCCCTGGTCAACCAGAGCGGCACCGGATCACCCGTGGTGGTGAACAGGTGGTGGTACCAGCCCGGCGAGACGATCCCGGCGCCGTAACCGCTCTGCTGGGAGAGCCGGCGGTGCGTCCACGGCACCCAGGTGATGTCGGTGCGCACCTTCTTCGGCAGGCCGGCCAGCACCGCCCGGTCGTGCGCGACGGTCGGCAGCACGGCCAGCGCCGGGACGTGGAACGCCCCGCAGACCACGGCGATCCGCCGGTGCCCGGCCCGCTTGGCGGCCCGGATCTGCTGGCGCATGTACGCCTCCCGCAGGTCGTCGCGCCGGACGGGCCCGCCGGGCGCGACCTCCTCGCGCAGCGCCGCCATCGCCTCGGCGACCGCGGCGAACGGGGCCAGCGCGTCGGTACCGGGCGAGCGGTGCTCGATCACGTCCTCCCACCAGCGCTCCGGGTCGTCGCTGCCGGCGGCCTCGGCGAGCATCCCGATCGGGTCCGCCGCCCGCTCCGGCTGCTCCCCCTGCTCCGGCTGCTCCCGCTCCTCGGCGAGGCCGTAGGCGGCCGGGAGGTCGATGAAGCGGACCGGTACACCGGCGTCGAGTCCGTACCGGATCGCCACCCACTCCGGGGAGAACTCGGCATAGGGCCAGAACGCGGCCCTGGCCGGGTCGTCCACGACGTGGGCGAGCAGGGCGACCGGTGGCACCATGTCCTTCTCGGCCGCCAGCCCGACGATCGGATCGGCCTCCGGCGGGCCCTCGATCAGCACCGCGTCCGGCCGCAACTGCTCCAGTGCGGCGGCCACCGCGCGGGCCGAGCCGGGACCGTGGTGCCGTACGCCCAGCAGCGTCACCTCCGCGCTCATCGCGCCCTCCCTCCTCGTGCCTCGAACTGACTCGGACTGAATCGAACTGCTCAGCACTGCTCTGAACTGCCTTGGACCGCCTTGGACCGCCTTGAACTGCCGCGAATGCCATGAACTGCCATGGCGTCAGCGGGCGTTCTCCCGGGCGGCGCGGTAGAAGTCCTTCCAGCCGTCCCGCTCGCGCAGCACGCCCTCGACGTACTCGCGCCAGACCACCTGGTCCGCCACCGGATCCCGGACGACGGCGCCGAGGATGCCGGCCGTGACGTCGCCGGCCCGCAGCACGCCGTCCCCGAAGTGGGTGGCCAGCGCCAGACCGTTGGTCACCACCGAGATGGCCTCGGCCGTCGACAGCGTGCCGCTCGGCGTCTTCACCTTCGTCCGGCCGTCCACCGTGAGGCCGGCCCGCAGCTCCCGGAAGACCGTCACCACCCGCCTGATCTCCTCGGCTCCACCGGGCAGTGGGGCGAGCTCCAGCGAGCGGCCGAGCTGGTCGACCCGCCGGGTGACGATGTCCACCTCCTCCTCCAGCGAGCCGGGGAGCGGCAGCACCACGGTGTTGAACCGTCGGCGCAGGGCGCTCGACAGCTCGTTGACGCCGCGGTCCCGGTCGTTCGCCGTGGCGATCAGGTTGAACCCGCGCACGGCCTGCGTCTCGCCGCCCAACTCCGGTATCGGCAGCGTCTTCTCCGACAGGATGGTGATCAGACTGTCCTGGACGTCCGCCGGGATCCGGGTCAGCTCCTCGACCCGGGCGATCTTCCCGTCCGCCATCGCCCGCATCAGCGGCGAGGGCACCAGCGCCGCCCGGCTCGGACCGTTGGTCAGCAGCTGGGCGTAGTTCCAGCCGTACCGGACGGCCTCCTCCGGCGTACCGGCCGTCCCCTGCACCAGCAGGGTCGAATCGCCGCTGATCGCCGCCGCGAGGTGCTCCGACACCCAGGTCTTCGCGGTGCCGGGCACGCCGAGCAGCAGCAGCGCCCGGTCCGTGGCCAGCGTCGTCACGGCGACCTCGACGATCCGCCGCGGGCCGATGTACTTGGGGGTGACCACGGTGCCGTCCGGCAGCTCGCCACCGAGCAGATAGGTGGCGACGGCCCACGGCGAGAGCTTCCAGCGCTCGGGACGCGGGCGGTCGTCCTGCGCGGCCAGCGCGGCCAGTTCCGCCGCGAAGGCGTCCTCCGCGTGCTGCCGCAGAACGTCGGTCATCAGGGGGCTCCTTCGGGTCGGCCGCCGGACACACCGGTGGCGGGCGGCGAGGTGATCGGGGGGAGCCAGGTCGGCGTCCCGGCCTGTGGGAACCACCCTGCACCGGACCACTGACAATCCTGACCGGACCTCAGTTCGACCACCCGGCCTGTCAGTCCCTCCGCCTACCGTCGTCGGCATGGAGGAACGCTGGAGCACCGAACACGTCCTGTCCCTGGCACCCGACGCGAGCTCGCAGAAGGCCGCGGGCAAGCTCTCCTCGCCCGCGCCCTGGTCGGCCACGGGCACCGACGGCGCCGCGCTCTGGGGCGAGTGCAGGGGCAGCGGCCGGACGCCCTACCGCACCGCCGTCGAGCTGGCCACGCCCGCCTACTCGTGCACCTGCCCGAGCCGGAAGTTCCCCTGCAAGCACGCGCTCGGGCTGCTGCTGCTCTGGAGCGGCACCCCCGAGGCCGTCCCGGCCGGCGAGCCTTCCGACTGGGCGTCCGACTGGCTGGCCGAGCGCCGCGACCGCGCCGAGCGGCGGGCGACCGGCGCCACCGCCGCGGCCGACCCGGCCGCCGCCCTCCGCCGGGCCGAGAAGCGCCACGCCCGGGTGGCCGCCGGCGCCGGTGAGCTGCGTCTGCGGCTGGCCGACCGGGTCCGCCACGGCCTCGCGGACCCGTCCGCCGCCGGCCCCTGGGAGGAGGTCGCCGCCCGGATGGTCGACGCCCAGGCCCCCGGCCTCGCCACCCGCGTCCGCGAACTCGACGCCGTCACCGGGCCCGACCTCCTGGAGGAGTACGCCATGCTCCATCTGCTCGCCACCGCCGCCACCCGGATCGACGACCTGCCCGCCCCGCTGGCCGCCACCGTCCGGGCCCGGGTCGGCTACACCACCGACGCCGCCGAGGTACTGGCCGGCCCCACCGTCCGCGACCGCTGGTACGTCCTCGGCAGCCGCACCTCCCCGCTGGACGGCGCAGCGGACGAACGCCTCACCACCCGCCGGCTCTGGCTGCGCGGCGCGAAGACCGGCCGGGCCGCCCTGCTCCTCGCCTTCGGCCGCCCCGGCCGGGCCCCCGACCTCGCCCTCCCCACCGGCCACCTGCTGGAGGCCGAACTCGCCTTCCACCCCGGGGCCCGCCCCCTGCGCGCCGCCCTCGGCACCCGCTACGACGCCCCCGGCCAGGGCCCCGCCGCCCCGCCGCCCGGGCTCACCCCCGCCGAAGCGGTCGCCGCCTACGGCGACGCCGTCGCGGACGATCCCTGGCTCGACGCCTGGCCGGCCGTCCTGACCGGCGTCGTCCCGGTCCTCACCCCCGACGGCTGGCAGCTCACCGACGGCCGGCACACGCTCCCGGTCCACCGTGGTGCCACCCCCGAAGCGGCCCTCTGGCGCCTCGCGGCCGTCTCCACCGGCCGCCCCCTCACCGTCTTCGGCGAGCAGGGCCACCACGGTTTCGCCCCGGTCACCGCCTGGGGCGCGGACCACCGCCCGATCGACCTCACCACCGGGTAGGCCCCCGAAGCGGGGACCGGCCCGCGCGCGTCCCACGGGCCCGCCGCGGGCCCCGGCGCCCCACCCGCCCGAGAGCCTCCGACCAGCACCCACCGACCCGCAGGAGCCCCGCGTGCCGCCCACCGCCCCGACCCCGACCGACCCCTGGGAGTCCCTCCACACCACCGCCCTCCTCGGCACCGACCGCCGCCCCCTGCCGCCCCCGGCCGCCGGTGACTCCGCCGCCCACCTGGCCGTCGACCGCACCGACCCGGCCACCGCCCTGCTCGAACTCGCCGCCCTGGAGACCGTCCGCCGCCGCGCCGGAGCCCGCCCGGCCCCCGCCGGCGAGGCCGTCACCGCCCTGCTCGCCGCCCCCGCCCCCGAGGACCACCGGCCCGAACTGCCCACCCCCGCGGCCCGCCGGCTCACCCTCCTGCTCGGCAGCCGGGGCGCCGGATCCCCCGGCACCCTCGCCAACCTCACCGAACTGCTCCCGCAGTGGCTCGCCACCGCCCGCGCCCGGGGCTTCCGCCCACCCGCCGCCGCCGTACCGGCCCTGCTGGACGCCGCCCGCGGCCGGACCGAGCTGCGCCCCGACGCCGTGGCGCTGGCCGGCCCCCTGGGCCGCTGGCTCGCCGCCCGGAACGCCGACTGGCGCTTCGTCCTCCGCACCACCACCGACGCGCCCGCCGGCACGGCCGCGCCCGGCGGACCGGCGGCCGCCGCTCCCGGGGACCACCACCTCTGGCACGAGGGGCTCTTCGCCGAGCGCGTCACCCATCTGACCGCACTGCGCCGGAGCGACCCCGCCGCCGGCCTCGCCCTGCTGGTGAGCACCTGGCCCACCGAGCGCGCCGAGGACCGGCTGCTCTTCCTGGACGCCCTCCAGGACGGCCTCTCGCTCGCCGACGAGCCCTTCCTCGAAGCCGCGTTGGGCGATCGCAGCAAGAACGTCCGGGCCACCGCCGCCGAGTTGCTCTCCACCCTCCCCGGCTCCACGCTCGCCCACCGGATGGCCGAGCGCGCCCGGGCCGCCGTCCGCCTCTCCGAGCGCGGCACGCACCTGCTCGTCACCCCGCCCACCGAGTGCGACACCGCGATGCAGCGCGACGGCATACCACTCAAGTCGCCCACCGGGCGCGGCGAGCGGGCCTGGTGGTTCGGCGAGGTGATCGCCGCCACGCCGCTCTCGCTGTGGCCGGAGTCCACCGGTCTGACGCCGGGCCGGCTGCTCGGGCTCCGGGTGGGCGACAGCCTCGACGAGAGCGACAGCAGCTGGGCCGACGACCTGCGCGAGGCCTGGGCCAGGGCCGCCGTCCGCCAGCAGGACGCCGACTGGGCACGGGCGTTGCTGGGCCCCGCCCCGGCCCCCGCACCGGGGTCCCGCGGCGGCCGCGCCGCCCGTGCCCCCCGGAGCACCGGAGCCCCCGCCAAGCTGCTCGCCGTCCTCCCGCCCGCCGAACGCGCCGTCTGGACGGCCGCGTTCATCGAGGTGCACGGCCTCGGCGAGGCCTTCCAACTGCTCGGGGCCTGCGCGGCTCCGTGGACCCCGCCGCTGTCCACCGCCGTCGTCGCGGCGCTCGCCCGGGCGGCCGCCTCCGGGGCGTACCCGTGGAGCCACAGCGGGGTGCTCGGCATGACGGAGCGCGCGCTCTCCCCCGCAACGGCCACCGCCGTCGAGGAGTTGGCCGCCGAGGCGGCGCCCGCCGGCGCCTGGGCCGAGACCTTCTCCCGGCTGGCCGGCACCCTGCGCTTCCGGGAGGCGATGCTCGCCGAACTCGGCGCCTGACCGCCCGCGCCGGAACGCGGCCGGGCCGGTACGGGGGTGTCCCGTACCGGCCCGGCCCAGCACTCGGCAGGCGCACCCCACCGGCGCGCACCCCTCGGGCACGCACCCGGCTGGCACACGGTCGAAGCAGGGCTCGCCCGCAGCGGGCGCGCTACGGCAGGCGGGCGCGTACCCGGCAGGCGCGCGCCCCGCGGAACACCTCCGCCCGAGGGGTCAGCTCGCGGCCCGCAGGTTCGCCTCGACCCAGGCCACCACGTCCCGGGTCGGCGTCCCCGGGGTGAAGATGTCCGCGACGCCCATCGCCTTGAGCTCGACGATGTCCTCTTCCGGGATGATGCCGCCGCAGAAGACCTTGATGTCCTCCGCCTCGCGCTCCCGCAGCAGCTCCAGCACCCGCGCGCAGAGCGTCATGTGCGCCCCGGAGAGGACCGACAGCCCGATGCCGTCCGCGTCCTCCTGGATCGCGGTGTCGACGATCTGCTCGGGCGTCTGGTGCAGGCCGGTGTAGATGACCTCCATACCGGCATCACGCAGGGCACGCGCGATGACCTTGGCGCCGCGGTCGTGACCGTCGAGCCCGGGCTTGGCGACCACCACACGGATCGGGCCTGACACACCCATCACTGCCTCCTGGACTTCGTCGTCCACCACCCACCGGACCTCGTCGGGCACGGGCGCGGTTAACCAGCAATAACAACCTGAGGGGAGGTTAGCGTCACCCGGGCGGACTGACCGTGCCGCCCCTCAAGAGGAGGGCAAAATCACAGGCCCACCCCTTGCTACCGACGGGTATACACCGACGGCTCCGTCCGCAGGCCGCCAACTCCCCTCTTGACATACGGACTTTTGTCCGGATCCCGGCGTTACGGCTACAGTCTCGGCTGTTTTCCCCTCGCCTTTCCGTCCGTCCCTCCCCTCGCCCTTCCCCTCGCCCGACGATGTGCCCGAGGTCCACCGAGGAGGCAGCCCCCGATGGCTCCCGACGCAGCCGCCCGCCCGACCCGTGCGGAGCTGCGGGTGGCCGCCCGCGAGCAGTCGCGCGCCCAGCGCCGCGGCGCCGCCAAGGCCGCCACCCGGACCGCCCTGCTGCGCGTCGCGCTGCCGTCGATGGCCGCCCTCGGAGTGGCCGGGGCAGCCGCCGCGACCGTCCAGGGCGAGGCCGACCAGCAGCGTGCGCAGGCGGCCGGCCGGGCCCCCGAGCAGGCCGCCGAGGCCCCGGACACCGCGCCCGCCAGGGCCGCCGCCCAGCAGGTCCTCGCCGCGGGCGAGGCCGACCAGGCATCCCGCGGCGACGCCCGCGCTCCGCTCTCCGGCACCCAGCCCGCCGGCCCGGCGGGCGGGACGGCGCTCGCCGCTCCGGCCCCGACGCCGGAGCCCGAGCTCCCGAAGGTCATCCTCCCGGTCGCCCAGCGCGGGCTCGGCGAGATGTTCGGCGCGTCCGGCACGCACTGGGCGGCCCGCCACACCGGCATCGACTTCCCCGTCGACGGCGGCACCCAGGTCATGGCGGTCACGGACGGCGTCATCCGCACGCAGTGGAACCCGTCGTACGGCTACATGTCGATACTGAAGATGGCCGACGGCACCGAGGCCTGGTACTGCCATCTGCGGTCGTACAAGATCCGCAAGGGGACCGTGAAGGCGGGCGACGTCATCGCCTTCGTCGGCAGCAGCGGCAACAGCACCGGCCCGCACCTGCACTTCGAGATCCGCCCGGCCGGCGGCGGCGCCCCCGTCGACCCGCTGCCGTGGTTCCTCGCCCAGGGCGTCGACCCCCGCTGACCGCGCCCCGCCGGGCCGCACCCGCCCCGGCCCCGCCCCGCCGGGCCGGTCGCGCGCACCCCGGCCCGGCGCGGACCCGGGTGGAACCCCGGGCCCGCGCCGCCGGGCCCTACAGCTTCTCCACCGGCGCGTACCGCAGCAGCAGCTGCTTGCGCCCCTCCGTCCCGAAGTCCACCGTGGCCTGCGCCTTGTCGCCGACACCGGCGGTGGCCACCACGGTGCCCAGGCCGAAGGTGTCGTGGGTGACGCGGTCCCCCACCGCCAGGGCCACGACCTCGCGCTCGACCGCCGTACCGGCCCGCCGGGCCGACTGCCCCCAGCCCGCCTTCGGTGAGGCGGCCGCCGCCGCACCGCGCGACGCGCCCCGGGAGGAGCCGCCCGAACCGGCGGACTTCCCGCCCCAGGACGACCCCGAGGAGTACCCGCGCGAGGCCGGCACCGACGCCGCGCCCGTCCGCTTCCACTCCACCAGCGTGTCCGGGATCTCCTCCAGGAACCGCGAGGCCGGGTTGTACGAGGGCTGCCCCCAGGCACTGCGCAGCACCGAACGCGTCAGGTAGAGCCGCTCCCGCGCCCGGGTGAGGCCGACGTACGCGAGCCGGCGCTCCTCCTCCAGCTCCTTGACCTGGTTGAGCGCCCGCATGTGCGGGAAGATGCCGTCCTCCATGCCGGTCAGGAAGACCACCGGGAACTCCAGCCCCTTGGCGGTGTGCAGGGTCATCATCGTAATGACGCCCCGGCCCTCCTCGTCCTCGTCCGGGATCTGGTCCGAGTCCGCGACGAGCGCGACCCGCTCCAGGAAGTCGGCCAGCGAGCCGACCGGCGGCGCGTCGTCCTCCCCCGCGTCGGGCCGCTCGCCCGGGTCCTGCTCGTACTCCAGGGCGACGGAGGCCAGCTCCTGGAGGTTCTCCACCCGCGTCTCGTCCTGCGGGTCCGTGGAGGACTGCAGCTCGGCGAGGTAGCCCGTCTCCTCCAGCACCGCCTCCAGCACCGCGGCGGGCCCGGCACCCGACTCGACGACCTGTCGCAACCCGGCCATCAGGGCGTTGAACTTCTTCACCGCGTTCGCCGAGCGGGCGGCCATGCCGTACGCCTCGTCGACCCGCTGGAGCGCCTGCGCGAAGGAGATCCGCTCGCGCCCGGCGAGCGCGTCGATCATCGCCTCGGCCCGCTCGCCGATGCCGCGCTTGGGCACGTTGAGGATCCGGCGCAGCGGCACGGTGTCCTCCGGGTTGGAGAGCACCCGCAGGTACGCCAGGACGTCCCGAACCTCCTTGCGCTCGTAGAAGCGCACCCCGCCGACCACCTTGTACGGCAGGCCGACCCGGATGAACACCTCCTCGAACACCCGGGACTGGGCGTTGGTCCGGTAGAAGATCGCGACGTCGCCGGGCTTGGCCTCGCCCCGGTCGGTCAGCCGGTCGATCTCGTCGGCGATGAACTGGGCTTCGCCGTGCTCGTCGTCCGCGACGTAGCCGACGACCTTCTCGCCGTGGTCGCCGGCCGTCCAGAGCTTCTTCTCGCGGCGGCTGGTGTTCCGCTCGATGACGGCGTTGGCGGCGCTCAGGATGGTCTGCGTGGAGCGGTAGTTCTGCTCCAGCAGGATCGTGGTCGCGTTCGGGTAGTCCTCCTCGAACTGGAGGATGTTGCGGATCGTCGCACCGCGGAAGGCGTAGATCGACTGGTCCGCGTCACCCACCACGCACAGCTCGGCCGGCGGCACCTCGGCCAGCCGTCCGGCGGCCGGGTCCACGTAGTCGCCGTCCACGGTGCGCTTCGGCGCGGCCGCGGCGGAGCCCCCGCTGAGCTCCCGGACCAGCATGTACTGGGCGTGGTTGGTGTCCTGGTACTCGTCGACCAGGATGTGCCGGAACCGCCGCCGGTAGTGCTCCGCGACGTCGGGGAAGGCCTGGAGCAGGTTCACCGTCGTCATGATGATGTCGTCGAAGTCGAGCGCGTTGGCCTCGCGCAGCCGCCGCTGGTAGAGGAAGTAGGCCTCGGCCAGCTTCTTCTCCATCGGGTTGGCCGCCTGGTCGGCGTACGTCTCCTCGTCGATCAGCTCGTTCTTGAGGTTGCTGACCTTGGCCGTGAAGGACTTCGGCGGGAACTGCTTCGGGTCCAGGTCGAGGTCCCGGCAGACCAGGGACATCAGCCGCTGCGAGTCGGCCGAGTCGTAGATCGAGAACGAGGACGTGAAGCCGAGGAGCTTGCTCTCCCGGCGCAGGATCCGCACGCAGGCGCTGTGGAAGGTGGACACCCACATCGCCCGGGCCCGCGGCCCGACCAGCTGCTCGACGCGCTCGCGCATCTCGCCGGCCGCCTTGTTGGTGAAGGTGATCGCCAGGATCTCGCCCGGCTGCACCCCGCGGGCGCCCAGCAGGTGGGCGATCCGGTGGGTCAGCACGCGCGTCTTGCCGGAGCCGGCGCCGGCCACGATGAGCAGCGGCGAGCCCGCGTGCAGGACCGCCTCGCGCTGCGGGTCGTTCATCCCCTCCAGCAGCTGGGCCGGGTCCACCACCGGGCGGGCGGCGCCGTTGCGGTAGAAGGCGTCCCGCTCGGCCTGGGCCGCGTGGTCGGTCTGGAACAGCCCCTCGGGGATCGCCTCCTCGTACGCGTCGTACGGGACGTCGTCCTCGAACGGCGGCGGCTCCTGCGTCGTCGGGGCGGCGGCGGGCTGCTGCTTCGACCCGGCGGCGGGGGCCTCGAAACCGGGGAGCGGGAGGTCGTCAAAGAGGCTACTCATGGCACTCCGAGTCTATGGCCCCGCACTGACAAGCCCGCCCGGCCCGGAGGAATCCGGGCCGGGCGGGCGGCCTCGCGAGGGCCGTCGGCCCTGGCGCGAGCGGCGTCGCGAGGGCCGTCAGACCAGGCGGCGGGCGGTGGCCCACCGGGTCAGCTCGTGCCGGTTGCTCAGCTGGAGCTTGCGCAGCACGGCCGAGACGTGGCTCTCCACCGTCTTCACCGAGATGAACAGCTGCTTCGCGATCTCCTTGTACGCGTAGCCGCGCGCGATCAGCCGCAGCACCTCGCGCTCGCGCTGGGTCAGCCGGTCGAGGTCCTCGTCCACCGGCGGGGTGTCCGTGGCGGCGAAGGCGTCCAGCACGAAGCCGGCCAGCCGCGGCGAGAACACCGCGTCGCCGTCGGCGATCCGGAAGACGGCGTTGACCAGGTCCGTGCCGGTGATCGTCTTGGTGACGTAGCCGCGGGCACCGCCGCGGATCACGCCGATGACGTCCTCGGCGGCGTCCGAGACGGACAGCGCCAGGAACTTCACCTGCTCGCCCATCAGCCCGGCCGAGCGGCGCAGCACCTCGACCCCGCCGCCGCCCGGCAGGTGGACGTCGAGCAGCACCACGTCGGGCCTGGTCTCGGCGACCACGCGGACCGCCGACTCCACGTCGTCGGCCTCGCCGACCACGTCGATGCCGGTGACCTCGGTGCGCCCGATCTCGGCCCGCACCCCCGTCCGGAACATCCGGTGGTCGTCGACCAGTACGACCCGCGCGACCCTCCCCCCGCCCTCGGCCGGGGTCCCTCCCGTCGGCGCTGCGTCAGTCATTCGTTCTCTCCATCTCCAGCTCGACCTCGGTGCCGCCGTCCGGCGCGGGCCGCACCCGTGCGGTGCCGCCGTTGCGCTTCATCCGGCCGATGATCGACTCGCGGACACCCATCCGGTCCTCGGGCACCGTGTCGGGGTCGAAGCCGGGGCCGTGGTCGCGTACGAACACCGACACCGTCTCTCCCTCCACCTCGGCGTAGACCTGGACCGGTCCCCCGCCACCGTACTTGGCCGCGTTGACCGTCGCCTCCCTCGCGGCCTGCATCTGCGCGGCGATCCGCTCGTCCATCGGGCAGTCGCCGACCACGACCAGCTCGACCGGGACGCCGTGCCGGTCCTCGACCTCGGCGACCACCGCGCGCAGGCTCTCCGCCATGGTGTCCGGCGCGTCCTCGGCGACCGCCTCCGGGCGGTAGAGCCAGAGCCGCAGCTCGCGCTCCTGGGCCCGGGCGAGCCGCAGCACCTCCTTCGGGTCCTCGGCCCGGCGCTGGATCAGGGTCAGGGTGTGCAGCACCGAGTCGTGGACGTGGGCCGCGATCTCGGCGCGCTCCTGCGCGCGGATGCGGGCGGTCCGCTCGGCGCCGAGGTCCTGCCACATCCGCAGCGCGTACGGGCCCACCAGCACCAGGACGCCGGCCAGCACCGCCAGCGAGGCCTCCACCACCGAGCCGAGCGTGGAGCCGCTGCCCTGCATGGCGAGGAAGGCGATGGTGCCGGCCACCACCAGCAGCACACCGCCGCCGACCCGGGTGTAGGCCCCGCGCCGCTTCTCGCCCTCCTCCAGGCCGAACCAGCGCTGCCAGCGGGAGTCGTCGGCCTGCCGCCAGACCAGCGCGACACCGACGCCGATCGCCAGCAGCGGCCAGGTGTACGGCCGGGCGGTCTGCACGCCGAGCGCGTTCAGCAGGGCGATCAGCCCGATCACCACCATGACCAGCGCGGCGAGCTGCCCCAGACCGCCCTGGCGCCGCCCGGCCCGCCCCGGGGCGGGCTCCCCGCCCGGCTCGGCCACCGCCGTGGCGGGCTCGCCCTGCAGCGCGTGCTGCAGCAGTTCGCGCAGCCGGCCGATCCAGCCGCGCCGACCCTTGCTCAGCTCCGCCCCCGACGCCCCGGAGGCCTGCCAGGAGCCGGCCGGCACGAAGGCGCCGTTGACGTAGACCCAGTGCGCGCCGCCGCGCTGCGCGGGCTCGCCGATGCCGATCGGCACCACGAACCAGAACGCCGCGTACAGCAGTGCGCCGATCCCCTGCGCGAAGAAGAGCAGCACGAAGGCGACCCGGACCCAGGCGACCGGCAGCCCGAGGTGCACCGCGAGCCCGTGCGCGACGCCGCCGAGCATCCGGCCCTGGGGGCTCCGGTAGAGCCGCCGGTACGGCGGGCGCTCGCTGCCGGGCACGGCCGGGTCGGCGACGGCCGCCGACGCGGGGTCGGGGACGAGGGGGCGGGGATCGGTACCGGGTGCTGCCACGGCACCGATGGTTCCACGCACGCGGGCCCGGGCGCATCAGGGTGGAGCCCCCATCCCTCTCAGGGACAAGTCAGGGTACGGACAGGGCTCGCACCGGTTGGGCGGCGCCGCCGGAGCCACCAGGATGGTGGGCATGACCGAGGACCACCGCATCCAGGAGACCGGGACGAGCGCCCCGCCGGCACCCGACCGCCCGCCGCTGAACCGCACCGAGCACCACCGCGTGGTGGCCGGGGTCTGCGGCGGCCTGGGCCGGCACCTGGACATCGACCCGGTGGTCTTCCGGGTGGTGACGGTCGTGCTCTGCCTCTCCGGCGGCCTCGGGCTCTTCCTGTACGGGCTGGCCTGGCTGATCATCCCGACCGAGCCGGTCCCGGACGGCCGGGGCGGCAGCAAGGGCGGCCGCACCGAGCTCCAGCGGGTGCTCACCGGCCGGGTGGACGGCCAGTCGATCGGCGCGGTGCTGCTGACCGTGATCGGCACCGGCGTCTTCTTCGCCTCGATGGGCGACGGGGACACCATGTTCCCGCTGCTGCTGCTCGGGGCCCTGGTCTTCCTGGCGGTCCGCTACGACCCGGAGCGGCGCCACGGCCGGCCGCGCGGGCGCCGGCGCGGCCGGGACCGGCGGCACGGCCCGTACGACCGGTGGTTCCCGGAGGCCGAGCCGGCCGCCGACCACTCCTGGCCGCGCACCGACGAGGGCGAGCGGGCCCGCGAGCGGCACGCCCGGGAGCGGGCATCCGGCACGGTGCCGGCCGACACCCCGCACGCGGGCCCGAGCGGCTACCTGTGGGACCCCCGCCACCCCGAACGCAACCCGTACGGCGCAACCGCCACGCCTCCTCCCGGCGGCCCCGCGCAGCCCTGGTGGCAGCGCCCCGACCTGCCCGAGGGCGACCCGCTGCGCAAGGGCGGTCCGGCCGCCCCGGCGCCGCCGCGGCCGGTGGTGGTGCACCGCCGGCACGAGCGCTCGCCGCTCGGCCTGATCGGGCTGCTCCTGGCGGTCGGCGCGGCCAGCGCGGTCTGGTCGGCCTCCGCCCACGGCGGCGCCGAGGTGGTGACCGGCACGGTACTGGCCACCGCGCTGCTGGTGGTCGGGCTGACCCTGCTGGTGGGCGCCAAGTTCGGCCGGGCCCGCCGGCTGGTCGTCCCGGGCCTGCTGCTCACCCTGGCGCTGGCGTTCACCCACGGCTCGTCGTTCTCGGTCCGGAACGCCGTCGGCGACCGCGACTGGACGGTCGCCTCGGCGGGTGACCTGGACGACCGGTACACGCTCGGACTCGGCAACGGCCGGCTGGACCTCAGCGGGCTGGACCCGGCCGGTGCCACCCTGCACAGCACCGTCGACCTCGGCGCGGGGCAGCTCACCGTGGTGGTGCCGCCGGACGTGACGGTGAGCCTGGACACCAAGGTCGGGCTGGGCAACGTCAAGGTGCCCGGGTCGGACGAGGTCAGCGGCAACAGCTCCCGCGGCTTCCAACTGCACCCGGTGAACGGTCAGGCATCCAAGGGCACGCTCGTCCTCTCGCTGAGGGTCGGGCTCGGCGACATCAAGGTGGTCCAGTCGTGAGGAAGCACCAGCTCGACCTGTTCTCGCTGATCGCGGGAGGCC
This sequence comes from Kitasatospora sp. NPDC086009, assembly GCF_044540385.1. NCBI lineage: Bacteria > Bacillati > Actinomycetota > Actinomycetes > Kitasatosporales > Streptomycetaceae > Kitasatospora > Kitasatospora sp. NPDC086009. The sequence goes on from NZ_JBITSA010000001.1 coordinate 129,588, forward strand.
TGTTCACCGTGATCGCGGTGCTCTACCTGGTGGCGGCGATCAACGACGTCTCCGTGAACGGCCGGATCGTCATCCCGGTGACCTTCATCGTGCTCGGCGTCGGCGGGCTGGCCGGGGCGGTCGCGGCGGCGGTGCGGCGCGGCCGTCCGGAGCCGCGGGACCAGGACGCGCCCTGACGGGCGCGCCCCGGCGGGGGCCGCGCAGCTCAGCTCTGCAGCGGCCCGAGGTTCAGCTTGTCGCCGTCCTTGGTGACCCCGTACCGGGGCAGCGGCTTGGTGGCCGGGCCGTTGACCACCGCGCCGGTGGCCGCGTCGAACCGGGAGCCGTGGCACGGGCAGTAGAACTGGCCGTTCTTCGGCGCGTCGACCGCGCAGCCGGAGTGCGTGCAGATCGAGGAGAGCCCGCAGTACTGGCCGGCCTTGGGCTGGACGATGTAGACCGCGTCACCGGTGGCCGGGTCCTTGACCTGGGCCGAGCCGCCGACCGGGACGCTCGCGGCGTCCACCGAGACGGGCGGTCCGGCGGGCGCCGGCGCGGCCGAGGGGCCGACGGCCTTCTTGTCCCGGCCGAAGGTGGCGGTCAGCGAGCCGGTGAGCAGCCCGGCGCCGCCGATCGCGACGGCCGCGATCCCACCGTCCATCAGGGCCCGCCGCCGGACGTGCTGCTCGCGCAGCCCGCGCTCGCGGTCCCGGGCGGCCCGCCGGGCCAGGTAGCCGTCCAGCGAGAGGTACGGGGTGCCGGCCAGCACCAGCGGGGTCCAGGCCATCAGGTAGGCCAGGTCGTTGCCGAGGTAGTACGGCGAGACGTTCCAGCTGACGGTCAGCCAGAGGCTCAGGTTGATCAGCGCGCCGCCGAGCGCCGCGACCCGGCCCCAGAGGCCGAGCAGGGTGCCGAGGCCGACCGCCAGCTCGCCGAAGGCGACGGCGAGCGCGAACAGGGTCGGCGCGTCGAGCGCGGCTCCGAGCAGGAACGAGATCGGGCTGGAGCCCTTGGCCGCCTGGGTCTGCGAGACGAACGACGCCGGGTCGCCCGCGCCGGCCAGGTAGTGCGAGTCGGCGAGCTTGTCCAGCGCCGCGTAGACGAAGGTGACGCCCAGGAAGATCCGCAGCGGCAGCAGCGCGTACCGGGAGGCGGCCGCCTTGCGCTGGGCCAGTCGCCCGGCCCTGCCGCCGCCCGCCGCCACCGCGCCGGTCACCGTGGAGTCGCCCGCCGCCGTGGAGCTGCTGGTCGCCACGGAGCTGCTGGCCTCCGACATCCCTCACACCTTCCTTCACGGCCCGCCATCACCTGACAGGTCCGGTCCGCATTCTGCACGCTCGTGAGCGCTTTCGGTGGGAGATCCCACCCGGCGGGCGCCCGGTGCCCCGGTCCGCCACCGCGAACGGCCGCGCCGTCGCTCCCTTGTGTACGGGAACGACGGCGCGGCCGTTCAATGCCGGTTCAGGGCCGGCGGGGAGTGCCTACTCCCACTCGATGGTGCCCGGCGGCTTGCTGGTGCAGTCCAGCACCACGCGGTTCACATCGGCGACCTCGTTGGTGATCCGGGTGGAGATCTTCGCCAGCACGTCGTACGGCAGGCGCGACCAGTCCGCCGTCATGGCGTCCTCGGAGGAGACCGGGCGCAGCACGATCGGGTGGCCGTACGTCCGGCCGTCGCCCTGGACGCCGACGCTGCGGACGTCCGCGAGCAGCACCACCGGGCACTGCCAGATCTCGCGGTCCAGGCCGGCCGCGGTCAGCTCCTCGCGGGCGATCGCGTCGGCCTCGCGGAGCAGGTCCAGGCGCTCCTTGGTGACCTCGCCGACGATCCGGATGCCCAGGCCGGGGCCCGGGAACGGCTGGCGCTGAACGATCTCCTCCGGCAGGCCGAGCTCCTGGCCGACCATCCGGACCTCGTCCTTGAAGAGCTTGCGCAGCGGCTCGACCAGCTGGAACTGCAGGTCCTCGGGCAGGCCGCCGACGTTGTGGTGGGACTTGATGTTGGCGGTGCCGGTACCGCCGCCGGACTCCACCACGTCCGGGTACAGGGTGCCCTGGACCAGGAAGTCCACGGACTCGCCGTGCTCGCCGGCCTCGGCCACGATCTCGGCCTGGGCCTGCTCGAAGACCCGGATGAACTCCCGGCCGATGATCTTGCGCTTCTCCTCCGGGTCGCTGACGCCCTTCAGCGCGTTCAGGAAGCGCTCCTGCGCGTCGACGACCTTCAGCTGCACACCGGTGGCCGCGACGAAGTCCTTCTCGACCTGCTCGGTCTCGCCCTTGCGCATCAGGCCGTGGTCGACGTAGACGCAGGTCAGCTTGGTGCCGATGGCCTTGTTGACCAGGGCGGCCGCGACCGCGGAGTCCACGCCGCCGGAGAGGCCGCAGATGGCGCGCTTGTCGCCGACCTGGGCGCGGATCAGCGCGACCTGCTCGTCGACCACGTTGCCGGTGGTCCAGGTCGGCGCGATGCCGGCGCCGCGGTAGAGGAAGTGCTCCAGGATCTGCTGGCCGTGGTCGGAGTGCAGCACCTCGGGGTGGTACTGCACGCCGTAGAGGCGGGCCTCGTCGTTCTCGAAGGCCGCGACCGGGACCACCCCGGTGGAGGCGGTGACGGTGAAGCCCTCGGGCGCGGCGGAGCAGGCGTCGCCGTGCGACATCCACACCGAGTGCTGCGCCGGGACGCCCTCGAACAGGGTCGAGCCGGTGCGGGAGACCGTCAGCGGGGTGCGGCCGTACTCACGCGCACCGCTGTTGTCGACGGTGCCGCCGAGCGTCTTGGCCATCAGCTGGAAGCCGTAGCACATGCCGAAGACCGGCACCCCGGCCTCGAAGATCGCGCGGTCGAGCTGCGGCGCGCCCTGCTCGTAGACCGACGAGGGACCGCCGGAGAGGATGATCGCCTTCGGGTTCCTGGCGAGCATCTCCGCGACCGGCATGCTGCTCGGCACGATCTCGCTGTAGACCCGGGCCTCACGCACCCGACGGGCGATGAGCTGGGCGTACTGGGCACCGAAGTCGACGACCAGGACGGTGTCGGTCTCAGGCGCGGACTGGTCGGGAATAGCAGAGGACACGGACGGCCTTCCGGCAGCGGTATCTAGAGGTGTCGCGGAGCACGCCCCCGGAGGGACGGCGGCGGCGACGGGCGGGGGTCTGGACACGAGTCTACCGGGCTGGCCGGTTTCACTCGTCTGCACGTCCAGGAGACCGTGACCGGCCGGGCGGCCGCTTCGTTGCATCTGACGAACGCACGACCGCGCCGCGCCCGCCAGGTGCGCCGCCTCCGCCCCGGCAGGGGCGCCGCCGTGCGGACTAGCAGGACCACGCGTGGAGCTCATCCCAGTCCACCGGCGCGCGTGGCGCAGCCGCTGTCCCGGCCCTGCCGGGAGCGCTGCGCCGTGGGACCGCGCGCGGGTGCAGCGGCCGGCCAGCAGGGGACAGCGACCCCGGCCGTGACTGGACACCCAAGGAGGTGGGGCGGCCGGCCCCGGGGACGCCCGGGTACCGGCCGCCGCACCCCGGCGCGCCTCGGGCGCGCACCGTTCACCGTCCCCGCGCCACCGTGCGCTTCCCTGTGCGCTGCAGCACCACCACTACGCACGGTGATCATCGACAGCGCCCGCCTCGTGCCCTCCGGCGGACCGCCGAGCCGGTCCGAACGGCCGCCGCGCCCCGGCCGGGACGAAAATGGACTGTGCCGAATCATGCCGAATCGGTTGCAGAGCAAGCCCTTCGTCCAGCACGATGCTGCTTGGAAGAGGTTCTCCCGGCAGCCGAAGGCCCCCCGCGGAGTGCCGTCCCGATGCCTCCGAGACCCGCGATGGCAACGATTATCACCTCACGCTCCGTGAGCGAGCGTCCGGTGCAGGCATGCGCGCCGGCCCGCCCCGCCGCGTGCGTACCCGCCCTGCGCGACCGGCCCACCTCATGCCGGTGCCGCGCCGGCACCACCCAGAAGCCATTCGACGCGACGGCGCTCCTCCCCCGGCGCCGTCACCCCCAGCACCGGCGCAGCCCTGACGCCGAGTGCTGAGCGACAAAGGGCCCCGTTCCCCCGCGGGGCCCTTTGCCCTGTTCGGGGGCGGTGCGCCCGGTTCCGCACCCCGCGCACCGCTCCGGCCGCGCCGCCGCTGCCGACCACGCCACCGTTGCCCGCCCGCGAGCGCGTTCCGGCGGCGGTCGGCCGAGCCGCACGGATGCGTGAGGGGCGCGCGGCTGCTGGCCACGCGCCCCCTCGACCGCTACTGCTGCTTGCGCCAGACGCTCGGGTCGACCGGCTCGTCCTCGCCCGGCGACCGCGCGGGCGGCACCCCGCCGGACGGCGTCGCCGGCGGCTCCTCGTGCGAGCCGATCACCTCGCTCACCCCCGGCCGCAGATCGGCTTCCGGCGCGATCACCGCCTCCTGCGGCGCGCGGGCCGGAGCGGGCGCCCCCTGGTACGGCGCGTCCTGCGGCGCCGCGCCGGGCACCGCCTGGGCCCGGCCGCCGCCCGTGGCCGCCAGCAGGGGCGGCACCGCCAGCGCGCCGACCGCCGCCCAGATCACATTGACCGCCAGCACGGTGGCGAAGGCCAGCCCCACCGCGTACTCGGCGCCGAACTCCCGCTGCCGCCCGGAGTACGTCGTGGTGGAACTCGTCGAGACCACCGCGCCGGCGATCGCCATCAGCAGGCTGAGCCCCGCCGCGTACACCACCGCCAGCCGGAGCCGGTCGGCCGCGTCCAGCCGCCGCCGGTACGCCGTCCACCCGAGGAAGGCCACCGCGGCCAGCGCGAGCAGGCCGGTCCACCGCCAGTCGGCGCTCTCCCCGTGCAGGTCGAAGAAGGAGAACTCGCCGTTGTCACGCGGGCCGGACTCCCCGTCCGGGTCCGCGGTGGAGGGGCTCCCGCCGCTGCCCACCTCCAGCGTCGCCGCCGACCCCAGGCCGAGCAGCAGCAGACCGACGTTCGGCAGCACGGCCAGCGAGGCGCCGGCCTCGCCGCCCTCGCCCTGGACCGCGATCAGCACGAAGCCGACCAGCGAGGCGAGGCCGATCGTCATCGTCAGCGCCCGGCCCGCCGCCAGCGCTGCCACCGCCCAGCCGCGTACCGCCCGGTTGCGCCAGGCCGCCCAGCGCAGCGCGTCCGTCCCGTGGACGGCGAACGCCACCAGCCCGGCCAGCAGCGCCGTCCAGCCGACCGCCTGGAGCCAGCCGGAGTCGGCCGAGTACGTCACCCCGCCCAACGAGCCGGCGTAGTCGTCCACGTCGAACCGGCCGTCGGAGGTCCCCGGGTGCCAGTCGGCGCCGGCGACCAGGCCGATCAGCAGGATCACCACCGCCGCGGCCACCGCGGTCCGCAGCGCCTCGGCGGCCGCCTGCCGGCTGGTCCACTGCTCACCGGTACCGGCCTGGCGACGGCGCGCGGCGGTCCGCAGACCGATCCAGAGCGCGAGCAGCCAGAGCGCGGTGACCGTCATCGGCACCGCCCGGACGAGCGCCTCGCCGCCACCGTCCCCGTACCGGCCCCCGCCGGTGAAGCCCAACTCGAACGGCGCGCCGAGGGCGGCCAGCGCGAGGGCCAGCGCACCACCGAAGCGCTCGCCGAAGGACGGCGCCCGGAACAGGTAGAAGAAGGTGTAGTCGTCCGGGACCGCCGCGATCAGCGCCGCCAGGAACAGCACCGCGGTCGGCGCGATCATCACCTTGAACGCCGGCCGCCAGTCCGCGCCGGTCAGCCCCCGCAGGACGGCCGGGCGCGCGGCGGCCGGGTCGTAGGGCCGGCCGGTGCCCCAACTGCCAACCGCCGGCGGCGCGAAGGCGGGCGGGGCCGGTGGTGCGGCGGGCGGCGGAGGCGTGAACCCGGCGGGCGGTGCCGCGGGCGGGGCGGGCGGCGGCGGGGGCGGCGGCATCAGCGGCCGCCCGCACGAGGCACAGCCGAGCGCCCCCTCCCCCGAAGCCGCGCCGCACGATGCGCAGATGGCCATGGACCCCGAACCCCCCGTGAACGGTTGCTCCCTGGTCCCCCCAGGGAGCCCGTTTATCCCATCGTGCCCGGACGGCTGTCAACCGGCACCGGCCACGGCTGCCAATCGGACCGGCGGAGCGTCAGGAGGCTTCCGGGTCGCGCTTCTTGGGCACCACCGGAACGGCGAGCAGCGGCAGTCGCAGCGCACCGAAGGCCTCGGCCGGCACGGCCGGACGCACCGGCGCCACCGCCGCGACCCGCCGGTAGGCCTCGCCCGGAGCCGGGCGGCCGTCCGCCTCGCCCTTGTTGGGCCACATCGACATGGCCCGCTCGGCCTGCGCGGTGATCGTCAGCGAGGGGTTCACCCCGAGGTTGGCGGAGACCGCGGAACCGTCCACCACGCTGATCCCGGGGTGGCCGTGGAGCCGGTGGTACGGGTCGACCACGCCGGTCTCGGCGGAGTCGCCGATCGGGCAGCCGCCGAGGAAGTGGGCGGTCATCGGGATGTCGAAGATCTCGCCGACGGTGCTGCCCGCGAACCCGTTGATCTCGGCGGCCAGCGCCTGGGCGCCCTGCTCGGCCGCCGGGATCCAGCTCGGGTTGGGCGCGCCGTGGCCCTGGGTGGAGGTCAGCTGGCCCTTGCCGAGGCCCTTGGTCTTCAGCGAGACGGTGATCGAGTTGTCCAGCGACTGCATCACCAGGCCGATGATGGTCTTCTCCGACCAGCGGTGCTGGTTCATCGACCGCGCGAAGGTCACCGGGTGGCGGGCCGCCGTGCCCAGGTAGCGCAGCCAGCGGGGGCCCTTCCCGCCGCCCTTGACCTGCATGACGGACAGCGCGCCCATCGCGTTGGAGCCCTTGCCGTAGCGCACCGGCTCGATGTGGGTGTTCGCGTCCGGGTGGATCGAGGAGGTGATCGCGACGCCCTTGGTGAAGTCCGCCCGGCTGCCGTAGCGCCGGTCGGTCGTCTGCGCGCCGACCAGCGCCTCGGAGTTCGTCCGGGTCAGCTCGCCGAGCCGGGCGGAGAGCCGCGGCAGGTGGCCGCCGTCGCGCATCCGGTGCAGCAGCGACTGGGTGCCGTAGGTGCCGGCCGCGACCACCACCCGGGCGGCGGTGATCGTCCGCGCGCCCGCCTTGACCCGGTCGGTCGTGGAGCGGGCGTCGGTCCGGCGGACGTCCACCGCGAAGCCCTCGCCGTGCTCGCGGATCCGGGCCACCGTGGTGAGCGGGTGGATCTCGGCGCCACCGCGCTCGGCCAGGTACAGGTAGTTCTCGGTGAGCATGTTCTTGGCCCCGTGCCGGCACCCGGTCATGCACTCGCCGCACTCCACGCAGGCCCGCCGGGCCGGGCCGGCCCCGCCGAAGTACGGATCGGCCACCTCCTCGCCGGGCGCCGCCCCGACCGCGCCGTCGGAGTCCTTCCCGTCGCCGAAGAAGACCCCGACCGGCGCCAGGTGGAAGGTGTCCCCGACGCCCATCTTCTCGGCGGCCGCCTTCAGATGGACGTCGGACGGGGTGACGGTCGGGTTGAGCCGGACCCCGAGCATCCGCTGCGCCTGGTCGTAGAACGGCGCCAACTCCTCCTGCCAGTCCGTGATGTGGCGCCACTGGCGGTCCTCGAAGAACGCCTTCGGCGGCACGTACAGGGTGTTCGCGTAGTTCAGCGAGCCGCCGCCGACCCCGGCGCCCGCCAGGATCATCACATTGGCCAGCAGGTGGATCCGCTGGATGCCGTACAGGCCGAGCCTGGGCGCCCACAGGTACTTGGCGAGGTCCCAGGAGTTCCGGGGCAGTTCGTCGCGCTCGAAGCGCCGCCCGGCCTCCAGGACGGCGACCCGGTAGCCCTTCTCGGTCAGCCGCAGCGCGGAGACCGAACCACCGAAGCCCGAGCCGATCACGACCACGTCGTAGTCGAAGTCCGCCTCGTCGCGGGACGCCACCATGTGCCACTGCTCCTTCGGGATACGAACGGACTTCGGGGCCGGGCGCCCGGGCCGGGCGGCTCCGCCGGTCGGTCCGGCCCTCGGGCCGGACCGGAGGGGACTACTTGAACCGCAGCGCCTTCAGGACCCGCAGCCCGCCGGTGAACACCGCGGCGAACTGCCGGTCGTCCAGGCCGAAGGCGGGCGCGAGCGGCATCACCCGCTGGCTGGCGATGGTCTGCGCCTCGGTGAACCGCAGGATGCCCTCGGCACCGTGCCGCCGGCCGAGCCCGGACTCGCCCATCCCGCCCATCGGCGAGCCGACCGAGCCGTACGCCGCCGCGTAGCCCTCGTTGACGTTGACCGTGCCGGTACGCAGCCGCGCCGCGATCGCCCGGCCGCGCCGGCCGTCCTTCGTCCAGACGCTGGAGTTGAGCCCGTACGGCGTGGAGTTGGCGATGGCCACCGCCTCGTCCTCGGTGTCGAAGCGGTACACCGAGACCACCGGGCCGAAGGTCTCCTCGGAGCAGACCGCCATCTCCGGGGTGACCCCGTCCAGGATGGTCGGCTCGTGGAAGAACGGGCCGAGGTCCGGCCGGGCGCGGCCGCCGGCCACCACCGTGGCACCGGCCTTGACCGCCTCCTCCACGTGCCGGGTGGTGGCGTCCAGCTGTCGCACCGAGACCAACGACCCCATGTCCGCGCCGTAGGCGAGGCCGCCGCCCAGCCGCAGCGCACGGGTGCGCGCGGCGAACTTCGCCAGGAACGCGTCGGCCACCGAGCGGTGCACCAGCAGCCGCTCGATCGAGATGCAGAGCTGGCCGGCGGAGGAGAAGCAGGCCCGGACGGCGCCCTCGGCGGCCCGGTCGAGGTCGGCGTCGGCGAGCACCAGCATGGCGTTCTTGCCGCCGAGTTCGAGCGAGGCGCCGACCAGCCGGGCGGCGGCGCGCTGGGCGACCTCGCGGCCGGTACGGGTGGAGCCGGTGAACGAGACGTAGTCGGCGTGCTCGACGACGGCCGGCCCGACCACCGGGCCGTCACCGATCACGATCTGCCAGAGGTCGGCCGGCAGCCCGGCCTCGATCAGCAGCTCGCGGGCCCAGAGCGCGGTCAGCGCGGTCTGCGTGTCCGGCTTGTTGACCACCGCGTTGCCCGCCACGAAGGCGGGCAGCGCGTCGCCGATGGACAGCTCCAGCGGGTAGTTCCAGGGCGAGATGTGCCCGATCACGCCCTTGGCGCGGCGGGCCTCGACCGCCCGGGTGAGCACCGGCAGCGCCCCGCCGTGCCGCTTGTCGCGCAGGTACCCGTGCGCGGCGCGCCCGTAGTGCCGGGCCGCCATGGCGACGGCCAGCACCTCCTCGAAGGCGTGCAGCCGGGCCTTGCCGGTCTCCGCCTGGATGAGGTCCAGGACCTCGTCCTGGCGCTTGAGCAGCAGGTCGTGGAAGCGCAGCAGGACGGCGGCGCGGCGGCGGACCGGCAGCGCGGCCCAGACCGGCTGGGCGCGCCGGGCCAGCTCGTAGGCGACCTCGACGTCGGCCGGGGTCGAGCGCGGCAGGGCGGCCAGCGGCTCACCGGTCAGCGGGGCGACGGTCTCCACCAGGTCCGGCTCGCCCGCCGCGGTGACCCCGGCGGCGAGGCGGGTGACCAGGGAGGGCGGAACGGCCGCGGCGACGGTACGGCCGCCGCCGGGGGCGGCGGGGTTGCGGGCCGCGGCGCCGGCGCCGGGCTGCTCGGAGACCGTGGCATCTGCTGTGAGGTCCGTCATGGGGCGCAGCCTAGGCGCTCGGCGGCCGGTTCGGTACCCGTCGGTAACAAGAATGTCGGCGCGCCGAGGTGCGGCCGGGAGCCCGCCGACCCGGTGGGGCGACGGCTCAGCGGGTGGGCGTGAAGTCCTTGAGCACCGCGTTGAACCGCTGCTCCCCCTCCGGCCAGTCCTTGTCCGTGTCCGGGCTGGAGAGGTAGATGGCGTAGCCCGTCCCGTCGCGGTCGATGAACTCCGCCTCTATCGCCCGCCGCCGGCCGCCCTCCTTGGCCGCGTAGCTGAACTCCCAGACCGCCGCGTCGTGGCCGTTCACCAGGACGCTGGTCAGCTTGTGCTGGCGGTACTCCTTCAGCTTCGAGACCGTGGTCTCCATCTGCCGCAGGTGCTCCAGCGGCTTGACCGACTGGCCGACGGTGACGGCGAACTGGAGGTAGTGGGTCTTGTTGTCCGGGCTGTAGAAGATCTGGTTCGCGGTGTCGGTGCTGCGCTGCCAGGCCGGGGTGGCCACCGGCAGCGGGAACCGGAAGCCCGCCGGGTCGTCCACCCAGCGGTAGCCGGTGGGCGGGGGATCGGTGTCGCCGGACGCGGTGGGCTGCGGCGTCCCGGAGCCGGTGGCGGTCGGGGAGGGACCGGGCTCCGGGGCTCCCCGGTCACGGGTCGCGAGGAAGGTCGCCCCGGCGGCCGCCACCGCGACGGTCAGGGCGATCGCGACGACCCGCAGCACGGCCCGGCGCCTGGCCGGGCCACGCGCGGGCGAAACGGAGTGCGCTCCCGGCGTGGGCGTGGCGGCGTGCGCTCCCGACATGGGCGTGGCGGCGTGCGCCCCGGACAGCACGGCCGGTCCGGCGGGCCCCAGCGGCCCCGTACCCGGCCGCTCGGCGTCCCCCGCGGCGTGTACCGGCGGCTGCGGCGTGGTCGGCCCCTCGGAGTCGACGGCCGGGACCGGCCCGGCCGGCGCGTCGGTGCGGTCGACCACCGGCACCGACTGGGTGGGCGTCTTGACCGGCGCGACGGGCTTGAAGCCCATGGTGTGCCCGGCCTTCACCTCGGCCAGCATCCGGGCCGCCTCGTCCGCGCTCGGCCGCTCGGCCGGGTCCTTGGCCATCAGCGCGGCCAGCACCGGCCCCAGCGCCCCGGCCCGCCGCGGCTCCGGCAGCGGCTCGCCGACCACCGCGGCCAGCGTGGTCAGCGGCGAGGTCCGGCGAAACGGCGAGTCGCCCTCCACGGCCGCGTACAGCGTCGCCCCGAGGCCCCACAGGTCGGAGGCCGGGCCCGGCCGCTCGCCCTGGGCGCGCTCCGGCGCGAGGTAGTCCGGCGAGCCGACCAGGTCGCCCGGCCGGGTCAGCTCGGTCGAGCCCTCGAAGGTCGCGATGCCGAAGTCCAGCAGCACCACCCGCCCGGTGCCGCGCTCCAGCAGCACGTTGGCCGGCTTCACGTCCCGGTGCAGCACGCCCAGCTGGTGCCCGCGGTGCAGCGCGGCCAGCACCTGGCCGCCGACCTCGGCGGCGGCGCGCGGCGAGAGGGTGCCGTCCTGGCTGATCACATCGGCCAGTGAGCGGCCGTCGACCAGCTCCATCACGATCCACGGCTTGCCGTCCTGCTCCAGCACGTCGTGGACGGTGATCACGCCGGGGTGCTTGATCCGGGCGGCGGCGCTGGCCTCGCGCTTCATCCGGGCGTTCAGGATCTGCAGTTCCTCCTCGGGGAGGTGGCTGACGGTCAGCTCCTTGACCGCGACCTCGCGGTCCAGCATCCGGTCCCAGGCCCGCCAGACCGTGCCCATGCCGCCCCGGCCGAGCCGGTCACCCAGCTCGTAGCGCCCGGCCAGCAGCCGCTCACCCTCGGCCGTCCCCGGCCGGTCCTGCACGCCCATCGGCGACCGCTCCCCCTCCTCCACCTGCCGTCACCGCGACGGAGGGCCCGGTACAGACCACATTTCGAACAGCTCTCACGGCACACCCTAGGCGCACCGCCCGGCCCCCGGTAACCTCCCCCGGCCGCAGGAGGGACGGGGGCGGCCCGGCGGGCACCGTCAGCCTGCGAACATCACCACGGCGGCCACCCCGAGCACCAGCAGCAGGAACACCCCGCCGACCAGGACCGGGCCCAGCAGGGCGGGTGGCAGCAACGGCTTCCGGGCGGGCGGCGGACCGGCGTCGGGCGCCGCCTCCGGGCGCGGGGCGCCGCGGCCGCGCCGACGCGGGTTCAGCGGTACCAGCGGCCCCTCCGGCCGGAGTTCGAGCGCCCGGGCCGCGCGCTCCTCGTCGACCGGCTCCGGGGCGCCCGCCAGCAGGTCCGCCAGCTCCCGCCGGATCCCCTCCGCCCCCGGCCGCAGCGCCGGATCGGGCTGCAGCAGCCGCTCGACCAGTGGCGCCAGCGGCCCGCAGACCGTCGACGGCTCCCGCCGGCCGTCGCGCACCGCGGTCACCAACTCGGGCACCCCCTGGTCGGGGTACGGCGAGCGGCCCGTCACCAGCCGGTGCAGCAGCACGCCGAGCGCCCAGCAGTCCCCGGCCGGGCCGCCGTCCAGCGGCCAGCGCTCCGCCACCGCACCGACCAGGGTGGCCCGGACCTCGTACCGGCGGCGGCCGCCGGGCCCGCCCAGCTCCTCCGCCAGCGCCTCCTCGGCCACCCCCGGGAGCAGCCCGCCCAGCAGGGCCGCACCGTCCTCGCAGACCAGGACGGACTCGGCGGTCAGGTTGCCGTGCGTGAGCCCGGCCTCGTGCAGCGCCCGCAGCGCGCCGGCCAGGTCCGCCGCCAACTCGGCCGCCCGGTACGGCGCGACCGGTCCGGCGGCGGCCAGGTCGGCCAGCAGCACCCCGGCCGGCCACTCCTCGACCGTCCGGAGCAGCTCACCGTCGACGAACGCGCCGACGCCCTGCAGCAGCCTCGGGTGCACGGGCGCCGCCGAACCGACCTCGGCCACCCGGCGGACCAGCCGCTCGCTCTGCTCGGGCATCGGGCCGTCCGGATCGTCCGGGTCGTGACCGCTCGTCAGCAGCGCGGGAAGCTCCAGCGCGCGCAGCAGGACGGTGGCTCCCGTCCGCTCGTCCACCGCGAGTGCCCGCAGCGCCTCCGGACGGTCCGTCAGTCGGTAACGCCCCGCCAGTACCTGACCCGGACCCGCTCGCATGGGTGTTCCTCTCGCTCACCGCCCAGCCTAGGCCCTGACCGGCCGAACCTCGCCGGGTGCGCGGCGACCGGCCCAACGGGGCCGCGTCGACGACCGCATTACGCTCGTTCCATGGACTGGACCGATCTGATCGACGCGGCCTTCGACGTGGCCGGCAACAGCAACCGTGACAACCGGGCCGAGGCCCTGCGCACCGTCGAGGCGAACGTCGTGCCCGACGAGAAGCCGGTCGCCTCCACGGCCGGGCGCCACCCCGACCACTTCCGCAAGGGCGTACTGGTCCTCACCACCCAGCGGCTGCTCTTCCTGAAGGACGGCAAGCCGCCGGTCCCGGTTCCGCTCTCCGCGGTGACGGACGCGACCGTCAGCCGGAGCAGGCTCAACGGCGAGGTGCTGCTGGTGGTCGCGCTCACCGGCTCGCACCGCTTCGAGGACGTGGTCAAGGCCGAGGTGTTCGCCGAGCAGATCCGGGCCACCGCCCGGCTGGTCCGCGAGGCCGCGGCGAAGGCCCCGGCCGCACCCGCCGGCGCCCCGGCCGCCTCCGGCACCGAGCTGCTGGACCAGTTGGAGCGGCTGACCGCCCTGCACACCGCGGGGGCGCTCACCGACGAGGAGTTCAGCCGCGCCAAGCAGCGCCTGATCGGCTGACCACCGCCGGCCGGGCCCGAGGCCGGGCCCGGCCGGCGGAGCCGCCTACGGTGCGGGCTGGAAGGTGTCGAAGGCGACCTGACGGGCCTGCACGCTCGCCGGCGTGCCCCAGTCCGCGTCCGGGGTGATCCAGTAGATCGAGTACCCGTACTTGGCCGGAGTGCCGGTCACGAAGCCCCGGTTGAGCGAGTGCATCCTGGGCGTGCCGTTGGTCCACTCCCAGTCGGCGGAGTTGGCCCAGTCCCGGTAGGTGATGGCCTGCAGCTGCACCCGCTGGTAGTTGCTGACCTGGGCGCGCAGCCCCGGCTCGGACTCCTGCCAGTCGGCGACCGCGCTCGGGCCCGGGGTGGTGGTCCACTCGATCTTCAGGGTGCTGCCGTTGCCCTTGAAGACCCGGCGGATGGACTCCGAGCCGGCGGGCTGCAGCCAGTCCGGCAGGACGATCGAGAAGCCGGTCGGATCCTTGTACTCGTGGTACCCGGCGGGTACCGCCGCGCCGGGAGCCGCCGGGGCGGGCGGCACGGCGGCGGGCTGGGTCGCGGGCACGGCGGCCGGAGTGGTCTCGGCCGGAGCCGCCCCGCTCCCGGCCGGGGTCGTCGCGGCCGGTGCCCCCGGCGCCGGGGTACCGGGCGCGGCGCTGCCGGGCCCCGCGGTGGCGGCCGCCGGAGTGTCGGGTGCCGAGGAGCCGGTCACGGCGGCCGGGGAGGTGGCGCCCGCGCCGTTGGCCGCGCCGCCGTCGGCGTCGCCGAAGGCCCGGACCATCGCCACCGCCCCGGCGATCAGCAGCAGCACCACCACGACGGTCACCACGGCGAGCCGCCGCCGGCCCTTGCGCGGATCGGCGCCGGCGGCCTGGGTCGCCCCGAGGGTCCACTCGCTGGTCACCGGCCGGATCGGCTCCGCCGCGGGCGCGGCGGCGGCCCCGGCGGCGGGCTTCGCGGTGTCCTCGGCGGGCTCGGCGTCCTTGGCCCGGCTGCCCACCCGGACGGTGCCGAGCAGCCCGCCGATCGTGCGCCGGGAGGTCTCCCCGCCCGTCGGCTTCGCCGTGGCGCCGCCCTCGGAGTCGCCTCCCCCGGCTTCGTCGGCCGCGGGCTCCCCGGCGGCCGGCTTCACCGGCATCGCGTGCTCGGTGGTCGACTCCGCCCGGGTGGTCGCGTCGGCCACCACCCGCTTGAGCAGCGAGCGGGTCTGCGAGGCGTCCAGCCGCTCGGCGGGGTCCTTCGCCAGCAGCCCCTCGATGACCGGCCGCAGCGGCCCGGCGTTGAACGGCGTGCCGAGCTCCTCCGTCATCACCGCCGTCAGGGTGGCGAGCGCCGAACCCCGGTCGTACGGCGGCCGGCCCTCGACCATCGCGTACAGCGTGCCGCCCAGCGACCAGAGGTCGGCCGGCGGCCCGGGCTTCTGCCCGCGGGCCCGCTCCGGGGATATGTACGAGGGCGCGCCGACCAGCATGCCGGTCGAGGTCACCGAGGCGTCGCCCTCCACGCTGGCGATGCCGAAGTCGGTGAGCACCACCCGGCCGTCCTCGCCGATCAGCACGTTGGACGGCTTCACGTCACGGTGCAGGATGCCGTGCGCGTGCGCGGCGACGAGCACCCCCAGCACGTCCAGCGCGATCTCGGCGGCCCGACCGGGCGACAGCGGGCCGTCCTCCTTGATCACGTCCGCCAGCGAGCGGGACTCCACCAGCTCCATGACGATCCACGGCCGGTCGTCCTCCTCGACGACGTCGAAGACGGTGACGGCCGAGCTGTGCCGGATCCGGGCGGTGGCCTTGGCCTCGCGCAGCGTCCGGACGATCAGCCGGTGCTTCTCGTCCTCGTCGACGCTGCCGTTCATCCGCAGTTCCTTGACCGCGACGATCCGGCCCAGCATCTCGTCCTCGGCACGCCACACGGTGCCCATGCCGCCGCGCCCGAGCACCGCGTCCAGCCGGTAGCGTCCGGCCAGGAGGCGGCCGGTGGAGCCCTGCGCCTGGGTCATTCGGAACGTTCCCCCATGTGCTGCTGGCGGTCGAGGTGACGGCGCGTCGGCCCGGCGCGGGCCCGAACGCCAAGCCTCCATCATCCCCTGTCCCGAGGGCCCGCGACCACCCGGCCCCCGGCCAGCCTGGTGACGGACCGGAACGGCCCCGGCGCTCCGTGCCCGATCTGTGATCGAAAACTCTGTCCGGCCGCCCCCGGGCGCTGCTAGCGTTCGGCAGCTCACCGTCTTTCCCGGGGGGATTCGACGCCCATGACCGCACCCGCACCGGGCACTGACGGCCGGTCGGACCGGCCGCGTACGGCCACGCATTACTCCGTCGCACCGGAACCGGAGACCCCCGAGGGCTATGTCGCCCCGGGCATGCCCGGGGCCCCGGTGGCCGGTTACCACCCCGCCCCCGCGCCCGAGCCGGCCCCCCAGGGCCGGCGGCGCCGGGGCCGCCGGGGCGGCCGCACCACCGTCGCGATCGCCCTCGCCGTCGCCGCGATGCTGGCCGGCGCGCTGGCCTACGGTCTCGCCCCGGCGCGGGCGGCGAGCACCGTCGGCTGGCTGGCCATCGCCCCGGCCGCCGCCGTCGCCCTGCCGCTCGGCCGGCTCGGCGGCCGCGGCCACGCCCTGCCCCCGCTGGGCGCGCTGCTCGCCGCCGGCGCGCTCTTCCTCGGCCAACTGATCGGCGAGGCCCGCCGGCTGCCCGAGCCGACCGGTGCATACGACGCGCTGCTCCGGGACGCCCTCGCCCACTGGCGCGCCGACCGCCACCCGCTGGACGCCGTCTTCTACGGCATCGCGCTGATCGGCGGCTTCCTGCTCACCCGCCGCGCGGCCGCCCGGGACTGAACGCGGGAGGCCCCCGCCGGAACGCGTCCGGCGGGGGCCTCCCGCACAGCGGGGCGGCTCAGCGGTGGTTGAGCGCCGGGTTGACCGTCACCTCGACCCGCTGGAACTCCTTGAGCTCCGTGTAGCCGGTGGTGGCCATCGCGCGGCGCAGCGCGCCGAACAGGTTCATGGTGCCGTCGGGGGTGTGCGACGGACCGGTGAGGATCTCCTCGGTGGTGCCGACCGTGCCGAGGTTGACCCGCTTGCCGCGCGGCAGCTCCTCGTGGACGGCCTCCATGCCCCAGTGGAAGCCCTTGCCCGGGGCGTCCGTGGCGCGGGCCAGCGCCGCGCCGATCATCACCGCGTCGGCGCCGCAGGCGACGGCCTTGGGAATGTCGCCGCTGTAGCCGACCCCACCGTCCGCGATCACGTGCACGTAGCGGCCGCCGGACTCGTCCATGTAGTCGCGGCGGGCGGCCGCGACGTCGGCGACGGCGGTGGCCATCGGCACCTGGATGCCGAGGACGCCACGGGTGGTGTGGGCGGCGCCGCCGCCGAAGCCGACCAGCACGCCGGCCGCACCGGTGCGCATCAGGTGCAGCGCGGCCGTGTAGGTGGCGCAGCCGCCGACGATGACCGGAACGTCCAGCTCGTAGATGAACTGCTTGAGGTTCAGCGGCTCGGCGCCGCTGGAGACGTGCTCCGCGGAGACGGTGGTGCCGCGGATGACGAAGACGTCGACACCGGCGTCCACGACGGCCTTCGAGAACTCGGCGGTGCGCTGCGGGGAGAGCGCGGCGGCGGTGACCACGCCGGAGTCGCGGACCTCCTGGATCCGCTGCTTGATCAGGTCGGCCTGGATCGGCGCGGCGTAGATCTCCTGCAGGCGGCGGGTGGCGGCGGCCTCGTCGGTGAACGTGGCGATCTCGTCCAGCAGCGGCTGCGGGTCCTCGTAGCGGGTCCAGAGGCCTTCCAGGTTGAGCACGCCCAGACCGCCGAGGCGGCCGATCGCGATGGCCTGCTGCGGGGAGACCACGCTGTCCATCGGGGCGGCCAGGAACGGCAGGTCGAAGCGGTAGGCATCGATCTGCCAGGCGATCGAGACCTCCTTCGGGTCCCGGGTGCGGCGGCTGGGGACGACGGCGATGTCGTCGAATGCGTACGCCCGGCGGCCGCGCTTGCCTCGCCCGATCTCGATCTCAGTCACTTCGTTCGAGCCCTTCTGGTTTGTTGCTCATACCCGCCGGGTCACCCCGGCCGCCCCCAGTATCCCGCACACTGTGTTGGTCGCGCGCTCGCCTCCGGGGCGCTCGACCCGGCGCCGACACTCGTCACTCCAACGCCCCCCGCATCTTCGCCCGCTCGCCTCCGGGGCGCTCGACCCGGCGCCGACACTCGTCACTCCAACGCCCTCGTACCTCGGTCGTCCTCGCTCCTCCCTTTCGGCACCGGCGCGCCCCTTCGGCTCGGGGCGGGCCGGGTCGTCCTCGCTCCTCCCTTTCGGCACCGGCGCGCCCCTTCGGCTCGGCGCGGGTCGGGTCGGCCGGGCTCGGGCAAGCAGCACTGGTCCGCGCCCCTTCGGCTCGGGAGGGGTCGGGTCCGCGAGGGCTCGGGCAGGCAGCACCGGTCCGGCCCCTTCGGCTCGACGCGGGCCGGGTCGGCCGGGCCTCAGTTGGGCAGCACCGGTCCGCGCCCCTTCGGCTCGGCGCGGGCCCCGATCTGGCTCCGCGGGTCGGGTCGTCCTCGCTTCCTCCCCTACGGCACCGGTCCGCACCCCGGCCAAGCACGAGGGACCCACCGCCGGGTGGCGGTGGGTCCCTCGGTGTCGGGCTGTGTCAGCGGCTGGTGTAGTTCGGCGCCTCGACGGTCATCTGGATGTCGTGCGGGTGGCTCTCCTTGAGGCCCGCCGAGGTGATCCGGACGAACCGGCCCTTGCTCTCCATCTCGGCGATGGTGGCCGCACCGACGTAGCCCATGGTCTGGCGCAGGCCGCCGACCAGCTGGTGCAGCACCGCGGACAGCGGCCCGCGGTAGGGCACCTGGCCCTCGATGCCCTCGGGGACGAGCTTGTCGTCGGAGGCCACCTCGGCCTGGAAGTAGCGGTCCTTGGAGTACGAGCGGCCCTGGCCGCGGGACTGCATGGCGCCCAGCGAGCCCATGCCGCGGTAGGACTTGAACTGCTTGCCGTTGATGAACAGCAGCTCGCCCGGGGACTCCTCGCAGCCGGCCAGCAGCGAGCCCAGCATCACGGTGTCGGCACCGGCGGCGAGCGCCTTACCGATGTCGCCGGAGTACTGCAGGCCGCCGTCACCGATCACCGGCACGCCGGCCGCCTGGCACGCGACCGCGGCCTCGTAGATGGCGGTGACCTGCGGGACGCCGATGCCGGCGACCACGCGGGTGGTGCAGATGGAGCCGGGGCCGACGCCGACCTTGACGCCGTCCACGCCGGCGTCGATCAGCGCCTGGGCGCCGTCACGGGTGGCGACGTTGCCGCCGACCACGTCGATGCCGACGGCGGCCTTGATCTTGGCGATCCAGGCCAGCGCGTTGTGGCTGTGGCCGTGCGAGGTGTCCACGACCAGGAAGTCCGCGCCGGCCTCGACCAGGGCCTGGGCCCGGTCGAACGCCTCGGCGCTGGCGCCGACGGCGGCACCGACGAGCAGCCGGCCCTCGGCGTCCTTGGCGGCGTTCGGGTACTTCTCGGCCTTGACGAAGTCCTTGACGGTGATCAGGCCCTTGATCCGGCCCTCGTCGTCGACCAGCGGGAGCTTCTCGATCTTGTGCCGGCGCAGCAGCCCGATCGCGTCCTCACCGGAGATGCCGACCTTGCCGGTGATCAGCGGCATCGGGGTCATGATCTCGCGGACCTGGCGGGTGCGGTCCGACTCGAAGGCCATGTCACGGTTGGTGACGATGCCGAGGAGCCGGCCCGACCCGTCCGCGATCGGCACGCCGCTGATCCGGAACTTGGCACAGAGCGCGTCCGCCTCGGCCAGGGTGGTCTCCGGGCCGACCGTGATCGGGTCGGTGACCATGCCGGACTCGGAGCGCTTCACCAGGTCGACCTGGTTGGCCTGGTCCTCGACCGAGAGGTTGCGGTGCAGGACGCCGACGCCGCCCTGCCGGGCCATCGCGATCGCCATCCGCGCCTCGGTGACCTTGTCCATCGCCGCGGACAGCAGCGGGATGTTGACGCGCACGTTCC
The DNA here is from genome assembly GCF_044540385.1 of Kitasatospora sp. NPDC086009. Classification (NCBI taxonomy): domain Bacteria; kingdom Bacillati; phylum Actinomycetota; class Actinomycetes; order Kitasatosporales; family Streptomycetaceae; genus Kitasatospora; species Kitasatospora sp. NPDC086009. The sequence continues at coordinate 148,989 of NZ_JBITSA010000001.1, forward strand.
GGGAGACCCGCGAGGAGGTGTCGACCTGGTTCGGCAGCACCTCGGAGGCCCCGGGCAGCAGCAGCACGTCGTCGTACGTGAGCCCGAGCATCGCGAACTTCTCGGGTACGCCTGCGGCGTTGTAGGACATTTGGGGGTACCTTCCGTGGCCGGCCTAATCCGCTCGCGCCCTGAGGGTGGGGGCGCACTCCATCGCTCACTCGCTCAGGCCGCCGAAAGCTCGGTGCCATTGGAGGAACCTCCAGGGAAACCCCGCTCGCACCCACGGAACTTTGGCGACCCGCCCAGGCGCCGATACCCCATGGTACTGGCACCGCGAATGTGTCCTCGTGTGCCCTTGACAACACCGACCGCCCATGGGCCATTCCGGCCCCCCACCAGGGCGGACGATCAGGAGGACTCCTCCGCGAGCGCCCGCAGCCGGCTGAGCGCCCGGTGCTGGGCGACCCGGACCGCGCCGGGCGACATCCCGAGCATCTCGCCGGTCTCCTCCGCCGACAGCCCGGCGGCCACCCGCAGCAGCACCAGCTCACGCTGACGGGCCGGCAGGTTGGAGAGCAGCTCCTTGGCCCAGGCCGCGTCGCTGCTGAGCAGCGCCCGCTCCTCGGGGCCGAGCGCCTCGTCCGGCACCTCCGGCAGGTCGTCCTGCGGGACGACCGTCGAGCCGGGGCCGCGCATCGCGGCCCGCTGCAGATCGGCGATCTTGTGCGCGGCGATGCCGTAGACGAAGGCCTCGAACGGGCGGCCCTGGTCCCGGTAGCGCGGCAGTGCGCAGAGCACCGCGACGCAGACCTCCTGGGCGACGTCGTCCACGTGGTGCCGGGCCCCGCCCGGCAGCCGGACCAGCCGGCCGCGGCAGTAGCGCAGTGCCAGCGGGTGGACGTAGGCGAGCAGCGCGTCGATCGCCGGGCCCTCGCCCCGGACGGCGGCCGCGACCAGCTCGCCGACCAACGGGGAGCTGCCGGTGCCGAGCACCGGGGGGCGGCCGGGGCCGATGTCGTCGGGGCCGTGTTCGGGGCCCTGGTCGGGCTCGCCGCCACCGAGATCCGCGTACGACGGACCGCGGCCCGGACCGGAGGGCTCGGCCTCCACCGGGTCAGCCTCGCCGGGAGTACCGGCAACGTCGTCACGCATCGGTCCATGGTGCCTGGTCGAACGGGAAAACGCGGCACCGCGTCCGGAGTTGTGCACCGGAACGTTATGCGGTGCGACGCCGGGCACCGCGCCGTCGCGCACCACCGGCCCCTCCTGCACCGTGCCACCCCCCGCCCCGCTGCCGTCGGTGGTCCCGTCCGTCGCGCCGTCCGCCGAATGCGCTGCGGCTCCGTGGTTCGCCGCAGTGCCTGTCCGCTGGTCCCCGAGGTGCTCCACACCTCCATGGTGCAACCTCGGGACCGTAACGTCACACGCCCCTGCGGGGGGAACCGCGACGAGCGCGCCGCAGCCGGCGGAGCCGGCGGTGGTCAGCGGACCAGGCCCCACCGGAAGCCCAGGGCCACCGCGTGCGCGCGGTCCGAGGCGCCGAGCTTCTTGAACAGCCGTCGGGCGTGGGTCTTCACGGTGTCCTCGGAGAGGAAGAGCTCGCGGCCGATCTCGGCGTTGCTGCGGCCGTGGCTCATGCCCTCCAGCACCTGGATCTCACGCGCCGTCAGCGTCGGCGCGGCGCCCATGTCGGGGCTGCGCAGCCGGCGCGGGGCGAGCCGCCAGGTCGGGTCGGCGAGGGCCTGGGTGACGGTCGCCCGCAGCTCGGCGCGCGAGGCGTCCTTGTGCAGGTACCCGCGGGCACCGGCGGCCACCGCGAGGGCGACGCCGTCGAGGTCCTCGGCGACGGTGAGCATGATGATCCGCGCGCCCGGGTCGGCGGACAGCAGCCGCCGGACCGTCTCGACCCCGCCGAGGCCGGGCATCCGGACATCCATCAGAACGAGATCGGAGCGGTCGGCCACCCAGCGGCGGAGGACCTCCTCCCCGTTCGTCGCGGTGGTGACCCGGTCGACGCCGGGTACGGTCGCGACCGCGCGGCGAAGCGCCTCGCGGGCGAGCGGGGAATCGTCGCAAACGAGAACGGAAGTCATGACCGTCGTCCTCCGCAGCTGATCCGCGTCACGTTGAGCCTCCTGGCTGGTACGAATCTCTCCGACACGGCCGATTGGCGACGGACTCCGTGCCGATCGCCTGAACTTCCCCGCGATCGTTCCCGACGTCCGGCGCCCGCTAACCGCCTCCGCACTTCCAACGACCGTCACTCGAATGAGTTACGGCTTTCAGGGCCATCTCCACCACTGTACGTGGCCAACCCGTTACCGATCAGCTACCTCGCGGTGCACACGCCGCTCTTTTGTGCAGCTCGCGCGCGGTGGGCGCACCACCCGCACACCGGTACGGATCGTCGCGCGCCCGTCGGCCACCCGATTGCCACGTCTGCGCCCGCCGAACTCCATGCCCACTTTGCCCGCTTTTATAGCTTTTGTATGGTCATTGACTGTTGTGCCACTCTGTGGGTGACTTGTCCATGGAGTTGCCGTAAGTCATATTTCCAGGTGTCCACACCAGCGCATCGATGCCTCGCCGTGCCGTGCAGCCCCGCCCGCCGATGGCCGGTCCGCGGCCGCGAGCCTCTGAAGGGAATGAGCCATGGCAGATTTCTCCCGCCTCCCCGGCCCCAACGCCGATCTCTGGGACTGGCAGCTCTCCGCGGCCTGCCGCGGCGTGGACAGCTCGCTCTTCTTCCACCCCGAAGGGGAGCGCGGCGCCGCGCGGAGTTCGCGTGAGGCGAGCGCCAAGGAGGTCTGCATGCGCTGCCCGGTACGCACCGAATGCGCGGCGCACGCACTGGCTGTCCGCGAGCCGTACGGCGTCTGGGGAGGCCTGACCGAGGATGAGCGCGAGGAGATGATGGGCCGCTCGCGCAACCGCCTCGTGGAAGTACCGCTGGTCGCGCCGACGGGGCTGCCGCGCTAGGCACGCATCCGCTCCGCGCCATGAAGAAACGTTTCTTCATGGCGCTTCGAGCCGCCGGTGCGCCCGGGCGAACGCCCGGTCAGCGCCCGGCCGCCGCGCCCGCCAGCCGCTCCAGCATCAGCGCCACCGCCGGCACCTCGGCGAGGTCCGGCAGGGTCAGGGCGACCACCTGCCGCACCGCCGGCGCCCCCGAGGCGGTCCGCACCGGCACCGCCGACACGCCGTCGGGGCGCACCGACTCCAGCGCCAACCCCGGCAGCACCGCCACCCCGAGCCCGGCCGCCACCAGGCCGACCACCGCCGGGTAGTCGTCGGTCGCGAAGTCGATCCGGGGCTCGAAGCCCGCCCCCGCGCAGAGTTCCACCAGGTGCCCCCGGCACTGCGGGCAGCCCGCGATCCACTGCTCCCCCGCCAGTTCGGCGAGTTCCACCGGCCCGCGCCCGTCGCCGCGCCCCGACAGCGGGTGCGCGGCGGGCAGCAGGCCGACCATCGGGTCGTCGAGCAGCGGGGTGACCACCAGATCGGACCAGTCGGTGGTGGCGCTGAGCTGCTGGGCCTCCAGATTGGCCTCGGCCCGCGCCTCGCGCGGCGTGCCGTGCCCGGGAGCGGACGCCGGAAGGGGCGTCGGCGCGCCGCCGGGGGCCTGCGGATACCTGAAGGCCAGCGCGATCTCGCACTCGCCGCCGCGCAGCATCGCCAGCGACTCCGGCGGTTCGGCCTCGACCAGCGACACGCGCACCCCCGGATGGCTGTCCCGCAGCCGGGCGACGGCCGGCGGCACCAGGGTGGAACTCGCGGTGGGGAAGGAGACCAGCCGCACCCGCCCGGCCCGCAGTCCGGCGATCGCCGCGACCTCCTCCTCGGCGGCGGAGAGCCCGGCCAGGATGCCGGTGGCATGCTTGAGGAGCACCCGCCCGGCCTCGCTCAGCTGCATGCCGCGCCCCGAACGGACCACCAGCGGGGTGTCGACGGACTTCTCCAGGGCCTTCATCTGCTGGCTGATGGCGGGCTGCGTACAGCCCAGCTCACGGGCGGCGGCGGAGAAGGAGCCGGTGCGGGCGACGGCACGCAGAACGCGCAGGTGGCGGGCCTCGATCATGCCTCAGTTATAAGGCAATCTTTGCTTTATGCAAAATTCAACTGATAGTTGAAGAGTCAAACGCCCCACACGCCGCAGGCCCGGCCCGTACCCCGAGGGGCGCGGACCGGGCCTGCGGTCACTGATCAGGCGTCAGTGGGAGTGGCCGTGGCCGCCGTGCGAGTGGCCGTTGTCGGCCTCCTCTTCCTTCTTCTCCACCACGAGGGTCTCGGTGGTGAGCAGCAGGGAGGCGATCGACGCGGCGTTCTCCAGCGCGGAGCGGGTGACCTTGACCGGGTCGATGACGCCGGCCTTCAGCAGGTCGCCGTACTCACCGGTGGCGGCGTTGAAGCCGTGACCGGCCTCGAGCTCGGCGACCTTGTGGGTGATGACGTAGCCCTCGAGGCCGGCGTTCTGGGCGATCCAGCGCAGCGGCTCGGCGAGCGCCTTGCGGACGACCGCGACACCGGTCGCCTCGTCGCCCGACAGGCCCAGGCCGCCCTCCAGCACCTTGGCGGCGTGGACGAGGGAGGCGCCACCGCCGGCGACGATGCCCTCCTCGACCGCGGCACGGGTCGCCGAGATGGCGTCCTCCAGGCGGTGCTTGCGCTCCTTCAGCTCCACCTCGGTGGCGGCGCCGACCTTGATGACGCAGACGCCGCCGGCCAGCTTGGCCAGGCGCTCCTGCAGCTTCTCGCGGTCCCAGTCGGAGTCCGTGTTGGCGATCTCGCCCTTGATCTGGGCGACGCGGCCGGCGACGGCCTCGCTGTCACCGGCGCCGTCGACGACGGTGGTCTCGTCCTTGGTGATGGTCACGCGGCGGGCGGTGCCCAGCACGTCCAGACCGGCCTGGTCGAGCTTGAGGCCGACCTCCTCGGAGATGACGGTGGCACCGGTCAGGGTGGCCAGGTCGCCCAGGATCGCCTTGCGGCGGTCACCGAAGCCCGGGGCCTTGACGGCGACCGCGTTGAAGGTGCCGCGGATCTTGTTCACCACGAGGGTGGACAGCGCCTCGCCGTCGACGTCCTCGGCGATGATCAGCAGCGGCTTCGAGGCACCGCCCTGCAGGATCTTCTCCAGCAGCGGGAGCAGCTCCTGGATGGAGGAGATCTTGCCCTGGTTGATCAGGATGTACGGGTCCTCCAGGACCGCCTCCTGCCGCTCCGCGTCGGTGACGAAGTACGGCGACAGGTAACCCTTGTCGAACTGCATGCCCTCGGTGAAGTCCAGCTCCACGCCGAAGGTGTTGGACTCCTCGACGGTGATGACACCGTCCTTGCCGACCTTGTCGATCGCCTCGGCGATGAGCTCGCCGACCTGGGTGTCCTGCGCGGAGAGGGACGCGACGGCGGCGACGTCGTCCTTGCCCTCGATCTCGCGGGCGATGGACAGCAGGTGCTCGGAGACCGCGGCGACGGCCTTGTCGATGCCCTTCTTCAGGGCGGCCGGGCCGGCGCCCGCGGCGACGTTGCGCAGACCCTCGTTGACCAGGGCCTGGGCCAGCACGGTGGCGGTGGTGGTGCCGTCGCCCGCGACGTCGTTGGTCTTGGTGGCGACCTCCTTGACGAGCTGCGCGCCAAGGTTCTCGTACGGGTCGTCGAGCTCGACCTCACGGGCGATGGTGACACCGTCGTTGGTGATGGTCGGCGCACCGAACTTCTTGTCGATGACGACGTTGCGGCCCTTGGGGCCGATGGTCACCTTGACGGTGTCGGCCAGCTTGTTGACACCGCGCTCCAGCGAGCGGCGGGCGTCCTCGTCGAACTGCAGGATCTTCGCCATGTTCCCTATTCCCTCGGGGCTGCGACCGGCACGCCGGCCACCGGACTACGTGAACCAACAACCACGCCCCGGGCCCCTGTCACTGGGACACGGATCCGGGGCGGGCTGGAACGTCTTACTTCTCGGTGCTGCTTACTTCTCGATGATGGCGAGAACGTCGCGCGCCGAGAGGACGAGGTACTCCTCGCCCTGGTACTTCACCTCGGTGCCGCCGTACTTCGAGTACAGGACGATGTCACCGACGGCGACGTCGAGCGGCAGACGCTGGCCGTCCTCGAAGCGGCCCGGGCCGACAGCCAGGACGACGCCCTCCTGGGGCTTCTCCTTGGCGGTGTCCGGGATAACCAGGCCGGAGGCCGTGGTGGTCTCGGCGTCGAGCGGCTGGACCACGATGCGGTCCTCGAGCGGCTTGATGGCAACCTTGCTGCTGGTGGTCACGTCCGAGCTCCCCTTCGGAGATTACGGGGTTGTCTAACGGGTAGTGGCGAACCTACGGGCCTGCCGTCGCGGGGGTCAGACACGCTTCTTCGCGTTAGCACTCTCCTGGTGGAGAGTGCCAAGGACGACCATAGGCTGCGGTTAGCACTCAGTCAACCAGAGTGCCAACGGCGCGCCCGAAACGGTTCTCGCGGGCGGCTGCCGGGCCGCACTCCCGTACGATGCCGCCGATGATCCGCACGCGTGTACGTCCGATCAGGACCCACTCCACCAGTGCGCTCGCCCCTCCGCCCCGGTCCGGTCCGGTCCGTCCGCCCCGGGCGGGCCGGCCCCGGGCGGCCCGGCGCGCCGACCGGGGAGAATGAGCGGGTGGAGACCGAGAACCTGCAGCCCCTGCTGACCCCCGAGGGGCAGTCCCTGCTCGCCGAGCTGCGCGAGTTCGCGCCCGAGGAGGAGCTGGCACTGGCGACCAGGCTGCGCCGGGAGCACACGGCGGAGCTGGTCTCGGCCGCGTTCGGGCAGGCCCGGCTGCGGCAGCGGGCGCGGGCGAAGTTCGGCGCGGACGCCGACCTGATGTACTTCACGCCCAACGGCGTCGAGCAGTCCACCCGGCGCAGCGTCGCCGAGTGGCGGGCACGGCGCTTCGCCGAGCTGGGCGTGCGGCGGCTGGCCGACCTCTGCTGCGGGATCGGCGGCGACGTCCTCGCGCTGGCCCGGGCCGGGATCGAGGTGCTCGCCGTGGACCGGGACCCGGCGGCCTGCGCGGCCACCGCCGCCAACGCCGCCGCACTGGGCCTGGCGGACCTGGTCGAGGTGCGCTGCGCGGACGTCGCCGACGTCGACGTCACCGGCTACGACGCGGTCTTCACCGACCCGGCCCGCCGCACCTCGCGCGGCCGGGTGTTCGACCCCGAGGCGTACGCCCCGCCGCTGTCCTGGGCGATCGAGGCCGGCCGGCGCACCCCGATCGGCGCGCTCAAGGTGGCCCCCGGCATCCCGCACACGGCCGTGCCGGGCGACGCGGAGGCCGAGTGGGTCTCCGACCACGGCGACGTCAAGGAGGCGGTGCTCTGGTTCGGCACCGGGGCCGACCGCCCGCACCGCGCCACCCTGCTGCCGCACGGCGACTCGCTGACCGGCGGCGACCTGCCCGACCCGCCGGCCGGACCGGTCGGCCGCTACCTCTACGAGCCGGACGGCGCGGTGATCCGGGCCCACCTGGTCGCCGAGGTGGCCGAGCGGGTGCACGGCCGGCTGATCGACCCGAAGATCGCCTACCTCACCTCGGACCGGCTGGTCGCCACCCCGTACGCGCACGCCTTCGAGCTGACCGACGTGCTGCCGTTCCACATCAAGAAGCTGAAGGCGCTGCTGCGCGAGCGGGCCGTCGGCACCGTGGTGATCAAGAAGCGGGGGATGGCGATCACCCCGGAGGAGCTGCGCCGCCAACTGAAGCCGAGCGGGCCGAACAGCGTCACCGTGATCCTCTGCCGCACCGACCAGGGCCCGCTGATGATGCTCGGCCGGCCGGTGGCGCTCCCGTAGGCGGACTCCCGGTCAGCCGGCGGGCGGCCGGATGTAGTCCTCCAGTCGGGCCACCGCGAAACCCTGCTCCTGGATGCGGGCCAGCAGCTCCCCGAACATCTGCGTCATCGTCTCGCCCTTGAGGTCCTTGGGCCCCCGGAAGTGGGCGAGGACGATGTCGCCGGGCCGCAGCTTCTTGTCCGCCGCCTGGTACTGCATGTCGTGGATCTGCATCGACTCGCGCCAGAGCACGATCGCGCGCGGCCCGCACTGCTGCACCGAGGTGTTCAGCGCCGGGGTGTTGGCGCCGTCCCCGTACGGCGGGCGGAACAGCAGCGGCGCGGTGCCGTACTGCTGGGTCAGCGCGGACTGGGCGTCGCAGATCTCGGACTTCTGCTTCTCCGGCGTGACCTTGCTCATCTGGGCGTGGTCGACGGTGTGGTTGTGGATGTGGTTGCCGAGCGCCTGGAGCGGCTTGAAGTAGCCGTAGTTGTCCTTGACGATGTCCCGGGTCAGGAACATCGAGACCGGCACCTTGAGGTCGGTCAGCATCTCGACGAACTTCGGGTCCTTCTCGGCGCCGTCGTCGATGGTGACGAAGACGACCTTGTCGGTGGTCTTCACCTCGCTGAACACCGGTACGGGGCCGGTCCGTTCGAGCTTGACCGGCTTGTCGGCCGGCGCCGGCGGGGCGGGCGGCAGCGGCTTGAGGTTCCACTTCGCCCAGGCCGCCGCGTCCCCGGCCGCGGGCACCGCGGCGGGCGTCGCCGTGGGCGTCGGACTCGCCGCGGCGGACGGCCGCTGCCCGGCCGCCGGCGTCGTCGCGGCGGTCGCCGCGGGCCCGGCGCCCGTGCCGCCGCTGCCACAGCCGGTGGCGGCGGCCAGCAGCGCCAGCGCCCCCACCGCGTACGTCCTCGTCCTGCCCCGCCCGTACCGCTCCACCGCGCCGCGCTCCCAGCTACCGTCCAGCATGCTCTCAGCTATGCACGGTAGTGGCCGGCCGTTCGGTTCCCGGACAGGCCCGGCAGCTCGCTACTCCGGGTCCGCCCCGGACGCCGGGTTCGCGCAGGTCTCCGGGCCCGCCCCGGTCTCCGGGTGCTCGCTGGACTCCACGTGCTCGCTGGACTCCAGGTGCTCGCTGGCGAAGGACCAGCGGTGCACCGGGCGGCCGATCAGTGCGGCGGGCGGCTCGGGGACGGGCACCGGCTCCGCCGTCCACCAGGTGATCAGCAGCACCCGGTCGCCCGGCGCACCGAACAGCTCGGCGCGGACCAGACCGGCCGCGCCGCGCAGCGCGGGCAGCGCGACCTCGCGGACCCAGGCCGACAGCTCGGCCCCGCGGCCGTCGGCGGCCCGCGCCTCCCACATCGCGGCGGTGGTGGTCACCGACCGCCGCCCAGCGCCTGGTACGCCTGGCCGTGCACGTCCGTGTGCGGGACGTGCACCTCGGTGACGGGCAGCGAGGAGTCGGCCGACAGGTCGAAGGACGAGGGCGCGCGGTCGCGCCAGACCATCTCGGACCCCAGCGCGGCGACCATCGCGCCGTTGTCGGTGCACAGGCCCGGACGCGGCACCCGCAGCCGGATGCCCGCCTTGTCGCAGCGCTGCTGGGCCATCTCGCGCAGCCGGGAGTTGGCCGCCACGCCACCGCCGATCATCAGGTGGTCGACGCCGTTCTCCTTGCAGGCCTTGACCGCCTTGCGGGTCAGCACATCGGTCACCGCCTCCTGGAACGAGGCCGCGACGTCCGCGATCGGCACCTCCTCGCCGGCCCGGCGCTTGGCCTCCACCCAGCGGGCGACGGCGGTCTTCAGGCCGGAGAACGAGAAGTCGTACGCCGGGTCCTTCGGGCCGCTCAGGCCCCGGGGGAAGGCGATCGCCTTGGGGTCGCCCTCACGGGCGGTGCGGTCGACCACCGGACCGCCGGGGAAGCCGAGGCCGAGCACCCGGGCGACCTTGTCGAAGGCCTCGCCGGCCGCGTCGTCGATGGTCGCGCCGAGCGGGCGGACGTCACGGGTGATGTCCTCGCTGAGCAGCAGCGAGGAGTGCCCGCCGGAGACCAGCAGGGCCATCGTCGGCGAGGGCAGGCGGCCGTGCTCCAGCTGGTCCACGCAGATGTGCGAGGCCAGATGGTTGACCCCGTAGAGCGGCTTGTCCAGCGCCCAGGCGTAGGCCTTGGCGGCGCTCACGCCGACGAGCAGCGCACCCGCCAGGCCGGGGCCCGCGGTGACGGCGATGCCGTCGAGGTCGCTCGCCTTGATGCCGGCGGTGTCCAGGGCGCGCTGGATGGTGGGGACCATCGCCTCCAGGTGCGCGCGACTGGCGATCTCGGGCACCACACCGCCGAACCGGGCGTGGTCGTTGACGCTGGAGGCCACCGCGTCGGCGAGCAGGGTGGTGCCGCGCACGATGCCGACGCCGGTCTCGTCGCAGGAGGTCTCGATACCGAGGACGAGCGGTTCGTCAGCCATGGCGGTCTTCCTTCAGGTCCTTCGGGTCAGTACTGGGGTGGTCGAGGCGCATCACGAGCGCGTCGATGCCGGCCGGCTGGTAGTAGTTGCGCCGGATGCCGACGGGTTCGAAGCCGAAGCGCTCGTAGAGCCGCTGGGCGCGCGGGTTGTCCACCCGCACCTCCAGCAGCAATTCCGCGCAGTCGCGCCGGGCGGCCTCCCGGATCAGGTCGGTGAGCAGCAGCGCGCCGAGGCCGGTGCCCTGGTGCCGCGTGTCGACGGCGATGGTCTGCACATCGCCCTCGCCGGCCACCGCCATCAGCCCGGCGTAACCGACGATCGCGCCGTCCGGGGTGGCGGCCACGGTGTAGTGGCGGGTGCCGCCGCGATGGGCCTCGGCCAGCTCGGACCAGTACATACCGGTCGACCAGGCGTCCTCGGGGAAGAGCGCCAGCTCCAGCTCCATCACCGGCGCGATGTCCCACCAGCGCATCGGGCGCAGCGTGGTGCCGTGGCCCGGTCCGTCGGGGCCGTGCGCGCCGTTCGGGCCGGTCACGCCGGGAGCACCGCCTTGTAGCCGGCGGGCACCTGGGCGTCCGGGCGGCGCAGGTACAGCGGCACGTTGGGCAGCAGCTCGCGCCCGGCGGCCAGCTCGGCGGCGGCGAAGTCGGCCAGCGCGCCGGCCGAGACGTGCTCGGGCCCGTGCGCGCCGGGGAAGGCCTCCGGGTACAGCAGCGCACCGGCGCCGACGGCCCGCGGCCGCGGTGTCAGCTCGGCCGGGCGGTCCACGGCGGGGCCCTCGGCGCGACGGCCGTCCGCGTCGTACGAGGCCCAGTAGACCTCCTTGCGGCGCGCATCGGTGGCCACCGTGAACGGCTGCCCGGCGAGGCCCTCGGCGCGCGCCCGGTGGGCGATCGCGTCCAGGGTGCAGACGCCGTGCACCGGGACGCCCAGGGCGTGGCCGAGCGCGGCGGCGGTCACCAGGCCGACCCGCAGGCCCGTGTAGGGGCCGGGGCCGACGCCCACCGCGATGCCGGTCAGCCGGTGCTTGTCGACACCGGCCTCCCGCAGCACCCGGTCGATGGCGGGGAGGAGCAGTTCACCGTGGCGCCTGGCGTCGACCTGGTCGGTCTCGGCGAGGACGGCCGTGCCGTCGTGGACGGCGGCGGTGACGGCAGGGGTAGCGGTGTCGAACGCGAGCAGCAGCACGGGTCAAGGTTAGACCGGTCGGAGCCGTGGACCGCCTCCGGTCCTGGTCCGCCCGATCGACAAGGTGTCCTGGTTCGGAACACACGTCCTACGGGGTGCGGGCGGGAACGAGCGGACCTGGCACGATGGGGCCGACGGGTTTTGGGACGGCGGTGGGAGCGACACGTGGCGAAGATGGGTCCTGGAGTGGTGGTCACGGGGCTGACCCTGGGGGCCCTGGCGGTGGTGAGCCTGCTGGCCTTCCAGGCCAACGGCGCACAGGACCGCGCAGGCGCCACCGGGCCGACCGCGAGCACCACCGCCTCGTCCGGCGGACCGTCCGCGTCGGCCACCCCGACCGCCTCGGCCACCCCGACCGTCCCCGCGCTCCCGACCACCTCGGGCGCCGGTCTGCGGGTCGTCTACTCGGCCGGCAGCCACTACGTCTGGCTGGTCGACCCCAAGAAGAACCCGCAGGTGGTGGCCTCCTTCGCGGTCACCCCGGGATCGGTGGAGCCGACCCCCGGCAGCTACCCGGTGTACAGCCGGGCCGCCACCAGCACGGGCACGGACGGACGGCAGATCGAGCACGTGGTGCGCTTCGCCCAGCAGAACGGCGTGGTGTTCGGCTTCAGCGCGGCCGTGGACGGTGCCACCCCCGCCGCCGACCCGAAGACCAAGACCGGCGGGATCCGCAGCGGTCGGGCGGAGGGGCAGCTGCTCTGGGACTTCGCGCCGAGCGGCACCAAGGTCGTCGTGATCGCCTGAGGACGCGCGACCCGCAGGCCGGGCCGGGGCGGGCGGCGGGCCCGAGGCGGTATCCGGCTCGGGTGCGGCCCCGGTTCGGGGCGGGTGTCGAGTGTCAGGCCGCGCGGGGCGTGTCGGCCACCGGTTCGGCCGGTGCCGCGCTCTCCCGGCGCTCCGGCGGAGTGGAGACCGCCTCCGCGGCCGCACACGCGGCCAGCAGGGCCCGCATCGGCGCGCCCTGGACGCTGCGGGCGGGCTCTCCGGCCCCGGTACCACGCGGCGCGCGCTCCGGGGCGGGGGTGGTGCTCGACATGGCGCCTCCCTAGTTAGGCAGACCTAACCGCGACACCCATCCCATCACGCCCGGCACCCCGCCCGCAACACTTTGCCGACAGTCTGTCGGCAACCGTCGGTATCGGCCCGTGCCCGCGGGTATTCACTTGTGTCGGCCGACGGCCGTCCGTGCCCGCCGGCGCTCGTCGGCTCAGGCCAGCGCGGCCAGCTCCACCCCGGTCCAGCGCGACCCGATCCCGTTCAGCAGCACCCGGCGCGGATCCAGATCGTCGTCGTCCGCCTCGGCGCCGATGGCACGCTCGATCCGGACCTCCAGCCGGCTCTCGGCGAGCCGTTCGACCTTGCCCTCGCCCCACTCGACCACGACCACCGACTCCGGCAGCGAGACGTCCAGGTCGAGGTCCTCCATCTCGTCCAGGTCCCCGCCCAGCCGGTACGCGTCCACGTGCACCAGCGCCGGGCCGCCGACCAGCGACGGGTGCACCCGGGCGATCACGAAGGTCGGCGAGGTGACCGCCCCGCGCACCTGGAGGCCCTCCCCCAGGCCCCGGGTGAGCGTGGTCTTCCCGGCCCCCAGCTCCCCCGAGAGCAGCACCAGGTCCCCCGGCCGCAGCAGCGCGGCCAGCTCCCGGCCGAGTCGGCCCATCCGCTCGGGAGTGGCGACGGTGAGAGTGGCGTGCGAGCCCATGCGCGATTCAAGCCCTTCGATCCGTACTTCGGCGCACCGACCGCCGGGCGCCTCCGCTACGGTGCCACATCCCCGGCCGGGCGTGCGCCGGTGGCCCGGGCCGCTACGGCGTCTCGCCCACCGAGGAGGGCAACGGCGCCGCGCCGCGGTAGTCGACCGCCTGTTTGAGCAGCGCGACCAGCCGCTGGTCGACGAGGTCCGGGCGCTCCAGCATCACCAGGTGCCCGGCGTCCTCCACCAGGAGCAGCTCGGCACCGGGCAGCTGCTCGGCCATCGCCTCGCTGTGCGCGGGCGGGGTCAGCAGGTCCTTGGTGCCGGCGAGCACCAGGGTGGGGATGCCCCGCAGGGCCGCCAGCGCGGCGGTCTTCTCGTGCGCGCCGAACACCGGGTAGAACTCGGCCACCACGTCGATCGGCGTGGCGTCGAGCAACTGTTCGGCGAACCGCACCACGCCCGGGTCGACGTCCTTCCCCCCGAAGGAGAACTTCCGGTAGAAGACGGCGCTGACGTCCGCGCCGAGCCGCCGGGTCGCCTCGACCAGCTCGACCTGGCGGCCGAGCAGCTTCATCACGCCGGGTGCGACCTTCTTGAACAGCTTGGCGCCGACCGCCGGCAGACCGAGCGTCACGGCCTCCCAGTCCCCCGCCAGCGTGCCGATCAGCGCGACCCCGGCGACCCGTTCCCGGAACAGCTCCGGCTCCTGGTCGGCGAGCGCCATCACCGTCATCCCACCCATCGAGTGGCCGACCAGGACCAGCGGGCCGGTCGGCGCGACGGCATCGATCACCGCCTTGAGGTCCCCGCCCAGCTGGTCGATGCTCGCGAGTTCACCGGCCAGGAACGAGCGGGAGCGCTCGGACCGGCCGTGGCTGCGCTGGTCCCAGAAGACCAGGCGCATGCCCTCGCGCAGCGCGGCCCGCTGGAAGTGCCAGCTGTCCTGGTTGAGGCAGTAGCCGTGGCAGAACACCACGGTCAGCGGTTCGCGCCGCCCGACGGCGGCGGGGCCGAGGCCCGAGCGCCGGCCGGCCCGCACCAGCGCGCCGGAGCCGCCCAGCAGACCGGGCAGCCCGCTCCGGTCGACCGGTCCGTCGCCGGTGCCGGTAGCGGTAGCGGTGCCGGGGCCAGAGCCGGTAGCGGTGCCGGGGCCGTCCGTCCGGCGGCGGACGAACCAGCCGCGGCGGGCGGCGGCACTGGTACCGGGGGCTGGGCCTGGGCGTGGGGCTGCGACGGCCTCGTCGTCCGGGCGTTCTTCCGGGTGCTCTTCCGCGTCCTCCTCGGGCCGGACGCTGACAGGCTCGGGCCAGCCGGTGCCGTCCAGCTCGACGTACAACTCGGTGCCGTCGGCGGCGGTCACCGTGCACGGGCGCCCGCGGAGCGAGCCGTACGGGGCGTTGGCGTCCAGCTCCGCGCGGGCCCGGCGGCGGGTGGCCCGGCCGACGGTCAGCCGCTCGATCGCCACACCGGCGGCCGCGCCGGCCGCGACCACGCCGACCGAGATCCCGATCAGACCGGCCCGGCTCACCCCGGAGGCCGCACCGGCCGCCTTGGCCACCGCCGCGACCGGACCGGAGCCGGCCTCCTCGCTCATACGCTCGCGCCCTCGGTCGCCGCGCCCGCCGTCGGCACGCCCTCCGCGGCAGGGGCGTCGGCCGTCGGGGCCTCGGCGGTCGCGCCCAGGTAGCGGCGCGGCACCCGGGCGCCGATCCGGGTCACGATCTCGTAGGAGATGGTGCCGCAGGCCCGGCCCCAGTCCTCGGCGGTGGGCTCACCCTGCTCGCCGTTGCCGAACAGCAGCACCTCGTCGCCGACCGCGGGGGTGTCGCCGCCGAGGTCGACGACGAACTGGTCCATCGCCACCCGACCGGCCACCGTGCGCCACTTGCCCGCGATCTGCACCGGGCCGGTGCCGCTGGCGTGCCGGGGGATGCCGTCGCTGTAGCCCACCGGCACCAGACCCAGGGTGGTCGGGCCGGGCGTGGTGTAGTGGTGGCCGTAACTGACGCCGTGCCCGCCGGGCACGTGCTTGACCAGGGCCAGCCGGGCGGTCAGCGCCATCACCGGGCGCAGCCCGAAGTCGGCCGGCGAGCCGACCTCCGGGACGGGCGAGAGCCCGTACATCGCCAGGCCGGTACGGACCAGGTCGTAGTGCGACTGCGGGAGCAGCAGGGTGGCCGGGGAGTTGGCGAGGTGCCGCACCGCGGGGCGCAGCCCGGCCGCCTCCGCGTAGGCGAGCGCCTCGCGGAACGCGTCCAGCTGGGCCTGGATGGACGGGTGGCCGGGCTCGTCCGCCGCCGCGAAGTGCGACCAGACGCCGACCACCGTGAGCAGGCCCTCGGCCTCGGCGCGGCGCGCCGCGCCGACCAGCTCCGGCCAGTCGTGCGGCTGGCAGCCGTTGCGGCCGAGGCCGGTGTCGGCCTTCAGGTGCACCCGGGCCGGGACACCGGTCGCGCGGACGGCGGCGAGCAGCTCGTCCAGCGCCCACTGGGCGCTGACGGAGACGTCGATGTCGGCGAGCAGCGCCTCGCGCCAGGGGCCGCCCGGCGTCCAGAGCCAGCAGAGGATGCGGGCCTGGTCGGGGCGGATCCCGGCGGCGCGCAGAGCCAGCGCCTCCTGCGGGAGGGCGGTGCCGAGCCAGCCGACGCCTGCGGCGACCGCCTCGCGGGCACAGCGGACCGCGCCGTGGCCGTAGGCGTCCGCCTTGACCGTGGCCATCACCGTGGCGGCGCCGACGCGCTCGCGCAACGCGGCGAGGTTGCCGCGCAGGGCGGCCAGATCGATGGTCGCCTCAGCCCGTACGCCGTCGGTGAGAGTGGCCGTGCCGGTCGTGTTCGCAGTTGTCATCAGGGTCAGTCTCCCAGACGTCTCATGGTCCTCGCCGAACGGCCCGTCGGCGCGGCGGCCCGGCCCCCACCCGCCGACCCGCCCCTACACCCCGCCACCTCGTCCCCGACGCCCCCGAAGCACCACCGGTTCCCGCCGGGGCCGGAGCACCCGCGGCACCCTCGGCACCCTCGGCACCGGGGAGCGGGCGCCGCCGGGGCGGCCGGGGCTGGGCCAGGCGTGGGAGCAGGAAGTCGGCCCGGTCGAGTCCCTGCTCCTGCTCTTTCTCCGCCCGGCCCCTCCGGGCTCCGCCGTGCTCCGACCGGACCCGCCGCCCGGGCAGGAATATGTAGACCGGTCTACCTTTCAGTCCTCGTCCCTCAATTCACCGCACAGGAAGTCGGCCCGGCCGACTTCCCACTCCCCCGGCGGTCGCCGCCCACCCCGCGCTCGCTACCGAGCGCATCACCACGGGCAAATATGTAGACCGGTCTACCTTCCAAGGCCAGCCCCGCCCCCCGCACCAACACGCCGGAGTGGGAAGTCGGCCTGTCCGACTTCCCACTCCGGCCTCCGCTCTTCAGAGGCGCTCAGGCATCCGCCGACCAAATATGTAGACCGGTCTACATCGTTGTCAGTCACTCTCCGCCCCACCTGCACGAGAAGTCGGCCCGGTCGACTTCCCACTCCGCTCCGGGTGAGGCGAGCGCACGCAATCCACCCACTAGGTAGACCGGTCGACCTATTCCTCGCCAGCCCCCGCGGACCCAGCGCCCCCCGCGGACGACCGCACATCGCGCCAGACCGCCGACAGGGCGCCCGCCACCTGCAACGCGGTGACTGGCGCACCCGG
This sequence comes from Kitasatospora sp. NPDC086009, assembly GCF_044540385.1. NCBI lineage: Bacteria > Bacillati > Actinomycetota > Actinomycetes > Kitasatosporales > Streptomycetaceae > Kitasatospora > Kitasatospora sp. NPDC086009. The sequence continues at coordinate 165,812 of NZ_JBITSA010000001.1, forward strand.
CACGCCCAGCGCCCCCTCGTCGCTCGCCACGCCCACACCTGCGCCAACACCCCCCACCAACCCCGCTGCGCGGCGGCCGGCCAGGCCGTGCAGGTACGCCGCCACCGATGCCGCGTCCAGCGCGGTCAGGCCGGCCGCCAGCAGGGAGCCGGCCAGGCCGGCGAGGACGTCGCCGCTCCCGGCCGTCGCCAGCCACGGGGTGCCGGTCGGGTTGACCCGCACCGCGCCTCCCGGGTCCGCGATCACCGTGGTGGAGCCCTTCAGCAGCACCGTCGCCCGGTACGCGGCGGCGAGTCGGCGCGCGGTGGTCAGCCGGGCGGCGGCCAGGTCGTCGGCCGGCGGCGGTGCGGTGCCCGCAGCCCCCGCCCCCGCCAGCAGCCGGGCCGCCTCACCGGTGTGCGGGGTGAGCAGCGTGGGCGCCGTCCGCCCCGTCAGGGCCTGCGGGCCGAGTCGGCCCAGTTCGGTGAGCCCGTCCGCGTCCACCAGCACGGGCACGTCGCTCGCCAGCGCCTCGCCGAGCGTCTGCCGGGCTCCGTCCCCGCCGCCCGGGCCGACCACCCAGGCCTGCACCCGCCCGGCCCCGGCCGGTCCGCCCTCGGTGACCAGCACTTCGGGGAACCGTCGCACCACCTCCTCGGCCGCCGAGCCGACGTACCGCACCGCCCCCGCGCCACCGCGCAGCGCCCCGGCGACCGCCAGCAGTGCGGCCCCCGGATACGTCGCCGAGCCGGCCGCCACCCCGACGACGCCGCGCCGGTACTTGTCGCTCTCCGCTCCCGGGACCGGCAGCAGCGCCGCCACCTCGGCGTGCTGCAGGGCCTCCACGTCGGCCGTCGGCAGCTCCAACCCGATCTCCACCAGTTGCACCACACCGGCGTAGGAGGCTCCTGGATCGATCAACAGCCCGGGCTTGTGGGTGCCGAAGCAGACCGTGACGTCCGCCCGCAGCGCCGCTCCCGCCACCTCACCGGTGTCGGCGTCCACACCGCTGGGCACGTCCACCGCGACCACCACACCCCGACGCGCCGCCCGTGCGTACGGCTCCGCCTCCGGGCGCAGCCCGCCCCGGCCGCCGATGCCGACGATGCCGTCCAGCACCAGGTCCGCGCGCGAGAAGTCGGCCAGGCCGACTTCCTGCTCCAGTACGACCCGCCCGCGCGCGGCCCGCAGCGCGGCCAGCCCGTCCACGTGCGCGCGCTCGGGCGCGAGCAGTACCGCCGTCACCCGCGCGCCCCGCCGGGCCAGTGCCGCGCCGGCGTACAGCGCGTCACCCCCGTTGTCCCCGCTGCCCGCGAGCACCACCACCCGGCTCCCGTACACCCGGCCTCGACGGCGCGTCAGCAGCCGGGCGCAGGTGGCGGCGAGACCGGCGGCGGCCCGTTGCATCAGGGTGCCCTCGGGCAGCCGGGCCATCAGTTCGGCCTCGGCGGCCCGGACCTGTTCGACACGGTGAGCACGGCGCATGCGCAAGCCCCTAACCCTCGGCTGACCCTCGGCAACGACTACCGCCGACGCTACGCCCGCGTCGTGGCCGAGCGACACCTGCCACGAGCCGACGCCGCGTTCGGCTGCCCCGCAGACCCTCCCACCACGGTGCTCCCCCGCTTCGCGAACACCTACCGTGTCGCCCACGAGGGCCGGCGGAAGCAAGGAGAGGCAGTAAGGAGAAGGGCCGGGGTCGCCACGCCGGCGGTCGAGCGCCCCGCCGGGGCCCGGGGAAGTCCTCCGGGCGTTCCTGGGGCCGGGAACACCACCGGCTTCAAGGCCGTGCCGATCGGGGGCGACATCGTCCTGACGCCACGCCGGACGGAGCGCACGAGGCCGCGTCCGCACCGCTCGACCGGCAGTTCATCCGAAAGGCCGCGATCGAGTTCGACCTTCCGGGCCACCACCAGGGCCCGATCGAGCGGGGCCCGACCGCGCGGGGTGTGGCCCAATCGAGCGTGGCCCGACCGCGCCGATCGGACGGTTCACCCCCGGCGGCACCATCAGTCCGGTCGGGGCACTTCCCGAGCCCGAGCGCCGGCTCCCGGCCGGAGGCGTCCGGCGTCCGGCGTCCGGCGTCCTCATGGTCTTCGAGGTGACGTCGCCCGAATGGTCTTCGAGGTGACGTCGCCCGACCCGGTCAAGGACCGGCCGACCACGGCAGCCACCGCGACCGCGACGAGGCCCCGTTCAGCGAAGCTGATCGACCCGCCCCGTTCCCCCCGCCGCTCGACACGGTGCCCCTGCGGTAGGACGCAGCCACCGCAGGGGCACCACCCGAGTCAGAACGGCGATCGGCTACTCGACGGTGACCGACTTCGCCAGGTTGCGCGGCTGGTCGACCTCGTGGCCCTTGGCCGTGGCCAGCTCGCAGGCGAAGACCTGCAGCGGCACGGTGGAGACCAGCGGCTGCAGCAGGGTCGGCGTCACGGGGATGCGGATCAGGTGGTCCGCGTACGGGACGACCGCCTCGTCGCCCTCCTCCGCGATGACGATGGTGCGCGCACCGCGGGCCCGGATCTCCTGGATGTTGGAGACGATCTTGTCGTGCAGGATCGACCGCCCGCGCGGCGACGGAACGACCACCACGACCGGCAGCCCCTCCTCGATCAGCGCGATCGGCCCGTGCTTCAGCTCGCCCGCCGCGAAGCCCTCGGCGTGCATGTACGCCAGCTCCTTGAGCTTGAGCGCGCCCTCCAGGGCCACCGGGAAGCCGACGTGCCGGCCGAGGAACAGCACGGACTTGGCGTCGGCCAGCGAACGCGCCAGCTCGCGCACCGGCTCCATGGTCTGGAGCACCTGCTCGACCTGCTTGGGCGCGTCGCCGAGCTCCTTGATGACCGCGGAGATCTCGTCGCCCCACTTGGTGCCGCGCACCTGGCCCAGGTAGAGCGCGACCAGGTAGCAGGCGACCAGCTGGGTCAGGAACGCCTTGGTGGAGGCGACCGCCACCTCCGGGCCGGCGTGCGTGTAGAGCACCGCGTCCGACTCGCGCGGGATGGTCGAGCCGTTGGTGTTGCAGATCGCCAGCACCTTGGCGCCCTGCTCGCGCGCGTGCCGCAGCGCCATCAGGGTGTCCATGGTCTCGCCGGACTGCGAGATCGCGATGACCAGCGTGCCCGGGCCCATGATCGGGTCGCGGTAGCGGAACTCCGAGGCGACCTCGACCTCGCAGGGGATGCGGGTCCAGTGCTCGATCGCGTACTTGGCGATCATGCCGGCGTGGAAGGCCGTGCCACAGGCGACGATGACGACCTTGTCCACCGAGCGCAGGTCAGCGTCGGAGATCCGCAGCTCGTCGAGGGTGAGCCGGCCGTCGGTGCCGATCCGGCCGAGGAGGGTGTCGGCGACGGCCTTCGGCTGCTCGGCGATCTCCTTGAGCATGAAGTAGTCGTAGCCGCCCTTCTCGGCGGCCGAGGCGTCCCAGTCGACGTGGTACTCGCGCACCTCGGCCGGGTTGCCGTCGAAGTCGGTCACCGTGACGCCGTCCCGGCGCAGCTCGACGACCTGGTCCTGACCGAGCTCGATCGCCTCACGGGTGTGGGCGATGAACGCGGCCACGTCCGAGGCGAGGAAGTTCTCGCCCTCGCCGCGCCCGACCACCAGCGGCGAGTTGCGGCGCGCGCCGACCACGACGTCCGGCGCGTCGGCGTGCACGGCGACGAGGGTGAACGCGCCGTCCAGCCGGCGGCAGACGATCCGCATGGCCTCCGCGAGGTCGCCCTCGTACACCTCGGCCAGCAGGTGCGCGACGACCTCGGTGTCCGTCTCGGAGCGCAGCGTGCGGCCGCGCTCGGTCAGCTCCGCCCGCAGCTGGGCGAAGTTCTCGATGATGCCGTTGTGGACCACGGCCACCCGGACGGCGTCGTCCAGGTGGGGGTGGGCATTGGCGTCCGTCGGGCCGCCGTGGGTGGCCCATCGGGTGTGGCCGATGCCGGTGGTGCCGCCGGGAAGAGGGGTCTCGGCGAGCGACTTCTCCAGGTTGGCGAGCTTGCCCGCCCGCTTGTCGGTGGCGAGGCTCCACTGCCCGTCGGAGCCCTGCACCTGCACCGCGACACCGGCCGAGTCGTAGCCCCGGTACTCCAGTCGCTGCAGGCCTGCGATTACTACATCAAGGGCGGGCTGAGAGCCCACGTATCCAACGATTCCGCACATGCGTGCCAGCATAAGGGCGCCCGGGACGCCCCATTCGCACCCTTCCCCCACCGTGCGTGACCGACACCACAGCCACCGTGAACGCCGCTACGGCCCACAATGGAGCATGTGCTGACCGAACTCTGTACGCGGGGCGCCGCCACGCCCGGCCCGTCGCCGTCCCCCTACGTGGACCTCAGCCGGGCCGAGTGGAGCGCGCTGCGCGAGCGTACGCCGCTGCCGCTGACCGCCGAGGAGGTGGAACGGCTGCGCGGTCTCGGCACCGCCCTCGACCTGGACGAGGTCCGTGACGTCTACCTGCCGCTGTCCCGCCTGCTGAACCTCTACATCCACGCCACCCACGACCTGCGGGGCGCGCTGGGCACCTTCCTGGACACGCCGGACACCGAACGCACCCGCACGCCGTTCATCATCGGCGTGGCCGGCTCCGTCGCGGTCGGCAAGTCCACCACCGCCCGTCTGCTCCAGGCGCTGCTGGCCCGCTGGCCCGAGCACCCCCGGGTCGAGCTGGTCACCACCGACGGGTTCCTGCTGCCCAACGCCGAGCTGCGCAGGCGCGGTCTGATGGCCCGCAAGGGCTTCCCGGAGTCCTACGACCGCCGTGCGCTGATGCGCTTCGTGGCGGACGTGAAGGCCGGCAAGGAGCTGGTCACCGCGCCGGTGTACTCGCACCTGGTGTACGACATCGTGCCCGGCGAGCGGCTGACCGTGGAGCGTCCGGACATCCTCATCGTCGAGGGCCTGAACGTGCTCCAGCCGGCCCTGCCCGGAACGGACGGCCGGACCAGGCTCGCGGTCACCGACTACTTCGACTTCTCCATCTACGTCGACGCCCGCACCGACGACATCGAGAACTGGTACCTGGACCGCTTCCGCAAGCTGCGGCAGACCGCCTTCCAGGACCCGAACTCCTACTTCCGCCGCTTCACCGAGGTGCCGGAGGAGGAGGCGATGGAGTACGGCCGCCAGGTCTGGCGCACCATCAACAAGCCGAACCTGCTGGAGAACGTGCTGCCCACCCGCGGCCGCGCGACCCTCGTCCTGCAGAAGGGCCAGGACCACAAGGTCCGCCGCGCGCTGCTGCGCAAGCTCTGACCTGGGCCGCCCCGACAGAACGCCGCAGGGCCCCCGCCGTTCGTCACGGCGGGGGCCCTGCGCACACGCTGAGCGGGCGTCAGCCCAGGTACGTGCGGACGGCCTCGGCCAGCCGCTCGGCGACGGCCTTGGCCTGCACCTGGTCGGCGGCCTCGACCATCACCCGGACCAGCGGCTCGGTGCCCGAGGGGCGCAGCAGCACCCGGCCGGTGGAGCCCAACTCGGCCTCGGCCTCGGCGACCGCCGCGGACAGCTCGACGCAGGAGTTCACCCGGCTCTTGTCCACGCCCTTGACGTTGATCAGCAGCTGCGGAAGCCGGGTCATCACGGCGGCCAGGTCGGCCAGCGGCTGCTTGGTGGCGGCCAGCCGGGCGCCCAGCATCAGACCGGTCAGGGTGCCGTCACCGGTGGTGGCGTGGTCCAGCAGGATGACGTGGCCGGACTGCTCGCCGCCGAGCGCGAAGCCGTGCTCCTTCATCGCCTCCAGCACGTAGCGGTCGCCGACCGCGGTCTGCACCAGCTCCACGCCCTCGCGCTCCATCGCCAGCTTGAAGCCCAGGTTGGACATCACGGTGGCGACGGCGGTGTTGCCGCGCAGGGTGCCGGCCTCCTTCATGGCGACGGCCAGGATCGCGATGATCTGGTCGCCGTCGACCTCGTTGCCCTCCGCGTCGGCGGCCAGGCAGCGGTCGGCGTCGCCGTCGAGCGCGATGCCGAGGTCGGCCCGGTACTCCTTCATCGCGGCCTGCAGCCGGTCCAGGTGGGTGGAGCCGACGCCGTCGTTGATGTTGAGACCGGTGGGCTCCGCCCCCAGGGTGTGGACGACCTCGGCGCCGGCCCGGGCGAACGCCTCGGGGGCGACGTAGGCGGCCGCGCCGTGCGCGCCGTCGATGACGACCCGGATGCCGTCCAGGCGGTTGGGCAGCACGCCGATCAGGTGGGCGACGTACTTGTCGAAGCCCTCGGTGTACTCGCGGACCCGGCCGACGGCCTCGCCGGTCGGGCGCTTCCACTCCTCGCCGCCGACGGCGTGGGCGTGGTAGTGCGCCTCGATGGCGTCCTCGATCCGGTCGTCCAGCTTGTGGCCGCCCCGGGCGAGGAACTTGATGCCGTTGTCCGGCATGGCGTTGTGGCTGGCGGAGAGCATCACGCCGAAGTCGGCGCCGAGGGCGCCGGTGAGGTAGGCCACCGCCGGGGTGGGCAGCACGCCGACCCGCAGTACGTCGACGCCCGCGCTCGCCAGGCCGGCGATGACCGCGGCCTCCAGGAACTCGCCCGAGGCGCGCGGGTCGCGGCCGACCACCGCGACCGGCCGGTGGCCGTCGAAGGCCCCCGCCTCACCGAGGACGTGCGCCGACGCGACGGACAGCCCGAGCGCCAGCTCCGCCGTCAGCCCCACGTTGGCCACACCGCGTACGCCGTCCGTACCGAAGAGTCGTCCCACTGTCCCGTCCTCCATCACCGCTGCTGGCAGGTAAACCCGGCAGTCCATTCGATCGAATCCCCGGCCTTCGCACCATGCGCGGGGAGCACGACGCCCCGGAGTACACGGGGTACTCCGGGGCGTGAGAGCGCAACCGGGGGTGTGCACCACCAGGGCGGCACACACCCCCTCGGGCGCGACTAGCGCTTGCTGTACTGCGGGGCCTTACGGGCCTTCTTGAGACCGGCCTTCTTGCGCTCGACGGCACGCGCGTCACGCATCAGGAAGCCGGCCTTCTTGAGGGCGGCGCGGTTGTTGTCCACGTCGGCCTCGTTCAGGGCGCGGGCCACGCCGAGGCGCAGCGCGTAGGCCTGACCGGAGGTGCCGCCACCCGAGATGCGGGCGACGACGTCGTAACGACCGTCCAGCTCCAGCAGCTTGAAGGGCTCGTTCACGGTCTGCTGGTGCACCTTGTTGGGGAAGTAGTTCTCCAGGGTGCGACCGTTGATCTTCCAGACGCCGGTGCCCGGGACGATGCGCACGCGGGCGATCGCCTCCTTGCGGCGGCCAAGGCCGGCGCCGGGGACGGCCTCGCCGAAGCGGCCGGCCAGCGACTCGGAGGTGTAGCTCTCCTCGGAGGTGAACTCGCCCTCGACGACGGTCTCGTCGAAGTCGACCTCAAGGGTTTCAGTGGTCTCGGCCACGGTGTTCCTCAGCTCTTTTCAGTGTTGGGGGGCTAGGTGGCCGGAGTTACTGCGCGACCTGGGTGATCTCGAACGGCACCGGCTGCTGCGCAGCGTGGGGGTGCTGGTCGCCCGAGTAGACCTTCAGCTTCGAGAGCATCTGGCGACCCAGGGTGTTCTTGGGGATCATGCCCTTGATGGCCTTCTCGACGGCCTTCTCCGGGTTGTTCGCCAGGAGGTCGTCGTAGCGGACCGAGCGGAGACCGCCCGGGAAGCCGCTGTGGCGGTACGCCAGCTTCTGGGTCTTCTTGTTACCCGACAGGTGCACCTTGTCCGCGTTGATGATGATGACGAAGTCACCGGTGTCAACGTGCGGCGCGTAGATCGCCTTGTGCTTACCCCGGAGGATGTTGGCGGCCTGGGAGGCCAGGCGGCCGAGCACGACGTCGGTCGCGTCGATGACGTGCCACTGACGCTGGACGTCGCCGGGCTTGGGGCTGTACGTACGCACGGTCGTAGCCTCTGCTTTTCAGTGAGTGAGTCCTGACAGGAGCACCCGGTCGAGGGCATCAGCCTGGCCGCCTTGGACGCAATTCAAGGGGAGCCGCTGGGGTCGTCGACCTGATATCTCCGGCGTACCGACCTCTCACGTGAGATAGAGCGAGCCAATACGCACAACAAGCCCCCAGGCTACCGGGCGCGCCGGGGTCGGTCAAAATCCCCCCTCGGCGTCCGGGCCGGAAAGCGGCCCGGACGGCCCCCGATCGGTGCTCCCGCACCGCCCGGGCGGGGCTCCGGTCAGCGCTCGCGCTCGACCCGGGTGACGTCCCAGACCGGGTCCGCGGACTCGTACACACGGCCGTCCGCGCCGAAGACCAGGAAGCGGTCGAAGGTCTTGGCGAACCACCGGTCGTGCGTGACGCACAACACGGTGCCGTCGAAGGCCTCCAGGCCGGCCTGCAGCGCCTCGGCGCTCTCCAGGTCCAGGTTGTCGGTCGGCTCGTCCAGCAACAGCGCTGTCACGCCGTCCAGTTCGAGCTTGAGGATCATCAGCCGGGCCTGTTGGCCGCCGGACAGCGACTCGAACTTCTGCTCCTCCTGGCGGTCCAGCTCGTAGCGCCGCAGCGCCCCCATCGCGGCGCCGCGGCTGAGCGCGTGCTCCTCCTCGACGATCGAGCGCACCGTGCGGCCGAAGAGCTCCGGGTGGGCGTGGGTCTGCCGGAAGTGGCCCGGCACGACACGGGCGCCGAGCTTCCACTGACCCGTGTGGGCGACCGTCTCGTCGCCGGCGAGCAGCCGCAGGAAGTGCGACTTGCCCGAGCCGTTGGAGCCCAGCACGCCGATCCGCTCGCCGTAGAAGACCTCCAGGTCGAACGGCTTCATCAGGCCGGTGAGCTCCAGCTGCTCCATGGTGAAGGCCCGGACGCCCGTCCGGCCGCCCTTGAGCCGCATGGTGATGTTCTGCTCGCGGGGCGGCTCCTCCGGGCGGCCCGCCTCCTCGAACTTCTTCAGCCTGGTCTGCGCCGCGGCGTAGCGGGTGGCCAGCGCGTGGCTGACCGAGGCGGCCTGGCGCAGGGTGACCACCAGCTTCTTGAGCTTGGCGTGCTCCTCGTCCCAGCGCCGGCCGAGTTCCTCGAAGCGGGCGAAGCGGTCCTTGCGGGCCTCGTGGAAGGAGTCGAAGCCGCCGCCGTGCACCCAGACGCTGCTGCCGGCCGCGCCGGACTCGACGCTGATGATCTTCTCGGCGGTACGGGAGAGCAGTTCGCGGTCGTGCGAGATGTAGAGCACGGTCTTGGAGGTGGCCTTGATCGCCTCCTCCAGCCAGCGCTTGCCGGGGACGTCCAGGTAGTTGTCCGGCTCGTCCAGCAGCAGCACCTCTTCGGGGCCGCGCAGCAGGGCCTCCAGGACGAGGCGCTTCTGCTCCCCGCCGGAGAGCGTGTTCAGCCCGCGCCACTGGGCCTTGTCGAAGGGCATCCCGAGGGCCGCCGTGGTGCAGACGTCCCAGTCGGTCTCGTAGTCGTAGCCGCCGACGTCGGCCCAGTCGGAGAGCGCCTGGGCGTAGGCCATCTGCGTCTTCTCGTCGTCCTGGGCGATCATCGCCAGCTCGGCGGCGTCGACCGCGCGGGCGGCGACGGCGATCCGCTCGGGGGCCACCGAGACCAGCAGGTCGCGGACGGAGGCGTCGGCGGCCAGCGGGGCCGGGCCCTGCCGGTCCTCGTCGTCCTGCTTCGCCTCGCGCCCGGTGGTGCCGACGAACTGGCGCATCACGCCGAGGCCGCCGCTGATCGTGACCGAGCCGCCGTGCGGCTGGAGGTCGCCCGCGATCATGCGCAGCAGGGTGGTCTTGCCGGCGCCGTTGGCGCCCACCAGGGCGACCGCGGAGCCCTCGCCGACCCGGAAGGACGCGTCGTCGAACAGCACCCGCCCGTCCGGCAGGTAGTACTCAAGGTGCGAAATCTCGACGTGTCCCATGCGGACGATTCTCCCAAGCCGCGGCCCAGGACCAAAACGGATTAGCCGACCACCGGCTGTCCCGGCAGCGTCCTGATCCGGCGGGCCAGCCGGCTGCGCTCGGCGAGCTGGTCGTCGGCCGGGTAGCCGACCTCCTCCAGCGTCAGCCCGTACGGCCGGATCACGTTGACCGCGGAGTTGCGCACCCCGCCGGCCAGCACCTCGCCGGGGAACTCCACCGGCCGGTGCCCGTCGCCGACCAGCAGCATCGCGCCGACCAGGGCCCGCACCATGTTGTGGCAGAAGGCGTCGGCGCGGACGGTGGCGACCGCCAGCGAGCCCTCCTGCGAGGCGTAGGAGTCGACCGGGACGCGGTCCCAGCGCAGTTCCAGCAGCGTGCGGATGGTCGTCGCGCCCTCGCGCTTCTTGCAGTACGCGGCGAAGTCGTGCTCCCCCAGCAGCAGCGCCGCGGCCGCGTTCATCCGCTCGACGTCCAGCGGCCGGTCGTGCCAGAGCACATGGCCGCGCAGCAGCGGGTCCACCCCGCCGGGGTGGTCGGCGACGCGGTAGGCGTAGCGGCGCCAGATCGCCGAGAAGCGGGCGTCGAAGCCGGCCGGCGCCTCGCCGATCCGGTAGATCCGGACGTCCCCGGGCAGCCGCCCGGCCAGCCTGCGCAGCAGCTTCTCGCGGTGCGCGGCCCACAGCTCGGCCGGCAGGTCGACGTGCGCGACCTGGCCGCGCGCGTGCACGCCGGCGTCGGTCCGTCCGGCGACCGTCAGCGGGTACAGCTCGGTGCTGCGGGTGACGATCTGCAGCGCGCTCTCGATCTCCTCCTGCACCGTGCGGCGGCCACCGCGCTGGCGGGCCCAGCCGGAGAACTCCGCGCCCTGGTAGGCGAGGTCGAGCCGGACCCGGACGTACCCGTCGGCCGGGCCGTCCTTCACCGGCGGACGCTCGGCGCAATCGTCGATCACTGCTTCACTCCAGACAGAAGGAACGGGCCCGCTCCCCCACGGAATGGGAGAGCGGGCCCGCACTGCACCCAAAGGCGTCAGGCCTGCTCGGCCTCGGCCTCGTCGGCCTTGGTGTCCTCGACCTTGGTCTCCTCGACCTTGGCCTCGGCCTCCTTGACGGCGCGCTTGGTGGCACCCTCGGCCTCGCCGACGGCGGTCTGCGCGACGGTCAGCGCCTCGACCAGCTCGATCACGGCCATCGGGGCGTTGTCGCCACGACGGGGACCGATCTTGGTGATACGGGTGTAGCCACCGGGGCGGTTCTCGTAGCGCGGCGCGATCTCGGTGAAGAGGGTGTGCAGCACGGAGATGTCGGTGATCGTCTTGCGAACCAGACGACGGTTGTGGATGTCGCCCTTCTTCGCCTTGGTGATCAGCTTCTCCGCCAGCGGGCGCATCCGACGGGCCTTGGCCTCGGTCGTGGTGATGCGGCCGTACTGGAACAGCTCCCGGCACAGGCCGGCCAGCAGCAGCGGCTCGTGGTGGGGGCCGCCGCCGAGGCGGGCACCCTTGGTGGGACGCGGCATGGAATTACTCCTTGAATCTCCGACTGCGGCCGTACCAGGTACCGCAGCGGGCGTACGGACACGGTGCCCGTACGGCTTTCATGATGACGGGGGCGGCTCCGGGGAACCGCCCCCACCAGCAAACTCTTAGTACTGCTCGGTCTCCGCGTAACCCGCGTCGTCCAGGTCGTCGGCGCCGAAGGCGTCGGCGGCGGCGGTCGGGTCGAACCCGGGCGGGCTGTCCTTGAGGGCCAGGCCCATGCCGGCCAGCTTCGCCTTGACCTCGTCGATCGACTTCGCACCGAAGTTGCGGATGTCGAGCAGGTCGGCCTCGGAGCGGGCGACGAGCTCACCCACGGTGTGGATGCCCTCGCGCTTGAGGCAGTTGTACGACCGAACGGTGAGCTCGAGCTCCTCGATCGGCAGCGCCAGGTCGGCGGCCAGGGCGGCGTCCGTGGGGGACGGGCCCATGTCGATGCCCTCGGCGTCGATGTTCAGCTCGCGGGCGAGACCGAACAGCTCCACCAGGGTCTTGCCGGCCGAGGCCATGGCGTCACGCGGGCGCATGGCGGGCTTGGTCTCGACGTCGACGATCAGCTTGTCGAAGTCGGTCCGCTGCTCGACACGGGTCGCCTCGACCTTGTAGGTGACCTTCAGCACGGGGCTGTAGATCGAGTCGACCGGGATGCGGCCGATCTCCTGGCCGGAAGCCTTGTTCTGCACGGCGGAGACGTAGCCGCGACCGCGCTCGACGGTCAGCTCCATCTCCAGCTTGCCCTTGCCGTTCAGCGTGGCGAGGACCAGCTCGGGGTTGTGCACCTCGACACCGGCCGGCGGCGCGATGTCGGCGGCGGTGACCACACCCGGGCCCTGCTTGCGCAGGTACATCACGACCGGCTCGTCGTGCTCCGAGGAGACGACCAGCTGCTTGATGTTGAGGATGAGGTCGGTGACGTCCTCCTTGACGCCCGGCACGGTGGTGAACTCGTGCAGGACGCCGTCGACCCGGATGCTGGTGACAGCGGCACCGGGGATCGAGGAGAGGAGCGTGCGGCGAAGGGAGTTGCCGAGGGTGTAGCCGAAGCCCGGCTCCAGCGGCTCGATCACGAACCGCGAGCGGAATTCGTCGACGACCTCTTCGGTCAGCGAGGGGCGCTGAGCGATCAGCATGTTTTCAGATCCTCCAGTTGTCTTCGGCACCCACTATTTGATGCCGAACAGAACCAGCGTACGGGGTCCCGGACGAACCGGGACCCCGTACGCGGTGTCAAGCGAACACCAGTGCCCGAAGGCGCTGCGTCAGACGCGGCGGCGCTTCGGCGGACGGCAGCCGTTGTGCGGGGTGGGGGTGACGTCCTGGATCGAGCCCACCTCCAGGCCGGTGGCCTGGAGCGAGCGGATCGCGGTCTCACGGCCGGAGCCCGGACCCTTGACGAAGACGTCGACCTTGCGCATGCCGTGCTCCTGCGCGCGACGGGCAGCGGCCTCGGCGGCCATCTGCGCGGCGAACGGGGTGGACTTGCGCGAGCCCTTGAAGCCGACGTGGCCGGCGGAGGCCCAGGAGATCACGTTGCCCGCGGGGTCGGTGATCGAAACGATGGTGTTGTTGAACGTGCTCTTGATGTGCGCGTGGCCGTGAGCGACGTTCTTCTTTTCCTTGCGGCGGATCTTCTTCGCGCCGGCAGCCTGACGACCCTTGGGGGGCATAAGTCTGTTCTCCTACTGAGGTGGTCGGTCCGCTGACCCGCGGGCCGGAGGGATGTCCGGTGACGGGACGGACTACTTCTTGCCCGGCTTCTTCTTGCCGGCGATCGCGCGACGCGGGCCCTTGCGGGTACGCGCGTTGGTGTGGGTGCGCTGACCGCGGACCGGCAGGCCGCGGCGGTGACGCAGACCCTCGTAGCAGCCGATCTCGACCTTGCGGCGGATGTCGGCGGCCACCTCACGGCGGAGGTCACCCTCGACCGTGTAGTTGGCGTCGATGTACTGACCCAGCTTGACGAGGTCTTCCTCGGAGATGTCGCGAACGCGGACATCCGGGCTGACACCGGTCTCGGTCAGGGTCTGCTGGGCGCGGGTACGACCGATGCCGTACACGTAGGTAAGGGCGATCTCGATCCGCTTCTCACGGGGGAGATCAACGCCGGCGAGGCGTGCCATTCAAGGCTCCTGTGTTTCTTCAGAGGTCTTGCGTGCTACCTACTCCGACACCTCACGGTGTGGGAGCCCCGGCCTCTGACCGGGGGTGGCAGTCCGCCCTGCGAAGGGCGGATCGGGTAGCCCGCTTATGACGTTTTCGCGTCGCGCGAAGTACTACGAGAAATGCTGGGGAGAACTGATCAGCCCTGGCGCTGCTTGTGGCGCAGGTTGTCGCAGATCACCATGACCCGGCCGTGACGGCGGATCACCTTGCACTTGTCGCAGATCTTCTTGACGCTCGGCTTGACCTTCATGCTTCAGGTTCTCCGGGTCTAGATCTGACGTTCTTACTTGTAGCGGTAGACGATCCGGCCACGCGTGAGGTCGTAGGGGCTGAGCTCCACCACGACCCGGTCGTCCGGCAGGATGCGGATGTAGTGCATGCGCATCTTGCCGCTGATGTGCGCGAGGACCTTGTGACCGTTCTGCAGCTCGACCTTGAACATCGCGTTCGGAAGAGACTCGATCACGGTGCCCTCGATCTCAATGGCGCCTTGCTTCTTAGCCATGAACTGCGAGATCCACCTTCCGGGACCGGCTACCGTATGCGGCACGCTCGTGCGAACCTGGGTCCACCCCGTCCCCCGAGAGGGAAGAGGGCGTGCTGGAGCACGCTACGAGTGAGCCGACGGTCCATCCTACGCCAGTGCGCCCGATGGGCCAAAACGAGGCCGCCGGACGCGGCCGGCGCCGCCCGTCCGGCCGTCACAGGCCGGGGCTGACCACCAGCGGCTCGACGTGGGCGGTGCAGGCGCTGCAGCGGCGCGCGGCCTGCGGTATCTCGGTCAGGCACTCGGGGCAGGGGCGCTTCGGGGACTTCGGCTTCTTCGGCAGGTAGCGGGCGGTGGCCTTGGTCACCGGCAGCACGACGCAGAAGTACAGCACCGCGGCGGTCATGAGGAACGCGATCAGCACGTTGAGGAACTGCCCCCACGGGAAGATGACCCCGCCCAGGTTGGCCTTGTAGGAGCTGAAGTCGCCGGCGGCACCGACCACCACGCCGACCAGCGGGGTGAGGAAGGCCGACACGAAGCCGGTCACCACGCCGGTGAAGGCCGCACCGATGACGACACCGACGGCCATGTCGACCACGTTGCCGCGCATCATGAAGTCGCGGAATCCCTTGAGCACTGCACTCTCCTGCTTGATCGAAGCCGCTGAAGCCAGTGAAGCCACTGCCAGCCGATAAAAATAGGACAAAAGCCCTGGAGGTCCAAACCCCCAGGGCTCTGATCCGTTGTCGGGCGCGGTAGTTGACCGCCTCCGCGACTACCCGAGGGGGTCCGGAGCTGCGGTGATGCCCAGCTTCGCGAGTTCGGCGCGGCCGCCGTCGAAGGCCGTCAGGACCAGCGGGCCCTGCTCGGTGACGGCCACCGAGTGCTCCCAGTGCGAGGCCCAGGTGCCGTCGGTGGTCACGACGGTCCAGTCGTCCTCCAGCACGGTGGTGTGCGGAGTGCCCAGCGAGACCATCGGCTCGATCGCCAGCACGGTGCCGGGGATCAGCTTGGGGCCCTTGCCGCGCCCCCGCTCGACGTAGTTCAGCACGTGCGGCTCCATGTGCATCGCGGTGCCGATGCCATGGCCGCCGTAGCCCTCGGTGATGCCCCACTTGCCCTTCGGCGGGAGCGGCTGGCGCCGGATGAAGCCCTCGATCGCCTTGGAGACGTCCGCCAGGCGGTTGCCCTTCTTCATCTGGGCGATGCCGGCCCACATCGAGCCCTCGGTGACCCGGCTGAGCATCTCCACCTCGGGGCGGACCTCGCCGACCGCCACGGTGATCGCCGCGTCGCCGTGCCAGCCGTCCACGATGGCGCCGCAGTCGATCGAGATGACGTCGCCCTCCTGGAGCACCCGGTCGCCGGGGATGCCGTGCACGACCTCGTTGTTCACCGAGGCGCAGATCACCCCGGGGAACCAGAGCCCGCCGTGGTCGGCGCGGAAGTTCGAGGTGGCGCCGTGGTCGGTGATGACCTTGTCCGCGATGTCGTTGAGCTCCTGGGTGGTCACCCCCGGAGCGACCGCCTCCCGGCAGGCCTTGAGCGCCTCGGCGACGACCAGCCCGGCCACTCGCATCTTCGCGATCTGCTCGGGGGTCTTGATCTCCACCATCTGGTCACGCCTTCCTAGGGTTCCCGCCCGGTCCTTGCCGGACGGCCGTGCACTCGTTCCACCGTACGACGCCGTACGGCCGCGCTGCCCCGGCGAGGGGCGGCGCGGCCGTACGGCGTCGCTCGGTAATGTCAGTTGTCCTGCTTCAGCGCCTCGATCGCGCGCTGGGTCACCTCGTCCACCTTGCCGAGCGCGGGGATCGTCGCCACCAGGCCCTGCTGGGCGTAGTAGTCGATGATCGGCTCGGTCTCGGTGTGGTAGACCTCCAGCCGCGTCCGCACCTTCTCCTCGGTGTCGTCCGAGCGCTGGTACAGCTCGCCGCCGCACTCGTCGCAGACGCCCTCGGCCTTCGGCGGGTTGTAGTCCACGTGGAACACGTGGCCCCCGTCGTTGCGGCACAGGCGACGGCCGGCGATCCGGCGGACGACCTCGTCCTCGGGAACCTCCAGGTCCAGCACGCCGTCCAGCGCGATGCCCTGCTCGGCCAGGAACTCGTCCAGCGCCTTGGCCTGGCCAAGGTTGCGCGGGAAGCCGTCGAGCAGGAAGCCGTTGCCGGCGTCGGGCTGGAGCATGCGGTCCTTGGCCATCCCGATGGTGACCTCATCCGGTACCAGGCGACCCGCGTCCATGAAGCTCTTGGCCTCGAGCCCCAGCGGGGTGCCCTGACCGATGTTGGCGCGGAACAGGTCGCCGGTGGAGATGTGGGGAATGGACAGGGTCTTGGCGAGCAGGTGCGCCTGAGTACCCTTCCCGGCCCCGGGAGGTCCGACGAGGACGATACGCATCAGCGGAGGAACCCTTCGTAATTGCGCTGCTGGAGCTGGCTCTCGATCTGCTTCACAGTTTCGAGTCCGACGCCGACGACGATGAGAACGCTGGTGCCGCCGAACGGGAAGTTGGTCTGCTGCCCGAAGGCCACCAGGGCGATCATCGGGATCAACGCGATCAGGCCCAGGTAGAGCGAACCCGGCCACGTGATGCGGGTGAGCACGTAGTTCAGGTACTCGGCCGTCGGCCGGCCGGCCCGGATGCCCGGGATGAACCCACCATACTTCTTCATATTGTCGGCAACTTCTTCGGGGTTGAAGGAGATGGCGACGTAGAAGAAGGCGAAGAAGACGATCAGCAGGAAGTAGGTGGCCATGTAGACCGGGTGGTCACCCTTGACGAAGTTGGTCCTGATCCACGTCGCCCAGCCGGCCTGGCTGCTGGTCAGCTGGACCACCAGGGCGGGGATGTACAGCAGCGACGAGGCGAAGATGACCGGGATGACACCGGCCTGGTTCACCTTGAGGGGGATGTAGGTCGAGGTGCCGCCGAAGGCGCGGCGCCCGATCATCCGCTTCGCGTACTGCACCGGGATCCGGCGCTGCGCCTGCTCCACGAAGATGACCAGCATCACAACGATGACGCCGACCGCGACCACGGAGAGGAACTCGACCCAGCCGCCGCCGATGGTGCCGGAGGTCTTGATCGCCCACATCGAGCCCGGGAAGCCCGAGGCGATCGAGGTGAAGATGAGGATCGACATGCCGTTGCCGATGCCGCGGTCGGTGATCAGCTCACCCAGCCACATGATGAACGTGGTGCCGGCGGTCATCGTGATCACCATGACGGCGATCCGGAACACCGACTGGTCCGGCACGATCTGGTTGGCGTAGACGCAACCCGAGAACAGCGCGCCGCTGGAGGCCGTCGCCACGATGCCGGTGCCCTGGAGCACGGCGAGCGCGATGGTCAGGTAGCGGGTGTACTGGGTGATCTTCGCGGTACCGGCCTGCCCCTCCTTCTTCAGCGCCTCGAGCCGCGGGATCACGACGGTGAGGAGCTGGAGGATGATGCTGGCCGTGATGTACGGCATGATGCCGAGCGCGAAGATCGTGAGCTGGAGGAGCGCGCCACCACTGAACAGGTTGACGAGCCCGAACAATCCGCTGCTCTTGGTGTCCTTCACACATTCGTTGACAGCTTGGAAGCTGACCCCGGGTACCGGGACGTGGGAGCCCAGCCGGAACAGCACCATGATGCCCAGCGTGAACAGCAGCTTCTTGCGCAGGTCGGGCGTCTGGAACGCCCGCGCGAACGCACTGAGCACGGTGCCTCCTGCGCCTCCCGCGCGTCGTCGGCGGGAGGGTCGGTCCTGAATGGGGAGTTTGCGGTTCGGGCCCCCGTACAGACGGCACAGGCGAGCCTACGCGCAGCCTACAAGGGAACTCCACGGACTCTAACAGTGCGCGGCCGCTCGAAAGAAGCGCGTACGGCCCCTCCCCCACTCACGGGGTACGGGATGCCCGGGTTTGCCACACAAAAGAACGAGGCCCGTACCCGCTTGAGTGCGGCTACGGACCACCGGGACAACGCACGAGCCCCGCACCTCCGTGAAGGAGGTGCGGGGCTCGTGGGGAGTCAGCGGGCTCAGACGAGCTCGGTGACGGTACCGCCGGCGGCGGTGATCTTCTCGGCGGCGGAGCCGGAGACGGCGTCGACCGTCACCTGCAGCGCGACCGAGATCTCGCCGGTGCCGAGCACCTTGACGAGGGAGTTCTTGCGAACCGCGCCCTTGGCGATCAGGTCCTCGACAGTGACCTCGCCACCCTGCGGGTAGAGCTCGGCCAGCTTGTCGAGGTTGACAACCTGGAACGTGATCTTGAACGGGTTCTTGAAGCCCTTCAGCTTCGGCAGGCGCATGTGGAGCGGCATCTGGCCACCCTCGAAGCGCTGCGGAACCTGGTAGCGGGCCTTGGTGCCCTTGGTACCACGACCGGCGGTCTTACCCTTGGAGCCCTCACCACGACCGACACGGGTCTTGGCGGTCTTGGCACCCGGGGCGGGACGCAGGTTGTGAACCTTGATCGGCGAGTCGCCCATAATCAGTCCACCTCCTCGACCGTGACGAGGTGACGCACGGTCTGGGCCATCCCGCGGATCTCGGGACGGTCCTCCTTGACGACCACATCGTGCATGCGCTTCAGACCCAGCGAGCGCAGCGTCTCGCGGTGGTTCTGCTTGCTGCCGATGTAGGACTTGGTCTGCGTGATCTTCAGGCGAGCCATCAGGCACTCACCCCTGCAGCACGAGCCCGCAGCAGAGCGGCGGGAGCCACGTCCTCCAGCGGCAGGCCACGACGGGCGGCGATCTCCTCGGGGCGCACGAGGCCCTTCAGAGCGGCCACCGTGGCGTGCACGATGTTGATCGCGTTGTCGGAGCCGAGCGACTTCGACAGGATGTCGTGGATACCGGCGCACTCGAGCACGGCACGCACCGGGCCACCGGCGATAACACCGGTACCGGGGGCAGCCGGCTTCAGGAGCACGACGCCGGCAGCCTTCTCGCCCTGGATCGGGTGAGGGATGGTGCCCTGGATACGGGGGACCTTGAAGAAGTTCTTCTTGGCCTCCTCAACACCCTTGGCGATGGCGGCCGGAACCTCCTTCGCCTTCCCGTAACCCACACCTACGGTGCCGTCACCGTCGCCCACCACGACCAGCGCGGTGAAGCTGAAACGACGACCACCCTTGACAACCTTGGCGACACGGTTGATCGCAACGACGCGCTCGACGTAAGCGGTCTTCTCGACGGCGGGGGCATTGCCCCGGTCGTCACGCTTACGGTCACGCCGCTCGCCACCGCCGGTGCCGCCGCCGGCGCCGCTACCGCGGCGCTGGGGTCCAGCCATTGGAATTACCTCTCTCGATTACGTCCGTCGACTGAGCCGACGAGCGGCTTAGAAGTCGAGCCCGGCCTCACGGGCAGCATCGGCCAGAGCGGCGATGCGGCCTGCGTACCGGTTGCCCGCGCGGTCGAAGACGACCGACTCGATGCCGGCGGCCTTGGCGCGCTCGGCGACCAGGCTCCCGACCTTCTTGGCCAGCTCGGTCTTGTCGCCCTCGACGCCCTTGATGGACACGTCGAGGGTGGACGCCGACGCCAGGGTGTGACCCTTGGCGTCGTCGATGACCTGGGCGACCATGTGACGGTTCGAGCGCGTCACAACGAGGCGCGGACGCACCTCGTTGCCGACGACGCGCTTGCGAACGCGGATCGCGCGGCGCTTGCGAGCGGCGCTCTTGTAGGCGTTGCCCTTGCCGATCTTGACAGAGACGCTCATCGCTTACTTACCACTCTTTCCGACCTTGCGGCGGATGACCTCGCCCGCGTACTTGACGCCCTTGGCCTTGTACGGGTCGGGCTTGCGCAGCTTGCGGATCTTCGCGGCGACCTCGCCGACCTTCTGCTTGTCGATGCCGTCCACGTGGAACTTGGTGGCCGACTCGACGACGAAGGTGATGCCCTCCGGGGCCTCGACCAGGATCGGGTGACTGTAGCCGAGCTGGAACTCCATGTTGGAGCCCTTCGCCAGGACTCGATAGCCAACACCGCTGATCTCCAGCGACTTGCGGTAGCCCGCGGTCACGCCGGTGATCATGTTCGCCACCAGCGTGCGGGAAAGGCCGTGCAGGGCCTTCGACAGACGCTCGTCGTTGGGGCGGGTGACGAGCAGCGTGCCGTCCTCGCCCTTGCCGATCTCGATCGGCGCGGCGACATGGTGGGTGAGGGAGCCCTTGGGGCCCTTCACCGAGACCGCCTGGCCATCGATGGTGACGTCCACGCCGGCGGGAACCGGGATGGGCAGCCGTCCAATGCGCGACATTGCTGTACCTCCGTTTCCCGAATTACCAGACGTAGGCGAGAACTTCTCCGCCTACGCCCTTCTTGGCTGCCTGCTTGTCGGTGAGGAGACCGGAGGACGTGGAGATGATCGCCACGCCCAGGCCGCCGAGCACCTTCGGCAGGTTGGTGGACTTTGCGTAGACCCGCAGGCCCGGCTTGCTGATCCGCTTGATGCCAGCGATCGAGCGCTCACGGTTGGGACCGAACTTGAGCTCGATGGTCAGCTTCTTGCCGACCTCGCCCTCGACGGGCTCCTCAACCTTGTAGGAGGAGATGTACCCCTCCTGCTGCAGGATCTGGGCGACGTGCGCCTTGATCTTGCTGGCCGGCATCGCCACGGAGTCGTGGTACGCCGAGTTAGCGTTACGCAGACGCGTGAGCATGTCTGCGATGGGGTCGGTCATGGTCATGATGGCCTCAGGCCTCTCTCGCCGTGGTTTCTCCGCACCAGGTCCCCCGTGTTCCTGAGGAACACGGGGCACAGGCGCAGGGGACCTGCGACGTAGTAAGTCTGGGTGCGAGCCCTCGAAGAGGGTCAGCGGCCGCTACGGAGCGACCGTGACAGGGGGCCCGACCCCACTACCTTACGGGATTCCGTACGGGAGCCCAAAAACGGGCGGTGTGGGATCGGGCACCCTGCTTCGCGTGATGCGACTAGAGCGGTTGCCCTCTAAGGGAAGAGGACTACCAGGAGCTCTTGGTCACGCCCGGCAGCTCGCCGCGGTGCGCCATCTCACGGAGGCACACACGGCAGAGGCCGAACTTGCGGTACACCGAGTGCGGGCGACCGCAGCGCTGGCACCGGGTGTAGGCCCGGACGCCGAACTTCGGCTTCCGCTCGGCCTTTGCGATGAGGGACTTCTTCGCCATTGGCTCACGCCTCCTTGAACGGGAAGCCCAGAGCGCGCAGGAGCGCCCGGCCCTCGTCGTCGGTCTGAGCGGTGGTCACGACGGTGATGTCCATACCGCGCTGACGGTCGACCTTGTCCTGGTCGATCTCGTGGAACATAACCTGCTCGGTCAGACCGAAGGTGTAGTTGCCACGGCCGTCGAACTGCTTGGGGGAGAGACCACGGAAGTCACGGATACGCGGCAGAGCCAGCGACACCAGACGGTCCAGGAACTCCCACATGCGGTCACCACGGAGGGTGACGTGGGTGCCGATCGGCTGGCCCTCGCGCAGCTTGAACTGCGCGATGGACTTACGAGCCTTGGTCACGGCCGGCTTCTGACCGGTGATCGCGGTCAGGTCGCGGATCGCGCCCTCGATCAGCTTGCTGTCACGGGCGGCCTCGCCGACACCCATGTTGACGACGACCTTGACCAGGCCGGGCGTCAGCATGACGTTCTCGTACGAGAACTGCTCCTGCAGCTGACCCTTGATCTCGGAGTTGTAACGCTCCTTGAGACGGGGGGTCACCTTCTCAACAGACGTCTCAGACATCAGATGTCCTCACCGGTTCGCTTGGCAACGCGGATCTTGTTGCCCTCGTCGTCGAAGCGGTAGCCAACGCGGGTGACGACCTTCTTGCCGTCCTTCTCCACGACCAGCTGGACGTTGGAGACGTGCACCGGGGCCTCGACGGTGACAATGCCACCCTGAGTACCCGGGCCCGGCTTGGTGTGCTTCTTGACCCGGTTGACACCCTCGACCAGGACCTTGTTCTCGGCGGGCATGGCCTGGATGACCTTGCCCTGCTTGCCGCGGTCCTTGCCGGTGATGACCTGGACCAGGTCACCCTTCTTGATCTTCATGCTGTTCGCCATGGGTTAGAGCACCTCCGGCGCCAGCGAGATGATCTTCATGAACTTCTTGTCGCGCAGCTCGCGGCCCACCGGGCCGAAGATGCGGGTACCGCGGGGGTCACCATCGGTGTTCTTGAGAACCACGGCGGCGTTCTCGTCGAACCGGATGTACGAACCGTCGGGACGGCGGCGCGACTTCACGGTACGGACGACGACGCACTTGACGACGTCACCCTTCTTGACCGAACCGCCGGGGATCGCGTCCTTGACGGTCGCGACGATGACGTCCCCGATACCGGCGTAGCGGCGACCGGAACCACCGAGAACGCGGATGCAAAGGATTTCCTTCGCGCCCGTGTTGTCGGCGACACGCAGTCGCGACTCCTGCTGGATCACAGCTTTCTCCTGATCGTCAACGAGAGCTGACGGGCCGGCCGCTGCTCACACCGGCGCCCGCGAGGGACCCGTTGCACATACGGCCGTACCACATCGACTTCGTTACTTGGCCTTCTCGAGGATCTCGACGACGCGCCAGCGCTTCGTCGCGGACAGCGGGCGGGTCTCCGCGAGGAGGACCCGGTCGCCGATGCCGCAGGCGTTCGCCTCGTCGTGCGCCTTCAGCTTGTTCGTACGGCGGATGACCTTGCCGTACAGAGCGTGCTTGACGCGGTCCTCGACGGCGACGACGACGGTCTTGTCCATCTTGTCGCTGACGACGAGGCCCTCACGGGTCTTGCGGAAACCGCGCGTCTCGTTGGTGTTCTCAGTCATCAGGCGTTCTCCACCGTCTCGATGCCCAGCTCGCGCTCGCGCATCAGGGTGTAGATCCGCGCGATGTCCTTACGGACGAGCTTGAGCCGTCCGTGGTTGTCGAGCTGCCCGGTCGCCGCCTGGAAGCGGAGGTTGAACAGCTCCTCCTTGGCCTCACGGAGCTTGGCAACGAGACCCTCGTTGTCCAGCTCGCGGAGGTCAGCAGCCTTGGTGCCGGCCGACATCAGCTCTCACCTGCCTCGCGCCGGATGATCCGGCACTTCATCGGGAGCTTGTGAGCTGCGCGGGTCAGCGCCTCACGAGCCACCTTCTCGTTGGGGTACGACAGCTCGAACATGACCCGACCCGGGTGCACGTTCGCGATCCACCACTCGGGCGAACCCTTACCGGAACCCATGCGGGTCTCGGCCGGCTTCTTGGTGAGCGGACGGTCCGGGTAGATGTTGATCCAGACCTTGCCGCCACGCTTGATGTGACGGGTGACGGCGATACGAGCGGACTCGATCTGCCGGTTCGTCACGTAGGCCGGGGTAACGGCCTGGATGCCGTACTCGCCGAAGGCGAGCTCGGTGCCACCCTTGGAGGCGCCGCGGCGCTTCGGGTGGTGCTGCTTGCGGTGCTTGACCCGACGGGGGATCAGCATTTGGGTCAGGCCTCCGTTCCGGTGTTCTCGGCAGCCGGGGTCTCGGCGGCGACCGGGGCCTGAGCCTCGGTGCCGGCGGGACGACGGCCACGGCCACCGCGCTCGCCACCACGGCGCTCGCCACCGCGGGCGGGACGACCACCCTCGGGACGGGCCGGACGGTTGCCCGAGCGGGCAGCGGCGTTCTCAGCGCGGACCTCGGCGATGTTCTTGACGTCGCCCTTGTAGATCCAGACCTTCACGCCGATACGGCCGAAGGTCGTCTTGGCCTCGAAGAAGCCGTAGTCGACGTTCGCGCGCAGGGTGTGCAGCGGCACACGGCCCTCGCGGTAGAACTCCGAACGGCTCATCTCGGCGCCGCCGAGACGACCGGAGCACTGGACCTTGATGCCCTTGGCGCCGGACTTCATGGTGCCCTGCATCGACTTGCGCATGGCACGGCGGAAGGAGACGCGGGAGGACAGCTGCTCCGCGACGCCCTGAGCCACGAGCTGGGCGTCCAGCTCGGGGTTCTTGACCTCGAGGATGTTCAGCTGGACCTGCTTGCCGGTCAGCTTCTCCAGGTCGCCGCGGATGCGGTCGGCCTCGGTGCCACGGCGACCGATGACGATGCCGGGGCGCGCGGTGTGGATGTCGACGCGGACGCGGTCGCGGGTGCGCTCGATCTCAACCTTCGAGATGCCGGCGCGCTCCATGCCCTTCGTCATCATGCGACGAATGGCGACGTCTTCCTTGACGTAGTCCTTGTACAGCTTGTCGGCGTACCAGCGGGACTTGAAGTCCGTGCTGATGCCGAGGCGGAACCCGTGCGGGTTAACCTTCTGGCCCATTACCGGGTCCCTTCCTTGCTGCTGACGACCACGGTGATGTGGCTGGTCCGCTTGCGGATCCGGTAGGCACGGCCCTGGGCACGCGGACGGAACCGCTTCAGGGTCGGGCCCTCGTCAACGTACGCCTCGCTGATGACGAGGTCGTCCACGTTGGAGTGGTTGTAGTTGTGCGCGGCGTTGGCAATGGCGCTGTTGAGCACCTTGCTGACCGGCACGGTAGCGGCCTGCGGAGCGAAACGCAGGACCGCCTGGGCCTCCGTGGCGTTCAGGCCACGGATGAGGTCCACCACGCGGCGGGCCTTCATGGGCGTGACGCGGATGTACCGCGCCTGGGCCCTGGCTTCCATGGTTGTCCCCTTGCTGGTGTAAGTCATTGAGTCGGTAATCTCGCTGGCGACTAGCGACGCTTCGACTTGCGGTCGTCCTTGACGTGACCGCGGAAGGTACGCGTCGGCGCGAACTCGCCGAGCTTGTGGCCGACCATCGACTCGGTGACGAACACCGGGACGTGCTTGCGGCCATCGTGCACCGCGATCGTGTGGCCGAGCATGGCCGGGAAGATCACGGAGCGACGGGACCAGGTCTTGATGACGTTCTGGGTACCCGCCTCGTTCTGAGCGTCCACCTTCTTGAGAAGGTGGCCGTCAATGAAGGGGCCCTTCTTGAGACTGCGCGGCATCTGACCTGCTCCTAGCGCTTCTTGTTGGTCTTGCGGCGGCGCACGATGAGAGCGTCCGACGCCTTCTTCGGGCGACGGGTACGACCCTCCTTCTGGCCCCACGGCGAGACCGGGTGGCGACCACCGGAGGTCTTACCCTCACCACCACCGTGCGGGTGGTCGATCGGGTTCATGGCCACACCACGCACGGTCGGGCGAACGCCCTTCCAGCGCATACGGCCGGCCTTGCCCCAGTTGATGTTCGACTGCTCGGCGTTGCCGACCTCGCCGACCGTCGCGCGGCAGCGCGCGTCGACCAGGCGGATCTCACCGGAGGGCATGCGCAGGTGCGCCATCTTGCCCTCACGCGCCAGCAGCTGGATGCCGGCACCGGCGGAGCGGGCCATCTTGGCACCGCCGCCGGGACGCAGCTCCACCGCGTGGATGGTGGTACCGACCGGGATGTTGCGAAGCGGCAGGTTGTTGCCGGGCTTGATGTCGGCGCCAGGGCCGTTCTCGACCCGGTCGCCCTGCGCGATGCCGCGCGGCGCGATGATGTAGCGCTTCTCGCCGTCCGCGTAGTGCAGGAGCGCGATGCGCGCGGTGCGGTTCGGGTCGTACTCGATGTGCGCGACCTTGGCCGGCACGCCGTCCTTGTCGTGACGACGGAAGTCGATCACGCGGTAGGCGCGCTTGTGACCGCCACCCTGGTGGCGAACGGTGATCCGACCGGCGTTGTTACGGCCGCCCTTGCTGTGCAGGGGGCGAACCAGCGACTTCTCCGGCGTGGACCGCGTGATCTCTACGAAGTCGGCCACGCTGGAGCCACGACGGCCCGGCGTAGTCGGCTTGTACTTGCGGATGCCCATTTGGCTCTCTCGTCCTCGTCCTTATCGACGATCACGATCTCCGTTAGGAGACCGGACCACCGAAGATGTCGATGCGGTTGCCCTCAGCCAGCGTCACGATGGCGCGCTTGGTGTCCTTGCGCTTGCCAAAGCCCGTCTTGGAGCGCTTGCGCTTGCCCTGACGGTTGAGCGTGTTGACGGACTCGACCTTGACCGAGAAGACCGTCTCGACGGCCTGCTTGATCTGGGTCTTGTTGGCACCGGGCGACACGACGAACGTGTACTTGTTCTCGTCGAGGAGCGAGTAGCTCTTCTCCGAGATGACCGGCTTCACCAGGACGTCACGGGGGTCCGTGAACGTCTTGCTCGTGATCTCTGCAGCCATCAGGCGGCGCTCCCTTCGAGCTCGCCCTCAGCAGCCACGGCCTTGGCGGACGCGGCGGGACCCGCCACGAAACGCTCGAAGGCGGCCTGGGTGAAGACCACATCGTCGGAGACGAGCACGTCGTAGGTGTTCAGCTGGCCGGCGTCCAGGATGTGCACGTGCGGCAGGTTACGAGCGGACTTGAGGCCCAGCTCGTCCGCGCGCTCGACGACCAGGAGGACGTTCTTGCGCTCGGTGATCTTGCCGAACAGGCTCTTGGCGGCCTTGGTCGACGGCGCCTCGGTCGCGGTCACGTCGGTGATGACGTGGATGCGGTTGTGACGGGCCCGGTCGGTGAGCGCACCGCGCAGGGCGGCGGCGATCATCTTCTTCGGGGTCCGCTGCGAGTAGTCGCGCGGCACGGGACCGTGCACGACGCCACCGCCGGCGAACTGCGGCGCGCGGGTCGAGCCCTGACGGGCGCGGCCGGTGCCCTTCTGGCGGTACGGCTTCTTGCCGCCACCGCGGACCTCGCCACGCGTCTTGGTCTTGTGGGTGCCCTGACGGGCCGCAGCGAGCTGCGCCACGACGACCTGGTGCATCAGCGGAACGCTGACCTTCGCGTCGAAGATCTCGGCCGGCAGCTCAAGGCTGCCGGTCTTGTCGCCCGAGGGCGACAGGATGTCAATGGTGCTCATATCCTCACAGCCCCTTCGCCGCGGTGCGGACGAGGACGAGGCCGCCGTTCGGGCCCGGGATTGCGCCCTTGATCAGGAGCAGCCCCTTCTCCGCGTCAACGGCATGGATGGTCAGGTTCTGGGTGGTCACGCGCTCGTGGCCCATCCGGCCGGCCATCCGTACGCCCTTAAACACACGACCCGGGGTGGCGCAGCCACCGATCGAGCCGGGCGAGCGGTGCTTGCGCTGCACACCGTGACCGGCGCCGAGGCCCCGGAAGTTGTGGCGCTTCATGACACCGGCGAAGCCCTTGCCCTTGGAGGTGCCGGTCACGTCGACCTTGACACCCGCCTCGAACAGCTCGGCGGTGATCTCCTGGCCCAGCGTGTACTCGGACGCGTCCGTGGTACGCAGCTCGACCAGGTGCCGGCGCGGGGTGACACCGGCCTTGGCGAAGTGACCCGCGAGGGGCTTGTTCACCTTGCGGGGGTCGATCTCGCCGAAGCCGATCTGGACGGCGTCGTAGCCGGCCGGGCTGTCGGCGGTGTGGACCTGGGTCACGACATTGGGCCCAGCCTTGACGACGGTCACCGGAACGATCCGGTTGTTCTCGTCCCAGACCTGGGTCATGCCGAGCTTCTCGCCCAGGATGCCCTTAATCTGCTTAGCCATCTTCGGTGTGCCTCTCAGAGCTTGATCTCGATGTCGACACCAGCCGGCAGGTCGAGACGCATCAGCGAGTCAACCGTCTTCGGCGTGGGGTCGAGGATGTCGATCAGACGCTTGTGAGTGCGCATCTCGAAGTGCTCGCGCGAGTCCTTGTACTTGTGCGGCGAGCGGATGACGCAGTACACGTTCTTCTCAGTGGGCAGCGGCACCGGGCCCGCGACCTGCGCACCAGTGCGAATGACGGTCTCGACGATCTTCTTCGCCGAGGAGTCAATCACCTCGTGGTCGTAGGCCTTGAGCCGGATGCGGATCTTCTGTCCCGCCATGGCTACTCAGTAGTCCTTTGTGTCGTCTGCTGCTTCTACGGCCGGATTCATCCAGGTGGACTGTGTCCGGTGGTGCCTGTGGATGGTTTCCTCCGACCCACGCGGTCGGGCGTGTCGCCCTGTCGCTTGCAAAAAGTCCGCGAAGAGGTTTCCCTCTGCGGATTTCCTACGGATCGGTGAGGTCTTGCATCCACCAGGCGCCGGATCGAGGCCCCGCCCACGCTTCCCGGAAGATTCCCGTACGTCCGCCCCGCAGCTGCCGCGGTGTCGCCTTCACACCACTGCGTCCACATACCTCACGTGAACACATGAACGGCCATCACGGGAACGACGAGTACATGGGACTCGCTTCCAGTCCTCCCGGCGGGAGGCGCGTAGCATCGGCACTCAACCGAGCAACTTGGACATACTGCCACATGGAGCAGCGACAAAGCCAATCGGGGCCGGCGGGGATCTCCCCCGCCGGCCCCGATGGGGTCCGTCCCGGTCAACCGGCGCGTCCGGTCACCCGGTGCACCCGGTCACCTGGTGCGTCCGGTCGCTCAGCGCTTGCGCCAGATCATCCAGCCCTGCTGCTTGTTGGTCCGCTCCACGTACCACTCGTCCGGATGTTCCTTCCAGTAGGACTCCGGCGCCTTCCCCTCCTCGGCGAGCGGGGTGACGATCGCGGTCGCCGCGGCGGGGACGGGCTGCCAGCGCGGGTCCAGGTACCAGACCCGGCCGTCGTAGACCTCGAAGGCCTGGGCCATCCGCAGGCTGCCGTCGAGGTCCCAGGCGAGCACCAGGTTGTCCTTGGGCTTGATCCCGGCGGCCTTGGTGAAGCCCGTCGCGAGCGGCTTGCGCCAGTCCGAGTGCGGGTAGGCGACCTGCTCGGTGATGGTCGCGGTGGCGAACCCGGCGAACAGCGCGAGCGAGAGGCCGACCGCCCAGAGCACCCGGCGGCCGCCGGCCACCAGCATCAGGGCGACGGCGCCGAGGATGATGAACGCCGCGGCGGTCGAGCGCATCATGTTCAGCCTGGACCAGTCGGCGGCCAGGAAGGTCACGTCCGGCATGCCCCAGCCGATGAAGACCTGGGTGTGGAGCAGCTTGCCGGCGGACCAGATCACCAGCTTGGCGAGGACGAGGGTGAGCACCACCGAGCCCGCCACCGTCAGGACGACGTTGCGCAGGCTGAACCGGGCGAGCACCGCGACCCCGGCCACGAAGGCCACCGGGACGAGGTAGGCCACGTAGCGGGCGTAGACCCAGTTGTCGATGCGGGCGTCGTCCGGCAGGGCGGCGGCCGAGGCGAGCGCGGTGCCGACCAGCAGGGCCACCATCACGCCGCCGACGATCCGGTGCGGGCGCGGGAAGCGGCCGCTGAACAGCGCGAACAGGCAGACCACGACCGCCAGGCCGCCGATCCCCCAGGTGGAGACGATGAAGTACCAGATCTGCCCGGTGGTCCTGGTCAGCGTGCGCTGCAGGATGTCGGGGTTCTTCAGGCCGTCGATCAGGTAGCTGCCGACCTTGCTCGGCTCGACGGTGAACTGGCGGTCGAGCCACCAGGAGAGCGCCTTGGCGCCGACCGAACCGACGCCGAGCGCGCCCAGGCCGACCAGCGTGGTGCGCCACGGGGCCCAGCGCAGCACCAGGACGCCGACGAGGACCACTCCGGTGAGCGCCACCACGACACCGCCGCGGTCGTGGGTGGCCATCGTGTACGCGGCGGCCGCGCCGGTGCCGGCCGCGTACCAGTAGCGGTGCTTGACCGGGCCCTCGCTCAGCCAGCCGTGCATGCAGAGCAGCCAGGCCAGGATCAGCACCGGCAGCACGGTGTCCGACATGACGAACTCGGAGTAGAAGATCACCGGCGGCAGCAGCGCGGTGGCCCCGGCGAAGACGTACGCCAGCAGCCGGCGCAGACCGAGCCGGCGCAGCGCCAGGTAGGCCAGCGGGAAGACCAGCGCGTTCAGCAGCGCGTTGATCCCCATGATCAGGTGGTACGCCATGACCGGGTCGTCGGCGATCCGGAACGCCGGGGAGATCAGCAGCGGGTAGCCGCCCGGGATCACCACGCCGACCGGCATCTCGGTGGTCGGCCGGCCGGCCAGCACGCGGGCCAGTACCAGGTACCCGTCCTCGTCCGCGTGGACGGAGGGGTAGCTCATGTGCCGGACGAGGACGAGCCGGAAGAGCACCTCCGCGGCGTACCCGGCCACCAGCGCGGCCGGCCAGAACCAGCGCCGCCCGCGGGCCTCCTCGAACCGCCGCACCGCCCGGGCCGCCAGACCCGCCGAGCGCGAGGCGCCGCCCCGTCTCGTCCCCTGGACACCGTCCAGCTGCTCGTCGACGGTCTCTGCTGAAGTCTGCACTGAACTCCGACTCTTCCCCTGGTAGCCCGGCTCTGAGGTGGATCCGGCAGGCCGCCCGGCCCGTTCGATGGTGGAGGTCACGCTAACAACTCGCGGAGGGCCCGTGCCCGGGCGCCCGGCCCGCGGCACGTGCCGGGACCGCTGCGGTGGACCCGGCACCCATAGCACACTCCGCGCAGCGCTCAGCCTAGCGGCACGCGGCGGAGGTGCCCCGACGACCACCGGCGGCCGGCCCGTGGGGCCGACCGCCGGAGTCGTGTCGATCGCGGTACCGCTAGGCCTTGCCGACCAGCTCGCGCCGGTTCGCCGCCGCCGTGCGGGTGGCGGGCTCGATGGTCTTCAGGTGCTTGGGCATCCGGCGGATCATCGCGAGCAGGAGCACCAGGCCGGCGCGGGCCAGGTAGATCGTCGCCTTGATCGGGGAGGCGCTGGGCGTACCGGTGGTCCGCTCGCGCATCGCCACCGGGACCTGCCGGATGACGAAGCCGCAGCGGGCGGCGCCGACCATGCTCTC
Source organism: Kitasatospora sp. NPDC086009 (assembly GCF_044540385.1). Lineage (NCBI taxonomy): Bacteria > Bacillati > Actinomycetota > Actinomycetes > Kitasatosporales > Streptomycetaceae > Kitasatospora > Kitasatospora sp. NPDC086009. Next base: position 196,506 of record NZ_JBITSA010000001.1, read on the forward strand.
GATGGTGTCGCCCAGGTACTCGACCGGGTACCACTGCGAGAAGAACTCGATCATCGGCTTGTTGCAGGCCTTGAAGCCCGAGGTGGTGTCGGTGAGGCGGGTCCGGGTGACCCTCGACAGCACCACCGAGAGCAGCTTCATCGCCCAGCTGCGCGGGCCGCGCACCTTGTAGCTGCCCTGGCCGGCGAACCGGGCGCCGATGACCAGGTCGGCCTCCTGGAGCTTCTCCAGCAGCGCCGGCACGTACGCGGGGTCGTGCTGGCCGTCGGCGTCACACTGGATGGCGACGTCGTAGCCGTGCAGGTGCGCGTAGCGGTAGCCGAACCGCATGGCGCCGCCGACACCGAGGTTGTACGGCAGCTGCGCGACCCGGGAGCCGGCCGCGGCGGCCACGGCGGCGGTGTTGTCCACGGAGCCGTCGTCGACCACCAGGGTGTCCACGCCGGGGAGCTTCTGCTGGATCTCGTGGAGGATCTTGGGCAGACCCTCCGCCTCGTTCCAGGCGGGGAGGATGATCAGAACCCGCTTGCCGTCGATCATGCCGTCACCCCGGAGTCCGTCGCCTTGCCGGCGTCGTTGCTGCTGCGTGCGATCGGGTACCCGTGGTGCTCGGCCAGGTGGGCCCGCATCATGGCGACGTCCTCGGCCAGGGTCCGGGTCTCCGCCTCCAGCCGGGAGGCCTCCCAGCTCAGGTGCAGCGAGACCATCAGGACCAGGACGAAGCCCGCGAAGAGCACGAGGCTCACGCCGGAGGCGATGCCGAGCCGGCGGGCTGTCGAGTCGAGGATCGTCGGGAAGAACCCGAGCGGCGCCACGACGACGCCGATCGCGAGCCAGATAGCCGCGTACTTCTCCCGGAGCTGCTGTCGGCGCAGCAACTCCAGGATGTAGACGAGCACCAGCACGCCGGTGATCGAAGTGATGACGGTGAGATGCACGACTGGAGGCGCCTTTCAGCGGCAGTGGCGTGGCCAAGGGTAATCACATATTAAAGGCGCGGCGTGAACGTCCCGCCGCCGCCGGCTGTGGGCCCGGCGAACGGGCGTCATACCTCCGACGACTGGTGTGCCGCCAGTGGTGCCCGGTGTTCCGCCACGGGCCGGGCCGGGGCGGACAGCGAGCGGGCCAGCGCCCACAGCATGGCAGCAGCGCTGACCGCCGCACCAGCCAGGTAGGCGAGTTCGACCCTGGTGGCGATCGCCCCGGGTACCAGGGTGACGGCCACCAGCACCACGGAACCGGCCAGCCAGGAGAGCAGCTGGCGCTGGTGGCGCCCGAGCGCGAGCAGGGCCTGGCCGAAGACGGTCGCCAGCATGTAGCAGAGCGTGCCGAGGGCCAGCCAGAGGAAGTCCACCGAACCCAGCACGTCCTGCGCCTTGAAGAACAGCCGGATCGCCCAGGGGCCGAGGATCACCGTCGGCAGGCCGGCCGCGGCGCTCATCAGCACCACGATGCCGCCGGTGCGCAGCAGGACCTTGCGGAACTCCCCGTGGTTGCCGGCCGCGGCGGCGCCGGAGAGCGAGGAGACCAGGGAGGCCTGGATCGCCGCGTAGGCGAAGAGCGGCACCCGGGCCAGCACCACGGCGTTCAGCAGGGCGGCGATCAGCGCCTTGGAGGACGGCGAGAGCACGCCGACGCTGACCACGGCCGCGTTGACCATCAGCTGGGCCAGCAGCGTCGAACCGGTCAGCAGGCCGAGCCCGGTGACGACGTCGCGCCAGACCGGGGCCGGACCGCCGCGCCGGTCCGCGAGGACCGAACGCATCCCGATCGCCGAGGCGGCGAGCGGTGCGGCGACCAGGATCAGCGCGAACGCGAACGCGGAGTGCGCGCCGAACACCGGGATCAGCGCGGCGAGCCCGATCCGCAGCCCGCCGTCGACGGCGAGCTGCATGCCGTACGCGCCGAAGTTGCCCAGGCCGGCCAGTGCCCCGCGGGCCACCGAGCTCACGGCCAGGCCGACCAGGGCGCCGCCCAGGCCGGCCACCAGGCCGAGGTCGCCGGAGAAGAAGCGGTCCGCGATCGGCCGGGCGGCGGCCGCGATCACGGCCAGCACCGCCACCAGGACCCCGGCGGTGACCAGCAGGACCCGCCGGATCGCCGGTCCGGGGCCCTGTCCCGCCACGTCACGGGCGGCCACCAGGCGGGTCAGCTCCAGCTCGACCGGCGAGAACAGCCCGTACCCGACGGACATGACCACGGTCCAGAGCATCGAGACGCCGGCGACCTGGGTGGTGTCCAAGCTGTGCCCGGCCAGGGCCAGGAAGATGTACGAGGAGACACCGAGGACCACGGTGCCCCCCGCGACGAGCCGCACACCGGGGGGCAGCGCCCCCAGCAGCTTGGCCACCGGGTTCGTCATCGCAGGGTGGCCTTGGCCTTCAGCGGCTCCCACCAGGCGCGGTTCTCGCGGTACCAGGCGATGGTGGCGGCGAGGCCGTCCTCGAAGCGGACCTGCGGGGCGTAGCCGAGCTCCTCGCTGATCTTGGTGATGTCCAGCGAGTAGCGCAGGTCGTGGCCCTTGCGGTCGGCGACCGGCTCGACCATCGACCAGTCGGCGCCGGCGGCCTGGAGCAGCAGCTCGGTGAGCTCCTTGTTGGTGATCTCGGTGCCGCCGCCGATGTTGTAGACCTCGCCGGAGCGGCCCTTGCGCATGGCCAGCTCGATGCCGCGGCAGTGGTCGGAGACGTGCAGCCAGTCCCGGATGTTGCCGCCGGTGCCGTAGAGCGGCACCTTCCTGCCGTCCAGCAGGTTGGTGGTGAACAGCGGGATGACCTTCTCCGGGAACTGGTAGTGCCCGTAGTTGTTGGAGCAGCGGGTGACCACCACGTCCATGCCGTGGGTGCGGTGGTAGGCGAGCGCCAGCAGGTCCGAGCCGGCCTTCGAGGCCGAGTACGGGGAGTTGGGCGCCAGCGGCCACTCCTCGGTCCACGAGCCCTCGGAGATGGAGCCGTAGACCTCGTCGGTGGAGACGTGGACGAAGCGGCCGACGCCGTGCTTCTTGGCCGAGTCCAGCAGCACCTGGGTGCCCAGGACGTTGGTGACCACGAACGGGCCGGCGCCCTCGATGGAGCGGTCCACGTGCGACTCGGCCGCGAAGTGGACGACCACGTCGTGGCCGGGCATGACCTGGTCGACGGCCTCCGCGTCACAGATGTCGCCACGCACGAAGGAGTAGCCGCTGTGACCGGCGACGGGCGCCAGGTTGGCCTCGACGCCCGAGTAGGTGAGCTTGTCGAAGACGGTGATCTGATCCGTTGCGTCGGCGCCGAGCAGCTGGCGGACGAACTCTGAACCGATGAAGCCGGCGCCGCCGGTGACGAGGATGCGCATAGTGCGGGCAGTCTACCGGTGTGCCCCGGGGCCCTCGCCCCGGGTCAGCGGCGGGCTCCGAACCTCACATAAGCTGCGCGCATGCGTGGAATCCTCTTGGCGGGCGGCACCGGGTCACGACTGTGGCCGCTGACCCGAGCAGTCTCGAAGCAGCTCCTCCCCGTCTTCGACAAGCCGATGATCTACTACCCGCTGTCGACCCTGGTCATGGCGGGCATCAGCGAGATCCTGATCATTACCACCCCGCAGGACCAGGAGCAGTTCCAGCGGCTGCTCGGCGACGGCTCCCAGTTCGGCCTCAAGCTGGAGTACGCCGTCCAGGAGAAGCCGGAGGGCATCGCCCAGGCCTTCGTGCTCGGCGCCGACTTCATCGGTGACGAGCCCGTCGCGCTGATCCTCGGCGACAACATCTTCCACGGCAGCGGCCTCGGCACCCGGCTCGCGCAGCGCACGGCGCCGCAGGGCGGCATGGTGTTCGCCTACCCGGTCGCCGACCCGACCGCGTACGGCGTGGTGGAGTTCGACGACAACGGCCAGGTCATCTCCATCGAGGAGAAGCCCACCCAGCCCAAGTCCCGCTACGCGGTGCCCGGCCTGTACTTCTACGACAACCGCGTGGTCAAGATCGCGGCCGGCCTGCGCCCGAGCGCGCGCGGCGAGCTGGAGATCACCGCGGTCAACGAGGAGTACCTCAAGACCGGTGAGCTGCACGTCACCATCCTCGACCGCGGTACCGCCTGGCTCGACACCGGCACGTTCGTGTCGATGGTGCAGGCCTCCGAGTTCGTCCGGGTCATCGAGGAGCGCCAGGGCTTCAAGATCGGCTGCATCGAGGAGGCGGCCTGGCGGGCCGGCCTGATCGACGACGCGCAGCTGCGCGAGCTGGCCGAGCCGCTGTGCAAGAGCGGCTACGGCGACTACCTGGTCGCGCTCCTCGAAGAGGAGGCGGCCCGGTGAAGTTCCGTGAGCTCTCGATCCCCGGCGCCTTCGAGGTCACCCCGCAGCAGCACGGCGACCCGCGCGGCCTGTTCATGGAGTGGTACCGCTTCGACCGGCTCGAAGAGGTGGTCGGCCACCCGCTGAAGTTCGCCCAGGGCAACCTGTCGGTGTCCGCCAAGGACGTCGTGCGCGGCATCCACTTCGCCGACGTCCCGCCCGGCCAGGCCAAGTACGTCAGCTGCGTGCGCGGCGCCGTGCTCGACGTGATCGTGGACCTGCGGGTGGGCTCCCCCGCCTTCGGCCGCTGGGAGTTCGTCCGGCTGGACGACGCCGAGCGCAGGTCGGTCTACATCCCCGAGGGCCTCGGCCACGGTTTCTGCGCGCTGACCGACGACGCCACGCTGTCCTACGTCTGCTCCGAGACCTACAACCCGACCGGTGAGCACGCGGTGCACCCGCTGGACCCGGACCTCGGGATCGAGTGGCCCACCGACGCCCCGCAGCTGTCCGCCCGGGACGACGCCGCGCCCTCGCTGGCCGAGGCGCTCGCCACCGGCCTGCTGCCGGACTACGAGAAGTGCCTCGCCTTCACCGAGAGCCTGCGCACCCGCTGAACCGCCCGATGCCCGGGCCCGCCGCCCTCCGGCGCGGGCCCGGGCATCGTCGTCCGCACCGGCGGGAGCCGCCGACCGGCTCAGTATGATGGGCCCGCCGCGGGGTCCTCGCTCCGCACCCGGCCCCGACTCAGACCAGCGGATGTGCCCTCCACCATGACCACTCTGGAAATCCTGCTTCCGTACTACGGCGACGTCGCACTGATGCAGGCCGCGGTCCGCAGCGTGCTGGCGCAGAGCGATCCCGACTGGCGGCTGACCGTCGTCGACGACGGCCGGGAGCCCGGCGTCCCGGAGTGGTTCGCCGAGCTCGGCGACCCGCGGGTGCGGTACTTCCGGAACGAGCAGAACCTCGGCGTCACCGGCAACTACCGCAAGTGCCTGGGCATGGCCGAGTACGAGTACATGATGTTCATGGGCACCGACGACATCATGCTGCCCAACTACGTCGCCACCATCCGCTCGATCCTGGCCCAGTACCCCGGCGTCGCGATGATCCAGCCGGGCGTCCAGGTGATCGACGGCGACGGGAAGCCGACCAGCTCGCTGGCCGACGAGGCCAAGCGCCGGATCTACGCGCCCAAGCAGCAGGGCCGCACCCTGCGGGGCGGCGAGGAGCTCGCGGTCAGCCTGCTCAAGGGCAACTGGTTGTACTTCCCGTCGATCTGCTGGCGCACCGAGGCCGTGCGGACCACCGGTTTCCGCGACAACCTGGAGATCATCCAGGACCTCGCGCTCGTCATCGACCTGCTCCAGGCCGGCGAGCACATGGTCGTCGACGACGTCCGGGCGTTCCAGTACCGCCGGCACACCGTCAGCATCTCCTCGAAGTCCGCCTACAGCGGCACCCGGTTCACCGAGGCCCGCCGGTACTTCCTGGACGCCGCCGACCGCCTGGACGCGCACGGCTGGCCGCGGGCCGCCAAGGCCTCCCGGATGCACCTCTCGGCCCGGATCCACGCCCTCACCCTGGTCCCGGGCGCGATGCGCGCCGGCCAGTGGGACGGGGCGAAGGCCCTGCTGCGCAACGCCACCAGCACCGCCGCCCGCCCCCGCTGACCCAGCCGCCACCGTCCCGGGCCCGTCACCGTCCCGGGCCCATCACCGCCCCAGGGAGTCACCGCACATGACCGCACCGCACCCGGCCCCCTCCCGGGTCGCCGTCCTCGGCGGCACCGGCTTCATCGGCCGCGTGGTCGGCGCCCGCCTGCTGGAGCAGGGCGCCGAGGTCGTCAGCCTCGCCCGCAAGGCCCCGGCCGTGCCGGCGCCCGGCCGGTTCGTCGCCTTCGACATCTCCTCCGACGCCGCCGCCGACCTCACCGCGCTGCTCGACCGCGAGCGGATCGACACCGTCGTCAACGCGGCCGGCGGCATGTGGGGCCTGAACGACGAGCAGATGTACCAGGCCAACGTGGTCCTGGTGGACCGGCTGATCGAGGCCGTCTGCGCGATGGCCTCCCCCGCCCGCCTGGTCCACCTCGGCACCGTGCACGAGTACGGCATGGCGCCGGTCGGCACCAGCCAGCGCGAGAGCGACCCCGCCGCGCCGGTGATGGAGTACGGCAAGCTCAAGCTCACCGCCACCGAGGCCGTCGTCCGCGCCGTCGAGGCCGGCCGGCTGGACGCGGTGTCGCTGCGGCTCGGCAACGTGGTCGGCGCCGGCCAGCCCGGTCACAGCCTGCTCGGTGTGATGGCCGCCAAGCTGGACGCCGCCCGCCGGGCCGGCGAGACCGCTCAGCTCTCGCTGCAGCCGCTCACCGCCCAGCGCGACTTCGTCGACCTCGGCGACACCCTGGACGCCGTGCTGCTCGCCGCCGTCCGCCCGGACGTGCCGCCGGTGGTCAACATCGGCACCGGCGCCGCGTCCTCCGCCCGGCTGCTGGTCGAGCTGCTGATCGAGGAGAGCGGGGTGCCCACCGAGATCACCGAGGTCCCCGCGCCGGACGGCACCGGCCCGGAGACGGAGTGGCAGCAGCTCGACATCACCGTCGCCCGCGAGCGGCTCGGCTGGGAGCCCCGGCGCACCCTGCGCGAGGCCGTCCGCGACCTCTGGGAGGCCCAGATCGCCGCTCCGCAGGCGTAGGGCCCCGGCCCGCGTCCGACGAGCACCGCACGCCACCACGGGGCGGCGTCCGCGACGACCGCGGGCGCCGCCCGGCCGATCCGCCGGGGGGAGCCATCAGCCGACCAGCAGTGCTCCGCCCGCGCGGCACCCTCGCGCGGATCCTCGACGACCGGGCGAACGGGCTCGGCGCGCTCCGCCTCCTACTGGCCGCCACCGTCGTCGTCTCGCACGTCTTCCCGCTCGGCTGGGGACACCCCGATCCGCTCTGGCTCTGGAGCGGCCGGCAGACCGACCTCGGCAAGGCCGCCGTCCTCGGGTTCTTCGCACTCTCCGGATTCGTGATCACCGAGAGCGCCCGGCGGCTCCCGCCCGGCCGCTACCTCTGGCACCGGGCCCTGCGCATCGGGCCCGGCCTCGGCGGCTCGCTGCTGTTCTCGGCCGCCGTCCTGATGCCCGCCCTGTACTGGTGGCAGCACGGCACCCTGGGCGGCTTCTGGACCCGCCCGGACGGTCCGCTGAGCTATCTGACCAGCCTCGGCAGTGCCGCGCCCACCACCGGCTGGGACGTCTCGGGCGTGATCGCCGAGGGCGTCCGCAGCGGGACCAACTTCGACCGGAGCCTCAACGGCGCCCTCTGGTCGCTCAAGTACGAGCTGCTCTGCTACCTGGCGGCGGGGCTGCTGGCCGCCCTGGGGCTACTGCGCCGGCGGGCGTTCGTCGCCTCGGCGGCGCTCGCGCTCTGGCTCCTGGTCGCGAGCGGCGCCGTGGACCTCCCGGCCGAGGTGCCCCCGGCGGGCGGGCCCGGGGTGGCGCTCCCGCTGCTGGGCCTGGTCACCTTCCACCTCGCCGCCACCCTCGGCCTGGCCTTCCTGCTCGGCGGCGTGCTGCGGCTCCACGCCGAGCGGATCCCGCTCCACGACGCCCTGGCGCTGACCGCCGCGCTCGTCCTGACCGGCTCGGCCCGCTGGGGCGGCTTCGCGGTGCTCGGCGTTCCCGCGCTGGTCTATCTGCTGTTCTGGGCCGCGTCGGCGCTCCCCCGCCGCTGGCGGGCGATCGGCGTGCGCGGCGACTACTCGTACGGCGTGTACGTCTTCGGCTTCCCGGTCGAGCAGGCGCTGGCGCTGACCGGCGCAGCCCGCTTCGGTCCGCTCGGCTTCCTGGCCGGCGCGCTGGCCGTGACCGGTCTGCTGGCGGCGCTCTCCTGGCACCTCGTCGAGGCGCCCGCGCTGCGGCTGCGGTCCTGGACCCCGGGGCAGCGGCGGCGGGCCGCCGGGCGCGGGCCCCGGCCCCCGGCACCGCCGCGGCAGCCCCGGACGCCGTCCCAGCCGCCGCCGAAGCCGCCCGGGGTCACTTCTCCCTGAAGACCCAGATCTTCATCAGCAGGAACCGGACCACCGTCGCCAGACCGTTCGCGGCGATCAGCCCGGCCACCTCGACCGCCTTCGAGGCGTTCGGCGCGGCCAGGTCGAGCAGCGCCAGCGCCCCGGAGCTCAGACCGAGGCCGATCAGGAAGGCCACCGCGCCCTGGAGCTGGTGACGCAGCGCGCCCTCTTTGCCGGTGATCCCGAAGGTGAACCGGCGGTTGGCCGCGGTGTTGGCGACCGCGCTCACCGCGAGCGCGATGAGGTTGGCCGCCTGGGGGTCGACGAAGCGCCGGGCCACCACGTAGAGGAGCAGGTAGAAGAGGGTGCTCAGGACCCCGATCACCAGGAAGGACGGGACCTGGCGCTTGGCCGTCCCGGTGTCGGAGGGCCGCGGGCCCTGGCCGGCCGGCGGCACCTCGGCCGCTTCGGTCGGCTGGTCGGTGGAAACCATGTGAGCACCCATACGATCGGTTCGGCGGTTCAGGAAATCTCGTACACGGCCATCCGGCCGTTGTCGAAGACCGGCTTGGCGAGGGTCTTCAGGTCCGGCGACTCCGGCGCCACCTTGCGGTTCACCACCACGTAGCGGACGTGGTGCCGCTCGCTCAGCCGGTCGAGGATAGCGGCCGTCGGCCGGTAGACGGAGTCCTCGTTGAGCTTGAGCAGCTCCTGGTCCCAGAAGGACGCGGACTTCGCCGACATCAGCCGCGGCGAGTAGGCCCAGCCCTCCACCAGCACCGAGCGCTCGGAGTAGGCGCTCAGGTAGAAGGACAGGGAGTTCCAGCAGTTCTCCCCGGGGACGGTGTAGTCGCTCTCCGACCGGCAGTGGCCGTTGGTCACCAGGACGTCGGTCGGGTCGCTGTGCGCGCGGACCCAGCGCGCGGCCTCCACCTGACTGGCCGGGAGCGGCCACGCGCCGTCCCACGGGACCTGCCGGGACTGCTGGACGTCGAGCAGCAGCGAGGGGGCGCCGGCCGCCAGCGCCGCGGTGAGCAGCACCACGGCGCCGCGGCCGCGCAGCGCCGGCAGCGCCCGGCCGGCCGCCCACCAGAGCAGGCCGCAGACCGCCGCAGCCCCGGCCAGCGCCGCCGCCGCGGCCAGCGCCGGCACCAGCGCCGTGTAGGACTCGGTGCCGTCGGCGTCGCCGACCGCCTTGAGCGCGAAGGCCGCCCAGTCGTCCGCGTAGTGGTAGATGCCGAGGGTGAGCAGGAGGACGAAGGCCACCGTGCCGGCGCCGAGCGCGAACTTGCCCCGGGTGGGCAGCGCGGCCCGCTCGAAGACCTCGCAGTAGCCCCAGGCCGAGAGCAGCACGCCGAAGGAGAGGCCGGCGAGGGTGAAGTAGCTGGCGTTGAAGCCGTTGACCACCAGGTAGACGGCCGGGCCGGCGACGGCCCCGCCGAGCAGGAACCACTGGGTCTGCTCCAGGCGGAGCCGGCGGCGCCACAGGAGCGGGATCATGCCGACCATCCGCAGCTGGTGGTTGAGCAGGAACGCGATCAGCGTGGCGGCGACGACCACGCTCTGGGTCACCGCCGTCCGGGTCTGCTGCGGATCGGCCCAGTACTTCTCGATGTTGCCGAAGGGCACCACTTCGAGGCCGTAGCTCTCGAAGCGGAACAGCACCGCGGTGGCGAACACCTGGGCGCCGGCGATGACCGCGCCGAGGCCGACGATGGTCCACGGGATGCGCCGCGTGCCGATCAGCACCATCAGACCGGCGAAGGCCAGCGCGGCCAGCGTCACCGGCAGGGAGCTCGCCTTCGCCGCGCTGGAGGCCACCGCGAACAGCGCGGTGAGGACGAACGCGCCCCGGCCGAGCGCCGGGATCCGGGCGGGCCCGTCCTCCTCGGCCCGCGCCTCGCCGCCGCGCCCGCGCAGGGCGTCACCGACCACCCCGATCAGGGCCATCAGCAGCGGCTGGCTGTACGTCAGCGAGAGGCTCGCCCAGGACATCAGCGGTACCGCCGGAGCCCCGAAGGTCCAGTGGCCGACGTTGTTGGGGTAGATCGCGTTGAACTCGCCGACCGCGAAGATCAGCAGGGCGGCGACCGGCCCGGCCCACGGCCGCCCGGTCAGCCGGTGCGCCACCACGGCGGTGATCACCATGGCCAGGGCGGCGAGCGCCGGGACCATCAGGCGCATCTGGACCACGGTCAGGTCGATGTGCCCGACCAGGTCGGTCATCGCCATGTGGACGAAGGTGAACCAGTGGTAGTGCAGCGGCTCCCCGGCGGCTTGCGGGAAGGTCAGCGGGAAGTTGTGCTTGGCGTTCCCGGCCAGCGACAGCAGGTAGGGCAGGTCGATGTACTGCCGGGTGGTCTCGCTGTCCGGCACGACCGGGTTCCGGCTGAGCACCGCCCCGTACATGTAGGCACTGGTGAACGCGACGGTGCCGGCGACCGACCAGGACCAGCCCGGCGAGGGGCGGCGGTAGCCGCGCGGCCGCCAGTGCCGCCGCAGCCCCGGCACGGCGGCGAACGGGATCACCACCGCCAGCGGCCAGGCCGTGGCCACCGACTGCAGGCCGAGCCCGACCAGGACGGCCCAGGCGGCCAGCTCCAGCACCAGGCCGACCACGGCGCCGAAGGCCAGGTCCTCGACCAGCGTGTGCGGACGGCGCCGCAGCAGGCGGAAGACCAGCGTGCCCGGGAGCATGACGCCCCACAGCACGTAGAAGGTGTACCGCGCGATGTCACTGACCGAGGTGTCGGCGGCCAGCAGCAGGACGACCAGGAAGAGGTAGGCCGCGAGCGCGGGCAGGAACGCCACCACCCGGTCGCGCGGGCTCAGCGGGGCACCGCCGGCGTCCGGCGCGGAACTGCCGGTCCGCCCGGCGGGCGGGGTCGGCGTGCCCAGGGCGGGCGCGGTGCTGTCGGTAGTGCCCATCGCTCTTCTTCTCCTGCGGGCTGTGCGTCGGCTTCCTGGCGGTCGGCGGCCGGTCCGTCCCGCGGCGGCCGGCGCCGCGGGACGGACCGGGGGGTCACACCGCGTACTCGGAGACCTTCGCCGCCTTCGCGCGGTCCTCGGCCGAGTCGTACCCGACGAAGTAGGCCGGGCGGGCCTGCGCCGCCGAGTAGATCCGGCCGACGTACTCGCCCAGCAGACCGATGCAGACCAGCTGGACGGCGCCGAGGAAGAGCATGCCGACGAACAGCGAGGACCAGCCGGGCACGGTCTTGCCGAGCGCGTACTCGACCGTGGTGTAGATCCCCAGGCAGAAGCAGAGCACGAAGCTCAGCAGGCCGAGCCAGGTGGCGAGCCGCAGCGGGCTGGCGGAGAAGTTGGTGATGCTGTCGATGGCGAGACGGACCATCTTGGACAGCGGGTAGTGCGTGCTGCCCGCGACCCGCTCCTCGCGGACGTAGACGACCTCGCCGCTGGGGAAGCCCAGCCACGGGACCAGCAGGCGGTAGACCGGCTGGTGCTCGGGCATCGCCTTGAGCGCGTCCACCGCGGCGCGGCTGAGCAGGCGGAAGTCACCGGCCTGGTTCGGCATGTTCTTGCCGACCAGCTTGCGCATCAGCCAGTAGTAGGCGCCGGCCGTACGCCGCTTGAAGAAGGTGTCGGTGCCGCGGTCGCCGCGCACGCCGTAGACGATGTCGAGGTTCTTCTCGCGGGCGAGCGCGAGCATCTCGGGGATCTTCTCCGGCGGGTCCTGCAGGTCGGCGTCGATGGACACCACGTAGTCGCCGTAGGCGCGGTGGATGCCCGCGGTCAGCGCCGCCTGGTGACCGGAGTTGCGCGCGAAGCGGACGATCCGGAACTCCGGCCAGTCCTGGTGGATCTTCTGCATGATCGCCGGGGTGGCGTCGGTGCTGCCGTCGTCGATACCGACGACCTCGTAGTCGATCCCCAGCTCGTCCAGGATCGGGCGCAGGCGCTGGACCGTCAACGGCAGGGCCTCCTGCTCGTTGTAGATCGGCATCACGACCGACAACAGCGGCGCCGGCGGGACGGCCTGCTCTGCCGATACTGCTGCGTTGTACATCAGTTGTCGCCTGTCCCTTATGTCTTTGAGAACGATCGATCGATCCCGGAGTGCGGCCGGGTGGCCCGGACGACCGAGCTGATGGTTGCGAAGGAGGGGTGCGCGGCCTGGGTCCACCCCGTGATGGCGGCCAGGCTAGCAGCAGGATTTTGCGATTGCATGAATGATTCTTGGGACGCCGATTTCACGCGTCCCCCTGCGTTGTCAGTGCTTCACCGGAGCGGGTTCGTCCGAGGCCCGGCGCAGGGTCGCCATCGAACGGTCCAACGCGTTCTTCATCATCTTCGAGACCGGCCGCTCGACCAACCGGTGGATCAGCCAGGCCGCCACCATCACCGCGAGCAGGGTCGTCCCCAGGGCCGCCCGGACACCGAAGTCCTTGGTGAGCAGCCAGTGGATCAGCGTCCAGCCGATCTCCTGGTGGATCAGGTAGAGCGGGTAGGTCAGCGCACCGGCGACCGTCAGCCACTTCCACTGCACCCAGTCGAACACGCCCAGCGCGGCACCCAGCACCAGGGCGAACGCGGCCGTCACCGCACCGGCCATGACGTTCCACGAAAGGGGGTGGCCGAGAACGTTGACGTACACCTCCTGGATGGAGGTCAGGCGGGTCAGCGCGAGGATCCAGGAGAATCCGACGATCCCCCAGAGCAGCAGGTTCTGACCGAAGCGGTACATCAGGAACATGCCGACGCCGGCGATGAAGAACGGCGACTCGTTCGGCATGGCGAGGGTGGTCAGCAGCGGGAGGTCCGCCTGCGGGGCGAGCACCGCGAGGATCGTCCAGATCCCGCAGAACGCCACCACCTTGCGGTAGGTGAGGCCGGTCGCCACGACGATCGCGAAGAGCAGGTAGAACCGCATCTCCACCCAGAGCGTCCAGTAGACGCCGTCGACGTGCCGCATCCCGAGCGGAGTCTGAAGCATGGTCAGGTTGCCGAGGATGGTGCCGGCGTTGAGCCCGTCACCGGCCCCCGAACGGGCGAACTGCTTGAGGTTCAGCACCACCAGGCTGGTGAGTGCTATGCCCGCCCAGTAGCCGGGGTACAGCCGGACCACCCGGGAGACGAAGAACTCCCCCGGCCGCTTCCCCCAGCAGCTCATGCAGATCACGAAGCCGCTGATGACGAAGAACAGCTCCACCCCGAGCCAGCCGTAGGCCGCCATCCGGTTGACCGTCGGCAGTACGTCCTTCGGAGTGACGCCCTGCCACACCCCGGAGATGCCGACGTAGGCGGTCCAGTGGAAGGAGAGCACGCTCAGGGCCGCGAAGAGACGCATCCCGTCGAGCGCGTACAGCCGGGGGCGCTTGGCGCGACCGTCGGGCGACTGGCCCGCACGCGCGGCCGAACGGCGCCGGAGAAGCGAGGGCTTCGTGAGAAGGGGGGCAGAGGTCATTCCGGAGCGCTTTCAGCGAGTGGGGCGGAGAGCCTCGGTCAGCCTCGCCCTGGCGACGGCTGCGGGTGGCTCAGTCTATCCGCAGCGCGATCGCCCTACGCACAGGACCCCCGCGCGCTCCGCGCGACACGCCGAAGGGCCCCGCACACCGAGGTGTGCGGGGCCCTTCGGGCTTCACCTGTGTGACACAGGCAGGTCCAGAGCCTCGATTACTTGAGGATCTTGGTGACCTGGCCGGCGCCGACGGTGCGGCCACCCTCACGGATGGCGAACTTCAGGCCCTCCTCCATGGCGATCGGCTGGATCAGCACGACCGTCATGGCGGTGTTGTCGCCCGGCATGACCATCTCGGTGCCCTCGGGGAGGGTCACGACGCCGGTCACGTCCGTGGTACGGAAGTAGAACTGCGGGCGGTAGTTGTTGAAGAAGGGGGTGTGACGGCCACCCTCGTCCTTCGACAGGATGTAGGACTGGGCCTCGAACTCGGTGTGCGGGGTGACCGAACCGGGCTTGATGATGACCTGGCCGCGCTCGACATCCTCGCGCTTGATGCCACGGAGGAGCAGACCGACGTTCTCACCGGCCTGGCCCTCGTCGAGCAGCTTGCGGAACATCTCGATACCGGTGACCGTGGTGGTGGTCTTGGTCTCCTTGATGCCGATGATGTCGACAGTCTCGTTGACCTTGAGGATGCCACGCTCGATACGACCGGTGACGACGGTGCCACGACCGGTGATCGTGAAGACGTCCTCGATCGGCATCAGGAACGGCTGGTCCACGGCGCGGGCCGGGGTCGGGATGGCCTCGTCGACCGCGTGCATCAGGCCGAGGAGCTTCTCGCCCCACTCCTTGTCGCCCTCCAGCGCCTTCAGCGCGGAGACGCGGACGACCGGCAGGTCGTCGCCCGGGAACTCGTACTCGGAGAGGAGCTCACGGACCTCGAGCTCGACGAGCTCCAGGATCTCCTCGTCGTCCACCATGTCGGCCTTGTTCAGGGCGACGACGATGTAGGGGACGCCGACCTGGCGGGCCAGGAGGACGTGCTCCTTGGTCTGCGGCATCGGGCCGTCGGTGGCGGCGACGACGAGGATCGCACCGTCCATCTGGGCCGCACCGGTGATCATGTTCTTGATGTAGTCCGCGTGACCCGGGCAGTCGACGTGGGCGTAGTGACGCGCCTCGGTCTGGTACTCGACGTGCGCGATCGAGATGGTGATACCGCGCTGCCGCTCCTCCGGCGCCTTGTCGATCTGGTCGAACGGCGTGAAGGGGTTGATCTCCGGGTACGCGTCGTGCAGCACCTTGGTGATGGCCGCGGTAAGGGTCGTCTTACCGTGGTCGATGTGACCGATGGTGCCGATGTTGACGTGGGGCTTCGTCCGCTCGAACTTCGCCTTCGCCACTGCAGTCCTCCTGAGGACAGTTCTGTACGCCGTGCTGACGTCAGTTGGTCTTTGATCGGGTTGGGTATGCGGCGCTGGAGTGCGCCCCATGCCGTCCCGCGGGTGGGGGCGGAGGCCCCCGGGGGAATCCGAGTGGGTTCCCCCGGGTTCGCCTCCTAATAGCCTAAGGGTTCGCAATCGTCCCGAATGTCGGGATGTCCTGCGAGCTCGGGCAAGGACTCGGCTGGCGCCGGTCCTTACTCGCCCTTGGCCTTGGCGATGATGTCGTCCGCCACGTTCCGCGGAACCTCGGCGTACGAGTCGAACTGCATCGAGTAGCTTGCGCGACCAGAGGTCTTGCTGCGCAGGTCACCGACGTAGCCGAACATCTCGGAGAGGGGCACCAGCGCCGAAACGACGCGGGCACCGTAACGCTCGTCCATGGACCGGATCTGGCCACGGCGAGAGTTGATGTCGCCGATCACATCGCCCATGTAGTCCTCGGGCGTGGTGACCTCGACGGCCATCATCGGCTCCAGCAGAGTCGGAGAGGCCTTGCGGGCGCCCTCCTTGAATGCCATCGAGCCGGCGATCTTGAACGCGAGCTCGGAGGAGTCGACGTCGTGCGAGGCACCGTCGAGCAGCGTCACGCGGACACCCTGGAGCGGGTAGCCGGCGAGCACGCCGAACTCCATGGCCTCCTGGCAACCGGCGTCGACCGAAGGGATGTACTCCTTCGGCACGCGGCCACCGGTGACCTTGTTGACGAACTCGTAGCCCTCGCCGGACTCGATCGGCTCGATCGCGATCTGGATCTTCGCGAACTGGCCGGAGCCACCGGTCTGCTTCTTGTGCGTGAAGTCGATGCGCTCGACGGCCTTGCGGATCGTCTCGCGGTACGCGACCTGCGGCTTGCCGACGTTGGCCTCGACCTTGAACTCACGCTTCATACGGTCGACCAGCACCTCGAGGTGCAGCTCGCCCATACCCGCGATGATGGTCTGGCCGGTCTCCTCGTCCGTGTTGACCTGGAAGGACGGGTCCTCCTCGGCCAGGCGCTGGATGGCGGTACCGAGCCGCTCCTGGTCGCCCTTGGACTTCGGCTCGATCGCGACGCGGATGACCGGGGCCGGGAAGTCCATGGACTCCAGGATGACCGGGTGCTTCTCGTCGGACAGGGTCTCACCGGTGGTGGTCTGCTTGAGACCCATGACGGCGACGATGTCGCCGGCGCCCACCGACTCGATCTCCTCACGCTTGTTCGCGTGCATGCGGTAGATCTTGCCGATGCGCTCCTTGCGGCCCTTCACCGCGTTGAGGACGGCGGTGCCGGCCTCAAGGCGCCCGGAGTAGATCCGGACGAAGGTGAGCTTGCCCAGGTGCGGGTCGGACATGATCTTGAACGCCAGAGCCGCGAGCGGCTCGTCGTCCGACGCCTTGCGGGAGATCTTGACCGTGTCGTCGCCGGGCTTGGTGCCCTCGATGGACTCGATGTCCAGCGGCGACGGCAGGTAGTTGACGACCGCGTCGAGCAGGGGCTGAACGCCCTTGTTCTTGAAGGCGGTGCCGCAGAAGATCGGCGTGAAGTCCGAGTTCAGCGTGCCCTTGCGGATCGCGGCGATCAGGAGCTCCTCGGGGACGGCCTCGCCCTCCATGGCGAGCTCCATCACCTCGTCGCTGACGGTCGACACGGTGTCCAGCAGCTGCTCGCGGTACTCCTCGGCCTGGTCCACCAGGTCGGCCGGGATGTCGACGATGTCGTACATCTCGCCCTTGGCGGCCTCGGCCGTCCAGACCAGCGCCTTCATGCGGACCAGGTCGACAACGCCCTGGAAGTCCGCCTCGGCACCGATCGGGAGCTGCATCACCAGCGGGGTGGCGCCGAGGCGCTCCACGATGGTGTCGACGCAGAAGAAGAAGTTCGCGCCCGTGCGGTCCAGCTTGTTGATGAAGCAGATGCGCGGGACGCCGTAGCGGTCAGCCTGCCGCCACACGGTCTCGGACTGGGGCTCCACGCCGGCGACACCGTCGAACACCGTGACGGCACCGTCGAGGACGCGCAGCGAACGCTCCACCTCGACGGTGAAGTCGACGTGACCCGGGGTGTCGATGATGTTGATGGTGTTGTCGACGCCGTCGAGCGTCCAGTGACAGGTCGTCGCGGCCGACGTGATCGTGATGCCGCGCTCCTGCTCCTGCTCCATCCAGTCCATGGTGGCAGCGCCATCGTGGACCTCACCGATCTTGTACGAGACACCGGTGTAGAACAGGATCCGCTCGGTGGTGGTGGTCTTGCCCGCGTCGATGTGCGCCATGATCCCGATGTTGCGGACCCTGGCGAGGTCAAGGGAGGTTGCAGCCATGGTGGCTCGTTCTCTCTCTGTCTAGTGACGGGGTTCGGACTACCAGCGGTAGTGCGCGAAGGCCTTGTTGGACTCGGCCATCTTGTGGGTGTCCTCGCGACGCTTCACGGAAGCGCCCAGGCCGTTGCTGGCGTCGAGGATCTCGTTCATCAGGCGCTCGGTCATGGTCTTCTCGCGACGGGCGCGGGAGTAACCGACCATCCAGCGCAGCGCCAGGGTGCTGGCGCGGCCCGGACGGACCTCGACCGGAACCTGGTAGGTCGCGCCACCGACACGGCGGGACTTGACCTCAAGAGCCGGCTTGACGTTCTCCAGCGCGCGCTTCAGCGCCACGACGGGGTCGGAGCCGGTCTTCTCGCGGACGCCCTCAAGGGCGCCGTAGACGATCCGCTCGGCGGTGGAGCGCTTGCCGTGCAGCAGGATCTTGTTGACCAGCTGGGTGACGACCGGGGAGCCGTAAACCGGGTCGATGATGACCGGGCGCTTCGGGGCGGGGCCCTTACGAGGCATTCTTACTTCTCCTTCTTGGCGCCGTAGCGGCTGCGAGCCTGCTTGCGGTTCTTGACACCCTGGGTGTCGAGCGAACCGCGGATGATCTTGTAGCGGACACCAGGAAGGTCCTTCACACGACCACCGCGCACCAGCACGATGGAGTGCTCCTGCAGGTTGTGGCCCTCGCCCGGGATGTAAGCGGTGACCTCGATCCCGCTGGTGAGGCGCACACGGGCGACCTTACGAAGCGCCGAGTTCGGCTTCTTCGGGGTGGTCGTGTACACACGCGTGCAGACGCCGCGACGCTGGGGCGAGCCCTTCAGCGCGGGAGTCTTGTTCTTCTCGACCTTGTCCTGCCGGCCCTTTCGGACCAGCTGCTGGATCGTAGGCACCGTTTCTCCGTTTTCTGTGTGCCAAGGCTTGGTAAAACTAACCTGCGGTGTCTCCATCGCACACGACCCCGTGGTCGACCCACGCGGTCGGGTGTGTTGGGCTTATTCCGACACGGAATCCCATGAGCTGATGTACAGCGACGGCGCTCAACGCGCGGAGCACTGGGAGGCGCTCCGGCTCGGCGCGGCGGCCGGTGTGCATGCACGCACAAGGACCCGGGGACACCCCAGGCACAAGGTCAGAGCGTACCTAGCGCATCGGGCTCGGTCAAAACAAATGCAACGCCGCAGGTCGCGGCGGTGGCCGGGCGGCGCCGGGGTGTCGCGGGCACGACTTCCCGGTGACGAACCGCTCTTCTGCCGCTCTACCACACCCCGGCGGGCGCCGCCACCGGGGCGGGCGCCGGCCGGGGGGCCGGGCGGGCGAGGGCGATCGGCCGGTCAGGCGATCAGGCACTCAGGCACTCAGGCGGTCAGGCGGTCAGGCGGTCAGGCGATCAGGCGATCAGGCGATCAGGCGATCAGGCGATCAGGGCCAGCATCAGCAGGGTGTAGACGGCGCTGGCCAGGTAGCCGAAGACCAGGCCGACCGTGGCCATGGTGTCGCCCTCCTCGTTGCGCTCCCGGATCTGGGCCTTGGCGATGTGCCCGGTGATCACGGCCGGCAGCCCGAGCCCCATCAGGCCGAGCACCATCGACGCCACGGCCGTGCTGTTGGTCGGGCGGGTCGGCACCGGCGGGGGCGGCAGCAGGAAGGTCTGCGGCACCGGCTGGCCGACCGCCGTCATCGGCGGCATCGGCGTCACCATCGGGCCGGAGGGCAGATCGGCCACCAGCCGGGCCAGCTCGCCGTACGTCTGCGCGGCGCTCGCCGCGTCGAAGCGCTGGCCGTACTCGTCGGCGGAGAGCCGGCCCTCGGCGTACGCGGCCTTCAGCACGTCGACGGTGCGGTCCCGGTCGGTGTGGGCCGCCCGCATCGCCGACTGCGGCATCGGCGCCGGCTGCGCGTAGGACTGGGCGTACGGCTGCGGCTGCGGCTGCGCGTACGGCTTGGCCGGTACCTGGGGCGGCCGTCCTCCGTACCCGGGGCCCTGCTCGCCCCACGGTTGAACGGCCATCCGCCACCTCCGACACCCCGGCGCGCCGTGCGCGCTCACTGGCCTTCATAGTGCAGGACGAACAGGGGGCCTGAGTAGTTGCCACTTTCCGCGACCTGCCTCGGCGGCCCCCGAGGGGCGCCTCACACTCACCCGTTCGGCCCAGCCCAGCCCAAGATCATCGATCCGGACGACAGCCCGCCCCGGGCGATGGCAGGCTGGCCTGGACATTCACCCGTTTCCCAGCAGAGAAGGCCGCCATGCAGGCGTCAGCACCGCCGTCCCCGGTCCCCGCGTCCCCGGTCCCCGCCGCCGTCAGCATCCAGGGGCTGTGGAAGCACTTCGGCAGCCAGGCGGCGGTCGCCGGACTGAGCCTGGAGCTGCCGGCCGGCGCGTTCATCGGCCTGGTCGGCCCGAACGGCGCCGGCAAGACCACCACGCTCTCCATGGTCACCGGCCTGCTCCGGCCCGACCAGGGCACCGTCCTGGTGCACGGCGCCGACGTCTGGGCCGACCCGGTCGCCGCGAAGGCCCGGATCGGCATCCTGCCCGAGGGCCTGCGGATGTTCGAACGGCTCAGCGGCCGCGAACTGCTGCAGTACAACGGCCGGCTGCGCGGCCTGCCCGGGGCCGAGGTGGACCGCCGCGCCGAGGAGCTGCTGGCCGTCCTGGACCTCGCCGGTGACGCCGACAAGCTGGTCGCCGACTACTCCACCGGGATGCGCAAGAAGATCGGCCTGGCCGCCGCGCTGCTGCACAACCCCGACGTGCTCTTCCTGGACGAGCCCTTCGAGGGCGTCGACCCGGTCTCCGCCCAGACCATCCGCGGCGTGCTCAAGCGCTACGCCGCGGCCGGCTCCACCGTCATCTTCTCCAGCCATGTCATGGAACTCGTCGAGCAGCTCTGCGACTGGGTCGCCGTGGTCAACGCCGGCCGGGTGATCGCCCAGGGCCCGCTGGACACCGTGCGCGGCGACCGCAGCCTGCACGAGGCGTTCCTGGACCTGATCGGCGTCCGCGAGGACGACGGCCAGGCCCTCGGCTGGCTCGGGGGCGAGCGGTGAGCTCCACCCGCGCCGACACCGGGGTCCGCACCGCCCGCGCGACCGTGCCCGACGGGCGCGTGGTCGTCCGCACCCTGGTGTCGCTCAAGCTGCGACTGCTCCGCAACGGCCTGCGGCGCAGCCGCGGACGCGCCGTGCTCTACGTCGTCGGCACGGTGGCCGGCCTGCTGTTCGCCTCGCTGATCGCGTTCCTGCTGGCCCTGCTCAACGGGCACGCCGGCGCCGGCGACGCGGGCGTGATGCTGGTCGGCGCCCTCACCATCAGCTGGGCCGCGCTGCCGCTGTTCCTCTTCGCCAGCGACGAGAGCGCCGACCCGACCCGGCTCACCATGCTGCCGCTGCGCCCCGGCCCGCTGCTGCGCGGCTCGGCGCTGGCCGCGCTGCTCGGGCCCGGCCCGCTGGTCGCCCTGGTGCTGGTCACCGGCGCGGCGCTGTCCGGCGCGGACGGCGCCGCCTCGGCGGCGGCCGCGGTGGTCGGCGTCCCGCTGACGGTGCTCACCCTGGTGGCGCTCTCCCGCGCGGTCGCGGCGGGCAACGCCCGGCTGCTCTCCAGCCGGCGCGGCAAGGACTTCGCGATCTTCGGCGGTCTGCTCTTCGCGCTGCTGATCCAGGTCGCCAACGTCGGTTCGCAGAGCGTCTTCGGCAAGCCGGGGAAGGACGGCCTCGACCTCAGCCCGCTGGCACCGATCGCCTCGGTGCTGCGCTGGGTGCCGCCGGTCGGCGCGGCGGACGCCGGACGCACCGCCGGTGAGGGGCGGTACGGGCTGGCGCTGCTCCAGCTGGCCTCCACGGCCGTCGTGCTGGCCCTGCTGCTGCGCTGGTGGCGGGCCAGCCTGCAGCAACTGATGGTCACCGCCGACGCCTCCACCCTGGAGGTGGCGCGCGGCGTGCAGGCCTCGCGCGGCTGGGGCTTCCTGCCCGCCGGCCGGACCGGCGCGGTGATGCAGCGCCACCTGCGCTACGCCTGGCGGGAGCCGCGCGCCAAGGCCGCCGTCTTCACCAGCATCGGGATGACGGTGGTGATCTGCGTGCTCTCGGTGGTCCAGGGCTGGTCGACCGTCTACCTGGTGGCCGCCACCGGGATGTTCCTCGGTCTGCAGATGCTCAACCTGTTCGGCATGGACGGCTCGGCGTTCTGGATGGTCGCCGCGACCCTGCTGACCCCCGCCGACGCCCGCGAGGAGCTGCGCGGGCGGGCGTTCGCGATCCTCTCCTACGCGGTGCCGGTCACCCTGGTGCTGGCGCTGCTGCTGGCCGCCGTCACCGGTGACTGGGCCGGTCTGGCGCCGGCGTTCGGCCTGGCGCTCGGCCTGCTCGGCTGCGGCATCGCGATCGGCGCGGTGCTCAGCGTGCTGGCCCCGTACACCATGCCGTCCGACAACAACCCGATGCGCAACGCCGCCCCCGGCCAGGGCGGGCTGGTGATGCTCAACAGCTTCGGCTCGATGTTCGGCGCCGCGCTGCTCAGCCTGCCGGTCTCCGGCTACCTCGGCTGGGCACTGCTCTCCGACGGCCCGGCCTGGCCGGTGCTGGCGCTCGGCTCGCTGTACGGCGCGCTGGTCGCCTTCCTCGGCATCCGGCTGGCCGCCGGCCGCCTGCTGGAGCGTGCCCCGGAGATCCTGGCCAAGGCCGTCGAACGCTGACGGCCAGCCCGTCGGGCACCCCCGCGAGCGCCCGGTCCCCGTCGTCGGGGCCGGGCGCTCCGGCATCATGGGCGGAGGCCGCCCCGACCGCGGGACGGGCACGACGAGAGCAGGCGACACCGTGGGCAAGCGCAGGCAGCAGGGCGGGACCGGGGCGGACGGGAGCGCCGGACCGCTACTGGAGCAGGCGGTGCGAGCGGTGCTGACCGCACCGGACGAGGGGCTGGACCTCGCCCTGGACACCGGCGCCTCGCTGCTGGCCGCCTCCCCCGCCCAGTGGCCGGCGGTGAGCCGGGCACTGCTCGGGTACGCGGACACGGCGGTCGGGCGCTGCTGGTCGGCGGGCTGGCGGCCGGCCGACCTGGCCCGGGTGGTGCGGCGGGAGCTGAAGCCGGTGCACCTGGCCCTCGCGGTGGACCTCATCGCCGCCGAGAACCGCCGCCACCCGGCGGCCACCACCGACCGGCGCTGGCAGGAGCAGCTGCGCGAGCTGGAGACCGCGGTGTGGTGGCCGGGCGACGAGGCGTACCTGGGTGCCTTCGCCGACCGCCACCGGCTGGACCGGTTCGCGTTGGCCACCAACGTGCTGGAGCTGTTGCGCAGCTGGGGCCGGCTGCCCCCGATCGCCCCGGTCGGCCCGGCTCCCGGGCGGGGCGGGCAGGCCCCCCGGACGGAGCGGCGGGCCGCGGGCCCGGTGCCGGGCGAGCCGCGGATGCTGTCCCGGATCCGGGCGCTGCTGGCGAAGGCCGAGTCCACCGAGTACCCGGAGGAGGCCGAGGCGCTGACCGCCAAGGCCCAGCAGCTGATGGCCCAGCACAGCATCGACGACGCGCTGCTGGCGGTCGGCGGCGAGGACCGCGACGCCCCGGCGGCGCTGCGGATCGGCGTGGACAACCCCTACGAGGTCCCGAAGACGATGCTGCTGGACGCGGTGGCGGCGGCGAACCGGTGCCGGGTGGTCTGGGCGAAGGAGTTCGGCTTCTGCACCATCATCGGCTTCGACGGCGACCTGGACGGCGTCGAGCTGCTCTACACCTCGCTGCTGGTGCAGGCGACGCACGCGATGAACAAGGCCGGTTCGCGCCAGCACCTGGACGGCGCCTCGCGCACCAAGGCGTTCCGGCACTCCTTCCTGGTCGCGTACGCGGCGCGGATCCGTGAGCGGCTGACCGCCGCGACCGAGCAGGCCACCAGCGACGCGGCGGCCGGCCGGCACCTGCGCGAGGACGGCACCGAGGAGCAGCTGGTGCCGGACGAGCGGCTGCTGCCGGCGCTGGCGGCCCGGACCGAGGCGGTCGACCAGCAGGTCGGGCGGATGTTCCCGAAGCTGGTCTCGCAGCGGGTCCGGGTGAGCGACGGCGAGGGCTGGGTGGCGGGCCGGGCGGCGGCCGACCGGGCCGCCCTGCACGGCCGGGCCGGGGAGATCCGGCGGTAGCGGTCGGGCCTGATAGAACGGACGTCGGCAGGGCCGGTCCGGCCGGTCCGGCCTCGGCCCGACCGGCCGGGCGGGCCCCGGGAGCAAGGGGGAGCGACGGTGGCGGTGACGGAGTCGGGGTATGCCGACCGGGTACGCGGGGCGCTGCTCGGCGGGGGCGTCGGCGACGCCCTGGGCTGGCCGGTGGAGTTCCAGCAGCTGCAGCAGATCCGGGAGCAGTACGGCCGGGCCGGGGTGACCGGGCTGCCCGGTGGCGGCCGGATCGCCGAGGTCACCGACGACACCCAGATGACGCTGTTCACCGCCGAGGGGCTGATCCGCGGCTTCGTCCGGGGCTGGTCGGGCGGCGGCGGATCGGTGCCGGAGGCCGTCCACGGCGCCTACCGGCGCTGGCTGCTGACGCAGCAGCAGGGCGCTCCGGACCAGGGCCCGCTCCCCCGCCCGTACGACGGCTGGCTGCTACGGCAGCCGTTCCTGTACGCGCGGCGGGCGCCGGGCAACGCCTGTCTGAGCGGGGTGTCGTACCACCCGGAGTTCCGGGCACCGGCGCCGTTCGGGCAGCCGGGGCCGATCAACGCGCACTCCAAGGGGTGCGGCACGGTGATGCGCTCGGCGCCGTTCGGGCTGGCCCGGCTGGGCGTCGAGCAGTCCTTCGGGCTGGCCGCGCAGTGCGCGCAGCTCACCCACGGGCACCCGACCGGCTACCTGGCGGCGGGCGCGTTCGCGTCGCTGGTCGAGCGGCTGGTGGACGGGGTCGAGCCGTGGACGGCGGTCGGGCAGGTCGTCGAGCAGACCCGGGACTGGCCGGGCTCCAAGGAGACCGTCCTGGCGCTGCACCGGGCGGTGCGGGTGGCCGAGGAGGCCGAGCCCTCGGCGGAGGCGGTGGAGCGGGTCGGGCTCGGCTGGATCGCCGAGGAGTGCCTGGCGATCGCGGTGTACTGCCTGCTGGCCGCCGCGTCCGGGCCGGACCCGGCCAGGACCGCGCTGCTGCTGTCGGTGAACCACTCCGGGGACAGCGACTCCACCGGCGCGGTCTGCGGCAACCTGGTGGGCGCGGCGTACGGTGCGGCAGCCCTGCCGACGGCCTGGACCGAGGCGGTCGAGGGCACGGAGACGCTGCTGCGGGTGGCGGACGACCTGCTGGTGCTGTTCGGCAGCCGCGAGCCGACCCACCCGGCCCTGGACGGGCGCTACCCGGCCTGGTGACCGGGCGGGCCGCCGGGGCGGGCCGCCGCACGGCCCCGGCGGCGCCGGTCACCCGGCCTGCGGGTCGGTGACCTGGCCGAGGAAGAGCGGGCGGCCGGTCGTGGTGTCCCTGATCAGGAACAGGAACGGCCGGTCGATGTGCAGTTCCTCGGCCCTCTTGGGGACCGCCCCGGCCGCCGCCTCGATCCCGACGCCGCTTCCGGCGGCGGCCACCGTGCCGTCCTCGTCCACCTGCACGGTGGCCTTCTGCACCACCGTGCCGACCTTCAGCCGCTCGTCCGTCCCCGGTCCGGGGATGCCGCCGAGGTCCGCGGCGTCGAAGGCCGCGGCGACCCCGAGCGCCCGCAGGGTCGGCGTCAGCTCGTTGGCGGTCTCGAAGTGGAAGCGCGGCAGGGTGAGGTCGACCGAGCGCTCGGTGAGCGAGTCGAGGATCATCGTGAGCTGGGCCTGGTCCAGGCCCTTGCGGAAGGCCTCGAACCCGCCCTGGGCGGGCACCAGCAGGTCCATCGCCATCCCGCCGTCCGCGTAGGGCAGTTCGACGGCCTGCCAAGGCTGGCCGAGGATCCCGCCGGAGCCGTCGGCGTAGCGCAGGGTGCCGGTCCGGGCCATCGTGGCGACGGACGGGGTCGAGCCGTCCGGCCGGTGGAACGGCCGGTCGGAGGTCTGCGAGGCCTTGAACGGGGTGGCCCACCTCGCCTTCAGGTAGAGCGCGTCGGTGAGCGCCAGGCGGGTGTCCTGGTTGATCGTCCGCTCGGCGAAGAGGTCCTTGATCCGGCCCTCGGTCGCCTTCTCCACCGTCGCGTTGACGGTCCTGCGGGCGCTCTCCGGATCCTTGCGGAAGTCGGCGGTGTGCACGCCGGTGCCGAAGGCGGCGGCGAGGGTGGCCAGGTAGCCCTGGTCGAGCGGGAAGCCCTGCTGGACCCAGAGGTCGTCCGCCTGGCGCAGGGTCAGGCCGTCGGTGGGCGGGCCGGTCCGGTTCAGGCCGCCGGTGGCGAGGGCGTACTGCTGCGGGGTGAGCCCGGTGTGCAGGGCCTTGGCGAGCTCGTCGGCGGTGGCGCCGCGGGCACCGGGCAGCACCATGGCGAGCACGGTGGCCAGGCCGGACGGCGAGAGCACGAGGTTGCGGCCGGTCCCGTCGGGCGTGGCGGTGAGGGTGTGCAGCAGGTCCAGGCCGAAGGCGTTGGTGGCGGCGGCGGTCGCCGCGACCTGAGCCGGGTCGGTCGGCGGGGCGGAGGTGGGTGCGGGGGCCCGGACGACCTGGTCCGCGACGCCGGTGCTGCCGCAGCCGGTGAGCAGCGGTGCGGCGAGCGCGGCGACGAGGACCGGGGCGAGGAGCGGGGCCGCCGGGCGGCGGCGGGTGCGACTGCGGGTGCTGCGCGTGCGACTCGTCATGGCGGTTCGACGCGGCGCCCGCCGGACCGGTTCCCCCGCCCGACCGGCTCCCTCGCCCCCGGGGCCGGGGTCAGTCCCAGAGCGCGCCGAGCGCGAGCAGCTCGTCCCGGTGCTCGATCCGCTCGACCCAGTCCGCCGGCCAGGCCGACGCGCCCAGGTGCGCGCCGGCGAAGGCGCCGGTCAGGCAGGCGAGGGAGTCGGAGTCGCCGGAGGAGTAGGCGGCCCGGCGCACGGCGGCCACCGGGTCGTCGGGCAGGAGCAGGAAGCAGAGCAGGCCGGTGGCGAGCGCCTCCTCGGCGATCCAGCCCTCGCCGGTGGCCAGGCACGGGTCCGCCTCGACGTCGGGCTCGGCGAGCGCCGCGTCCAGCCGGTCGAGGACGCCGAGGCACTCGTCCCAGCCGCGGGCGGCGAAGTGCTCGGGCGAGGGGTCCTGGGCGTGCGCCGCGAGGTCGCCGAGCCAGCACTCGTCGTACCGGGTGCGGGCAACCCGCGCGTACGCGCGCAGCTCGGCGGTCAGGGCGGCCGGCGCCAGGCCGTCGGCGAGCCTGCGGACCGCGTAGGCGGTGAGGTCACTGGCCGCGAGCGCGGTCGGGTGGCCGTGGGTCAGCGCGGACTGCAGTTGGGCGGCGCCGGAGAGCTGGCGCGGCGTCAGCTCCCTGACCAGGCCGATCGGCGCGACCCGCATGTTGGCGCCGCAGCCCTTGGAGCCGAGGTCGCTCGCCTCCTGCCAGCGGCGGCCGTCGCTGAGCCGCTGGCAGGAGCGCAGGCAGGTCATCCCCGGCGCGCGGTTGTTCTCGGGCGAGTGCCACCAGTCGACGAACTCCTCGCGCAGCGGCCGCTCCAACCGCGGCGGGCCGAGCGGGCCGAGCTCCAGGGCGGTGCGCAGGGCGCGTCCCAGGGCGAGCGTCATCTGGGTGTCGTCGGTGACCAGGGCCTTCTTCGGCAGTGGCAGTCGGCGCCAGTCGGGGTCGTGGGCGGCGATCAGCTCGATCGTGCGGAATTCGGTCATCCGCCCCAGGGCGTCGCCGAGCGCCAGGCCCAGCAGTGTTCCGGTCGCCTTGTCCACGGCTCCCCCTCAGATCTCGACCAGCAGTTCCTCCAGCCCCCGGATCACGTAGCCCGGGCGCCACCGCGGCTCGCGGACCAGCCGCAGGCCGGGCGCCCGGCGCAGCAGTGCGCCGTAGGACTCGGTGAGCTCCAGTCTGGCGAGCGGGGCGCCGAGACAGAAGTGGATTCCGGCGCCGAAGGTGACGTGCGGGTTGTCGGCACGGCCGAGGTCGAGCCGGTCCGGGTCGGCGAACCGGGCCGGGTCCCGGTTGGCGGAGCCGAAGAGCAGCGCGACCTCGGAGCCGCGCGGGACGGTGACGCCGCGGACCTCGATGTCCTCCAGCACCCAGCGTTCGAACATCTGGAGCGGGGTGTCCCAGCGCATCAGTTCCTCGACCGCGGTGGGGAGCAGCTCGTCCACCGAGCCGCGCAGCCGGGCGAGTTCACCGGGGTTGCGGAACAGCGCCCACCAGCCGTTGCCGGTGGTGTTGACGGTCGCCTCGTGGCCGGCGTTCAGCAGCAGCACGCAGGTGGAGACCATCTCCTGCTCGCTGAGCGCGTCGGCGCCCTCCTGGGCCTGGATCAGCGCGCTGATCAGGTCGCCGCCGGGCTCGGTCCGGCGCTCGCGGATCAGGGCGCGCAGGTAGTCCGAGAACTCGGTGCTCGCGGTGACGGCCCGGCGGGCGGCCTCCTCGGTCGGGTTGAGCTCGAACATGCCGGTGATGTCGGCCGACCACGGCCGCAGCAGGTGCCGGTCGCCCTCCGGTACGCCCAGCATCTCGGCGATCACCGCGACCGGCAGCGGCTCGGCGACGGCGGCGACCAGGTCGCCGCCGCCGGCCGCGAGCAGCCCGTCCACGAGCTCCGCGGCGAGCCGCCGGACGGTCGGGCGCAGCCCCTCGACCATGCGCGGGGTGAAGGCCTTGGAGACCAGCCGCCGGATCCGGGTGTGGTCCGGCGCCTCCAGGTCGAGCAGCCCGTGGTCGTTGAGGGTGTGGAACGGCTCGTGCGCCGGGTCGGGCGCGGGCCGGCCGAACTCCTCGTGGGTGAAGCGGTGGGTGTACGTCCGCCCCAGCCGCCGGTCCCGCAGCAGCGCGCTGACGTCCTCGTGGCGGGACACCAGCCACTGTCCGGTCGGCTCGTAGTACGTCACCGGGGCGTGCTCGCGCAGCTCGGTGTACGCGTCGTAGGGGTGGGCCACGAACGCCGCCGACCAGGGGTCGAACTTCGCCGTCGTCGTCATCGGTCGATCACTCCTGGCCGTGAGGGGGAGCCGGGGTGATCATCGTACGCAGGCGGCCGGTCCGGTCCACTAGGCCTGCTCGGCCACCAGCCGGCGGACCAGGGCGGGGAGCGCGGTGGAGATCGGCTCCCGGATCACCTCGTCCGCCGCCTCGTCGAACGGCGTGGGCTCGCCGTTGACGACGACCAGCCGGGCACCGGACTCCAGCGCGATCTGCGGGAGGGCGGCCACCGGGTACACCTGGAGGCTGGTCCCGACGGCGACGAACAGGTCGCAGGCCCGGGCCACGGCGTCGGCCCGCTGGAGCACCACCGGGTCCAGTGCCTCGCCGAACATCACCGTGCGGGGCTTGAGCACCCCGCCGCACGCCCGGCAGGCCGGGTCCGGCTCACCGGCGGCGACGCGTTCCAGCGCCTCGGCCGTCGGGCCGACGACGTGGCAGCGCACGCACTCCACCTCCCGCGCGGTGCCGTGCAGTTCGAGCACCTTGCGGGCGGGCAGCCCGGCCCGCTGGTGCAGGCCGTCCACGTTCTGGGTGAGCACCCGCACCGGCAGACCGCTGCGCTCCAGCTCGACCAGCG
Source organism: Kitasatospora sp. NPDC086009 (assembly GCF_044540385.1). Taxonomy (NCBI): domain Bacteria; kingdom Bacillati; phylum Actinomycetota; class Actinomycetes; order Kitasatosporales; family Streptomycetaceae; genus Kitasatospora; species Kitasatospora sp. NPDC086009. Next base: position 225,544 of record NZ_JBITSA010000001.1, read on the forward strand.
CGAGGTGGCCGGCGTTCGGCTCGGCGGCCAGTGCGCCGGTGTCCCGGCGCAGCAGCCAGGCCCGACGGCGGACGTCCGGATCGGCCAGGTAGGGGCCGATGGTGACGAGTTCCTGGGCCCGCGGATCGCGCTGCCAGAGGCCGTTCGGGCCGCGGTAGTCGGGGATGCCGGAGTCGGTGGAGACGCCGGCGCCGGTGAGAACGGCGATCAGCGGGCGCTTGGCGGTCATGCCCGGGACGTTACGGGCCCGCCGCCGCGCGCCGCCACCGGAATTCCCCGGGCACGACGGGCCGGCCGCCCCACCCCCGTGCGAACGGCCCGCCCGCTCAGGCCGCGACCGGGCGGCGCACCCCGCCGAACCCCGCCAGCGGTGCCAGCGCCGCCAGGTAGAGCGCGGCGGCCGGCGGGATCAGCGCCAGGTCGGCGGCCGTCAGCGCCGTCCCGACCAGCACCAGCACCGGGCTCCACCACCGCAGCGCCCGGGTCGCCCCGGCCGAGGCGGCGACCAGCAGCGCCAGCAGGCCGACGTAGAACAGCAGCGGACCGACCGAGTAGAAGGCCGGCAGCACGCCCGGCCTGCTCTGGATGCCGTCGAACAGCCGGTGCTGGTCGGACTTGTCCACGGCGACCGCCCCCACGTACAGGTCGATCCCGATCTGGACCACCGAGGCCGCCAGTCCCGCGAAGGCCACCGCCGTGGCCGCGTTCGCGGCGATCCGGCCGGCCGGACGGCGCGGTGCGAGCAGCCCGCGCAGCGCGGCGAGCAGCGGACCGAACAGCAGCAGCCCCGCCAGCATCAGGGCGTGGCCCACCGTCCAGCCGGGGCCGGGCTCCCGTGAGCCCTCCAGCAGCCGGACACCGCCGTACAGCGCCATCAGGACGGGGGCGCCGACGGCGGCGATCGGGGTGAGGCGGTCGAGCCTGGTGACGGTCATGGGTGTTCTCCGCTCCGCGAGTGCGATTCCGACACTCCGGATGCTGGCCGCCGGGCCCCTCGTCGCGGATCACCCGCACCGGCGATCCCGCCGGCTCCCCCGCGCGGGGGACTCCCCCGGGCCGGGGCGCCGTCAGCCCTCCCCCGCGACGACCGCTCCCGCCTCGTACGCGAACACCACCGCGTGCACCCGGTCCCGCAGCCCCAGCTTGCTCAGCACATTGCTGACGTGCGTCTTCACGGTGTGCTCGCTGACCACCAGCTCGGCGGCGATCTCCGCGTTGGAGAGCCCCCGGGCCAGCAGCCGCAGCGTCTCCCGCTCCCGCAGGGTCAGCTGCTCCAGCAGCCGGGACGGCGCCCGGACGCCCTGCGCGGGCGGCCTGGCCCCGCCCGGCCGGCGGGCGGCGAACTCGCCGATCAGCCGGCGGGTCACCGACGGCGCCAGCAGCGCCTCGCCCGAGGCCACCATCCGCACGCCGTGCGCCAGGTCGTCCCGGCGGACGTCCTTGAGCAGGAACCCGCTCGCCCCGGCGTAGAGCGCGTCGAAGACGTAGTCGTCGATGTCGAAGGTGGTCAGCATGATCACCTTGGTCTCCGGGTGGTCCGCGCAGACCCGGCGGGCCGCCTCCAGGCCGTCCATCACCGGCATCCGGACGTCCAGCAGCAGGACGTCCGGGCCGTGCTCGCGTACCGCCTCGACCGCCTCGGCGCCGTCGCGCGCCTCCGCGACCACCTCGATGTCCGGCTGTGCGTCCAGGATCATCCCGAACCCGGCCCGCACCAGCTCCTGGTCGTCCGCGACGACCACCCGGATCGGCTTCACCGGCCCACCCTCTCCCTCGACGCACCCTCGCCCAGCGGCAGCCTGGCACTCACCAGGAAGCCGTTCCCCTCCGGTCCCGGCCCGGCCTCGGCCCGCCCGCCGCAGGCCGCGGCCCGCTCCCGGATGCCGACCAGCCCGCGCCCGCCGGACCAGTCCGCCGCACGGTCCGCCGGCCGGCGCACCCCGCGCCCGTTGTCGGACACCACGACCTCCAGCACCCCGCCCGAGCGGACCACCCGCACGGCCGCCCGGTCCGCCCCGGCGTGCTTGACCGTGTTGGTCAGCGCCTCCTGCACGATCCGGTAGGCGGCCGCCTCCACGTCCGCGGGCAGCGGGCCCGGCGAGCCTTCCGGGTCCAGCTCCAGCTCCACCCGCAGTCCCGCCCCGCGGACCCGCTCGACCAGGCCCGCGAGCTCGGCCAGCCGCGGCTGCGGCGCCAGCTCCGGAGCCGCGCCGTCCTCCTTCAGCACCCCGAGCACCCGCCGCAGCTGCACCATGGCGTCCCGGCCGGAGTCGGCGATGGTGTCGAAGGTCCTGATCGCCCGCTCCGGGTCCTTGTGCACCACCAGCGGGCCGGCCTCCGCCTGGATCACCATCAGCGACACGGCGTGCGCCAGGATGTCGTGCATCTCCCGGGCGATCCGGCCGCGCTCCTGCGCCACCGCGCGCGCCGCGTCGCTGGCCGCCCGCCGGCCGGCCTCCCGGGCCCGCTCCGCCTCCACCTGCGCCAGCCGGCGCAGTTCGCGCACCAGCGAGCCGAAGACGAAGGCACCGACCGAGGTCAGCAGCGAGAACAGCATGCCGTTGAGCGAGTGGGTCCCCACCACGTTGGCCGCCACCACCACGGCCAGCACCGCCCAGCGCTGCCGGTCCGGCGCGCGCTCGGCCACCGTGTACACGGTGATCACCGCGTACAGCGGCAGCTGCGGCATCACCGGGTGCGCCACCACCGAGAGCACCGCCGACACCCCGCCGCTGACGGCCATCACGGCGAGCGGGGCCCGCCGCCGCCAGGGCAGCGGAAGCGCGGTGCCGAGCGCCAGCAGATAGACCCACCAGGGCCGGGTGACGTCGTCGTGGTACACCGCCCAGAACGAGACCCCGGCCGATCCGACGGCCAGCAGGGTGTCCAGCACGTAGGGGCTCACCCCGGCGAACCGCGCCCGCCAGGCCCGCCCCGGCACGAACCGGTCCTCGTCCACGTACCCCCCGTACCCGGGGACCCCGCCCCCGCGGAGAAGATCATGCCCTACCGGCAGCACCGTGGGCACCGGCCCGTCAGGCACCGCCGACCGTCACGCCGCCGGTCTCGGCCCGCGCCGTGATGCTGCGCGCCGCCCCCGCCGCGCGGGGCACCTCCACCGAGACGTCGCCCGTCCCGGCGCTCGCGTCCACCGCGTACGCCTGCCCCGCCGGCACCCGGACCCGGACCCCGCCCGTCCGCGCCCGGGCCTCCACGGTGGTCGGGCTCCCCGCGAAGGAGGCCTCGATCCCGCCCGTCCCGGTGCTCAGCCGCACCACCGGCGAGGTCAGCCCGCTCGCCTCCACACCACCGGTGCCGGCCTTCACCTCCACCTCGGCGGCCAGCCCGGTCAGCCGCACCCCGCCGGTCTCCGTGCCGACCCGCACCCGGGTGCCGGCCGGCACGTCCACCTCGTAACCGACCCCGCAGTTGTCGCAGTCGTAGCGCAGCGTCAGGGTGCCGTCCCGGACCTCGTGGCTGCTCGTCGGCGCCGCGCCCCGGTAGTTCTGGTGCTCGGTGACCCGCACCGCCTCCCCGCCGCCGCGGATCGTGACCCCGCCGGTGCGCCCCTCGACCACCAGCTCCCGCACCGGCCCGTCCACGCCGTAGCCGACGTCCCGCCGCTGCTCGTCGGCCCGCAGACAGCCCGACACCCCGGCCAGCACCGCCCCGGTGACCGCCATCGCACCCAGTACCCGCTTCATCGCCGGCTCCCCTCCACGTCCGTCGTTCCGACGCCGCCCAGCCTCTCCCGCCGCCCCCGGCCGGCGCCTCGCCCTCCCGAGCGGTTCCCCCGGCTCCCCCGCGCGAGGGAGGCGGGCGACCCGGGAACGCCGAAGGGCCCGGAGGCTGAATGCCTCCGGGCCCTTCACTGTGTAGCGGGGACAGGATTTGAACCTGCGACCTCTGGGTTATGAGCCCAGCGAGCTACCGAGCTGCTCCACCCCGCGTCGGTAAACACGACTCTACGCGACTTCGTCCGGGGAACCTAATCGGTTTGATATTCGCCCCCGCCAACGGCCCCGCGGAGCCGGTGCGGAGCCCCCGCCGCGTCCTCTCCGACCCCGCCGGCCCCCGGGAAGGCCCCCGGAAGACCCCGGGAAACGCCGCCGGGCGGCCACCCCCGTGAGGGGTGACCGCCCGGCGGTTCAGGGACCGTCGACTCAGCCGGTGTAGGGGCCGTAGTCGTAGTCGTCCAGCGGCACCGCCTGGCCGGAGCCGGCGCCGAAGGGCGACAGGTCGTAGTCGTCGTAGCCGACGGCCGAGTACATCGCGGCCTTGGCCTCCTCGGTCGGCTCGACCCGGATGTTGCGGTAGCGGGGCAGACCCGTACCGGCCGGGATGAGCTTACCGAGGATGACGTTCTCCTTGAGGCCCAGCAGCGGGTCCGACTTGGCGTGGATCGCCGCGTCGGTGAGGACCCGGGTCGTCTCCTGGAAGGAGGCGGCCGACAGCCAGGACTCGGTGGCCAGCGAGGCCTTGGTGATACCCATCAGCTGCGGACGGCCGGAGGCGGGGTGACCGCCCTCGGAGACCACACGACGGTTCTCGGTCTCGAAGCGGCCGCGCTCGACGAGCTCGCCCGGGAGCAGCTCGGCGTCGCCCGACTCGATGATCGTCACGCGGCGCAGCATCTGCCGGATGATGATCTCGATGTGCTTGTCGTGGATCGACACGCCCTGCGAGTTGTAGACCTTCTGGACCTCGGCGACCAGGTGGATCTGGACGGCACGCTGGCCCATGATCCGCAGCACGTCGTGCGGGTTGGTGGCACCCATGGTCAGCTTCTGGCCGACCTCGACCGCCTCGCCCTCGCTGACGAGCAGCTTCACACGCTTCGAGACCGGGTAGGCGATCTCGTCGGTGCCGTCGTCCGGCGTGACGACCAGCTTGCGGGTCTTCTCGGTGTCCTCGATGCGGACCCGGCCCTGCGCCTCCGAGATCGGGGCCACACCCTTGGGGGTACGGGCCTCGAAGAGCTCGACGACACGGGGCAGACCCTGCGTGATGTCGTCACCGGCCACACCACCGGTGTGGAAGGTACGCATGGTCAGCTGGGTACCGGGCTCACCGATGGACTGGGCGGCGATGATGCCGACCGCCTCACCGATGTCGACCAGCTTGCCGGTGGCCAGCGAGCGGCCGTAGCAGAAGGCACAGGTGCCGACGGCCGACTCACAGGTCAGGATCGAGCGGGTCTTGACCTCGCTGATGCCGTGGCGGATCAGCTCGTCGATCAGCACGTCACCGAGGTCGGTGTTGGCGGTGGCGAGGAGCTTGCCGTCCACCGTGATGTCCTCGGCCAGCATGCGGGCGTAGACGCTGGTCTCGACGTCGTCCGTCTTGCGCAGGACGCCGTTCTCGACCGTGCCGATCGCCAGCTTGAGGCCGCGCTCGGTGCCGCAGTCCTCCTCGCGGATGATGACGTCCTGGGAGACGTCGACCAGACGACGGGTGAGGTAGCCGGAGTCGGCGGTACGCAGCGCGGTGTCGGCCAGACCCTTACGGGCACCGTGGGTCGAGATGAAGTACTCGAGAACGGTGAGGCCCTCACGGAACGACGCCTTGATGGGACGCGGGATCGTCTCGTTCTTGGCGTTGGACACCAGACCACGCATACCGGCGATCTGACGCATCTGCATCATGTTTCCACGAGCACCCGAGTCGACCATCATGAAGATGGGGTTCGTCTTCGGGAAGTTCGCGTTCATGGCCTCGGCGACCTCGTTGGTCGCCTGGGTCCAGATGCCGATGAGCTCCTGCTTGCGCTCGTCGTTGGTGATCAGGCCGCGCTCGTACTGACGCTGGACCTTCTCCGCCTTCGCCTCGTAGCCCTCGAGGATCTGGGGCTTGCTCGGCGGGACGACGACGTCGGAGATCGAGACCGTGACACCCGAGCGGGTGGCCCAGTGGAAGCCGGCCGCCTTCAGGTTGTCCAGGGTCGCCGCGACGACGACCTTGGGGTAGCGCTCCGCCAGGTCGTTGACGATCGCGGAGAGCTGCTTCTTGCCCACCTCGTAGTCGACGAACGGGTAGTCCTCGGGCAGCAGCTCGTTGAAGAGCGCGCGGCCCAGGGTGGTCTTCAGGCGGAAGGACTCGCCCTCGAACCAGTTCGACTGACCGTCCTCGTCGACCGGCGGGGTCCAGCCACGGGGCGGGACGGTGCCGATCGGCAGGCGGATGTCGATGACGGCCTGGACGTCCAGCTCCTTGGCGTCGAAGGCCATGACGGCCTCGGCGGTCGAGGAGAAGGAGCGGCCGGCGCCCTTGACGTTGTCGCGGTCCGAGGTCAGGAAGAACAGACCCAGCACCATGTCCTGGGTCGGCATGGTGACGGGGCGACCGTCGGCCGGCTTCAGGATGTTGTTCGAGGACAGCATCAGGATGCGGGCCTCGGCCTGCGCCTCCGCGGAGAGCGGCAGGTGGACGGCCATCTGGTCACCGTCGAAGTCCGCGTTGAACGCGGTGCAGACGAGCGGGTGGATCTGGATGGCCTTGCCCTCGACCAGCTGGGGCTCGAAGGCCTGGATGCCGAGGCGGTGCAGGGTGGGCGCGCGGTTCAGCAGCACCGGGTGCTCGGCGATGACCTCTTCGAGGACGTCCCACACGACCGGGCGGGCACGCTCGACCATGCGCTTGGCCGACTTGATGTTCTGCGCGTGGTTCAGGTCCACCAGGCGCTTCATCACGAACGGCTTGAAGAGCTCCAGCGCCATGGCCTTGGGCAGACCGCACTGGTGCAGCTTGAGCTGCGGGCCGACGACGATGACCGAACGGGCCGAGTAGTCGACTCGCTTGCCGAGCAGGTTCTGACGGAAACGACCCTGCTTGCCCTTCAGCATGTCGCTGAGGGACTTCAGCGGGCGGTTGCCGGGGCCCGTGACCGGGCGACCACGACGGCCGTTGTCGAACAGCGCGTCGACGGCCTCCTGGAGCATGCGCTTCTCGTTGTTCACGATGATCTCGGGGGCACCGAGGTCGAGAAGGCGCTTCAGGCGGTTGTTGCGGTTGATCACGCGGCGGTACAGGTCGTTCAGGTCGGAGGTCGCGAAGCGGCCACCGTCCAGCTGCACCATCGGACGCAGGTCCGGCGGGATGACCGGGACGCAGTCCAGCACCATGCCGTTGGGCTTGTTGGTGGTCTGCAGGAACGCGGAGACGACCTTGAGGCGCTTCAGCGCACGGGTCTTCTTCTGGCCCTTGCCGGTGCGGATGATCTCGCGCAGGCGCTCGGACTCCTCCGCCAGGTCGAAGGTCTCGAGGCGGTCCTTGAGGGCCGCCGCGCCCATCGAGCCGGAGAAGTAGGTGCCGAAGCGGTCGCGCAGCTCGCGGTAGAGCAGCTCGTCGCCCTCCAGGTCCTGGACCTTGAGGTTCTTGAAGCGGGCCCACACCTCGTCGAGGCGGTCGAGCTCGCGCTGCGCGCGGTCGCGCAGCTGCTTCATCTCGCGCTCGGCACCCTCGCGCACCTTGCGGCGCACGTCGGCCTTGGCGCCCTCGGCCTCCAGCTCGGCCAGGTCGGTCTCGGCCTTCTTGGCGCGGGCTTCGAGGTCGGAGTCGCGGCGGTTCTCGATCTGCTGGCGCTCGACCGAGACGTGCGCCTCCAGGGACGGGAGGTCGCGCTGGCGACGCTCGTCGTCCACCCAGGTGATCATGTAGGCGGCGAAGTAGATGACCTTCTCGAGGTCCTTCGGCGCCAGGTCGAGCAGGTAGCCCAGGCGGGACGGGACACCCTTGAAGTACCAGATGTGGGTGACCGGGGCGGCCAGCTCGATGTGGCCCATCCGCTCACGGCGCACCTTGGCGCGGGTCACCTCGACGCCGCAGCGCTCACAGATGATGCCCTTGAAGCGGACGCGCTTGTACTTACCGCAGTAGCACTCCCAGTCCCGGGTCGGACCGAAGATCTTCTCGCAGAAGAGTCCGTCCTTTTCGGGCTTCAGGGTGCGGTAGTTGATGGTCTCCGGCTTCTTGACCTCGCCGTGCGACCACTGGCGGATGTCGTCGGCGGTGGCCAGGCCGATGCGGAGCTCGTCGAAGAAGTTGACGTCAAGCACTGGTCGTCAAGCCCTCTTTCGTAAGTCGAGAGTCGTTCATGTGGTCTGAGGGGGGCCTGGGGGCGGGCCGGCTCCCAGTGGTGAAGAGCCGGCCCTGCCTCCGTCAGACCTCTTCGACGCTGCTCGGCTCGCGCCGGGACAGGTCGATGCCGAGCTCCTCGGCGGCGCGGAACACGTCCTCGTCGGAGTCCCGCATCTCGATGGACTGGCCGTCCGAGGACAGCACCTCCACGTTGAGGCAGAGCGACTGCATTTCCTTGATGAGCACCTTGAAGGACTCGGGAATGCCGGGCTCGGGGATGTTCTCGCCCTTGACGATGGCCTCGTAGACCTTCACGCGGCCGAGAACGTCGTCGGACTTGATGGTGAGGAGTTCCTGCAGCGCGTAGGCGGCGCCGTACGCCTCAAGGGCCCACACCTCCATCTCACCGAAGCGCTGACCACCGAACTGCGCCTTACCACCCAGCGGCTGCTGGGTGATCATCGAGTACGGGCCGGTCGAACGGGCGTGCAGCTTGTCGTCGACCAGGTGGTGCAGCTTGAGGATGTACATGTAGCCGACCGAGACCGGCATCGGGAACGGCTCGCCGGAGCGGCCGTCGAACAGCCGGGCCTTACCGGTGGAGTTCACCAGGCGCTCACCGTCACGGGTGAGGGTGGTGTTGTCCAGCAGGCCGGTGATCTCGTCCTCGCGGGCGCCGTCGAAGACCGGGGTGGCGAGGTTGGTGCCGCCCTGGACGGTGTCGGCGCCGATCGCCTGGAGGCGCTGGGCCCACTCGTCGGCAAGGCCGGAGACGTCCCAGCCCTGCTTGGCGAGCCACCCGAGGTGGATCTCCAGGACCTGTCCCGGGTTCATTCGGGACGGGACACCCAGCGGGTTGAGGATGATGTCGACCGGGGTGCCGTCCTCCAGGAACGGCATGTCCTCGACCGGCAGGATCTTCGAGATGACGCCCTTGTTGCCGTGACGGCCGGCGAGCTTGTCACCGTTGGTGATCTTGCGCTTCTGGGCCACGTAGACGCGGACCAGCTGGTTGACGCCCGGGGGCAGCTCGTCGCCCTCTTCGCGGTCGAAGACGCGGACGCCGATGACCTTGCCGGACTCACCGTGCGGCACCTTCAGCGAGGTGTCGCGGACCTCACGGGCCTTCTCGCCGAAGATCGCGCGGAGCAGGCGCTCCTCCGGGGTCAGCTCGGTCTCACCCTTGGGCGTGACCTTGCCGACCAGGATGTCACCGGTGACGACGTCGGCGCCGATCCGGATGATGCCGCGCTCGTCGAGGTCGGCGAGGACCTCCTCGGAGACGTTCGGGATGTCCCGGGTGATCTCCTCGGGGCCGAGCTTGGTGTCACGGGCGTCGACCTCGTGCTCCTCGATGTGGATCGAGGAGAGGACGTCGTCCTGCACGAGGCGCTGCGACAGGATGATCGCGTCCTCGTAGTTGTGACCCTCCCACGACATGAACGCCACGAGCAGGTTCTTGCCGAGGGCCATCTCGCCCTCGTCGGTGCACGGGCCGTCGGCCAGCACCTGGTTGACCTCGACCCGGGCGCCCTCGTCCACGAGCACCTTCTGGTTGAAGGCGGTGCCCTGGTTGGAGCGGGTGAACTTGGCGGCGCGGTACGTGGTGTACGTGCCGTCGTCGTTGGCCACGGTGACGTAGTCGGCCGAGACCTCCTGGACGACACCGGCCTTCTCGGCGGTGATGACGTCCGCGGCGTCGACGGCGCAGCGGTACTCCATGCCGGTGCCGACCAGCGGAGCCTCGCTCTTCAGCAGCGGCACCGCCTGGCGCATCATGTTCGAGCCCATGAGCGCGCGGTTGGCGTCGTCGTGCTCGAGGAACGGGATCATGGCGGTCGCGACCGACACCATCTGGCGCGGCGAGACGTCCATGTAGTCGATCTCGGTGCCCGGGATGTAGTCGATCTCGCCGCCACGGCGGCGGACCAGGACACGCGGCTCGGCGAAGGTCAGCTCCGCCGTCAGCGGGGCGTTGGCCTGCGCGATGACGTAGCGGTCCTCCTCGTCGGCCGTGAGGTAGTCGACCTGCTCGGTGACGACACCCTCGATGACCTTGCGGTACGGGGTCTCGATGAAGCCGAACGCGTTGACCCGGCCGTACGAGGCCAGCGACCCGATCAGACCGATGTTCGGGCCTTCCGGGGTCTCGATCGGACACATGCGCCCGTAGTGCGAGGGGTGCACGTCACGGACCTCGAAGCCGGCGCGCTCACGGGAGAGACCACCGGGGCCGAGGGCGGACAGACGGCGCTTGTGGGTCAGGCCCGACAGCGGGTTCGTCTGGTCCATGAACTGCGACAGCTGGCTGGTGCCGAAGAACTCCTTGATGGAGGCGACGACCGGCCGGATGTTGATCAGGGTCTGCGGCGTGATCGCCTCGACGTCCTGGGTGGTCATGCGCTCGCGCACGACGCGCTCCATACGGGCGAGACCCGTACGGACCTGGTTCTGGATGAGCTCGCCGACGTTGCGCAGACGACGGTTGCCGAAGTGGTCGATGTCGTCGACCTCGACCACGATGTCGCGGCCCTCGGTGTCACGCCACTCGGTCTCGCCCGCGTGCAGCTTCACCAGGTACTTGATCGCACCGATGATGTCGGGCTCGGTGAGCACGCCGGAGTCCAGCGACTCGGCGTTGCCCAGCTTGCGGTTGACCTTGTAACGGCCGACCTTGGCGAGGTCGTAGCGCTTCGGGTTGAAGTAGAGGTTCTCCAGAAGCGTCTGCGCGGCCTCGCGGGTGGGCGGCTCGCCCGGGCGCAGCTTGCGGTAGATGTCGAGCAGCGCGTCGTCCTGGCCCTGGGTGTGGTCCTTCTCCAGGGTGGCGCGCATCGACTCGTACTCGCCGAACTCCTCGAGAATCATCTCGTTGGTCCAGCCGAGCGCCTTGAGCAGCACGGTGACGGACTGCTTGCGCTTGCGGTCGATGCGGACGCCGACCATGTCGCGCTTGTCGATCTCCATCTCCAGCCAGGCACCACGCGAGGGGATGACCTTGCAGGAGTAGATGTCCTTGTCGGACACCTTGTCCAGGGTGGAGTCGAAGTACACACCCGGGGAGCGGACGAGCTGCGAGACGACGACACGCTCGGTGCCGTTGATCACGAACGTGCCCTTGTGGGTCATGAGCGGGAAGTCGCCCATGAAGACCGTCTGAGACTTGATCTCACCGGTCTCGTTGTTGGTGAACTCGGCCGTGACGAAGAGCGGGGCCGCGAACGTGAAGTCGCGGTCCTTGCACTCGTCAATGGAGTTCTTCGGCGGCTCGAAACGGTGGTCGCGGAAGGTCAGCGACATCGACCCACTGAAGTCCTCGATCGGCGAGATCTCTTCGAAGATCTCCTCCAGACCGGACTTGGTGGGGACGTCCTGACCACTCTCCAGGGCCGCCTCGACCCGGGCCTTCCAGGCCGCGTTGCCGAGCAGCCAGTCAAAGCTCTCGGTCTGCAGGGCCAGGAGGTTCGGGACCTCGAGGGGCTCCTTGATCTTCGCGAACGAAACGCGGAGCGGGGCGGTGGATGCGGCGGAATTGTTCGAGGCGTTGCGCGGCGCGGCCAAGAGGGGGGTCCTTCCGAGGGCTCGGAGCTCACTGCGCGCGTACCGGCCGGGCCTGGAAAGGCTTGGTCCCACCTCCCTCGCCACTGGCCTCTGCCGGGTCGTGAAACCCGAGGTCAGAGCCGTTTTGCGGAGGCGGTGCCAGACCCCTTCAGGGCAACGCAAACTCCGGGCGACGAGTCACGGAGCAGCTAACAGGCAGCGCAAAGGGACAGTGTAGCCAAACGGCACACTGCTGTCCAGCTCTGATTCGGAAACCGAATCGGAGACTCCTCCCGGTAGCCGGCGAGCGCGAACGCCCGCCGGGTACTGCACTGGCCCGGACACCGCCGGGCCGCCTCGACTCACGTGGAGTCACTTCCCTCCGGAGCCGCTGGTTATGCATCCACCAGCGAACCAACCGGGGCGGACTCGCGCCACGAGAATCGCGCGCCGCGCCCGGTTCGTCAAGGGCCCGCCTCCGGCACGGACCTCGACCCGTCCATCGCCCTGGACCCGCCCGGCGTTACAGAAGCCGTGGTGAGGGCCACTCTCGATGACAGCGATCACCCTACCCGCCCGCACCGACGGTGCCGAGTGCGCTCTCGGCCACTCCGGTGCCGCCGGGTAGCGGGGGCCGCCGCGGGGCCGCCACGGGGCCGCCGCGGCCCGCTCCGGACGCCTCTGCCCGGCCCCCGGCGCCGGCGCCCGGTCCGGACCCTCCCGGGGCCCGGGAACACGAAAAAGGCCGGGCCGACCACCCGCGAGGGTGATCGGCCCGGCCCGTGGCATCCTCCGCCCTCAGTGAGGGCGTGCGGCTGCCTCCCGGCCCTCAGGGCCGGGGAGGAGTCACTTGACGGTGACCTTGGCGCCAGCGGCCTCGAGGGCAGCCTTGGCCTTCTCGGCAACGTCCTTGGCAACCTTCTCCAGGACCTTGGCACCAGCGGTGTCAACGAGGTCCTTGGCCTCCTTCAGGCCGAGGGAGGTCAGGGTGCGCACCTCCTTGATGACCTGGATCTTCTTGTCGCCGGCACCGTCGAGGATGACGTCGAACTCGTCCTGCTCCTCAACAGCCTCGACCGGGGCAGCGCCACCGGCGGCGGCAACGGCGACCGGAGCGGCAGCGGTGACGTCGAACTTCTCCTCGAACGCCTTCACGAAGGCGGCGAGCTCGATGAGGGTGAGCTCCTCGAACTGCGCGAGCAGCTCGTCCTGGGTCAGCTTCGCCATGATTGGCGTCCTTCCACTAATTCGGCAGGTGGTGCCGTATGTACGGGTTGGCGGGCGTACGGGCCCGCAGCGAGGCGTGAGCCTGCGGAATTACTCCGCGGCCTCGTCCTCGGCGGCGGGAGCCGGCGTACCGGCACCGCCCTGCTCGACCTTGTCGCGCAGCGCGTCCACAGTGCGGACGAGCTTCGACGGCAGGGCCTGGAAGAGCGCGGCAGCCTGGGACTGCTTGCCCTTCAGCGCGCCGGCCAGCTTGGCGAGCAGCACCTCGCGGGACTCGAGGTCCGCGAGCTTCTTGATCTCATCGGCGGTCAGCGCCTTACCGTCAAGGACACCGCCCTTGATGATGAGAGCGGGGTTCTCCTTGGCGAAGTCACGCAGAGCCTTCGCCGACTCCACCGGGTCACCGGTGACGAAGGCGACAGCCGTCGGACCGGCGAACAGGTCGTCGAGCTCCGTGATCCCGGCCTCATTGGCCGCAATCTTGGTCAGCGTGTTCTTCACCACGGCGTACTGGGCGTTGTCACCCAGCGAGCGACGCAGGGTCTTAACCTGCTTCACCGTCAGACCGCGGTACTCGGTCAGCACGGCCGCGTTCGAGGCACGGAACTGCTCCGTGATCTCGGCGACGGCGGCAGCCTTGTCGGGCCTAGCCATAGGCTTACGCCTCCTTCCGTGATGTCGAAGTCAGGCCGACCGCGAAAGTCGACCATTCGAACCTCGGACCACCGGACGGAAGGAAAGCTCCTGCGGAAAAGCAGATGAGCCCCGGTGCGCAGGCGCACGGGGCTCAGTTCGACCTCGACGGGTCCACGTGCGAACACGCGGGTCCCGGAAGTCCAAGCTCCAAACAATCCTGCGCGGGCTGCCTGCGACGAATCGCAGATCCTTCGGTCCCCGCGCCCCTTGCGAGTGCACGGCGACAACCAGCGGTCTTTGGCTTCGGTAACACTAGCCGGACTCGGCCGTCCGGGGCAAATCGCCCACCCGGGGCCCTCAGCGGGCCAGCGGGGAGATGCTTCGGGTGCCCACGTCCACGGTGTCCGCCTCGGCCGGGGCCTGCACCGAGAGGGTGCCGGCGAAGTCGCTGTAGAGCACCGCGTCGTCCGCCCGGCCGCTCGCCCCGGTGCCCGTGCGCTGCAGCCGGACCAGCTGGTCCTTGTCGTTCAGCCACAGGTCCAGGGTCAGCGAGACCGAGCCACCGGGGGCCAGCGCGGCCCGCAGGCCGTCCCGGCGGGCCTGGCCCAGCTGGACCTGGGCGGCCGCGTAGCGCTCGGCGTCGGTGGTGACCCGGAAGTGCTCGACCGCCGAGTCCTCGAACTTCTCCTCGCCGAGGTACTGCGCCTCGATCCCGTCGGCGGTCGCGGCGGCCAGCGCCTCGACCGGGTTCAGCAGGTCGATCAGCCCGGCGTAGGGGATCTCCCGGTGGCCGTCCGCGGTCGGCGCCACGGAGAACCGCTCCCAGTGCCGGCCGGCCTGCCGGGCCGCGGTGGCCGCGTCACCGCCCTGGTACGCGACGGTGTCCACGACGATCAGCTGCTCGGCCTCGGCCGAAGTGGAACGTTTGACCTGGAGCGCGGTCTTCGGCTGCCAGAACAGCGGGCCGGAGCCGGCGTCCGCCCCCAGCCGGTAGCTGACCTTGGCCCGGCGGGCGGTCTGCATGGTGAGCTGGGCGGAGAGCAGGACGCCGTGCGGCGACCGGTCGGTGGGTTTGGCCGGCCCGGTCGCGGCGACGGTGCTCGGCGACGGGGTGCCGGACGGCACCGGCGAGGCGCCCCCGCCGCTGCCGCACGCGGTGAGACCGCTCGCCAGGAGCACCGCGGCCGTGATGGCCGCCAGTCGCTGCCGCACCGCCATGCCCCCTCTCCTTCCGTCCGGTCACCACTGCGGCGGTCCCGCTGCGGGCCGCCCCGTCCCCGGCCGCCGTGGACCGGCCGTGCTGTTCCAGCCACCTTGCCACCAGGGACCGGACCGACCTGCGGCGACCCCCTCGGCCCGTCGGGCGGTGTCGCCGGGCCCGGTGGGGTCAGCTGCGGAAGAGCTTGGCGAAGTCGGCCCCCTTGCCGACGTCGCCCGCGGCCGGTGCCTCGATCTTGGGCGCGGCGCCGAGGCCCGAGTAGGTGACGGTGACGGCCGAGGACTCGCCGCCCTTGTCGCCGTACTCCCGGAGCTGGACGAGCTCCTGCTTGTCGTTGATCCAGAAGTCCACGGTCAGCGTGCTGCCGCCGGTGTCGAGCGTCTGGCGGACGGCCGCGCGCTGGTCGCCGCCGAGCGCGCTCAGGCTGTCGGCCAGCTTGGCCACCTCCTCGACGGCGCGGTAGTGGGTGGTCTGGACCCCGCCGACCGCCTCCGCGCCGACCTTGGTGAGCTTGCCGCCCTGGGCCGCCGCCGACAACTGGAGGACCGGGTTCGTCAGTTGCGCGACGGTCAGGAACATCACCGACATCGAGCCGACGACCGGGTCCTTCGGCTCGATCCTGGCCCAGTGCTTCCCGCCCAGCACGGCCGTGGTCTGCAGGCCGCCGCCGAGGTAGACCTCGTCACCGATGATCCTCGCCCTGGTGCCCGACTCGGTCTTGGCCGCGACGTCGACGACGGTCCGCTGCTGCCATTCGGCGGTACCGGCCATCGGGCCGGCCTCCGCGGTCAGCGCGAGCGAGCCGTTGCCGGCCCGCTGCATCACCACGGCCGAGGCGGCCAGCGCCGCCCGCGGGTCGAGTCCCGCCGCGGCGCCGGCCACGGCGTCACCGGCCGCCTTGGTGCCGGTCGTACCGTCGCTGCCGCAGGCCGCCAGCCCGGCGGCCAGGACGGTCGCCGCGACCGTGACGCACGCATGGCGCAGAACGCGCATAAGGAGCCCCCCCAAAGACCTGATCATCAGAAAATACCCAGCGGACTCTAATGGATCACCGGGCGCCTTCCCCACCGCGTGCGGTGGCGCCGCCTAGCCCGCGGGGGCCGGGCTCTCGGTGCCCGTCCCGAGCTCGGAGACGTCCGTCGTGGTGACCACGGTTCCGGCGCTGCCCACGGCGGTGGCGCGCAGCCGCAGCAGGCGGTCGCCGGGCGCGATCCAGACGTCGTACCCGATGGCGGTCACGCCGCGCTCCCGGTAGTAGCCGAGGACCACCGCGAGCCGCTCGGGGGTGAGGCCCTGGTCCGCGGCGAAGTACTCGGCCACCGGCGCGCTCCCCTGGTAGTGCGCCACGGTGGTGCCGGCGAGCTCCTCCCCGCCGAGCGAGGTGAGCCGGCCGGCCAGTGCCATGGTGTGCGCCGAGTCGCCCGGGTTGGATATCAGCCCGGTCATCCAGCCGCCCGCGTAGCCGCCCGCGCCCGGGACGGCTCGCGGGTCGAGCGACTCGGCCTCGGCCCGCTCGGCCCGCAGCGGCGCCGCCCCCTCGTACCCGAGGTCGACCGTGCCGTCCTGGCTGCGCAGCCGGCCGGTGCCCCGCTCGTCGGTGACGGTCAGCTCGGCCGCGTCCCGGGGGCCCCAGACCACGGTGCCGGCGGCGGTGCGCCGCCCGGCCGGGCCCTCCTCGACCGTCCGCACCCGCGCGCCGCCGGTGTCGTCCAGTGTCTGGGTGGCCGAGAGCAGCACCTGCTTGGGCGGGCGGACCGTCGCGGGTGTGCCCAGCGGCGTGCGGTCCCCCGAGACCGCCAGCAGGCTGCACGCCGTCAGGCCGCTGGCGAGCACCAGGAGGGCCGCCCCCCAGGCGGCGGGGCGAAGGGCGGGCGGCACGGCACACTCCGGCGGTCGGCTTCGGTCGGGCATCGATCAGATGATCGGACCGGCCGAGCGTACGACGAGCCGCCCGGGAGTTCCCCCACCGCCGGGATCTCGATCCGGACACGACGACGGGCCCGCACCCCCGGTGAAGGGGTACGGGCCCGTCGTGCGGACTACTGCTGCGCCCAGGACGCGGCTACCGGTCGGAGCTCAGGGCTCAGACGGAGGCCGGGTCCTCCTCGACCAGGAGGTTGCGGGTGCGGTTCGGGTCCACCAGGATGCCGGGGCCGATCGTGGTGCTGATCGCGGTCTTCTTGATGTAGCGACCCTTGGCGGCGGACGGCTTGGCGCGGAGCACCTCGTCCAGCGCGGCGGCGTAGTTCTCGACCAGCTGCTCGTCGGTGAAGGAGGCCTTACCGATGATGAAGTGCAGGTTCGAGTGCTTGTCGACGCGGAACTCGATCTTGCCGCCCTTGATCTCGTTCACGGCCTTGGCCACGTCCGGGGTCACGGTGCCGGTCTTCGGGTTCGGCATCAGGCCACGGGGACCGAGCACGCGGCCCAGGCGGCCGACCTTGCCCATGAGGTCCGGGGTGGCGACGACGGCGTCGAAGTCGAGGCGGCCCTTGGCGACCTCGTCGATGAGCTCGTCGGAGCCGACGATGTCGGCGCCCGCAGCACGCGCGGCCTCGGCACGCTCGCCGGTCGCGAAGACCAGGACCCGAGCGGTCTTACCGGTGCCGTGCGGGAGGATCACGGTGCTGCGGACCATCTGGTCGGCCTTGCGCGGGTCGACGCCCAGACGCATGGCGACCTCGACGGTGCCGTCGAACTTGCTGGTGCTGGTCGCCTTGGCGAGGCGGATGGCCTCGAGGGGGGCGTAAAGGCGCTCGCGGTCGACCTGTGCGTCCGCGGCCTTCAGAGCCTTGCTGCGCTTCACTGCTGCTCCTGAATGGGGAATGGAGTCGTGGTATGGACGGGCCGCGCAGGCCCTACCACAAGGACGAGAAGGGTGATCAGCCCTCGACCGTGATGCCCATCGACCGGGCGGTGCCGGCGATGATCTTGGACGCGGCGTCCAGGTCGTTGGCGTTCAGGTCGGGGAGCTTGACCGTGGCGATCTCGCGGACCTGGGCGGCCGTGAGCTTGGCGACCTTGGTCTTGTGCGGCTCGGCCGAGCCCTTGTCCACGCCCGCGGCCTTCAGGATGAGGCGCGCGGCCGGCGGCGTCTTCGTGATGAAGGTGAAGGAACGGTCGTCGTAGACCGTGATCTCCACCGGCACGATCATGCCGCGCTGCGACTCGGTCGCGGCGTTGTAGGCCTTGCAGAACTCCATGATGTTGACGCCGTGCTGACCCAGCGCGGGGCCGACCGGCGGCGCCGGGTTGGCCGCACCGGCGTTGATCTGGAGCTTGATAAGCCCCGTGACCTTCTTCTTCTTGGGAGGCATTTCTCTCCGGGTCCTTCCGAGAGGTGATTGCTGGTGCGTGCGGAACCGGGGCGACACCCAGCCGCCAGCACACACATCGGACCAGGCTAACGCGGATGCGCCGCTGGACCAAAACGACTTCGGGGCGGAGCCGAAGCCCCGCCCCGAAGCCGAGGACTCGTCCGAGTCCCCGCGGCCGTACTAGTTCTTCTGGATCTGGTCGAAGGAGAGCTCGACCGGGGTCTCCCGGCCGAAGATCTCGACCAGGCCCTTGACCTTCTTCGAGTCCGGGTTGATCTCGTTGATCGTCGCCTGGAGGGTGGCGAAGGGGCCGTCGGTGACGGTGACCGAGTCGCCGACCTCGAAGTCCAGGACCTGGATCTCGCTGGGCTTGACCGGCGACGGCTTGCCGGCGTCCCTGGCCGCCTGGCGCTCGACGTCGGGGGCGAGCATCTTGACGACCTCGTCCAGCGTCAGCGGGTACGGGTCGTAGGCGTTGCCGACGAAGCCGGTGACACCGGGGGTGTTGCGCACGACGCCCCAGGACTCCGGGGTGAGGTCCATGCGCACCAGCACGTAGCCGGGGAGCTTGTTCTGGCGGATGGTCTTGCGGTCGCCGTTCTTGATCTGGACGACCTCCTCCTGCGGCACCTCGGCCTGGAAGATGTACTCCTCGACGTTGAGGGAGACCGCGCGCTGCTCCAGGTTCTGCTTCACCCGGTTCTCGTAGCCGGCGTAGGTGTGGATCACGTACCACTCGCCGGGCATGAAGCGCAGGTCCTCGCGGAACTTGGCGACCGGGTCGACCTCGACGGCCTCCTCGGCGGCTTCCTCCTCGGCCTCCGCCTCGGCGCCGGCCTCGTCCGCCGCCTCGTCCTCGTCCTGGTCCTCGGCGGCCTCGGCGTCGAGCTCCTCGGCGGACTCCGCGTGCAGCGCGGCCTCCTCGGCGGGCTCGCCGGCCTCGGCCTCGTCGTCCGCCGCGACCTCGTCCTCGTCGCTGTCCGCGGCGTCCACGATCTGCTCGGCGGCCTCGGCTTCGTCAGCCAGCTCGGCCGCGTCCAGCTCGGCGGCGACATCCGCCTCGCGGACGGTCTCGTCGGCGTCGTACAGGGGGGACTCAGACACGGTGGCTGCTTCTTTCCTGGAGATGGTGAAGGTGGCGCGCTCCGGGACCTTTCCGGCGCCGCTCTGCTTCACACGGGCGCCAGGAGATGACTCGGAGACTTCAACAGTACCGAGTCAACGGTAGCGGCCTCGTACGTCCGGCGCCGACAGCTCGACCCGGGCCGAAGAATCGGCCCGGGTCGGGAAGCTGTTTCGAAGGTGGGACCGCTCGGTCAGCCGAAGACCCAGAGGCTGAGCTTCGAGAAGCCGTAGTCGAGGCCGGCGACGAACGCCATCACGACCACGACGAACACGACCACCACGGTGGTGTAGTTGACCAGCTCGTTGCGGGAGGGCCAGACGACCTTGCGCAGCTCCGCGATGATCTGGCGGTAGAACAGCGCGAGCCGGGCGAAGGCGCCCTTCTTGGCACGCTTGCCGGACTTCTTGTCCGCGCGGCCTGCCCGCTTGCGGTCGCGGCGCGACTGCCCCTCGTCCCCGCCCTCGGCAGGCGTGGTCTCGTCAGCGCCGTCGGCACCCTCGGGGTTGCCGCTCTCAGGCGTTGCGGTGGAGCCCGTGGTCTCCGTCACTCGTCCTCACCTGAATCCGGGTCCTGCCGAGCATCACCTGCGTGCCCGAGAGGGCACGAGCGGCCGGCTAAAGCGGTGCTGTTCGGAGCCCTCTCCGCATCAAGCCCGCTCGCTCTGTGGAGCGAACGGGCTGAATACGGATCAAGCAGCAGGGCAAGAGGGACTTGAACCCCCAACCGCCGGTTTTGGAGACCGGTGCTCTACCAATTGAGCTATTGCCCTACGGTGCCTCTCGGCCCCTGTAGCGACCACCAACCTACCGCATCTCCCGCCGCTGCATGCACAGGCGGTGGAAGCGTGGCTTCTCGGTGGCCGTCGAGGAGTGAGTGTACGTGGTCGAGAGGCGTTTGGTCGAACCTCTTCTTTCACGTCCGACCACCGAACCGGCCGCCTGACGACCACGGACCGGCCCCGCTCCGGGCCACCATCCGGACGAGCCCGTACATATGGTGAAACCCCCATGCCCGGTCCGTCCCGGTTCTGCGACCATGCAGGCATGAGCGCTTCCACCCCGCAGCCCGACAGTTCCGTCCGCCCCGCCGACCGCCGGGTCTCCGCCCGGATCGGCGCGATCGCCGAGTCCGCGACCCTCGCCGTGGACGCCAAGGCCAAGGCCCTCAAGGCGGCCGGCCGGCCGGTCATCGGCTTCGGCGCCGGCGAGCCGGACTTCCCCACCCCGGACTACATCGTCGAAGCCGCCGTCGAGGCCTGCCGCGACCCGAAGAACCACCGCTACACCCCGGCCGGCGGCCTGCCGGAGCTGAAGGCCGCGATCGCCGCCAAGACGCTGCGCGACTCCGGCTATGAGGTGGACGCCTCCCAGGTGCTGGTGACCAACGGCGGCAAGCAGGCGATCTACGAGGCCTTCGCCGCGATCCTCGACCCGGGCGACGAGGTCATCGTCCCTGCCCCGTACTGGACCACCTACCCGGAGTCGGTGCAGCTGGCCGGCGGTGTGCCGGTGGAGGTCGTGGCCGACGAGACCACCGGCTACAAGGTCTCGGTCGAGCAGCTGGAGGCCGCCCGCACCGAGAACACCAAGGTGGTGCTCTTCGTCTCGCCGTCCAACCCGACCGGCGCGGTCTACACCGAGGCCGAGGCCCGGGCCATCGGCGAGTGGGCCCTGGAGCACGGCCTCTGGGTGCTGACCGACGAGATCTACGAGCACCTGGTCTACGGCGACGCGAAGTTCACCTCGCTGCCGGCCCTGCTGCCCGAGCTCGCGGACAAGACCATCGTGGTCAACGGCGTGGCCAAGACCTACGCCATGACCGGCTGGCGGGTGGGCTGGCTGATCGCCCCCAAGGACGTCGTCAAGGCCGCGACCAACCTGCAGTCGCACGCCACCTCGAACGTCTCCAACGTCGCGCAGCGCGCCGCGCTCGCCGCCGTCAGCGGCGACCTCGCCGCCGTGCACGAGATGCGCACCGCCTTCGACCGGCGCCGCAAGACCATCGTGAAGATGCTGAACGAGATCGAGGGCGTCCTCTGCCCCGAGCCCGAGGGCGCGTTCTACGTCTACCCGTCGGTCAAGGGCCTGCTGGGCAAGGAGATCCGCGGCACCCGTCCGCAGAGCTCCGCCGAGCTGGCCGCGCTGATCCTGGACGAGGTCGAGGTCGCGGTCGTCCCCGGCGAGGCCTTCGGCACCCCGGGCTACCTGCGGCTCTCCTACGCGCTCGGCGACGCCGACCTGGTCGAGGGCGTCGGCCGGATGCAGAAGCTGCTCGCCGAGGCCACCGCCTGACGGTCCCGACCGTCCCGCTCCACCGCGGACCGCCCCCTTTTCACCCCTTCGGGGGACGGGAAGGGGGCGGTTCCCGTATCGGGGCCCGATACGGCAGTATCGGCGAATGGAACGCCTGCTGAATCCGCGAGACGTCAGGGACCTCCCCAAGGCCCACCTGCACCTGCACTTCACCGGCTCGATGCGCCCCGCCACCCTGCTGGAGCTGGCCGACAAGCACGGCGTCCGGCTGCCGGAGGCGCTCAGCTCCGCCGAGCCGCCCAGGCTGCGGGCCACCGACGAACGCGGCTGGTTCCGCTTCCAGCGCCTCTACGACACCGCCCGCTCGGTGCTGCGCGACGAGTCCGACATCCGCCGCCTGGTGCTGGAGACCGCCGAGGACGAGCGGCGGGACGGCTCCCGCTGGCTGGAGATCCAGGTCGACCCGACCTCGTACGCGCCCCGGCTGGGCGGTCTGATCCCCGCCCTCGAACTGATCCTGGACGCGGTGGAGCAGGCCGCCGGGGCGACCGGCGTCGGGATCCGGGTGCTGGTCGCGGCCAACCGGATGAAGTCCCCGATGGACGCCCGGACGCTGGCCCGGCTGGCCGTCCGCTACACCGACCGGGGGGTGGTCGGCTTCGGCCTCTCCAACGACGAACGGCGCGGCCTCGCCCGGGACTTCGACCGGGCCTTCGACATCGCCCGCAAGGGCGGGCTGCTGGCCGCCCCGCACGGCGGCGAACTGGCCGGGCCCGAGTCGGTCCGGGACTGCCTGGACGACCTGGGCGCCGGCCGGATCGGCCACGGCGTCCGGGCCGCCGAGGACCCCCGGCTGATGCAGCGGCTGGCCGAACGGCAGGTCACCTGCGAGGTCTGCCCGTCCTCCAACGTCTCGTTGGGCGTCTACGAGCGGGCCGAGGACGTCCCGCTGCGGCGACTGTTCGACGCGGGCGTCCCGCTGGCGCTGGGCGCCGACGACCCGCTGCTGTTCGGCACCCGGCTGGCCGCCCAGTACGAGCTGGCCCGCGACGTGCTCGGCTTCTCCGACGCCGAACTCGCCGAGCTGGCCCGCCAGTCGGTGCGCGGCTCACGCGCGCCGGACAGCGTCCGCAAGGAGCTGCTGGCGGACATCGACGGCTGGCTCGGGGACGGCACCACCCCAGGGGTGGCGGCTGCCCGGGGCTTCCCGGCCGCCCAGCACCCGGGCCGCGCCGCCGGCTAGAGCTCGACGCCCACCATCACCGGCTCGTTGACCAGCTCCACGCCGAACGCGGACCGGACGCCGTCGCGGATCTCGCGGGCCAGCGCCAGCAGGTCCTCGGCGGTGGCCGCGCCGCGGTTGGTCAGGGCCAGGGTGTGCTTGGTGGAGAGGGTGGCCGGGCCGCTGCCGTACCCCTTGCCGAAGCCGGCCTTGTCGATCAGCCAGGCCGCCGAGGTCTTGGTCCGGCCGTCCGGCGCCGGGTAGGCGGGGGCGGTGAGCTCGCGCGCGGCCGCCAGCGCCAGGAAGGCGGCGTACTGCTCGGCGGTCAGCACCGGGTTGGTGAAGAAGGAGCCCGCCGACCAGGTGTCGTGGTCGGCCGCGTCGAGCACCATGCCCTTGCCCGCGCGCAGCGTCAGCACGGCCTTCCAGGCGGTGGTGAGGTCGACCCGCTCACCCGGCAGCACGCCCAGGTGCCGGGCCGTCTCGGCGTAGGCGACCGGGGTGGAGAGCCCGCCGCCGTCCTCCAGGCCGAAGCGGACCCGGAGCACGACGTAGCGGTCCGGGTCGGCCTTGAAGCGGCTGTGCCGGTAGGAGAAGCCGCACTCGGCGTTGGTGAGGGTGACCACCCGGTCGCTCCGGCGGTCGTAGGCGACCACCTCGGTGATCGACTGGGCGACCTCCTGGCCGTACGCACCCACGTTCTGGACCGGGGTGGCACCGGCCGAGCCGGGGATCCCGGCCAGGAACTCGATCCCGGCCAGGCCGTGCTCCAGCACGGTCCTGGTCACCGCGTCGGCCCACACCTCACCGGCCGCGAGCTCCAGGGTGGTGCCGTCCAGCACGAAGCCGGTGGTGGCGATCCGCAGCACCGTCCCGGCGAAGCCGGCGTCGCCGATCACCAGGTTGGAGCCGCCGCCGAGGACCAGCAGCGGCTCGCCGGCCGCGTCGGCCTCCCGGACGGTGGCGATCACGTCCTCGTCGGTCTGCGCGGTCACCAGCCGGCGGGCGGGACCGCCGAGCCGCAGGGTGGTCAGCGGGGCGAGGGGGGCGTCGAGTTCTACCAGCACGCCCCCAGCGTACGGGGAGGGGCCGGTCCGCCCCTCCCCGCCGGGCGCTCGGGCTCCGGGCGCTCAGGCTCCGGGCGCTCAGGCCAGCCGGACGACGGCGCGGGACATGCCCAGCACCTTCAGGCCGCCGAAGGTCGCCAGCAGGTCGACCTGCACCTTCCGGTCGTCCAGCAGCTTGGCGACCTTGCCGGTCACCTCGATCACGGAGCCGACGCCGTCGTTGGGCACCGTCACCGGCCGGGTGAAGCGCACGCCGTACTCGACCACCGCGCCCGGGTCGCCGACCCAGTCGGTGACCACCCGGACCGCCTCGGCCATGGTGAACATGCCGTGCGCGATGACGTCGGGCAGGCCGACCTCCAGCGCGAACTTCTCGTTCCAGTGGATCGGGTTGAAGTCCCCGGAGGCGCCCGCGTACTGCACCAGCGTGGCGCGCGTCACGGGGAAGGACCGCGCCGGCAGCTCGGTGCCGACCGCGACCTCGTCGTAGCTGATCGCCATGGTGTTACTCCCCCGCCTCGTCGGCGGCCCGGGCCACCAGGGTCATGACCGACGTCACCACGTGCTCGCCGGTCGCGTCCGTCACCTCGCCGCGCACCGTGAGCACGTCGTTGCCCGCGAGCGACTTGATGTTGTCGATGGTCACCGCGACGGAGAGCCGGTCGCCGGCCCGCACCGGGCGGGTGTAGACGAACTTCTGGTCACCGTGCACCACGCGGCTGTAGTCCAGGCCCAGCTGCGGGTCCTCCACCACCTGGCCGGCGGCCCGGTAGGTGAGCACGAACGGGAAGGTCGGCGGGGCGATGACGTCCGGGTGGCCGAACGCCTTGGCCGCCTCCGGGTCGGTGTACGCCGGGTTGGCGTCGCCCACGGCGACGGCGAACTCGCGGATCTTCTCCCGGCCGACCTCGTACGGCTCGGTGGGCGGGTACGTCCGCCCGATGAAGGAGGGGTCGAGTGCCATGGCAGCTCCTCAAGAGCGCGGTGAATGACGAAAAGACTCCGGGCCGCACCCTGTGAGGGGTACGGCCCGGAGTCGTAGACCTGTGATCACACAGGCCCGCGGACACGCGACAGGGTCAGCGGGTCTCGCGGTGCGCGGTGTGCGAGTTGCAGCGGGGGCAGTGCTTCTTCATCTCAAGACGGTCCGGGTCGTTACGCCGGTTCTTCTTGGTGATGTAGTTCCGCTCCTTGCACTCCACGCAGGCCAGCGTGATCTTCGGGCGGACATCGGTGGCAGCCACGGGAGTGCCTTCCTTGGACATTGAATAAGAACACAACAAGAGTAGCCGACCGGGAGTGCGATCTCCCGACCGACTACGCGGGGTAGCGGTGACCGGACTTGAACCGGTGACACAGCGATTATGAGCCGCTTGCTCTACCAACTGAGCTACACCGCCACAGTGATCCGGAGCACAGCCGAAGCTGACTCCTTCTCACCAGAGCCCCCATGCGGAATCGAACCGCAGACCTTCTCCTTACCATGGAGACGCTCTACCGACTGAGCTATAGGGGCGAACGAGGAAGAGATTACACGTTCCGCGCCCAGAGGTGAAATCCGTATCCCGGCGCGAAGACCGCAGGTGGGCGAGGTGCACGGGCGAGCGATCGAAGGCAGGGCGTTCGATCGGCCCCGGTGGGGCGCGGCCCGACCCGATACGACTATTGCCCGCGTCCCCGCACCCCGTGCCCCCGCGCCATAGGCTCGTCGCTCATTGATCGGGACGGGCCGGGGATCCGCACCGGCCGGCGCGAGGGAGGAACCGGGCGATGGACAGCGCACCCTCCGACGGGCCCCACCCCGGGTCCGGGCCGGCCGCCAACCCGCTGGGGCACGGCCCCGTCCTGCTGCTCACCGACGCCCGGCTCGCCGACGGCCGGGTGGTGGACGTACGGATCAGCGGCGACCGGATCCAGGCCGTCGGCACCACCGGCAGCCTCGGCCCGCTGCCGGCCCTGCCCGGTGCCCCCACCACGACCACCGGGGCCCGGATCGACCTCAAGGGCTATCTGCTGCTGCCGGCCCCCGCCGAGGCGCACGCCCACTACGACGTCGCCTTCTCGGCCGCGCTGCCCGCACCGCCGCCGGAGACCTCCGGCGACCTGACCCGCCGGGTCACCGAGGCCGCGCTCACCTCGCTGGGCTACGGCGCCACCGCGCAGCGCACCCACGTCCGGATCGGCGACGTGCACGGGCTGCGCCGGCTGGAGGCGGTGCTCACCGCCCGGCAGGCGCTGCGCGGCCTGGCGGAGCTGCAGGCGGTCGCGATGCCCCGGCTGCTCACCGGTCTGGCCGGCGCGGACGGCCGGGCCCAGCTGCGCGACGCGCTCAAGCTCGGCGCCACCGCGGCCGGCGGCTGTCCGGAGCTGGACCCTGACCCGGCCGGGTACGTCCAGGTGCTGCTGGAGGCCGCCCGGGAGGCGGACTGCCCGGTGGACCTGCACACCACCGGGGCCGACGCGGCGCAGCTGGCCCGGCTGGCGAGCGCGCTCGCCCCGCTGCGGCCCCGGGTGGTGCTCGGCCCGTGCGGCGCGCTGGCGCCGGGCGGGCCGGCGGTGCTGGCCAGCAGCGGCGTCCGGGTGGTCTGCCTGCCGCAGAACGGCGGCTGCAGCGGTCTGGAGGGCCGGGCGGCCGGGATGCGGCCGGGGCTGCCGCGGGAGCTGGCGCAGGCCCGGGTACCGCTCTCGGCCGGCAGCGGCTCGCTGCGGGACCCGGCCAACCCGGTGGGCCGGGCCGATCCGCTGGAGGCCGCCTACCTGCTGGCGGCGAGCGGGGTGCTGGACGTGGAGGAGGCGTACGACGCGGTGGCCAACCAGGCCCGGGCGGCGCTCGGGCTGCCGCCGGTCCGGGTGGACGCCGGGTTCCCGGCGGAGCTGCTGGCGGTGCGCGGGGACAGCCTGGCGGGGGCGCTCGCGGGCGGGCACAGCCGGCTGGTGGTGCACAGCGGGCGGATCGTCAGCCGGACCAGTGCCGTGCGGGAGTTCGCCGACACGGTGGCGCTGGCGCTGCCGCGGCAGTCGGGGAGCACGGGCGGGGGCTGAGCGGCGGGCCGGCGGCGGCCCGACCGGGGCAGCTGAGCAGGGCCGAGCAGGGCAGCCGAGCAGGGCCGAGCGGGTGACAGGGGCGCGCGTCGTTGGTCGCGCGCCCCTCCCCCACCGGTCGGCCGCCGAGGCGGCGGAGCGGTCCCGGCATCCCCCACATGGAGCAGGGCCGCTCGCTCACCGACGACGCTACGCCCGCCGACCGCCCCGTCCGGCCCGTCCTGACGCCCTCCTGTCGCCCGGCGGCCCACCTTTGACGCTCCGTTGACGCGCGGCCGTCGGGGCGCCGCCGCCGTCCCGGCGTCAGGGCTCGTACCGGTAGCCGAGACCGGGCTCGGTGATCAGGTGGCGCGGCCGGGCCGGATCGCGTTCCAGCTTGCGGCGCAGCCCCGCCAGGTAGACCCGCAGGTAGTTGCCGCGCTCCTCCTGCGCCGGGCCCCAGACCTCGCGCAGGATCCGCCGGCCGGGCACCAGGCGGCCGGGGTCGGCGAGCAGCAGCGCCAGGATCCGCCACTCGGTGGGGGTGAGCCGGACCGGGCCGTCCGGGCCGGTCACGGTGGTGGCGGCGAGGTCGACGGTGTGGGCGCCGATCACCCGCGCGGCCGGGGCCGGGCCGCCCGGCGGACGGCGCAGGACGGCGCGCAGCCGGGCCAGCAGTTCCTCCATCAGGAACGGCTTGGTGAGGTAGTCGTCGGCGCCGGCGTCCAGGGCGCCCACCTTGTCGGCCGCGCCGGTGCGGCCGGAGAGCACGATGATCGGTACGGCGCTGCGGCTGCGCAGGCCCCGGATGACCTCCAGGCCGTCCAGGTCGGGCAGGCCCAGGTCGAGCAGGACGGCGTCGGGCGAGGTCCGGGCGGCGCGGTCCAGGGCCTCGCCGCCGCTGGCGGCCGTCCGGACGGCGTACCGGCGGGCGCTCAGGTTGATCCGCAGGGTACGCAGCAGCGCCGGTTCGTCGTCGACGATCAGGATCTCGCTCATGCGGGCGCTCCTCCCGGGTGGGCGGCGGGCAGGGTGAGCAGCATGGTGGTGCCGCCGCCGGGGGTGTCCTCGACCTCCAGGCCGCCGCCCATGGCCTCGGCGAGGCCGCGGGAGAGGGCGAGGCCGAGGCCGACGCCGGTGGTGTTGTCGGTGTCGCCGAGGCGCTGGAAGGGCAGGAAGACGCGGTCGCGGTCCTCGGCGGCGATGCCGGGGCCACGGTCGATCACCCTGACCTCGACCCGGTCGCCGAGGTGGCTGGCGGCGACCAGGACCGGAGTGCCGGGGGCGGTGTGGCGCAGGGCGTTGGCGATGACGTTGGCCAGGACGCGCTCCAGCAGCGGCGGGTCGACCAGGACGGCCGGGACGCCCTCCTCGATGTCGAACGTGAGGTCGAGCGGCCGTACCGGCGCGTACGGGTCGGGGAGGGTGTCCAGGGCCCGGGGCAGGATCTCGTCCAGGTGGGTCTCGGCGAGGTGGAGGGTGAGGGCCCCGGCCTGGAGGCGGCTCATGTCGAGCAGGTTGTCCACCAGCCGGGTGAGCTTGACCAGGGACTCGTCGGCGGTGGCCAGGAGTTCGGCCCGGTCCTCGGCGGAGAACTCGACGTCGGGGCTGCGCAGCGAGCCGACCGAGGCCAGGGCGGCGGCCAGCGGGGTGCGCAGGTCGTGGCTGACGGCGGCGAGCAGGGCGGTGCGCATCCGGTCGGCGGCCCTGATCGGTTCGACCTCGGCGGCCGCCACGGCGAGCCGGTCGCGCTCCAGCGCGGCGGCCACGTGGGCGGCGAACGCGGTGAGGACGCGCTGGTCGGCGGCGGGCAGCCGGCGGCCGGTGAGCGCCAGCAGGGCATCGGCGCCGACCGGGACCTCGGTGGTCCCGCCGGGCCCGGCGGGCCCGCCCTCGCCGTCGCAGCGGGCCAGCACCGCGCCGCCGGTGCGTTCCAGCAGGGCGACGGAGTCCATCCCGAAGGCCGTCCGGGACTTCTCCAGCAGGGCGGGCAGGGCGTCGGCGCCGCGCAGCACGCTGCCGGCCAGGGTGGAGAGGGTCTCGGCCTCGGCGGTGGCCCGGGCGGCCCGGGTGGTGAGCCGGCCCGCGTGGTCGACCACGGTGGAGACGGTGAGCGCGACGGCGGCGAACACCAGCAGGGCGACGAGATTGTTGGTCTCGCCGATGGTCAGGGTGTGCAGGGGCGGGATGAAGAAGTAGTTCAGCAGCAGCGAGGCGACGAGGGAGGCCAGCAGGGCCGAGGTGGCGCCGCCGAGCAGGGCGACGACGACCACGCCCAGCTGGAAGATCAGCGCGTCGGTGGTCAGGTTGACGGTGCCGTGGGACTGCGAGAGGCCGGCCGTCAGCAGCCAGGGCAGCACGAGTCCGGCGGCGTAGCCGGCGACGGTGCGGCGCCTGGAGTGGCGGCGGCCGAGCGGGGGCAGCCGGCCGCGG
Source organism: Kitasatospora sp. NPDC086009 (assembly GCF_044540385.1). Lineage (NCBI taxonomy): Bacteria > Bacillati > Actinomycetota > Actinomycetes > Kitasatosporales > Streptomycetaceae > Kitasatospora > Kitasatospora sp. NPDC086009. The sequence goes on from NZ_JBITSA010000001.1 coordinate 254,677, forward strand.
CCGGTGAACGCGTGGGTGACCATGTGGACGTCGATGTCCTCGGAGGCGTCCACGGTGGTCTCGCCGATGCCGGGGCCGGTGAGGAGCCGGGTGATCCGGCCGCGCCGGCTGGTGCCGAGGACGAGCTGGGTGGCGTCGTGGGCGCGGGCGAAGGCCAGCAGCGCGGTGGGGATGTCGTCGCCGACCACCACGTGGTAGCTGCCGCCCAGCGCCTCCACCAGCTGCCGCTGCTGGGCGAGCGCCCCCGAGGACGCCCCGGCCAGGCCGTCGCTGCGGGTGACGTGCACGGCGAGCAGGTCGCCGCCCGCCGTGCGGTCGGCGATCCGGGCGGCGCGGCGGATCAGCGTCTCGCCCTCGGGGCCGCCGGTGAGGGCGACCACCACCCGCTCGCGGGTCTCCCAGACGCGGTCGATGCGGTGGCTGGCCCGGTAGTCGCGCAGCCCCTCGTCGACCCGCCCGGCCACCCAGAGCAGGGCGAGCTCGCGCAGGGCGGTGAGATTGCCGACCCGGAAGTAGTTCGAGAGCGCGGCGTCCACTTTCTCCGCCCGGTAGACGTTGCCGTGGGCCATCCGGCGGCGCAGCGCCTGGGGGGCCATGTCGACGAGTTCGATCTGGTCGGCCCGGCGGACCACCTCGTCCGGGACGGTCTCGCGCTGGGGGATGCCGGTGATCTTCTGGACGACGTCGTTCAGCGATTCCAGGTGCTGGACGTTGACGGTGGTGATGACGTCGATCCCGGCGGCCAGCAGCTCCTCGACGTCCTGCCAGCGCTTGGCGTGCCGGCCGCCCGGGACGTTGGTGTGCGCGAGCTCGTCCACCAGCACCAGGGAGGGGTGGCGGGCGAGCAGCGCGTCGAGGTCCATCTCCTCGAACTCGGCGTCCCGGTAGAGCCGTCGGGCCCGGGGAGCGACGTCCAGGCCGTCGAGCATGGCCTCGGTGTGGCGGCGGCCGTGGCACTCGATGTAGCCGACCACCACCTCCGCGCCGCGGTCCTGTCTGCGCCTGGCCTCGTCCAGCATCCGGTAGGTCTTGCCGACACCGGGGGCGGAACCGAGGTACACCCTCAGCCGGCCGCGGCGGGGGCCGGTGCCGGGGGCGAGGTCGCGGGCCATGGGCGCTGCTCTTTCGTCTTCGTACGGGGGGTCGGGAAGTTACGTCTTTCGTCTTCGTACGGGGTCGGGGCGTGGTGCTTTCGTCTTCGTACGGGGGTCGGGGCGTACGGCGGCCGACCCGGGCGCGGGGTGGTGCCCCGGCCCGGGTCGGCCTGTCTCACGGCGCTGCCCGCCTGGTCGTCACTTCTGGTGTGTCAGAGCCGTGTTGAGAAGGACGATGTTGACTCCCGGCTGGCCGAGGAAGCCCAGCGAGCGGCCCTCGGTGTACCTGTCGATCAGCTTCTCCACCGTCTCCACCGGCAGGTTCCGGGCCCCGGCGACCCGGGCGGCCTGCTCCTCGGCGTAGGCGACCGAGATGTGCGGGTCGAGGCCCGAGCCGGAGGCGGTGACCGCGTCCATCGGCACCTTCGCCGGGTCGACGCCGTCGAACGCGGCGACCGCGGCGCGGCGGTCCTCGATCGCCTCGGCGAGGTCCCCGCTGTTCGGGCCCAGGTTGGAGGCGCCGGAGCTCTTCGGGTCGTACCCGCCGGCGGAGGGCCGGGGCTGGAACCACTTCGGGTCCGGCCGGGCCGCCTCGTTCTCGTCGCCGAGGTTCCGCTTGGGCAGGTCGAAGGTCTGGCCCAGCAGACTGGAGCCGACCTCCTTGCCGTCGGCCCTCACGATCGAGCCGTCGGCCTTGTCGGCGAAGGCGACCTGGCCGATGCCGGTGACCAGCAGTGGGTAGGCGAGGCCGAGGATCACCGTCATCACCAGCAGCATCCGCAGTGCGGTGAGGTGCGTGCGCACGGTGGTGGGCAGGGGCTTGGACATCTGGGTTCTCCTCTCTCAGCTCAGGCCGGGGACGAACTGGACGACGAGGTCGATCAGCTTGATCCCGACGAAGGGGACGACCAGACCGCCGAAGCCGTAGACCCCGAGGTTGCGGCGCAGCAGGGAACTCGCCTCCGACGGGCGGTACTTGACCCCGCGCAGGGCGAGCGGGATCAGGCCGACGATGACCAGGGCGTTGAAGACGATCGCCGAGGTGATCGCGGACTGCGGGCTGTGCAGGCCCATGATGTTGAGCCTGTCCAGGCCCGGGTAGACCGCCGCGAACATCGCCGGGATGATCGCGAAGTACTTCGCGACGTCGTTGGCGATCGAGAAGGTGGTGAGCGCGCCGCGGGTGATCAGGAGCTGCTTGCCGATCTCGACGATCTCGATCAGCTTGGTGGGGTTGGAGTCCAGGTCGACCATGTTGCCGGCCTCCTTGGCCGCCATGGTCCCGGTGTTCATCGCGACGCCGACATCGGCCTGGGCGAGGGCGGGGGCGTCGTTGGTGCCGTCGCCGGTCATCGCGACCAGCTTGCCGCCCGCCTGCTCCTTCTTGATCAGGGCCATCTTGTCCTCGGGGGTGGCCTCGGCGAGGAAGTCGTCCACGCCCGCCTCCTCCGCGATCGCCCTGGCGGTCAGCGGGTTGTCGCCGGTGATCATGATGGTCTTGATGCCCATCCGGCGCAGCTCGTCGAACCGCTCCCGCATGCCCTCCTTGACCACGTCCTTGAGGTGGATGACGCCCAGCACCCGGGCCGGGGCCGAGGCCGTACGCGTCGCCACCACCAGCGGTGTGCCGCCGGCCGCCGAGATGCCGTCGACCAGGGCGGAGACCTCGTCGGTGACCGTGCCGCCGTGGCCGGTGACCCAGAGGGTGACCGCGGCGGCCGCGCCCTTGCGGATCTGGTGGACCCCGTCGGCCTCGTCCAGGTCGACGCCGGACATCCGGGTCTGCGCGGTGAACGGCACCCAGGTGGCGTGCGTCAACTCGCCCTGGGCACGCGCCCGCAGACCGTAGTCCGTCTTGGCGAGGACGACGATCGAGCGGCCCTCCGGCGTCTCGTCCGCGAGGGACGACAGCTGCGCCGCGTCCGCGAGGTCCCCGATGCCCACACCCTGGGCCGGCTGGAACTCGGCGGCCTGGCGGTTGCCGAGGGTGATGGTGCCGGTCTTGTCGAGCAGCAGCGTGTTGACGTCACCCGCCGCCTCGACGGCCCGGCCGGACATCGCCAGCACGTTGCGCTGGACCAGCCGGTCCATGCCCGCGATGCCGATCGCCGACAGCAGCGCGCCGATGGTGGTCGGGATGAGCGCCACGATCAGGGCGACCAGCACGATCATCGACTGCGGCGCACCCGCGTAGGTGGCCATCGGCTGGAGCGTGACGACCGCGATCAGGAAGACGATCGTCAGCGAGGCCAGCAGGATGTTGAGCGCGATCTCGTTCGGCGTCTTCTGCCGGGCCGCGCCCTCGACCAGGGCGATCATCCGGTCGATGAACGACTTGCCGGGCTCGGAGGCGATCTTCACCACGATCCGGTCGGAGAGCACCTTGGTGCCACCGGTAACCGCGCTGCGGTCACCGCCCGACTCGCGGATCACCGGCGCGGACTCACCCGTGATCGCCGACTCGTCCACCGAGGCGACCCCCTCGACGACGTCGCCGTCGCCGGGGATGATCTGCCCGGCCTCGACCACCACGTGGTCGCCCAGGCACAGCGCCGTCCCCGGCACCTCCTCCTCGGCCCGGCTCGCCGGCCAGTCGGTGAGCCGCCGGGCCATGGTGTCCGTCTTGGTCCTGCGCAGGGTGTCCGCCTGCGCCTTCCCGCGGCCCTCGGCCACCGCCTCGGCCAGGTTGGCGAAGACGGTGGTCAGCCAGAGCCAGACGGTGATCGACCAGGCGAAGACGGACGGGTCGGCGATCGCGGCGATCGTGGTCACGACCGAGCCGACCTCGACCACGAACATCACCGGGTTCCTGACCATCACCCGGGGATCGAGCTTCTTCACCGCGTCGGGCAGCGACGCGACGATCAGCTTCGGGTCCAGCAGTCCGCCGGAGACCCTGTGCGGCGCCGCCGCGGGCGCCTGCGGCTGCGCGGCCGGCTTGTCGGTAAGGGTGGAGGACATCAGGAGAGACCTTCCGCGATCGGCCCGAGAGCCAGGGCCGGGAAGTAGGTGAGACCGACGACGATCAGGACGACGCCCGACAGCAGGCCCACGAACAGCGGCTTGTGGGTGGGCAGGGTGCCCGGGGTGGCGGGGACGGGCTGCTGGCTCGCGAGCGAGCCGGCCAGCGCCAGGACGAAGACCATCGGCAGGAACCGGCCGAACACCATCGCCAGTCCGATCGCGGTGTCGTACCAGTCGGTGTTCACCGTGATCCCGGCGAACGCCGAACCGTTGTTGTTCGCGCCCGAGGTGAACGCGTACAGCACCTCGGAGAAGCCGTGCGCACCGGAGTTGAGCATCCCGGCCCGCTCACCGGGCAGCGCCATCGCCACCCCGGTGCCGACCAGCACCAGCGTCGGCGTGGTCAGGATGTAGAGCGAGGCGAACTTCATCTCCCGCCCGCCCAGCTTCTTGCCCAGGTACTCCGGGGTGCGGCCGACCATCAGACCGGCCACGAAGACCGCGACGATCGCCAGCACCAGCATCCCGTACAGGCCCGAACCGGTGCCGCCGGGCGCGATCTCGCCCAGCATCATGTTGAACATCGTCAGCCCGCCGCCGAACGGCGAGTACGAGTCGTGGAAGGAGTTCACCGCACCAGTCGAGGTGAGCGTCGTCGAGGCCGCGAACAGGCTGGACGCCGCGATGCCGAACCGCTGCTCCTTGCCCTCCATCGCGCCGCCGGCCGCCTGCATCGCGGTACCGGAGTGCCGGGCCTCGGAGAGGGTGATCAGCGCGACCGAGGCGACCCAGAACAGGCCCATCACCGCGACGATCGCGTAGCCCTGCCGGTGGTCCCCCACCATCTTCCCGAAGGCGCGCGGCAGCGCGAACGGGATCAGCAGGATCAGGAACACCTGCAGCAGGTTGGTGAACCCGGTGGGGTTTTCGAACGGGTGCGCCGAGTTGGCGTTGTAGAAGCCGCCGCCGTTGGTGCCCAGCAGCTTGATGACCTCCTGCGAGGCCACCGCCCCGCCCGGGACCGCCTGCGGGTCGCCCGCCAGGGTGGTCACCTCGTGGAACCCGTGGAAGTTCTGCACCACCCCGTTCGCCACCAGGACCAGCGCGAAGACGATCGAGACCGGCAGCAGCAGCCGCAGCGTGATCCGGGTCAGGTCGACCCAGAAGTTGCCCACCCGGTCCGTCCGGTTGCGGGTGAAGCCCCGGATCAGCGCGGCCACCACGGCGATGCCGACGGCGGCGGAGACGAAGTTCTGCACCGCCAGGCCCGCCATCTGCGCCAGGTGCCCCATCGCGGACTCGCCGCTGTAGGACTGCCAGTTGGTGTTGGCGGTGAAGGAGATCGCGGTGTTCCACGCCTGGTGCCCCGACATCTGCGGGACACCGAGGCTCAGCAGCAGGTGTCCCTGGAGCCGGATCAGGCCGTAGAGGAAGAGCACCGAGACGGCCGAGAAGGCCAGCACCGAACGCAGGTAGACCGGCCAGCGCTGGTCGGCGTCGCCGTCCACGCCGACGACCTTGTACAGGCCGCGCTCCGCTCTGAGGTGCTTGGACGTGGTCAGGATCCGGGCGACGTAGTCGCCCAGGGGCCGGTAGCACAGGGCCAGCGCGCCCACCAGGGCGACGACCTGCGACCAGCCCGCGAGAACGGAACCCATGTCAGAACTTCTCCGGGTAGATCAGCGCGACGACGAGGTAGCCGACGAGGGCGACGGCCACGATGAGACCTGCGACGTTCTCGGCGCTCACAGCTTCTCCACCCCCCGCGCGATCAGGGCGATGACGGCGAACACGGCGACCGTGACACCGACGTGGATGAGATCGGACATGGGCTCCACCACAGTGGTTCGGAGGTGGCCGCGGCCCGCCCCCTGCGGGCGGTCGACGCGGCACCGGCGGTGGGCCGGCCTCGCCAGCCAACCGCGCCTACGGACCGTCACCGCCGTTCTTGACGCCCTCCATACGGCGCCCGTTCGATTGTTGACGGGCTCCATACGGTGACTCCACGCGGCGCCCCTCACGCCTCGCCCGTCGCACTGCCGGGCGTCCCTCGGGACGGCCGCGCGGATACGCCGAGAGCCCCGGACCGCGTGGTCCGGGGCTCTCGGCGTGCTCCGGGTTCCGGCGTGGTCCGGGGCTCTCGGCGGCGACGCCTCAGGCGTTCTCGGGCGCCGGCAGCCGCTCGTACTCCGACCGCGTCGCCGGCTCGCCGCGGCGGACCGCGCCGGGGGCCCGGCGGGAGGGGTGGTGCGCCTTGCTGGAGGAGGTCAGCTGCCACGGCACGCTGATCACCATCACGCCCGGGGTGAAGAGCAGCCTGCTCTTCAGCCAGAGCGCCGACTGGTTGTGCAGCAGGTGCTCCCACCAGCGCCCGACCACGTACTCGGGGATGAAGACGGCCACCGCGTCCCGGGGGCTGGTCCGGCGGTACTCGCGCACGTACGCCACCACCGGCTTGGTGATCTCCCGGTACGGCGAGTCCAGCACCTTCAGCGGCACCCGGACGTCCAGTTCGCCCCACTGCCGCTCCAGTTCGCCGGTCGCCTCCCGCTCCACCGCCACGGTCAGCGCCTCCAGCGAGTCCGGCCGGAACGCCTCGGCGTAGCCGAGCGCCCGCAGGGTGGGCTTGTGCAGCTTGGAGACCAGCACGATCCCGTGCACCTGGGAGGGGCGCACCGAGTCGGCCTCCGGGTCGTCCACCGCCAGTTCCTCGGCGACGCGGTCGTAGTGCCGGCGGATGCCCCGCATCATCACCCAGAGCACCACCGCCGCGACCACGGCCAGCCAGGCGCCCTGGGTGAACTTGGTGAGCAGCACGATGACCAGCACCAGCGCGGTGGTGACCGCGCCGAAGGCGTTGATCACCCGGGCGCGCTGGGCCGGGCCGCGCACGCCCGGCTCGGTCTCGGTGCGCAGCACCCGGTTCCAGTGCTTCACCATGCCGATCTGGGAGAGCGTGAAGGAGGTGAAGACACCCAGGATGTAGAGGTGGATCAGGCTGGTGACGTCCGCCTCGTACAGCCAGAGCAGCCCGCCGGCCACCACCGCGAGGGCGATGATGCCGTTGGAGAAGGCCAGGCGGTCACCGCGGGTGTGCATCTGCCGGGGCAGGTAGCGGTGTTCGGCCAGGATCGAGGCCAGCAGCGGGAAGCCGTTGAAGGCGGTGTTGGCTGCCAGGATCAGCACCAGCGCGGTGACGGCCTGGATGAAGTAGAAGAGGAAGCTCCGGTCGCCACCGAAGATCGCGGCCGCCAGCTGGGCGATCACGGTCTGCTGCGGCGCGGTGTGGCAGTCCCCCGCGAAGCCGGTCAACGTGCAGGCGTCGTCGGCGATGTGGACCTTGGACATCAGCGCCAGCGCGGTGATGCCGACGAACATGACCACGGCCGTGGTGCCCATCACGGCCATCGTGGCGGCGGCGTTCCTCGACTTGGGCGCCCGGAAGGCCGGTACGCCGTTGGAGATCGCCTCCACGCCCGTCAGTGCCGTGCAGCCGGAGGCGAACGCCCGCAGGCCCAGCATCAGCAGACCGAGGCCGGCCAGGGTGTCCTTGCCGTCCACCGGCAGGATCCCGTACGAGGCGCTGGCCGCCACCGGGGTGTCCCCGAAGAGCGCCTTGACCAGTCCGGTGACCACCATGAGCAGCATGCCGCCGATGAACAGGTACGTCGGCGCGGCGAAGGCCTTGCCGGACTCCCGGACCCCGCGCAGGTTCATCGCCGCGAGCAGCACGACGAAGGCGACCGCCAGTTCGACCCGGTGGTCTGCCAGCGAGGGCAGCGCCGAGATGATGTTGTCGACGCCCGAGGCCACCGACACCGCGACCGTCATCACGTAGTCGACCAGCAGCGAAGCCGCCACCACCAGGCCCGAGTTGGCGCCGAGGTTGCGGGACACCACCTCGTACGAGCCGCCGCCGCTCGGGTAGGCGTGGACGACCTGGCGGTAGGACATCACCACGACCGCCATCAGCGCGACCACACCGGCCGCGACCCACGGGGTCAGGTACAGGAAGGCGGTGCCACCGACGGTGAGCACCAGCAGGATCTCCTGGGTCGCGTAGGCGACCGAGGAGAGCGGGTCGGAAGCGAAGATCGGCAGCGCCAGCCGCTTGGGGAGCAGCGTCTCGCCCAGCTCCTCGCTGCGCATGGCTCGGCCGATCACTAGGCGCTTGAGCGCCTGGGGCAGGTTGAACACATGGGCGAGCGTAAGGGCGGAAAACGGACCGTCCATGGGCCCGAGCGGAGTACCGCGAGCGCCGGACACGCCCTTTGGGCGGGGTGTTCCCGCAGGTGGAAACCGCTATGGGGAGCATGCTCCGAGCGGCTCGGAGGCGTTTCGGGGGCATCAAGGGGGGCCGTTAAGACATCGTCAAGATATGACGATCGGATAGGACATTTACGGCATAGGCTCTTAATTACCCCCATTGGCGAGCCGCTCCTGAGGCACCGCTCCCCGGCCGCTACATCCGCATCCGCAGCCGGCAGGCCACCGCGTCGGTGTGCCGGGGCCGCGCCGCTCGTTGACACCTCGCAGGGGGTTCCTGCGCGGGGTGGGCGGGCCGATGTCCCGGCGGGCGCCGGTTGGGAAGACGATCAGCTCGGACGGAGGACTCCCGGCGCGCCTGGGCACGTCCGGAACTTCTCGGCGGGGAGGCTGAACGGCCCGGCCCCACCCCTCGGAGAACACTCTGCTGCCCCCAGGAAGCAATTGCAAGTAATGCGCAATAATGTCGATCCCTCCGGCGGGCTACGCTCCGCGCATGGATCACCACTCTCCGCAGGCGAGTCCGCTCCTCCTCATCGACCTCGACCACACCCTGGTCGAACGCGACGGCGGCACCGACGCCTGGGCCACCGCGTTCTGCACCGCCCACGCCCTCCCCCTGGACACCGCACCCACCATCGTCACGCTGGTGCGCGCCGACCGCTCCCCGGCCGGCTTCGCCGGGATCGCCGCCCGCTACGGCCTCCGGCAGTCCGGCGAGGCCCTCTGGGAGGAACACGTCGCCCACGAGGCCGCCCGCACCCACCCGATCCCGGGCGTCCCCGCCGCCCTCACCGCCCTGCGCGAAGCCGGCTGGACCATCGGCGTCGTCACCAACGGCTACACCGACGTCCAGCGCGCCAAACTCGCCCGGACCGGCCTGCTCCCCGCCGTCGACGCCGTCTGCGTCTCCCAGGAGGCCGGCGCCCGCAAGCCCGACCCCGAGATCTTCCGCCTGGCCGCCGCCCGCCTCGGCCGCACCCTCACCCCGGACACCTGGATGGTCGGCAACAACCCCGCCACCGACCTGCTGGGCGCCCACGCCTGCGGCATCCGCTCCATCTGGATCACCCCCACCCCACCTCCGCCGCTCCCCTCGGCCCACCCCACCCCCACCCGCACCGCCCCCGACACCCCCACGGCGGCCGCCCTCCTCCTGACCGCCCCCTGAGCCGCACCGGCCGCCCACCGATGTCGGCCCCCTCGGGCAGGCTTCACCCATGCGCGCACCACGAGTCCAGTGCCCCGCCTGCGGCCGACCGGTCGCCCTGATGCCCACCCGCCGGGCCGGCTACGGCGTCATCCACGACCACAAGAGGGACCGCCGCTCCCTCCTCCTCTGCGAGGCGAGCATGCGACCCCTCCCGCTCTCCCGGGCCACCGCCTAGCAGGACGCCCTCCCCGGCGTCACCCCCGACCCTCCGGCCCCCACGCTCTTCTGACCCCCCGGCACCGCCGAACCGGGACGCCCGCGCCCGAGACTCGCCCCCGGGTACGACAAAACCGGCCCTGAACAACGTTTCCGCTGTTCAGGGCCGGTCTGGTAATCCAGTGGCTGGTGCAGGGTTCGAACCTGCGTAGCTTACGCGGCAGATTTACAGTCTGCTCCCTTTGGCCGCTCGGGCAACCAGCCAGGATTTGGCGCCTCCCGGGGCTTGCCCCGTTCGACTCCGTAAACGATACCTGATGCCGGGGGGTGGTTCGCCACCTGGTTGGTCACGTGATGATCAAAGGATGTGGCGTGGCTGTCGGGGGCGGGGGCGGGGTGGTGCTGGATAGGCTGGGGCTGCGGGCGTCCGGTGGGGCGGGCCGTGTCAGTGAAGTCAGAGCATCAAGGAGACCAACACCCATGGCCGACTCCAGTTTCGACATCGTCTCGAAGGTCGAGTGGCAGGAGGTCGACAACGCGATCAACCAGACCTCGCGTGAGATCGCCACCCGCTTCGACTTCAAGAACGTCGGCGCCGAGATCAGCCGCTCCGGCGAAACGATCGAGATGAAGGCCAGCGGCGAGGAGCGGGTGAAGGCCATTCTGGACGTGCTGCAGAGCAAGTTCATCAAGCGTGGCCTGTCGCTGAAGGCGCTGGACGCCAAGGAGCCCCAGCTGTCCGGCAAGGAGTACAAGATCTTCGCGGACGTGAAGGAGGGCATCTCCCAGGACGATGCCAAGAAGGTCGCGAAGATCATCCGTGACGAGGGCCCGAAGGGCGTCAAGGCCCAGGTCCAGGGCGACGAGCTCCGCGTGACCTCGAAGAGCCGCGACGACCTGCAGACCGTCCAGGCCCTGCTCAAGGGCAAGGACCTCGACTTCGCGCTCCAGTACGTGAACTACCGCTAGTCCCGTCGGGACGCGCAGCGGCGACGGCCCCCGGACACCGTGTGGTGTCCGGGGGCCGTCGTGCCGGGCGGTGGGTCAGGGGCCGGTGAGGCGGGTGACCGTGCCGGTGGTGGTCGCCACGGTGTCGGGGGCCAGAGCCGTGACGGACTGCTGGACGGCGGCCTGGCCCGGCTTGGCGGCCGTGGCGGCGTCGACCAGGGCCTTGGCCTTGGCGCCGAGCGAGGCCAGCCGGTCCTCCAGGGCCTGCGGCGGGAGCGCGGGGGTGGTGGTGCGCGGGGGATCCGCCGCCGGCTGCTGGTCCAGCGGGGCCGGGACCGGCACGGGGGCCGCCGCCGGCGCCGCGGGCAGCTGGGCCAGCAGGTCCTTCGTCGCCGCGTCGAGCGTGGCGATCAGCTGCTGGAGGACGCCGAGGTCGGGGATGCCGGTCGACGGAACGGCGGCCGAGAGCAGGCCGCTGACCAGCTTGAGGACATCGCCCAGGCCGCCCAGCACCCCGAGCGCGGCGGCCGGGTCGGGCACGGCGGCCGGCGCCGCGGCGAGGTCGGGTGCGGCGGGGAGCGCCGGAGCCGGGGCGGAGACCGGCGGGGCCGCGACCGGCGGCACGCCGACCGGCAGGGGGACGTCCGCGAGGAACGCCGGGAGCGAGGTGGCGGGGGTGAGGGCCGCGGCTTCGTTGCCGGCGGCGGTGGCGGACGCCGTGGCGACCGGGGTCAGCGCGATGGCTGCGGTCAGCGCGGCGGCCATCCAAGTGGCACGCATGGGTGATGCTTCCTCTCGATGTGAATCAGGCGAAATGCCTGATTCACACGTTGGGGCAAGCCAGTTGACCCAGCCACCGGGGTACGCCGAACGGTTCACGCCCCGTCGGGAGCGGCCCAGCCGTCGGTGCGGCGGTGGGCGGTCAGGCCGACCGCCTCGAACTCGTCGTGGTGGTGGGCGTCCACGACGCGGGCACCGATGCGCCGCAGGGCGCGGGAGATCGGGGTGCCCTCGGGCGGGCTGGGTTCGAACTCGCCGCTGACGAGCGGGCCCAGGTCGAGCCGGCCGTCGGCCCAGACGGCGGCGCGCTGGGTGCCGCTGCCACCGAAGTAGTCGGCCTCCACGCAGGCGATCGGACCGGCCTTGGACCACGCGGCGAGCCGGCGTTCGAGGCCGTCCGGGAACCAGTCGAAACCGGACTCACCGCCGAACCCGGGCTCACCGCGGCCGAACTGGAGCGCGGACAGGAAGGCGGGGGTGGCCGGTATCAGGGCCAACCCCTGGGCCAGCGGGCTGAGACGGGCGGCCGGGACCTCCGCGGCGGCCACCGCGAGCAGCTCCGCCGAACCGATCAGCGCCTGAAGTTCGTACGACATTCAGTCATCCTGAACCAAGGGACTGACACTCCGCCCGGCATTTACCATTCCGTACCCGGACGGGTAGGGGATGGACGGCGCGGCTCCGGGTTCGGGCGCCCGGGGCAGGCCCCGGGCAGGCCCCGGGCAGGGCCCCGGGCAGGGCCCCGGACGTATCGGACGGCCCGGGCGCATCGGACCGCCGGAGACCGCGGTGCGGCGTGCGGACGGCCCGCGCGGACGGACCAGGCGGTCCTGACCGCCGGAGGCACCGGGACGGCCGACCGGATGACCGACCGGGACGGCCGACCGGACGGCGAACCGGGCACCGGGGCTCCCGCGGGCCAAACCTCCGCCGCGCATCCCTGACAGTCGCTCACCCGAGCGGGCGCACGCCGCATGCGACACCCCCGGCAACCGGGTGAACTGGCCGGGTACGGCCCGCCCCCGGGGCTCTCCCGGGGCGAACCCCACCGCCGGAGCGGACCCCCGGTGGACGTACCCCGGGCCGCACCCGAGGAGGACGCATGAGTTCGATGGAGGCACCCTCGCCCGGCCGGGGCAGCCCCGGCCCGAGCGCCGCCCGCAGGAGCGGCGGCGCGGTCGCCACCCGGATGGCCGGCGCACCACGGATGTCCTGGCTGACGCTGGCGCTGATGACGACCAGCTCCGTGGCCAGCCTCCGGGCCGCGCCGACCATGGCGGTCTACGGCCTGGCCTGCGTCTTCCTCTACCTCGTCCCCGCGATCGTCTTCCTGCTGCCGACCGCGCTGGTCTCCGCCGAGCTGGCCTCCGGCTGGGAGGGCGGCGTCTACCGGTGGGTGTCGGAGGGCCTGTCGAAGCCGCTGGGCTTCCTCGCCGTCTGGTGCCAGTTCGCGATGACGATCTTCTACTACCCGTCGCTGCTCGCGTACGTGGCCTCGACGATCGCGTACGTGGTCAACCCGGCGCTGGCCAGCAACGGGCCCTACACCGCCGTCGTGATCATGGTGCTGTACTGGACCGGCGTCTGGGTCTCCTCGCGCGGGACGAAGGCCGTGGCCGGCCTCTCCTCCTGGGGCCTGGTGATCGGCACCCTGATCCCCGGCACGCTGCTCGTGGTGCTCGGCCTCGTCTTCCTCGGCCAGGGCAACACCTCGGCCGCCCCGATGAACGCCGCGCACCTCTTCCCGCAGTGGACCGGCCTGGCCAGCCTGGTGCTGATCGTCAACAACTTCCTCAGTTACTCCGGCATGGAGATGAACGCGGTGCACGTCTCCTCGCTCCGCGATCCGGCCCGGGAGTTCCCGCGGTCGATGTTCACCGCCTCCGGGATGGTCCTGCTGATCTTCATCCTGCCCGCGCTGGCGATCAGCTGGGTGGTGCCGTCCAGCCAGCTGAGCCTGACGGCCGGCGTGATGCAGGCCTTCGACTCCTTCTTCCAGTACTTCCACATCGGCTGGCTCACCCCGGTGATCGCGGTGGCGCTGATCGCCGCCTCCCTCGGCGGCATGCTCACCTGGCTCGCCGGACCGTCCAAGGGCCTGCTGATGATCTCCCGCCAGGAGGGCTACCTGCCGCCATTCCTGCAGCGGCTGAACAAGGAGGGGATCCAGCAGAACCTGCTGGTCACCCAGGGTGTGGTCACCACGGTCATCGCCCTCGCCTACGCCCTGATCCCGAACGTCTCCAGCGCCTACTGGATCTTCTCGGTGATCACCACGCAGGTCTACCTGATCGTCTACCTGCTGATGTTCGCCGCCGCGATCCGGCTGCGCCGCACCCAGCCGGACCACCCCCGCGGCTACCGCGCCCCGGCGCTGGTCCCGGTCTGCGTGACCGGCCTGATCGCCTCGGCGGCCGCGATGGCGATCGGGTTCGTCCCGTCCTCGCAGTTCGGCAGCGGCAGCGTCTGGTCGTACGTCGCGATCGTCGGCGGCGGCCTGGTGCTGCTCGGCCTGGTGATCCCCTACCTGTTCCTGAGGCTGCGCAAGCCCTCCTGGCGCAACGCCGACGCCCAGGCCGAACTGGCCGAGCAGGAGGCCGAGGAGCGGCGCGGCACCACCGGAGGTGCGGCATGACCGGCACCGTGATGGCCTCCCGCCACCGCTGGATCTACCTGGGCGCGATCGTCCTGCTGGTCGGCATGCTGATCACCGGTCTGCTGACGTACTCCCAGCTGCACAGCACCAACGAGGCCAACGACAAGGCCAAGCAGCTCTCGTCCGCGCTGACGGCGGCCGGCTACCCGGTGCCCAGCCAGAGCCAGATCGTGCACACCCTGGGCGAGGACGGCGGCGCGGTCTGCGAGAACCCGGCCGACGCGCTGAACCAGGCGCAGTGGAAGTACGGGATGTCCAACGGCGCGGGCGGTCCCGGGCAGCGGCCGGTGCTCTCCGACCGCGAGGTGGTGTTCGCGGAGTCGATCGTGCTCTCGGTGTACTGCCCGGACAGGCTCGCCGACATCCGGCAGAAGATCGACGACCTCAAGCTCCGTGACACCGTGCGCAATTGACGATCAGCCCACCGAACCGACCGATCGCCCAGGAGCCGTACCCATGACCGACGAACTCGCCCGCCGGATCGCCGCCCTGATGCCCCGGGCCAAGGACGACCTGGCCGAGCTGGTCGCCATCCCCTCCGTCGCCGACCCGCGCCAGTACCCGCCGGAGAAGTGCCGCGAGGCCGCCGAGTGGGTCGCCGCCGCCTTCACCGGGGCCGGCCTGCGCGACGTCCACCTGGAGGAGACGCCGGACGGCAGCCACGCCGTGATCGGCCACCGCCCGCCGCCGCCCGGCGCCCCGACCGTCCTGCTCTACTGCCACTACGACGTCCAGCCGCCGCTCGACGACGCCGCCTGGACCTCCCCGCCGTTCGAGCTCACCGAGCGCGACGGCCGCTGGTACGGACGCGGCACCGCCGACTGCAAGGGCAACATCGTCATGCACCTCACCGCCCTGCGGGCGCTCGGCGACGACCTCCCGGTCGGCATCAAGTTCGTCGCCGAGGGCTCCGAGGAGCAGGGCACCGGCGGGCTGGAGGCGTACGTGCCGCCGCACGCGGGCGAGTTGCACGCCGACGCCCTGCTGGTCTGCGACACCGGGAACGCGGCGGTCGGCGTGCCGACCGCCACCACCTCGCTGCGCGGGGTCACCAACGTGGTGGTCGGCGTCTCGACCCTCGCCGGCGACGTGCACTCCGGCATGTTCGGCGGGCCCGCCCCGGACGCCCTGGCCGCGCTGATCCGCGCCCTCGACTCGCTGCGCGACGCCGAGGGCGGCACCCGGATCGACGGCCTGGACTCCACCGGCACCTGGCGCGGCGTCGGCTACGACGAGCAGCAGTTCCGCACCGACGCCGGGGTCCGGGAGGGCGTCCGGCTGACCGGTTCCGGCACCGTCGCCGACCGGCTCTGGGCCAGGCCCGCCGTCACCGTGCTCGGCATCGACTGCCCCCCGGTGGTCGGCTCGGCGGCCGCCGTCCCGGCCACCGCCCGCGCCCGGGTCAGCCTGCGGGTGCCGCCCGGCACCGACGCGCGGGCCGCCCAGGATGCGCTGACCGCGCACCTGAAGGCCGCCGTGCCGTGGGGCGCGCAGGTCACGGTCGAGCCGGAGAGCGTCGGTTCGCCGTTCCAGGCCTCCACCGGCGGGCCGGCGTACCAGGCGCTCGACCGGGCCATGCGGGAGGTCTACGGCAAGCCGATCTCCTTCCTCGGCCAGGGCGGCTCGATCCCGCTCTGCAACGTGTTCGCCCGCACCTACCCGGACGCGGAGATCATCCTGATGGGCGTCGAGGAGCCGCGCTGCCTGATCCACGCGCCCAACGAGAGCGTCGATCCCGGCGAGATCGAACACATGGCCCACGTCGAGGCGTTGTTCCTCCGGCACTACGCCGGGTCCGCCCGGACGTGAGGGAGTTCGGTACGCGCGACAGCCCGCGCCCGGCGGCCGGCCCGACCCGGACGGCCACCGGTCCGGGCCCGGTTCCAGAACGGGAAGGACAGCGGGGAAGACAGCGGGAAAGACAGCGGGGAAGACCCAACGGGACAGAAGCGGAATTCCGGTACGGGGCAGACGCAGCACTTCCGGTACGGGACAGACGCAGAGAGGAACCCTCATGCCACGACCGTTCACCACCGAGGACTACACCGCCCGGATGGCCCGGGCCACCGCCGACGCGGCCGCCGCCGGACTCAGCGGCCTGGTCGTCGCCCCCGGCCCCGACCTGGTCTACCTCTGCGGCTACCAGCCGACCGCGATCACCGAACGGCTGACCGCGCTGCTCCTCACCGACGGGCGCGAACCCGCCTTGATCGTCCCCAAGTTGGAGCGGCCCGACGCCGAACGGGCCACCGGCGCCCCCGGCCTGCGGCTGCTCGACTGGACGGACGGCGAGAGCCCCTACGACACCGCCGTCCCGCTGCTCGACCCCGCCGGCCGCTACGGCGTCTCGGACAACGCCTGGGCGATGCACCTGCTCGGCCTCCAGGCCGCCCTGCCGGGCGCCGGCTGGACCTCGCTCACCGAGGCGCTGCCGATGCTCCGGGCGGTCAAGGACACCGACGAGCTGGAGCGGCTGGCCGCGGCCGGCGGGGCCGCGGACGCCGCCTACCGCGGCATCCTGGAGGTGCGGTTCGCCGGCCGGCGGGAGACCGACGTGGCCGCCGACCTCAGCGCCCTGCTCATCCAGTACGGGCACAGCCAGGTCGACTTCACCGTGGTCGGCTCCGGCCCCAACGGCGCCAACCCGCACCACGAGGCGGGTGACCGGGTCATCGAGGCCGGGGACACCGTCGTCCTGGACTTCGGCGGCCTCAAGGACGGCTACGGCTCCGACACCACCCGGACGGTGCACGTCGGCACGGACGTCCCGGCCGAGGTGCGGACGGTGCACGACGTCGTCCGGCAGGCGCAGCAGACCGCGTTCGAGGCGGTCCGGCCCGGCGTGACCTGCCAGGAGATCGACCGGATCGCCCGCCGGGTGATCACCGAGGCCGGGTACGGCGAGTACTTCATCCACCGCACCGGGCACGGCATCGGCATCACCACGCACGAGCCGCCCTACCTGGTCGAGGGCGAGGAGCAGCCGCTCGTCCCGGGGATGTGCTTCTCGATCGAGCCCGGTGTCTACCTGCCCGGCCGCTTCGGGGTGCGGATCGAGGACATCGTGACGGTGACCGACCAGGGCGGCCGGCGGTTCAACAACACGCCCCACGAGCTGGGCACCGTCTCCTGACCGCCGTCTCCTGACCACTGCCGACCGGCCCCGCGACCTGCGGCGGAGTCCGCCCGCACCGCGCCGCACGGGGCCGGGCGGGGGCGGGCGGGCGGGCCAGGCCGTTCCGCTGTCCGGCGTCTTTCTGAGTCTTTGCTGGACGACAGGCCGTTCGCGTGAAGAGTTCTCAAAGAATGCCTTGCTAGCTTCGGCTGGCATGACCAAACTGCTCCGCCCGGCGCCGCCCCCACCCGCGAGCGCCGGGCGGCTGCGTCCGGTGACCCGGCCGCTGCCCGGTGCGCGCGCCAGCGCACTGACGCGGCTGCGGCTCCTGGCGTGGCCGCTCTACCTCGTCGCCCTGCTCTGGTACGTGCGCACGTACGGCCTGCCGTACTCCAACGACGTGGTCTTCTGCTGGCTGATCGGCGCGCTGCTGGCCGCCGCCGTGCACAGCGGCCACGGGACGCGCGGCTTCCTGCTGGTGCTGCGCGACTGGGTGCCGGTGATGGCCGTCGTCTGGGCGTACTCGCTGCTGCGCGGGTACGGCGCGCACACCCCGTGGGCCCCGCACTGGCGGCCGCAGCTGCGCGCGGACGAGCTGCTCGGCTTCGGTGAGACCTGGACGGTCCGGCTGCAGCACGGGCTCTACACCGCCGGTTCGCCGCACTGGTACGACTACGCGGCGGTCCTCGTCTACATGTCGCACTTCTTCATGATCTTCGTGGTGCTGGCCGTGCTCTGGCGGCGTCGCCACGACCGGTTCCGGCACCTGCTCACCTGCTACCTCGCGCTGACCTTCGCCGGTTTCGCGACGTACATCCTGTTCCCGGCCGACCCGCCATGGCTCACCGCGCAGGAGGGCCACATGCCGACGCTCACCCGGGTGGTGTCGGACGTGCTGACGCAGAGCGGGCTGCCCCGGGCCGGGTCGGTCTTCGAGAACGGCAGCCGGTTCGCCAACGACGTCGCCGCGATGCCCTCGCTGCACTCCGCGTACCCGGCGATGCTGCTGTTCTTCTTCTGGCCGACGGCCGCGCGGTGGGTCCGCGGGCTGCTGGTCGCGTACCCGCTCGCGATGGCGTTCACCCTGGTCTACGGGGCTGAGCACTTCATCGTCGACATCTTCGCCGGCTGGGCGTACGCGGCGGCGGTGGTCTACGGCGTGCGGTGGCTGCGCGCACGGCGCCGGGCCCGGCTGCTGGCGGTGGCCGTACCGGGGTAACCGCGCCGCCCGGCCGGGTGCGGACCGCACCACCCCCGTACCCGGCCGGCGGCCGCCACCGGCAGACTGGGCGGGTGACCGAGACGCCCAGGAAGCCCACGCAGGACCAGCTGCTCGCCGCTCGCGGCAGCACCATCGCGGACATCGTCGGCCCCGGGCTCCGGGTGCTGTTCTGCGGGATCAACCCCGGCCTCTGGTCGGGCGCCACCGGTCACCACTTCGCCCGGCCGGGCAACCGGTTCTGGCCCGCGCTGCACCGCTCCGGCTTCACCCCGCGCCAGTTCCGCCCGGACGAGCAGCGCGAGCTGCTCGACCTCGGCCTCGGCATCACCAACGTCGCCCCGCGCGCCACCGCCAAGGCGGACGAGCTCACCGCCGACGAACTGCGCGAGGGCGGGGCCGCGCTCGCCGCCCGCGTCCTGGCGCTGCGCCCGCGGGCGCTGGCCGTGCTCGGCATCGGCGCTTACCGGACGGCCTTCGGCCGGCGGACGGCGGCGGTCGGCCGGCAGCCGGAGGGCCTCGGGGAGACCGAGGTCTGGGTGCTGCCCAACCCGAGCGGGCTCAACGCGCACTACACGCTGGACGCGCTGGCGCGGGAGTTCCGGCGGCTGCGCGAGGCCGTGGAGTGACCGGGGGCGGGACCGCCGGAGGGCCGACAACCGGCCCGCGGGGGCGGTTCAGCGCGCGCCGAACCGCTCGTCGGTGGGTACCACCTCGCGCCCCAGCGGCATCAGCGAGATCGGGATCATCTTGAGGTTGGCCCAGCCGAACGGGATCCCGATGATCGACACGAACAGCGGGATGCTCGTCGCGATGTGCGCCAGCGCCAGCCACCAGCCCGCGAACACCAGCCAGATCACATTGCCCACGCAGGACGCCGCCCCGGCCTCCGGCCTCTCCACCGTCGTCCGGCCGAACGGCCAGATCACGAAACCGGCGATCCGGAACGAGGCGATGCCGAACGGGATCGTGACGATGAGGACGCAGCAGATGATGCCGGCGATGACGTAGCCGAGCGCCATCCAGATCCCGCAGAAGATCAGCCAGATGGCGTTCAGGACGAACTCGATCACCTTCATGGTGGGCACCCTCTCACGACGGACGGCCGACCCCTATGACGTGCCATGCCCGCTGTCCGCCGTGTCTACGCCGCCGACCGCCGACCCGCCCGCCGGACCGACCGCAGAACCGACGACCGAACCCACCGCCGAACCGGCCCGCCACGCGCGGTCCGCCGGTGCCGGGCCCCTACAGCGCCCGGCCCCTACAGCGGGGTGACGGCCTTCAGCACCAGCAGCAGCGCCACCGCCGCGTTGACCGCGCAGAGCGCCGACGCGGCCGTTCCGATCGCCGCCACCATGGCCGCGAGGCCCGCCCGGGTGTGGGCCGGCGGCCAGTTCCGCGAGGACGGCACCGGGCCGAGCAGCGCGGCCACCCGGCGCGGCACCGGGCCGGGCACGGCCCCCGGCGCGGCGAAGGCGGCGAAGCCGGGAGCGGGCGCCCGGTGCGAGACCAGCGCCGCCCGGGCCACCGCCCGGGCCGTGATCCGCCGGTCGCCGACCGCCTGGGCCGACTCCTCGTCCGCCCACCGCTCCGCGCTGTACGCCACCGCCTGCTGCAGGGGCCGCAGGAACGGGTTGACGCAGCCCGCGAGTTGGGTGATCAGCAGATAGCGGTGGTGCCGGTGCTCCAGGTGCGCCCGCTCGTGCGCGAGCAGCGCCTCGCGCTCGTCGGCCGCCAACCCGGCCAGCATCCCGGTGGAGACCACCACCCGCCCCGGCGAGCCGGGCAGCGCGTAGGCGTAGGGCCGGTCGTCCGGCAGCACCGCGAGGTCGTCCGGGAGCCCGCCGGGCGTGCCGCCGAGTCCGTACCCGGCGGTCCCGGCGAGTCCGTACCCGGTCGTGCCGCCGAGGTCGCGGCCGAGCGCCCGGCGGGCCCGGGACCGGATCCTCAGGTGTCGCACCACCGTGCGCAGACAGGCCCCGGCCACCACGGCCAGGACGCAGATCGCCGCCGTGCCGACCGTCTCGTGGTACGGCAGCGCCGCCCGCACCTCCGGGTCGGACCAGCTGTCCGGCAGCGGGTTGCCCGGGATCTGGGCGGTGCCCACCACCCCGGTCAGGCCGAGGCAGACGGCGCTGCACAGCGCCATCACCGCACTGATCACGGTCAGCAGCCGGGACGCCCCGCGCGGATGCAGGTGCTGTTCGGTGAGCCGGGCGATCGGGACGGCGGTCAGCGGCAGGATGAGCGGGAGGAAGACGAAGACGCCCACGGGTCAGCTCTCGTGGTCGGCCACTGCCGGGTCGGCGCCGGCGCTGTCCAGCAGCGTCCGCAGCAGCTCCTCGTCGTGCGGCAGCAGGGCGGTGACGAAGCTGGCCAGGACGGCGTCCCGGTCCGGCTCGCCGTCCAGCATCCGGCGCATCCGCAGTGCGGCCAGCCCGGCCGCGTCGGAGGACGCCTGCCAGAGGTAGGAGCGGCCCGAACGGGTCCGCGAGACGGCCTTCTTGGCGTGCAGCCGGGACAGGATGGTCATCACGGTGGTGTACGCCAGGCCGCCGTCCAGCCGCTCCTGCACCCAGACCGCGGTGGCCGGGCCGGGCGCCCGCTGGAGCACCGCCAGCACCTGGGCCTCCAGCTCGCCCTGGCCTCGCCGGCGGGCCCGTGGATCCCCGGCCGCCGGGGCGTGCCTCTCCTCTGCCATGACGGCCACTCCCTCCGGATGCCGCGCCCCGCAGCCGGCGGGACGCGCTCTCATCCTAACGAGCGACCGCCGGCCCCCGGCCGCCCACCGGCCCGCTCAGACCAGCGGCTCACGGGCGTTCTGCCGCCGGTCCAGCTCGGCGATCCCGGGGTGGTGCAGGTCGAAGGCCGGGGACTCCGATCGGATCCGGGGCAGGGTGACGAAGTTGTGCCGCGGCGGCGGGCAGGAGGTGGCCCACTCCAGCGACCGCCCGTACCCCCACGGGTCGTCCTCGGTGACCCTGCGGCCGTACCGCGCGGTGTGCCAGACGTTGTAGAGGAACGGCAGGGTGGAGATGCCGAGCAGGAAGGAGCCGATGCTGGAGACGGTGTTCAGCGTGGTGAAGCCGTCCGAGGCCAGGTAGTCGGCGTAGCGGCGCGGCATGCCCTCGGCGCCCAGCCAGTGCTGCACCAGGAAGGTGGCGTGGAACCCGACGAAGAGCGTCCAGAAGTGGATCCGCCCGAGCCGCTCGTCCAGCATCCGTCCGGTGAACTTGGGCCACCAGAAGTGGAAGCCGGCGAACATCGCGAAGACCACGGTGCCGAAGACCACGTAGTGGAAGTGGGCGACGACGAAGTACGAGTCCGAGACGTGGAAGTCGATCGGCGGCGCCGCGAGCAGGACCCCGGTCAGCCCGCCGAACAGGAAGGTGACCAGGAAGCCGACCGTCCAGAGCATCGGGGCCTCGAAGCTAAGCGAGCCCTTCCACATGGTGCCGATCCAGTTGAAGAACTTCACCCCCGTCGGCACCGCGATCAGCATCGTCATGATCGAGAAGAACGGCAGCAGCACCTGGCCGGTGACGAACATGTGGTGCGCCCAGACCGTGATCGACAGGCCGGTGATGGCGATGGTGGCGGCGATCAGCCCGGAGTAGCCGAAGACCGGCTTGCGGCTGAAGACCGGGATGATCTCGGTGACGATGCCGAAGAACGGCAGCGCGATGATGTACACCTCCGGGTGCCCGAAGAACCAGAACAGGTGCTGCCAGAGCAGCGCCCCGCCGTTCGCCGCGTCGAAGACGTGCGAGCCGAACTTGCGGTCCGACTCCAGGCAGAGCAGCGCGGCCGCCAGCACCGGGAAGGCGAAGAGCACCAGGACGGCGGTGAGCAGGATGTTCCAGACGAAGATCGGCATCCGGAACATCGTCATCCCGGGGGCCCGGAGGCAGACGATCGTGGTGATGAAGTTGACCGAGCCGAGGATGGTCCCGAAGCCGGAGAAGGCCAGGCCCATGATCCACAGGTCCGCGCCGAGGCCCGGGCTGTGCTCGGCGCTGTTCAGCGGCGCGTAGGCGAACCAGCCGAAGTCGGCCGCGCCGTCCGGGGTGGCGAAGCCGTAGAGGGCGATCAGCGAGCCGAACAGGTAAAGCCAGTAGGCGAGCGCGTTCAGCCGGGGGAAGGCCACGTCGGGCGCGCCGATCTGCAACGGCATGATCCAGTTGGCGAAGCCGGCGAACAGCGGGGTCGCGAACATCAGCAGCATGATCGTGCCGTGCATGGTGAAGAGCTGGTTGAACTCCTCGTTGGAGAGCAGTTGCAGCCCCGGCCGGGCCAGCTCGATCCGCATCAGCATCGCCATCAGCCCGCCGACCAGGAAGAACAGGAACGCGGTGGTGATGTAGAGGGTGCCGATCCGCTTGTGGTCGGTGGTGGTGAGCCAGCCCACCAGGGCCCGGCCGCGTCGTCGGCGCGCGGCCGCCCGCCGGCGGTCCAGTCGCGGCGTGCGCGACGGGCGCGGAGCCCGCTCCACGGCGTCCTTCGGCAGGAGAGTCACGCGGCGCACCTTCCGTCCTCGGGGCCGGGCCCCGGTCGAGCCCGCCGGCCCGGGCCCGGACAGCAGTCGGACAACGACTACCAGCCGCCGCCCGGCCCCGCCGGGGGCGCGCGGGTCCGGTCACCCGAACAGGCGCGGTCCGGTTGCCCGGCGCCCGGCCGCGGCGGACGGTCGAGGTCCGTACCCCTTTCCGTGCGCCTGTTCGCCGTCGGTCCGGCTCCGGCCGGGTACCGCCGACGACGCCGGCCCGCGGCCCAGGAGGAGTCCATGAGCACCTCGTCGCCCACCCCCGACCAGCCCCCGCCCTGGCGCTCCGGCACCGGGGCGCCGCCCCCGCCGCCATCGGCCGACCGGTTCCGTGACTGGGCCCCCGGCCTGGTGATGTTCGCGGGTGTGCTGATGCTCATCAACGGCTTCATGGAGGCGGTGCGGGGCATCATGGCGGTCGCCGACGACGACATCTTCGTCTCGACCCCGCGCTACGTCTTCCGCTTCGACCTCACCGGGTGGGGGTGGGTGCACATCGTCATCGGCGCCCTGGTCGCGGTGGTCGGTGCCTTCGTCCTCAAGGGCGCCGCCTGGGCCCGCTGGGCCGGTGTGTTCCTCACCGCGCTGAGCGCCCTGGACAACTTCCTGGCCCTGCCGTACTACCCGCTCTGGTCGATCGTGGTGATCGCCCTGGACGTCTTCATCATCTGGGCGCTCTGCGTCTACCGGCCGGAGGACGACGTGTACTGACCGGCCGCACCGACCCGCCCCGCGCCCGTACCGCACCACCGGTACGGGCGCGGGCCGTCTCAGCTGCGGGCGCGCTGGGTGACCGCGATGCAGACCAGCACCACCACCGCGGTGACCGGCGCCGCCACCGGCAGCTCCTCGCCCAGCAGCAGCACCGCCCAGACCAGCGTCAGCAGCGGCTGGGCGAGCTGGAGCTGACTGGCCCTCGGCACCCCGATCGCCGCCATCCCCCGGTACCAGAGCACGAACCCGCCGAGCTGCGACACCGCCGCCGTGTACGCCAGCCCGGCCAGCGCCTTCACCCCCGGGTGCGCCGGCTCGCCCGGCAGCGCCAGCGCCGTGGTCACCACGGTGACCGGCAGCGCCGCGACCACCGCCCAGGCGATCACCTGCCACCCCGGCAGCTCCCGCGAGATCCGCCCGCCCTCCGCGTACCCGGCCGCGCAGACCACCAGCGCGGCGAACAGGTAGAGGTCGGCGGTGGTCGGCCGCCCGTGGCTCTGCAGCAGGGTGAAGGCCAGCACCGCCGCCGCACCGGCCAGCGCCGCGCACCAGAAGGCCCGGGACGGGCGCCGGCCGGTGCGCAGCGCCGAGAACGCGGCGGTGGCGAGCGGCAGCACACCGATGACCACAGCCGAGTGGGCGGTCGAGGAGGCCCGCAGCGCCAGCGTGGTGAGCAGCGGGAAGCCCAGCACGCAGCCGGCCGAGACCACCAGCAGCCCGGGCCAGTGCCGGCGCGCGGGGATCGGGACCCGGGCGGCCGCCAGGCAGAACGCGGCGAGCAGCCCGGCCACGGCGCCGCGCAGGCCGGTCGCCGTCCACGGACCGAACCCGGACAGGGCCCAGGCGGTCGCGGGGAAGCTGAAGGAGAAGGAGAGGACGCCGAGGGCCGCCAGGGCCGTACCGGAGCTGCCCGAGCTGGCTGAGCTGGCTGAGCTGGCTGAGCTGACTGAGCCGATCGGTGCCTGCGGTGCTATCGCGATCGGGCGGGTAGCGCTATCTTGTGCCGTCATGAACGAGCGTAGCAGCGTGACCGATCTGGCCGACAGCCTGCGCCGGGAGGTCGAGCGCTACCCGGAGGGACGCAAGCTGCCGTCGAGCCGGGCCCTGATGGAGCGTCACCAGGTCAGCCCGGTGACGGTCTCCCGGGCGATCGCCGTGCTGGCGGCCGAGGGCCTGGTGGTCTCCCGGCCGGGCGCCGGGGTCTTCCGGGCCGCCGCCTTCGCGGGCGGCGGCACCACCGGCGGCGGTTCGCCGCTCGCCGCGCCGACCGCCCGGCCCGGCGACCTCTCCTGGCAGGAACTCGCGCTGAGCGCCGACGCGGGCCCGCGCGACCGGGGCGCGGGCGCGCTGTTCGCCACCCTGAACGTCCCGCCGCCCGACGTGGTCGACCTGAACGGCGGCTACCCGCACGCCTCGCTCCAGCCGGAGCGGCTGCTGGCCGCCGCCCTGGCCCGGGCCGGCCGGCGGCCCGGCGCCTGGGAGCGCCCGCCGGTCGACGGGCTGACCGAACTGCGCGCCTGGTTCGCCCGGGACATCGGCGGCAACGGCGGGCCGCTGGGCGCGGGCGACGTCCTGGTCACGGCGGGCGGGCAGAGCGCGCTGACCGTCGCGATCCGCTCGCTGGCCGCCCCGGGCGCACCCGTGCTGGTGGAGTCGCCGACCTACCCCGGGACGCTCGCGGTCGCCCGCGCGGCGGGCGTGCGGCCGGTCCCCGTCCCGGTGGACGAGGACGGCGTGCGCACCGACCTGCTGGCGGCGGCCTTCGACGCCACCCGGGCCCGGGTCTTCGTCTGCCAGCCGCTGTTCCAGAACCCGACCGGCGCGGTGCTCTCCCCCGAGCGGCGCGCCGAGGTGCTGCGGATCGCCCGGACGGCCGGCGCGTTCGTCGTCGAGGACGACTTCGCCCGCCGGCTGGTCCACGCCGACTCCCCCGCACTGCCGCGCCCGCTCGCCGCCGACGACCCGGACGGCGTGGTGGTCCACCTGCGCTCGCTGACCAAGGCCACCTCGCCCAATCTGCGGGTCGGCGCGCTGACCGCCCGCGGCCCGGCCCTGCGGCGGCTGCGGGCGACCCAGGTGGTGGACAGCTTCTTCGTGCCCCGGCCGCTCCAGGAGGCGGCACTGGAACTGGTCGCCGACCCGGGCTGGGCGCGCCATCTGCGCACCCTCGGCGCCGAGCTGCGCGACCGCCGGACGCTCACGGTGGCCGCGCTGCGCCGCGAACTCCCCGGGCTGCTCGGCCCGCACCGGCCCGGGGGCTACCACCTCTGGCTGCGGCTGCCGGAGGGCACCGACGAGGCCGCGCTGGCCACCGCCGCGCTGCACGCCGGAGTGCTGGTCGCCCCCGGAAGCCCCTACTACGCCGCCGAGCCCCCGGCGCCCCACCTGCGGCTGAGCTATGCCGCCGTCGACAGCCCGGCCCGGATCGCCGAGGGCGTCCACCGGCTGCGCCGGGCCTACGAGGGTCTCACCGGCTGAACGCGGCCGGCCGCCGAGCGGGCGGGCGGGCGGGGGCGCGGGGCAGGCGGGCCCCCGTCAGCCCCGGTAGCCCGCCATCCGCTCCAGGCGGGCGATCCGCTCCGCCATCGGCGGGTGCGTCGAGAAGAGCTTCGTCCCGGCCTCGCCCGGGCGGAACGGGCTGGCGATCATCATGTGGCTGGCCGTCTGGAGCTGCGGCTCCGGCGGCAGCGGCAGCTGCCGGGTGCCGACGTCCAGCTTGCGCAGGGCGCTCGCCAGGGCGAGCGGGTCGCCGGTGATCCGAGCACCGTCGGCGTCGGCCTGGTACTCCCGGGAGCGGCTGACGGCCAGCTGGATCAGCGAGGCGGCGAGCGGCCCCAGGATCATGATCGCGAGCATCCCGAAGAGCCCGGGGCCGTCGTCGTCGTCGCTGCGGCCGAACGGCACCAGCCAGGCGAAGTTCACCAGGAACATCACCACCGAGGCGAGCGCCCCGGCGACCGAGGAGATCAGGATGTCCCGGTTGTAGACGTGGCTCAGCTCGTGGCCGAGCACCCCGCGCAGCTCCCGCTCGTCCAGCAGCTGGAGGATGCCGTCGGTGCAGCAGACCGCCGCGTTGCGCGGGTTGCGACCGGTGGCGAAGGCGTTCGGGGCCGGGGTCGGGGAGATGTACAGCCGCGGCATCGGCTGGCGGGCCGAGGTGGAGAGCTCACGGACGATCCGGTACAGCCGCGGCGCCTCGATCTCGCTCACCGGGCGGGCCCGCATGGCGCGCAGGGCGAGCTTGTCGCTGTTCCAGTACGCGTAGGCGTTGGTCCCGAGCGCGACCAGCAGGGCGATCACGAAGCCGGTGCGGCCGAAGAAGCTGCCGATCACCAGGATCAGCGCCGAGAGGCCGCCGAGCAGTGCGGCGGTCCTCAGTCCGTTGTGCCGGCGGTGCACGGCAGGCCCTCCAATGGTGCGGTGGGGAAGCCCTCGCTGCCTCGTCCCTCTGCCCGCTCAACGGGCGAGCCCGGCGGCCTTGTTCCCTTGTGACCACCGCTACACCCGGACCGCCCAGCCGCCCGCCCCGGCCGACGGCCTCAGAACAGCGTGCCGCCGACCACCTGGAGGACCAGCTGCGGGGCCACCGAGAGCACCACGGCCACCGAGGCGGTGAGCCCCAGGGTGGCCGTCAGCGATGCCGGCAGCCGGCGCTCGGCGACGGCGGTGACCGCGTCCTGCGACGGCGCCGGAGCGAAGAGCCGCGCCGTCCAGAGCAGGTAGTAGTACAGCGCGATGACCACATTGACGGCCATCACCACGGCCAGCCAGCCCAGCCCGGCGTCGACGGCGGCGCGGAACACCACCACCTTGCCGAACAGGCCGATCACCCCGGGCGGGAGCCCGGCCAGGCAGAGCAGGAAGAACGCCAGCGCCAGGGCCGTCCAGCGGCGCCGGGCGAACAGGCCGCGGAACTCGTCCACGCTCGTCCCGGCCCGGCGGCCGACGGCGGCGACCACCGCGAAGGCGCCCAGGTTCACCACGCCGTAGATCAGCGCGTACGCGGCGGTGGCGCCCAGGCTGTCCGCCCCGGTCCGTGCGTAGCCGGCGGCGGCGAGCGGCACCAGCAGGTACCCGGCCTGGCCCACCGAGGACCAGGCGAGCAGCCGCACCGCGCTGTACCGGGTGTCGAACCGCTGGCGCAGCGCGCCCACGTTGCCGACCGTCATGGTGACGGCGGCCAGCACCGCGAGCACCAGGCCCCAGGTGTGCGCGTACGGCCGGAAGGCGATCGTGGTGACCAGCGCCAGGCCGGAGAGGCCGGCCGCCTTTCCGACCACCGAGAGGTAGCCGGCCACCGGCAGCGGGGCGCCGACGTAGGTGTCGGGCACCCAGAAGTGGAACGGGACGGCGGCGACCTTGAAGGCGAAGCCGACCAGGGTGAGCACCGCGCCGGCCTCGGCCAGCGGCTTGAGCTGGGCGGGGGCGTGGGCCAGGCCCTCGGCGACGGCGCCCAGGTGCAGGCTGCCGCTCGCGGCGTAGACGAAGCCGATGCCGAGCAGCATCACCGCGGTCGCGGTGACGGAGGAGAGGAAGAACTTCAGCGCGGCCTCCGCGCCCCGGCCGTCCCGGCGCAGCGCGACCAGGGCGAAGGCCGGCAGCGAGGCCACCTCCAGGGCGACCACCAGGGTGGCGAGGTCCCGG
This sequence comes from Kitasatospora sp. NPDC086009, assembly GCF_044540385.1. NCBI lineage: Bacteria > Bacillati > Actinomycetota > Actinomycetes > Kitasatosporales > Streptomycetaceae > Kitasatospora > Kitasatospora sp. NPDC086009. The sequence goes on from NZ_JBITSA010000001.1 coordinate 282,992, forward strand.
GAGGCGGGCAGCAGAGCGGCGCCGGTGGCGCTGGAGAGCAGCAGGAACCAGTACTCGCCGCCGGGCAGCCCCGCGGCGGAGCCGTCGTCCGATGCCGGGCCGTTCACGGTGGGCATGGAGAGCAGCGCGGCGATCAGCGCGCCGCCGAGCGCGAGCAGCTGGAAGACCAGCGCGAAGTGGTCCGCGACGTAGGAGCAGCCGGTGTCCCGCACGCAGAAGGTGCTCCGGGGCGAGCCGCCGGTGAGCGGGAGCAGGGCGAGCAGCGCGAGGGCGAGGCCGCCCACGGCCAGGGCGCCGAGCAGCTTGCGGTGGCGCGCGGGCAGGAAGAGGTCGGTGACCAGCACCGCGAGGGCGGCCAGCGCGGCGATCAGCGGGGGCGCGATCGCCACCCAGTCCACGGACTGGATCAGGCTGCCCGGGTCGGCTACGGCGAGGGAGGTCACAGTGGGCTGCCCCGTGGATTGAGGTCCGAGTGCGGCGAGCTGGGGTCCGAGCATGTCAGCCACCCCCGAGGAGGTGCTTGACGGCCGGGTCGGAGAGACCGAGCAGGAGCGCGGGCCAGAGGCCGGCGAGCAGGGTGAGGGCGGCCAGCGGGGTCCAGCTGACGGCCTCGTACGGGCGCAGGTCGGCGAGCTCGGCCACCGGGGCCGGCTGCTTCGGGTCGCCCATGCAGACGCGCTTGACCACCATCAGCAGGTACCCGGCGGTGAGGAGGGTGCCCAGGCCGGCCAGCACCATGTAGGTGACGAACGCGGGGCGCGAGAGGCCCTCGGCCGGGTCGAACGCGCCGAACATCGCGAGCAGCTCGCCCCAGAAGCCGGCCAGCCCCGGCAGGCCGAGGCTGGCGACGGCGGCGAAGGCCAGCAGGGCGCCGATCCGCGGGGCCCGTCCGTAGAGGGCGGCCCCGGTGGAGCCGGCCAGGGTGTCGAGGTCCGCCGTGCCGTAGCGGTCCTTCAGGGCCCCGACCACGAAGAACAGCAGGCCGGTGATCAGCCCGTGGGCGATGTTGGCGAACAGCGCGCCGTTGACGCCCACCGGGGTGAGGGAGGCGATGCCCAGCAGCACGAAGCCCATGTGGCCGACGGAGGAGTAGGCGATCAGGCGCTTGAGGTCGCCCTTGGCCCCGGGCCGGGCCAGCGCGAGGCAGGCCAGCGAGCCGTAGACGATGCCGACGGCGGCGAACGCGCCCAGGTAGGGGGCGAGCGTCGCGGTACCGTCCGGGACGACCGGGAGGAGGACCCGGACCAGGCCGTACGTCCCCATCTTCAGCAGCACGCCGGCGAGCAGCACCGAGCCGACCGTGGGGGCCGCCGTGTGCGCGTCCGGGAGCCAGCTGTGCAGCGGCCAGGCGGGGGCCTTGACCACCAGCCCGACCATGATCGCCAGGGCGGCGACCACCTGGGTGGTGTGGCTCAGGCCGCTGCCGTGCGCGGCGGCCAGCGCCTGCATGTCGAAGGTGCCCGCCTTGCTGCCGACCAGCAGGAAGCCGAGCAGCATCACCGCCGAGCCGAGCAGCGTGTACAGGATGAACCGGTTGGCGGCCGGCACCTTCGCCCCGGTGCCCCAGCGGGCGATCAGGAAGTACATCGGGATCAGCACGATCTCGAAGGCCAGGAAGAAGAGCAGCAGGTCCAGCACCGCGAAGGTGGCGAGCATGCCGACTTCGAGCAGGAGGAACAGCCCGGTGAAGGCCCGGGCCGAGGGGACGCCCTCCCCGGTCGGCAGCCGCTTCTCCGAGTACAGCGCGCAGAGGAAGGTGAGCAGCGCGGTCAGCACGATCAGCGGGAGCGAGACGCCGTCCACGCCGAGGTGGAGGCGCACGCCGATGGCCGGGATCCAGGACACGTCGGTGGTCGCCTGCATCCGGCCGGGCCCGTCGTGGTCGAAGCCCGCCGCGAGGACGATGCCGAGCACCAGGACGGCGCCGGTGACCACGGTGTTCAGCCGCAGCGCGCGCCGGTCGGCGGCGGCCGGGTCGGCGCCGAACGCCGGTACCAGGGTCAGCGCGGCCCCGGCCAGCGGCAGCACCAGGAGGGCGATGAGGACTGCGTTCATCGGGGGCTCCTACGGGCTGCGGTCGGCGGGGCTGGGCGGCGGGGCTGCCTGTGCTGGTCCATCCGGCTACACCGCCACCAGGACGGCCAGCAGGACGACGCCGGCGAGCAGCGCGCTGAGGTAGGTCTGCGCGTTCCCGGTCTGGGCGAGCCGGACGGCCCGGCCGAGCAGGCCGGCCGCCGTCCCGCTGCCGCGCACGTACGTCTCGACGACCTCGCGGTCGAGGAAGCGGACCAGCCGGGCCGCGGCGGTCACCGGCCGGACGAACAGCGCGCTGTAGAGCCGGTCGACGCCGAAGCCGTGCCGGGCCGGGCCGAACAGCGGGCCGAGCAGGGTGCGGCCGGGGTCGGCGACGATCACCTCGGCGGCCGGGGCGCCGGCCTGCTCGGGCACCCGGCCCAGCGGTGCGGCGGGCGGCAGGCCGGCGCCGAGCCGCGCGGTGGCGGAGCGCCAGGCCCCGTACGCCAGCAGCGCGCCGACCACGGCGAGGCCGGTGCCGGTCACGGCGGTGACGGCCGAGGGCCGCAGCGAGCCGCCGTCCAGCAGCGCGGGCAGCCAGTCCGAGCGCAGGCTCGTCACGCCGAAGGCCATGGTCGGGACGGCCAGCACCCAGAGCGGCCAGCGCATCGCGGGCGGCTCGGCGGTGGCCGGGTCGGCCTCGTCCACCTCGGGCGAGTAGGGCGCGTCGGCCTCGTGGTCCGCCGGCGAGGCGGGCGTGGTGGGCGCGGCGGCGCCGGCGGCGGCCGGGCTGTGGAACGCCACCAGGAACAGCCGCGCCGCGTACGCCGCGGTCAGCAGGGCGGTGAGCGCGGCCGAGATCAGCACGATCCAGCCGGCCGACTGCGGTACCGCGGACACCGGGCCGAGGCCGTTGGTCAGCGCCTCGCCGTTGGCCGCGTGCTCGGCGGCGGTCAGCACCGCCTCCTTGCTGAAGAAGCCGGAGAACGGCGGCAGCCCGATCAGGGCGACGAGCGCGATGCCCATCGTCCAGTAGGCGTCCGGCACGCGCTTGCGCAGCCCCGGCATCCGGGACATCGCGGAGATCGAGTTGGTGTGCGCGGCGTGGATCACCACACCGGCCGCGAGGAACAGCAGTGCCTTGAACGCCCCGTGGCTGACCAGGTGGAAGACGGAGGCCTCGCGGTCGCCGGCGGCCAGGGCGCCGGCCATGTAGCCGAGCTGCCCGACCGTCGAGTAGGCGAGCACCCGCTTCAGGTCGTCCTGGGCGAGCGCGCAGAGCGCCGAGCCGATCATCGTCACGGCGGCCATCACCGCGAGCACCACCAGCGCCGCGCCGGAGAGCAGGAAGACCGGCAGCAGCCGGGCGACCAGGTAGATGCCGGCCGCGACCATGGTGGCGGCGTGGATCAGCGCGGAGACCGGCGTCGGACCGGCCATCGCGTCCGGGAGCCAGGTGTGCAGCGGGAACTGCGCGCTCTTGCCGGCCACGCCGGCGAGCAGCAGCAGCGCGGTCAGCGTCGGGTGGCCGAGCCGCCCCTCGGCGGCGGCGGCCAGAACGTCAGAGATCCGGAAGCTGCCGGCGTCGGCGCCGAGCAGGAAGATGCCGAACAGGAACGGCACGTCACCGAGCTTGGTGACCAGGAAGGCCTTCAGCGAGGCCGACCGGGCGTCCGCGGTCTCCCAGTGGTGGCCGATCAGGAAGTACGAGCAGATGCCCATGACCTCCCAGCCGACCAGCAGCACGATCAGGTCACCCGAGTAGACGACCAGGAACATCGCCGCCGTGAACAGTGAGACCAGCGCCGCGTACGACGGGTAGCGCGGGTCGTCCTTGAGGTAGGCGGTCGAGTACACCTGCACGCAGGTGGCGACCAGGCCGACCAGCACGGAGATCAGCGAGCTGTAGCCGTCCAGGTAGAGGCCGAGCGTGAGGTCCGGCCCGCCGGTCGGGGTGAGCCGGGTGCCGGCCTCCAGCACCTGGCCGGTGCCCAGCTGGAGGGCGACCACCAGGGCGAGCACGGCCGAGACGGCGACCGGCACGATCGCCAGCGGCCGGGCCAGACCGGGCGCGCGCCTGCCGACGGCCAGGGTGGCGGCCGATCCGAGCGCGGGCAGGACGGGGACGAGGACGGGCAGGGCGAGGTTCATGCGGCGGCCTGGCCCTTCAGTGCCCCGGCGCCGGCCGGCGCCTCCTCGGCGGACTCGGCGGGATCACCGAGCGCGGTGGCCCGGTCGATGTCCGCGGTGCCCCGGGCCCGGAAGAGCAGCAGGACGATGGCGAGCCCGAGGCCGATCTCGGCGGCGGCGATGGTGATGGTGAACAGGGTGAGCGCCTGGCCGGCGTGCAGGGAGTCCCGCAGCCAGGCGTCGAAGGCGACGAGGTTGAGGTTGACGGCGTTGAGCATCAGCTCCACGGACATCAGCACCAGGACGACGTTGCGCCGGGCGAGCACGCCGTACACGCCGACGCTGAACAGCAGCGCGGCGAGCACGACGGGGTAGGCGAGATGCATCAGCTCTCCTCCGCCGAGGTCGTCGGGGCGGGAGCCGCGGGCTCGGCCGGGGCCTTCGGCGCGGTGGCGGCGACCGTCCCGTTGGAGCCCACCGGCCGGCCCGCGCGCAGCTTGGCGGCCCGGGGCGGCGGCACCCGCCGGCCGGCCCCGCGGGACAGCACGATCGCGCCGACCAGTGCGGCCAGCAGCAGCACCGAGAGCGCCTCGAAGGGCAACACCCAGGTCCGGAACAGGCTGGTACCCGTCGCCTGCGCCGAACCGCCGCCCCCGCCGAGGTCGATCCACGACGTCCGGAAGGCGTCGACGAGCAGCGTCACCAGCGTCCCGGCCGTGGCCAGCGCCACCACCAGGGCGACCCAGCGGTTGCCCGAGTCGGCGTCCGGCGAGCGCCCGATCGGCGCCCGGGTGAGCATCAGCCCGAACAGCACCAGGACGACCACCGAGCCGAGGTAGATCAGCACCTGCACCCACGCGATGAACTCGGCGGTGAGCAGCAGGAACTCCACCGCCAGGCCGCCGAGCGCGACCACCAGCCAGAGCGCGGCGTGCACCAGCTGCCTGGTGGTCACGGCCGTCACGGCCGAGCCCAGCACGGCGACGCCGACCAGCAGGAAGACGATCTCGACCCCGGTCGGGGAGAGGAACGAGCGGGCGGCCGGGTCCAGCGACCCGGCCGCGGTCAGCAGGGCGGCACTCATCGCGGGTCACCCTCCTCCGGCGCCGCCGAGGCGGCGGCGGCCAGCTTGTCCGCGGCCTTGCGCGCGGTGGCGATCTCCTTGGGCTCCTCGGCCGCCGGGTCCAGCGCCGGCGGCGCCGGCACCGTCCACATCCACTCGCGGAGCTTGTCCCGCTCGTGGGTCAGCTCCAGGATGTCGGTCTCCGCGTACTCGAACTCCGGGGACCAGAACAGCGCGTCGAACGGGCACACCTCGATGCAGATCCCGCAGTACATGCAGAGCGAGAAGTCGATGGCGAAGCGGTCCAGCACGTTGCGGGTCCGGGCGCGGGCGTTCGGGTCGGCGGCCGGCAGCGTCTCCTTGTGGGAGTCGATGTAGATGCACCAGTCCGGGCACTCGCGGGCGCACAGCATGCAGACCGTGCAGTTCTCCTCCAGCAGCGCGATCACGCCGCGCGAGCGCGGCGGCAGCGCGGGCTGCACGTCGGGGTACTGCGCGGTGACGGTCTTCTTCGTCATCGTCCGCAGGGTGACGGCCAGGCCCTTGGCCAGTCCGGAGCCGGGGAAGCTCATGCGCCCACCCCGCTCCGCCGGGCCGGGGCGTCGGCCCCTGCGTGCCTGTCGGCCACGAGCTCGCTGCGCTCGGTCATGAGATCGCCACCTTGATGATGCCGGTGAGGGCGAGCTGGACGAGGGCCAGCGGGATCAGCACGAGCCACGCGAAGCGCATCAGCTGGTCCTCCCGCAGTCGCGGGTAGGTGACCCGCAGCCAGATGACCACGAAGGCCAGCGCGAAGGTCTTCAGGATCGTCCAGAGCCAGCCGAGCTCGTCCGGCAGCGGACCGTGCCAGCCGCCCAGGAAGAGCACCGCGGTCAGCCCGGAGACCACCAGGATCCCGACGTACTCGGAGAGCAGGAAGAGCGCGAAGCGCAGCCCGGTGTACTCGGTGTACGCGCCGAAGATGATCTCCGAGTCGGCCACCGGCATGTCGAACGGCGGGCGCTGGAGCTCGGCCAGGCCGGCCGTGAAGAAGACGAAGGCGCCGATGAGCTGCCACGGGATCCAGTACCACTGCCAGGCGTCCAGGATCCCCGGGAGCGAGAGCGTGCCGGCCGCCATCGCCACCGAGGCGGCCGCGAGCACCATCGGCAGCTCGTAGGACATCAGCTGCGCGGCCGTCCGCAGACCGCCGAGCAGCGAGAACTTGTTCGCCGAGGCCCAGCCGGCCATCAGCTTGCCGATCACGCCGACGCCCATCACGGCCAGCACGAAGAAGAGGCCGGCGTCGATCGCCTGGCCGACGAAGCCGTCCGGCCCGACGGGGATGGCGAGCAGCACGAACAGGTAGGGCAGCAGGGAGACGGCGGGCGCCAGCTGGAAGATCCTGCGGTCCGCCCCGGCCGGGACGATGTCCTCCTTCTGCGCGAACTTCACGCCGTCGGCGACGAGCTGCGCCCAGCCGTGGAAGCCGCCGGCGTACATCGGACCGAGCCGGCCCTGCATGTGCGCCATCACCTTGTGCTCGGTCTGGCCGATGACCAGGGGGAAGGTGAGGAAGACGACGAGGGTGGCGACGCAGCGCAGCAGCGTGTCGAGCAGGTTCACGTGCTGTCTCCGTCCTGGTCGGCCGGGTCGGCCGGCGTCTCCTTCGTCCCGTCCTCCGCGCGCTTCCCGTCCTCCGGTCCGGTCGCACCGGCCGCCTCGCCGGGCGCCTCGGGCGCCTCCGGCGCGGCAGCGGTCTCGGTCTCGGTCTCGGGTGCGGCGGTGCCCTCAGGTGCGGCCTCGGCCTCTGAACCGTGCGCGGGCACCGGGGCGTGCCAGGGCGCGTCCGCGGACTGGGTCCGGGCCGGCGCCGGCCGCCCGGGCTTCGGCTCGGCGCTCTCCACGACGGGCTCCCCGGCGGGGGCCTGGCTCGCCGAGCCGTCCGTGACGGACCTGGTCCGGCGTGGCCGGTCGGCCCGCACCGGCGGCGCCGCCTCGGCGGCGGCTCCCTCGGCGGTGGTTCCCTCGGCGACGGTCTCGGCGGCCTGGCTCACCGAGCCCGCGTCGACCGACCTGGTCCGGCGCGGCCGGTCGGCCCGGACGGCGGGCCCGCCCTCGGCCGAAGCGGCGGCCGCACCTGCGGCGGCCGCACCGGCCCGGGGCGTACGGGCCGCCGCGCCGGCCGCCCGCGCACCGCGCGCGGGCCGCTCGGCCACCGGCGGCAGGGTGCCCTTGAGCGGGCCCCACTCGTTCGGGTCCGGGACGCCGGGCGGCTGCATCTTGCGCCGCGCCGGTCCGTCACCGTGGTCGGACTCGCCCGGCTCCTTGGCGCCCGGCCAGGCCTTGGCGACCCGGGCCGCGAGCACGAACTCCTTGCGCAGCGGGAACCCCTCGAAGCCGTCCGGCAGCAGCAGGGTGACCAGGTGGGGGTGCCCGGGGAAGTCGATGCCGAACATCTCGTGCGTCTCGCGCTCGTGCCAGCCGGCCCCCGCGTACACCTCGACGGCGGTCGGCAGGGCGGCCCCCGCCCGCGCCACCTTGGTGCGCAGCGCCAGGTGGCGCACCCCGGGGCCGTCCGCGGCGGCCAGGTGGGCGACCACCGAGAAGCCCTCGGCCAGCTCGTCGACGGCGCTCAGCCAGTCGAAGAACCGCAGGCCCAGGACGTCCCGGGCCGCGGTGAGCGCCTCGATCCAGTGCTCGGCGGGCACGTCGACGGTGACCAGCCCGTACGCCTCGGCGCCGGTGGCCCACTCGCCGACCGACGCCGCGTACTGCTCGGCGGTGCTCACGAGACGCCTCCTTCGGACGGCGCGGGGCCGGCCACCAGCGGGCGGCGCAGCGCGCTCGCGGGCGCGGCGTACCGGCCGGGCAGCGACTCGGCGGCGATCTTCTCCTGGAGCTTGAGGATGCCCTGGAGCAGGGCCTCCGGCCGGGGCGGGCAGCCGGGCACGTAGACGTCGACCGGGATGATCTGGTCGACGCCCTTGGTGACGGAGTAGGAGTCCCAGTAGGGGCCGCCGGAGTTGGAGCAGGCGCCGAAGGAGATGACGTACTTCGGCTCGGGCATCTGCTCGTAGAGGCGCTTCACGGCGGGCGCCATCTTGTCGGTCACCGTCCCCGAAACGATCATCAGATCGGCCTGTCGGGGGCCGGGCGCGAACGGAATCACACCCATCCGGATGAAGTCGTGCTTGGCCATCGACGCGGCGATGAACTCGATCGCGCAGCAGGCGAGGCCGAAGTTGAAGCACCAGAGGCTGTAGCGGCGGCCCCAGTTCAGGACGACCTTGACCGGGTCCGGCGCCAGCCGGGCGAGCGGGCCGAGGCTGCTCCGCCCGACGGCCGCACCGGGGCGCGACGGGTCCGGCAGACCGAGCGGTACCGGGCCCCCGGCGCCCCCGGTGCCGTGCGCGTGCGAGTGGTTGTGGGTCACGTCCATTCCAGAACGCCCTTCTTCCAGGCGTAGAGCAGCCCGACCGCGAGGAAGCCGATGAAGACGAACATCTCGATCAGCGTCCCGGCGCCGTAGCCGGCGGCGGCGAAGACGGTCGCCCACGGGAACAGGTAGATCGCGTCTACCGCGAAGATCACGTACAGGAAGGCGTAGACGTAGTAGCGGATCTGGGTGTGCGCCCAGTCCTCTCCCACCGGGTCCACGCCGCACTCGTAGGCGAGGAGCTTCTCCGGCGAGTACACCACCGGCCGCAGCAGCCGGTTGGCGGTGAACGCCACGGCGACGAAGAGCACGCCGACGACGGCGAGCAGGCCCATCGCGGCGTACGCGTCGAAGTAGCCGCTGCCGGCGGCCGGGTCGGCCGCGACGGCAGCTGCCGGCTGCCCCTCCATGCCCCTCGCCTCCACATCGCCTGGGAAAACCGCCCTCACGGCAGTTCTACGACGTTTCTTTACACGGTCATAACCATCGCCAATGCGTGAGTCTAAGTGCACGGCCGTGGAGCACCGCATCCCGCCCGATCCGCAAGACGGCCGATGGACATTCGGTGGACGACCGCGCCCGCCGGCCGCCCCGGGGCGGGGGTGGGGATAACCCCCGGGCGGGAAGACGTATCACCCCCATGGCCCCGCGCGCCCCCGACCGGGGAAGCTTGGATCACCAGCTCGACTCCAAGGGACGGTAGATCCGACATGAAGCCACTGCACCGCCGCGCCGCGGATGCCCTCAAGGAGCAGGACGCGGGCCCCGAGCGCGCCCCGCTGTACGGCGCGCGGATGTGGCGGCAGGCCGGGCAGCTGATGCTCAATCTGCCGCTCGGCCTCGCCGGGTTCGTCTTCACCGTCGTCCTGCTCTCCGTCGGGCTGGCGCTCTCCATCACCGTGATCGGCCTGCCGCTGCTGGCCGCCGGGCTGGCCGGATGCCGACTCCTGGGCGCCTTCGCCCGCCGCCGGGCCCGCTCGGTGCTCGGCTCCGAGGTGCGCGAGCCGGAGCCGGTGCGCCGGAACCGGCCGGGGATCACCGGCTACGCGATCGCCTACCTCACCGACCCGCTCAGCTGGCGCTCGGCGCTCTACAACGTGCTGCTGCTGCCCTGGGGCCTGCTGAGCTTCGCGGTGACGCTGATCTGCGTCATCGTCGGCTGGCCGGTGCTGCCCTGGGTGGTCCGCTTCCAGGCGGCGATCGACCGGATGCTGGTGGAGGTCCTGCTCTACCCGGGCGCGCTCTCCGAGCGGGTGCGGGAGCTGGAGGACGACCGCGGCACGGTGATCGACACCGCCGCCGCCGACCTGCGCCGGATCGAGCGCGACCTGCACGACGGCGCCCAGGCCCGGCTGGTGGCCCTGGCGATGGACCTCGGCATGGCCAAGGAGAAGCTGAGCGAGACCGAGACGCCCGAGGACGTGGCGGCCGCGGCCCGGATGGTCGGCGCCGCGCACGGCGAGGTGAAGCTGGCCCTGCAGGAGCTGCGCGACCTGGCCCGGGGCATCCACCCGGCGGTGCTCACCGACCGGGGGCTGGACGCGGCGCTCTCCGCGGTGGCGGCCCGCTGCACGGTGCCGGACGGGGTCAAGGTGCACGTCGAGCTGACCGCCGCCGACGGCACGGTGGAGCGTCCGGACTCGGCGGTCGAGGGCATCGCCTACTTCACCGTCAGCGAGCTGCTGACCAACATCTCGAAGCACGCCCGCGCCCGCTCCGCCACGGTGGACGCCTGGCGGGCCGGCGACCAGCTGATGCTGCTGGTCCGGGACGACGGCAAGGGCGGCGCGGCCGCCTACCCGGGCAGCGGCCTGGCCGGGCTGGCCGAACGGATCCGGGCGGTGGACGGGGTGTTCCTGGTGGAGAGCCCGGACGGCGGGCCGACCACGGTCACCATCGAGCTCCCCTGGCGCACCCGCGCCGCCCGCCGCTGACCGTTCCTCCGGCCCCCCGCCGGACACGACAACGGGCCGGGACTCCGTCGAGGCAGTGACGGAGCCCGGCCCGTACCCGTGCGGCGGCCGCCCGCCGACCCTTGCGCGGTGCGCGGGCGGCCGCCGCCGGGAACCCGAGGGGCCAGGGCTTGTCCCACCCGGCCCTAGGGCGTTTCCAGCGTGCCGAGGGTGACGTCGGCGGTCTTGGCCTGGCCGTCCCGGGTGTAGCCGACGGTCGTCGTGGTCCCCGGGGTGAGCGAGGCGAGCGCGCTGGTGAGCCCGTTCAGCGAGTCGACGGTGGCGTCGCCGACCTTGGTGATCACGTCGCCGGGCTGGAGCCCCGCCGAGGCGGCCGGCCCGCCCGCGCTGACGGCCACCACCACGGCGCCGGCCGGGCGGAAGTTCTGGTCGAAGTACGTCCGGGCGGTGACCCCCAGCGCGGCCCGGCCGGAGTTGGTGACCTTGCCGTCCTTGATCAGCTGGTCGGCGATGCTCGTGATGGTGGACGCCGGGATGGCGAAGCCGATACCGGGCGCGGCGGCCCCGTTGGCCTCCGGCTCGGTGGCGGCGAGCGTGTTGATGCCGATCACCTGACTGTTCAGGTTGACCAGCGCGCCGCCGCTGTTGCCCGGGTTGATCGCCGCCGAGGTCTGCACCATGTTGCCGATGGTGGCGCCCGGCGAACCACCGCCCTGGGGCTCCGAGACGGTCCGGCCGGTGGCCGAGACGATGCCCTGGGTGACGCTGCTGGACAGGCCCAGCGGACTGCCCATCGCCAGGGTGATCTGCCCCAGCTCGACCTTGGCGGAGTCCCCGAAGACGGCCGGCTTGAGGGCGCTCGGCGGGCTGGTCAGCTTGATCACCGCGAGGTCGGAGTCCGGGTAGGAGGCGACCAGCGTGGCGTCCAGGGCCTTGGTGCTGTTGGCCAGCGTGACGGTGAAGGTGGTGGCGGTGCCGACCACGTGGGCGTTGGTGACGATGTCGCCCTTGTTGTCGTAGACGATCCCGGAGCCGAGCCCGGTCGCGGTGGTGATCTGCACCACCGAGGGCAGCACGTCGGCGATCACCTTCTGGTAGGCGTCCTGGAGCTGGTTGCCGCCGGCCGGCTGGGCGGAGGACGACGAGGACGCGCCGGGGGTGGTGGCGGTCGACGAGGAGGAGGACGGTCCGCTGCTGCACCCGGCCACCGTCAGCGCGGTCAGCGCGGCGACGGCCGCCGGCCCGGTCAGTCGCCCGCCGAACGCCCGGGGGCCGGTGGGGCGCGGCCCGGCCGGGAGCGGGCGGGTGGGTTCCTTCTTTCGGTTCACCTGGGCTGCCTCCGATTCCATCGGCCGTACCGGGGCCGTCGAGATCCGTGCGGAACCATCGAGATCACAGAGATCTTTGTCAGCATTTCACCGATATGTCCGAATCATTGCCCCGACGCGCCCGTCACCGGGCACGACCTGGGGCAAGGCGGACAAGCCCTAGGATTCACGCCATGACTTGGTTGATCACCGGTGGTGCCGGGTACATCGGCAGGCACGTGGTGCACCAGCTGGTCGAGGCCGGCGAGCGGGTGGCGGTACTGGACGACCTCAGCACCGGCGACCGCGCCCGGCTGCCGCGGGGAGTCACCCTGATCGAGGGCTCCACCCTGGACCGCGCCGCGCTGGACACCGCCCTGCGCTCCCAGGACATCGCGGGCGTGCTGCACTTCGCGGCGAAGAAGCGGGTCGGCGAGTCGGTCGAGCGGCCGTTCTTCTACTACCGGGAGAACCTCACCGGCCTGCAGAACGTGCTGGAGGCCGTCGCCGAGGCCGGGGTGCCGCGCTTCCTCTTCTCCTCCTCCGCCGCCGTCTACGGCATGCCCGACGTCGAGCTGGTCACCGAGACGGCCCCCTGCGCCCCGATGAACCCCTACGGCGAGACCAAACTGGCCGGCGAGTGGCTGGTGTCCGCGGTCGGCCGGGCGCACGGCATCTCCACCGTCTCGCTGCGCTACTTCAACGTGGCCGGCGCCGCCTCGCCCGAGCTCTCCGACGAGGGCGCCCACAACCTGATCCCGATGGTCTTCGAACGGCTCACCGCCGGGCGCGCCCCACTGATCTTCGGCGCCGACTACCCCACCCCGGACGGCACCTGCGTCCGCGACTTCATCGACGTCCGGGACATCGCCTCGGCCCATGTGGCGGCCGCCCGGCGGCTCGCCGCCGACCCGCCCGGCGAGACCTCGCTGGTCCTCAACATCGGCCGCGGCGAGGGTGTCAGCGTCCGGGAGATGCTGGACGTGATCGCCCGGGTCACCGGCTACGACACCACCGGCGAGGTCACCCCGCGCCGCGCCGGCGACCCGGCCCGGGTGGTCGCCTCCGCCGAGCTGATCCACCGCGAGCTGGGCTGGACGGCCCGCCACGGGGTCGAGGAGATGGTGACCTCGGCCTGGGAGGGCTGGTGCGCCCGGCACCCGGGGGCCCGCAGGCGGTAGGGCCGGTCCTCGGGGTCCCGCCTGCGGGGCGTTCCGGACGGCGGCTCAGTGCGAGGGCACCGCCGTGCCGTAGAAGGCGTCCAGCGCGTACACGCAGCGGTCCTTGCTGCCGACGAAGACCCGCCCGCCGACCGCCACCGGCGAGCCGGTCAGCTCGCCCTTGGTGCCGAGCTCCCAGCGCAGCTGACCGCTCACCAGGTCCAGGGTGTGCAGCGAGTGGTCGCGGCTGCCCAGGTGGACCAGGCCGTCGGCGACCGCCGGCGAGCCGACGATCTCCCCCCGCGCGGTGTAGCGCCAGCGCTCCCGGCCGGTGGCCGCCTCGAACGCGTAGAGCACGTCCCCGCTGCCGACCAGCACCATGCCGTCCCCGACGACCACCGGCTCGGCGCCCTGCCGGTTGCCGGTGGCGGCGCGCCAGCGGTCCCGGCCGGTCGCCGCGTCGAGCGCGTAGACCGTGCCGAGGTAGTCGGCGACGTAGACCGCGTCCGCGTCCAGCGTCGGCGGGGTGAAGAGCACCACCGGCGCCTCGAAGCGCCAGCGCTCGGCGCCGCTGGCCGCGTCCAGCGCGTACACCCGGGTGCCGGCCGTCACGTACAGCACGCCGGCCCGCTCGGCGGGGCGCGACGGCACGTCCTCGCCCACCGGGAAGGACCAGCGCAGGCCCGCACCGCGCGGATCGACGCAGCGCAGCCGCCCGCCGCCGTAGTAGTACGCGGCGCCGCCCACCAGGGCCGGCCCGGACTGCGGGTTCTCGTAGTCCTGCTGGGCGTCGTCGGCGCGCCACAGCTCGGCGCCGCCGGCCGCCGAGCGCAGCTGCACCCCGCCGCCCCGGACGCCGCAGCAGAGCACGCCGTCGGCGGCGTCCAGCGAGTAGACCCAGCCGTCCAGCGAGTTGCGCCAGCGCTCGGTGCCGTCCGCGACGTCCACCGTGTACAGGTGCGGGCCGTCGGCGGCGTGCACCCGGCCGGCGTCCACCGCGAGCGCCCAGGCGACGTCCCGGGTCTTGTAGCGGCGCTGGCCGGAGGCGACGTCCAGGGCGTGCACCTCGAAGCTGGAGACGAAGAGCGTGCCGTCGGCGACCACCGGGGTGCCCCAGACGTCGTTGGACATCCGGAACCGCCAGGGGCGCCAGCGGGCGGCCTGGACCGGCGGCGGCGTGGCCCGGCGGACCCAGTCCGTCTCGGCGGGCGCGGCCCCCGGCCCGGCCTGCTCGGCGCGCGGACCCGGGCCTATCCGGACCGAGGCCCCGGGCAGCCGGACCTCGGCGGCGCTCTCCCCGGCGACCGGGGCCCGGTGGCGGCGGGGGGCGGCGAGCTTCTCGGTGGCGGCCTCGGTGTCCGGCCCGGGCAACGCGTGCACCGGCCCGGGCGCGGGCGGCGCGTACCGCTCGGCGGGGTGCCGGGTGCGCGGGTCGTCCTGCGCGGGGCGCTGGGGCGGCAGCGGCTGGTGCTGGTGGGGCGGCGGGGCCGGCTGCGGCGGCACCGGCGCGGGCGCCGGAGCGGGGGCGGGCGCCGGGGCCGGGCGGCGGCCGCGCTTGCGTTCGATCAGCTCCAGCGCGTTGGCCGGCAGCCAGTCCCCCGCCTCGCCCGAGGCGTCGTCACGGGAGAACAGGTGCGGGGCCAGCTCGGCCTGGATCTGCGCCGGCGAGGGCCGGTGCTCCGGGGAGGGCCGCATGCAGGCGCGCACCAGGTCCACCAGCTCGGCCGGCAGGCCGGAGAGGTCGGGCTGGTCGCGCAGCAGCTGGAAGACCGTCTCGACCGGGTTGGCGCCCCGGTACGGCGGGTGCCCGGTGGCGCAGAAGACCAGCAGCGACCCGAGCGAGAAGACGTCGCTGGCACCGGTGACGCCACGGCTGTCCCGGGCCTGCTCCGGCGACATGTACGCCGGGGTGCCGACCGCGACGTTGGTCATGGTGAGCCGGGTGCTGGAGACGCCGGCGGCGATGCCGAAGTCGATCACCCGCGGACCGTCCTCGACCACCAGCACGTTGGAGGGCTTGAGGTCACGGTGGACCAGCCCGGCCGCGTGGATGGACTGGAGCGCCTCCGCGATGCCCGCCACCAGCCAGCGCACCGCCCCCGCGGGCAGCGGCCCGCACTCGGTGACCAGGTCCTCCAGGGACGGCGCCGGGACGTACGCGGTGGCCAGCCAGGGCACCCGGGCGTCGGCGTCGGCGTCGACCACGGCGGCGGTGTAGAACCCGCCCACCGTCTTGGCGGCCGCGATCTCCCGGGCGAAACGGACCCGGAACAGCTCGTCCTCGGCCAGCTCCCCCCGGACGGTCTTGATGGCCACTCGCCGGCCGGACGCGGAGCGCGCCAGGTAGACCAGGCCCATCCCGCCCGCGCCGAGCCGCCCCAGCACCTCGAAGGGCCCGATCCGCCTCGGATCGTGCGCCGTCAGCTGGTCCACTCCGCTGCCACCTCCCCGTCTTCCGCACCCGCCACGGGGTGCCGCAGCCGATTCTCCAATGCCGCCCCGGTCAACTCCAACCTCCCCCGCCCGGAGGCCCCTCCGGCTCACCGTCCGGTCAGTGCCGCCGGAACGGCCGGATTCTGACGCCCGCTCCGCCTGCGGCTTGCACACGAGGTGCCCGCAACTCTTTTTCGGGCACCTCGGATCCGGCCGCGGTCGTCACGCTCTGTCACTCGACCACCCCTCAGCGGAGGGTCCGTCACGCTGTGGGGTCATAAGCACACGGGGGGGCTTCAACAGGCACCTCTGGAGCCCGATGAATATCCGTCCGAAGTCGTTCACGCCCCCTATAGCAACCCCCCGTGCGGAGTAATAGTCGCATCACCGAATCGCGCCAAGATCGTGCCACGGTAAGCTGACGGCATGACAGGACAAGTTCGCACCGTCGACGGTCGCGTCGCCGGGCGACGCGGACAGGAGACGCGGCAGAAGCTGCTCGACTGCCTCCGCGAGATGCTCAGCACGTCGCCCTATCGGGACGTCAAGGTCATCGACGTCGCCCGTATGGCGGGTACCTCCCCCGCGACCTTCTACCAGTACTTCCCGGATGTCGAGGGCGCAGTCCTCGAAATCGCCGAGGAAATGGCCAAGGACTCCGACACCCTCAAAGAGCTGGTGGCCGGAAAGTCCTGGGCAGGGAAGTCCGGCACGACCACTTCGGAAGAACTGGTCGACGGATTCCTCGCCTTCTGGCGCAAGAACGACGCCATTCTCCGAGTGGTCACGCTCGGTGCCGCCGAAGGGGACAAGCGGTTCTTCAAGATCCGCATGACGGTCCTCAACGCGGTCGCCAAGCCCCTCACGGAGGCCGTCAAGGAGCTCCAGACGAAGGGCCAGGCCGACAAGTCGCTCGACCCGGCCGCCGTCGCCGGCTCGCTGGTCTCGTTGCTCGCCTCGGCGGCCGAGCACCAGAAGGCGTTCACCTCGTGGGGCGTCAAGGTCAAGGACCTGAAGCCCAACCTCGCTCCCCTGGTGTACCTGGGTGTCACCGGCAAGAAGCCGCCCAAGTAGACCGATCCCGCCTACCCACCCATCCGCTCCGCACGCAGCCCCGGCCTCCTGTCCGGGGAACGACGGACGGCGGCCGTGTCCTCGGGGGAGGTCCGCCGACGTGCCGCAGCGTGCCAGACATGCCGGTGGGCGGGCACCCGTGCAGGGTGCCCGCCCACCGGCATGCGCGTGTGAGAGGGGCTTCCGGGCCTCCGGGGACGCCCGGGGGCCGGAAGGGGTCGTGGCGGGCGCCCTGGGGCGCCCTGGGGTGCCCTGGGGTGCCCTGGGGTGCCCTGGGGTGCCCTGGGGTGCCCTGGGGTGCCCTGGGTGCCAGGGGGCCGCTAGGGGCAGCGGACGACCTGGCCGGCGTACGCCAGGCCGCCGCCGAAGCCGAACAGCAGCACCGGGTCGCCGGGCGACAGCTCGCCGCGTTCGACCATCTTGGAGAAGGCCAGCGGAATGGACGCGGCCGAGGTGTTGCCGGAGACCACGACGTCCCGGGCGACCACCGCGTCGGGCGCGCCCAGCTTGGCGGCGATCGCGTCGATGATCCGCAGGTTCGCCTGGTGCGGCACGAAGCCCTTGAGCTCGGACGGGTCGATGCCGGCCTTCTCGCAGGTCTTCCGGGCCAGCGGGGCGATCTGGGTGGTGGCCCAGCGGAACACCGACTGGCCCTGCTGGCTGATCACCGGATCCCAGCCGGTGATCACCACGGCGTCGCTCTTCTCCGGCTCAGAGCCCCAGACCACCGGGCCGATGCCCGGCTCGGCGCCGTCCTCCTGGGCCTCCACCACCGCCGCGCCGGCACCGTCCCCGAAGATCACGCAGGTGGTCCGGTCGGTCCAGTCCAGGGTGTCCGACATCCGCTCGGCGCCGATCACCAGCGCGCGGGTGGCCGCACCGGCCCGGATCGCGTGGTCGGCCGTGGCCAGCGCGTAGGAGAAGCCCGAGCAGACCGTGTTGATGTCGTAGGCGGCGGGCGCGCGCACGCCGAGGCGGGCGGCGACGGCGGCGGCCGTGTTGGGGCTGCGCTCGACCGCGGTACAGGTGGCGACCACGACCAGGTCGATCTCGGCGGCCGAGCGGCCGCTGTTGGCCAGCGCCTTCTGGGCCGCCTCGGTGGCCAGGTCGACCAGGGTCTCACCCTCGGCGATGTGGCGGGTCCGGATCCCCACCCGGCTGCGGATCCACTCGTCGTCGGTGTCGACCAGCACCGCCAGGTCGTCGTTGGTGAGGACCTTGGGGGGCTGGTAGTGGCCGAGTGCCACAATGCGCGAACCGCTCATACAGCCACTCAACCGGGTTACCCGCTGGTCAGCGGGGCGCGACCGGCTACAGGATCCGCCCCCGGAAGCTGTAGGAGGCCGACAAGGGCCGTTGCGGCGCCTGGGGAGTGGCGGCGGCCCGGACGGCCGGTTCAGGCGGCCAGTGAGGCCGAGTCACCCATCACGATCACCGGATGGGCCGCCGGATCGAGGGTGCGGATCAGCTGGGCCATCTTGTCCTCGGGCACCGAGACGCAGCCGTGCGTCGGGCCGCCGTGGTCGACGTGGATCCAGATGCCGCCGCCCTTGGAGGAGCCGCTGGGGCGTCGCGGGTCGAGCGGCGAGTTGCCGGGCACCCGGTTGTAGTTGATCGCGATCACGTAGTCGAAGGAGCCGGCCAGCGCCTCGCCCGCGAAGCCCTTCCCGGAGACCACGAAGTTGGCGTCCTTGTCGTACGGGAGGCGGCTGCCGGGGTCGGCGTTGCGGCCGCCCGCGTCGGTGAGCGAGAAGACCCCGATCGGGCTGCGCAGGTCGCCCTCGTTGTGGTCGGTGGTCCAGCCCTTGTTGGCGTTGTGCCCCTGCCAGGTCTCGCCGGCCAGCCAGCGGCCCTCGGCGGTGCGGGTCCAGAGCGTGACGGCGGTCCGGTTGGCGTCCTTGTCCTGACCGGAGGCGAGCACGACCTGGGTGGTCTCGGCGGGTATCCGCGCGGTGAAGGCGGCCCCCAGACCGGGTATCGCGGCCACCGAGCCGTCCGGGCGGGACTCGCTGCGGTCGGCGGCGGGGGCCCCGGTGTGCCGGTCGCTCGCGGCCTGGGCGGCCGGCGCGGCGGCGGCCGGGGAGGGCTGGTCCGGGGCGGAGACGCCCTCCGGACCGGGTCCGTCGGCGGCGGTCACGCCCGGGTGGCCGGAGTCCTGGCCGACGGTGTACCAGCCCGCGGCGGCCGCGAGCAGCAGCGCGGTGCCGGCGGTCACGGCCTTGCCCCCGCGCTTCTTCTTGGGCTTGCGGCGGTGGCCGCGGGCGGCCGCCCGGGGACCGGCCGCGGCGGCGGCCGGGTCGGCCGCGGGTGCCTGGCCCCGGGGCCGGACCGGTGCGGCGGCGAGCGGCGCCACCGGCTCGACGGGCTGGGGCTGGAACGGCCGGTCGTAGGCGTCGTAGCCCTCGGCGGCGGTGGCCTGCGGGACGTAGACCGCCTGGTGGTCCGGGTGGTTCTGGTGGGCCTGGTGGTTCTGGTGGGCCTGGTGGGCCTGGTGGGCCTGGTGGTTCCAGTGGTCCTGCTGCGGGTAGCCGTTCCAGCCGTCGTGGAACGGCTGGTTCGGGTCGGCCACGGCCTGCGCGGGAGCGTCCCAGCCCTGGTGGGACTGCTGCTCGTAGACCCCGTAGGACTGCTGCGGCACCTCGTACACCGGCTCGTGCATCGGCTCGTACGACGGGTACGCGGTGGCGCGATGGGAACCGGACATGGCGCTGATCCTGCCAAACCCGGACCCGGTTGGGAAACCCGGGGGCCTGTGCGGACCCGGTGAAGAACACCGCCTCCCGGGCCGACGGGCGGCCCGGGAGGCGGTGGAAGCCGGTCGGGGACCGGTCAGAGGCGCATCGCCTGCGGGGTCTCCCGGCGCGTCAGGTCCGGGCCGTCGTACTCCCGGATGACCTCGTAGCGGGTGTTGCGCTCCACCGGGCGGAACCCGGCGTCCCGGATCAGCCCGAGCAGGTCGTCGCGGCCGAGCTTGTTCGGCGTGCCGAAGTTGTCCGCGTCGTGGGTGATCTTGTACTCGACGACCGAGCCGTCCATGTCGTCCGCGCCGTGGCTGAGCGCCAGCTGCGCGGTGGTGACGCCATGCATCACCCAGAAGACCTTGACGTGCGGCACGTTGTCGAACAGCAGCCGGGAGACGGCGAAGGTCTTCAGCGCCTCGGCGCCGGTGGCCATCTCGGTGCGCGCCATCAGCTTGTTGCGCACGACGCCGTCCTTGGAGTCGTGGAAGTCGTGCTGGTAGCGCAGCGGGATGAAGACCTGGAAACCGCCGGTCTCGTCCTGCAGCTCACGCAGCCGCAGCACGTGGTCGACCCGGTGGCGGGGCTCCTCGATGTGGCCGTACAGCATGGTGGAGGGCGTCTTGAGGCCCTTGCTGTGCGCGAGGCGGTGGATCCGCGACCAGTCCTCCCAGTGGGTGTCGTGGTCGACGATGTGCTGGCGGACCTCCCAGTCGAAGATCTCCGCGCCGCCGCCGGTCAGCGACTCCAGGCCGGCGTCGATCAGCTCGTCCAGGATCTCATCGGCCGGCAGGCCGCTGATCTTCTCGAACCAGTGGATCTCGGTGGCGGTGAAGGCCTTCAGCGAGACGTTCGGCAGGGCCGCCTTCAGCTCCCGCAGCGAGCGCGGGTAGTAGCGCCACGGCAGGGTCGGGTGCAGCCCGTTGACGATGTGCAGCTCGGTGAGGGAGTCGACCTCCATCGCCTTGGCGAGGCGGACGGCCTCCTCGATGCGCATCGTGTACGCGTCCTTCTCGCCCGGCTTGCGCTGGAACGAGCAGTACGCGCAGGACGCGTTGCACACATTGGTCATGTTGAGGTGGCGGTTGACGTTGAAGTGGACGACGTCGCCGTTCTTCCGCGTCCGCACGTGGTGGGCCAGACCGCCCAGCCAGGCCAGGTCGTCGCTCTCGTAGAGCGCGATCCCGTCCTCGCGGGTCAGCCGCTCACCCGCGTAGACCTTCGCCTCCAGCTCGCGCTTGAGCCCTGCGTCCATGCGGTGCCCCGCCTCCTCCGACTTCGAATCGTTGCCGGACCGAGCGTACGCCTATGCCGGCGTCACGCCGCGAGCAGCTCCGCGAGCAGCGCCGGATCGATGTTCCCACCGCTGACCACGGCGGCCACCGCGCGGCCACCGATCTCGCCCGCGCGGTGGAAGTACGCCGCCGGGGCGACCGCGCCGGAGGGCTCCGCGACCAGCCGGCCGCGCCGGGCCAGCACGGCCACCGTGGCGCGGATCTCGTCCTCGGTGACGGTGACGATGTCGTCCACGTACGCGGTGAGGTGCTGGAACGGCAGCTCGCCGACGGAGGGGGTGCGCAGCCCGTCCGCGATGGTCCGGTAGGTGTCGGCGACCGGCCAGGCCAGCCGCTCGCCGGCCCGCAGGCTGGCCTGGGCGTCGGCGGCCAGCTCGGGCTCGACGCCGACCACCCGGATGCCCGGGCGGGTGAGCTTGAGGGCGGCCGCGACGCCGGAGATCAGGCCGCCGCCGCTGACCGGCACCAGCACGGTGTCCAGCTCGGCCGGGGCGTCCTCGGCGATCTCCAGGCCGACCGTGCCCTGGCCCGCGATGATGTACGGGTCGTCGTAGGGCGGCACCCAGACGTAGCCGTGCCGCTCGGCCAGCTCGCCGGGCACGGTGTCCCGCTCCTCCGGCGAGACCAGCAGCACCTCGGCGCCGAACGAGCGGGTGCCCTCGACCTTGACCGCCGGCGAGGTGTCCGGCATCACGATCACGGCCTTGATACCGAGCAGCCCGGCCGCGTACGCCACCGCCTGGGCGTGGTTGCCGCTGGACTGGGCGACCACACCGCGGGCCCGCTCCTCGTCGTCGAGCGCGGCGAGGCGGTTGTAGGCACCGCGGGTCTTGAAGGCGCCGGTCGGCTGGAGGTTCTCCGGCTTGAGCCAGAGCCGGCGCTCGCCGTCGCCCGCCCAGGGAGCGGGGACCAGCGGGGTGCGGACCGCCACCCCGGCGATCCGCTGCCGAGCCGCGCGCAGCTCCTCCAGACCGACCAGTGCCATCGTGTTACTCGCCTTCGACCATCGGGAGTTCGCTCACCCGGTTCTCCCACTTCGTGGAGAGTACGACGGTCGTACGGGTCCGGGCCACGCCTTTCGTGCCGGAGATCCGCTTGACCACCGATTCCAGGCCCTCCACGTCGGAGACCCGGACCTTGAGCATGTACGAGTCGTCACCGGCGATGAACCAGCAGTCCTCGACCTCGCCGAGGTCCTTCAGCCGGAACGCGACGTCCTCGTGGTCGGCCGCGTCGGTGAGCTGAAGGCCGATCAGGGCCGTGACGCCGAAGCCGAGCGACGCCGGATTGACCGTCGCGCGGTAGCCGGTGATGACCCCCGCCTGCTCCAGACGGTTGATCCGGTCCGTGACGCTCGGGCCGGAGAGGCCCACCAGTCGGCCCAGCTCGGCGTAGGACGCGCGGCCGTTCTCCCGGAGCGCCTGGATGAGCTGTCTGTCCACCGTGTCCATATACCGTCCGCGTCCTTCCGAACCTCACCAGACCCACAGATCATTATCCGGATTCAAAGGCGCCGTGCGCGGAACAACCCGGATATCGCAGAGAACATACTCTCCTGCCCCGGGGCCGCCCACTCCCCCCGGGACCGGCCTTCACCCGCCCTGGCCTGCCGGGCGGGCGGCCGCGCCCAACTCGCCCTCCCAGCGCCGGTACAGCGTGTGCGGGACGCCGACGGCGTCCAGGACCCGGCCGGCCACGAAATCGACCAGTTCGCGGACGGTGGAGCCGCCGGCGTAGAAACCGGGCGAGGCGGGGAGCACGACGGCGCCCTGCGCGTCCAGCTCGACCAGGTGCTTCAGGGTCACCCCGTTGAGCGGCGCCTCCCGGACGCAGACCACCAGCGGCCGGCGCTCCTTGAGGGTGACGCTGGCGGCCCGCTGGAGCAGGTCCTTGCTCAGGCCGAGCGCGATCCCGGCCACCGCGCCGGTGGTCGCGGGGACGACCAGCATGCCCTTGGCCGGGTAGGAGCCGCTGGACGGCCCGGCCGCGAAGTCCCCGGACGACCAGTACCGGACGTCGTCGAGGCCCTCGTCGCCGCCCAGCCAGGCCGCGAGGTCGGCGCGCCAGTGCGCGTCCCGGAAGGAGATGCCGGTCTCGTCCAGGATGGTCAGCCGGGCGGCCCGGCTGACCACGAGGTCCACCGGCTCCCCGGCGGCGAGCAGCGCCCGGATCACCGAGGCGGCGTACGGCGTACCGGAGGCGCCCGAGACCCCGACCACCCATGGCTGACGCGTTTCTGTTCCCATGGCCCCTTTCTATACGGCGGCCCCCGGGGCGGGCCCATCCGCGTTCACCCCTGCGAGGATGGGCGCCATGGCAGCGACCCTCGTCGACCTCACCCATCAGGTGACCACCGCGATGCCGGTCTACCCCGGCGATCCGGCCGTCGTCCTGACGCCCGTGCTCACCACCGCCACCGCCGGGGTGAACGTGCTGGCCGTGCACCTCGGCTCGCAGTCCGGCACCCATGTGGACGCGCCGTACCACGTGGACGTCACCTGGCCCACCCTGGACGGGCTCCCGCTGGAGCGGTTCACCGGGCCCGCCGTCGTCGCCGACCTGCGGGGGCTGGAGCCGCGGGCCGAGGTGACGCCGGAGCAGCTCGCCCCGGCGCTGGAGCGGGCGGGCGAGGGCACCGTGCTGCTGCTGGCCACCGGCTGGGCCCGGCACTGGGGCACCGACGTCTACCTGGCCCATCCCAGCCTGAGCGCGGCGGCGGCCGAGGCGATCGTCGCCGCCGGGGTGCGGACGGTGGGGGTGGACGCGCTCAGCGTCGACCCCACCCCCGACCCGGGCCCGGGCGACCCGGCGGTCGCCGCGCTGCTGGCCGACCTGACCGACGAGCACGACCAACCCGCCGCCCCGGAGCCCACGCTGGCCGCGCACCGGGTGCTGCTCGGGGCCTCCGGCGGGGGCGTGATCGCCGAGAACCTGACCGATCTGCGGGCGCTGCTGGACGCCCAGCAGGCCGGCCGGCCGGTGGAGGTGTCGCTGTTCCCGCTGCGTCTGGTGGCCGCCGACGGCGCGCCCGTCCGGGCGGTGGCGCGACTGGGCTGACGCTCGTCGGCACTTGGTCTAGACCATCCCCGGCGGGCGCCGCTACGCTTGCGCGCCATGGCAGAGATCATCGGAGTGATCGAGCAGCTCTGGCGCTACCCCGTGAAGTCCACCGGCGGCGAGCGGCTCGACTCCGTCGAGCTGGACGAGCGCGGCCTGGCCGGCGACCGCCTCTACGCGGTGCGCGACGGCGCCGGGAAGCTGGGCTCCGGCAAGAACACCCGGCGCTTCCGCCGGATGGACGGCCTGCTGCGGCTCTCCTCCCGGCTCGGCCGCCGGCTCGACGGCCCCGAGCTGTTCGACCCGTTGGGCCGGCCGGTCGCCGATCCCACCGCCTTCCTGCGCGCCTACCTCCAGCGCCCGGACGTCGTACTCGCCCGCGAGGACGCCGTCTCGCACTTCGACCAGCTGCCGGTCAGCGTGCTCACCACCGCGACCCTGGACTGGGTCTGCGGGGCCGCGCCCTCCGTCGTCGTGGACGTGCGGCGGTTCCGGCCCAACATCCTGCTGCGGACACCGCCCGGCACCCCGCCGTTCGTCGAGGACGGCTGGTTCGGCCGCGAGGGCGGCGCCGGCACCGGTGCCCGGCTCTCCTTCGTCCGGGCCAGCGAGCGCTGCGCCATGACCACCGTCGCCCAACCCGGCCTGCCGCACGCCCCGGAGATCCTCAAGGCCATCGTCCAGGCCCACGACGGCCGGCTGGACGCCCTCGCCGAGGTGGTGGCTCCCGGGCGCCTGAGCGTCGGTGACGAACTGTCACTCGGCTGAGTCCGGCCGCTCCCGTCAGGCCCGCGGGCCACTCCCGGAGGCGGCCGGAAGCAGGCAGAACGGGTGGCCGGCGGGATCGGCGTAGATCCTCCAACCGCCGGCGTCTCCCAGTCGGGTGGCACCGAGGGCGAGGACCTCCCGCTCGGCCCGGTCGAGGTCCGGCACGTCGATGTCCAGGTGCGCCTGCTGCGGGTGGGCCAGGTCGGGCCAGCGCGGCGGCCGGTGGTCGGCCACGCCCTGGAAGCAGAGCACCGGGCCGCCCCCGACGTGCAGGGTCGACCACGCGCCGTCCAGCGACCACCGGGGGTCCGGCCGGTCCACCTCGCCGCCGAGCAGGGCCGCGTAGAACCGGGCCAGCACGGCCGGCTCCGGGCAGTCGAGGACGATGCACTGCAGTGTGCCGATCACGGCGCTCCCTGGTGACGGACGGGCGGTTCGCCGCCATTGTCCTCCGCGGGCCGGAGTGTCCTCCGCGGGCCGGAGGGTGGGACTCACTCCTGCGAGTGAACGTCCCGGCCGGGCCCCGAGGTCTGTAGCAGGCTCGTCCGCGCGGCTGGCGCACCGTCAGCCGAGCGGCGACGAACCCTCGGAGAGCCCCATGACGAACATCCCGACCGACCGGAAGTACTCCAGGGACCACGAGTGGGTGCGATCCCTGGACAACGGCCGGCTGCGGATCGGCATCACGGACCATGCCCAGAGGCAGCTCGGCGACATCGTCTTCGTCGAACTGCCCAAGCAGGGCGACGTGTTCGAGAGCGGCGAGCCGTTCGGCAGCGTGGAGTCCGTGAAGTCGGTGAGCGAGCTCTACATGGCGCTGGGCGGCACGGTGAGCGTCGTGAACGAGGAACTGAACGACTCCCCCGAGCTGCTCAACGAGGACCCGTACGAGGAGGGCTGGATCATCGAGGTCACCCCGGCGGCGGGCAGCGGCCCGGAGGGCCTGCTGACCGCGGGCCGAGTACCAGGACTACATCACGTCCGAGACGGCCGAGTAGCCGCCGTCCGGCCCCGGGGCACGGCGGCGGCTACCCGGTCGGCCGCCGGCTCTCGGCGGCCACCGCGTCGACCAGGCGTGCCAGCCCCTGCGGGGCGCTCCGCAGGAACAGGTTCGGCTCGATCAGCTCCAGTTCCATCACCACCGGCTCGCGGGCGTCGTTCAGCGCCAGGTCCACCCGCGCGAACAGCAGGGCGTCCGGCGCCGGG
The DNA here is from genome assembly GCF_044540385.1 of Kitasatospora sp. NPDC086009. Taxonomy (NCBI): domain Bacteria; kingdom Bacillati; phylum Actinomycetota; class Actinomycetes; order Kitasatosporales; family Streptomycetaceae; genus Kitasatospora; species Kitasatospora sp. NPDC086009. The sequence goes on from NZ_JBITSA010000001.1 coordinate 308,567, forward strand.
ACGGCCGCCAACGCCGCTCGGGCGGTGCGCAGTTCCGCCTCGGTCGGAAGGTACGGGGTGACGCCGGGGTGGGGCATCCGGTCGTTGTCGATCACCCCGGGCTCGGTCAGCACGGGCCCCTTGCGGATCGCGTGGCTGAAGGCTCCCGCGATGAAGACCAGCGCGCGCTCCCCCTCCTCCACCAGCGGCAGGTACGGCTGCACCATCACCGTCCGCCCCCGCTCCAGCAGCATCCGGGCGTGACGGAGCGCGTCGGCGGCCCGGCCGGGCTCGTAGCGGGCGGTGTCCTGCGCCCCGGCCGAGACGGCGGGCTTGACCACCACCCCCGGGGCCAGGTCGAAGTCCGCCTCGTCGCAGCGGGCGCCTGGGACGACGAACCGCGTCGGCACGGCCGGGACGCCGCGCTCGGCGAGCACCGACAGATAGCGCTTGTCGCTGTTCCAGCGCACCACCGGGGCCGGGTTGCGCAGCCGGGTGACGCGGGCCGTCGTGTCGGCCCAGGCCAGGAACTCGTCGAGGCGTTCCGCGTAGTCCCAGGTCGACCGGACCACCGCCAGGTCGAACTCCCCCCACCCCGGGGCGGCCGCGTCCCAGGGCACCGCCTCGGCCGCCAGGCCGCCCGCCCGCAAGGCGTCCACGATCAGGGGCAGGTCGGCGTCGTACTCCGCGGCGGCGGTGGCGGTGACGACCGCGATCCTGGCAGTACCCATGCGTGCTCTCCCGTCCGACCGGTCGACGATCTTCCGAGTCCAGGGAGCGGCGAGGCGGCGGTCCGCGAGCCGGCCTACGGGCGGACGCCCGGTCGACGCCCCCTACTCTCGGGGCATGACGACGAGACTGGAGCGACTGCGGGCCGACCACGCGCCGGCCCTGCTGGCCTTCGAACGGGAGAACCGGGAGTACTTCGCCCGCTCCGTCCCCGACCGCGGGGACGACTACTTCGCGGCGTTCGCCGACCGGCACCGCGCGCTGCTCGCCGAACAGGACACCGGGGCCTGCCACTTCCACCTCCTGGTCGACGAGCGCGGCGAGCTGCTCGGCCGGGTCAACCTGGTGGACGTGGCGGCCGGGAGCGCCGAACTCGGCTACCGGATCGGCGAGCGGGCCGCCGGCCGGGGCGCGGCGACGGCGGGCGTCGAGGAGGTGTGCCGCCTGGCCGCCGCGGAGTACGGCCTGACCGGACTCACCGCCGTCACCACGCTCGACAACCCGGCGTCCAGGGCGGTGCTGCGGCGGACCGGGTTCACCGTGACCGGGGAGACCGTCGTCGACAGCCGCCCCGGTCTGCGCTACCGGCGCGGCCTCGACGCCCCACGGTAGCGGCGGCTCCTCAGCCGAGCGTGCGGGTGCGCTCCAGGACGGCGGCCGGGGCCTTGGCCACCGAGCCGGTGTCGAACGGGGGTCGCGGGTCGTACTCGGTGTAGAGCTGGATGGCCTGGGCGGTGAGGTCGTCGGTGAGCAGGGCGGCGAGCCGCAGGGCCATGTCGATGCCGGCGGAGACCCCGGCCGAGGTGATGATCCGGTCGTGGCGGACGACCCGCTCGGCGGTGTAGGTGGCGCCATGGGCCTCCAGCTCGGCGACCGCCGCCCAGTGGGTGGTGGCGGTGAGGCCCTTGAGCAGCCCGGCCGCGCCGAGCACCAGCGCGCCGGTGCAGACCGAGGTGGTGAACCCGCTCTCCCCGTGCACCGCCCGGACCCAGTCCAGGAAGTCCTCGTCGGCGACCAGCGCCCGGGCCCCGGCGCCGCCGGGGACGAGCAGCACGTCGCAGGACCCGATCTCCGAGTACCGGGTGGGGACGTCGACCGTCAGCGCCCCCAGCGCATCGGTGACCCGCCCCGGCTCGCGCGCGACGAAGCGCACCTCGGCGCCCGGGACATGGCCGAGGATCTCGTACGGCCCGATCGCGTCGAGCGGCTCGAAACGGTCGAAGAGCGGGATCACGATGTCCATGGGCGCAGCGTAACGGCGGCCCCGCCCGGGCCGGTCGGCCGCGCGGCCGGGTTCACGGGATGGAGTGATCGCGCGGCCGCGGGGGAATACCGGGGGCCGTCAGCGCAGCGCGTCGAACCCGGCCCCGATGGCGGCCCGGAGGCCGTCCTGCGCCGGGCCGAGCGCGTACCGGGCGCTCCTGTGACGCGGGTCACTCCGGCGGACCGATGAGTTCGGCGGTCCGCTCCGGTCCAACTCTCGGAAACACCGCGCGAAGGCGACCGAACACCCCGACAGGAGACTCCCGTGACCGCGTCCGTGAAGGGCCCCGCCAGCTACTTCCCGTCGATCGAGAAGACGTACGGCCGGCCGGTCGCACACTGGAAGGAGCTGATCCGCTCCTCGCCGCTGACCAGGCACAGCGAACTGGTCGGCTGGCTCAAGTCCGAGCACGGTCTGGGCCACGGCCACGCCAACGCCCTGGTGAAGCACACCCTCGACGAGGACGCCGGCCGGTAGGACGGGCCGGGGCCCGGCCGGGGCGTCCGGGTCCCGGCCGGGCACGAGCGGATCCGGGTCAGGTCCCCAGACCGCGCAGGAGCAGGTCCACCAGGGCGAAGAAGAACAGCGAGATGCCGACGAAGCCGTTGGTCTGGAAGAACGCCCGGTTCAGCTTCGACAGGTCGTGGGGCTTCACGATGGTGTGCTCGTAGACGAACGCCCCGGCCACCACGAGCAGCCCGACCCAGAACGCCGGACCGGCGTCGGTCAGCACGGCGTACCAGCCGAGCAGCAGCGTGGTCAGCACGTGGCAGGCGCGGGCGCCGCGGATCGCCGCCGGGACGCCGAAGCGCGCCGGTACCGAACGCACGCCCCCCGACCGGTCGGAGGCGACGTCCTGGCAGGCGTAGATCAGGTCGAAGCCGCCGATCCAGATGCCCACCGCCACACCGAGCACGACCGCGTCCCAGGACCAGGAGCCGGTGACGGCGAGCCAGGCGCCGACCGGGCCCATCGCCTGGGCCAGGCCGAGGATCGCCTGCGGGAAGTCGGTGAACCGCTTGCCGTACGGGTAGACCACCATCGGCACGACGGCGACCGGCGCCAGCGCCAGGCAGAGCGGGTTGAGCAGCGCGGCGGCGCCGAGGAAGACCACCAGCGCGACCGCCGAGCCGATGTACGCCGTCTTCACCGACACCGCGCCGGTGACCAGTTCGCGCCCGGCGGTGCGCGGGTTGCGGGCGTCGATCTCGCGGTCGATGATCCGGTTGGCGGCCATCGCGAAGGTCCGCAGACCGACCATGCAGACCGTGACGATGAACAGTTCGGCCCAGTGCACCCGCTCGTCGGCGAGGAACATGGCCGTCAGCGCGGCGATGTAGGCGAAGGGCAGGGCGAAGACCGAGTGCTCGATCATCACCAGCCGCAGGAACGCCTTGACCTTGCCGGGCGGGACGTCGGGGAGGGCGGCGGCGGTACTCATCAGAGCCCGTACTCCTTCCAGCGGCGGTCCACCAGGGCGGCGGTGGCCGGGTCGGAGGAGACCATCTCCGGCCAGCCGCCGTCGCGCGTGTAGCCCTCCTCGGGCAGCTTCCGGGTCGCGTCGATACCGGCCTTGCCGCCCCAGAACTGCTGGTAGGAGGCGTGGTCGAGGTGGTCGACCGGGCCCTCCACGACGGTGAGGTCCCGGCTGTAGTCGACGTTGCCGAAGGCCCGCCAGGCGACTTCCTGGTAGTCGTGCACGTCGCAGTCGGAGTCCACCACGATGATCAGCTTGGTCAGCGACATCATGTGGGCGCCCCAGATGGCGTGCATCGTCTTCTGGGCGTGCTTGGGGTACTTCTTGTCGATCGAGACGATCACGCAGTTGTGGAAGCCGCCGGCCTCGGGCAGGTCGTAGTCGACGATGTCCGGGATGATGATCTTCAGCAGCGGCAGGAAGAACCGCTCGGTGAACTTGCCCAGCGGGCCGTCCTCGGTCGGCGGCCGGCCGACCACGATGGACTGCAGGATCGGCCGGCGGCGCATCGTCACGCAGTCGATCGTCAGCGCCGGGAAGGGCTCCTGCGGCGTGTAGAAGCCGGTGTGGTCGCCGAACGGACCCTCGGGCAGCATCTCGCCGGGCTCCAGCCAGCCCTCCAGCACCACCTCGGCGTCGGCCGGGACCTGCAGCGGGACGGTCTTGCAGTCGACCATCCGCACCCGCTCGCCCGCCACGAAGCCGGCGAACAGGTACTCGTCGATGTCACCGGGCAGCGGCGCGGTGGCGGCGTAGGTGACGGCCGGCGGGCAGCCGAAGGCGATCGCGACCGGCAGCCGCTCGCCGCGCTTCGCGGCCACCGCGTAGTGATTGCGGCTGTCCTTGTGGATCTGCCAGTGCATGCCGATGGTCCGCCGGTCGTGCCGCTGGAGCCGGTAGAGGCCCAGGTTGCGCACGCCGCTGTCCGGGTCCTTGGTGTGGGTCAGGCCCAGGTTGAAGAAGGAGCCGCCGTCCAGCGGCCAGGTGAACAGGGCCGGCAGGGCGTCCAGGTCGACGTCGTCGCCGGTGAGCACGACCTCCTGGACCGGGGCGTCCTTGACGTTCTTCGGCGGCACGTGGGCCATCGAGGCGAGCTTGCCGAAGGCGTCCCGGAAGCCGGTGAAGCCCTGCGGCAGCTCCGGCTTGAGCAGCCCCGCGATCTTCTCGGCGATGTCCTCGGGCCCCTTGAGGCCGAGCGACTTGGCGAGCCGGGCCTCGGTGCCGAAGACGTTCATCGCCAGTGGCATCGACGAGCCCTTGACGTTCTCGAACAGCAGGGCCGGGCCCTTGGCCTTCTGGACCCGGTCGACGATCTCGCCGATCTCCAGATGGGGGTCCACCTCGGCCTTGATGCGCTTGAGATCGCCCTCGCGGTCGAGGGCCCGCAGAAACGAGCGGAGATCGTCGTATGCCATGCCAGCCAGTATCCGCCACCCGATAGCCTGGCTCGGTCAAGGGCCCCCGTGAAGCCGTCCACCGCTTCCGGGCCGCCCGCCGCAAACCGCCGTCGCCGGGGGAGATCGCCGCCGTGCTGAGGATCCTGACCTTCGTACTCCCGCTCGCCCTCTGGGTGTGGGCGTTCATCGACTGCCTGACCACGCCCGAGGACGAGGTGAAGCACCTGCCCAAGGTGGTCTGGGTGATCATCGTGCTGCTCTTCCCGCTGGTCGGCTCGATCGCCTGGCTGGTGGCCGGCAAGCGGCGCGGCGCGGCGGTGGCCGGCGGCCCCGGCGGCTCCCCGGAGTACGAGCGCCCGCGCGGCGGCCGGCCGCTCGCGCCGGACGACGACCCCGAGTTCCTCGCCTCGTTGAAGAAGGACGACAAGAAGCACGAGGACATGCTCAAGCAGTGGGAGGCCGATCTGCGCCGCCGCGAGGAGGAGCTGCGCGGCAAGGACGAGCCGGAGGACGGCCGGAAGAGCTGACCCGGCTACCCCGGACAGCCCAGCCGGACCGGTTCCGGGTGGGCTGCGGTGTTTTTGGCGCATCCCTACGAGTGGCGGACGCCCCGACCCGCTGCGCCGCGCCGGCCGCGACCGCCCGGCGGCCGTCGCCGGCCCTCTGCGGAGTGCCCCGCCCGGCCCCTCGGCGCACGCCCCTGACCTGCACGTTCCCTCATGTTCAGATCATCTTCCGGAAGCCGTGACGACGGCTTCGGGTAATCGAACGGACACCTACCGTACACAGTCCCACCGACCGGTTTCTGTGCAGCCCTGACATCTAAACGGACCCGACCTTGTACGGAATCGACGCCGAAACCAGCGTGCGGCCCCTCGTACAGTCATAAGTGAAGAAAGTGATTCGCAGCCGGGGGCACAGCAGACGTTGGCTGTCGGACAGTTCCCTCACCCTTGGAGTGGTTCGAGATGACGGTTGTGCATGAGGCGCCGGTCGGCGACGAGATCCCCGAGATCGCGGCCGACGCCCACGGGCGGGTCGCCGAGCTGCACGAACTGCGCGACCAGGTCCGCCGCGGCCCGAGCGAGAAGGCCACTGAGGCCCAGCACGCCAAGGGCAAGCTGACCGCACGCGAGCGCATCGAGCTGCTGCTCGACGAGGGCTCGTTCCGCGAGGTGGAGCCGCTGCGCCGGCACCGCGCCCAGGGCTTCGGCCTGGAGGCCAAGAAGCCGCACACCGACGGCGTGGTCGTCGGCTGGGGCACCGTGCACGGGCGGACCGTCTTCACCTACGCCCACGACTTCCGGATCTTCGGCGGCGCCCTGGGCGAGGCCCACGCGCAGAAGATCCACAAGATCATGGACATGGCCATCGCGGCCGGTGCCCCGCTGGTCTCGCTGAACGACGGCGCCGGCGCCCGCATCCAGGAGGGCGTCACCGCCCTGGCCGGCTACGGCGGCATCTTCCAGCGCAACACCCGGGCCTCCGGGGTCATCCCGCAGATCTCGGTGATGCTCGGCCCGTGCGCCGGCGGCGCCGCGTACTCCCCGGCCCTGACCGACTTCATCTTCATGGTCCGCGAGACCTCGCAGATGTTCATCACCGGCCCGGACGTGGTCCAGGCGGTGACCGGCGAGAAGATCACCCAGAACGGCCTCGGCGGCGCCGACGTCCACTCCGCGGTCTCCGGCGTCTCGCACTTCGCGTACGACGACGAGCAGTCCTGCATCGAGGAGGTCCGCTACCTCCTCTCGCTGCTGCCGCAGAACAACCGCGAGATGCCGCCGACGGTCGTCAGCGACGACCCGGTGGACCGCCGCAACGACGTGCTGCTCGACCTGGTGCCGGCCGACGGCAACCGCCCGTACGACATGCGCAAGGTGATCGAGGAGATCGTCGACCACGGCGAGTACCTGGAGGTCCACGAGCGCTGGGCCACCAACGTGCTCTGCGTGCTCGCCCGGATCGACGGCCACGTCACCGGCATCATCGCCAACCAGCCCCAGTCGCTGGCCGGCGTGCTGGACATCAACGCGAGCGAGAAGGCCGCGCGCTTCGTCCAGATGTGCGACGCCTTCAACATCCCGCTGGTCACCATGCTCGACGTGCCCGGCTTCCTGCCCGGCGTCGACCAGGAGCACGACGGCATCATCCGGCACGGCGCCAAGCTCCTCTACGCCTACTGCAACGCCACCGTGCCGCGCATCCAGCTCATCCTGCGCAAGGCCTACGGCGGCGCGTACATCGTGATGGACTCCCGCTCGATCGGCGCGGACCTCTCGTTCGCCTGGCCGACCAACGAGATCGCCGTCATGGGCGCCGAGGGCGCCGCCAACGTGATCTTCCGCCGGGACATCAACGGCGCCGAGGACCCCGAGGCGATGCGGGCGCAGAAGATCAAGGAATACAAGAACGAACTGATGCACCCGTACTACGCGGCCGAGCGCGGCCTCGTGGACGACGTCATCGACCCGGCCGAGACCCGCCAGGTCCTGGCCTCCTCGCTGGCCATGCTGCGGACGAAGCACGCGGACCTGCCGTCCCGCAAGCACGGCAACCCGCCGATGTAGCACCGCGGTTACCACGCCACCGACCACACACCACACTTGCGCCGGGGGAGAAACCGAATCATGACCGCTTCCGCCGAACCTCTCGTCCGTATCGTCCGCGGCTCCCTCGACGACGAGGAACTCGCCGCCCTGACCGCCGTCCTGCTGGCCCGCGCCGCGGCCGCTCAGCAGGCCGCGGCCGCCGCCGCCCCGATCGAGCCGATCGCCAGCTGGCAGCGCCTGGAGCGCCGCCCGGCGTACTACTCGCCGGTCAGCTGGCAGCAGGCCGCCTGACGGCCCGACACGCCCGCCCGACGGCCGGCCACCCTCCCCGGGTGGCCGGCCGTCGGCGTACCGGGGCCCCGCTCACCGGGCGTCCCGGCCCGGACGGACCCGTCCCGGCCCCGGACGGTCCCGGTCAAGCCCGGGGCGGCTCGGTAGAATACCTACTGGACGGTATGTGATCTCCGCGCCGTCGCGGCCCTAGGATCAGCCGCTGCCGGAGCGTGCGAACTACCCAGGGAGGCTGCGATGGCCAGGCAGGCCCGGGCACTGGCGACCCGCCAGGCGGTGCTCCTCGCCGCGGCCGAAGTCTTCGACGAACGCGGCTACGCCGCGGCCACCATGGCGGACATCCTGGAGCGGGCCGGCGTCACCAAGGGGGCGCTGTACTTCCACTTCCACTCCAAGGAGGAGCTGGCGCTGGCCGTGATCGAGGGCCAGGCCGACTGGCTCGCCACCTGGCGGCCGACCTCCGACAGCCCGGTGCAGACCCTGATCGACCTGGGGTACGCCTTCGCCCACGCCCTGCTGGACGATCCGCTGGTGCGCGGCAGCATCCGGCTGACGATCGAGCACGGCAGCTTCACCCAGCCGCAGATCGAGGCCTACCAGGGCTGGTCGGACGCGGCACGCGCGCTGCTGGAGCAGGCCCGGGAGGCCGGCGACCTGCACCCGGGCCTGGACGTCGCGGCGGCGGCCGGGGTGATCACCGGGGCGGTGACCGGGATCCAGCTGAGCTCCCAGGTGCTGGCCGGCCGCCGGGACCTCCTCCAGCGGATGACCGACCTCTGGACGCTGCTGCTGCCGGGCCTGGTCCAGCCGCACGCGCTCGCCCGGCTCAGCGTGGCCGAGCGGGGCGCGGGCGGCGGCTGATCCGGCGGCGGCCGCCGATCGCGGGGTGCGGCGCTACGGCGCGCAGGTCCGGTAGGCGGCGCAGCGGTTCCCCGGGACCAGCGCGGGCAGCGCCGCTCCCCACAGGCTCCGCACCGCCTCCGGGCGGAGCCGGTCGGCGTCCTCGGGGGCGAGCAGCACCAGCCCCGCCGCCAGGGTGGTGAGCAGTTCGGCGGCCGGGCGCGGGTCCAGTCCCGGGCGCAGCTCGCCGGCCGCCGCCGCGCGCTCCAGCAGCCGCCGGACCACGGCGGTCAGGCTGTGCCAGGCGTCCGAGCCGCCCCGGGCGCCCTGGCCGAGCTGGACTCCGGCCCGGACCACGACGTCCTCGCGGAGCAGCCGGGACAGTTCGTGCGTGAAGTCGATCAGGCCCTGGATGGCCGGTGCGCCACCGCGCAGGGCGCGGAGCGCGGCCGAGCCGATCTCGCGCCCGGCCGCGGCCCGGACGCCGTCGGCGAGTGCCTGCTTGGAGACGAAGTGGAAGTAGAGCGCGCCCTTGCTGACGCCCGCCCGGCGGCTGATGTCGATCAGGCTGGCGGACTCGAACCCCGCGTCCGCGAAGGTGACCGCCGCGGCGAGCAGGACGGCCTGCCTGGTCCGACCCGCGCGTTCCTGCTTGACCACTCGGCCCCTCCGGCCTCGGCGCCGGCGAGATCGCGGCTCGCCCGGCTGCTCTCAGGGCGTCGTCGTCGATGGTGCGACGCCTCGCATGCGGACGGGCCATCCCAAACCGCATGGTTGGTATCTAATCTAGCCCCTCGCTCGACGCCGCCATCCAGGGGGGATCGGCGCCCGTCCGGGGCGCGGACTTCTTCCCCTCGGCACGTTCCCGCAGTCCAGCCCGCGGGTACCGTGATCACGCGGAGTGCTCGGCAACGACGACCCCGCCAGTAGTGCGCAAACCGGGTGGTCTGTATGTTTTACCGAGGCCGTCTGCGCGGCCGGTCGGCCGAGACCCGGGAGTGGGGCCAGTCATGCCATTGATCGTAGATCCGGACGCCGGCATCCCCTATGCCCACCCCGGTCCCGGCTACGACTTCCACGAGCGGACCGTCTCCCGGCACCTGGTCCACCGCTCCTGCGTCTCCGACGTCCTCATCACGGGCTGGCAGTCGGCCGGCCCCTACGACTTCCTGCTGGGCGCCCAATGGCCGCGGCTGCACGGCTTCTACCGGCTGCCGGACGACCGGCACCACGACCCGCTGCTGATGGCCGAGACCGTCCGCCAGGCCGGTCTGCTGATCGGCCACGTCGGCTTCGGCGTGCCGCGCGGCCACCACTTCACGCTGGACGAACTCTGCTTCACGCTCGGCCCGGCCGGGCTGGACGGGCTCGCCGTGGGCGCCGGACCGGCCTCGCTGATGCTCAAGGTCGGCTGCCAGGACGTCCGGATGCGGCACGGCCGACCGGCCTCGCTGCGGGTGCACGTCGAGGTCGAGCGGGACGGCCGTCCGGTCGGCCACGGCTCCGGAGAGCTACGAGTGCACTCCCCCGCCGCCTACGCCCGGCTGCGCGGTCCGGGGCCCCGGCCGGTGCCTCCCCGGCTGTCCGGCGCGCCCCCGATGCGGGCCGCGGCGCTGTCCGCGCCGACCGCGCCCGAACTCGTCGGCCGCGAGCGGTCCGCCGACGTGGTGCTCGGCGCGTCCCCCGCGCCGGACAGCTGGCTGCTGCGGGTGGACCCCGGCCACCCGGTGCTGTTCGACCCGGCGGCAGACCACGTCCCCGGGATGCTGGTGCTGGAGGCCGCCCGGCAGGCCGCCCAGCGGCTGCGGCACCCCGAGCCGGTGGTGCCGGTCGAGCTGCTGTCCTCGTTCGACCGCTTCATCGAGCTGGACCGGCCCTGCCTGGTGCGGGCCGTCCGGGAGAGCGGCGCGGACGGCCGGCGGGTACCGGTCCGGGTCCAGCTGGTCCAGGACGGCCGGACGGCGGCCGAGTGCCGGCTGCTGACCGAGCCGGCCCGGCAGGAGGCCCGGGACACCCGCCCCGCCGGCTCCGGACGCGCGAGGGGCCTGCCGCTCGCCAGCTGACCCCGGACCGGTGTCCGGGGCCGGCGGGCGGCCGGCAGGCCCCTCGTCCGCACCCTCAGGCGGCCACCAGCGCCGCGGGGCGGCCGGCGTGCATCACGCTGAGGTTGGCGGCCAGCCTGGTCGGGTCCTGGGCCAGCCAGAGCCGCAGCGCGGCGCCCAGCATGGCGCTGGCCGAGCCGATCCGCACCTGCGTCACCTGGGCGATCCGGGCCGCCCCCGGCACCAGCAGATCGGCCAGCGGCGTCGGCAGCCAGACGGTCAGCGCGCACGGCGCGGGGGCCGTCAGGGCGCCCAGCAGCCGGTAGGCGTCCGCCTGCGAGCTGAGCGTCGGAATGATGTCCAGCAGGCCGTCGGCCACGACCTCGGACACGTCGCTGCGGTGCCCCTGGGCGAGTCTGCGGAGCAGCGTGCGCTCGGCGGCGGTGATTCGGACGGTCAGCATGACCTCGTCGCACTCCATTGCGCGATTTCCTCCTCGGTTCCTCCCCGTGCCGGACCGGGTGGCCGGCACGAACTACCCCTGTCGCACCACGGCCCGGCTTCCTTGGTCGGAGCGCCGGGCCGGTGGGTGGTGCAGCCCCGGTCAGAGCCCCGCGTACGAGTGCTTGCCGGTGACGAAGATGTTCACGCCGTAGTAGTTGAACAGGTAGCAGGCGAAGGCCAGCACCGCGAGGTACGCGGCCTTGCGGCCCCGCCAGCCCGCCGTGGCGCGGGCGTGCAGGTAGCAGGCGTAGGCGACCCAGGTGATGAACGACCAGGTCTCCTTCGGGTCCCACTCCCAGTACTTGCCCCAGGCGGCCTCGGCCCAGATCGCGCCCGCGATGATGGTGAAGGTCCAGAGCGGGAAGACCAGGGCGTTGATCCGGTAGGACAGCTTGTCGAGCGTGGAGGCGGCGGGCAGCCGGCGCCAGATCGACGGCGAGGTGCCGAGCGGGCCCTTGGCCAGGCCGGCCGCCATCCGCTTGTCGAAGGAGTCCTTGCCGAGGTACAGCAGGGTCGCGATGAACGCCGCGTACAGGGCGCCGCCGCAGATGATCGCGGTGGAGACGTGGATCGCCAGCCAGTACGAGTGGAGCGCCGGGACGAGCTGCTCGGACTCGGTGTACAACACCGAGACGGCGATGCCGAGGGTCAGCAGCACCGCCAGGGTGACCGGCAGGCCGAGCCAGCGGACCGGCTTCTTCGTCAGCAGCAGGCCGAGGAAGGCCACCGTCATGGCGAGCGCGAAGGCGCAGGAGAACTCGTACATGTTGCCCCACGGCCAGCGTGAGACCGAGAGGCCGCGGGTGACCACGCCGCCCGCGTGCAGCATGGCGCCGAGCACCGTGAGCGAGATCGCGATCCGGCCCGACAGGTCGGCCTTCTCGCTGGTGCCGGCCGCGCCCGGGCCGTCGACCTCGCCGTCGCCGCGCCCGCTGGTGACCACCGTCGCGCCCTCGCCCGCCAGCGCGGTGCGGGTGAGCGTGGTGGTGCCGCCGCCGGCCGAGGCGACCGTGACGGTCACCTTCTTGCCGCTCCCGGCCGCGGGCGCGGCCTCGGCGACGGTCTCGGCCAGGCCCGCCTGCGCGGACGAACGGACGGCGACGGCTCCCTTGGAACCGAACGTCCACTCGAACATGTAGGCGAACATGGCGATCAGGTAGACGGCCATGGCCGAGTAGATCAGCTTGTTGGACAGGTCGGCCAGCTGTGGGTCGACCGCCGAGGCGAGATGCACCGTCTACTCCTTGGAGTTCTGGTCGGCAGGGACTGCGGGGTCTGCGGGTGCCGAGGGCTCGGGGGCCGCTGCGGCCCCGGCGGGCTCGGCGGGCTCGGCGGGCTCGGCGGGTTGATCGGGCTCGGCGGCCTCGGCGGCCCCGGCGGGTTCATCCGGCCGGTGGGGACCGGTCGCGCCGGAGTCCGGCTCGTCGGCCGCCGGAGCGTCGTCCTGGAGGTCGACCGCCAGCTCGGCCAGCTCCTCGGCGGTCTTCGCCGACTCGCTGCGGCCCAGCCCGGCCAGCTCGACCAGGGTGCCGCCACCGGGCAGCGCCACCGCGCGCACCCAGATCCGCCGGCGCTGCACGAAGAGCGAGCCGATCAGGCCGAGGATCGCCAGCACGCCGCCGGTCAGGGCGATCGCGTTGCCCGGGCGGTGCGAGACGTTGAAGCTGGCCCACTGCTTGTAGCCCTCGAAGGTGACGCTTCCGTAGCCGTCCGGCAGGTCCCACGCCTGGCCCGGCTTCAGCCGGACCTTGGCGATCTTGCCGTCCTGCTGCAGCTGCGTCAGGTTCTTGGTGTTGAGCTGGTAGACGTTCTGCGGCAGGCCGGAGTCGGTGCCGAGGTCGCCCGCGAAGGCGTTCAGCACCAGCGCCGGGTCGGCGTCGCCGGGGAAGAGCGAGCGCGGACCGGTGTTGGCGTCGAAGGCCACCGGGGCGGTCGGCAGGAAGAAGCCGGAGAAGCCCATCTGGGTCCGCTTGCCGTCCTTCTCGCCGTAGTCGGAGACCTTGATGACGCCGGTGGAGGTCAGGTTGGGGTCCTGCGGCAGGAACGGCGTGGCACCGGTGTAGACCACCGTCCCGGCGGCGTTGCGCACGGTGACCACCGGGGCGTAGCCGTGGCCGATCAGGTAGACCTTGCTGCCGCCGATCTCCAGCGGGTGGTTGACCTCGATCGAGCCCTGCTTCAGCTTCGACGCGTCGCTGCCGGAGTAGTACTCGACGTTCGCGGTGAACTCCCGGGCGGCGCCGATCTGGTCGCCCTTGGTCTGGAAGCGCGAGGTGAAGTCGTTGAGCTTCAGGTAGAACGGGTCGAGGTCCTGGGAGCCGTAGAACCGCGAGCCGGTGAAGTCGTCGAGCTGGGTGATCGTGTTGGAGTAGCCCTCGCCGGCGACCATCAGCTTGCCGCCGGTGCCGCTGGCCAGGCTCGCCCAGGCGAAGCCGCCGAGCAGCGCGAACAGCGACAGGTGGAAGACCAGGTTGCCGACCTCGCGCAGGTAGCCCTTCTCGGCGGCCACCGCGCCGCCGGCCAGGTTCGCCCGGAACCGGCGGCGCCGCAGCAGCCGGTGCGCGGCGGCGTTCACCTCCCGGGCGTCCGCCTCGGTGCGCCAGGCCGCGTAGACCGGCATCCGGGTCAGGTTGCGCGGCGCGGCCGGCGGCTGGGCACGCAGCACGCCGACGAACTGCCAGGTGCGCGGGACGATGCAGCCGGCCAGCGAGACGAACAGCAGGATGTAGATCGCCGAGAACCAGACCGAGCTGTAGACGTCGAACAGCTGGAGCTTCTGGTAGATCGGCGCGACCGTGGTGTGCCGGGCCTTCCAGGTCTCGACCTTGAACTCGTTCTGGCCGCTCTGCGGGATCAGCGAGCCCGGGATGGCGGCCAGCGAGAGCAGGAAGAGCAGGATCAGCGCGACCCGCATCGAGGTCAGCTGGCGCCACATCCAGCGCAGCCAGCCGAACGCCCCTATCCCGCCGGGGCCGTCCGACTCGACCGGGGCGCTGGTCAGCCGCTCGGCCGCGTCCTCGACCGCCTGGGGGGGCAGCTCGGTATCGGTCGTGGTCTTGCTCACGGTCAGATTCCGATCTGGAAGTCGGCGGTCCAGGACTGCAGTTCGTTCACCATCGAGTCCCAGACCCCGGTGACGAGCAGCAGACCGACCGCGACGAGCATGCCGCCGCCGATCCGCATGACGAGCGGGTAGTGCCGCTTGACCCAGCCGAAGGCGCCCAGGGCCCGGCGGAAGGCCACCGCGGCCACGACGAACGGTACGCCCAGGCCCAGGCAGTAGGCCGTCATCAGCAGCGCGGCGCGGCCGGCGTCGGCCTCGTTGAGCGCCAGGTTCTGGACGGCGGCCAGGGTCGGGCCGAGGCAGGGCGTCCAGCCGACGCCGAAGACCACGCCCAGCATCGGCGCGCCGAGCAGGCCGACCGCCGGGCGGCGGTGCGAGCGCACCTCGCGCATGCTCAGCCCGGGCACCAGGCCCATGAAGGCGAGGCCCATCACGATGGTCAGCGCGCCGAACACGATCGAGATGACCCGCCGGTGCTCCTGGAGGGTCGAGCCGAAGAAGCCGAACAGCGCGCCGGTGGAGACGAAGACGGCGGTGAAGCCGAGGATGAACAGCAGCACCCCGAGCAGCATCCGGCCGCGCCGGGCCCCGCGCGCGTCGGCGAGGTCGGCGGCCGAGAAGCCGGTGACGTAGGAGAGGTAGCCGGGCACCAGCGGCAGCACGCACGGCGAGAAGAACGACGCCAGACCGGCCACCAGCGCGATCGGCGCGGCCACCAGCAGCGCCCCGCTCTGGATGGTCCCGGTGGTGTCGGCGAGTTGGGCCGCGGCACTCACTGCTGCTGCTCCGCGAGGACCGGCTGGAGCATCGACTCCAGGCCGTCGTCCAGCTGGCCGCCGACGGCCCGGACGGCGAGCCTGCCCTCCCGGTCGACCACGATGGTGGTCGGCACGGACTGCGGGTTGAGGCTGCCCTTGGGGAACTTCAGCAGCTGCGTCCCGGCCGGGTCGTAGAGGCTCGGGTAGGTGACGCCCCGCTCCTGCTCGAAGCGGACGGCGTTGGTGATCTCCGGGTCCCGGGTGTTGATGCCGAGGAACTGGACGCCCTGGTCCTTGTACTTGTCCCAGATCCGCTGGAGGTCGTCCGCCTCGGCCCGGCAGGGCCCGCACCAGGAGCCCCAGACGTTGAGGACGACGACCTTGCCCCGGTAGTCCGAGAGCTTGACCGGGGTGCCCTCCAGGGTGGTGCCGGAGAGGTCGGGCGCGTCCTGGCGGTGCCCCACCGCGGCCTTGGAGATGTTGCTGCCCTTGGCCGAGACGAAGCCGATCTGGCCGTCACCGCTGGCCGACGAACCTGAGGAGCTGCAGCCGCTGAGGGCGAGCGCGGCAGCGGCGGCGGTGGCGGCGGCCGCTGCGGCGACACGGGGACGGGGGCGCGTCATGCCAGACATGTGAAAAGTTTCGCATGGAGTTGCGGGCAGGTTCGGGGGGGTCCGACATTCCGTGTCGAACCCCCTCTGACCTGCGGCTGGGCCAGACCACCCGACGGCGGTCAGGCGCCGAAGCTCTTACCCACCGGCTTGCTCTTCCCGCCCTTGCCGACCAGGTGCGCGGGCAGCAGGTCGCGGGCCGGCTCGCGGTAGCCGACCGACACGATCCGGTCGCCCTCGTAGGTGAAGCTGGTCAGCGAGGCCAGCGAGCACTGGCGGTTGCGCGGGTCGTGCCAGAGCCGGCGGCGCTCCACGAAGGAACGCACGATCCAGATCGGCAGCTGGTGGCTGACGCAGACCGCCTCGTGGCCGCGCGCGGCGTCCCGGGCGGCGGCCAGCGCGCCCATCATCCGCACCGCCTGCTCCAGGTACGGCTCGCCCCAGGACGGCTTGAACGGGTTGGTCAGGTACTTCCAGTAGCCCGGGTTCTTCAGCGAGCCGTCGCCGACCCCGAAGGTCTTGCCCTGGAAGATGTTGTCGGCCTCGATCAGCCGCTCGTCGACCGCGAGGTCCAGGCCGTGCGACTTGGCGATCGGCTCGGCGGTCTCCTGCGCCCGCTCCAGCGGGGACGCCACCACGTGGGTGATGTCCCGGCCGGCCAGGTCCTCGGCGACCCGGTCGGCCATCTGCCGGCCCAGCTCGGACAGCCGGTAGCCGGGCAGGCGGCCGTACAGGACGCCCTCCGGGTTGTGCACCTCGCCGTGTCGCATCAGGTGGACGACGGTGGTGTCGTTGGTGCTCACTTCTCAGTACTCCTGGTGGTCGGCCGCGGCTACGCGGGCTGGGCCTCGGCGGCCGCGCGGGCGGCGGCCGGCAGTGCGGCGGCGATCCGCTCGATCGCCCGCTCGTCGTGGGACGCCGAGACGAACCAGGACTCGAAGGCGGACGGCGGGAGGTAGACGCCCTCGGCGAGCATCGCGTGGAAGAAGGCGTTGAAGCGGAACGCCTCCTGGGTCCTCGCCTCGTCGTAGTTGGTCACCGCGGCCTCGGTGAAGAACACCGAGAACATGTTCCCGGCGGTCTGCAGCCGGTGCGCCACACCCTCCTTGGCCAGCGCGCCGGAGACCATCGCCGACAGCTCGGCGGCCACCCGGTCCACCGTGGCGTACACCTCGTCGGTGCAGCCGCGCAGCTGGGCCAGGCCCGCCGCGGTGGCGATCGGGTTCCCGGAGAGGGTACCGGCCTGGTAGACCGGACCGGCCGGGGCCAGGTGGCCCATGACGTCCGCGCGGCCGCCGAAGGCCGCCGCCGGGAAGCCGCCGCCCATCACCTTGCCGAAGGTGAGGAGGTCCGGCGCCCAGCCCTCGTGCGCCGCCTCCAGGCCGTACCAGCCCGCCTTGGAGACGCGGAAGCCCGTCATCACCTCGTCCGAGATGAACAGCGCGCCGTTCTCCCGGCAGAGCCGGGCCAGACCGCCGTTGAAGCCGGGCAGCGGCGGGACGACGCCCATGTTGCCGGGCGAGGCCTCGGTGATCACGCAGGCGATCTCGCCCGGGTGCGCCCGGAAGGCCTGCTCGACCGCGGCCAGGTCGTTGTACGGCAGCACGATGGTGTCGCCGGCCTGGGCGCCGGTGACGCCCGGGGTGTCCGGCAGGCCGAAGGTCGCGACGCCGGACCCGGCGGCGGCCAGCAGCGCGTCCACGTGACCGTGGTAGCAGCCGGCGAACTTCACGATCTTGGCCCGGCCGGTGAAGCCGCGGGCCAGCCGGATCGCGGACATGGTCGCCTCGGTGCCCGAGGAGACCAGCCGGACCTGCTCGACCGGGGCGATCCGGGCGACGATCTCCTCCGCCAGCTCGACCTCGCCCTGGCCGGGCGTGCCGAAGGAGGTGCCGTGCGCGACGGCCCGCTGCACGGCGTCGATCACCGCGGGGTGCGCGTGGCCGAGGATCATCGGGCCCCACGAGCACACCAGGTCGACGTACTCGCGGCCGTCCGCGTCGGTGAGGTAGGGGCCGCTGCCGGACACCATGAAGCGCGGCGTACCGCCGACCGCGCGGAAGGCGCGCACCGGGGAGTTCACGCCGCCGGGCGTGACGACCGAGGCGCGGTCGAAGAGCGACTGGGACTGGGGGGCTTCGTAGGGGTAGCTCACGGGAGACATGGTCTCAAATCGTGTCCTTCACCTCTGCATGTCGGACCTCATCATCTGGAACGATGATCCGGGTGACGAAGTCTGTACGGTTATCCGTACAACCGGGGGTCCTGGCGACCCCGGCTGCACGGACCAGTCAGACTGTGTACTCCGGGCGTGCGCAAGCTCCGGTGTTTCAGGGGTGTGAAGAGGACTGCCGCGTGCCATGACTGGGTACGGCGGCGCATGACGGGTAAGGAGCACGACCGGTGGGACGCCGGACGTGCGGGGGTCTGTCGATTCCGGCGAATTCCGGTGAGGATGGTCCGAGTGTCCGAGGCGCAGGACGGCTACGACGAGGCCGCGGGTGGCCCCCGCCGCCCCGCCGAGGCCGCACGCGGGGGTACGGGAGCGGGTACGGGGCGTGGCGGTCGCGGTGGCGAGAGGCGGGGTGAGGGACGCGTGGGGGTGACGTACAAGTACTTCGGCGCACCCGACCGCGCCACCGCCGCCAGAGTCCCCACCGCGCTCGGCCCCGGAGGGCTCGGCCTGGACGCGGGCGAGCTCGGCTCGCTGGGGCGGCTCGGCGACCTGATGGAGACCAGCGGCTCGCCCAACGGGCACCTCTCCACCAAGATCAAGCCGGAGACCATGAGCGCCATGGTCCTCACCGGCATCCAGGGCGTGCCGCTGCACCAGGTGCCGCCGCTGGAGCTGGTCGTGCTGCACCCCGACTACGCGGTGGTGCAGCTCCCGCAGAACGTCGTCGAACCGCTGCGCAAGGCCGACGAGACCGAACTCGGCGCCGCCGCGTTCATCTGGTCCACCGTGCCCGACCGCCGCGGCCCCCGGGACGCCTTCGTGATCTACAGCATGCTGCACGAGTGGCAGGACTTCGCCAACCGCCTCCACGACGCCGGGCACCAGCTGTACTGCCTGGTCTGGCCGTAGCCTCCCGCCGCCCGCACGCGCGTCCGCCCCGGGGCGGGTGCTCCGGGGCGGACGGTGGCGGGTTACCGGCCGGTCAGCCGGTGGCGGCCTTCTCCGGCGCGGGGACGACGGCCGCGTCGGATCCGGGGCCGGCGGGCGTCTCCGGGGTGCGCTCGCCGCGCCGCACGGCGCCGAGGCTGGCCGCGACCACACAGACGACGCCGGCGAGCTGGAGCAGGCTCATGGTCTGGTGCAGCAGCACGAAGCCGATCAGCGTGGCGAAGCCCGGCTCGAAGCTCAGCAGCGTCCCGAACGCGGCCGTGGTGAGCTTGCGCAGCGCCAGCATCTCCAGGACGTACGGCAGGACCGGCAGCAGCACCGCGGCCCCGGCCGCCCCGGCCACGATGCCCGGGGTGAGCACCGGCACGGCCTGCACCAGCCCGAAGGGCGCGGCGCACAGGGCCGCCACCGACAGCGAGATGGCCACCCCGTCGACGCCGGAGAACCGGTCGCCGACGCGCTGGGTGAAGATCACGTAGCCGCCGAGCGCCGCCCCGGACAGGGCCCCGAAGGCGAGCCCCACGAGGTCGACCGAGCCGTTCCACGGCTGGGTCAGCGCCAGCACGCCGCAGACCGCGAGCAGCGGCCAGATCACGTCGATCCGCCGGCGCAGGCCGGCCACGGCGACGGCGAGCGGCCCGAGGAACTCCAGCGCGCTGGAGACCCCGAGCGGGATCCGGGAGATGGCCACGAAGTAGGAGATCGTCATCAGCGCGCTGACCGCGCCGAGCGCGGCGGCGAGCAGGAGGTCCTGCCGGCTGCGCCCGCGCAGCCGGGGCCTGGCCCAGATCAGCATGATCGCGGCCGCGAAGGCGAGCCGCAGCGAGGCGGTGCCGAGCGGCCCCGCCGTCGGGAACATCCAGGTCGACACCGCGGCACCGGACTGGACGCAGATCATCGCGCCGACGGCGAGGGCGGCGGCGCCGTAGGTGCCCGGAAGTGCCTTCCGAGCACGGCCCGTCGTGGTGGTCGCTGGGGGCATGAGGTGGTGGTCCTTCCGCGGGTACTCGGCGCAGGTCTCGGGTCTCGGGTCTCGGATCCGGCCGTGGGGGGTGGCCCACGGCCGTCCGCCACGGCCACCGTACGCACGTCGCTGGCCTCCTGACAGGCCGTCGCGAGATGTACGGGCCGCGGCGGCCGGAGATCCGGGACACCGGGCGCCCGAGCCGGCGTCACATCGCGGCGGCTTCCACGGTCTCCGCCGAGACGGTGTAGCCCTTGAAGGTCTCGGTGATCGACTCCAGGACGTCCTCGGCGGTGGCGCCGCGGAACCGGAAGCGGCCGCCGACGTGCTCGTAGCCGTGCGCGACCGGCAGGACGTCGCCCACCTTGGCCAGCGACTCGGCGTACGGACCCGGCGTCCGCCCGACCATCGAGGTGATGTGGGTGAAGCGGCACGGCCGGGGCGCGGGCGCCGGCACCACCAGGAAGCCGGCGACGTCCTGGGTGTCCCAGTCGGGGCCCTCCTCCAGCGGCACCCCGAGCTGGAGGTGGAACGCCGCCTTCATCAGGTCGTACCCGTGCACCTCGCGCCAGAGGAACGGCGTCTCCGCGCCGCCGACCCGGGCACCGGTCTCCAGGAAGGAGCAGGTGGCCCCGGTCCCGGTCTCCTCCAGGAACAGCTCCAGGTGGAACGGGGTGGCCCGGTCGGTGAGGGCGCGCATGTACCGCTCGGTGGCCTCGCCGATGATCCGGTGCAGCTCCGGATCGGCCTCCTCGATCGAGCCGTAGAAGGTGCCCTGGGCGAAGTCCAGGCAGGTGTTGACGTAGCGCGAGCCGCGCCACACCAGCAGCCGCTCGCCGTCGAACACGCCGTCGACGTGGCAGATCGGGTGCGGGTTGCGCACCTGCGCCATGAGCTTCCAGCGGCCGAACTCGATCCGGTCGAGGTCCTCCGGGCCGGAGACCACCACGACGCCGGCGCTGCCGCTGCCGTCGCGCGGCTTCACCACGAGGTCCCAGCCGTGCTCGGCGGCGAAGGCGGTGATGTCCTCGGCCGCGGAGACCGCGGTGAAGGCCGGGATCGGCAGGCCGGCGGCGGCGATCCGCTCGCCCATGACGACCTTGTCGCGGAACGCGAGGACCTCGTCGAGCCGCATCCCCGGGAGCCCGAGCTCGGCCCGGACGACGGCGGCGTTCTCCAGGTCCTCCTCCTTCAGCGTGATGAGGCGGTCCGGCGTGCCGTGGCGCTCGGCGAGGCCGAGGACGGCGGCCCGCAGCTGCGCGAGGTCCTGGATGTCGTCCAGGGTCACGACCTCGGCCGCGCCCTCGGGGACGGCCCCGCGCCCGAGCGGGCTGGTGATGTACGTGACGGCACACCGCGTGTGGTCGAGGTAGGCCGCGTAGTCGGCGTAGGTGTCCTTCCAACGGTTCATCACGATGACGTGTGACATTCCGTGGTCTTCCGACGTTCTCACTTCACCCATCCTGATTCTGTACGGCGGTTCGGCGCGGACGGCTCAGTACGTCAGCACCGAGCCGGTGTGGACCTGGTCGATGGAGCGGTGCCCGATGACCTCGGTGGAACCGGCCGGGACGACCCGGGCCTGGGCACCGGCGTAGCCGTCCGGCTGGTAGAAGACGCCCCAGAGGGTCTGCCAGGGCCGCTCCTCGCCGGTGGCCGGGTCGACCATGGACTCGGTGCGCGGGACGACCCGCTCCTGCACCACGCAGCCCGCGGCCGCGCCCTCGGTGAGGGCCGTGCGCCAGGCGTCCTCGGCCGTCTCCCAGCCGGCGACGACGCCGTGCCCGCCGAAGAGGTTGTTGGGCTTGAGGATCAGGGTGTCGCGGCGGGCCATCAGGTCGTCCAGCCGGCCGGGGACCAGCAGGTCCTCGGCGCGCTGGAGGGACCTCGTCCAGGGCAGCGCGCGGTCGATGACCTGCCGCTCGGCGGCCGTGAAGCCGCTCGCGTAGTGCGGGTCGGAGAGCAGCGCCATGCAGCCCTTCTCGCCGAAGAGGTTGCTCTGCAGGGTGTGCCAGAGCAGCACCGTGCCCGCCTCGTGGGCCCGGAAGACCGGCTCCGCCAGCTCGACGAACGCCGGATCCTCCAGCAGCTGGTCGGTGTCGAAGGCGCGCCACACCACGTCGATGACGTGGCCGTCCAGCACCAGCCGGCCGTCCTTCACCTGGAGGTCGTCGAGCTCGCCGAGGTGGAGGTCCAGGCCGAGGCCGCGCATCACGCGGTGCACGTTGTACCAGGTGGCCGCGCCGAAGGTGTCCAGGCCGCCCGGGCCCTCGATGATCGCGACGACCGGCTCGCGGTCGCCCGCGACGGCCTTGGCGGCCTCCTTGATGGTGCGCACCGTCTCGCGGCCGGTGTGCACGTAGCCGAGGCCGTGCTCCTTCGCGAAGGCCGCGAAGGCGTCGATCTCCAGCAGGCCGCGCGGCACCTCGCCGGCCCAGTCCCAGCCGCCGAGGTCGCTGCCGATGCCGAACTCCAGCAGCTTGAACGCGTCGCCGTCGTGGTAGACGTCGGCGCGGCCGAAGACCACCGGGGTCTGGTGCGCGTGGCGGCGCATCAGCTCGGCGCGGGCGCCGTGTACGCCGACGGCGTCGAGGAAGCGGTCCAGGTCGCCGTCGAAGAGCCGGTCGGGCAGCGTGGTGAGCATGCCCAGCAGGGCCATCAGGTCGTCGGCGAACGCGCGGATCTCGCGCTCCTCGACGAAGTTGGGCCGCGGCGGGTAGGGGCGCTTCCAGGTCGGGATCGCCGGGTTCGCCGCCAGCGTCCGCATGACGTCGACCAGGCCGTTGCCCGGGATCTTGCAGGCGGCGTTGTACGCCTCGGTCACGCGGTTGGTCATCGTCTGTTCTCCGTCATCACGTTCTCCGTACTCGCTTCCGTACTCGCGTCCCGCACGGCCGCCCACGGGCGCCGGCCCCCCCGGTGCCGGCGCCCCTGGCCGCGGCCGCCCCCGTACCGGCCCCCGTGCCGGTCACGGTCCGCTCAGAGGTCGAGCACCAGATCGGTGACCGGCCGGGTGATGCAGAGCAGCACCTCGTCGTCCTCGGGGTCGACGCCCGGGTCGGTGTTGTAGCTGACGGTGCCGCGCTTGATCCGGACGGCACACGTCCCGCAGACCCCGGCCCAGCAGAGCGACTCGGGCTTCAGCCCGCCGCGCTGCGCGAACATCAGCAGCGCGGTGGAGGACGGCTCCCAGCGCAGCGTCCGGCCCGAGCGCTGGAACTCGATCTGGAGGTCGGCGATCCGGCCCAGGGTCTCCAGCGCGTCGTAGCCGCCGGCGGTGTCCCGGCGCAGCACGGTCGGCGACAGCTCGGTGAAGCCGAGCCCGGTGAACCACTCCCGGGCCTCCCCCGGCTCCACCCGGACCTCCGCCACCGGCTCGCCGCTGAGCATCAGCAGCACGGCCGCGACCAGGAGCCGGCCGAGGCCGATGCCCCGCCGGTCCGGCGCCACCGCCAGGTCGTACAGCTCGGCGCCCTCGTCGGTGCGGTGGACGCCGACGCAGGCGATCACCGTGCCGAGCTGCTCGATCAGGCAGAACTCCTCGATCCGCTCGGCGTGGAACGCCTCCGGCCGGACCGGCAGGGCGGCGCCCGCCGCCCCGGTCAGCTCGCGGACCGCCGCCAGGTGCGCGGGGCCGGCCCGGCGGATCTTCACCTCGTCGATGTCCGGCCCGCCCCGGGCGATCAGGATCCCGACCGGACTGGTGAGAGCAGAGGTCATCGGGCGTCCGGCCCCTCGTGCTCGACCACCAGCCGGTAGCGGTCCATCACGGCGAGCGCCGCGCGCCGCACGGCGGCGTGGTCGGTGCCGCGCAGCCGGAACCGGCCGCCGATGTGCTCGTACCCGCCGCTGCCGTCGAAGACGGTGCCGACGTCGGGGACGACCTCCGCGTACACCTCGTCGACGGTGCCCAGCAGCGAGCTGCGGGACACCACCGTGCTGGGGTACGGCCGCGGTTCGGGGATGCTGACCCAGCCGCCGGCCACCCCGTCGGGCAGCGCCTCGGCGGGCACCGCGGGCGGCAGGCCGAGGGTGGCCCGGAACGCCTCGGCGAACAGGTCGATGCCGAACAGGTCGCGGTGCACGAAGGGCACCTCCGCGCCGCCCGGGCGCAGACCGACCTCCAGGAAGACCAGCTCGCCGCCGGGCGTGTCGAAGAGCTCCAGGTGGAAGGGGCCGTCGACGAGGTCCAGCGCGTCCAGGCAGCCGCCGGTGAACTCGGTGACCCGGTCCAGCCGGGCGCCGGGGTCGAGCAGGACCGACCCGAGCGGCGTGCCGGTCAGGAAGTCCAGGCAGGTGTTGATGTACTCCGACGCGCTGACGAAGTGGAACTTGCCGTCCCGGCGGATCCCGTCCACGTGCAGGATCGCGCCCTCGACGTACTCCTCGCACTCGAAGCCTTCGAGCTCCGCGCCCTGCTCGACCAGCAGCGCGGCCAGCTCGGCCTCGTCGCGGACCAGCACCACACCGCGCGCCGACCAGCCGGCCCGGGGCTTGAGGATCAGCGGCAGCCCGACCTCGGCGGCGATCCCGGCGGCGGTGCTGCCCGCGTCCAGCCGGCAGAACCGCGGCACCCGCAGGCCCGCGCCACCGACGAGGTCCTTCATCCGGGCCTTGTCGCGGAAGGCCGTCACGAACTCCGGCCGCCAGCCCGGGACTCCGAGCTCCTCCCGCAGCTGCGCGGTGGAGAGCACGTCGTACTCCGAGGGGCCCACGATCGCGTCGAAGCCGCCGTGCAGCTCGGCGAGGCGGCGGGCGATCGGCAGCAGCGTCCCGATCTCCAGGTCGTCGACCACGACGAGGTCGAGGGCGCTCTCCTCGTCCAGGATCGGCAGGCCGCACGGCAGCGTGATGTACGCCAGCCGGCAGCTGCCCGGCTCCACGAACCGGTGGTACTCGCCGAACTCGTCGTCGAACCGGTTGACGACCAGGTACTGGGGGATGTCTCGACTAGACAAAGCGCACCTCGTCCCGGACGGCGTGCCAGCGCGTCGCGGCGTCCTCGTACGACTCGGCCTTGTAGACCACATGGCCGAGGAAGCAGCGGAAGTCCTCGGCCGGCGGGATCGGCTCCCCCGGCCGGACGTAGAGCTTCACCTCCAGGGTGTCCGGGTGGTCGCGCAACTCGTCCAGCCCCTCGATGTGCTGGTACCGCGTCAGCCCGTAGGCGGTGAAGCAGGCGATGCCCACGTACTTGGCGGTCGGCGCCGACTCGGCGCCGACCTCCTCGGCGGTCAGGCCGGTGTAGCCGGCGAGCATGATCCGCACCTGGGAGATCCCGGTGACGGCCTCCACCAGGTTCGGGATGCGGTGGCCGGCCAGCCGGGCGCCGAGCTCGATCAGGACCGGCTCCCCCGCCGGCAGCCGCAGCTCGCAGTGGAACGGTCCCCGGGTCACGCCGAGCGCCTCGCAGACACCGGCGACGTACGCGTCGATGGCCGCCCGGGCCTCCGGGGCCGCCGGGTGCGGCATGATCTGGCCGAGCTCCACGAAGTAGGGCTCCGGGCCGAGCATCTTGGTGGTGACCGCCAGGACGACGGCGCGGCCGTTCTCGACGTACCCCTCGACGCTGACCTCGGGTCCGTCCAGGTACTCCTCCAGCAGCACCGGGCCGTCCAGCACCCGGCCGAGGTCGGTGCGGTGGTCGGCGCGCAGGCTGCGGAAGGCGGCGAGGAGCTGCTCGGGCGAGTCGACGCGGCTGACGTGGATGCTGCCCGCGGACTCGGTGGGCTTGAGGACCGCCGGGTAGCCGACGTGGGCCGCGGCGGCGAGCAGCTCCCGCTCGTCGGTGGCCTCGGCGTGCCGGGGCACCCGCAGCCCGGCCGCCTCGACCAGGCGGCGCATGGTGGCCTTGTTGCGCAGCCCGCGCGCGGTGTCGGCCCGCAGGCCGGGCAGGCCAAGGGCCGGCGCCAGCCGCGCCACGGTGTCCACGTAGAACTCGAAGCCCGGCACGATGCCCGCCAGCGGGCGCTCGGCGTGGAGCGCGGCGGCGGCCTCGGCCAGCGCCTGCTCGTCGTTGGTGTCCACCACGACCAGGCGGTCGACGTGGGTGCGGGCCGCGTCCGGGAGGCGCCGGTCGTCGACGTCCGCCGACGCCACGACGGTCTCGAAACCGAGCGCGTGCGCCTCCGCGAGCAGGGCGACCCCTGACGAACTCGGCTCGACGATCAGGACGCGCCCGCGCGAGGCGGGCAGTTGTTCAGACATCAGTGTTCAACCCTCACGGACGGGTGCGCGACATGATCAGGGGCGGCCGGCACGGGCGCGGCGGGAGGCCGCGCCCGTGCCGTTCTCACTCAGACCCCGGCGGGCTGCTTGCTGCCCACGGTCAGCTCGTAGAGCTCGGCGAAGTAGTCGCCGATGAGCTCCACGAAGGTCGTGAGGTCCTGGTACGCCTGCTTCGGGGTGCCGAACACCTCGACCGCGCGGGCGACCGTGCGGAACATCAGCTCGTCGTGGTCGTGCGACTCGTCGAACTCGATGTGGGTCGCGGTGCCCGCGACGAACTCGCGGCCGAAGTCCTCGGCGGCCTTGTTCGTGATGATCGGGTTGTAGCGGTCGGAGTACCACTCGACCAGCCAGTCCCAGACCGTCGTGGGCGCCGGGCCGCGCGAGTCGGCCTCAAGACGCAGGTAACCCATCAGCTTCTTGGTCGACGGGAAGACATCGGTGGCGTCGATGTCCTCCTGGGTGAGGCCGAACTTGAAGAGGTCACGGGTGAACATGCTCTCGTGGCCGAACTCCTCCGCCAGGTACTTGGCGAGGTGGGCGGCGAGGGTGTCGTCCTTCGAACCGACCTTGAAGAGGGCGTAGGTGTCGACCTCGTTGTTCAGCCGGATGCGAAGCACGGTCTCGGTGATGTGACGGATGTAGAAGTCCCGGTCCGTCCACTCGCCGGCGTGCAGCTCGCGCATCTTGGGGACGCGCTGGAACTGCTTCTCGATCAGCTCGGCCGCGAGGTTTTCGAGCTTCTCGCGGTCCAGGGTTTCCGCTGCCACTTGTTTTCCTCCTAGTACCAATGCGCTGCCATGCCAGGGAGACGCCACATACTGCTCCGAATGTGCGGCTCAATGGCGCATTCCCCGTCGATAAGGACGCTAGCAACCGGCGCGGTGGTCGGACAGTGCCAATTCACCATGCTTGGCACCATGGCCCCGCCGGGTGCCAGGACGCGAAAAGGCCGGTGGCCGGCTCGACGGATCGAGCCGGCCACCGGCCGGGAAATTACCAGGGGTCCGGAGAAACCACCCGCAGGAGAAATCGGACGGCGTCCGGAGAAACCGTGCGCGAATGGCGCGGGGCCGCCGCGGCCCGGCCGGAGATCATCCGGCCGGGGAATGCGGGGAAAGCGGAGGTCAGACGGTGGCGGGGGCCGCCGCGGGCTCGTCCTCCGGCGCCGTCGGGAGCTCCCGCATCGAGCGCAGCGGCGAGACCACCACCGGCAGGACGGCGAAGAGCTCGCCGACCACGCCCACCCACATCGCCGCCCGGACTCCGTACTTCTCGGCCAGCACACCGGCCAGCAGGGCGCCGATCGGCACCACGCCCCAGACCATGAAGCGGATCGTGGCGTTCATCCGGGCCATCAGGTGCTTGGGCGTCACCCGCTGCCGGAAGCTGACCTGGGTGACGTTGTAGATGATGAACGGGATCCAGCCCAGGCCGTGCAGCACGATGCCGAGGGCGAGCCGCCAGTCGTCCTGGTACAGCGGGAGGGCGAGGAACCAGCAGACCGTGCTGGCCACCATGCAGATCCAGATGGCCGGCCCCTGGCCCAGCCGGGCGACCACCCGCTCCGCCAGGACCGCGCCGGCGATGCCGCCCGCCGCCGCGGCGCTGAACACCAGGCCGACCAGCAGCGCCGACAGGTGCAGGGTGTCCGCCAGCAGGACGACCAGCAGCGAGATGCCGATGGTGCCCCACAGGTTGGAGATCGTCGCGGTGGCGGCGATCGGCCGCAGGATCGGGTGGCCGAGCACGAAGCGCAGGCCCTCGCCCATCTCCTTGCGCAGGTTGCTGTCCGGGCGGGGCTCGGCGCGCCGCTCGGGCCGGCGGATCCTGGTCAGGAAGAACGCGGAGCCCAGGAAGCTGACCGAGTTGATCGCGATGGCCAGCGGCGCGCTGAGCACGTTGATGACCGCGCCGGCCAGCCCGGGCCCGCCGACCTCGGCCACCTTGCGGGTCGCTTCGAGCTTGGCGTTCCCCTCGACCAGCTGCTCGTCGGCCACCAGCGACGGCAGCACGCTCTGGTAGGCCACGTCGAAGAAGAGGGTGAGCACCGAGGTGCCGAACGTGACGGCGTAGAGCTGCGTCAGCGTGAGCGCGTCGAAGGCGTGGGCGACCGGAATGGAGCCGAGCAGAATCGCGCGGCCCACATCGCCCACGATCATCACCCGGCGGTGCCGCATTCGGTCGACCCAGGCACCGGCCGGAAGGCCGAGCAGCAGGAATGCGAGGTACTGGAACATCGTGAGCAGTGTCACCTGGAAAGGCGTGGCGTCCAGCTCTTTGATCGCCAGATACGGCAGGGCCAGCAGCGTGACCGCCGAGCCGATCTGGCTGATGGACTGGCCGGCCCAGAGTTGCCGGAAATCGTGGTGGGAAATCAGGCTCTTTTTGGGCGCCGGGCTCGATTGGGACACCAGAGGAGCATGCTGCGCGGCCGGTCGGTCTGTCAACGCGATACCGCCCGGAACTACGCCTGCTGCAAGAGGGCCGTCCCCAGGTCACTGACCGTGTAATTCACCTCGCGCCGGTACCGGTGGCTGGTGACCAGTCCGGCGTCGCGCAGCACCGCGAGGTGCTGGGAGACCGCCCCCAGGCTGAGCCCGGTACGGGCGGCCAGCTGGGTGGTGGTGGCCGGCGAGGCGGTGCAGGCCAGCAGCTGGGCCCGGCTGCGGCCGAGCAGCCGGGCCAGACCGTCGCCGGCGCTCTCCCGGCGCTCCCAGAGCACCCCGAGCGCCCGGGAGGGGTAGACCGCGCCGGGCGGGGTGGCCCGACGGGCGGTCAGCAGGTGGCAGCGGCCCGCGAAGGCGCTGGGGGTGAGGGTGATGCCCGCGCCGCCGAGGTCGAGCCCGGCGGCCGGGAGGTCCGGCGAGACCAGGCGGTCGCCGACCCAGTGCAGGCTCGGGTGGAGGCCGCCCAGCACCTGCTGGATGCCGTCCTCGGCGAGCTGGCGGGTGCGGTGGGCGATGTCCGCCTCCAGGACGGCGCGGATCCGCGGCCAGTGCGGCTTCACGGCCGCCAGCCACCAGGCGTGCACGGCCTCGGCCAGCTCGGGCAGGGCCCGCTCCGGGTCCTCGGCCAGCAGCCGCTCGAACGGCGGGGTGGGCCGGCCCGGGCAGGCCGGGTCGAGGCCGGCCCGAACCTCCTCCGCGGGGGTGGCCAGCATGATCGCCAGCTCCTCCTCGATCTCGGCCAGCGGGCAGCGCGGCGACGGGGTCAGGAAGGCCGGCCCGTGGTCGCGCCTCGGCAGCAAGGCGGAGAGCGCCGCCGTGCGAACGACCAGCGAGCGGTCCTGCCGCAGCGCCAGCGCCCTTCTGATCCACGGCAGATGGACCACGTGCCGGCCCGGGTCGGCGACCGCCCGGAGGCTGGCGACCGTCTCCCAGAGCGGCGAGATCGCGAACCTGATGTTGACGATGTCGTGCACGCCGAACCGCAGTTCACCCATGGCCTCGTCCTCCGCCCGCCCCTGCGAGGTTTTCGCCCAGACTAAAACAATGGCCGTTCCGGCTCCAGGGTGGTGGTGTTGGCCGCCATGACGCCGCCTCGCACCAGTCTCCTCCGCCATACCGACTTCCGTCGGTTCTGGGCGGCCGACTCGGTGAGCCAGGCGGGCACCGCCGTCACGCTCATCGCCCTGCCACTCGTCGCGATCGGCACGCTGAAGGCCACGCCCTTCCAGGCGGGCCTGCTGGTGACCTTCGAGTACCTGGCCTTCCTGCTCATCGGCCTGCCGGCCGGCGCCTGGGTGGACCGGGTGCGCCGGCGCCGGGTGATGGTCGTCGGCGACCTCGGCCGGGCCGCCCTGCTCGCCTCCGTCCCGATCGCCTCCTGGCTGGACTGCCTGACGCTCCTCCAGCTGTACGGGGTGGCCTTCGGGATGTCGGTCTGCACCGCGTTCTTCGACGCGGCGCACGGCAGCTACCTGCCGCACCTCGTGGAGGACGACCAGCTGGTGGAGGCCAACGTCAAGATCGAGGCCAGCCGCAGCACCATCCAGGTCGGCGGGCCGGGCGCGGGCGGGGTGCTGGTCGGCGCGCTGACCGCACCGGTCGCGATCGTGGTCGACGCGGTGAGCTTCGTCCTCTCGGCGCTCTTCGTGGGCCGGATCAAGCGGCCCGAGGAGCGGCCCGAGATCCACCCCGACGCCAGCCTGCGGGCCGAGATCGGCGAGGGGCTGCGGTTCGTCTTCGGTGACCGGCTGCTGCGCTCGATCACGCTGACCGCGGCGATCTCCAACATGTGCGGCACCATCGGTGCCTCGATGCTGCTGGTGCTGCTGGCCGGCGAGCTCCACCTGTCGCCGTTCCTGTGCGGCCTGGTGTTCACCGCGGAGGCCGTCGGCGGCCTGATCGGGAGCCTGGTCACGGTGCGGATCGTGACCAGGTTCGGCCAGGGGCCGGCGATGTGCGCGGCGATGATCACCAGCGCCGTGCTCTGGCTGCTGGCGCTGCCGATGTACCAGGCCGACTGGCGGTTCGCGGTCGCCCTGGCGCTCCAGGCGCTGGGCTGGGTGGTCTTCATGACCTTCAAGATCACCGGGGTGGCGTTCCGCCAGCAGCTCTGCCCGAAGCCGCTGCTGGGCCGGATGACCGCGACGGTGCGCTTCCTGGTCTGGGGGGCGATGCCGCTGGGCGCGCTGATCGGCGGGGTGCTGGGCCAGAGCATCGGCGTCCGCCAGGCGATGTGGGTCGGCGTGATCGGCGAGCTCTTCGCCGTCCTGCCGGTCCTCCTCTCGCCGCTGCGGCGGATGCGCGAACTGCCGGTCGCACCCGCGCCGGCGGGCGGGGCGCCGCTGGCGCTGGCCCCGTGACGCCGGCCCGCCGGCATCAGGCCGCCGCCTGCGTCCGCCGGCTCCCCCGGCCGGTCAGCTGGACCTCCCGCCAGGCCTCCGCGAGGCGCTCGCAGCCCGCGACCAGCGTCCGCTCGTCGGCGACGAAGGGGATCCGGATATGGCTCTCCAGCGTGCCGTCCACGCCGAACCGGCCGCCGGAGAGGATCTCCAGCCCGCGCCGGCCCGCCGCCTGCGCCAGCGGCGAGCCCAGCCTGGCGCCGAGGTCCACCCAGAGCGAGAGCCCGCCGTGCGGCAGCGTGAACCGCCAGTCGGGGAAGTCCCGCGCCAGCAGGTCGACCAGCACCCGGCGGCGCTCCAGCAGCAGCTCCCGCCGCTCCCGCAGCAGGCCGGCGCCGGCCTCCAGCACCCGCAGCGCGATGAGCTGGGTGAGCAGCGAGTTGCCGGTGTCGACGAGGTTGCGCAACCCGATCAGCCGGGCGATCACCGACTTGGAGGCGCGGATCCAGCCGACCCGCAGGCCGGCCCAGCAGGTCTTGCTCATGGTGCCGATGGTGATGACGTGATCGGGCGTCGACCAGGCGGCCATCGGCGGCGGAAGCTCGCCGCCGTCGAGCGCGAGTTCGCGCAGCGCCTCGTCCACCACCAGGTACGTCCCGGAGCCGCGCGAGGCGTCGACGATCGCGGACCGCGCGGAGTCCGGCATCACCAGGCCGGTCGGGTTGTGGAAGTCCGGCATCAGGTAGGCCAGCCGCGGCGCCTCCTGGCGCAGCGCGGACTTCCAGACGTCGGTGTTCCAGCCGTCGGCGCCGAGGCCCACGGTCAGCAGCCGGCGGCCCAGCGCCCTGGTCAGGTCGAGCACGTTGGGGTACGTCGGGCTGTCGGTCATCACCGCCTCGCCCGGGCGCGACAGCAGGCGGATGAGCAGGCCGAGCGCGTGGTCGGCGCCGGCCGTCACCAGGATCTGGCCGGGGTCGGTCGGCGCACCCCGGCGGGTGAAGTCCTCGGCGATCGTCCGGCGCAGGTCGGCCACCCCTGCCACGTCGTAGCCGAGCAGGTGGGAGTAGCGGCCGAGGTCACCGGCGGCCAGCCGGGTCGCGGTGCCGAGGACGGCCTCCGGCGCGGGCAGCGAGGCCACCGCCAGGTCGATCGACCCGGCGCTGCGGGCCGCCAGCGAGTACGGGGCCCGCGTCCGCCGGCCGGGCTCCGGCAGCCGGACGAACGAGCCCGCCCCGCGGTCGCTCGCCAGGAAGCCCCGCTCACGCAGGATCCGGTACGCGGCGGTGACGGTGTTGCGGCTGAGCCCGCACTGGACGGCGAAGGTCCGCTCGGCCGGGAGCCGGGCACCGGCCGGCAGCCGGCCGTCGGAGATCAGCACCTGGAAGGCCTCCGCGAGGTCCGCGTAGGCCGGGCCGGCCGCTCTCCACTCGCCGAGCATCCGCACGACCTGGGAGGCCGTCAGCGCGTAGCTCAACGCGCCGACGGACCGGCGGAGGCGAGGTCCGCTTCGGTCCCGCTGAAGGGGGAGTTCAGCCGGACGCCCACCGAGCAGGGCACCGGACCGGTCCGGGCGGCGGTGGCGTTGGTCAGCATCTCGCCCAGCTGCCGGGCGTTCTCCTCGGTGAGGATGAACTCGATGCGGTCGCACCGCTCGGAGTTCCGGCCGTGCCGGCCGACCAGGACGTGGAGGGAGACGTTGCCCTCCGCGTCGAGCGTGGCCGTGACCGTCCCGTCGACCACTCCGGGGATCACGTCGCTGAACTGGCCCGAATCAATCTGAGGTGTCGTCATCATTGGCTTCCTCTCATCGGTGTGGCGGCACGCGCCGGGGCGCGTCGGGGCGGTCGTCGGCTCAGGCCGGACCGGACTGCGGGAAGTCGGAGGAGTGCTCCGGGGCCAGCTGGGCGCCGGGGCGCAGCGCCACGGCCGCGTGGTTCACGGCGGTGGCGGCCTCGCCGAACCCGACCGAGATCAGCGGGACCCGGCCCTCGTAGGTGCAGCCGTCACCGACCGCGTAGACCTGCGGCAGGCTGGTCCGCATCGCCGGGTCGACCAGGATCTGGCGGTTCTCCAGCTTCAGGCCCCAGTCGGCGATCGGGCCCAGCTGGGAGGAGAAGCCGAGCGCGGCGACCAGCGCCTGGGCGGGCAGCTCCAGTTCGCCCTCGGCCCCCCGGACGGTGACGCCCTCCAGCCGGTCCGCGCCGTGGCAGGCGGTGACCTGGGCGTCGGTGACGACCCGGACCGGGGCGGCGTACAGCTGCTTCACGCTGTGCTCGTGGGCCCGGAAGCTGCCGCGCCGGTGGACGACGGTGACCGACCGGGCGATCGGGGCCAGTGCCAGCGCCCAGTCCACCGCGCTGTCGCCGCCGCCGACGATCACCACGTCCCGGTCGCGGTGCTCCTCCAGCCGGGGCACGTGGTAGGCGACGCCCCGGCCCTCGAAGGGCAGCGAGCACGGCAGGGTGCGGGGCACCACGCGGCCGATGCCGGCCGAGATCACCACCGCCCCGGCGAGGACCCGGCTGCCCGCGTCGGTGGTGATCTCCCACCCGGCGCCGTTCGGCGTGAGGGTGGTGGCGGTCTGCCCGAGCAGGTAGCGGGGGTCGAAGGTCGCCGCCTGCTCCAGCAGGTTGTCGACCAACTCCCGCCCCTTGACCGCGACATGGCCGGCCACGTCGTACAGCCGCTTCTCGGGGTACAGCGCGGCGACCTGGCCGCCCGGCTGCTCCAGCGCGTCGATGACCGCGCTGGTCAGGCCGCGGAAGCCGGCGTAGTAGGCGCCGTACAGGCCCGCGGGGCCGGCTCCGACGATGGCGATGTCGACAGTGGACTCGGTGGCTGGCGCCACGGCCGTCTCCTTTGGTGTTCGGAAGCAGGGATGGTCGCGGTCCGGCCGGCCAGGGCGCCGGCCCGGGATCCGGGGCCGGCGGTGCCGGCGCGCTGCGGGCGCCGGGCACGGGAGAAGGCGGGACGGACGCGCGGAGAGCCACCACGCCGGTGGCTCTCGTCGCACTCACGGCAGCAGCGCGTCGATCCTCGCAACGCCCCTGATCGAGCGTCAAGAAGCCTTGGGTCGGCCATCGTCCGGAACGTCGGCGCGCTGGGCGAGCTCCTCGGCGAAGCGGCTCCACTCGCGCGCGAAGCTGCTCGCCAGGTCGGCCACGGCGGCGGCGCAGTGCGGCGGCACGGCGGCGATCAGCTCCTGACCGGTCCGCGCGTCGAAGTCGTGGGTGCCCAGCCAGCGCAGCAGCAGCCGGCCGGATTCGGTGAACCGCAGCGACGGGTCCTTGGCGAGCCGCTCCAGGATGCCCGACCGGTCGGCCGGCTCCGGGGTCCGGGACCGCTGGGCGGTCCGGGCCGGGAGGGCGCGGCGGTCCTGCCGCGGGACCCGGCCGGCCAGCCGGAGCGGGTCCTCGCCCTGCCGCAGCAGCCGGCGCACCTCGTGCGCGGTGCTGGACGAGATGCCGACGGCCTGCGAGATCTCCCGCAGGGTCGCCTCGGGCCGCTCGGTCAGCAGCGCGACCGCGGCCCGGCGCCCCTCGACCGGATCCACCGGACGGATCCGCCCGTCCTGGCCGACCCGGGCGCTCGACTGAGGATTTTCCTCGCTCGACCGGCGCCGGATCGCCCCCACGGTCTTCGGCGACAGCCCGGTGGTGCGGGCGATCGCCCGGTCCGACCAGCCCGGGTGGGAGGCGAGGATCCGGGTGGCCGCCGCCCGGCGGTCCCCCAGGGTCAGCGGGAGGCCGTGCGCCACGTTGGCCTCCACCGAGCGGATGAAGATCTCCTCCTCCGGCCCGTCCAGGTACCGCACCCTGATCTGGCGCTCGCCGCGCATGGCGGCGGCGCGCAACCGGTGCATGCCGTCGACCACCCGCCGGGTGGCCCGGTGCACCAGGATCGGGTCGAAGGCCGTCCCACTCTGGGCAAGCGTCTCGACATGTCCGCTGTCCTCGCCCGCGAGCCGCGGCGAGTCGGCCGGCCTCAACTCCGCGATCGGCACGCTGTTGACCTCGGACGTGACAGCCCCCGTCACTGCCACCACCCCCTTCTCCGCTACAGCCTCATAAGACAGCACCCTTCGATCGCTTGCCAAGTTTGTCAATCTCTTTGGCAGATGCTTGTCAAATAACCCCAGGTGGGCTACGTTGCCGCTGCGGAGTGATCGGGGGGAAGCCGGCCCGTACCGCCGCCAGGATTCACTGCTGAACAACCCTAGGGAAAGCACGATGAACACACTCCGCCGCACGCTCGCGCTCACCGGACTGGCGGTGGTCCTCGCATTCGGCGCCGCCCAGAGCATCCATGCCCTGACGGCCCACTCGGGCTCCGCCACCACGGCCGGGAAGGACATCACGATCGTCGTACCGGACGGCAAGGAGGGCGACATCGAGTGGCCGTGAGCCGCTCCGACCAGCCCTGATCCCACTGCGCGCGGGCCCCGGTTGACAGAATTGCCGGGGCCCCGGTGCGGGCTTGACAAATGACGGTGGCGCTGTGGCAGTGTCGTCGCCATGCTCCAGACGTCCCTCCAAACCCTGCCACAGCCCTACTTCGGCATCCGGCTACGGACGATCCGGCAGAACCGAGGCATCTCGCAGGCCCAGCTGACAGGGCCCGGCATGTCCGCCGCCTACCTCTCCCGTCTGGAGTCGGGCAGCCGCCCGCCGACCGACCGCGCGGTGGCCTACCTCTGCGACAAGCTGGACCTGCCGCTCTCGTCGTTCCAGGCCGAACCGACCGACCGCACCGCCGAGACGCTCGCCATGGTGGTCTCCGGGAGCGACGCCGAGGACGCCACCCGGATGCTGCTGGACACCGTGCAGCAGGGCGTCCCGACCCACCCCGCGCTGCGCTGGCAGTCCCTCTGGATGCTGGCCGAGAACCAGCGCAAGAGCGGCGCCCGCCAGGACCAGCAGCGCACCCTGCAGTCGCTCACCGAGCTGAGCGACCAGATCGAACACCCGCATCTGCAGGTCAGAGCCAGGGTCCAGCTCGCCCGATGTCAGAGGACCACCGGCGACGTCCCCGCCGCCCACCGGATGGCCACCGAGGCCTACGCACTCGCCACCGAGCACCAGCTCTCCCGCAGCGACCTGACCCGCACCCTGCTCGTCCTGATCTCCGTCGAGGCCGAGACCGGCCGGCTGGTCGAGGCCCTTGACCACACCGACCAGGTGCTCCGGCTCGTCGACGAACTCCCGGTCACCCTGCGCGCCGAGACGTTCTGGACGGCCGGCAGCATCCGGATCCGCCAGGGCCGGCACGCCGAGGCCGCCGCCCTGCTGGAGCAGGCCATGGACCTGCTGGGCGCCGGCAACGAGGAACTCGTGCTCTGGATGCGGCTGAGACTCGCCGCCGCCTCGCTCTACCTGCGGATGGACCCGCGCCGCACCGACCAGGCCGAACGCCGGCTCCGCGAGGCCGCCCCGGCCGTCGAGCTGCTGAACCTGCCGGTCCACCAGCAGGAGTTCCTCACCCTCCGGGCCCACCTGGCCTTCCACCAGGACGACCACCCGGCCGCCCGGGAGCTCTGCGAACGGCTCGGCGACCACCCCGAGCACCTGTCCTTTCGGGACCGCGTCCGGCACCTCATGCTGCGCAACCAGCTGCGCATCCTGAACGGTGAGCGCGACGCCGCCATCCGGGAACTCGAACAACTCGCCCAACAGGCCCAGGAAGCGGCCAACATCGACCTCGCCTCCGAGGTCTGGCGCTCCCTCGCCGTCACGCTGGCCCAGGCCGAACGCCCCGCCTGAGCCGACCGGTCCGCCTTCCGGTCACCGTCGGTCACGATCCGACCCACCGGTGGAGTACGGACCCCGCTCGAACGTCGCGACGCGATGTGCCGGCGGCCGGAGAACCCGGCTCAGCACTCGCGCACCGCGCCCCCTCGGTGGCCCCCGTGCCGACCCCGCCGGCCGCCACCCGCGCAGCACCCCGCCTCCTCCGCCGTCGCCGTCCCTCGCCGCCGGTCGTCTCGTGCTGCCCCCGCACCGCCCTCACGCTGCCCTCGCGTACTGCCCCGTCGCACGGCCTCGCGGTGCCCTTTCGTGCGCTCCCGCGCTCCCTGTGACTCCCCCGGCCGCAGCGCCGCGCTCCGGCGCACGCCGGGGCGGGAGGACGGCCGGGTGCCTTTCCCCATCGCCACGGATTCCGTCCTGAATTTGGCGATGATCACACCTAATGCCCATATCCGGAAGATCTCCGGCCACTTAGCACCGTTCCGCGAACCCACGAAGACCGGCATAGCCGACATGTCCCGACGGGGGACATGAGAATTGCCCCGGAATCCCTTCCGAATCCTTGACAGCCCGCCCCGTCCACGCCGCGACAGCCCTGCGGGCCACCGGGGCGGATGCCCCGGTGGCCCGTCCGGTTCGGCGGGTCAGAGCACCGCCGCCGCGGGCCGTTCGGCGGAGCTCGCGGCCCCGGCGGGCTTCAGGACGACGGCCGTGACCACCAGGGCCAGCGCCAGCAGCCCGGCCGCGACCGCGAAGGCCAGGCGGAACCCGCCGGTCAGCGCCTCGGCCGCGGGGTGTCCGACACCGCTCAGGGTTCCGGTCCGGGCGGCGGCGAGGGTGGTGAGGACGGCGACGCCGAGGGCCGCGCCGACCTGCTGGGTGGTGTTGAAGAGGCCGGAGGCGGTGCCCGCGTCCGCCGCGCCGGCGCCCGACATGCCCAGCGCGGTCAGGCCGGAGAGCACCAGCCCGCCGCCGCCGATCAGCAGCATGGTCGGCAGCAGGTGGACGGCGTAGTCGGCGTCCGCCGGCAGCCGGACGAGCAGCCCGAGCGCGGCGACCAGCAGGGCCAGTCCGGCCATCAGGACGTTGCGCTCGCCGAAGCGGGCGTTCAGCCGGGCGGAGAGGAAGAGCGACACGGCTCCGATGGACACCGCTGCCGGGAGCATGGCCAGACCGGTCGCGGCCGCGCCGTAGCCGAGCACGTTCTGCAGGTAGAGCGCGAGCAGGATCTGGAAGCCGAACATCCCGGAGATCGCGAGGACCTGCACCACGTTCGCCCCGGCGACGGTCCGGGAGCGGAGCATCCGCAGCGGCAGCAGCGGCTGGGCGGCGCGGGCCTGGCGCAGCAGGAAGCCGGCCAGCAGCAGGGCGGCGAGCGCGCCCAGGCCGAGGGTGCGGACGGAGGCCCAACCGTGCTCGCCGGTACCGACGATGGTGTAGATGCCGAGCATCAGGGCGGCGGTGATCAGCACGGCGCCGAGGGTGTCGGCGCCGGCCCGCAGGCCCGGGCCGCGGTCGGTGTCGAGCACCCGCACCGCGAGCAGTACGGCGGCGAGGCCGAGCGGCAGGTTGATCAGGAAGATCCAGTGCCAGTTCAGGGCCTGGGTGAGGACGCCGCCGAGGACCTGGCCGATCGAGGCGCCGGCCGCGCCGACGAA
The DNA here is from genome assembly GCF_044540385.1 of Kitasatospora sp. NPDC086009. Classification (NCBI taxonomy): domain Bacteria; kingdom Bacillati; phylum Actinomycetota; class Actinomycetes; order Kitasatosporales; family Streptomycetaceae; genus Kitasatospora; species Kitasatospora sp. NPDC086009. The sequence goes on from NZ_JBITSA010000001.1 coordinate 346,582, forward strand.
GCTGAAGGCGCCGATCGCCCGGCCGCGCTCGCCCGGCTCGGGGAAGAGCGTGACGATCATGCCGAGGCTGACCGCGGAGGCCATCGCCCCGCCGACGCCCTGGAGGAAGCGGGCCGCGATCAGCATGCCCTGGCCGGTGGCCACCGCGCAGAGCACCGAGGCAGCGGTGAAGAGGGCGAGCCCGGCGACGAAGACCCGCTTGCGGCCGATCAGGTCGCCGAGCCGGCCGGCCAGCAGCAGCAGTCCGGCGAAGGCGATCAGGTAGGCGTTGACCGTCCAGGTCAGATCGGCCGACGAGAAGCCGAGGTCCGCCTGGATGGCCGGCAGCGCCACCGTGACGATGGAGCCGTCCAGGATGATCATCAGCATCCCCGCGCAGAGCACCGCCAGGGCGAGCGCACGGGAACGGGCCGAGGCGGCCCGGGTCGGGGCGGGCGCGTCCGGGGCGGATGCGCTCCGGGCCGGTGCGCCCGGGGTGGGCGTGCTGGGGGCGTGCGTGGTCATGGCGGGTCTCCCGGTTCGTCGAGTACCGGGTATGACGCTAGCAGATTGTTTTGTTCGGGACTATCTTTCTCGGGAAGGTCTCTTTCGAGATACTCAGTTCCGGGAGCGACGGGCCCGGCGGACCGTCCGGTCGCTCTCCACCGGCTCCGCCAGATGCCCGCCCACCAGCTGGGTCAGCGCCGAGACGAAGACCGTCCGCTCGGGCTCGGGCAGCGACTCCAGCACCTCGCGGTGCACCCGGTCGGCGATCGCGGTGCCCTCTTCGACGGCGCGCTCGCCCGCCTCGGTGACCGAGATGATCCGGGCCCGGCGGTCGGTGGCGGACGGGCGGCGCTCCGCCAGGCCCGCCTTCTCCAGCTCGTCCACGGTGACGACCATGGTGGTCTTGTCCAGGTCCGACAGCTCGGCCAGCTGGATCTGGGTGCGCTCGGTCTCCAGCGCGTGGAACAGCACGCAGTAGGCGCGCGGGGTGATCCCGAGCTCGGTGAAGGCGGCCGCCATCCGGGTCGCCAGGACATGGCTGGCGTGGTCCAGCAGGCCGGAGAGGTCTCGGATCCGGCGCACCGGCGGGCTCGTCGTCATACGTCCGAGCGTAGCAAGGCCGTCTGCCGGCAGATGATCCCGTGAACAACGATCCCGCGGGGCGGCGGCCCGCAGTACCGGCGGGCGGGCGGGGCAGGGCGGCGGGTGCGGCCCGGCCTACGGAATGCCGAGCTCGAACAGCGCGTACCCGGCGTACCAGCCCGCCGCGAGCGTCGGCATCGCGCACAGGCCCAGCAGGGTGGGCACCTTCACCCGGCGCAGCGCGACCGCCAGCCCGATGAAGAGCGGGAAGGCGGGCAGCAGGTAGCGCGAGATGTTGCCGAAGATCTGGTTGCTGCTCAGCGCGGTGAAGACGGTCAGCAGCGTGTAGACCACCAGGACCAGCGGCGGCCGGATGCGCAGCAGCAGCACCAGCAGCGCGGGCAGGAGCATCAGCAGGGCCACCGCGATCAGGTCGGGCGCGGGGTTGGACTGCCAGAAGTCCCAGTGCCCGGTGATCACGTCCAGGAAGGTGCGCGAGGTGGAGGCGCCCCAGTCGAAGTAGCGGTTCCAGGCACCCCGCTGCAGCTTGAAGTAGCCGCCCCAGTCGCCCATCCGGTAGCCGACCCAGCCGACGTACCAGAGCAGGCCCCACGGCGTGATCAGCATCGCGGTCAGCGGTCGCGCGACGCCGTCGGTGCGCCGGACCAGAGCCACCAGCGCGGAGATCGAGACGGCCGCGATCAGCGCGGCGGCGGTGGGCCGGTTGAGGCCGGCCGCGAAGGCGAGCAGGCCGGCGGCGAGCCAGCGGTGGGTCATCACGCAGTAGCAGGCCCAGGCGGAGATGGCGACGAACAACGAGTCCGAGTAGACCGCCCACTCGACGCCCGACCCCGGGAAGAGGCCCCAGATCACCGCCGCGATCACCCCGGCCCGGAACCCGCCGAGCCGCTCGGCGACGGCGAAGACGCCGGCCGCCGCGACGAACGAGGCCACCACCGAGACCGCGATGCCCGACCCGTAGGGGCCGAGCCCGGTGACGGCGCCGACCAGGCGCATCAGCCACGGGTAGAGCGGGAAGAACGCGGCCGAGTTCTCGTAGTAGGTGGCGAGCGGGAAGCCGTGCAGCGGGACCAGCTGCGGGTGGTAGCCGTTCTCGGCGATCCGCTGGTACCAGACGCCGTCCCAGGTACCGAGCACGTCCCAGGGCTGGGCGCCCCCGCCGCGGCCCGGCTCCTTCCGGAGGAAGTCACCGGTGTGCGAGAGCAGCAGCAGGAGCACGGCCAGGCCGGTGGCCTTCACCACCGCGTACGCGCCGAGCGCGGGCGCGAACCGGTCCACGACGGCGCCGAGGCGGCCCTGCCGCCCGGCCTCGGCCGAGGGGGCGCCGGTGCCGGACGGCTCGGCGCTCGCCGGCTCCGCGCTCGATGTACTCGATGCCGTGCTCATCAGCTCTGGACTCCCGCCCCCGCTCGTGGTCGGCGCGGCCACGATCGCGCCGCCGAGCGAGCCTACGGCACGGGATCGGGCCTCTCCGGCCGACCTTCCGGTGCCGCCCCGGGCCGGTCGCGGACCCGCCCCGGGCCCGCCCCGGACCGGGCGCGGCCCCGGGCAGCGGGCCGCCGCCGCCCGGGTGGGGGCGGCGGCGGGGTGGGCGGGGCGGGTCAGCCGTGCAGGTAGACGATGCCGAGCTTGGTGAGCCGCCAGAGCTGGTCGGCGGCGCCGGTGTCGGTGGCGAGCTCGACCAGGGTGTTGCCCTTGGCGTCGCGGCTGCCGCCGGCGGTGGCGACCTTGGTGCGGTCCTGGGAGTCGGCCAGCTTGTAGAGGCCGTCGCCGGCCGGCTCGAAGACCCAGTGCTGGTTGCCGCCGCCGTTGCAGCCCCACTGCTGGAGCCGGGTACCGGGGGCGGTGGAGCCGGCGTCGGCGTCCAGGCACATGTTCCGGTTGCCGCTGAAGTCGAGCTCGTAACCGCCGCCCTGCTCGGCCTCCAGGACGAAGGACTGGTTGAGCCCGCCGGTGGGGGTGTAGGTGAGGGCGCCGCGGCCGTTGGTGGAGTCGCCGTAGGTGCCGCCGCCGGAGAAGTCGAGCGCCTTGCCGTCGGCGGCGGAGGTGAGCTGGTACCAGGCGCCGTCCTCCGGCCCGTCGCCGAACGGCTTCCCCGGGGTGAGCGGCTGGATGGAGGTGGTGTTCCGCTGGTCGAGGGTGCAGTAGGCCTGCTGCTGGTCCGGCCTGGCGTAGAACTGGCCGAGGCAGACGCCCTCACCGCGGTAGCCGGCCACCCGCAGGTGGTAGGACTGGCGGACCATGTTCATGCAGAGGCCGGGGATGCCGATCTGCTGGTCGCAGCCGTTGCGGATCCACTCGGCGAGGTTGATCACATCGCCGTTGGTGTACTCGTACGGCGAGCTGGTCCACTCGGCGCAGACCTCGTGGCCGAAGGCGACCCGGCGCTGGTCCAGGTACCGGACGCCGGGCACCTGTTCGGCCGCGGCGCGCAGGGTGTCGCTGAAGAGCGGAACCACCCAGTTGTGGCCCCAGGCGAGGTCCTCGGGGAACGCCGGGCAGCCGTCGGCGACCTTGCCGACGTAGTCGTTGCGGCGGATGTCCGGGGTGATCGGGTTGAAGTAGGACTGGTAGACCAGCTGGTAGGCGTTGTCGGCGTAGCCGGCCCGGCGCATGGTCTGCCGGATGTCGCGCAGCGCCGCGACCACCTTGGGCTGGACCGCCCTGGCCCGCTCGGCGATCTCCGCGCTGCCGATGGTGTCGCGGCAGCCCTGGTCCTTGGGGAGGGGGAAGTACTGCGCGAGGCAGTGCATCATGATCCCGCTGAAGTCGAAGTCGTCGTTGGCGCCGATCGTGACGACGACCATCTTGACGTCGTACCGGCCTGCCACGTCCGCGAGTTGGACGTCCTGCTTGGGCTCGCCGAAGTCCCCGCTGCCGGGGCCGGTGATGGCGGCCAGTTCGGGGTCGCTGACCAGGTCGCCGGTCTGGGCGCCGGAGCAGGCCAGGTCGATCGGGGTGACGTCGGGGATGCCGGTGACGAAGATCTCCGACTTGGGGTGCCGGTGGCAGTAGTTGGTGGGCGAGTCGGTCTCGGGGAAGTAGCCGTCACCGGTGTCGGTGCCGGCGCCCTCCCCGGAGATGGCGCTGTCGCCGAGGGCGACGACCGCGGCCGGGCGGCCGGTGGCGGAGGCCGCGGAGGAGGCACCGGAGTCGGCGAGGGCGGTGGGGGCGCCGACCAGACCGAGGGCGGCGACGAGGGCGCCCGTCGCGAGCAGTGCGCCGTAGGGGGAGCGGCGCGCGACCGACCGGGATCCGCGCGCGCCTGACAGGGGTGACCTGATCACTCGTGACTCCTTGCGGGGTGGGGGCCGCCCGGCCGGGGACGCCGGACGGTTCGGAGCAAAGAAAGGTGAGCAGGTCTCATATTCTAGGTACTGACAAGTAACGCAACAAGGCTCCGGACAGCACCGGCCGGGACGCCCCCGGCCGGGCCCGCGTCCGCCGGCGGCGCCGGAGAACGCGGAGAGCCGCCGCCCCGCGCCCCAGGAGGGAAGCGCGGAACGGCGGCTCGCGCCGGCCGAACCGGGCGTCGGTCAGCCCGCGTTGACGCAGTGGTTGCCGAACGCCGGGTTCAGCAGACCGATGATGTCGATGGTGTTGCCGCAGAGGTTGACCGGGACGTGGACCGGCACCTGGACCTGGTTGCCGGAGATGACGCCGGGGGAACCCGCGGCGACACCCTCGGCGCCGGAGCTGGCCATCGCGGTGCCGGCACCGGCCGCCACGATGCCTACCACGGCGGCACCGACGGCGGCCGTCTTCTTGATGCTCATAGGAGCCTCCTGACTGATCGACAGAACTGCACGGGGAGTGCGACATCTAGAACGACACCCGTCCGGCCCGGTTGCTGCACCGCCCCCTTTGTCACCCGGCTGGCCCAACGGGCCCGGGCCTCCCGGCATTCGGGTGATCACCGGACCCGACCGTTTCCCTCCGGCCACTGCCTCGTTCTCCCTCTCGGAACCCGTTCCGCACAGGCCCACGAGACGAATCGAGTACCGCACATGCGCAAGCTCGCCCACGGCGCCCTCGGCACGGCGGCCACCGCCGCCCTGCTGGCCGCCGGCGCCGGCGTCGCCGTCGCCCACCACGCCCACGGCGCGTCCGCCGAGGGCGTCGCGGCCGGCTCGCCCGGGGTGGCCTCGGGCAACCAGTTCGAGATCCCGGTGCACGTCCCGGTGAACCTGTGCGGCAACTCCGTCGATGTCGCCGGCCTGCTCAACCCGGCCTTCGGCAACCACTGCGCGAACGCCTGAGCCGGCGCGGAACGGCCGCCCGGCCCACCGGGCGACCCATCGACTCCGGGAGATCCGCCGCCGGTCCGAGCCCGTCCGGAATCGCTCCTGGTCGCGCGTCTGCGCGAGTTGTTCCCGGCCGTGCGGGAATTCCTCGCGACGCGCTGGTGCAGCGGCGGCCTCCCATCGTCCAAGCCACGGGCGACACGCGCCACTTGGGCCGCCAGAGTGACAATCACGGCAATCCCAGAAACCAGCGGGCGATGATTTCCCTTCGCCCGGCTCCCGACTCATTCCATTTACGGTCGGGCAGAAAACGGAGGAAGAACCACATGCGTAACCTCAAGAAGGCCGCCGCCCTGTCCCTCGCCGCCGCCGGCCTGGTCGTCGGCGCGGCCGGCGGCGCGTTCGCCAGCTCCGGTGCCGAGGGCGTCGCCGCCGGCTCCCCCGGTGTGCTCTCCGGCAACCAGATCCAGATCCCGGTGCACATCCCGGTCAACGTCTGCGGCAACTCCATCGGGGTCATCAGCATCCTGAACCCGGCGTTCGGCAACAACTGCGCCAACATCGGCTGAACCGGCGGTCGCCGCACCGGCGACGGCAGTTCCACCGAGTCCGTGCCGCATCCCGCCCCCGGGCGGGGTGCGGCCCGCTCAACCCGTGTGTGATCGAGGAGATCAACCCCATGCAGAACGTGAAGAAGGCCGCCGTCCTCTCCGCCGCCGCTGCCGGCCTGGTGCTGGGCGCGGCGGGCTCCGCCGCCGCCAGCTCCGGTGCCGAGGGCGTGGCCGCCGGCTCGCCCGGCGTGCTCTCCGGCAACCAGCTGCAGATCCCGGTGCACATCCCGGTGAACCTCTGCGGCAACTCCGTCAACGTGATCGGCGCCCTGAACCCGGCGTTCGGCAACAGCTGCGCCAACGTCGAGGCGCACCCGCAGCCCGCCGACGACTGCTGATCCCCGATCGGCACGCGTACCGGCCGAACTGCCCCCCGTCCAGCCGGTCGGGGGGCAGTTCGGCATACCCGGGCGCAGTACGGCCGCCCGGGGACCCGATCTCCCGAAGGTGACTGAGCATGGTTGCGAAGAGCATGGTTTCGATGAAGAGCGGGGCCGGCCTGGCCGCCGCCCTGGGCGCCGCGATGCTGCTCGGCGCCGGCGCCGGCACGGCGCACGCGGCGCCGGCCGAGGGCGGCGCCAGCCTGGCCAAGACCGACCTCGCCCAGGCGCTGGGCGGCACCACCACCGGTCTCGGCTACGGCATCGCGCCGGTCAAGGACCTGCGCATCGACCCCTGGGCCAACTCCTCCGCCGACGTGCTGAACAACGGCGCGACCGTCCACCCGGAGGACACCGGCCTGGCCCCGGTCAGCACCAGCACGCTGACCGGTCCGCTGAGCGCCGGCGGCGGTCCGCGCGACCTGCCGGTCGTCGGTCAGCTGCTCGGCGCCCTGCCGGGCTGAGCACCGGCGCCGCACGGCCGGGAGCCCGGCGCGCCCTCCGCGGGGAGGGGGCGCCGGGCTCCCGTGCGCGCCGGGTCGGCCCGGACCGGCTCAGAGCTGGGCGAGCCCGGTCAGACCGCTCTGCTCCACGACACCGGTGGTGGTCGCCGTGGCGGTCGTGGCGAGGTCCCCCACCGAGTCGGTGACGGAGATCCGCTCGTCCTCGTTGCCGAGCGTCGCCTTGGCGCCCGGGACGGCCTGCACCGCGCCGGTGACCAGCCGCGGGTCGATCTCGCCGACCTTGAGCGTGCCGTCGGCCAGCTGCCCGGTGCCGTCCTGGGCCAGCGCGAGCGGCTTGCCCAGGCCGATCCCGGGGGTATCGGCGTGCAGCGGGGCGGCCGGGGCCTCCAGCAGCAGCTCGCCGAGGTCGGCGCCCTGGTCGACCAGCGGCAGCGGGAGCTCCGCCTTGGCCGAGGGGCCCACCTTGCCGGTGCCGAGCTGGGGCACGATCCGCTCCGGGAGCAGCTCGTTGCCGGTGGTGCGGCCGGGCACGGCCGGCATCACCAGGGAGGTGGGGATGCCACCGGAGATGCGGCTGTCGAGAGGTGCGAGCGGGACGTCGAGGGGGACCTGCTGGGTGGCCAGCCGGTCCTCCAGGGCCCCGACCTGGTCGGGACTGACCGCGGCGGCGGAGGCCGCGCCCTGGGAGGCGAGCACGCCCGCACCGACCGCCAGCAGCATCGCGCCGGCCCGCTTGGAGAACTTCATGCTTTTCACCGTTCTGCCTGTCCGTACTGGGGATCTGGGGGTCGGCCGCGCGCAGGGCGCAGCCGAAAGCCATCTGTCTCAACGAGACACCCGGAGCCCTGATTGCGGCCGTTAACCGGTTCGGCCTAATAATCCGACCGGAATCCCCCGGAAGTCGCGCCTCCCGGACTCTTTTCAAGAATCCCCGTAACCTTCCGTGGCGTCATTCTTTGATCTGAATGTCAGTGACCGCAGACCGGGCCTGAGCGTTCTACGCGTTGTACGCACGGAAACCAAAAGCATTCCAGAGAGGGATCTCCCCATGATCCAGAAGTCCTTCGCCGCCGCCGGCCTGGCCGTCGCCGCGCTGGCCGCCGCTGCGGCGCCGGCCTCGGCCATCGCGGACTCGGACGGCTCCGCCGCGTCCCTCCAGGGCAACGGCGGGACCAACTTCACCGGCACCGTCGGTGACAACAGCCCGAACTTCCACTTCCTGGACAACGCGAACGTCTGCCTCCCCGAGATCCACAACATCGCGGTCGGCGTGCTCGGTGTGGCCGTCCCGGTCGAGGTCCCGATCGCCAACAGCGGTGGCAAGCAGTACTGCACCCAGGGCCAGGGCACCCAGAGCAAGGGCGACTCCGGCGTCTCCCACCTCATCGGCTGACCTGCCGACCCCGCACCACCTCCTGAACCACCCTTCGAATCGCTCCCCGATTCATCCCCCGAGAGGAAACCCGAAATGATCAAGAAGACCCTCGCCGCCGCCGGCCTGGCCGCCGCCGCCATCGCGATGTCCGCCGGTTCGGCCTCCGCCATCGCCGACTCGGACGGCTCGGCCGTCTCCGCCCAGGGCAACGGCGGCACCAACCAGACCGGCACCCACGGCAACAGCTCGCCGAACTTCCACACCCTGGACAACGCGAACATCTGCCTGCCGGAGGTCCACAACATCGCGGTCGCCGTCATCGGCGTCGCGGTTCCGGTCGAGGTCCCGGTCCTGAACAGCACCCCGAAGCAGATCTGCAACGTCGGCCAGAACACCCAGTCCTCGGGCGACGCGGGCGTCTCGCACCTGATCGGCTGATTGCCGCCACAGGACAGCGACGGAGGGCCCGGGGACGTGTCCCCGGGCCCTCCGGGCTTCGGTGGATCGACTGTCCGGTCGGCCCGTACCCACGGGCGCGGGCCGTCCGGGTGACAGGCCGTCGGGGCGGCGCGTGGAGCGCCGCGGCCGACGGCAGCGTGTGTTCACGTGTCAGTGGCAGGGCGCTCCGACCGAGCGCTCCGGAAGAGAGGGCAGATCCAATGAAGAACAAGCTGGGCAAGGCCGCGCTGACCGCCTTCGGCGCGCTGGCGCTCGCGGGTGTCGCCACCCCGGCGTTCGCGCACGTCGGCCTGGCCGGTGGCGGCGAGTTCGTCGCCTCCGCGCACCCGGTGTTCGCCGCCGGTGAGTGGTACGGCCTCGCCCACACCTCGCACATCCACACCGGCGCGCATGCGTTCGGCGCCGCCACCTCCACCGACGCGCTCGGTGGCCTGGAGGGCTTCGCCCACGTCGGCTGACGCCCGGGTGGTACGACGGAGGCCGGACCCCGCCCGGGGTCCGGCCTCCGTCGTGCTCACGGCTCCGACTACTTGATCATCGCGGCGGTTTCGAGCGCCCAGTAGGTGAGGATCTGCTCGGCCCCGGCCCGGCGGATCGAGGTCAGCATCTCCAGGATCATCCGCTCCCGGTCGATCCAGCCGTTGGCCGCGGCGGCCTCGACCATCGCGTACTCGCCGGAGACCTGGTAGGCGACGACCGGCACCGGCGAGGCGTCGGCCACCTGGCGCAGGATGTCCAGGTAGGCCATCGCGGGCTTGACCATCACCAGGTCGGCGCCCTCGGCGACGTCCAGCTCCAGCTCGCGCAACGACTCCCGGGCGTTCGCCGGGTCCTGCTGGTAGCTCTTGCGGTCACCCTTCAGCGAGGAGCCGACCGCCTCGCGGAACGGGCCGTAGAACGCCGAGGCGTACTTGGCGGTGTAGGCGAGGATGCCGGTGTCCTGGTGCCCGGCCTCGTCCAGGGCCTTGCGGATCACCCCGATCTGACCGTCCATCATCCCGGACGGGCCGACCAGGTGGACGCCCGCGTCCGCCTGCACGCGGGCCATCTCGGCGTAGCGCTCCAGGGTCGCGTCGTTGTCCACGCTGCCGTCGGCGGCCAGCACGCCGCAGTGGCCGTGGTCGGTGTACTCGTCCAGGCAGAGGTCGGACATGACCACCAGGGAGTCGCCGACCTCGGCGACCACGTCCCGGATCGCCTGCTGCAGGATGCCGTCCGGGTTGGTGCCCTCGCTGCCGACCGCGTCCTGCACCGCGGGCACGCCGAACAGCATGAGGCCGCCCAGGCCCGCCTCGGCCGCCTCGACCGCGGCCTTGCGCAGCGTGTCGCGGGTGTGCTGGACCACGCCCGGCATCGACGACACCGGGACCGGCTCGCGCACGCCCTCGCGGACGAACAGCGGCAGGATCAGCTCCGCCGGGTGCAGCCGGGTCTCGGCGACCAGCCGGCGCATCGCCGGGGTCGAGCGCAGCCGGCGCGGGCGAACGTACGGGAATTCAGCGGACACGGCTTCTCTCTCCGAACGGTTGGGCGGCGCCGGGGGCGACGGTCGGCCGCCCCCGGCCTCGGTTGGTCGGGCGCCGGCCTCAGCGCGCCTTGCGGCGCGAACCGGGACGGCGCTCGCTGGGCCGGTAGACCGGCTCGCCCGCCGCGGTCGCGGTGTCGCGACGCCTGGCCCCGAAGTCTGCCAGGGCCTGGGCCAGCGCGGCCGCCGACGGCGCCGGGGCCATCACGTCGACCCGCAGGCCGTGCTCCTCCGCGGTCTTGGCGGTGGCCGGGCCGATGCAGGCGATGACCGTGACGTTGTGGGGCTTGCCGGCGATGCCGACCAGGTTCCGCACGGTCGAGGACGAGGTGAACAGCACCGCGTCGAAGCCGCCGCCCTTGATCGCCTCGCGGGTCTCGGCCGGCGGCGGCGAGGCGCGCACCGTCCGGTAGGCCGTCACGTCGTCGACCTCCCAGCCCAGCTCGACCAGCCCGGCGACCAGGGTCTCGGTCGCGATGTCGGCGCGCGGCAGCAGTACCCGGTCGATCGGGTCGAACACCGGGTCGTACGGCGGCCAGTCCTCCAGCAGCCCGGCGGCGGACTGCTCGCCGGACGGCACGAGGTCCGGCTTCACGCCGAAGTCCACCAGGGCCTGCGCGGTGGTCTCGCCGACCGCCGCCACCTTGATCCCGGCGAACGCCCGGGCGTCCAGGCCGTACTCCTCGAACTTCTCGCGGACGGCACGCACCGCGTTCACCGAGGTGAAGGCGATCCACTCGTAGCGGCCGGTGACCAGGCCCTTGATCGCCCGCTCCATCTGCTGCGGGGTGCGCGGCGGCTCGACCGCGATGGTCGGCACCTCCTGCGGCACCGCGCCGTACGAGCGCAGCTGCTCGGAGAGGCCGGTGGCCTGCTCCTTGGTGCGCGGCACCAGGACGTTCCAGCCGAACAGCGGCTTGGTCTCGAACCAGGAGTGCGAGGCGCGGTGCGCGACCTGCTCGCCCACCACGGCTATCACCGAGGTCGCCGGGTCCACCGGGGCGGAGACCGGCGAGGGCAGCACCCGGGCCACCTTGAGGTCCGCCGCGATGGTGGCCAGGGTGGCGGTGAAGGTGCGCTGGCGGGTGGTGGTGCCGGAGAGCGTCGCGCTGAGCGCCGACTCCGGCTTGCGGCCGTTGGAGACCAGCGCGTTGGCGGTGGCCGGCAGCTGGCCCAGGGTGGTGCGCACCACCAGGGTCGTCTCCGGCGCGCCCAGGTCCACCGGGCTGCCGGCGAGCAGCGCGGCGCCGTCCACGAAGCGGACGTCGGTACCGCCCACACCGCGCAGCGGGACACCCGCGTAGGCCGGCACGCCGACCGACTGGGCGACGCCCGGGATCACCTCGAAGTGGATGCCGTGGCCCGCGCAGCCGAGCATCTCCTCGGCGGCGCAGCCGTCCAGGCCGGGGTCGCCGTCGACGGTGCGCACGACGTGCTTGCCCGAACGGACCGCCTCGGCGACCAGCTCGGCCAGGTCGAACTCCGGGCCCTCGGCGCCGGGGGTGTGCACCTGCACACCGGCCGGACAGTGGCTGCGCACGGCGGCGGCGGTGAGCGGGTCGGCGACCAGGACGTCGGCCGAGGACAGCACCTCGACCGCGCGCAGGGTCAGCAGGCCCGGGTCCCCGGGGCCCGCGCCCAGGAAGGTGCACCGGCCCGCGGCGGGCGTCCCGCCCGGGAAGGGGCTGTCGGCCGGGAACGGCGTCTCGGTGGCGGCGGTGGGGCTCATCGGGCTCGCTCCCCCATCAGGGCGGCCGCGCCCGCGTCGAGCAGCCGGGCGGCCAGCGCGCGGCCGAGGGCCGCCGCCTGCCGCTCGGCGGTCTCGTCGAGGACGATCGGACCGTTGGCGGACATCTTCAGCAGGGTGGCGCCGTCGACGGTGCCGACCACGCCCTCCAGCCGCAGTTCGTACTCGTGGCCCCAGGTGGCCAGCGCGGCGACCGGTGCGGAGCAGCCGGCCTCCAGGGTGGCCAGCAGGGCGCGCTCGGCGGCGACCGCGGCCCGGGTGGGGGCGTGGTCGAGGGCCGAGAGCGCGGCGGCCAGCTCACCGTCGGCGCGGGCGCACTCGATGGCGAGCGCGCCCTGGCCGGGTGCCGGGAGCATCAGCTCCGGGTCGAGGTGCTCGGTGACCTCGGCGGCGCGGCCGAGCCGGTTCAGGCCGGCGGTGGCCAGCACCACCGCGTCCAGCTCGCCGGAGGCCACGAAGCCGATCCGGGTGTCCACGTTGCCGCGGATCGCCACCGTCTCGATCTGGGCGCCCCGGCCGCGGGCCCAGGCGTTGAGCTGGGCCATCCGGCGCGGGGAGCCGGTGCCTATCCGGGCGGTGCGCCCGGCGCCGGCCAGCTTCTCCACCAGCTCGTCCAGGGCCAGGCCCTCGCGCGCCACCAGGGCGTCGCGAGCGTCCTCGCGCGCGGGGACGGCGGCCAGCGCCAGCCCCTCGGGCTCGGCGGTGGGCAGGTCCTTCAGCGAGTGCACGGCGAAGTCGATCCGGCCCTCCAGCAACGCGTCCCGCAGGGCGGAGACGAAGACGCCGGTGCCGCCGATCTGCGCCAGCGCCTCCTTGGAGGTGTCGCCGTAGGTGGTGATCTCCACCAGCTCGACGGGGCGCCCGGTGACCCTGGTCACCTCGCGGGCGACCATGCCCGACTGGGCCATGGCGAGCGCGCTGCGCCGGGTGCCGAGCCGCAGCGCTGCTGCGGTGGCGGCCGGGGCCTGGTCGGTGAGCGGTTGACCATTCATGAGGTGATCGTCCCGGTGGTACTCGTGGGATGGCTGACGGTTCATCTGGCGCCCCCGCCCGAAGGCTGGGTGCCGATCGGGGTGCCCGAGACCGCGTGCACGGCCGCCGGGTCGAGGTCGAACAGCTCGCGCAGCGCGTCCGCGTAGGACGCGCCGCCCGGCTCGGCGGCGAGCTGCTTCACCCGCACGGTGGGGGCGTGCAGCAGCTTGTCGACGACACGGCGGACGGTCTGGGTGATCTCGGCGCGGGACCGCTCGTCCAGGGCGGGCAGCCGCGAGTCGAGACGGCCCAGCTCGGCGGCGACCACGTCGGAGGCCATCGCCCGCAGCGCCACCACGGTCGGGGCGATCCGGGCGGCCCGCTGGGCGGCGCCGAAGGCGGCGACCTCGTCGGCGACGATGCCGGAGACGGCGTCGACGTCGCCCGCGCCGGGGGTGGCGGCGTGGGCCTGCGAGAGGCTCTCCAGGTCGACCAGGAGCGCGCCGGGCAGCTCGTGCACGGCGTGGTCGACGTCCCGCGGCATGGCGAGGTCGAGCAGGGCGAGCGGGGTCCCGCCGGCGCGTGCGGCGACCGCCGCGGCGACGTCCTCGGCCCCGATCACCACGCCGGCCGCGCCGGTGCAGGAGATCACCAGGTCGACGTCGGCCAGCGCCTCGGGCACCTTGGCCAGCTCGACCGTCCGCGCCACGTCGGCGCCGAGGATCTCGACCAGGCGCTCGGCGCGCTCGGGGGTCCGGTTGGCGACCAGCAGATCGGTGACGCCGGCGCGGACCAGCGTGGCGGCGGCCAGCGAGCTCATCGAGCCCGCCCCGACCACCAGGGCGCGCTTGCCCGCGATCTCGCCCGCGCCGGCCGCGACCTGCTCCAGGCCGAAGGTGACCAGCGACTGGCCGGCCTTGTCGATGCCGGTCTCGCTGTGCGCCCGCTTGCCGACCCGCAGGGCCTGCTGGAACAGCTCGTTCAGGCCGCGCCCGGCGGTGTGCTGCTCCTGGGCCTTGGCCAGCGCGTCGCGCAGCTGGCCGAGGATCTGCCCCTCGCCGACCACCATCGAGTCCAGGCCGCAGGCCACCGAGAAGAGGTGGTGGACGGCGCGGTCCTCGTAGTGGACGTAGAGGTGGGAGGTCAGCTCCTCCAGGTCCACTCCGCTGTGGTGGGCCAGCAGCAGCGAGAGCTCGGCGACGCCGGCGTGGAACTTGTCCACGTCCGCGTACAGCTCGATCCGGTTGCAGGTGTTCAGCAGCGCCGCCTCGGCGACGGTCGCGGTGGCCGCCGCGTCGTGCAGCAGCCGGGTCGGGACGTCACCGGTCAGGGCGGCGCGCTCCAGCACGCCGACCGGGGCGGTGCGGTGGCTCAGGCCTACGACGAGGAGGCTCATGCCCGCCCCCCGGTGCCACGGATCCCGCACCGCACGCGCCCGGCCCGCTGCGACCGACGACCGCTCCGCACCACGCGCACCTTCCCGATGGTTCGCTCGCTCACGCCGGCATCACCGCGGAGAGCTCGCCCTCGCCGCCGGCCTTGCCGGGCTTGGCCTTGGCCGGCGCCTCGTCGTCCTTGGCCGGCTCGGCGGCCGGACGGGCCTTGCCGGAGCCGGCCGCGGCGCGGCGCAGCTTGGCCGCGGCCGCGCGGACCGGGCCGGGGGCGCGGTCCAGCACCGACTCGGTGCGGTCCGGCTCCTCGCCCGCCTTGCGCTGCTCGTGGAAGGCCAGGATCTGCAGCTCGATGGAGAGGTCCACCTTGCGCACGTCCACGCCGTCCGGAACGGTGAGCACCGTCGGGGCGAAGTTCAGGATGCTGGTGACACCGGCCTCGACCAGGCGGTCGCAGACCTGCTGGGCGGCGCCGGGCGGGGTGGTGATGACACCGATCGAGACGTGCTGGTTCTCCACGATGGACTCCAGTTCGTCCATGTGGCGCACCGGCAGCCCGGCGGCGCTGCTGCCGACCACGGCCGGGTCGGCGTCCAGCAGGGCCGCCACCCGGAACCCGCGGGACGCGAAGCCGCCGTAGTTGGCGAGCGCGTGGCCGAGGTTCCCGATGCCGACGATGACGACGGGCCAGTCCTGGGTCAGGCCCAGCTCGCGGGAGATCTGGTAGACGAGGTACTCGACGTCGTAGCCGACGCCGCGGGTCCCGTACGAGCCCAGGTAGGAGAAGTCCTTGCGCAGCTTCGCGGAGTTCACGCCGGCGGCGGCCGCCAGCTCCTCCGAGGAGACGGTCGGCACGGAACGCTCGGAGAGCGCGGTGAGTGCCCGCAGGTAGAGGGGAAGGCGGGCGACGGTCGCCTCCGGGATGCCCCGGGCACGCGAGGGTCGGCGCGCGGCGCCCTGGTCGGGCGTCTGCGAACTGCTCTGTGGTGATCGGCCGATTGCCACGGTGCTCCTGTGGGTGAAGCTGGGCTTTGGCAGCCAGGCTATGCGTTTGTGAACGTGTGCACAAAGATGGTGTCCGATTTGTCCCCGCACAGTGATGCGCATCACGCCGACGAGTCCATAGCACCGGTCCCCGTCGGCACCGCCGCCGGGGGCTGCGCACCGGGCGGGCGGAGGCCGCACGGCGGCTCCCGGCGGAGCTGCGGGACGACCGCCCCGGCGGCGCCCGAGCGGGCCCGGCCCAGCCTCGGCCACGGCACCCGGGCCGCCTCGCGCAGGGGCGCCGCCCAGTCGTCGGGCGGGCAGGAGGGCGCGTCCAGACAGTGCCGGAGCAGCCCGGCGGTGGCCCGGGCGTCGCCCAGCGCGGTGTGCGCGGGGAACCGTCCCAGCCCGGCCGCCTCCGTGCAGGCCGCCAGGCCGAAGCCGCCCGCCTCCGACAGGTGGGCGCGGGCCAGCCGCATCGTGCAGAGCAGCGGGACGGGCGGCAGGGCCACCCCGATCCGGGCGAACTCGCGATCGAGGAAGGCGTGGTCGCAGGTCACGTGGTGGCCGACCAGCACCCGGCCGGCCAGCAGCTCCAGCAGCCGCGGCGCGACCTCGCGGAACCGGGGGGCGCCCTCCACGTCGGCCTGGGCTATCCGGTGCACATGGGTGGGGCCGACCGGACCGGCCGGATCCAGCAGGGTGCAGAACTCGCCCTCGGGGCGGAGCCGCTCGTCCAGCAGGACGACGGCGACCTCGACCACCCGGTGCCGCCACGGGCTGCGGCCGGTCGTCTCCACGTCCACCACCGCGAAGCCCCCGCCGGCTGCGGGCACGGGCGTCCCTGGGGTCGGACCGGGAAGCATGGCGGCACTCCTCGTGTGCTCAGCCCCCCATGGGCGCAGACGAGTTCGATCGTAAGCCGACGAACATCGCCGTTCCCAGGCCCGGTACGGGATTCTTCACAACGATTCGGCGAACCGCCCCCGCCGGTCGGCGGGGGCGGTTCGCCGCCGTCAGGCGCCGAGCGCGGCGCGCAGGCGGCGCTCGTCGACCCGCCAGAAGTCGTGCTGACGCCCGTCGATCAGGGTGACCGGGATCTGCTCCCAGTACGCGCGGTACAGCTCCTCGTCCTGGGTGATGTCCTTCTCCTCGAAGGTCGCGCCCAGCTCGCCGGTCACCCGCACGATCACCTCCCGGGCGTCGTCGCAGAGGTGGCAGCCCGGCTTGCCGACCAGGGTCACGGTGCGGTCGGCCGGCTCGGGGCTCTGGTTCTTGTCACGTCGCAGCAGTGGGCTCACCCCGCCATTGTGCGCCCGCCTCACACCGGCCCCGACGCCCGGCCGGCCCGGGCACCGCCCGCCCGGGACCCGGCGCCGGACCGGTCGCTGTTCACCCGGTGGGCACGTCGCCGTCACGGCTCCTCCCGGCCCGGCTCGATATGCTCGACGGCATGGCCGTGCTCCGAAGGCTCACCCAGTCAAGGCGTTCCACCACCGAGCGGAACGCCCTGGCCGGCGAGGCCGCGGCCGAGGCCGCGGAGGCCGCCCTGCGGGCCGCCACGGACGCCCCGCACGACCCGGACGCCCCCGCCACGCCGACCACCGCGCACGCGGCGACCGCCCCGGACGGCTCCGACGAGCGGCCCGCGAAGGCCCCCAAGGCACCCGCCGGCAACCACACCCCCGAGCGGGACGACCCGCGCGCCGCCGCCTTCTTCGACTGCGACAACACCATCCTGCGCGGCGCCGCGATCTTCTACCTCGGCGTCGGCCTCTACCGCCGCGGCTTCCTCACCCGCCGCGACATCGCCCGGTTCGCCTGGCAGCAGGCCTGGTTCCGGCTGCACGGCACCGAGGATCCGGACCACATGGCCGACGCCCAGCACACCGCGCTCGGCCTCGTCGCCGGCAAGCGCACCGCCGAACTCGAAGCCATCTGCGAGGAGGTCTTCGAGGAGGTCATCGCCGAGAAGATCTGGCCCGGCACCCGGGCCCTGGTCCAGATGCACCTGGACGCCGGCCAGCGGGTCTGGCTGGTCACCGCCGCACCGCTGGAGGTGGCCCGGGTGATCGCCCGGCGGCTGGGCATGACCGGCGCGCTCGGCACCGTCGCCGAGGCCCGGGGCGGCCTGTACACCGGCCGGCTGGTCGGCGACCTGCTGCACGGGCCCGCCAAGGCGGCCGCCGTCGGCGCGCTGGCCCGGCGCGAGCGGCTCGACCTGGAGCGCTGCGCCGCGTACAGCGACTCGGCCAACGACATCCCGATGCTCTCGCTGGTCGGCCACCCGTACGTGGTGAACCCGGACGGCGCGCTGCGCCGCCACGCCCGGGCCCAGGGCTGGCGGGTGCGGGACTTCCGGACCGGGCGCAAGGCGGCCCTGGTCGGGCTCCCGGCCGCCGCCGCGCTCGGGGTGGCCGCCGGGGCGACGGCCGCCGGCATCGCCCTGCAGCGCCGCCACCGCGCCTGAGCCGCGGACCGGACCGGGGCGGGGGCCACGCCCGGCGGCCACCGCCGAACCACCCCCCTTCGAGGGTGACCGGCCGTCAATCCGTACACCGAACATGGCCCCCGTACGGGCTAACTACCCTCCACCGGCCGGGAGCCCGAAGAGCCTGAACGAAGCTGTCACTGGGTGACCGGTTCTGATCGTTCGTCAGACGGGGAAAGTCGGGGGTTACCAAGGCCAACCAAGGGGAAACCGGCCGTCCGACCGCCTAATTGGTCACCCGGTGCACATGTTCGATCACGTTGAGCCGGATGAACGATGACACGTTCGGTCAGTGTCAGCCGAATATGCACGCCATGTGGATCCCAAACGACCACTTCGACCACACGGTGTAGCTGTCATTGCACAAAGCGTTATTCTCTCCTGGATGCACGTCACCCACGCGCCCCGCTCGAACGGGCGGCGCGGGCGTGCTCTCCGCGCAGGCGGAGGTGATCCGTCCACAGTTCTGCCTCTGGGAGTCCCGTGTACCCACCCGTCCGGAACGACGCGCCTGCACCCTCCCGCCCGTCGCCCGCCACCCTGCGCTCCCGCACCAGCCTGCGCGGCCGCCCGGCCTCGGCCCGGCAGATCTCCACCGGCCTGGAACTGTTGCGCACCCTGCTCCGCAGCCAGCTCGCCACCTCACCCCAACTGGTGCCCGCCGGAGTCCCGTTCGGCCAGCAGCCGCAGCCGGCCGGTCTCGCCCTGCGCACCACGGCCGCCGGCTCCACCGGAACCGGCTCGCGCGGACGGACCGGAGCCAGCGGCAGCAGCGGCCGCAGCCGGGCACGGACGGCCCCGGCCCCCGGCTACGAGACCGAGCACAACCCGATCATGGAGCTGGTCGAGCGGGCCCAGGCCGGCGAGAGCGACGCCTTCGGCAGCCTCTACGACCACTACGCGGACACCGTCTACCGCTACATCTACTACCGGGTCGGGAGCCGGGCCACCGCCGAGGACCTCACCAGCGAGACCTTCCTCCGCGCCCTGCGCCGGATCGGCACCTTCACCTGGCAGGGCCGCGACTTCGGCGCCTGGCTGGTGACCATCGCCCGCAACCTGGTGGCCGACCACTTCAAGTCCAGCCGGTTCCGGCTGGAGGTCACCACCGGGGAGATGCTCGACTCCAACGAGTGCGAACGCAGCCCGGAGGACTCGGTACTGGAGTCGCTCTCCAACGCGGCGCTGCTGGACGCGGTGCGGCGGCTCAACCCGCAGCAGCAGGAGTGCGTCACGCTCCGCTTCCTGCAGGGGCTCTCGGTGGCCGAGACGGCCCGGATCATGGGCAAGAACGAGGGCGCCATCAAGACGCTCCAGTACCGCGCGGTACGGACGCTGGCCCGGCTGCTGCCGCCCGACGCGCGGTGAGCGGCGCGAAGACCGGGGGCGGCGCCGCGGACGGCACCGGCGAGATATCCGGCGGGCCGTCACCGACGGCGGCGGTCCGACACGTCCGGGTGAACGGTCGATCCGATGATCAGCCGTGCGTAACCGACCGCCCGCACCGCTCGTTGGCCAGCGTGCAAGCCTCCACCAGGCGTACGGTCAAGTCGAATTGCGACCTCTCACCCGATGGAGTGGCTTTGGCCCGCCGAGGCAACCGTCCGGCAGGCCGGGGTGTCGACAACGACGAAGGGAGGTGTGGCCCGTGACGGCAAACGTGCTGGAGCACCGGCGGGCGAAGGCCTTCGCCGAGGCGCTGGAGGCCCACCAGGCAGAGGAACGCGGCGCCGCCGGTTCCGCGGCGGCCAACGCCGCTTCCACCGGCGCCGGTTCGGCCGCGATGGCGGAGCTGGTCGGCATGGTCGGCGCACTCGGCGCGCTGCCCGGACCGGCACTGGACCAGGAGGTCCGAACGGTCCAACGCGCTCAGCTGATGGCCGCGTTCGAGCAGGTCTTCGCCGGTGGGCCGGGTGCCGCGGTGCCCCGCCAGCGCGGCCACCGGGCGGTCCGGACCGCCCCGCGCGGCCGCTGGAGCCGCCGGTTCGCGATCGGCGGCCTGGTCGCCGGGCTCGCCGTCGGCAGCCTCGCCGGCGCGGCCGCCGCGAGCGCCAACGCCCTCCCCGGGGACACGCTGTACGGCATGAAGCGCGGTCTGGAAGGGCTCCGGCTCGACCTCGCGGACACCGACAGCGAGCGCGGCGAGCTGCTGCTGGACAACGCGGCCACCCGGCTCGGCGAGGCGAAGAGCCTGGTCGGCCGGACGGACCCGGGCGGCTCGCTCAGCCCGGGCACCGTCGACCAGGTCCGCAGGGCGCTCGACGACATGCACGCCGACGCCCTCAAGGGCCGCGACCTGCTGCGCTCGGTCTACCGCAGCAACGGCTCGCTGGACCCGATGCGGGCCCTGGCCGGTTTCGCCCAGGACGAGGACGGCCACTGGACGGAGCTGCAGAGCAAGCTGCCCGTCCAGCTGACCTCGCAGGCCCACCTGGTGGACCAGCTGTTCGACGACATAAGCGAGGACGTCGCGCCCCTGCGACTGGCCCAGCCCCCCGCCAAGAGCGGTGGACCGGCCGGCAGCGGGGCGGGCGGCGGCGCGGGTCACCCGGCCGACGGCGGCTCGCAGGGCGACGCCCCGGCCGTCGGCGGCAACGCCGCACCGGGCGCCGGGACGGCCCAGGGCGGCACGGGCAGCGCGAACGGTGGCAAGCCCGGCAGCACCGAGCGGGCACCGTCCGCCGGGGCGAGCACGCCCGGTGGCGGCGCCGGTGCGCCCAGCAGCGCACCGAGCAACGCGGCGGGCGCGGTCGGCGGGCTGGTCGACAACCTCACCAGCGGGCTGACCGGTCAGAAGCCCTCACCGAGCGCGGACCCGGCACCGGACCAGGCGGCCCCGCAGCCGTCCGGCTCGCCCAGTGCCGCGCCCGGCACGGCACCGCAGGGTGTCGACGTGCCGCCGCTGATCCCCGGGCTGCTGCCCGGTCTGCGGATCCTCGGCGGCTGAACGGGCTGCATCGGCTGCATCGGCTGAATCAGCTCGACCGGCCGGACGGGCCGATCCGGCCGAACCGCCGGACGGTCGACGGGCCGGTGGTGCGTACGGCGTGAGCCGCCCCGCACCACCGGCCCCGCGACGCGGGAGGGGCCCGGCGGTATCCGCCGGGCCCCTCCCGCGTCCGTGCCTCACGGGCACCGGCGGACGGCCTCAGAAGAACACCGAACGCCGCTGCACCAGCAGCTTGTAGAGGGTGTGCTGGATGGTCTCGCGCACCTCGTCGGCGAGGTCGAAGGTCAGCATCGGATCGTCCGCCGCCTCCACCGGGTGGCCGTCGGTGGCGATCGGCTCGCCGAACTGGATCGTCCACTTGGTCGGCAGCGGCACCGCGCCGAGCGGCCCGAGCCACGGGAAGGTCGGCGTCACCGGCACGTACGGCAGCCCCAGCAGCCGGGCCAGCGTCCGGAAGTTGCCGATCATCGGATAGGTCTCCTCCGCCCCGACGATCGCGCAGGGGACGATCGGCACCCGGGCCCGCAGCGCCGAGGAGACGAAGCCGCCGCGCCCGAAGCGCTGCAGCTTGTACCGCTCGGAGAAGGGCTTGCCGATGCCCTTGAAGCCCTCCGGCCAGACCCCGACCAGCTCGCCGCGCTCCAGCAGCGCCTGGGCGTCCTCGTTGCAGGCCAGCGTGTGACCGGCCTTGCGGGCCAGCTCGTTGATGCCGGGCAGCACGAAGACCAGGTCGGCGGCGAGCATCCGCAGGTACCGCCGGCTCGGGTGGTGGTCGTGGATGGCGACCTGGGTCATCAGGGCGTCCAACGGGATCGTCCCGGAGTGGTTGGCGACGATCAGCGCGCCGCCCTCGGCCGGGATGTTCTCGATCCCGCGCACCTCGACCCGGAAGTACTTCTCGGCGAGCGGGCGCAGCAGCGAGAGCAGCACCTCCTCGGTGAGCTCGCGGTCGAAGCCGAACTCGTCCACCTCGTAGTCACCGGTGACCCGGCGGCGCAGGAAGGCGAGGCGCTCGGCGGCCCGGCCCTCCCAGCCCTTGCCGAACAGCCGGGTGGCGGCCGGGCCGAGCCGGCCGGCCAGCGCCCCGCCGACGGCGTCGGCGAGCTGGTCGGCCAGGCCGGCGGGGCGGTCGGGCTCGCTCCAGCTCGGCGCGGACTCGATCGGGATGACCTTGGCCTGGCCCGGCGCGTTCTCGGCAGCGGCACTCATCGCGGGTTCAGCTCCTGGGTCGGCTGGCATGGGAACGGGCGGCCCGCGCGTACTCCGGCCCGAGCAGCGCGGCCAGCCCGTCGGTGACGGCGGCGAGCCGCGCGGGCGGCAGCAGGCCGGCGGACTGGGCGGCGGCGAAGTCGGCGAAGGCCTCGGCGGTGGTGAACCGCGGCCGGTAGCCGAAGGTCTCGCGCAGCCGGGCGGTGTCCACCACCCGGCCGTGGGTGAGCAGCCGCAGCTGCTCCGGCGAGAAGTCGACCATCCTGGTCTGCCGGGCCAGCGCCGCCATCCAGCTGATCGCGGGCAGCAACAACGGCAGGGTCGGCCGGCCGAGCCGGCGGGCGCACTGGGAGAGCAGCAGGACGCCCTCCCCCGCCACGTTGAAGGTGCCGGTGTTGACGGTGTCCGGCTCCGGCGGCAGCGCCGCCCGGCAGAGCACCTCGACGACGTCGTCCTCGTGGGCGAACTGCAGCCGGGGGTCGTAGCCGAGGACGGTGGGCAGGACCGGCAGCGCGAAGTACTCGACGAGCGGGGTGTCCGCGCCGGGGCCGACGATGTTGGCGAACCGCAGGACGGTCACCGCGACGTCGGGGCGGCGGCGGGCGAAGCCGCGGACGTAGCCCTCGACCTCCACCGCGTCCTTGGCGAAGCCGCCGCCCGGCAGGTTCTTGGGCTGGGTCCGCTCGGTGAACACGGCCGGGTCGCGCGGCGCCGAGCCGTACACGCCGGTGGTCGACTTCACCACCAGCCGGCGCACTCCGGGGGCCTTCTGGCAGGCGCCGAGCAGCTGCATGGTGCCGATGACGTTGGACTCCTTGACCGAGGAGCGGTTCGTGGAGCCCAGTCCGGTGGCGCTGACGGCGAGGTGGACGACGGTGTCGACCCGGTGCTCGGCGATCACCCGGGCGACCGCCGGGCGGCGCAGGTCCACCTGGTGGAAGCGGTACGGGGCGGCGGGGCCGTCCGGTTCCTCGACGGGGTGCCGGGGCGGCTGCACGTCCACGCCGACCACCAGGTCGACGTCGGGCCGGCGGCGGAGCTCCGCGACGAACCGGGCTCCGAGGTGGCGCGCCACGCCGGTGACGAGCACGACCATGCCCACAGTGCTGCACCCCATTCCTCGGCCTCGGCGGGCCTGCGTGCACCGTACCGCGCCGCCGTGGCGGGCCGTGAGACGACACCGCCCGCCCGGGCCACGAGGGCCTGGACGGGCGGTGGAAGCACCGGGCGCGCAGGGCGCGGCGGGCGCTTACTTCTTGTTGCGACGCTGCACGCGGGTGCGCTTCAGAAGCTTGCGGTGCTTCTTCTTGGCCATACGCTTACGACGCTTCTTGATGACAGAGCCCACGGAACAACCCTCGCTCACTGAGACTCCCGTCCGTGAGAGACGGAGTCCATACGACTGACGGAGGGCCTAGCCTACCGTCCACGCGGCCAGGGCCGTAATCGTGCTCCCCGGACCGGGAAACTCGCGGGAAATCCGCGGCAAACGAGCGCGGGGGCCACCGGCTGTGACCCCCGCCCACGTCAGCCGAGTCCTACGCGCTTTCGAGCCGCACGTAGGACTCCTTGAGGTACTCGTGCACCGCCTGCTGGGGCACCCGGAAGGACCGACCGACCCGGATGGCCGGCAGCTCTCCGCTGTGCACCAATCGGTACACCGTCATCTTGGACACCCGCATGACCGCGGCCACTTCGGCCACGGTCAGGAAGACGACTTCCTGCAGGGGGCGTTCGCCGGAACTCATGACCATCACCCGACCCTTACCCGTGTGCAAGGCACCGGCTTCCCCTCCGGTGACTCCACCGGCACACGTGTATCCCCAGAGTAGTTATGGGTGGTACCAGTGGGAAGAGGGAGAAGCCCAGTCCTCGTACGGTGAGAGATAGTCCTGTTGCAGTACGTAGTCACTCGGCGGTCTGTCGCAGGGGTCGTGCGCACCGCCCGGCGCCTCCACAACCGGGGGCCGGGATTCAGGGCAGCAGGCCGTGGTGCGGCAGCACGGCGCGGCGGCTGGCCAGGATCGCCTGGTCGAGGCGGTCGGCCGGATCGTATCCCGCGTCGAAGTCCCGCCAGACCGGCCGGGCGCCGTCGGTCATCCGCAGCGGGGCCGGCCGGCGGGTGCGCCGGTAGACCTCGGCGCGCCAGGCCTCCGGGGTCTCGGTGGCCGGGTCGACGGGCCGGCCGGCGGCGGTGGCGACCAGATGGGTCCAGGTCCGCGGGACGACGTCCACGACGGCGTACCCGCCGCCGCCCAGCGCGATCCAGCGGCCGTCGGCGTGCTCGTGGGCCAGGGCGTGCAGTTCCTGGGCGATCATCCGCTGGGCGTCCACGGTGACGGCGAGGTGGGCGAGCGGGTCCTCCAGGTGGGTGTCCGCGCCGTGCTGGGTGACCAGCACCTGCGGGCGGAAGGCGGCCAGCAGTTCGGGCACCAGGGCGTGGAAGGCGCGCAGCCAGCCGGAGTCACCGGTACCGGCCGGCAGCGGCAGGTTGGCCGCCGAGCCGGGCGCGGCCGGGCCGCCGGTCTCGGTGGCCCAGCCGGTCTGCGGGAAGAGCGTGGCGGGGTGCTCGTGCAGCGAGACGGTGAGCACCCGGGGGTCGTCCCAGAACGCCTGCTGGACGCCGTCCCCGTGGTGGACGTCCACGTCGACGTAGGCGACCCGCTCGGCGCCGAGTTCGAGCAGCCGGGCGATGGCGAGCGCGGGGTCGTTGTAGATGCAGAAGCCGGACGCCCGGGCGGGCATCGCGTGGTGCAGTCCGCCCGCGAAGTTGACGGCGTGCGGGGTCTCGCCGCGCCAGACCGCCTCGGCGGCGGCGACCGACTGCCCGGCGATCAGCGCGGAGGCGGAGTGGACGGCGGGGAAGGCCCAGTTGTCGTCGGTGCCGAGCCCGTGCCGCAGGTCCACCTCCTCGGGGTGGGCGGCCGCGTGCTTGACCGCCGCGACGTACTCCCGGGTGTGCACCAGCCGCAGGGTTGAGTCGCCGGCGGGCGGTGCGGACCGGACGGTGACGCCGGGCCCCGCGCTCAGCCCGAGGGACTCCACCAGGCGCATGGTGAGCGCCAGCCGGTCCGGGTCCATCGGGTGGCCGGGACCGAAGTCGTAGGCGGTGACGGCCTCGTCCCAGAAGAGGTGCAGGCCGCAGGGGGTGTCACGCTCGGCTTCGGGCATGGCGTCCACGGTAGTGCGTGCGCGCGCCGCGACCGCCGCCAGGTCACACCCCCCGGGGGCCGGTGGACGGCCCGCCCGGGCGCGGGCCTACCTCCGGGAGAGCCGGGCGGCCGGGCCCGGCGCGGGTGCCGGCGCGGGCGCCGGTGCGGGCGCGGCGGCGACGCCGGTGCGGCCCGCCAGCCGGCAGCCGAGGCAGTCGGCGTGGCCGGCCCGGGCGGCGGTGTCCCGGGTGCGCCAGTGCCGGCGGCCGGCCGGGCGGGGCCCGGTGGCCTTGCCCCAGCCCGCGAGGTGCAGCAGCCAGGCGGCGGGCGCGCCGGCCGCGGCGACGGCGAGGCCGGTCCAGAACGCGGCGGCCGAGCCCGCCGCGAAGGCCACCCCGGCGACCGCGCTGCCGGCGATCGCGATCGCGACACCCGTCCAGCCGGCGACGGTGTGGCCCATGTCGTGCTCGTCGTGTGCGCCCATGTCTCCCTCTTTGGTGTGATGGGGTTCCGCTGTGATGGGCTTCGCGGACGGTCGGCGCGCCCGGGGAGCGGGCCGCGACCGACGTTTTATCTCGCGAGCTAAGCAACTTAGATACTAAGGAGATGCTCCGTGGAGGGCAAGCCGCGCCCGCGGGCGACGACCGAGCAGGCGCAGTACGCGATGGACCGGATGATCGCGCTCGCCCAGTTCGGACAGCAGGACGTCGCCGCCCGGCTCGGGCTGAACGTCACCGACCTCACCTGCCTCGGCTTCGTCATCGAGGCGGCCATGGCCGGGGAGCCGCTCGCCGCCGGCGACCTCGCCGAGCGGGCGCAGCTCACCACCGGCGCGGTGACGGGCGTGCTCAACCGGCTGGAGAAGTCCGGGTACGCCCGACGCGAGGCCGACCCGACCGACCGCCGCCGGGTACGGGTGGTGATGGAGGACTCCGCGCAGGCCCGCATCCTCCAGGTCTACGGCCCGATGTACGAGCGGTTCGGCCGCCTGTTCGCCGACTACACCCCGGACGAGATCGCCGTGCTCGCGGACTGGTTCACCCGCGCCAAGGCCCTGATGCGGGAGTCGCTGGACGAGATCCGCGAAGGCTGAGCGCCACGCGGCGCGGCGCCGCCGTCAGGCCCGCGCCGGGACGAGCGCCGGGGCGGGGGCGAAGCGGTCGGCCAGCGGGAGGACGGCGAGCACCAGGAGCATCGGGGCGAGCAGCGCCCAGCGGTACGAACTGGCGTCGGCGATCGCGCCCACCAGCGGCGAACCGATCAGGAAGCCCACGTAGTTGAAGAGGTTGAGCCGGGCCACGGCGGCGTCCGAGTCGTCCGGGAGGAGCCGCCCGCCGGCCGCGAAGACCTGCGGGATGATCGCGCAGATCCCGAAGCCGAGCACGGTGAACCCGGCGATGCCGGCGGCCGCACCGGGCGCGGCGGCGGCGATCGCGAAGCCCAGCGCGGCCAGCGCGGCGCCGCCGCGGACCACCGGGACGGCGCCCCAGCGCTGCACCGCGCGGTCGCCCAGCGCACGGCCGAGCAGCATCGCCACCATGTAGCCGAGGTAGGACAGCTTCGCCACGTCCTCGGCGCTGCCCAGGCCGTCGGTGAGGTACTTGACGCTGTAGTTGGAGACCGAGGCGTCGGCGATGTACGCGAAGGCCATCGCCAGGCAGAGCGGCAGCAGCGGCCGCCACGGGACGCTCCGGGCCGCGGCCTCGGCGGCCTCCCGGACGGCGTCACCGAGCTCGGCGGGCCCGGCGAACCGCGTCCCGGCCAGCACCGCGAGCGGGGCGATCACCACGGCGGCCGTCCCGAACAGCACGGGCAGGCCGAGGTGGTAGTGCGAACCGAGGCCGGTGACCACCGTGCCGAGGATGCCGCCGAGGCTGAACGCGGCGTGGAAGCCGAGCATGATCGAGCGCCCGTAGCGGCGCTGCAGGCCGACCCCGAGCATGTTCATACTGGCGTCCAGCGCGCCGACCAGCAGGCCGAACGCGCCGAGCGCGAGCGCGAGTTGCCAGAGCGTGCGGCCGAACCCGGCGCCGGCCAGGCTGAGGCAGACGGCGGGCTGGACGACCCGCAGCACCGCCCGCGCGCCGGCCCGCCGCACCAGCTGCTCGGAGACGATCGACCCGACGCCGGCCAGGATCGGCACGGCGGCCAGGAAGACCGGCAGCAGCGCGTCGCTCAGCCCGTACCGGTCCTGGATCTCGGGGATGCAGGTGACCAGCAGCGCGAAGGTGACGCCCTGGAGCAGGAAGCTCGCGGTGAGCGCGGCCCGGCCCGCCCGCAGCCGTGGCGGTGCCGCGGCACCGGGCGCCGTCCCGATCTTCACGCACACCTCGCTACTGGCCGGTACAACGATGTTGGCGAGAGCGTAGGGGGTGGCGCGGCTTTTGGGGAGGGGGTGCGCACGCCGGTCCGGGCCCGGCCGCTCAGCCGAGCAGCGCGGCGGCCTCGGCGAGGTCCCCGATCAGCCCGGTGGCGCCCGCCGCCGTCAGCCGCGCCGGGTCGGTGAGCGCCGTGTAGCCGTAGACGTCCATCCCGGCCGCCCGGGCGGCCAGCACGCCGTTGACGCTGTCCTCCAGCACCAGGCAGCGGGCCGGGTCGACGCCGAGGGCGCGGGCGGCGTGCAGGAAGAGGTCGGGGGCCGGCTTGCCGACGCCGACGTCCTGCGCGCTGAAGATCCGCTCCTCGGCGAAGTACCCGCGCAGACCGGTGACGTCGAGGGCGGTGCGGATCCACGCGTGGTGCGCCGAGGAGGCCAGGCAGAACGGCACGGAGCGCTGCCCGAGTTCCTTCAGCAGCGTCTCCGCGCCCCGCACGGCGGTGAGTTCGGCGTCGAAGGCGGCGAACACCCGGCCGTGGAACAGCTCGTCGAAGCCCTCCGGCAGCTTCGCGCCGTCGTGCCGCTCGGCGATCACGTCGTGGATCCGGTGGGCCGCGGTGCCCATGAAGTCCCGGTAGGAGTCCTCGATCGTGGTCGGGTAGCCGAGTTCGGTGAGGTACTCGGCGAGCAACCGGTTGGAGAGCGGCTCGCTGTCCACCAGCACGCCGTCGTTGTCGAAGATCACCAGGTCGTAGGCCATGCGGCCGAGCCTACTGGGCGGCCTACCGGCCGCCGGAGGCCAGCTCCCGGGAGCGGTCCCGGGCCGCCTCCAGGGCGCCCAGCAGCGCGGCCCGCACCCCGTGGTTCTCCAGCTCGCGGATGGCCGCGATGGTGGTGCCGGCCGGCGAGGTGACCGCCTCGCGCAGCTTCACCGGGTGCTCGCCGGAGTCCCGCAGCATCACCGAGGCGCCGATCGCGGACTGCACGATCAGGTCGTGCGCCACGTGCCGGGGCAGGCCGAGCAGGATGCCGGCGTCCGTCATCGCCTCGACCAGGAAGTAGAAGTACGCCGGGCCCGAACCGGAGAGCGCGGTCGCCGCGTCCTGCTGGGACTCCGGCAGCCGCAGCGCCTTGCCGACCGAGCGGAAGATCTCCTCGGCCCGCTCCAGGTGCGCCTCGGTCGCGTGCGAGCCGCCGGAGA
Organism: Kitasatospora sp. NPDC086009; assembly: GCF_044540385.1. NCBI lineage: Bacteria > Bacillati > Actinomycetota > Actinomycetes > Kitasatosporales > Streptomycetaceae > Kitasatospora > Kitasatospora sp. NPDC086009. The sequence goes on from NZ_JBITSA010000001.1 coordinate 375,143, forward strand.
TCACGCTCATGCCCTCGTCCACCAGGACGGGCGTGTTGGGCATCACCCGGACCACCGGGGTACCGGGCGCCAGCCGCTCCTCGAACCAGGCGGTGGGGATGCCGGCCGCGGCCGAGATGACCAGCCGGTCCGCGCCGACGTGCGGCGCCAGTTCGTCCAGCAGGGTGCCCATGTCCTGCGGCTTCACCGCGAGGATCAGGGTGTCGGCGAGCTTGGCGGCCTCGTGGTTGGCCACCACGCCGACGCCGTACTTCGCGGCCAGCTCGGCGGCCCGCTCCGGCCGGCGGGCGGTCACCAGGACGTCCGCCGGGTCCTTGCCGGCCCGCAGCAGACCGGAGAGCAGGGCCTCCCCGATCTTGCCCGTCCCGAGGAAGGCGATCTTCTGCCCGTGCGCCGCGCCGCTGCCCATGCCCGCTCCTTGCATCCGTTCCTGCCGCCATCCTCGCACCGCTCCCCCGCCCGCGGCGGGACCGTCCACCCTGCGGAAGGGCACGGCGGCGTCCGCCCCGGGGCCGGGCCCGGGGGCGTCCGCCCTAGGGAGAAACTCGGGGTTCTCCCCTATGGCTTCGGGCCGTGCGCGGGCGCACCGTGGAGGCATGGCACACGGAGAGATGTCCCGACGTGAGAACCGGCAAGCCGCCGTCGCCGCCGCGACGCTTGGGCCGTGGCGGACGGCCGCGGGAGTCGGTGCGGTGGTGGGGGCGACCGCCCTGGGGATCGACGCGATCACCGGCGACTGGTCGCTGAGCATGCTGGCCGGACCGGCCGGCTGGGCCCTGTTCTTCTTCTTCCTGGTCGGCACGGTGGGCGGCCAGCTGCGCAAGGACACCACCGACCGGCGGCTGCGCCGGTGGGCGGACGCGCATCCGTGGAAGTCGGCGCTGCCGGCCGCGGGCGGGCTGCTGGTGCTGAACATGCTGGCGCAGACGATCCTCGGGGACGCGGGCCTGTTCGGCGCGTTCTTCCTCTCGCTGCTGCCGGCCGGTCTCCTGCTGGCCGTCGCGGGCGTGGTCGGCTCGGTGAAGCAGGCCCGCGGCAAGGGCTGAGCAACGGCCCGCGAGCCGGACAAAACGGGGTGATTCCCGCACGCCGCACCCGAGTTCACCACACGGTGTGCCCCCGATCGATTCCCTGTCACACCCCGTCGGCATACTGGCGCGATGCCGATAGCCGAAGATCCAGAACCGCGCCCGTCCGAGGGCCGGGCCCCGGACGGGGCGGACCCGTCCGGAGCGGGCGGGAAGGACCCGTTCGCCGACCTCGTCCTGGACGAGGAGTTCGTCCGCGGGGCCGCCGTCAAGGAGCCCGCGGGCCGCACCCGGATGCTCTCCGCCCGGTGGCAGCACACCCCGCCGGTCGACCCGGGCGGCCGGCGCTCGGTGAACGACGGCCTGAGGAAGGCCGGGCGCTTCGGGCGCGCCCCGAAGCCGGTCGACCCCTGGGGCAACGCCCGCCCGCGGCCGCGGTGGCAGGCACCGCTGTACGTGCTGCTGACGGTGGTCGTGCTGCTGGGCGCGCTCAACGTCGACGGCGTGCGCTCCTGGTTCTCGACGACCTTCGGCGCCGCCCCGGACCGGTCCGGCACGTCCGCCGCGCCGGTCGCCCCGGAGACCGCGCGGCCGACCGGCGCGCCCTCACCGGTCGACGAGGAGCAGCCCACCGTCGACCGCCCGTGGGCCGGCTCCCCCGCCAAGGACTGGCCGACCACGATGGACGCCTTCGACCTGCCGCAGGCCCCCGGCGCCATCGGGGTGTTCGGCGCCGAGCAGGTGGCCGCCCAGGTCAAGCTGGTGAAGGACTACCTGGCGGCGGCCAACCTGGATCCGAAGGTGATCGCGGGCGGCCGGCCGGACGCCGCGCTGGCGATGCTGGAGCGGGAGAGCCGGGACAAGCTGGAGATCGCGCTGGCCCGCCCCAGCAAGGAGGACGACCCCACCTCGGCGTTCGACCGCTTCGATCCGCGCGAGGCGGTCCAGGTGGCCGACGGGGTCAGGCTGCAGGGCCGGATCAGCGTCGAGGGCGACGGCGAGAAGGGAGTGGTGGTGCACACCGACTTCACCTACGTCTACGCGCTGCGTCCCGGCCCGGAGGCGGCCCAGCGCGCCACGGCCCAGCGGCCGACGCCGGGCGCCCCGGCGCAGTCCCCGCGGTCGGCGCCGCCCGCGCCGCCCGCGCCCGGGGACGGCGCGGTCAAGCCGGTCGGCCTGCTGCTCCCGGTGGCCGACGTCCCCGGGGACACCCGGACCGCCCGCACCATCGTGCGCAAGACGGAGGACTTCCGGTTCTACGACCCGGGCAAGTACCAGAACAACCCGAAGAAGATCAACTTCGGCAAGCGCCGGTCCGAGGTCGGCAACACCGCCTGCGAGGTCTACGACGGCTTCCTCCACCCGCGGTTCCCCCAGTTCGCCCAGCCGGACCCGGAGCGGACCGGACCGGCCACCGACCCGTACGACCGCTCCAAGGAGCTGACCGCGCGGGGCGAGTGCGGCACGATCACCCGCAGCTGACCGCTCAGCGCTTGCGCCCGCCCCGGCCCGGCGCCGCCTTCTTCGCGCCGGGCCGGCCGCCGCGGCCCGCCTGCCGCCGCCCGTACTGGGCGGTGGCGCGCTCGTACCGGGCGCGCTTGACGGCCTCGCCGGGGGCCTCGACCAGGCCGCGCAGGAAGTAGGCGAACAGCGCGCCGACCCCGCCGATGACCCAGACCACGCCGAGCGACTTGTCCTCGGCCATCCAGCCGGTCAGCTGGTCCCTGCCCTCGCTGAGCAGCTTCCAGTTGCGCAGCCCGGCCAGGCAGGAGCAGATCGCCACGGCGGCGACCAGCAGGCCGTTGACGAACCCGCCGTTGTCGGACAGCTGGACGCCCTCGACGGCGAAGCGCAGGACGAACGCCCCGGCCACCGCCGCGAGCAGGGCGCCGAGCGGCACCACGACCCGGCGCAGCCGGTAGTCGGTGCCACGGCCGACCCAGCTGGTGCCGAACCAGCGGATCGGTTCCGGCTCGGGGGCGCCGGCGGGCCTGGGGGTGGGGGTGGGGTCCTCGTTCACACGGCCGATTATCACCCGGCGCCCCGCCCGCGAGACAGCATCCGGCGGCCGACGCGGGAGGAGCCGTCCCGCCCGGGGCGGAACGGCTCCTCGTGGCGCGGGGGTGTCAGCCGAGCTTGGAGACGTCGCGGACGGCGCCCTTGTCGGCGGAGGTGGCCATCGCGGCGTAGGCCCGCAGCGCCTGGCTGACCTGGCGCTCGCGGTTCTTCGGACGGTAGCCGCCCCCGGCCTCCAGCTTCAGCCGGCGCTCGTGCAGCACCTCGGCGGGGACCTCCAGCGAGATCGTCCGGCCGGGGATGTCGATGGCGACGATGTCGCCGTCCTCGACCAGCGCGATGGTGCCGCCGGAGGCGGCCTCCGGGGAGGCGTGGCCGATCGACAGGCCCGAGGTGCCGCCCGAGAAGCGGCCGTCGGTGACCAGGGCGCAGGCCTTGCCGAGCCCCCGGCCCTTGAGGAACGAGGTCGGGTAGAGCATCTCCTGCATGCCGGGGCCGCCCTTGGGGCCCTCGTAGCGGATGACGACGACGTCGCCCTCCTTGATCCGCTTGGTGAGGATCGCGTCGACGGCGTCCTCCTGGGACTCGACGACGACCGCGGGGCCGCTGAAGGTCCAGATCGACTCGTCGACACCGGCGGTCTTCACGATGCAGCCGTCCTCGGCGAGGTTGCCGTACAGCACGGCCAGGCCGCCCTCGACCGAGTAGGCGTGCTCGACGCTGCGGATGCAGCCGTTGGCGGCGTCGGTGTCCAGCGACTCCCAGCGCTCGGACTGGGAGAAGGCCTCGGCGGAGCGGACGCAGCCGGGGGCGGCGTGCCAGAGCTCGACGGCCTCGGCGGACGGCGAGCCGCCGCGGACGTCCCAGGTCTTCAGCCACTCGGCGAGCGAGTCGGAGTGGACGGTGGTCACGTCCTCGTGGAGCATGCCGCCGCGGTAGAGCTCGCCGAGGATGGCGGGGATGCCGCCGGCCCGGTGGACGTCCTCCATGTAGTACGAGCCGTTGGGCGCGACCTTGGAGAGGCAGGGCACCCGGCGGGAGACCGCGTCGATGGCCCGCAGGTCGAAGTCCAGCTCGGCCTCCTGGGCGGCGGCGAGCAGGTGCAGGATGGTGTTGGTCGAGCCGCCCATCGCGATGTCCAGCGCCATGGCGTTCTCGAACGCGGACCGGGTGGCGATCGAGCGGGGCAGGACGCTGTAGTCGTCCTGCTGGTAGTGCCGGTTGGTGATCTCGACGACGGTCCGCCCGGCCTTCTCGTACAGCGCCCGGCGGGCGGTGTGGGTGGCGAGCACCGAGCCGTTGCCGGGCAGCGAGAGGCCGATCGCCTCGGTCAGGCAGTTCATCGAGTTGGCGGTGAACATGCCCGAGCAGGACCCGCAGGTCGGGCAGGCGTTCTCCTCGATGATCGCGATGTCCTCGTCGGAGACGTTCTCGTTGACCGCCTGGGAGATCGCGTCGACCAGGTCCAGCCTGCGCACGGTGCCGTCGACCAGGGTGGCCTTGCCGGCCTCCATCGGGCCGCCGGAGACGAAGACGGTCGGGATGTTGAGGCGCAGGGCGGCCATCAGCATGCCCGGGGTGATCTTGTCGCAGTTGGAGATGCAGATCAGGGCGTCCGCGCAGTGCGCGTTCACCATGTACTCCACCGAGTCGGCGATCAGGTCGCGCGAGGGCAGCGAGTAGAGCATGCCGCCGTGGCCCATCGCGATGCCGTCGTCCACCGCGATGGTGTTGAACTCGCGCGGGATGCCGCCCGCCTGCTTGATCGCCTCGGAGACGATCCGGCCGACCGGCTGGAGGTGGGTGTGCCCGGGGACGAACTCGGTGAAGGAGTTGGCGACCGCGATGATCGGCTTGCCGAAGTCCTCGCGGGCTACGCCGGCGGCCCGGAGAAGCGCCCGGGCGCCTGCCATGTTGCGACCGTGGGTGACCGTACGGGACTTCAGCTCGGGCACTGTGCTCCACTCCTTCGGAGGCTGCTGGCGGCCCCGCCGGTGAGGAGGGTGCGCGGCCGCTGTGTCTTTCGAGACTACGCCCGACGTCCGGCGGGCGGACACCGCGTCCGCGATGCGGTCAGGCCGTGGCGTCCGGGGTCCGGGCCACGGTGAGGTCCAGGACGTACGGCTCGACCACCCAGCCGTCCGGGAACTCCGCCAGCAGCGCCTCGCGCTCGACGGCCAGCAGCGGCGCCCGCTCCTCGGGGGCGAGGGAGGCCAGGTAGGAGCGCGAGACCAGGTCGGTGATCACGTGGTCGACGGTGACCCGGCGCTCCCAGCGCAGCGTGGCGGTGCCGATCCGCAGGTCGTGGGGGGCGAGGTGCGAGACGATCTCGTTGACCGCGCCGTAGCCGTGGTACGTCCCGGTGAGCGCCTTGGCGAGCCGCTCGCCCATCGCCGCCACCCAGGCGACGCCGCTGTCCTTCACGTTCCACCAGGTCGCGAGCGCGCCGCCGGGGCGCAGCACCCGGATCGCCTCGGGGACGGACCGCTCGGGGTGCGTCCAGTGGAAGGCCTGGGCGTAGGTGACGAAGTCGGCCGAGCCGTCGTGGAAGGGCAGGTCGTCGCCGTCGCCCCGGACCAGCGGCAGGCCCGGCGAGGAGGTGAGGAACTGGGCGCCCATGCCGGTGGTGGGCTCGACGGCGATCACGTCCGCGCCGCGGCCGGCCAGCAGCCGGGTGGCGATACCGGTACCGGCGCCGACGTCCAGCACCCGGGCGCCCTTCAGGGTGCGGCCGGCCAGGCGCTCCAGCGCGTCGAAGAGCTCGTCGGGGTACGAGGGACGGGCCCGGTCGTACTCGGCGGCCACCGCGCCGAACGAGCCGGCGAGCCGACGGTAGTCCGTGCTGTCCGTCATATGTCCCCCTCGGTACGGCAGTTCGTGGTCAGCGTACCCGGGCGGGGGTGGCCAGGTGCAGACGGGTGAAGGCGAGCGCCTCGGCGAGATCGGCCTCGCGTTCGGCGGGGGACGCGGAGCGCCGGGTGTTGACCTCCAGCACCACGTGGCCGTCGAAGCCGGTCCGGGCGAGGTGCTCCAGCAGTTCGGCGCAGGGCTGCTTGCCCCGGCCGGGGATCAGGTGCTCGTCCTTGCCGGAGCCGCTGCCGTCGGCCAGGTGGATGTGCGCGAGCCGGTCGCCCATCCGGTCGACCATGGCGAGCGCGTCGATCCGGGAGGTCGCGGCGTGCGAGAGGTCGATGGTGAAGTGCCGGTACTCCTCCTCCGTGACGTCCCAGCCGGGTGCGTAGGCCAGCATCTCGCGGTCGCGGTAGCGCCAGGGGTACATGTTCTCGACGGCGAAGCGGACGTCGGTCTCGCCCGCCATCCGGTTGATGCCCTCGACGAAGTCCCGGGCGTACTGGCGCTGCCAGCGGAACGGCGGGTGGACGACGACGGCGCTCGCGCCGAGCTTCTCGGCCGCCGCGCGGGCCCGGACGAGCTTGGTCCACGGGTCGCTGGTCCAGACCCGCTGGGTGATCAGCAGGCAGGGCGCGTGCACGGCCAGGATCGGCATCCGGTGGGCGTCGGAGAGCCGGCGCAGCGCCTCGATGTCCTGGCTGACCGGGTCGTTCCAGACCATCACCTCGACGCCGTCGTAGCCGAGCCGCTCGGCCAGCTCGAAGGCGATGGCGGTGTTGGCCGGGTAGACCGAGGCGGTGGAGAGGGCGACCTTGGTGTCGGGGATGCGCAGGCCGGGGTGCGGGGGCAGGACCAGGCGGTCGGTGGTGCGCAGCAGCGGGGCCGGGTGGGCCGCGGCCTGCCGGGCGGCCTTGACGGACTTCACCGACTGGACGGCGGCCTTGGCGGCGCCGGCCGCCCGGGCGGTCCGGGTCCCGCGGGGCGCCGCGCCGGTCCCGCCGGTCCCGCCGGTCGCGGTCCCCGCCGCGGGTGGCTGCCCGGGGGCCCTCTTCGTCGCCTTCTTGGCGGCCTTCTTCGCCGCCTTCTTCACCGCTCCGCCGGTGGCCTTCCGGGCCGCCCGGGCGGTCTTCGCCGCGGCCGCCGCCCCAGAAGTACCAGAATCCCCGGAAGCCCCGGCCGGCCTGGCGCTCTTCGCGCTCTCGGCACTCCGCGCGCTCTTCGCACCCTTCACGGCCTTGCCCAGCTTGCGGGCCCGTCCGACACCGCCGGTCCCGGCCGGCTCGCCGCCGGCGGCCGCGGGCGGCGGGTCCGTGCGGCGCGGGGTGTCCGGCCGCGGCTGCCCGTCCCCGGGAGCGCGGCCCTCCCGCGTCCCGTCCTCGTCCGCTGGTTGCGCCACGGGAGACAGCGTAAGCGGACCGCGCCCGGAACGGGGAGCGGCCCTCCCGGCGCGGGCCGGCCGGACCGCCCCTCAGGTGGCGAGCGCGGGCCGGCGGCGGTCGACCGCGCCGTCCATGGTGTCCAGGCGGCGCAGGATGATGCCCTCGCGCAGCGCCCATGGGCAGATGTCGAGCTCGTCCAGGCCGAAGAGGTCCATCGCGGCGTCGGCGACCAGGGCGCCGGCCAGCAGTTGCTTGGCGCGGCCCTCGGAGACACCGGGAATCTGCGCCCGCTCGGCGACGGTCATCGCGGAGAGCCGGGGCAGCCAGGCGGAGAGGTTGCTGCGGGTCAGCCGGCGGTCGGCGTACGGGCCGGCGTCGGCGGGGGCCGCGCCGGTCATCCGGGCGAGCTGCTTGAAGGTCTTGGAGGTGGCGACCGCGTGGTCGGGGGAGCCCAGCCGGGCGATCTCGCCGACGACGGTGGCCATCTCGGCCCGGATGTGGCGTCTGAGTTCGCGCAGGCCCTCCGGGTCGGCGACGTCCCCGGGCAGCCAGCGGCCGGTGAGCCGGCCGGCGCCCAGCGGCAGCGAACAGGCCACGTCGGGCTGCTCGTCCAGCCCGCAGGCGATCTCCAGCGAGCCACCGCCGATGTCCAGGTTGAGCAGCCGGCCGGAGGACCAGCCGAACCAGCGGCGGACGGCGAGGAAGGTGAGCCGCGCCTCGTCCTGCCCGGAGAGCACCCGCAGTTCGACCCCGGTCTCCTCGGCGACCCGGCGCAGCACCTCCTCGCCGTTGGCGGCCTCCCGGACGGCGGAGGTGGCGAACGGCAGGATGTCGAGCACGCCCTTGTCCTCGGCGACCCGCAGCGAGGAGGCGACCATGCCGACCAGCTTCGCCACCCCGGGCTCACTTATCGCGCCCCGGTCGTCGAGGAGTTCGGCGAGCCGCAGCTCCGCCTTGTGGGAGTAGGCGGGGACGGGGGCGGCACCGGGGTGCGCGTCCACCACGAGGAAGTGGACCGTGTTGGAACCTACGTCGAGAACACCGAGTCGCATAGCCCTTCACGCTACGCGATCCCGCCTCCGGACAGACCTGGCGCGTCGGTATTCGTGCTGGTCCGGCGGTCCGGGCCCGGTGACTTGGTCCGGACCAGCGGCGCCGGCTCAGGGCCGGTGGGTGCCCCGCGGCGCGGCCGGGTGGAGGGTGCGGCAACCGGCGTCGGCCCAGCGGCGGGCCCGGCCGGGGGCGTTGGTGATCAGGCCGTCGGCGTCCCGGTCGGTCATCAGCTGCCAGGACGCCTCGTCGTCCAGCGTCCAGACGTAGACCTCGCGGCCGGCCGCGCGCTCGGCGGCGATCCGGTCTGCGGTGGCCAGCGCCCCCTCCAGGGCGATGCCGTGCAGCGGCAGGTCGCCGGGGTCGTCGGCGAGCGAGGCGCCCTGGATGAGGACGACCGGCAGGGCGGGGGCGGCGGCGTGGGCCTGGCGCAGGTGCTCGGCGGAGAACGAGTACAGGTAGACCCGGGCGCCGCTGCCGGCGGCGATCCGGGCGATCCGGACGACGTCCTCGGCCCGCTGCCACTTGATCTCCATCAGCAGCGTCACGGGGCTGCCGGCGAGCCGCTTCAGCAGGTGCTCCAGCGTCGGCACGGCCTCGGCCGGGCCGGGGCCGACCGTCACCCGCAGCCCGGCGACCTGAGCGGCGGTCAGGTCCGCGACGGCGCCGTGGCCGTCGGTGGTGCGGTCCACGGTGGGGTCGTGCATCAGGACCGGCACGCCGTCCCGGGTGGTCTGGACGTCGGTCTCCAGCCAGTCGGCGCCCTGGTCGAGGGCCGTCTCGAAGGAGCCCATGGTGTTCTCGGGGGCGTCGAGCGGGGCGCCCCGGTGGCCGATCACCGTCGGGGCGTCACAGCTCCGCTCGGCCGCGACCGGACGGGCGCGGAGCTCGGGGGCGGGGGCGCAGCCGCCGGCCAGCACCGCGAGGGCGGCGAGGACGGCCGCGTGGGCGGTGCGGGGCGAGGCGGTCACGGCTCGGGCTCCAGCTCTGGTTCGGACGCCGGGCGGACGCGGGTGTCCGGCGGGGTGCCGGGCGTCCGGGACTTCGTCGACGCGTCGGCGGGGGATCAGCGAACCGGTCCGACAACCTGACCGTGCCGGCGGTCGCCTCCAGCGTGCGCCCGCCGCCCGCTCCGGCCCGGCGGCGGCGCACCGCGGGTCACCCGGACGCGCCGCCCCGGCGTCACAGCAGACCGTCCCACAGCTGCTCGACGATGACGGCCCACCAGTTCTCCGGGTCGTCGAAGACCGTCGGGTCGACCGCCGCCAGCGCGCGCTGCAGCTCGGCGACGGCGGTGCCGGCGGTCCGCGGGTCCAGCCCGGGCAGACCGGGCAGCCACCCGGCGAACAGGGCCAGGCTGCGGACGAAGGCCGCCGGCCCGGCGTTGCAGTGCCGGGCGGTGGCGTAGTCGGGGTCGACGGCCCGGACGGCGCCGCAGGCGGTGTCCAGGGCGATCAGCGCCCAGCCGTCCGTCCCGAGCAGCAGTTGTGGGGCCAGTGCGAGGCGCTCCCGCTCGGCCACCCGGGTGCCGCGGCCGGTCTGCGCCAGGTGGGCGGCGAGCGGCGGCAGCACCGTACCGGGCCGGGTGCCGTCGGCGATGGCGTCCGGCCGCGGGTGGTGCAGCGCGAAGAAGCCCTCGACCGCGACGGGCACGCCGACCGTCAGCAGTACCCGGGCGGTTTCCTCCGGCAGGTCGGCCCGGGCGACGTCGGCCGGGTCGAAGCGCCGGACGCCGCCGGCGCCGAAGCGTTCCACCAGCAGCGCCGCGAGCCCGTCGTCCGCTCCGGCGGCCGGGGCCGGGCCGCCGCGCGGGAAGGGCACCCGGTTGCGGACCGGTCCGCCGGGCTCGGCCGGGAGCGCGCGGACGGCCGCCGCCCGGTGGTCGAAGCGCGGTCCGTAGGACAGCTCGGCCTCCACCCGGGCGCCCGGCAGCTCGGCGGCCAGCGCGTACGCCCAGTAGCCGCCGGGCAGCGCGCTCAGCCGCAGGTCGGTGCGGACGGCCAGCACGTCCTCCGGGCGGACGCCCCGCTCGCGCAGCCACCACCAGCCGCGCAGCGCCGGGTGCGGCAACCCGGGCGCCGAGCGCAGCGCCAGCGAGCGGACCTCGCCGAGGTCGTCACGGTAGGTCAGCTCGGCCCGGGTGCCCCGGCCGGTGGCCGGTGGCAGGGCCGGGTCGTGGGCGCCGGCGCCCACGAAGTCCCGGTAGAGCGCGGTCACCTCGTCCACCGGTACGGACGGCCAGACGGTGAACCGCCCGGTGATCCGGTCCACCACCGCACAGGCCGCCCCCACCTCCTCGGGTGCGCGCCGCTCCCCCGTCAGCGGGTCGACCCCCACCGGCGAGGGCTCCGCCCAGACCACCCAGCCGAGGTCGAACTCGTGCGAGTGCACCCGCCGGCTCCCGGTCGAGCCGTCGGCGGAGGCCCTCGGCAGCTCGCCGTTGATCCAGCGGTGGGCGGCCTCGACCGCCTGCGCGCGGGTGGTCACAGGGTGGTGCTCCTTGCATGGACGCGGGCCGGGAGGGGCGCGCGGGCGGAGAGGGGTGGACGGAGGGTCACCGGGCACCGCCGATCAGCGGCCCGACGCGGCGCCCGGTGGCGGGCCACCGGCCGGCGGTCGCCGCCGGCTCGGGACGGCTCAGGACGGCGGTCACCGGGCGCCGCTCGTCGCCGGCTCCGGACGGCGCGCGGCGAGGTCGAGCGGGCACCCGTCCGGGTCGAGGGCGATCGCCCAGAGGCCGTGGGCGGCGTCGTGCAGCGGCTCGGCCCCCCGGCGGCCGACCTGGTGGTCGAGGTAGGTCACGGTGTCCCGGTGGTTGACGGCGTTCCAGGCGTGCGGACGGCCGAAGCCGTCCAGGGTGAGCAGCACGGCCTGGGCGCCGTGGCCGGCCCGCCGCAGTTCGCCGGTGAGACGGCCGAAGGCCGGGCCGCCGTCGCCGAGGTCGCGGAAGGGCGCGCCGAGTTCGCGTTCGGCACGGTCCCGGCCGCCGCGCTCCCCCGCGTCGCCCTCGGTGGGGATCCGGGGCGCGGCGCAGGTCGGGCGGCCGGTGAAGGTGTCGACGGCGGACAGCGCGATCTCCAGGCTGTTGTTCGCCCGGCCCGGGGCGTGCGGGCCGTCGGCGTTGACCACCTCCGTCCAGCCGCCGGCCGCCGGGTCGGGGTGGCGGACGGGCAGACCGGCCGCGTCCCGGGGCGCCCGGCGCTCGACCTCGCGCTGGTGCTCCGGGTCGACCGGGGCCAGGCCGCCGGGCAGTCCGTAGGGGCGGCTGTCGGCGATGGTCCGCAGGCGCGCCTGGAACTCCTCCTCGGCGCCGCCGCCGCGCAGGGCGCGCCGGGCCAGCTGGAGCGCCAGGGCGTGCGCGGTGGCGACCGGGACGGCGGCCCAGGCCAGGCTGTCCCCGCCCTCGGCCGGGGAGCCGCCGGGGCGCCGGCGGTGGTCCTCCGGGTGTTCCTCGGGGCGGCCGGGGCCGGCGACCGGCGGGGCCGACGGCGGCAGGACGGTCACCGGGCCGGGCGCGGTGACCGGGTGCGGGGTGCCGGTGGCCCCCCGCGGGGCGCCCGCGCCCACCCCGGCGCCCGGCCGGCCCTCGGCGGGCGCCTGCTGTCCGGAGGCGGGGGCGCCGGGCGTCCCGGACGCGCCCGGGGCCCCGGCCGCCGGGGTGCCCGGGCCGGGGACGACGACCGGGCCGACCGCGCCCACGGGCCCGGCCGGGACGGCGCCGGGGGCGCCCCCGGCGGCGGGCGGTCCGGCGCCGACCCCGCTGCCGAACGGCGCCGGACCGTGCCCGGCCGCCACCGGGCCCGGGTACGAACCGCCGGACGGGCCGGCCAGCGGACCGGGGCCGGTCGGCCCGGCGGCCACCGGAACGGTGAACTGGGCGCCGTAGGAGGTGCCGTGCGGGCCGCCCTGGGCGGGTCCGCCACCGGACGGCACGTCCGGCGCGCCGAGGTGCGAGGGCGCGGCGGGGGCCTGCGGTGCGGGCGGCGCGAGCACCGAGTCGGTCCGTACGGTCACGGGCGCGCCGCCGCCACCCCCCGGGTGGGCGGGCGGCAGGTGGTAGTCGTCGTCGGCCCGGCCGCCGTAGCCGACCGCGCCGCCACCGCCACCGCCACCGCCACCACCGTCGCCGCCGCCACCACTGGCGAACTGTGCCGGGGCGGCCGGACGGCCCGGGCCGTCCGGCGTCCGGTCGCCGCCGGCCGAACCGGTCCGCAGCGGCCCCGTACCGCCCCCGTCCGGGGTCCGGTCCGGGTGCTCCCCCGGACCGCCCGGGCCGGGGCGGCCGGCGCCGTCCATCACGACCACGCCGTCCGGCCCCGCCCCGGGTGTGCCGGCCCCGGGGACGCCGGGCGCCCCGGGTGCGCCCGGCAGCACCGCGCCCGGCCCGTCGGCGAGCGGCCCGCCCGGTTTGCCGTCCAGTCCGTGGCCGTTCCCGCGGCCCGCCGCGGGGTCGGTCAGCGGTATGCCGCGGACCTCCTTGCCGTCCTTGTCGGTCAGCACCGGCAGGCCGTCCCGGCCCAGCACCGGCCGCCCCTGCTCGTCCACCTTCACGGCGAGGTCCTCGACCCCCACCACCGGCTTGCCGTCCGGGCCCTGGACGACGAGCAGCCCGCTCGGGTCCGTCACCGTCGTGCCGTCGGCCCGGACGATGACCGGGTCTCCGTGCTCGTCGAGCACCGGTCGGCCGGCCTCGTCGAGCTTGACCGCCAGCCCCGGCACGCCGACCACGGGCCGGCCGTCCTGACCGAGCACCACCGCCAGGCCCGCGCCGTCCGCGCCCAGCACGCCCGGCTCGCCGAGCACGGCGGGCAGCCCGGCGGCGACCGGGTCGAAGGCCCCGCCGGTGAACGACGCCGGACGCACCCCCGGGACGCCGCCCGGCGCGAGGCGCAGCAGCGCGACCACGGCGGGCTCCTTGAGCGTGCCGTCCAGCCCGTCCTTCATCGCCCGGCCGAGCTCGTCCAGCAGGCCGCCGATCTTCAGCCCGGCGGACTCGACGGCGGCCGCCGCCACCGCTTCGGCGACGTGTTCGGTGGCAGCGTCGCGCACCCCGGCCGCCACCGCGCCGAGGCCCTGCCGCAGCCCGCCGAAGACCCCGCCGGGCGCCGCTCCGTCGCCGCGGGTGGCGGTGGCGACCTCGGCCGCGGCCGCCTTGGCCCGGGCCGCCTGCTCCTCGGCCTTCTTCAGCTCGGCGGCCAGCTCGGTGAGGGTGGCGACGAGGTCGGCCTTGCAGCTGTCGACGGCCCGGGCGGCCTTGTCGAAGGCGCCGGCCACCAGGATCGTGGCGCTGTGCGCGTCGTCCAGGTGGCCGGTGCCGCGGCCGCTGAACGCCCGCCAGTACTCGCCGAAGGCGTCCACCGCGCGGCCGGAGTTCTCCCCGGTGACGCGCTTGGCGGAGTCCCCGCCGCGCTTGCCGAGGCGCTCGGCCTCGACGCCGAAGTCGCGCCAGAGGCCGGCCGCCCTGCGCAGCCCGTCCTCGTCGGCCTGCGGCCACTGGTGGCCGGTCCTGGCCAGCAGCGGTGCCAGCTCCTCGGGCAGCTTGCGGGACATGCGCTTCCCCCTTCGACGTACGGACTTCGACGTACGGACCGCGGCGTGCGGACTTCGGTGTGCGGGCCACGACGTGCGGGCCACGGCGTGGCGGAGCACGGCGGCGACGGAACACGGGGTGCCGACCGCCGCGCACGGACCGCGTCACCCGCGGTCCGCGTCCGGCGGACGGCCCCGGCCGTCAGGCCGACCTGTCCTTGGGGACGGTCGTACGGGCCCCCGGGGTTGCCGCGGGCGTCACCGGCCCGCCCTGCCCCGCCGCGCCGCCGAAGCCGGCGGCCGCCGCGGTCTCCGCGTCGACGGTCCGCTCGGCCATGGTGTGCAGCCCCGAGCCGACCTGCCCCAGCTGCCCGGCCAGCCCGCGCAGACCGCCGAGCAGACCGCCGCGCGCGTCCTTGTAGGCGGCGGCGAATCCGCTGCCCGGCCGGTCCTGCCCCCACGGGCTGCCGAGCGCCGCGAGCGACTGCTCCAAGGTGCTGGCGGCCTTCCCGAAGTCCTCCGAGATCTTTTCGAACTCGCGCCCCTCACCGTGCAGTTCCCACGGTTTGAGGGCGAAGGTGCCGCCTCCGGCATCGCCGTTGCCACTGCCGCTCGCCATCCCCGTACCTCCCCGTAGCGGACCGGCCGCCATCCTAGAGGGGCGGCCGCGCCGGGCCGCAGCGCGCCGGAGACCTCTTCACCCCGCCTTCACCTCGCCCGACGGCGGCTCCGATGGCCGCCGCTCGGCGAAACCACCGCAAATGCCCCGCCCGCAGGCGGTTCGCACCGCCGTGAAGGCTCTACCCTTGCCGGGTGGCAGCAGCAGAGACCTCCAAGAAGAAGACCAAGGCCGGCGCGACCCCGGTCGACCTCGCGATGCCGACCCTGCGCGTCGAGGCCCCGCTCGACGCCCCGCGCCCCGAGGTCCCGCTCGACTTCCCCCGGGCCTGGGTCGAATTCGCCGACCCGGCCGACGAGGAGCAGGTCTTCCGCTGCGACCTCACCTGGCTGACCTCCCGCTGGACGTGCATCTTCGGCCGGGGCTGCCAGGGCATCCGCGAGGGCCGCGGCGAGTCGGACGGCTGCTGCACGCTCGGCGCGCACTACTCGGACGAGGACGACGAGCGGCGCGTGGCCGGCCACGCGGCCCGGCTGACGCCCGAGATCTGGGAGAACCACGCGCACGGCACCGACGCCAAGGGCCGGATCCGGCTCGACGGCGGCATCACCATGTTCGACGAGGACGGCGACCGGCAGACCCGCCGGGTCAACGGCGCCTGCCTCTTCCTCAACAGCCCCGGCTTCGCCGGCGGCGCCGGCTGCGCGCTGCACACCCTCGCCCTCAAGGAGGGCAAGGAGCCGCTGGAGACCAAGCCGGACGTCTGCTGGCAGCTCCCGGTGCGGCGCACCTACGACTGGATCGACCGCCCGGACGACACCCGCTACCTCCAGGTCACCATCGGCGAGTACGACCGCCGCGGCTGGGGCCCGGGCGGCCACGACCTGCACTGGTGGTGCACCGGCAGCCCGGACGCGCACACCGGCCCGGACCCGGTGTACATCAGCTACCGCCCCGAGCTCACCGAGCTGATGGGCAAGGCCGGGTACGAGGTGCTGGCCGACCTCTGCGAGCAGCGGATCGCCACCAAGGGCGACCGCAAGGTGGCGCCGCACCCGGCCGACCCGGGCCGGAAGCCGGGCCGCAGGAAGTAGCCCGCCGGTACGCCCTCGCCGCCGCCCGGCGCCCGGCGCCCCACCGCCACGTGTCGATGCCGCCTACTTGTCGATGTCGCCGACGACGAAGAACATCGAGCCCAGGATGGCCACCATGTCGGCGACCAGGGTGCCGGGCAGCAGTTCGGTGAGCGCCTGGATGTTGTTGAAGGACGCCGAGCGCAGCTTCAGCCGCCACGGCGTCTTGTCGCCGCGCGAGACCAGGTAGTAGCCGTTGACGCCGAGCGGGTTCTCCGTCCAGGCGTAGGTGCTGCCCTCGGGGGCCTTGAGCACCTTGGGCAGCCGCAGGTTGACCGGGCCGGGCGCCAGCGTGGCGAGCTTGTCCAGGCAGGCGTCCGCGAGGTCCAGCGCGTTGACGGTCTGCTCCAGCAGGCACTCGAACCGGGCCAGGCAGTCGCCCTCCTCACGGGTGACCACGGTCAGCACCGCGCGCAGCTCGTCCGAGCCGTACGCCAGGTAGGGCTCGTCACGGCGCAGGTCGAAGTCGAGCCCGCTGGCACGCGCGATCGGGCCGCTGACCCCGTACGCCTCGGCGTGCGCCCGGCTGAGCACGCCGACGCCGGCGGTGCGGGCCCGGAAGATCTCGTTGCCGAGGACGAGGTCCTCGAAGACCGGCAGCTGCGAGCGGACGGTGGCGATCGCCGCCCGGACCCGGCCGAGCCAGCCGGCCGGCAGGTCCTCCTTGAGGCCGCCGACCCGGTTGAACATGTAGTGCATCCGGCCGCCGGAGGCCTCCTCCAGCACGTGCTGGAGGTCCTCACGGCCGGTGAAGGCGTGGAAGATCGGGGTGATCCCGCCCAGCTCCAGCGGGTAGGAGCCGAGGAACATCAGGTGGTTGAGGACGCGGTTCAGCTCGGCGAGCAGGGTGCGGATCCAGACCGCGCGCTCGGGCACCTCCATGCCGAGCATCCGCTCGACGCCGAGCACCACGCCCAGCTCGTTGGCGAACGCGGAGAGCCAGTCGTGCCGGTTGGCCAGCATGATGATCTGCCGGTAGTCACGGGCCTCGAAGAGCTTCTCCGCGCCGCGGTGCATGTAGCCGATCACCGGCTCCGCGGTGACGATCCGCTCGCCGTCCAGCACCAGCTTCAGCCGCAGCACACCGTGGGTCGCCGGGTGCTGCGGGCCGATGTTGAGCACCATGTCGGTGCTGCCCGCCGCGCCGGTGAAGTTCTCGGCTCCCGCCCCGATGCCGACCGTGGTCTCCCTCATGACCCGAGAGTCTGCCATCCCCCGAGGCCGGCGAGGGTCTCCGGTACCGGCATGCGGACGGCCTGGGCGAGCCAGCCGAACGCGCCCAGGCCCGCCGGGTCGGTCAGCTCGGCGGCCTCCCCGGCGCCGCCGAGCGCCCGCAGGTAGGCCGCCGGGTCGGTGGACGCCAGCGCCAGCGGCGGTCGGGCACCGCTCACGCCGAGCGCCCGCAGCGCCTCGCGCTGCGTTGTCCACAGGCTGTGGACGGCGGGCGCGGCCACCGCGTCCAGCGCCACGTGCGCGGTGAGGTCGCAGGAGCCGTCCGGCACCGGGCGCACCTCCCGGCCCGCCCGGAACCCGGTCAGGGTGGGGAGGGGCGGGCGGCTCGCGGCGCTGTGCCCGTAGTCCGCCGCGACCGCGAGACCGCGCTCCAGCCCGGCGACGGCCGAGGCCCAGACGGCGTCGCGCGGGGCGCCGAACTCCACGACGTCACCCGGCTCGGGGGCCGGCCACCAGCGCGCGGCCCAGGCGGCGTCGGCCGCGTCCACCGCGGACCCGAGCCGCTCCTCGCCGGTCGCGGTGTCCACCTCGACGTAGCGCAGCACCCCGTCCTCGTCCACCTCGCCGAGGTCCAGCGGCACGTTGTCCAGCCACTCGTTGGCGAACAGCAGCCCGCTGACGCCGCGCGGCACCTCGTCCGTCCACAGGGCTGTGGACGGCAGTCCCGCCGGGCGGTCCGCCGCGATCTCCACCCCGTACGGCCGCAGCCGGGCCAGTACGCCGTCCGGCAGCTCGGCCAGCACCCCGGTCAGCAGCTCGCCGCGGCCCGCCCCGACGTCCACGAAGGCCAGCTCCTCCGGACGGCCGAGGGCCGCGTCCACGTCCAGCAGCAGCCGGGCCACCGCGCGGGCGAACAGCGGGGAGGCGTGCACCGAGGTGCGGAAGTGCCCGGCCGGCCCCTCCGGCCTGCGGTAGAAGCCGCCGACGGGGGCGTAGAGGGCCTCTTCCATGGCGGGCCGCCACCGCATCCAAGTCATGCGGCGGGACGCTACCGGCGCCCGGGTTCCCCTCCCAACCGGAGTCCGGGCTTCTCCGACCTAGGGAGTAGGACGGATCGCCCTCCCGGCGGACCTGACCACGCTCCGCGACTGCCTACGCTTGAGACGTGCAACGACTCAACGCCTGGCTCCGCCGTCACCCCATGGTGGTCGACTCCGCCTGGGCGGCGATCGTGCTGTTCCTGGGGCTCCTGCCGGACGGCGGCGACAACAGCGCCTGGCGGGCCCCCGCCCAGTTCGTCATCGCCCTGCTCATCCCGCTGCTGATGGTCTTCCGGCGCCGCTACCCCGACGCCACCGTGGCCGCCGCCACCGCGCTGGGGATCGGTCAGATCACGCTGGGCATCCTGCCCGCCGGCTCCAGCATCGGGTACCTGGTCTTCGCCTACACCGGCGCCGCCTTCGGCTCCGCCTGGATCTCCCGGCTGGCCCTGGCCGCCGGGCTGGCGGCCGGACCGCTGACGTACTGGCAGCTCCACCTCAGCAAGACCGTGATCGACCCGAACGGCGACGCCCAGCAGCGCTCGTACAGCCTGGGCGAGTTCCTGCTGCTCACCGCGGCGATGAGCAGCCCGTTCATCCTCTGCTGGGCCTGGGGCCGGCTCACCCGGGTGCGCCGCGCCTACCTGGTCGAGCTGGAGGACCGCGCCGCCCGGCTGGAGCGCGAGCGCGACGCCCAGGCCAAGGTGGCGGTCGCCGCCGAGCGCGCCCGGATCGCCCGTGAGCTGCACGACGTGGTCGCGCACAACGTCTCCGTCATGATCGTCCAGGCCGACGGCGCCGCCTACGTGCTGGACAACTCGCCCCAGCAGGCCAGGGAGGCGCTGGGCACGATCGCCTCCACCGGGCGCCAGGCGCTCGTCGAGATGCGCCGGCTGCTGGGTGTGCTGCGCACCGCGGACACCGCCGAGGAGTACGTGCCGCAGCCCGGCGTCGAGGAGCTGCCCGAGCTGCTGGACCAGGTCCGCACGGCCGGCCTCCAGGTGGACTTCGCCACCTCCGGCGACCCGCGCGAACTGCCGCGCGGCGTCGAGCTGACCGTCTACCGGATCGTCCAGGAAGCACTGACCAACGTCCGCAAGCACGGCGGCCCCGATGTGCACGCCCGGGTCGCGGTCGACTTCGGCGAGCGCGAACTGGCCGTCCTGATCGAGGACGACGGCCGCGGCTCGACGGACGAGCAGCTCGCCGCCGGCGGAACGGACGGCCAGGGGCACGGCCTGATCGGCATGCGCGAGCGGGTCGGCATGGTCAGTGGCAGCCTCGACGTCGGGCCGCGCCCCGGCGGCGGCTTCCGGATCCGCGCCGTCCTGCCCCTCAAGGCAGCACACTGACCCCGTTGCCGCCCACGAACTAGGAGCCACCTTGACCATCCGCGTGATGCTCGTCGACGACCAGGAGCTGCTGCGCACCGGCTTCCGGATGATCCTGCAGTCCCAGGGCGACATCGAGATCGTCGCCGAGGCCGGCGACGGCGCGCAGGCCCTGGAGCGGCTGCGGCACACGCAGGTGGACGTGATCCTGATGGACGTCCGGATGCCCCGCCTGGACGGGGTGCAGACCACCCGCCGGATCTGCCTCGCCGAGGACGGCAGCCCGCTGCCGAACGCGCCGCACGTGCTCATCCTCACCACCTTCGACCTGGACGAGTACGCCTTCGCCGCGCTCAAGGCCGGGGCCAGCGGGTTCCTGCTCAAGGACGTGCCGCCGACCGAGCTGGTGGCCGCGATCCGCGCGGTGCACGGCGGCGACGCGGTGGTCGCGCCGACCACCACCCGCCGAATGATCGACCGCTTCGCCGAAGTGCTGCCCACCGCGGCGAGCACGCCGGGACCGGACACCCTGGGCCCGCTCACCGAGCGCGAGCGCGAGGTGTTCCTGCTGGTCGCCCAGGGCCTCTCGAACGGTGAGATCGCCGCCCGGCTGGTCCTGTCCGAGGCCACCGTGAAGACCCACGTCGGCCGGATCCTGGCCAAGCTCGGCCTGCGCGACCGGGTCCAGGCCGTCGTCCTCGCCTACGAGGCGGGCCTGATCCGGGCCGGCGCCGCGGATTAATCCGCCGTCCGCCCCGGCCGTAGAATGGGCCGGTGCGTCCGGTACCCGCAGAGGACCGGAACGGTAAGAGTGAGGACCAGGGCCGAGCTGTGAGCGAGCGAACCGGGCTCACCGTCGAGAGGTGCGCCATGGCGATTGCCCCCGCCGAGCGCCGGGGTGCCCCCCGGCCCGGGAACGACCCGGAGGTGGCCGCGTGAGCGCCTCCGACAGCGTCGGCCCCGGCCCGCTCGACGACGGTTTCGGCGACCCGGCCGACCCCGGCAACCGGCCGGCCCGGCTCGCCGTCGGGGTGGTCGGCACCGGCCGGGTCGGCCCCGCGCTGGGCGCCGCCCTGCAGCTCGCCGGGCACCGGGTGGTCGCCGCCTCCGGGGTGTCCGCCGCCTCCCGCCGCCGCGCCGAACAGCTGCTGCCGGGCGTGCGGATCGTCACCCCGCCGCAGGTGCTCGCCGCCGCCGACCTGGTGCTGCTCACCGTCCCCGACGACGCGCTGGCCGACCTGGTGGCCGGCCTCGTCGCGACCGGCTCGGTCCGCCCCGGCCAGCTGGTGGTGCACACCTCGGGCGCGCACGGCGTCGCCGTCCTGGAGCCCGCCACCCGGGCCGGGGCGCTGCCGCTGGCACTGCACCCCGCGATGACCTTCACCGGCACCACGGTCGACCTCGCCCGGCTGGCCGGCTGCCCGTTCGGGGTGACCGCCCCCGAGGAGCTGCGCCCGGTGGCCGAGGCCCTGGTGGTCGAGATGGGCGGCGAGCCCGAGTGGGTGCCGGAGGGCGTCCGCCCGCTCTACCACACGGCCCTCGCGCACGGCGCGAACCACCTGGTCACCCTGGTCTCCCAGGCGCTGGAGCTGCTGCGCACGGCCGGGGTCGCCGAGCCCGGCCGGCTGCTCGGCCCGCTGCTGGGCGCCGCCCTGGACAACAGCCTGCGCTCCGGCGACGCGGCCCTCACCGGGCCGGTCGCGCGGGGCGACGCGGGCACCGTTCGGCGCCACCTGGCGCAGCTCAGTACGGTGTCCCCGGACATCCCGGCCGCCTACCGGGCGATGGCCCGCGCCACCGCCCAGCGGGCGCTCGCCCACGGGACGATCGACGAAGCGTCGGCGGCGGCGCTGCTGGACGTACTGAACGAGGAGAACTGATGGCAGCACGCGGCAAGCAGGCCGGCAAGGCCCAGCGGGCACCCAAGGTCCACCGGGCCGTCGTCACCCGGAGCGTCACCGACTTCGAGGCGGCCTTCTGGCCGGACGAGCAGCCGGTGGACAACGCGGTCGTGATGACGATGGGCGCGCTGCACGAGGGCCACGGCGCGCTGATCCGGGCCGCCCGCAAGCAGGTCGGCCGGGAGGGCCGGGTCGCCGTGACCGTCTTCGTCAATCCGCTGCAGTTCGGCGCCGGCGAGGACCTCGAACGCTACCCGCGCGACCTGGAGGCGGACGTCCGGCTGGCCGAGGAGAACGGCGCCGACGTCGTCTTCGCGCCGTCCGTCGAGGAGGTCTACCCGAACGGCGAGCCGCAGGTGCGCCTGGCGGCCGGCCCGATGGGCGAGCGCTTCGAGGGCACCACCCGGCCCGGGCACTTCGACGGGGTGCTGACCGTGGTGGCCAAGCTGCTGCACATCACCGACCCGGACTTCGCCTTCTTCGGCGAGAAGGACGCCCAGCAGCTGGCGCTCGTCCAGCGGATGGTCGCCGACCTGGACTTCGACGTGGAGATCGTCGGCGTGCCGACCGTCCGCGACGAGGACGGGCTGGCGCTCTCCTCCCGCAACCGCTTCCTGTCCGCCGAGGACCGCGAGCACGCGCTCGTGCTGTCCCGGGCCCTGTTCGCCGGCCGCGACGTGGCCGCGCAGGGTCCGCAGGCCGTGCGCGAGGCCGCCGCGGCCGCCCTCGACGCCGCCGAAGGTGTCACCCTGGACTACCTCGCCCTGATCGACCCGCACGACTTCACCGAAGCGGCGGACGACTTCCGGGGCGAGGCGGTGCTGGCCGTCGCCGCGAAGGTGGGCTCCACCCGCCTGATCGACAACGTCCGCATCATCTGCCGCTGACGCGGCGACGCACCACCCGCGGGCCCCCGCGGTCGCACCACCCGCAGGACCGTCCGGCAGCACATTCCCTCAGGCATGCACTCACTGGAGGCGTGACCCCATGCTCCGCACCATGCTCAAGTCCAAGATCCACCGGGCCACCGTGACCCAGGCCGACCTGCACTACGTCGGCTCCGTCACGGTGGACGAGGACCTGCTCGACGCCGCCGACCTGCTCCCCGGCGAGCTGGTCCACATCGTCGACATCAACAACGGCGCCCGGCTGGAGACCTACACCATCGCCGGCCCGCGCGGCTCCGGCGTGATCGGCATCAACGGCGCCGCCGCCCGCCTGGTCCACCCCGGCGACCTCGTCATACTCATCGCCTACGGGCAGATGGACACCGCCGAGGCCAAGGGCTACCTGCCGAAGGTGGTCTTCGTGGACGCCGACAACCGGATCACCGGCATGGGCGGCGACCCCGCCGAGGCCGGGGAGGGCACCGGGCTGCTCCGCGGCGACGCGGCGTACCGTGACGGCAACGGCGCGGCCCCGACCGCCGCGCGCTGAAGGAGCCACTGAACGCCATGCCCGTCACGCACCGCCTCACCGCCCCCGCCCCCGGCTGGACGGCCACCACCGACATCGTCGTGGTCGGCTCCGGCGTGGCCGGACTCACCGTCGCCCTCAACGTCCGCAAGGCCGGCCTGCGGGCCATGGTGGTCACCAAGGCGATGCTCGACGACGGGTCGACCCGCTGGGCCCAGGGCGGCATCGCCGCCGCCCTGGGCGAGGGCGACACCCCCGAGCAGCACCTGGCCGACACCCTGGTGGCCGGTGTCGGGCTCTGCGACGAGGAGGCCGTCCGCACCCTCGTCACCGAGGGCCCGGAGGCCGTCCGCCACCTGATCGCCACCGGCGCCGCCTTCGACCGCGGCGACGACGGCGAGATCCAGCTCACCCGCGAGGGCGGCCACCACCGCCGCCGGATCGCGCACGCCGGCGGGGACGCCACCGGCGCCGAGATATCGCGCGCCCTGGTCACCGCCGTCCGGTCCGACCCGGGCCTGGAGCTGATCGAGCACGCCCTCGTCCTCGACCTGCTCACCGACGCCGACGGCCACGCCGCCGGCCTCACCCTGCACGTGATGGGCGAGGGCCAGCGCGACGGCGTCGGCGCCATCCGGGCCCGCGCGGTGGTCCTCGCCACCGGCGGCATGGGCCAGGTCTACTCCGCCACCACCAACCCGGCGGTCTCCACCGGCGACGGCGTGGCGCTCGCGCTGCGGGCCGGCGCCGAGGTCACCGACCTGGAGTTCGTGCAGTTCCACCCGACCGTGCTCTGGCTCGGCCCGGACGCCGAGGGCCAGCAGCCGCTGGTCTCCGAGGCGGTCCGCGGCGAGGGCGCGCACCTGGTCGACGGGGACGGCACCCGCTTCATGCTCGGGCAGCACGAGCTGGCCGAACTGGCCCCGCGCGACATCGTCGCCAAGGCCATCACCCAGCGGATGCAGCTCCTGGACACCGACCACATGTACCTGGACGGGCGGCACTTCGGCGCCGGGATGTGGGAGGAGCGGTTCCCGACCATCCTCGCCACCTGCCGCGCGCACGGCATCGACCCGGTCGCCGAGCCGATCCCGATCGCCCCGGCTGCGCACTACGCCTCCGGCGGCATCCGCACCGACCCGACCGGCCGCACCACCGTCCCCGGGCTGTACGCCTGCGGCGAGGTGGCCTGCACCGGGGTGCACGGCGCCAACCGGCTGGCCTCCAACTCCCTGCTGGAGGGCCTGGTCTTCGCCGAGCGGATCGCCGCCGACCTGACCGCCCGGCACCGCGCGGACGAACTGCCCGAGCGCTCGGTGGACGTCGCCGCCGCGCGGGCCGCCCGCCCGGTGCCGCTGCCCGCCCCCGAGGCGCGGGCCGAGATCCAGCGGCTGATGTCGCGCGGCACGGGCGTCCTGCGCTCGGCCTCGTCGATGGCCGGCACGGCCGCCGGACTCGCCCTGATCGCCGAGCAGGCCCTGGCGCACGTCGCCGAGGAGAAGCCGGCCGACCCCCGGGTGGAGACCTGGGAGGCCGCCAACCTGCTGCTGGTCGGCACCGCCCTGGTGACGGCCGCCGCCCGGCGCGCCGAGACCCGCGGCTGCCACTGGCGCGAGGACTTCCCCGAGCGGGACGACGCCCGCTGGCAGCGCCACCTGATCACCACCCTGACCGCCTCCGGCGACCTTGTCAGCACCCCTGAGGAGCAGTAGAACCATGACCCACTCCCACGAGGAACTCCCGATGGCCGGCGGTTGCGGCGACGGCTGCGCGTGCGGGGACGGCGAGGGCTACGAGACCGGCCTGGACCCGCGGCTCGCCGAGCTGCTGGAGGAGGCCGGCCTCGACCCGATCGAGGTCGAGGACATCGCCACCCTGGCGCTGGCCGAGGACCTGGCCGGCGGCGAGGACGTCACCTCGGTCGCCACGGTGCCCGCCGACGCCGTCGCCACCGCCGACTTCACCGCCCGCGAGGCCGGCGTGGTCGCGGGCCTGCGGATCGCCGAGGCGGTCGTCTCGCTGGTCTGCGAGGAGGAGTTCGAGGTCGAGCGGCACGTCGAGGACGGCGACCGGGTGGAGGCCGGCCAGGTGCTGCTCTCCGTCCGCAGCCGCACCCGCGACCTGCTGACCGCCGAGCGCAGCGCGCTCAACCTGCTCTGCCACCTCTCCGGCATCGCCACCGCGACCCGCGCCTGGGCGGACGCCCTGGAGGGCACCGGCGCGGTGGTCCGCGACACCCGCAAGACCACCCCGGGCCTGCGGGCGCTGCAGAAGTACGCGGTCCGCTGCGGCGGCGGCGCCAACCACCGGATGGCGCTCTCCGACGCCGCCCTGGTCAAGGACAACCACGTGGTCGCGGCCGGCGGCGTCGCCGAGGCGTTCCGGGCCGTCCGGGCCGCCTACCCCGACCTGGCGGTGGAGGTCGAGGTGGACACCCTGGAGCAGATCCCGCCGGTGCTGGAGGCCGGGGCCGACCTCGTCCTGCTGGACAACTTCACGGTGCCGCAGCTGAAGGAGGCCGTCGAGCTGGTGGCCGGGCGCGCCCGGCTGGAGGCGTCCGGCGGACTGACCCTGGCCAGCGCGCGCGAGGTCGCCCAGACTGGGGTCGACTACCTGGCCGTGGGCGCGCTCACGCACTCCTCGCCGATCCTGGACATCGGCCTGGACCTGCGCGCCTGATCACCTCTGATCACCCCTCACGCAGAAGGCACCCCATGCTGCTCACCATCGACGTCGGCAACACCCAGACCACGCTCGGCCTGTTCGACGGCGAGGACGTGGTCGAGCACTGGCGGATCTCCACCGATCCGCGCCGCACGGCCGACGAGCTGGCGGTGCTCCTGCAGGGTCTGATGGGCTCGCACACCGCGGTCAACGAGGCCGCGGTGGAGGGCCTGGCGATCTGCTCGTCCGTCCCCTCCGTGCTCCACGAGTTCCGCGAGGTGACGCGCCGTTACTACGGCGACGTCCCCGCGGTGATCGTGGAGCCGGGGGTGAAGACGGGCGTGCACGTCCTGATGGACCACCCCAAGGAGGTCGGCGCCGACCGGATCGTCAACGCGCTGGCCGCCAACCACCTGTACGGGGGCCCGTGCATCGTGGTCGACTTCGGCACCGCCACCACCTTCGACGCGATCAACGCCCGCGGCGACTACGTGGGCGGCGCGATCGCCCCCGGCATCGAGATCTCGGTCGAGGCGCTCGGCGCGCGCGGCGCCCAGCTGCGCAAGATCGAGCTGGCCCGCCCGCGCAACGTGATCGGCAAGAACACCGTCGAGGGCATGCAGTCCGGCATCCTCTACGGCTTCGCCGGCCAGGTCGACGGCCTGGTCGACCGGATGGCCAAGGAGCTCGCCAAGGACCCGGACGACGTCCAGGTCATCGCCACCGGCGGACTGGCCCCGCTGGTGCTCGGCGAGGCCGGCACCATCGACGTCCACGAGCCCTGGCTGACGCTGATCGGCCTGCGCCTGGTGTACGAGCGCAACCGGCCCAGCTGAGCCGGGAGTTCGCCGCACCCACCCGGCGCCGCACGGCCCGAACGGGACATTCCCCCGCAGTTCCCCGCAGCCGCCCCGCCGTTGCGGGCGAACCCGGCCGGCGGGCCCCCGCGCTGTGTTAGTTTCACGCCCCGGGACGGGGCAGCACGCCCGTCCCGCGGCCGGGGGGACCGGCGGGCACCGGGGGGTGCGGGCGCGCGTCCGGCCCGCCCGACGAGCCCGCCCGCCCAGGCCGAGGCACTGCCGCCCCGTCACGTACGGGGCGGGCGAACCGTACGGGGCCACTCGGTCGGGCGGCCCGGAAGCCGGATCGAGGGTGGGGCGTGTCGATCGTCGAAGGGTCCGGGGCCGCTCAGGACGACGGCCCGGCCACCGGCCCCGGGGCGCCGCCGCCGGGCCCCGGCGGGTCGGTGCTGCGCCGCCGCGGGCGGCTGCTGCTGGCCGTCACGCTGGTCGCCGCGGCCGTCTCGGGGGCCGGGCTGGCCGCCTCACTGGTGATCAGGTCGCCCGCGCAGGCCGCCGCCGAGAGCGAGCCCCCGCCGCCCGACGTCCTGACGGCCACCGTGGAGCAGCGCGTGCTGACCGACTCGGTGGTGCTCCGCGGCCAGGTCGGCGCCGGCCAGACGGTCGAGGTGGCCCCGGCCGGGAGCGGCGGTCCGGCCGGCGCCAAGCCGGTGGTCACCAAGCTCCCGGTGCGGACCGGCGACCAGGTCGCGGCCGGGCAGTCGGTGCTGGAGGTCTCGGGGCGGCCGGTGTTCGCCCTCCGCGGCGGCCTCCCGGTGTACCGGGACCTCCGGCCGGGCGCCACCGGGCAGGACGTCGAGCAGCTCCAACAGGCCCTGAAGGAGCTCGGGTTCGGCTCGGACGGCGACCCCGCGGGGCGCTACGGCGCGGCCACCGGGGCGGCGGTGACGGCCTTCTACGCCGCCCGCGGCTACGACCCGCGGCCGGCCTCGCCGGACGGCGACGCCCAGGTGTCGGCCGCCCAGGACGCGGTGACGGGCGGCGAGCGGGCCCTGGCGGACGGCAGGGACGCGTTGAAGGCCGCGCAGAAGCGGCTCGACGACGCGCTGGCCGCCGAGCGGGCCCGGTCCGCCGCGCCGACGCCCGGCGCCCCGGCCGGCGAACCGGCCGGCGCCCCGGTAGGCGAGAGCCCGGTGGACGCGGCCCGCACCGCCGTCGAGACCGCCCGCAAACAGGTGACCCGGGCCGGCGAGGACCTCACCGGGCTCCGGAAGAAGGCCGCCGACGTCCGGGCCACCGTCGGCCCGATGGTCCCCGCCGCCGAACTGCTCTTCCTCACCGGCTTCCCGGCCCGGGTGGACGGCGTCGCCGGCCGGGTCGGTGGCGAGGTCACCGGCACCGTGCTGACCGTCTCGGCCGGGGCGCTGGTCGTGAAGGGCAGCCTGACCGCCCCCGACAAGGGTCTGGTCCGCCCGGGCCAGCAGGTGGAGATCCTCTCCGAGGTGACCGGCACCACCGCGACCGCGACGGTGACCGCGGTGGCCGACACCCCCGGCGAGGGACCCCCGTCCGGCAGCGGCACCGGCACCGCGCCCGGCGGCGGCGGCGCCCGGCAGCCCGGCACGGACCGGACCGGCTACCCGCTGGTGGTCGAACCGGACGCCCCGCTCGACCCGAGGCTGGCCGGCCAGGACGTCCGCCTCACCGTCCGGGCCGCCTCCTCGGCCGGTCCGGTGCTGGTCGTCCCGCTCTCCGCCGTCTCCGCGACGGCGGACGGCCGGACGGTGGTGACGGTGTACGAGGGCGGAGGGCGCCGACGGGTCGAGGTGACCCCGGGCATGGTCGGCGGCGGCAGCACCGAGGTCCGCCCGCTGGCCGGGGGCGCGCTCGGGCCAGGCGACCAGGTGATCGTCGGGGTCCGGGCGGGCACCCGGTGAGCGCCCCGCTGGTCGAGTTCCGCCGGGTCGGCCTGACCTACCCCGGACCGCCGCCGGTCACCGCCCTGGCCCCCTGCGACCTGGCCGTCGACCCGGGCGACTACGTCACGGTGACCGGCCCGTCCGGCTCCGGCAAGTCCACCTTCCTCAACATCGCCGGCCTGCTGGACGCCCCCACCACCGGCCGGTACCTGCTGGACGGCGTCGACACCGGCCCGCTCGCCGACGGCGACCGCACCGCCCTGCGCGGGCGCCGGATCGGCTTCGTCTTCCAGTCCTTCCACCTGCTCCCGCACCGCAGCGCGGCGGAGAACGTCGCGCTCGCCCTGCTGTACACCGCCGCCCGGGGCCGCCGGGCGGCGGCCGAGCGGCGCGAGCGGGCCCGCGAGGCGCTGGTCCGGGTGGGCCTCGGCCACCGGGCGGACGCCCTGCCGTCCCGGCTCTCCGGCGGCGAGCGCCAGCGGGTCGCGATCGCCCGCGCGCTGGTCGGCCGGCCGGCGCTGCTGCTCTGCGACGAGCCGACCGGCAACCTGGACACCGCCACCGCCCGGTCCGTCCTCACCCTGCTGGACGACCTGCACGCGCAGGGCCTGACCCTCCTGCTGATCACCCACGACCCGCAGGTGGCCGCCCGCGGCCGGCGGACGGTGGCGATCCGCGACGGGGTGCTGCGGGAGGTGGGCGCCGGATGAGGCGGCGCGGCCGCCCCCGCTCCGTCGAGCCCACCCGGCTGCTTCCGCGGGACCTGCTCGCCGAGGCCCTCGCCGGCGTGCTCCAGCGGCCCGCCCGCTCGGCGCTGACCGCGCTCGGCACCGTCCTCGGGGTCGGCGCCTTCGTCGCCGTGCTCGGGCTGACGGCCACCGCCTCGGCCCGGATCGACTCCCGTTTCAGCGTGCTCACCGCGACCGAGGTGAGCGTCGAGGACACCGGCGGCCCGCGACCGGACCTCACCCCGCTCTCCTTCCCCGCCGACGCCGACGCCCGGATCCAGCGGCTGAACGGGGTCGAGGCGGCCGGCGTCTACTGGCCGGTCCAGCTGCCCGCCGGGTCGGTCCGGGCCGCGCCGGTGGGCCGGCCCTCCGGCGGCGAGCAGGCGACCGTGGTCGCGGCCTCGGCCGGCGTCCTCACGGCGGCCGAGCCGCACCTGGCCGAGGGCCGGACCTTCGACGCCTGGCACGACACCACCGGGCGGCAGGTGGCGGTGCTCGGCTCCGCCCTGGCCGCCCGGCTCGGGATCGGCACGCTCGACACCCAGCCCGCGGTGTTCCTGGCCGGCCGGCCGTTCACCGTCATCGGCATCGTCGACGACGTCCGGCGCCGGCCCGACCTGCTGCTCTCGGTGGTCGTGCCGCGCGGGGCCGCCGCCCGGCTCTGGGGCGGCCCCGCCGGGGACCGCGCGAAGATGCTCGTCGCCACCAGGATCGGCGCCGCCCGGCAGATCGCCGACGAGGCCGCGCTGGCGCTGGACCCGGCCCACCCGGAGAACTTCACCGTGACGCCGCCCCCGGACCCGCGCACCCTGCGCTCGGGCGTCACCTCCGACCTCGACCGGCTCTTCCTGCTGCTCGCCGGGATCTGCCTGGTGATCGGGGCCGTCGGGATCGCCAACACCACCCTGGTCGCGGTGCTGGAGCGGACCGGTGAGATCGGGCTGCGCCGCGCGCTGGGCGCCCGCGGCCGGCACATCACCGGCCAGTTCCTCTGCGAGTCCGGCTCGCTCGGGCTGCTGGGCGGCCTGGTCGGCAGCTCGCTGGGGGTACTGACGGTGCTCGGCGTGGCGCTGGCCCGGGACTGGACCCCGGTGGTGTCCCCGGCGACGGTGGCCGCCGCCCCGCTCGCCGGGCTGGCCACCGGGCTGCTGGCCGGTGCCTACCCGGCCTGGCGCGCGGCCCGGATCCAGCCCGCCGAGGCCCTGCGGCGCTGAACGGGCGGTCGTTCGTCCACCGGACATTCACCGGGCCAAACGTGGGGGATCGGCGCGACGTTACCGACAAATCGGATATTCCTCACGTAGTGTCAGCCCATGCCTACGCCACACGGATCGCGCGGCGGCATGGCCTTCAGCGCCGACGAAGTCCGCGTGCTGCGCCGCGCCCTCGCCCAAGCCCTGCACCCCGCCGTCCCCGTCCACTTCCAGGTCTCCGACCGGCTGCCGTTCGCCGGCTCGGGCGCCGAGCTGTGGGCGGAGGACGTCCAGGACGCCCTGCGCCTGACCGAGGCGATCGACGAAGCCGTCCAGGAGGGCGGCCGGCTGCGCGCCTTCCTGCTCGCCGACCTCGGCCGCTACCGGGCGGCCCTGCCCGGCAGCGCCGCCGGCTACCTGGAACGCCTGGAGGAGGCGGTGGCCGACGGCTACCTCCCCGCGCCCGAGGACCTCACCGCGCTGCGCGGGCTGACCCGTCAGCCGTGCGGCCAGACCGAGCGGACCCGCCGCTCGCGGCTGGCCGGGCGCTGCCACGCACTGGCCGAGGCGGCCGTCCGCGAGCGGCTCGCCCTCACCACCGGCCAGCGCCACCTCGTCGCCGTACCGAGCCCCGCCGCACCCCCGAGCAGTCTCCCCACCCCTGTTGGAGGACGGATCCCGATGAGCAGCACCGAGCCCGGCCCAGAGCAGCCCGACGCCCCCCAGCCCCGTCCGCACCGGATGCCGACCCCCGCCGAGCTCTTCGGCCGTCGCCCCCGGCCGCCGGCCCGGCCCGCCCCGCCCGCCACTCCCGACGAGGAGCTGGAGCTGGCCACCGGCACCGGCTGACCGCCCCGCCCCCGGAGGGGGAGACCGCACCGGCGGTCTCCCCCTCCGGCGTGCGGCCGACGCCGCGAGCGGCACGGCCAACCCGTGGCGGAGCGGCGGTCCGGGGCTGGCTACCCTGGGGGGGTGAGCGATCAGAGCCCCATCCCCGCGACCGACGACCTCCCCGAGCAGATGCGCGTCCGGCGCGAGAAGCTGGACCGGCTCCGGGCGGCCGGCGTCGACCCGTACCCGGTCGGCTTCCCCCGGACCAGCACCATCGCCGACCTCCGGGCCAAGCACCCGGACCTGGCGCCGGACACGGCGACCGGCGAGCGGGTCGGCATCACCGGCCGGGTGATCCTCTCCCGCACCGGCGGCAAGCTCTGCTTCGCCACCCTGCGCGACGGCAGCGGCGACCTCCAGGTGATGTTCTCCCTGGACAAGCTGGGCGAGGAGCGGCTGGCGGCCTGGAAGTCCGACATCGACCTCGGCGACCAGGTCGGCGTCGAGGGCGAGGTGATCACCTCCCGCCGCGGCGAGCTGTCGGTCATGGTGGACGCCTGGGCGCTCACCGCCAAGTGCCTGCGCCCGCTGCCGGACAAGCACAAGGGCCTGACCGACCCGGAGGCCCGGGTCCGCCAGCGGTACGTCGACCTGATCGTCAACCCCGAGGCCCGCGAGATCCTGCACCTGCGCAGCAAGGTGGTCCGCTCGATCCGCCGCACCTACGAGGAGCGCGGCTACATCGAGGTCGAGACCCCGATGCTGCAGCCGGTGCACGGCGGCGCCAACGCGCGTCCGTTCAAGACCCACATCAACGCGTACGACATCGACCTGTTCATGCGCATCGCCCCCGAGCTGTACCTCAAGCGGCTGGTGGTCGGCGGCGCGGAGAAGGTCTTCGAGATCAACCGCAACTTCCGCAACGAGGGCGCGGACTCCACCCACAACCCGGAGTTCACCTCGCTGGAGTCCTACGAGGCCTACGGCGACTACGACACCCAGGCCGAGCTGATCCGGGCGACGATCATCAACGCCGCCCGGGACGCGCTGGGCACCACGGTGATCCGCGGCCTCGACCCGCACGGCGTGGAGCACGAGATCGACCTGGCCGAGCCGTGGGCGGAGGTCAGCGTGTACCCCGGCATCTCGGCGCACCTGGGCACCGAGGTGACCCCGGAGACCGGCGTCGAGGAGCTGCGCGAGCTGGCCGCCGCGCACGGCATCCCGTTCGAGAAGGACTGGGGCCACGGCCAGATCGTGCTGGAGATGGTCGAGCGCCTGCTGGAGGAGAACGCCGTCGCGCCGACCTTCATCAAGGACTACCCGACCGAGGTCTCGCCGCTGACCCGCCAGCACCGCTCGGTCGCGGGCGTGGCCGAGAAGTGGGACCTGGTGATCTTCGGCACCGAGATCGGCACCGCCTACTCCGAGCTGGTCGACCCGGTCGAGCAGCGCGCCCGGCTGACCGCGCAGTCCCTGCTGGCCGCCGGCGGCGACGTCGAGGCGATGCAGGTCGACGAGGACTTCCTGCGGGCCCTGGAGTACGCGATGCCGCCCACCGGCGGCCTCGGCCTCGGGGTGGACCGCCTGATCATGCTGCTCACCGGCAAGAACATCCGGGAGACCGTGCTCTTCCCGCTCGTGAAGCCGGAGCCCAAGGCGTCCGCCGCCACCGCGGCGGCGGACAGGACCGAGGAGGAGTGACCTGATGGACTACGTCAGCGCGATCGTCCCGCCGCTGGTCATGGCGATCGGCTTCGGCTTCCTGGTGCGGGCCATCATCCGCAGCCAGGGCGGGGCCCAGAAGGCCAAGGAGGACGCGGTCGACTGACCCCGTCCCCGCCCGCGAGCACCGGCGCGCCGCCATTCCCGATTCCGGGGTGGCGGCGCGCCGGTTTGCCGCACTTCACAAGATTTGCCCCATTCACTCCCTATCCTGGCCGCACTATGGTCCGGCAACTCGGCGAACTTGAGAACGCCATCATGACCCGGGTGTGGCGGTGGAACCGACCGGTCACGGTTCGCGAGGTTCTGCTGGATCTGCGGTCGGAACGGGAAATCGCGTACACCACCGTGATGACCGTCCTGGACAAGCTCCACAGAAAGGGCTGGCTGCGCCGGGACCGCGCCGGGCGGGCCTATCGATATGAACCGGTCTCGTCCCGCGAGGCCTACACGGCGGCTCTGATGAACGACGCCTGGGCCACCAGCGACAATCCCGCGGCCGCCCTGGTGCACTTCTTCGGCCTCATGTCGCCCGAGCAACGGGAGGCGCTGCGCGACGCGTTGCGGGTGGCCGCTCTGTTCCCGACCGATCCGGCCGGGCCGGATTCCGCGGAGTCCGGGCCGGATACCGGGGGGACCGGACCGGCGCCGGCACGATAACGTCCCGCCATGGAGGTCACCATCCGCCGGGCGCGGACCACGGACGTGCGGGCAGTGCGCGGGCTCATCGACGCCTACTCCCGTGACGGCATTCTGCTCGACAAGCCCACCGTCACCCTGTTCGAATCCGTGCAGGAGTTCTGGGTCGCCGAACGCGACGACACCGGGGCGGTCGTGGCCTGCGGCGCGCTGCACGTCATGTGGGAGGACCTCGCCGAGGTGCGCACCCTCGCGGTCGATCCGTCCTGCCGCGGCCACGGGGTCGGCCACCTGCTGCTGGAGAAGCTGCTGCAGACCGCGCGGTGGCTCGGCGTCCGTCGGATTTTCTGCTTGACGTTCGAGGTGCCCTTCTTCGCGAAACACGGTTTCGTCGAGATCGGCGAGGTCCAGGAAACCGATGATGGTACGACAGACCCGGCGGCGATCGCTACGGATGTCTATGAAGAACTTCTCCGCTCGTACGATGAAGGTGTCGCCGAGTTCCTCGACCTGGAGCGGGTGAAGCCCAACACACTGGGCAACTCGCGCATGCTGCTGCACCTGTGAGCGGCTCCCGACCCGGGCAGGGGTTTGTGTTTTCCGGAGAAAGGCGCTTTCCTTTCCTTAGGCAATGGGTCGTTTAGCGGAAAGGGAAGCCCGTGGCACAGAGGGTGCAGGTCATTCTTGAAGACGATCTCGACGGCGGTTCGGCGGACGAGACGGTGACGTTCGCGCTCGACGGCGTTGCCTACGAGATCGATCTGAAGAGCGCCAACGCGGACAAGCTGCGCGGTCTGCTGGCGCCGTACGTGGAGAAGGGCCGCAAGCAGAGCGGCCGGCTCGCCGGCGCCCGGCGCCCGGGCCGCGGCGCGGCTCCGCGCCCGTCCGGCGGCGCGCCGGACACCGCGAAGGTCCGCGCGTGGGCCAAGGAGCAGGGCCTGGAGGTCAACGACCGCGGCCGGGTGCCGAGCACCGTCCGCGAGGCCTACGACAAGGCCAACGCGGCCTGATCCCGGCAGCGCCGGACCGCCGGAGCGGATGCGGGGCCCCGGTGGTCGCCGGAGGCGCACCTGGCACATGCGCGGGGCGCGGAGGAACCTTCTCCGCGCCCTGCGGCGCGTGCCCGCCCGGCCCGCCCGGCCGAGCCGGGCCGTCCGCCCGGCTCCGCGGGCATGCCGGCGGACCGGGGCACGGGCGCCCCTTCGGGCACCCGCCCGGGCAGCACCGGATCGGGCGGCGGAACAATCACGAGCTGTGCAACGCTGTAGGGGCGGAGCGGTAACGCCGACACCACCGGGATGGCCTACCGACCCCGAGGGCCGGAGCTGACCCGCCGTCACCGCCGGCCGACTTCTCGCCAGGCGAACACCGCCACCGCGGAAACTGCGCGAGAACCATCCCGATACCGGGTATGAATGCAGGTGGACGGTGCCCCGCGCACCGTCCGGGGCAGTACGTGCGACCCGCCGGAGACCCTCCGGATCCGCCGGGGCCGGTGTTGTTCGCCGATGGCGTAGCGGTATCTGGTGCATCCGGCCCACCTGTGGGAACACCGTCTCCCAGCATCAGGTTGGGATTGGTGTCGGCTGGTCGCGCAGCATCTCGCTCCCGTACCGGGGAGTGAATCCGTGGGCCGCGCCGCTGAGCGGGACTAGCATGCGGAAGGACAGGGCGGGGACCGACCCCGAACTGCCCGACCGCTCTGAGGAGCGATAAACGATGTTCGAGAGGTTCACCGACCGCGCGCGGCGGGTTGTCGTCCTGGCTCAGGAAGAAGCCCGGATGCTCAACCACAACTACATCGGCACCGAGCACATCCTCCTGGGTCTGATCCACGAGGGTGAGGGTGTCGCCGCTAAGGCCCTGGAGAGCCTCGGGATTTCTCTTGAGGCCGTTCGCCAGCAGGTCGAGGAGATCATCGGCCAGGGCCAGCAGGCCCCGTCCGGTCACATTCCCTTCACCCCCCGGGCGAAGAAGGTCCTGGAGCTGTCGCTCCGGGAGGCCCTGCAGCTCGGCCACAACTACATCGGCACCGAGCACATCCTGCTCGGCCTGATCCGCGAGGGCGAGGGCGTCGCCGCCCAGGTCCTGGTGAAGCTCGGCGCCGACCTCAACCGGGTGCGCCAGCAGGTCATCCAGCTGCTCTCCGGGTACCAGACCGGCGGCGGCAAGGAGTCGGCCACGGCCGGCGGGCCCGCCGAGGGCACCCCGTCGACCTCGCTGGTCCTCGACCAGTTCGGCCGCAACCTGACCCAGGCCGCCCGCGAGGCCAAGCTCGACCCGGTGATCGGGCGCGAGAAGGAGATCGAGCGGGTCATGCAGGTGCTGTCCCGCCGCACCAAGAACAACCCCGTGCTGATCGGTGAGCCCGGCGTCGGCAAGACGGCCGTGGTCGAGGGCCTGGCCCAGGCGATCGTCAAGGGCGAGGTCCCGGAGACGCTCAAGGACAAGCAGCTCTACACGCTGGACCTGGGCGCCCTGGTGGCCGGCTCGCGCTACCGCGGTGACTTCGAGGAGCGCCTGAAGAAGGTCCTCAAGGAGATCCGCACCCGCGGCGACATCATCCTGTTCATCGACGAGCTGCACACCCTGGTCGGCGCGGGCGCCGCCGAGGGCGCCATCGACGCCGCCAGCATCCTCAAGCCGATGCTGGCCCGTGGTGAGCTGCAGACCATCGGTGCCACCACGCTCGACGAGTACCGCAAGCACCTGGAGAAGGACGCCGCGCTGGAGCGCCGCTTCCAGCCGATCCAGGTCGCCGAGCCGTCGCTGCCGCACACCATCGAGATCCTCAAGGGCCTGCGCGACCGCTACGAGGCCCACCACCGGGTCTCCATCACGGACGCCGCCCTGGTCGCCGCCGCCACCCTGGCCGACCGCTACATCTCGGACCGCTTCCTGCCGGACAAGGCGATCGACCTGATCGACGAGGCCGGCTCCCGGATGCGCATCCGCCGGATGACCGCGCCGCCGGACCTGCGCGAGTTCGACGAGAAGATCGCCGACGTGCGCCGCGAGAAGGAGAGCGCGATCGACGCGCAGGACTTCGAGAAGGCCGCGTCCCTGCGCGACGACGAGAAGCAGCTCCTGCAGGCCAAGGCCAAGCGCGAGAAGGAGTGGAAGGCCGGCGACATGGACGTCGTCGCGGAGGTGGACGAGGAGCTCATCGCCGAGGTCCTGGCCACCGCCACCGGCATCCCGGTCTTCAAGCTGACCGAGGAGGAGTCCTCCCGGCTGCTGCGCATGGAGGACGAGCTGCACAAGCGCGTCATCGGCCAGAAGGACGCCATCAAGGCGCTCTCCCAGGCCATCCGGCGCACCCGTGCGGGCCTCAAGGACCCGAAGCGCCCCGGCGGCTCGTTCATCTTCGCCGGCCCGTCCGGTGTCGGTAAGACCGAGCTGTCCAAGACGCTCGCCGAGTTCCTCTTCGGCGACGAGGACGCGCTGATCTCGCTCGACATGTCCGAGTTCTCGGAGAAGCACACCGTCTCCCGGCTCTTCGGTTCGCCCCCCGGCTACGTGGGCTACGAGGAGGGCGGCCAGCTGACCGAGAAGGTCCGCCGCAAGCCGTTCTCCGTCGTCCTCTTCGACGAGGTCGAGAAGGCCCACCCCGACATCTTCAACTCGCTGCTGCAGATCCTGGAGGACGGTCGCCTGACCGACTCCCAGGGCCGCGTGGTCGACTTCAAGAACACCGTCATCATCATGACGACCAACCTCGGCACCCGGGACATCTCCAAGGGGTTCAACCTGGGCTTCGCGGCCACGGGCGACTCCACCACCGGGTACGAGCGGATGAAGGCGAAGGTCGGCGAGGAGCTCAAGCAGCACTTCCGCCCCGAGTTCCTGAACCGCGTCGACGACATCGTGGTCTTCCACCAGCTGTCCGAGGAAGACATCATCCAGATCGTCGACCTGATGATCGACAAGGTGGACGGCCGGCTGCGGGACCGCGACATGGGCCTGGAGCTCAGCATCGAGGCCAAGAAGCTGCTCGCCAAGCGCGGCTACGACCCGCTGCTCGGTGCCCGTCCGCTGCGCCGCACCATCCAGCGCGAGATCGAGGACCACCTCTCCGAGAAGATCCTCTTCGGCGAGCTGCGAGCCGGTCACATCGTGGTCGTCGGTGTCGAGGGCGAGGGCAAGGAAGCGAAGTTCACCTTCCGCGGCGAGGAGAAGTCCGCGGTCGCGGACACTCCGGCGGCCGTTGCCTCGTCCGGTCCGGACCTGACGAAGTAGTAACAGTTAACAGATAACAGCACACCGTCTGAGCCCCCGGCGTTCGCGCCGGGGGCTCAGTCCGTTTACGTGCCGTTACGAAAACTGTGATCCACCCCACGGGCTCGCAGGTGGGAGGCCTGGTCGGGCGGTGGTGCGAGTGCGACCCAGTAAGCAGGCATCTTTAATGCCAATGTTGTTGACGGATCGTCAGTTGATAGCGAGTCGCGGAGCATAGCGGTGTGGCCATGTAACGGTCAAGGTCTATCTTTTCCGTCCACGCTTGGATCAAATGTCGTCCACCTGTCTTTCATTGGTTTACCGGAAGGCCAAGAGCCGGACCGGTTTGGGGAGGACGTCACAACGTTGAAGATGACCAGGAAAGCCGCCGCGGCCGCCACGGCCGGGGCGGTCATAGCCGCTCTGGGCGCGGGTCTGTTCCCGAGCACGGCCCTCGCGGCCGGCTCGGCGCCCACGCCGAAGGACCCCGCTGACGCCGTTCAGTCGGTCAAGACGGACCACAACCTGCCGGGCCCGCTGACCGAGAAGGTCGAGGCCGAGCAGAAGGCCGCCACCGAGCAGCTGCTCGCCGGCACCGCGAAGGTCGAGGAGCACGGCGGCAGCTCCAGCATCAAGCTGGGCAAGGACAAGTACGTCGAGCTCGCCCGCGAGCGCACGGACAAGATCTTCACCATCCTGGTCGACTTCAGCGACCAGGTGGACAACACCACGAAGACCCCGGACGGCAAGATCAAGTTCGGTGGGGACCCCGGTCCGCAGCACAACCAGATCGAGAAGCCCGACGCGGCGACCAACAACTCGACGCTCTGGCAGGCTGACTACAACCAGCAGCACTACCAGGACATGTACTTCAGCAAGACCCAGGACTCGCTGAAGACCTTCTACGAGAAGCAGTCCTCGGGCCGCTACTCCGTCGACGGCCAGGTCACCGACTGGGTGAAGGTCCCGTGGAACGAGGCCCGTTACGGCTCGGACTACTGCGGCCAGCACGTCTGCAACAACGCGCAGGACCTGATCCGCGACGGCATCAACGCCTGGGTCGCCGACCAGAAGGCCAAGGGCCAGACGGACGCTCAGATCAAGGCCACCATCGCGCAGTACGACCAGTGGGACCGGTACGACTTCGACCACGACGGCAACTTCAACGAGCCCGACGGTTACATCGACCACTTCCAGATCGTGCACGCCGGTGAGGACCAGTCGGCGGGCGGCGGCAAGCAGGGCGACAACGCGCTGTGGGCCCACCGCTCGTACGTCTACGGCACCCAGGCCGGCTCCACCGGCCCCGCCAACAACCTGCTCGGCGGCACCCCGGTCGGCTCCACCGGCATCTGGATCGGTGACTACACCATGCAGCCGGAGAACGGCGGCCTCGGTGTCTTCGCCCACGAGTACGGCCACGACCTCGGCCTGCCGGACCTGTACGACACCTCGGGCAGCGGGATCGACAACTCGGTCGGCTTCTGGTCGCTGATGTCCTCCGGCTCCTGGCTCGGCGAGGGCAAGAACTCGATCGGCGACATGCCGAACGACCTCGACGCCTGGAGCAAGCTCCAGCTCGGCTGGCTGAAGTACGACAAGGCCAAGGCCGGCACCGAGACGACCCACCACATCGGCCCGGTCGAGTACAACTCGAACCTGCCGCAGGCCCTGGTCGTCGACCTGCCGAAGAAGACCGTCACCACCGAGATCAACACCCCGTTCGCGGGTGCCAACGAGTGGTGGAGCGGCAGCGCCGACGACCTCAACGTGTCGCTGGCCCGTGACGTCGACCTGACCGGCAAGACCAGCGCCGCGCTGACGGCCAAGGCCTGGTACGACATCGAGCAGGACTTCGACTACGGCTACGCCGAGGTCTCCACCGACGGTGGCGCCAACTGGACCGCCCTGAACGGCACCTTCAACGGGGTCGCGATCCCGAAGAACGCCGCCGACAAGGCCGGCCTGACCGGCAACTCGGGCAACAAGTGGGGCGACCTGTCGTTCTCGCTCGACGCCTACGCGGGTAAGGCCGTCAAGGTCCGCTTCCACTACACCACCGACGGCGGTCTGCACCTCAAGGGCCTGGCCCTGGACGACATCGCCATCGCCGCCAACGGCGCCACCGTCTTCACCGACGGTGCCGAGAACGGCGACAACGGCTGGACGGCCAACGGCTTCTCCCGCATCACCGGCAAGTTCTCGAACGACTACGCGCAGTACTACATCGCCGAGAACCGCCAGCACATCTCGTACGACCGGACCCTGAAGACCGGCCCGTACAACTTCGGCTTCTCCAACACCAAGCCGAACTGGGTGGAGCACTACCCCTACCAGGCCGGTCTGCTGATCTGGCTGTGGGACACCTCCCAGAGCGACAACAACGTCACCAACCACCCGGGTTCCGGCCTGATCCTCCCGGTCGACTCGCACCCGACCCCGATCAAGTGGACCGACGGCACCCTGATGCGCCCGCGCATCCAGGGCTACGACTCGACCTTCGGCTCGCGCAAGGTCGACAGCCTGACCCTGCACAAGAGCGGCGTCGAGACGGTCGTCCCGAAGGCCAAGGGCGTCGACGAGTTCAGCGACCTCAAGTCGTACTGGTCGAAGGACAACCCGTACAGCAGCGTCATCGTCCCGAAGACCGGCACCAGCATCGAGGTCGAGAACGAGTCCTCGAACTACCTCGAGACCTGGATCCGCGTCCGCCCGGTCGACAACTGATCGAAACGAGCAGTGACGATCAGCCTCTGACCAGGCACTGATTCACCGGTCCGGCCCGTCCCCGCAGCTGCGGGGGCGGGCCGGACGCTTGTCCGCGAGAGGTCCGCGCGGCCGCCGGAGTCCGCCCGTCCGGCGGGGTCCGCGAGGCACTTCCGGTCGGACCTACCGGTCCGGCAGCAGTGCGAGGAAGGCGTCCACCGCCTCGGTGACGTCCTTGCCGGTCCACTCCAGCGCGTCCGCGGCCACCGTGACCTCCGTCATCGACAGCCCCGGCAGGCCCTGCTCGCGCCAGCCGCCGAACAGGGCCGTCCCCGACTCCTCCGCCAGCCGGAGTCCCGCGAGATCCAGCTCCTGCGGGGGGTAGGGAAGCCAGAGCTGGAACTGATGGGTGTGCGGCGGGGCCGGGTGGACCCGGGCGCCCGGAACGCCCGCGAACCCCTCGGCGAGCGCCGCCGCGACCGTCCCGGCATGCGCGACGTACTGCCCCAGGCGCGGCAGTTCGCGGTCCAGGCCGGCCAGCGCGGCGAGCGCCGCCGGCCACTGCTGGAACAGCTGGCCGCCGTAGCGGTGCCGCCAGGCCTTGGCGGTCCGCACGAAGCGGGCGCGGCCGGCCAGCGCCGCGCCGCTGATCCCGCCGAGCGTCTTGTAGAAGGAGACGTAGACCGAGTCGGCCTGGGCGGCGATCTCCGGCAGCGGGCGGTCGAAGTGCACCACCGACTCCCAGATCCGGGCCCCGTCCAGGTGCAGCGCGGCGCCGTGCTCCTCCCGGACCACCGCGGCCACGCCCAGCAGGTCCGCCCAGGACGGCAGGACGAACCCGGCCTCGCGCAGCGGCAGCTCCAGGATCATCGCCGCGTACGGCTCGTCGAAGGCCCGCAGCTCGGCCACGGTGGGGAGCCGCGGCGCGACCGTGGGCCAGACGCTGCGCAGACCGCTGAGCCGCCCCAGCGCGTGCCGCTCGTGCAGTTCGGTGTGCCCGAGCGGGTGGGTGGCCACGGTCGGCAGCGCGGCGGCCTCGGCGTGGATCCGCAGCGCGACCTGCTGGGCCATCGTGCCGGTGGGGAAGAACGCGGCGTCCTCGGTGCCGAGCAGCTCGGCGACCCGGTTCTCCAGGGCCCGCACCACGCCGTCGCCGTACATGTCCGGCCGCCGGTCCAGGTCGTAGGCGCCCTCGCCCTCCTCGGCCAGGGCGGCGAGCCGCTCGCGCAGGCTTCGCGGCCGGGTGCCGGAGAGCAGCCGCTCGCAGCCGCGCAGCGCGGTGTACCGGCGCTCCTGGACGCCGGGCCCGCGGTCGGCTTCGGTCTCTTCGCTCCTGTTGGGATACATGCGTCGATGGTCCCGCAGGGACGGCGCGGGGTCAGCGGTGCGGACACCACGGGCGCCGCGGGCCCGGCCGGAGCCCGGCGCCGGGTGGCACTGGTCACAAGCACCCCCCGCGGTACGAGCGGCGGTAGTAGCGCGACGCGGCGGGGCCCCGGGAGACGGGGGCCGTGACCCTACTGTCGGATCACATGATCGTTACTCCGTCGGCTTGAATCTCCGGCCGGACGGTGACTACACGCCGTAGTACGTCACACCGTTTGGGAGTCCGCTCGGTGACGGTTACACCTGAGTGGTCCCTGCTCAGCACGCCCGAACGGGCTCGTTGCGCTGCCCCCGTACGTCCGTGAGGTCGAGCTACCGATGTCTTCCGTCCCGCCCATGGGGCCGGCCCTGCGCCGCCTCGCCGCCGACGCGGCGAACCGGGCGGCCGCCTGGCAGCCCCGGCTCGGCCAGGCCGTCCGCACCCACGCCGCCCCGCTCCGCACGCTCACCGCGCCCCGCCACGTGCTCCCCGGGGGCCCGCTGCGGGCCGACCGGCACCGCACCGGCACCGCGATCGGCGCGAGCGCGGTGATACTGTCCGGCGCCCTGCTGGTCGCCGCCCCCGGCAGCGCCTCGGCGCAGACGGTCGTACCCACCACCCCCGGCAGCTCCGCCTTCACCTCCTCGCCCGCCGCGGTGCCCGCCCCCACGCCGGTGCAGGTCGCCGGCCCGAGCGCCTACAAGCTGCCGCACGAGCACGGCTCGGCGCAGGAGTACGTGGCGGTCGCCGCCAACCTGCTGCCCCCGGAGCCGCCCGCCCCGGCCGCGCCGTCCGCCGACCAGGCTCCGGCCGCCGAGCCCGCCCCGGCTCCCGCTCCGGCTCCGGCCCCCGCACCCGCACCCGCCCCCGCACCCGCTCCGGCCCCCGCGCCCGAGTGGTCCGCGCCGGTGCCGGGCGCGCCGACCAGCAACCCGTACGGCGTGGCCAACCCCGAGTACGCGGCCGGCTACCACACCGGCGTGGACTTCGCGGTGTCCCCGGGCACCGCGCTGCTCGCGGTCGGCAACGCCACCGTCGTGTCGGCCGGCTGGGACGGCGCCTACGGCAAGGAGGTCGTGCTGCGGCTGGCCGACGGGCGGTACGCGCAGTACGCGCACATGTCGTCGATCTCGGTGTCGGCGGGCGACCGGGTGTCGGCCGCCGAGCAGATCGGCCGCTCCGGGAACACCGGCAACTCGACCGGGCCCCACCTGCACTTCGAGATCCGCTCCAGCAACCACTACGGCGCGGTGGTCAACCCGATCGCCTACCTCTCCGGGCACGGGGTCACCGGCTTCTGAGGCCGCGGCACACGACGAGGGGCGGACCGGTCCACGCGACCGGTCCGCCCCTCGGGCGTTCGTGGGCGGGCGCCGGGCCGCTCAGACCCGGACCGGGGGGCTGATCAGGGCGCCGATCTCCAGCGCGACCCGCTGCGCGGCCGCCATCGCCTCCTCCACGGTGGCCACCGGTACGGCGTGCTCCGGGACGTGCCCGGGCTCCTGGCACTCGGCGGCGTCCTGCTTGATCAGGAACAGGGCCGAGTTGATGGTGAACAGCGACATCGCGGCGCGCAGCCGGTCCTCGAAGGTGGCCTCCGGGCCGTGCACCAGCCGGACCATCGCGATCATGCGGTCCTTGAACTCCACCCCGGCGGGCGAGTCGCGCAGCGCGGGCTGGTTCTCGTGGAAGAAGCGCAGCAGCGGGGCCCGCTCCGACATGCCCGCCGCGAACCGGCGGATCAGCTCGTCGCGCAGCGCGGGCGTCCACTCCTGCTCGCGGCCCCAGGCGATGGTGTCGTCGATCGGCGCGGCCATGCTCTGCACGATGCCGTGGACGATGTCGTCCTTGGTCTTGAAGTGGTAGTAGAGCGCGGCCTTGGTGACGCCCAGGCGGTCGGCGATCTCGCGGAGCGAGGTCTGCTCGTACCCCTGTTCGGAGAAGAGCTCCAGTGCGACCGCGACGATACGGGCCCGGGTGTCGCTGCGGGGGCTGTGCGTCGTACCCATGGCCTGCCTC
Source organism: Kitasatospora sp. NPDC086009 (assembly GCF_044540385.1). Classification (NCBI taxonomy): domain Bacteria; kingdom Bacillati; phylum Actinomycetota; class Actinomycetes; order Kitasatosporales; family Streptomycetaceae; genus Kitasatospora; species Kitasatospora sp. NPDC086009. The sequence continues at coordinate 418,419 of NZ_JBITSA010000001.1, forward strand.
GTTGACTGCGTCGGTGACTGCTGTGGCTGCGTTCGGCCGGCGCCGGTCGACGCCTGCCCGTCCGAACTCATTCTCCCCGTTCCGGTGGTCGACCTGGAAACTGGCTTGACGACCGGCTAGTGCACAACTTACCGTGCCGACGGTCCACAAACTAGCCGGGCGACAAGTAAGTAAGCCTTCCGCAGGCCAGATCGGTCGTCCGCCTCCAGTCCGGGAGACACCACCCCATGTCACAACCCAAGGCCGCCACCCCGGCACCGGAAACGACGACGCCCGAGGAGCAGCAGACGCGCTCCCCCCGGGAGATCCGCCTGGTCATGATCGGCCTGGTGGTCACCATGCTGCTGGCCATGCTCGACAACCTGATCGTCGGCACCGCGATGCCGACGATCGTCGGCGACCTCGGCGGCGCCGAGCACCTGTCCTGGGTGGTGACCGCCTACACCCTGGCCACCGCCGCCTCCACCCCGATCTGGGGCAAGCTCGGCGACCTCTACGGCCGCAAGGGCATCTTCCTCACCTCGATCGTGATCTTCCTCGTGGGTTCGGCGCTGTCCGGCCTCTCGCAGAACATGAACGAGCTGATCGGCTTCCGCGCCCTCCAGGGCCTGGGCGCCGGCGGTCTGATGGTCGGCGTGATGTCGATCATGGGCGCGCTGGTCCCGCCGCGTGACCGCGGCAAGTACCAGGGCATGTTCGCCGCGGTGATGGCGCTCGCCACCATCGGCGGCCCGCTGGTCGGCGGCTTCATCACCGACCACCTGAGCTGGCACTGGACCTTCTACATCAACCTGCCGCTCGGCGTGATCGCGCTCGCCGTCGTCGTGGTCACCCTGAAGCTGCCGAAGGTCCGCAGCAAGGCCCGCATCGACTACGTCGGCGCGCTCCTGCTCACCACCGGCATCACCGCGCTCACCCTGATCACCACCTGGGGCGGCCAGGAGTACGCCTGGGGCTCCAAGCAGATCCTGGGCCTGGGCGCGCTCGCCGCCGCCACGCTGATCGCCTTCTGCTACGTCGAGCAGCGGGTCGAGGAGCCGATGCTCCCGCTCGACCTGTTCAAGAACCTGAACTTCACCCTGGTCTCGCTGATCGGCTTCATCGTCGGCTTCGTGATGTTCGGCTCGACCGTCTTCCTGCCGCTCTACCAGCAGACCGTGCAGGGCGCCTCGGCGACCAACTCCGGCCTGCTGCTGATGCCGATGATGTTCGGCATGCTGGTCGTCTCGCTGGTGGTCGGCCAGGCGGTCACCAAGACCGGCAAGTACCGGATCTACCCGATCATCGGCACCATCGTGATGACCGGCGGCATGCTGCTGCTGTCCATGCTCTCCACCGACACCAGCAGCTTCGCCTCGGCCTGCTACATGGTGGTGCTCGGCGCCGGCATGGGCTTCCTGATGCAGATCACCATGCTGGTCGCGCAGAACAGCGTGGAGCTCAAGGACATGGGCGTGGCCAGCTCCACCGCCACGCTGTTCCGCACCATCGGCGGTTCCTTCGGTGTGGCGCTGTTCGGGGCCCTGTTCAACAACCGGGTGACCGAGACCATGAAGGAGCGGCTCGGCGACGCGGCCGCCAACGGCGGTGGCAAGGGTGACCCGAGCTCCCTGAGCCCGGCCGCGCTGCGGGCGCTGCCCGCCCCGGTCCAGGACGCGTACCACCACGCCGTGGCCAACGGCATGCACACCGTCTTCCTCTGGGGCGCCGCGGCCGCGGTGATCTCGATCGCCGCGGCGGTGTTCCTGCGCGAGGTGCCGCTGCGCGGCGCCGGCTCGCCGGCGAAGGACGACGCCAAGGGCACCGAGCCCAACATCGAGGCCGTCGCGATCTGACGCCCGGAAAGCCCCCCTCCCGCCCTGGGAGGGGGGCTTTCGCGTCTCCGGGCGCGGGTGGTTCCGGTCCGCCGTCCCGCAGGCCGCCACGGGCCGCCACGGGCCGCCCCCGTGCTACTGCGGCAGGCGGTAGACCCCCTGCTCGACCGGTTCGACCAGGCCGTCGGCGACCAGTCCGTCCAGCGCCCGGGCCCGCTGCACCGCGTCCGGCCAGACCGCGTCCAGCCGTGCCTGCCCGACCGTGCCGTGCGCGTCCCGCAGCACCGCGAGGAGCTTCCCGCGCACCTGCCGGTCCGTTCCCTCGTAGGTCTGGCCGCGCCGGGCCGGGCCCTCGTACGGCGGGCGGCCGGCCCGCTGCCACGCGCAGTGGTTGAACAGCGGACAGCCGCCGCACTCCGGTGCGCGCGCCGTGCAGACCAGGGCCCCCAGCTCCATCACGCCGACCGCCCAGGTCGCCGCCGTGTCGGCGTCGTCGGGCAGCAGCGCCGTCGCCGTCCGCCGCTCGGCCGCCGTGGTGGCCTGGGCCGGGTACTCCACCCCGGTCACCGCGCGGGCGAACACCCGCCGGACGTTGGTGTCGAGCACCACGTGCCGCTGGCGGAAGGCGAACGAGGCCACCGCCGCGGCCGTGTACTCCCCGACGCCGGGCAGCGAGAGCAGCGTCGCGTGGTCGTCCGGGACGACGCCGCCGTGCTTCTCGGTGATCGCCACCGCCGCCCCGTGCAGGCGCAGCGCCCGCCGCGGGTAGCCCAGCCGGCCCCACATCCGGACCGCCTCGCCCGGCGCGTCGGCCGCCAGGTCGGCCGGTGTCGGCCAGCGCTCCAGCCATGCCGCGTAGGCCGGCAGCACCCGCTTCACCGGGGTCTGCTGGAGCATGAACTCGCTGACCATCACCGCCCAGGGCGAGGCCTCCGGGGTCCGCCAGGGGAGGTCGCGCTGGTGGGCGTCGTACCAGCCGAGGACGGTCGAGTGCAGCACCGGCAGCGGCAGCGGCAGCGCCGGTACGGCGGCCGCCGCGGACGAGGGGGCGGGGACGGCGGGGGTGACGGTGATGGCAGCCATGGCCCTTCGATCCTCCCATGTCCGCGCCGCGGCTCGAAGCGGGTGCGGGACCGGGTGGGGAGCGGCCTCGGAGCGGCCTCGGAGCTGCCTCTGATCAGGCTCGGAGCTGCCTCGGAGCGGACGGGCGGGTTCCGGATTGCCTCGGAAGGCCCCCACCCGGACTCCCCCGAACGGCTCATATGGCGGATCATGTGAAGGAAGGGACGAGTGTGCGGTGTTGATGAGTCACAGGGCACACACTGTCTCGTAGAGTTTGGGCGTGCCTTCTCTGCGTCAACCCGTGGGACCGTTGCCGGCCTCGATCTACTGGCGACGGCGTCTCGTCGTCGCCGTCGCCGCCGCCGCGGTCGTCGCCCTGCTCGTCTGGCTGATGTCCGATCAGGGTGGTGGTGGTGACGGACCGGCGGGCAAGGGCGCGCAGGCCGCTCCCTCCCAGACCCCGGTCCAGACGATCACCCCGGGCGCGTCGTCGACCGGGCCCGCGAACAACTCGCGCCCCGGCAGCGGCGGGACGGGCGGCACCAACCCGGGCGGCGGCGCGGTCTCCGGATCCGGTGGCGGCGACGCCAGCCTCAGCACCGGCGGCACGGGCTCCGGTGGCGCGGCCAACCCGGCCGCCGGCGGCGGCTCGGCCACCGGCGGATCGGCCGGCGGCGGGTCCGCCGCGGGCGGTACCGGCGGCGGCGCGGCCGGCGGCTCCGGCGGCAGCGGCGGCGGCACTCCCCCGGTGAACACCTCCGAGGTGATGGCGCTGCCCGTCTGCGCCTCCTCCCAGGTGACGCTGGAGCTGGCCAGTGCCCAGAACTCCTACCAGCCCAAGGACAAGCCGAAGCTGACGCTGACCGTCCACAACTCCTCCGGCGCCAACTGCCGAGTGGACCTCGGGCGGACGGCCTCCGCCATCACGGTGACGGCCAGCAACGGCGACCGCGTCTGGTCCTCCGGCGACTGCCCGGCCGACCGCGGCGGCAACTGGGTGCAGATCCCGGCCAACAGCGGCCTGACCGAGACCTTCACCTGGGACCGCGGCCGCAGCAAGCCGCAGTGCGCCACCGCCGATCCGGCGGCCGCGCCCGCCGGCACCTACCTGGTGGTCGCCGACCTCACCGGCCTCTCCGGCGGCCAGGTGTCGGCGCGCTCCTCGATCCGCCTGGAGAGCTGAGCGCCCCGAACGCCCCGCTCCCGACGCCCTCCCGCCAAGCCCCGGCGCCCGCCGCGCCGGGGCTTCGGCGCGTTTCCGGCCACCTCCGGACGGGGTTCGCCGGGGCGGCGCGACGGGCGGCGCCGCGACACGGAGCGGCCCCCGGGGAAGGTTCCCCGAGGGCCGCCCGCACGTACTGGTCGTCGTCAGACGTAGCGCTCCAGGATGGACGATTCAGCAAGTCGGGACAGGCCCTCGCGCACCGAGCGCGCCCTGGTCTCGCCGACGCCCTCGACCGTCTGCAGATCGTCGATGCTGGCCGCGAGCAGCTTCTGCAGTCCGCCGAAATGCTCGACCAGCCGCTCTATCACGGTGTTGGGCAGGCGCGGGATCTTGGCCAGCAGGCGGTAGCCGCGCGGCGAGACCGCGGAGTCCAGCGACTCCGGCGAGCCCGAGTAGCCGAGCGCCTTGGCCACCGTCTGCAGATCGAGCAGCTCGGCGTGGGTCAGCGCCTCCAGATCGGCCAGCACCTCGGCGACCGTCCGGCCCTTCTTCGCGGCCCGCTCCGGGAAGTAGTCCCGGGCGACCAGCTCGCGCTCCGGCTCCACGCCCGCGATCAGCTCGTCCAGTTGGAGGGAGAGCAGCCGGCCGTCGATACCGAGCTCCAGCACGTAGCCGGCGATCTCGGTGGCGATCAGCCGGACCATCTCCAGCCGCTGGGCGACGGCGGTGACGTCCCGGACCGTCACCAGGTCCTCGATCTCCAGGGCGGAGAGCGTGCCGGCCACCTCGTCCAGCCGGAGCTTGTACCGCTCCAGCGTGGCCAGCGCCTGGTTCGCCCGGGACAGGACGGTGGTGGAGTCCTCCAGCACCCGGCGGGTGCCGTTCACGTACATCGCGATCAGCCGCATCGAGTGCGACACCGCGACCACGGGGAACCCGGTCTGCCGGTTGACCCGCTCCGCGGTGCGGTGGCGGGTGCCCGTCTCGTCGGTGGGGATGGTGGAGTCCGGCATCAGGTGCACCCCGGCCCGGACGATCTTGGTGATGTCCTTGTCCAGCACCACGGCGCCGTCGAGCTTGCACAGCTCGCGGAGCCGGGTCGCGGTGAACTCGACGTCCAGGACGAACCCGCCGGTACAGATCGACTCGACGGTCTTGTCGAAGCCGAGCACGATCAGACCGCCGGTGTTGGCCCGCAGCACGCGTTCCAGGCCGTCACGCAGCCCCGTGCCGGGGGCGATGGCGGTGAGGGAGGCCCGCAGCAGGGCCTCCTCGCGGGAGGACTTGTCCACCCGGTCGCTGCCTGCCACGTGACTCCTCCGGTCGACCCCGTGCCGCGCGCCTCGCGCCGTGCGCCGGCCTACGGTCTGTCGCTCTGTCGCTTATTACTGCCTTATTGCCAATTAGACAGGGGAAAGTCTAACTGCGTGCGGCATTAACAGGGCTTGGGTCAGCGCAGTTCGTCCGAGTCGACCGGCTCCCACCCCTCCATGAGCTCCTCCGGGTAGGCCGCGACGGGCGCCGCGGCGGCGGCCCGGCGCGGGGTCGGCGGCGCCGACGGCGCCTCACCGCGCGGCTTGGCGGCGGCCCGGCGGCGGCCCGGGATGGCCCGCAGCGCCTCACCGATGTCCGCGACCTCGACGACCGTCATCCCCGCCGGCACCTTGCCCGGGTCCGGCGGGACCAGCGCGTGCGTGAAGCCCAGCCGGTGCGCCTCGGCCAGCCGCCGCTGCACACCCGTCACCCGCCGTACCTCGCCCGCCAGACCGACCTCGCCGATCGCCACCAGGTTGCTCGGGAGCGGGGTGTCCGAGGAGGAGCTGGCCACGGCGAGCGCGATCGCGAGGTCCGCCGAGGGTTCGCTCAGCTTCACCCCGCCGACCGTCGCGGTGTAGATGTCCTGCTTGCCGAGCTTGACCCCGCCGTGCCGCTCGACCACGGCCAGGATCATCGCGATCCGGGGCGACTCCAGGCCGGAGGTCGTCCGGCGCGGGGACGGGATCTGCGAATCCACCATCAGCGCCTGCACCTCCGCCACCAGCGGACGCCGGCCCTCCAGCGTGACGGTCAGGCAGGTCCCGGGGACGGGCTTGTCACGCCTGGTCAGGAAGAGGCCGGAGGGATCGGCCAGGCCCACAATGCCCTCGTCGTGCAGCTCGAAGCAGCCGACCTCGTCGGTGGCGCCGTAGCGGTTCTTGATCCCGCGGATGATCCGCAGCCGGGCGTGGCGGTCCCCCTCGAAGCTCAGCACCACGTCCACCAGGTGCTCCAGCAGGCGGGGCCCGGCGATCTGGCCGTCCTTGGTGACGTGGCCGACCAGGAGGGTGGCCATGCCGCGGTCCTTGGACGCCCGGATCAGCGCACCGGCCACCTCGCGGACCTGGGCCGGCCCGCCGGGCGCGCCGTCCAGCTCGGCGGAGGCGATGGTCTGCACCGAGTCCAGGATCAGCAGGCCCGGGTTCACCGCGTCGATGTGCCCGAGGACGGCGCCGAGATCGGACTCGGCCGCGAGGTAGAGGTGCTCGGAGAGCGCGTTGATCCGGTCCGCCCGCAGCCGGACCTGACCGGCCGACTCCTCACCGGTGACGTAGAGCGTGCGGTGCTGGGCACTGGCCGCCTTGGCCGCGACGTCCAGCAGCAGGGTGGACTTGCCGACGCCGGGCTCGCCGGCCAGCAGCACCACGGCGCCGGGGACGAGGCCGCCGCCGAGCACCCGGTCCAGCTCGGGCACACCGGTGGAGCGGGCCGTCGCGACCTGGCCGTCGATCTGGGCGATCGGGCGCGCGGGCGCGCTCACCGGCCCGGCGGCCGTCGTCCTGATCGGCACCGCGCCGTACTCCTCGACCGTGCCCCAGGCGTTGCACTCCGGGCAGCGGCCGACCCATTTGGGCAGCTGGTTGCCGCACTCGGTGCAGCGGTACGCCGGGCGCGGCTTGGCGGTGGTCTTGGTGCGGGCAGCCATGCGGTCACCGTAGCGCCTGGGTACGACAACGCGGGTCCGGCGGCCGCGGCGCGGGGACGGGACGGTGCGGGCACCTCCGGTCCACGAATGGGCGATGTTGTTACCCGAAAGAAGTACAACAGCAGGGAAGAGCCCGGGCGGGGGCCCGGGTCTCTCTACCGTCGGACGGGTGACAACGCGTATCGAAGGGCCGCGCGACCCCGTGCTCGCGGCGTACGACCGGCAGGTGGACGGCCTGTTCACCTACTGCCTCTCGGTGCTGTGCGAGCACGACGCGGCCGCGGCCGCCCTGCGCGAGGTGCGCGAGGTGGCGCGGCGGCACGGGGCCCGGCTCACCGAACCGGGGATGGTCCGGGCCTGGCTGTACTCGCTGGCCCGGTACTGCTGCCTGCGGCGCCTGGAGGACGGGGGCGGACTCGGCGGCGGTGGCGCTGCCGGTCCCGGTGCCGCCGCCGGGGCCGCCGCCGTCGCCGGCCTGCTCGACGCGGTGACCGGCGCGGGTACCGGCGGTGCGGGCCCGTCGGACGCCGCCGGTCCCTCGGCCGCGGAGGCGGGCCGTCGGCGCCGGGAGCTGGCCTCGCTGGCCTGGCCCGAGGCGGCCGGCACCGACCCCGAGCAGCGCGAGGCGCTGGAGCTGTCGGTGCGCCACCGGCTGAGCCCGATCGAGGTGGCGGCCGTCCTGGGCGTCCCCTTCGAGAGCTGCCGCGCACTGCTCGCCTCGGCCGAGGCCGAGGTCGGCCGGACCAGGGCGGCGCTGCTGGTGCTCGGTGTCGGCAGCTGCCCCGAACTGGACCGGCTCGGCGGGGCCGGGGCGGAGAGCTGGCGGGACTGGGTGCTCGGCCCCGCGCTGCGCCGCGAGCTGGTGCAGCACGTGGCGGACTGCCCGACCTGTCGGGGCACCGCCGAGCGGGTGGCCGGCGAGGTGACGCAGGGCGCCGACGGCCTGTCCGGGCTGCCGGTCCTGTCCGCCCCGGCGGCCCCGGCGGCGACCGGGGCAGGGACCGACGGGGCGGTGTTCCTGCCGCGTGCGGCGGAGGGGGCGGCCCGGCGGAGGTCCTCGGGGCCGGCCCCGGTGGTCGAGCCCGGTCTCCGGTTCGACCAGGGCGGGTTCCCGCGCCACCGGGCGCCGGACAGCGGCCGGGCCCGCGCGGTACGCCGCCGGGTGGTGACCACCGGAGTGCTGGCCGCCGTCTTGGCCGCGCCGGTGGTGGCGCTCTGGGCCGGCCACCGGGGTGGCGGCGGCACCGGGGCGGCGGCCTCCGTCTCCTCGGTCCGGGTCGAGGACGACGCGCGGTCCGCCGGGCACCGACCGGGCGGGCCGGGGGCGGTGGCCGGGCAGTCCGGGCTGCCCGGCGGGGTGGTGGGGGCCGTGGGCGCCGCCCCGGCGGTGGCGGGGCTGGAACTGGCCGGGGCCAGGGGTGCAGAAACGTTGCTCCCGGGGATCCAGGGCCCCGCGATTCCGGTCCCCGGCCGGGGCGCCACCCCGCTCGGCAGTCCGACACTGGTCGCCGCACCGGCCCCCGCCGTCACCGGCGGCCCGGGCACCGCGCCGGGCACCGCAGGCCCCGCCGGTGGTCCGGGGGCACCGGCCACCGCGCCGATCGGGCTGCTGACCGTCGAGGCCGGCGAGTACGGCAACCGCACCGTCCTCACGCTGACCAACTCCGGCGCCACCGAGATCCGCTGGCACGCCGAGGTGGGGGCCGCCTGGCTGCGCCTCAGCCGGGACGCCGGAACGCTCGCACCGGGCCAGCGAATCACGGTGATCGTCACCGTCGACGAGGACCTCGCGCCGGACGCGCACTGGACCGCCCGGATCGCCCTGCCGCCCTCGCAGGCGGTGGTCACCCTGGAGGGCGGCCCGCACCACCGGGGCGGCAGCACCTCGGCGCCGGGCGAGCCGACCTCGGCCCCGACCGATCCGGGGCCGACGCCCACTGGCGGTACGCCGACGGGCCCGCCGACCGGTGGTACCCCGACCGGGCCCGGACCCACGGCGGCGCCGACCGGACCGACCGCGACGGCCGCGCCGAGCGGCACGCCGACGACCGCTCCCCCGGCGACACCGACCGGAGCTCCGACGGGCGCGCCGACAGGGGCGCCCACGGGCGCTCCGACCGGGCCGGGGACGGGGACAGGCACGGGGACGGGGACGGGGACGGGGGCGCCCAGCGGGGCCGCGTCGCCGGGCGGGTCGGCGTCGCCGGCGCCGAGGGGCGGCGCGTCGGCGCCCGCTTCGCCGCGTTGAACCGGGAGGGGAGCGGGAGGGGAGCGGGAGGCACGGGCCGGGGTGGGGACGCCCTGCCCCCGGCCCCGCCACCCGCCCCCGGCCCCGTGGCTCAGCCGGTCAGCCGGTCAGCCGGTCAGCCGGTCAGCCCGGCGATGCCGTCGCCGAGGTACTTCGCCCCGAGGACGACCAGGAGGACGATCACGATGGCCGCGTTGTGCGCGGCCATCCACGCCTTCCACTCACCCAGCACCCGGGTCGACCGGTCGCCGCCGAACCGGGACACCGCCAGCGGCACCACCGTGCAGAGCGAGCCGATCACCACCATCAGCGCGGCCGCGCCCGCCTTGCCGCCGCCGGAGGCCGTACTGGTGGCGATCGAGACCGCACCGCCCACCGCCAGCACCAGGTTCTTCGGGTTGGCCACCACCAGGGCGGCGCCCAGGCCGGCCGCCCGGACCGGGGTGAAGCGGTCGATCGCCTGCATCCACGTCGGCGGCGCGTGCACATGGCCCTCGCGCGGGCGGCCCCGCCACTGCTCGAACCCCAGCAGCAGGAACAGCGCGCCCAGCGCCAGCTTCAGCCACCACGCCCAGGCCGGCGGGGCGGAGCCGGTGCTCAGCCCCGAGCCGGCCGACACCACCACCGCGACCACCGCTCCCAGCGCCGCCACCCAGCCGCCCGTGAAGGCCGGCCCGTTGGTCCGGCCCTGCGGGGTGGCCAGCACCAGGATCACGGCGATCAGCGGCATCGGGCTGAGCGCGATGCCGACGGCCGAGGCCAGCATCTGGCCGACGGCGTCACCCATCCCGACTCCTCCCGGTCACCGGTGTGCGGACAACCCGCTCAGCTCCGCCGGATCGGCGGCACCCGGTAGGTGCCGTCGAGGGCGGCCGGCTTCGGCTGGTAGAGCCGGATGATCGGCCGGAACTCCCCCGCCGGGGTCGGCAGCCAGTTCGCCTCCTCCGCCGGGTCGGTGGGGCGGTCGTGCTGCAGCCGGAGCGTCAGCGAGCCGTCCTCGGCGTAGACCAGGCCCGGCGTCCGGTCGCCGATCGAATAGCGCTCGATCGGGTTCGCGACCAGGTAGTAGTCCGGCAGGCCGTACATGGTGACGGACCAGAAGGCCTCGGCCGGCGGCGGCTGGTCCAGGCGCAGCGTGTACCTGTGGGCGCCGCTCAGCGGCCGCCCGTCGGCGTCGTCGTACGTCATCGCGTAGGTGGCCTCGTACGCGTGGTTGCCCCAGAGTCCGGCGCGGGCGGCGGCGGCGCGGCTGAGGTAGGCGGCGCGGCGGTCGGGGATGCGCCACTCCGGGTCGTCGATGGTGCCGGGGCCGAGGAAGTCGACGTTGAAGTCGAACAGGTGCAGCCCGGAGCGCCACTCGCCGGCCGGGTGGTCCTCCGGCGGCCGGGTGGCGGCCTCGACCCGTTCCCGGCCCGCGGCCAGGCCCTTGAGCAGGGCGAGGGTCCACTCGGGCTCGGCGGCGCGGTACGGCGACGGTCCGGTGTCGAGCAGGCCGAGCGGGGCGAAGCGCTGCTGGTACTCGACGTCCGGCCCGGCGGGCGGGAAGGCCGCCATCCAGATCCGCAGCCGTTCGAAAAAGGCCAGCCGCTCCGGCACCGCGGGGTCCGGCTCGGGCAGCCCGGCGGCCAGGCCGCCCGGCTCCAGCGGTTCGAGCGTCAGCCCTTCCTGGAGGGCCCGGACGCGCGGCAGGTCCTCCGGGCCGGTGCAGGCGAAGCGGCCGACGACGGTGGCCACGGTGGTCGGCGAGACGATCACGCGTTCCCGGTCCGGCGGGGTCCCGTGCCAGCCGGGCGGGACGACCAGCCAGGTCTGCGCGCCGGTGCCGGTGGCCCGCCGGCCGAGGTAGGCGAAGTTGTCGGTCCACGCGCCGACGAACTGCAGGACGTAGTAGGCCCCGGCGGTGTCCGGTACCCGCAGCACCTGCGGACCCTCGGAGAGGTCGAGCTGGGCGATCGAGTAGACGGTGTCGTTGTTGACGGAGACGAAGGGGTCGTCCGGGCCGGCCAGTCTGGTCGCGTGGCTGAAGTCGTTGAAGGGGGCCGCCGGCAGGGTCCCCAGGCCGCCCGCGGTGAAGCGCTCGACCATGGTGAGGTCGGAGACCAGCGGGTAGCCGTAGACGTAGGCGTCGGCGGCCAGGGCCTCCAGCTCGGGCTGGGTCATCGGTAGTCCTTCCCGGGGTCCGGGTGACGGGGTCGGGGTGTGTCGGTGGTGGGTCGTGGGTGGGTGGTGGGTCGTGGGTGGGTGGCGGGTCGTGGGTGGGTGGCGGGTCGTGGGCGGGTGTCGGGTCGTGGGTGGGTGGTGCTGCTCGCGGGGCTGGAGGCGGTGCCGGGCTCAACGTGGCGTCAGCGGTGGGAGCGCCCAACGGCCTTCGCGGGCCCGCTCGTCCGGTCCGTAGAGCCGGACGACCACCTCGAACGGGCCGTCGGGCGCGGGCAGCCAGTTGGCCGAGTGCTGGGCGTCGGCCGGGCGCTTGTGCTGGAGGTAGAGGGTGAGGCCGCCGTCCGGGTCGTGGGCCAGCCCGGGGGTGCGGTCGCCGATCGAGTAGCGGTCCAGCGGGTTGTCGACCAGCCGGCGCCCGGGGAGCGCGTACATGGTCGCCGACCAGAAGAACCGCGCGGGCGGGAGCGCGTCCGGTCCGAAGCGCAGGACGTAGTCGTGCTCGCCGGTGTTCGGCGGGCTGTTGCCGTCGCTGTCGGCCGTCCAGGCGCCGTACCAGATCTCCTCGACGGGCAGCCCGTACAGGTCCCGCAAGGCGCCGACGGCCCGCCGGAGGTGGTCCGTGCCGAGCCGCTCGCTCGTGCCGGAGAGGCCGGCCGTGTCCCCGGCCCCTTCCCCGGTCCGATCCCCGGCCCGGGCGTCGGCCCGTTCGGCGGCGCGGGTGAGTTCGGCCCGGGCGTCGGCGATGCCGCGCCCGATCTCGGTGCGGACCTCGATCGGCAGCGCGGCGGGCTCGAACTCGCCCCGGCCGTCGATGCCCAGATCGGTGAGCCGGCCGCGCAGGTCGGCGTCGGCGGGCAGCACGGGGCAGAAGCCGAGCAGGAAGTCGAGGAAGCCGAAGAACTCGATGGTGCCCAGCACCTCCTCCCGCCAGACCGGCCAGACGGGGTTGGGTGCGGGCGGCGGTGCCGCGGTACCCGCGTACTCGTGCAGCGGGCGCAGCCGGTACTGCCGCTGGAGGCCCTTCAGCTCCTCGACCGCCTCCGGCGAGGTACCGCCGAGGTGGGTGCGGCCGACGATGCCGATCAGCTCGGTGGCGGTGCGGATGACACCGGCCGTTCCCTCGGGCACCGCGCCCTGCCAGCCGGGGCCCGCCACCAGGTAGTCGCCGGCCTCCCGGCCGGTGGCCCGGGTGCCGATGAACCCGGCGTAGGAGGTGTCGAGTTCGTGCAGTGGGAGGACGTAGTAGCGGTCCTCGGCGGGCACCGAGACGACCCACGGTTCGGCCCGGAGGTCGAGCCAGGCCCAGGAGTACCGGGTGTCGTTGTCGGGCGTGACGACGTCGGTGGTCGCCGGGGTGGAGGGCTGCGTATGGTGCCGGAAGACGCCGAAGCCGCCGATGTGGCGCGGGTCCGCGTCGTCGACGGCCTGCGGGTAGAGCGTCCGGTAGTTCTCCAGGAGCGGGAACCCCCAGATCCATGCCTCGGCGGCGGTCGCGCGGACGGTGGCCGGATCCACGAGTGCCGGGTTGCCCATGCTGTCGCTCTCCCCTGCCTCGGCGCATGCCCCTTATCCGGACATACAGGTTCAAACGGATCCTAGGGGCGGCCCAGTCGATCAGCATGTCGGCGATGCCGGAAGGGGCCCCGCCCGCGCACCCGGGCCCCGGGGTACGTCCGGAGTGGGTTCGCGATGCTTCCGGAGTACGCCTGGGGTACCTCCGGGTGCGTCCGCCCACCGCGAACGGAAGCCTGTGGCGGGTCCGACCGGGAGAGGCTGGCGATATGAAGATCCTCTTGCTCGGCGGTTCGTCCTTCCTCGGACGGGCCTACGCTTCGCAGGCCCTCGACCGGGGCCACGACGTGACCACCTTCAACCGCGGCCGCTCCGGCAGCGACCTGCCCGGCGTCGAGACCGTCCGGGGCGAGCGCGACTCCGCCGACGACCTGGCGCGGCTGGTCGAGGGACGGCGGTGGGACGCCGTCGTCGACACCTCGGCGCAGCAGCCCGCCCAGGCCGCGCTCTCCGCCCGGCTGCTGCGCGCGCACGCGGACCACTACACCTTCGTCTCCTCCGTGCACGCCTTCGCCGACTGGCCGGCCCGGGCGGTGGACGAGACCGCGCCCCTGCACCCCTGCCCCGCCGACACCCCGCCCGACCAGCCCCCCGGCAACCCTCTCAAGGCCGGCTGCGAACGCGCGGTGCTGGAGGAATTCGGGGCCGACCGCACGCTGATCCTCAACAGCGGCCTGCTGATCGGCCCTCACGAGAACGGCGGCCGCCTGCCGTGGTGGCTGGAGCGGATGGCCCGCGGCGGCCGGGTACTGGCTCCGGGTGACCCGACCCGGGCGATGCAGGTCATCGACGTCCGCGACTTCGCGGTGTTCGGCGTGACCGCGCTGGAGGCCGGCCGTACCGGGCGCTACCTCACCACCGCCCCGGCCGGGAACGTCACCTTCGGGGAGTTCCTGGCGACCTGCGTCGAGGTGGTCGGCGAGACCGTCGACGGAGACGGCGCCGCCCACCCGCCGGCGGAGCTCGTCTGGGTCGAGGACGGCCCGCTGCTCGCCGAAGGTCCGGACAGCGTCCAGCCCTGGAGCGAACTCCCGCTCTGGGCACCCGACGTGCCGGAGCTGGCGGGCGTCTGGCTCGCCGACACCGCCCGGGCGCAGGCGGCCGGCCTGCGGTGTCGGCCGTTCGCCGACACCGCCCGGGACACCTGGGCCTGGCTCCGCGCGCGCGGCCCGGCCGAGGACACCGACGCCGACGGGCTCAAGGGCCGCAAGGGTGCCGCTCAGAAGGCCGGCATGGTCCCCGCCAAGGAGCAACGCCTGCTCGCCGCCCTCGCGTAGCGCGATGCGGGCCGCGCCCTGCGCACCGACGCTGTCTGGCTCGCCGCCCTACCGGGGCGGCGAGCCAGGCGGGTCCGTCGGGCCCGGGTGGGCCAGGAGACCGGGGCTGTGGTCACCGGATCGACGCGATCAGTGCGCACGCCCGGGCGGCAGGAACCGGCACGCACACCAAGCGGCACGGACCGGACCGTGCGCCGCGGCCGACGGACCCCCGGTCAGTGCGTCCGCCGGGTGACCAACTCGGCGAGCGCCAGCAGTTCGTCGGCCGCGGACGGCTCGGGCACCGCCGTCGCCAACTGGCCGAGCGCGGCGGCCATCCGCTCGCACGACTCCCCCTGCGCCCAGCCCCGGCCGCCCGCACCCTCCACCGCGGCCGCGCAACGGCTCAACTCCTCCGGGCTGAGCGGACGCGCGAGCGCGTACAGCTCGGCCAGCGCCCGCCCGTCGGGCGTGTCGGAGCCCAGCGCCGCCACCACCGGCAGGGACTTCTTGCGTGCCACCAAGTCCGCCCCGACCGGCTTGCCGGTGACGGCGGGATCCCCCCAGATCCCGATCAGATCGTCGATGAGCTGGAACGCCAGGCCGATCTCCCGGCCGAAGCCGTCCATCGCCTGCGCCGCCTCCTCCGAGGCGCCCGCGTACTGGGCGCCCATCGCGCAGGCGGCACCGAGCAGCGCGCCCGTCTTCGCCTCCGCCATCGCCAGGCACTCGGCGAGCGAAACGTCACTGCGCTGCTCGAAGGCGCAGTCGATCTGCTGGCCCTCGCAGAGTTCGACCACGCAGTCGGCGAGCCGGCGGATCGCGCCCTGCGCGGCCGGGTGAGTGTCCTCCGCGAGGAGGCGCAGCGCCAGCGAGTGCATGGCGTCGCCCGCCAGGATGGCCTCGGTGGTGCCGAACACCCGCCAGGCGGTGGGGCGGTGGCGCCTGGTCTCGTCACGGTCGATGACGTCGTCGTGGAGCAGGGTGAAGTTGTGGACGAGCTCGACGGCCGCCGCCGCCGCGGTCGCGGTCACCGTGGTGCCGCCGAGCGCCTGGGTGGCGGCCAGGACCATGGCCGGCCTGATCGCCTTGCCGGAGGGTGCGGCGGCCGGTGAGCCGTCGGCCTCCCACCAGCCGAAGTGGTAGCCGGCCACCTTGCGCATCGAGCCGGGCAGCGAGTCGACCGCGGCGCGCAGGACCGGATCGACCAGACCACGGGTGCGGGCGAGCACGTCCTCCGCCTCGTGGCCCTCCCGGTGCTCCCGCTCCAACGTGAAACTTCCCATGGGTTCCTCCCCCTGATGGTGGGCGCCGTCCGGTCGGCCGCGGGACCCCCGCGACCGGCCGGACGGCGCGATGCCGATCGACCCCGGTCAGTCGTGGTGGTGCGCGACGTCGACGTTCTCCAGCACGCCCACCGCGTCGGGCACCAGAATGGCGGCGGAGTAGTAGGCGCTGACGAGATAGGAAATGACGGCCTTCTCGCTGATCCCCATGAACCGCACCGAGAGGCTCGGCTGGTATTCATCGGGAATTCCGGTCTGGTGCAGCCCGATGACACCCTGGTTGTCCTCGCCGGTGCGCAGCGCGAGGATCGAGCTGGTGTGACCGCCGACGACCGGGATCTTGTTGCACGGGAAGACCGGCACCCCCCGCCAGGCGAACACCGGCTTGCCCTGGACCTCGACGGTGTCCGGGTAGAGGCCGCGGCGGTTGCACTCCCGGCCGATGGCGGCGATCGCCTTGGGGTGGGCGAGGAACATCTTGGTGCCGCGGCGCCGGCTCAGCAGCTCGTCCATGTCGTCCGGGGTGGGCGGGCCGGAGTGGGTCTGGATCCGCTGCTCGTACGCGGCGTTCCGCAGGAGCCCGAACTCGGGGTTGTTGATCAGCTCGGCCTCCTGGCGCTCGCGCAGCGCCTCGATGGTCAGCCGGAGCTGGTGCTCGGTCTGGTTCATCGGCTGGTTGTAGAGGTCGGCGACCCGGCTGTGCACCTTCAGCACCGTCTGGGCGACGCTCAGCTCGTACTCGCGCGGCTTCAGCTCGTAGTCCACGAAGGCGCCGGGCAGCTCGTACTCGCCGTGGTGCCCGGCGGAGAGCTCGATCGCCGCCTCGCCGTGCTTGTTCTGCGCCTGCTGGAAGCCCGCCAGGTAGTCCATGATCTGCAGCTGCAGTGCCTCGGAACGCTCCGCGAGCTCCTGGAACGACGGCCAGGAGAGCGCCAGCAGCGTGCCCGCGGTGGCGGCCTTCACCGCGTACGGCCAGCTGCCGTCCTCGCGCTGGAGCACCTCGTCGCCCAGGTGGTCGCCGTCGGCGAGGGAGCCGAGCACCACCTCCTCGCCGTACTTGCCCGTTCCCCACCGGTCGAGCTTGCCGTGCGCGATGATGAGGACCTCGTCGATCGGCGTCCCCGCCGTGACCAGGACCTCACCGGCGGAGAAATCGCGTTGGACGAAGCGACCGGCCAGCGCCTCCAGCACCGCGTCGTCCTCGAACCCGCGCAGCACCGGCACCTCGCGCAGGGTGGGTGGGACGATCCGCACGTCGGAGCCCGTCTGGACGACACTCACCCGGCCGCGGCCGACCGCGTACCGCAGGCGCCGGTTGACCCGGTAGGTACCGCCGGAGACCTGGACCCACGGCAGCATCCTGAGCAGCCAGCGCGGGCTGATGCCCTGCATCTGCGGCGCGGACTTGGTGGTCGTCGCGAGGTTCCTCGCGCCGGCCGTACCGAGGCTCTGCTGCGAACCGGATTGCGGCGTACCGCCCGGCGCAGGAATACCGACGTTGGTTTCGGTCGACATAGGGAGCCTTTCGCATACCCGATGAAGTGTCGCCTTGCAAGAATCATGATGGGCCCATTCGAAGGCTTCCACAATCACTCTTTCGAGTGGTCGGAATAACCGAACAAATAGGACCACTAGATCACCTGATCTATTTCAGTTCGATCCCTATTCGAACGCGGTCGAACCCCTCCTTCCGGACCCCGGCCGCACCCCGACGCCACCCGCGACCGACCCCCGGCCGACCCCCGGCCGACCCCCGGCCGGACCCCGCCCCGGCCACCGACCCACCCGCCGTCCACCGCGGCGAGCCGGGCCGCTAAGGTGCGCCTCAAGGGCCACGGGGCCAGTGACGAACGAGTGGCCGCACCGGATGCCCTCCCCCTCGTTCACCCCTGCCCTGGGAGGCCTTCATGAGTGCCCCCGTACGTGTCTGGCTCAACCGCACCTACGCCGAGAACGTCTTCTTCATCGAACAGTTGCGCGCCGCGCCGCGCCCCGTCCGGATCCACGCGACCCACGTCGACGCCGACTCCCCGGTGCTCGCCGCCGCCGACCACGCCACCCTGGAACCGGGCGACCTCCCCCCGGACGCCTACGTCGCCTACGCGCTCGACTACTGCGCCCGCCACGCGATCGACGTCTTCCTGCCCCGGCTCAACCAGCTCGCGATCTCGCTGCACCACCAGGAGTTCGAGGCGATCGGCACCGCCCTCGTCTGCCCGCCCGCCACCGCCATCGCGGCCTTCGACAGCAAGGCCGACGGCTACGCGGCGATCGCCGCCGCCGGGCTGCCCACCCCGCCGTGGTGGCTGGTCCGGAACGCCGACGACCTGCTCGCCGCCGTCGACCGGATCGAGTCCGCCGGGCTCACCGCCTGCCTCAAGCCGGCTTCCGGCGCCGGCGGCGAGGGCTTCCGGATGCTCACCCGCGAGCCCTTCGGCCTGCACCGGCTGGCCGGCTGGGACAGCCGGGTCCAGGTCGACCAGGTGGCCGCCGCGCTGGCGGCCGCCGACGAGCCGGCCGACCTGCTGGTGATGCCCTACCTGGAGGGTCCCGAGATATCGGTCGACTGCCTCGGCGACCGCGACGGCACCCTGCTCGCCGCGGTCGGCCGCAGCAAGCACCGGCGCCGCCGGAGCTTCACCACCGCACCGCGGTACCTGGAGCCCACCCGCCGGCTGATCGAGTCCGTCGGGATGTCCTTCCTGTCCAACGTGCAGTTCCGCCACCTGGCCGGGGAGCCGGTGGTCATCGACGTCAACACCCGCCCCTCCGGCGGTCTGCACCAGCTGCGCCTGTGCGGCCTCAACCTGCCGTGGAACGCGGTGCAGTTGGCGCTCGGCGAGCGGCCGGACACCGTGCCCACCGGGGATCCGGCCGGGATCGACTACACCCTGGTCTCCGGGATCCAGCCGGTCCTGCCGCGCCAGGGGTCGTTCGACCGCGGTCCGGCCGCGGTCGAACTCGTGCACTGACACCCGTACCGACACCCGCGAACCGCCGCCGGCGCCACCCCGCCGGCGGCCACCGCCCCGGTCGCCGCCCGTGCTCCGCCCGGACCCGCTACAGCGGGCCGTCCCAGTCCAGCGTCGGCTCCAGCACGCCCTCCAGGGTGAGCAGCCAGCGCTTGACGTCGATCCCGACCCGGCCGCCGCCGAATCCGCCGATGCCGTCCGCCGCCACCACGCGGTGGCACGGCACCAGCAGCGCGACGGGATTGGCCGCCATCATCTGCCCGACCGTCCTGGCCGCCAGGCCCGGCTCCGTGACACCCTCGAACACCCCGCTGCGGGCCGCCAGTTCGCCGTAGGTGATGGTCCGCCCGAACGGCACCTCGTGCCAGAGCGTCCGCAGCACCGCGCGATGCGGTCCGGTGCTCAGGCTCCAGTCGATGGGCAGCCCCAACTCCCGCCGCCCGCCCGCCAGGTACTCGGCTATCCGCCCGGTGACCGCGTCGATCTTCGACCGGTCGGTGCACGGCGGCCGCTCGCCCGGCTGCCCCAGGTAGCCCGCGGCCGCAACTCCCAGCGGCGTCACCGCGATGTGCATCGGACCGCTCGGCAGCGGCGTCTCCACCGTCATCCAGGACATCGCCGTGGGCTGTGACACGGACTGCGGCACGCTCGGGCCCCCACCCTCCTCCGCCGGGCCGGCCACCGGCCACGCCGGTACCCGCGGGGCGCGCGAGGACCACCCGCCCCGCTCGCCATCGTACGGCGGGTCCGCCCGGCGTGGCCGGACCGCCCCTAGAGCCGCCCCTTCAGCTCGGCGGCGATCCCGCGCGACCACCGGGACAGCTCGGTCCGGTCGGCCGCCCGGCCCTCGCACAGGGCGTCGAGCTGCGCTTCGTTGATCCGGTTCGGCCCCGGGATCTCCAGCAGGTACGCGAGCTCCTCCAGCACCGTGGCGAGGCGCTTGGCATCCGCGTGATCGAGGGCGACCGCCGCCTCGTGGTGGCTGATGGTGAGAGAACCGGGCATGGCCAACCTCCTCCGTTCGCCCCCGCCCCTCCACCGTACGACCGCTCCGGCGCCCGTGCCCGCCGCACGACCGCGGGGGCCTCTCCCGGCCCGGCCGGCCACGCTCCGCGACGTACCCGCCACCTCGCGCGAGGGGCTCGGGAGCCCCTCCTCGGCCGCGACCGCCCCATGGCCGACACGGCCATTGCGCCGCAGACACGCTGATTAGGCGTCAGGCAACCCGGCCGGGGACGGCGGGGCCATGTGGAGGAGCTGGGCGCCGGACGGCCGGGGCGGCCGGACCTCCCACCCCACGACGACGAAGGGCCGGCCCGCCCGGGATCACCCCGGCCCGACCGGCCCTTCGAGCACCGAGCCCCCTGTCGGGTTCGAACCGACGACCCCCGCTTTACAAGATCGAACGCGGTCGCCGGGGACCGGCCCGAACGCATGCCGCTCACAACGGCGCGGCGGCCACGGGGACGTACGGGTACGCCAGCATCCAGCCACGTTGATGTCAGGGAGGCGCTGTCAGCCCCAATGATGGCCTGGCGTAGGTCAGCACCGACTGCAGGAAGGGCTTCGTCAGCGGCTACGCCTCCCAGGCGGCACCAGGTGGGCATTCGTTGAAGGCTCACGAAATCCTCAAATCGCGCGTCTCGCATGGGTTAGCACGGTATCTATGATCCAAGCACTCATGGAACGAGGTGGTGGATCATGCTTGACCTGGAGCAAATTCGAATGACCCTTCGCGTTCTCCTCGTCGCGATTGGACTGCTCACTCTGCTCATTGGCATGACGGTTGCTTCTATGTGGTTCATCGATAAAGGCGCGGTGATCTCTGCGTGGCGGTCTCCCGGAGTGTGGGAGAGCATCCATATCAGCAGAATCATCGCCTGGATTCTAATGTCAGTAGTCTGCGTCGCTGGCATCTGGTTTGGCGACTACATCGCCGCCTTCAGCGCCCTCGCCACGCTGTGCATAATCCGCACCGCTTCCCTTTGGGTCCGTCGCGATACATGGGGCTTTGAGCAGATGCGCCGCCACATCGCGGGGGAGGCAATCCAGCATTCCGCAGCTCTCCTTTGCGTATCAGCAGCGCTGACGATTCAGGGACTGCTTCAGCTCCACAGCCTGGGGGATGGCCCCCGGATCTCGATCTCAGTATCACTGCTTCTGGCTGGACTGGTAGCCGTAAATAAGTCGATGACTCGAACTCGAAAGATCTGCACAGAAGTCAGCAAGCAGGCATCTAGTCTGCTCAAGCTCTTCGCAAAGCTGCACGCGGCCCACGGTGACGATCCAAAGGCAACTCAGACCGAATCAGCAAGAGCTGAATGTATTGAAGGAATCGACACTTTCGCCAGGGCGCTCGACACCAGGCTTAACACCGGCTACCGGAGGTTTGGAGCACCCTTCCTACCTGCACACACCTACCAGCGGGTCATCGCGGAGCTTCGCCAATGCGCGCGCACTGCCGACCCCAATACTCAGATCTGGCTGACGACTTCCCACAAGTTGCGCCTGATCAGGCAGGCGTGTGCCCCCTGGACGGACGCCGTAGCCTAGAGGCGCCGAACAGTAATATGCCCGGGCTCGGCGGCATGCCACTGCAGAGCCCGGGCCATATTTGCCGAGGTTCAGGTATCGACACGCCAGCCGTCGAGAGGCGCGAGCGCCCGCGCCCGCGCCTCGATCACAGCCATTCGCGCGGACCTCTCGCCCTCATGGACGTGGGCACTGGATGCCGTGCTCTGCCCCGGCCACTTGCGGTACAGAAGGCCAGTCTCGGCCGAGAACCAACCGCGGCTGACTGCGTTCAGCGCCATGAGAATCCCGGTATCCTCGCTCGCCGGCAGGGCCATCCGTCCGCCGAGGGCGAGCACGAGGTCACGCCGCGCGCACAGGGTCGCCGGGTGGACCTGGGCACGGAAGTCGTGTGCCTTCCAGTGCTCAAGGACGGCCCCGCGCTCAATCGGCCCCTCCGGCGGGTCCTGGTCGAATCCCACCGTCGAGCCGTCCGGGAGCAGATCAAGCACCCGCGACGTCGACCAGCAGATTCCGGGCTGCTGAAGTGCTGCGAGGTCCTGCGCGAGCACACCCTCCACCAACATGTCGTCGGCGTCCAGCACCTTGACGTACCGCCCGGCAGCCCTCGAAAGAGCCATCGTGCGGGCCACGCCGGCCCGACCGTGCCGCCCCTGCCCGAAGGTGATGCGAGGGTCGTCCGACACGTGGGGAGCGACGGTGTCGGTCTCCCCGTCCTCCTGGATGACCCATTGCCAGTCCCAGCCTTCGGGCAACTCCTGGGCCAGCAGCGACTTGTAGGCGTCCGGCAGGTAGGACGCGGACGGTCCGTGGACCGCCGTCGTCGCGGTCAGGGGCCGGTGGCGGGAGCCGGTGAACCTGTTCACGGTCATCGCGCTGCCCCCGGGCAACCGCAAGAGCGCCATCGTCGGCGAGATGAGCCGCCCCATGCTCGCCGTCGAGAAGATCCTGATCGAGAACATCGCCGGCGCCCGCGCCGAGGCCGAGACGACCGCCAAGCTCACCCGGGCCGCCGCCGACAAGGCCACCGCCCGCGCCGCCGGCGCCGACCCCGCCGAACGCGCCAAGCTCACCAAAGAGGCCGTCGAACTGGTGGAAGCCGCCGAAGCGGTCACCGTCCCGGCCGTCCCGCAGCTCATCGCCGACGACGTCACCCCCGAGGGCCTGGCCTCCCTACTCGCCGACCAGGGCGGCCGCATGGCCGTCATCTCCGCCGAGGGCGGCATTTTCGACATCATCGCCGGCCGCTACTCCGGCACCCCCAACCTCGAAGTCTTCCTCAAGGGCCACGCCGGGGACCTGCTGCGCGTCAACCGGCAGGGCCGCGACCCCCAGTACCTCGAAGCGCCCGCCCTGACCATGGGCCTGGCCGTCCAGCCGTCCGTGTTCCGCGACATCGCCAAGGCCAAGGGCTTCGAGGGGCGCGGCCTGCTCGCCCGCTTCCTCTACGCGATGCCCAAGTCCCTGGTGGGCTTTCGCAACCTCACCCCCGACCTGATCCCCGAGCAGGTCGCCGACACCTACGCCAAGACCCTCGCCACCCTCACCCTGGCCATGGCCGGCTGGACCGACCCCGCCGTCCTCACCCTCACCCCCGAGGCCGACGCCGCCCTGCTCGCTTACCAGAAGAGCACCGAGACCAGGCTGCGGCCCGGCGGCCCGCTCGCCCACATCGACACCTGGGCGTCCAAGCTCGACGGCGCCGTCTGCCGCATCGCCGGCCTACTCCACCTCGCCACCCACCCCCAGGACGGCTGGACCCGCCCCATCGCCGCCGACACCCTCACCGCCGCGTGCCGCATCGGCGACTACTTCACCGCCCATGCCCTCGCCGTGTTCGACGCCATGGGCAGTGACGCCGCCCTCGGCCGCGCCCGCACCGCCCTCACATGGCTCGCCGCCAACCCCCGCGAGTCCATCAGCCGCCGGGAGCTGTTCAACGCCCTGCCCCGCGCCGACTTCCCCACCGTCGCCGACCTCGACCCCGCCCTGGCCCTCCTCGAAGACCACGGCTGGATCCGCCAGATCGCACCCCCCGCCCGCACCGGACGCGGCGCCCCCCCCCGTCCCCCCGGCTACCAAACCCACCCCACCGTCACCCACCCCACCCACTGACCACGCCCAAAACCCTCCGCAGAACCCGCAGAACCTGCAAAACCCCCGCCCATGCCCTCCGACCAGCACAAACACCGAACCGCGCCGCTCCCGCAGAACCCCAGGAAACTCCCGCAAAACCCCACCGCCTTGCCCCGCCACCCGAAGGGCCGAGGTTTTGCAGGAGTTTCCGGAGGTTCTGCGGAACCGAACCCCGCCAGCAAACCCGCAGCTCAAAGCCCATCCGAAGAGGTTTTGCAGGTTCTGCGGCGCCCAGACAGCCACCCAGCCGCCCCAGGGAGCACGATCCCGCCCCTCGCCCTGGAAGTGCCCGAGGTCATGGAGGCCCTGCGCATGAGCCGCAGCAACAGGCTCGCCAGCTTCAAGGAAGGCCGCTCCCGCCGAATCCCCGTGAGCGCCCTGCACGACTACGTCCGCACCAAGATGGAGGAGGCCGCCTGATGACGAAGCGCAACCCCAACGGCGCCGGCACCGTGACCCGCCGGAAGGACGGCCGCTACCAGGCCGCCGTCTACGTTCCCCAGCCCGACGGCACCCGCGCCCGCAAGTTCGTCTACGGCAAGACCTGGACGGAGTGCGACGAGAAGCGCCAGGGAACTGGTCCTGCGGGACCGGCAGGGCGTTCCGACGCCCACCCGGTCGGCCAAGCTCGCCGAGTGGCTCCCGTACTGGTTGGAGCACTTCATCAAGCCCCAGCGCAAGCGGACGACGTACGACAAGTACGAGATGCACATCCGGCTCCACCTCCTGCCGGTGCTCGGCTCGAAGAGCCTGGAGAAGCTCGGCACCGCCGACGTCCGGCGGCTCATCAGCACCGTGACCAAGAAGGTGTCGGCGGCCACCGCCAAGGAATCGCACCTGGTTCTCCGCACGGCCCTGTCCGTCGCCGTGCGGGACGAACTGATCACCCGCAACGTCGCCAAGCTCGTCCAAGCCCCCCGAGTGGAGTACCGCGTGACCAAGCCCTGGAGCCTCGACGACACGCTGGTCTTCCTGGAGGGATCCCGGCGCGACCCGCTGTACGTCGCGTTCGTCCTCGCCGTGGCGCTCGGCCTGCGGCGGGGGGAGATCCTCGGGCTGCACTGGTCCGACATCGACTTGGACAACAGCACCCTGACCGTCCGGCGCCAGCTTCAGCGCCGGGACGGCGAGTTGTACGAGGACACCCCGAAGTCGCGCCGCCAGCGGGTCATCCCGCTGCCGATGATGTGCGTCGCTCCCCTTCGCTGGCAGCGACTCCGACAGGCCGAGCAGCGCCGCCGGCAGCTGGAGGCAGGGAAGGACTGGCCGGGCTCCGACTCCGTCTTCACCACGGCGACCGGTCAGCCGATCGAACCGCGGAATCTCACCCGCTCGTTCACGCGGGTGGCCAAGGCCGAGGCCCTGCCGCCGATCCGGCTGCACGACACCCGGCACGGCTGCGCGACGCTCCTGTCCGCCGCCGGCGTCGCGCCCCGGGACCTCATGGCCATCCTCGGGCACAGCCAGATCGCCGTCACGATGGAGATCTACACGCACGTGGTGCAGGAGAAGCAGCGGGAGGCGATGAGGCACATGGACCGCCTGTTGAAGCGGCGCCGTAAGACCGACTGATGTCATCCGGAGATGTCAGAAAGCCCCGGGCCGACCACGGCCCGGGGCTTTCTGCGTTCTTCGACCCTCTGACCTGGGCCGGAAGCTGAGCCCCCTGTCGGGTTCGAACCGACGACCCCCGCTTTACAAGAGCGGCCGTCCGCCACCCTGCGTGACCTGCGGATCTCCTGCCCTGCCCGTATCTGGGCCGCCGCACCGCCAGCGCCCGCGACTGACCGCCACGTACCGCCCGTTCTGGCACAACAGTGGCACGCTGCGCTCTCAAGGCCCCCTCAAGTGCAAACGACGCCAGTTCGCCGGACTGTCTGTGGTGGGTGATGAGATGACCCGCGGGCCACCGGCATGGGGACACGGGGGGAAGTATGGGGCAGATGCACTTCAAGCGCCCTCTAGGGGGTGAATGCGCTACAACCTGCTACCAGACTCCCGTTCCGTGGTGCAGTATCGGACCACGGAGCCAGGGCTCGGCAGGTGATGCATTGATGCAGGCAGCTTCCATTGACCGCTCCCCGGCGTGTGCCTGGAGGAGCCTCCGCCCTAGACTCTCCGCAGAACTGGTGGCTCGGTTGGCGGACGCTCTGGGGGGCGATGACGTGACTCTCAACAGCGAGGTGTGGCAAGGCCACTTCGCAGAGGGCTTGGTCTGGGCACTCGCCTGTGCCGCTGGCTTGAACCCCGGCAAGCGAGTCCTCGATGTTGATGGCGTCGACATCCAGATCTGCTTTCCCGGAAAGGCAGGCACGAAGAGATATCCGCTCATCGAGGCGCAGATTAAGTCCTGCAGCAATCCCACATATGTCAACGACAGCTTTTCGTATCCGATCCCGGTCAAGAATTATAACGACCTAATCGGAGTCGTCGGCGAGGATCTGCCGAGTCGACGCTACCTGTTTTTGGCACACACCCCGGTCGAGAAGCACGAATATGTGGAATCGTCGGCCGATTCCAGCCGGTTTCGGCATGCGATTTACTGGGTCGACCTGATGGACAAAGATCCAATCGACCCTGAAAAGCAGGCTCACAAGTCGGTCCACGTTCCCAAGAGCAACCTTCTAACAGTGGAAACCCTCACCCGGCTCGTCACCGGGACTCTAGCGATTGGTGGTGAATGAAATGATTACAGGGTTCGGGGATTTTCATACGTCCCAGGCATCCGACCCTCAGCGCATCTCCTTGTATCTCACCTCGCGCGGCTGGAGCCCGTCATCCGAGCCGGGCGGGACGCTTTGGGTTTCACACAATGAAGACTTTCAAGTGTTCGTCCCAAAGAGTCCTCGCATGCGCGGATATCGGACATACATTCACAACATGCTAGAGACGCTAGCGGCAGTCGAAGAACGAAGCCTCAACCAGATCGTCGTTGAGATCGCGCGGTCAGATGCCGATGTTCAGTATGTTCGAACGCGCCCCAACGGGGACTCTGGAACAACCCCGATTGAAGATGGCGTCAAGGCATTCGAAAGCCTCCACCAGTGGGTCCTAGTTAACGCCGTGTCGGCAAGCAGCGATAGGCATCGGCTGGTGCAGCCATCGCGTAAACCTGCCCAGGCGTTGGACTTCATGCGTTCAGTGCGGCTTGGGCCGACCCTTGAAGGCAGCTACATCCTGACGGTTTACATCCCAATTCCACCGCTCATTGGCCAAATGACTCTCGAAACTTCCGGCTTTCCGGAGATAGAGCAGCCATTCGAGCGGCGCGTTTCCCTGTCTCTTCGCGAATCCACCGTTCAAGCGGTCGCCGCCGCCGACGAGGTGATTAGGCTGGGGCGCGGGATGGAATCCTTCACGGAACGCGTCGGGCATGGAGTAAACGCCAACCTCTGCGAGGCGCTCTCCGGGCTTTCGGCCGGCAACTCCGAACCAGTCGATATTGAGTTCTCCTGGGCACTTTCCCGCCCAATGGAGCCAACACGGCCCATCGTGGTCACATCCAACCATGTAGCCGTGTTGCGTGAAGCCGCCCAGGAATTGCGAGCGCAAACTCCAGAAGAAGATGTCAGAGTAGTTGGGGCAGTCGTTCGGCTTCATCGAGAAGGTTCAATGGGACCGGGTGAAGTGAGCATTGCAGGAATCGTCGAAGGTGACTTGAACGACAAGCTCCGTAGGGTCTGGTTCGACCTACCCGAGGACAGCTATGGGATCGCCACACAGGCACACGAACGTGGAACAACGGTGTCAGTGACTGGAACACTTGTTAGGCGCGGGAACAGATATGTCTTGCAGCACCCCAGCGACTTTTACGTGATCCCAGACTGAGGTTGATGGGAGGCCACAGGGCGGTGGAGCGGTTTTGGCCGGTGTCCTGTCTGGTCTGGGGTCGAGCATGATCGGGGGGCCGTAAGCTGTTGCGACTCGGTCAGGGCTTTTGGGCCTGACCGCAATTTGGCCGAGTGGCCCCCCGGTCTTGCTCGACGAGGGTCCCGGCCCTGGCAGGTGGGTAAAACCGTGGAGCCGCCCGTCACCAGCCACGGCCGGTAGTGGCCTGTACCCATCCCCTCCCGTCCGACGCCTGGCGCGGCCGGCCGCCGCCCGCCCCGGGCGAAGACAGGGGGCGAGGCGAGCGGCAAGGCCAGCGCCTCGGCGCGCAACGCGCGCCCTTGAACCCGTAGAGAAGAGTTTTACGCACCCCTCCTCACCCATCACCCCACCCTCCTTACCTCCTCCGCCCCCTGATCCTTGGCCCGCCGGCCGCCTATGATCGGCAAGCTCTAAACTGACGGTTCTTCACCATCTTGCGCGGGGGCCATGGATACGATCACCCAGCTTGTGACCATCGCGGCCGTGGTTCTCGGTGGGCTCACGACGTACCTGACGAACAGCCTCATGGAGCGAAGCAGGCGCAAGGACGGGCTGCGGCTCCGCTGGGACGAGAAGAAGCTGGACGCCTACGCCGACTACGTCGGGCTGGTCCGGACCACGATCCATGTCGCGGTGATCCTCTACGAGGTCCGGGAAGAGATCCGGCGGATGCCTCGCACAGAGCATGAGCTGTCGATGGAGCTCACCGAAGCAGGTGGGGAACAGGCCAAGGCCTTCGAGCGGGTCATGCTGCTCGCCGGCGACGACGTGATCGAGGCGGCTCACTCGATCCAGGAGACCCTGGCCGCGATCGGCTGGCAGGCACGGGGAATGGTCGAGGGCACCCTGGCCGACTGGCGGGCCCTGCACACCGAGGCGTTCAAGGCGATCAACCGGTTCCATGAAGCCGCTCGTGCCGACCTCGGTGTACGGGGCCGCTTCGAGGGTGATCAGCACACCGCCCGCGGGCTTCTCCTGCCCGGCGCTCGGACCGCCGACGGGTCGCCCGACCGCATCTGAGTCAGGGCAGCAAAACGGCCCCAGCAACTCGCCGGGGCCGGTCCTGCCGCATCGTGCTCAGCCAGCGTCGATCCGCCAGCTCTCCAGCGCCAGCAGGGCCTCCGCCCGCGCCTGGACGACTCCCATGCGGGCCGCTCGCTCGATCTCCTGGCTGTGCGCCGCCTGGTGGGTGCTCTGCCCGGGCCACTTCCGGTACAGGAGCCCGGTGTCCGCGACGAACCACCCGCGGCTGACCGCGTTGAGCGCGAGCAGCAGCCCGGTGTCTTCGGACGCCGGGAGCGCCATCCAGCCGCCGAGCGCCAGCAGCAGATCCCGCCGGACGCACAGCGTCGCCGGGTGTACCTGGGCGCGGAAGTCGTGGGCCTTCCAGTGCTCCAGGACCTCGCCGCGCTCGATCGGCCCGGCCGCCGGATCCTGGTCGAAGCCGACCGTGCTGCCGTCTGGCAACAGGTCGAGCACGCGGGACGTCGTCCACGCCACGTCCGGCCGGCGGGTGAGGACGGCAAGGTCCCGGGCCAGCGTCCCGGGCGGCAGCATGTCGTCGGCGTCGAGTACCTTCACGAACTGCCCGGCGGCCCGCGAGAGCCCCATGGTGCGCGCCATGCCCGCCCGCCCGTGCCGGCCCTGGCCGAAGCTGATCCGAGCGTCGTCGGGCACGTGCGGCGCCACGTCGTCCGTCTCGCCGTCCTCCTGGATCACCCACTGCCAGTCCCAGCCGTCCGGCAGGTCCTGCTCCAGCAGTGACTTGTAGGCGTCCGCGAGGTACTCGGCGCTCGGGCCGTGGACGGCCGTGATGACGGTAACGAGGCCGGTCATGCTCACCACCTGTTCAGCTTGGTCGTGTAGACCATCTTGGTGCGGTCGCCGGGCAGTATTACGTCGGCCACCTCGACCACCCGGTCCGTCGTGTCGATGCAAGTCTTCCGGAGGACGACCACCGAGACACCGCCCGGAAGGCCGAGTTCCTCCGTCTCCTCCGGCGTCGGGGGCCGGGCCCGGAACGTCTCCACGATGCGGTCCAGCTCGATTCCGACCGTGAACAGCTGGTTCTGCGTCCCACCCGGCCAGGGCTCCAGCTCCTCGCGGAGCAGGTCCGGGTTCCCCTCGACCATATCGAGCACCAGGTAGGACCGCGCGACGTTGAACGGTGCACGCTCCCCGTTGCCCCGGGTGCGATAGGTGCGCTCCAGCAACATGGTTCCTTCGGGGAGTCCGAAGGCCTCGGCGAGATCGGCGTCCGCCGGCTTCTGCTCGTACTTGGCTGCGAAGGCGAGGTCGTTCACCTTGAGCCCGGTGTCGTGTTCGGTGGCACCGGTCCTTCGGCGCTCGGTCTCGGGCTCGCGTGCGCGGTCCTTCTCCCACTGGTGGCGCAGGTTATCACGCGTGGCGGGTACCGGCTGCCGGCGGACGAACGTGCCGCGGCCGTGGTGCTTCTCCACCAGTCCCTGAGCTTGGAGGACGCCGACCGCCTGCCGCACGGTGGGGACGCTCACCTCGTAGATGTCGGCCAGCTCCGTCTCCGCGGGGAGCCGTTCACCCGGGGGCAGGCCTCCGTCGTCGATCTGGGCCTTGAGCTTGGCCGCGATCTGCTCGTACCGCTTCGCCATGGTGCTGGTCACCGTCCTGTCGAGGTCTCCCGCTCATCCTAAGTCCTAAAGAGGTGTTGACGACTAGCTGATGAGCCGTCATAGTCATGGAGACAGCTACTCCTAATGAGGACTTGAAGACAAGATCTCAGGAGATGTTGATGAAGCCCGGTATCTGCCGTGGTGAGGCTGCCCCGAGGACTGACGACTCCCCTCGGTGCCAGATGAAGGAGCCCAGCTCATGCGCTTCATCCCCGTCGACACGACCGCCGCGCTGGTGATGGTCGCCCAGGCGCCCCGCCCCAAGCTCAAGGACCGCCGCACCGGCGAGATGGCCATGGACGCCGAGACCGGCGCCCCGCTGGTCACCCTGGACGTCACCTTCGTGGCCAACGGTGAGGCCGACATCCTGTCCCTGACCATCCCGCAGCCGGGCATCCCGGACGGGCTGGCGCCCGGCATGCTGGTCAGCCTCACTCGGCTCATCGCCCGGCCGTGGGAGAACGAGTTCAACGGTCAGAAGCGCTCGGGTATCGCGTTCCGGGCCGACGCCGTGACCGTCACCTCCGCTCCGGCCTTCGCCGGCGCGAGCGCCTGATCGCCATGGACGCCCTGACGACGACGCTCCTGGAGCTGGGTGCCCCCGCTGCGGCCCTCGGCTCCGGCGCCCTCTACGCGAGGGCCAAGATGCCTCGCACCTATTGGGCGACCGTCGGCCTGCCGCTGACGGTCCACCGCATCCGGCGCGACTACGAGAACGTCATGGAGGCGTGCGGCCTCACCGTCGAGCCCTCGTTCTGGCGGGCGATGGCCTCTTCGGCCACCAATCGGCCGGCGCGGCCCGCGATGCCCAAGGTCCGCAGCATCACCGCCAGTTCGACCGGCCTGCGGATACGTCTTCGGCTCGCCCGCGGTCAGGAGACGGCGGACATGCTGAACGCCACCGAGCGTCTGCGCCACGCCTGGGGCGTCCACGCGGTGTACGCCTCCGAGGTCAAGCCCGGCGTGGTGGACCTGCGGGTCGTCGGCTTCGACGTGCTGCGCAACCTTCGCATGCCGCGCCGGGCCGTCGCCAAGCCCGCCGGCCTGCTGCGGGTCCCGGTTGCGCTCCGGGCCGACGGCACGATCCACTACCGGGACTTCCGGCAGGTGCCCAACGGGCTGAACCTCGGTGCCAACCAGTCGGGCAAGTCGATGTTCACCCGGAACCTGATCCACGGCCTCGCAGCTCAGCCGGTCGCCCTGGTGGGCATCGACTGCAAGCGCGGTGTGGAACAGCGTCCCTTCGCCCCGCGGCTGTCCGCCTTGGCCACCGACCCCGGCGAAGCGCTCGGACTCCTGCTGGCCCTGCTGGTCGAGATGGACGACCGGTACGACCTGGTCCGCGCCCATCAAGGCGTCCCCGGATCGGTGGCCGCCGAGGACGTGACCGCCGACATCTGGGGTCTGCCCGACAAGGTCCGGCCGGTGCCGATCGTCGTCCTGGTGGACGAGATCGCCGAACTCTTCCTGGTCGCGAGCAAGGCCGACGAAGACCGCCGGAACCAGATCGTCACGGCGCTCATCCGGCTCGCCCAACTCGCCCGCGCCGCCGGCATTTACCTGGAGATCTCGGGCCAGCGCTTCGGCTCCGACCTGGGCAAGGGCGCCACGCTCCTCCGCTCCCAGCTGACCGGTCGCACCGTCCACCGGGTCAACGACGTGGAAACCGCCCGCATGGGCCTCGGCGACATCTCCGAGACCGCCATGCTCGCCGCCACCCGAATCAGCCCCGACATGCCGGGCGTGGCCGTGTCCGGCGACACCTCGGGCCGCTGGTCCGAGATCCGCACGCCGTACCGCTCGCTCTCCGAAGTCGCCGACCGCTGCGCCAACTTCGTCAGCATGGTGCCGAACCTGCCGCGCCTGGCGGCCTTCCGTCCGCAGGTCGCGCCGCCCGCCGCTCCGGTGCATATCCCGCCGATGCCCTCGGCCCCGCCGGTCTTCGCGCCGGTCCCGGCCGCCGAGTAGCCCGCACCCCACGGCCGGCGTGACCGCCTCGCGCCAAGTCCCTACCCCGCCATGCCCCGAACCGAAGGAAAACGCCCATGTCCCGCAAGCCCTCCATCTCCGAGATCAGCGCCTTCATCGGCCGGCTCAGGGCCAACGCCGAGAGCGGCGCCAACCCCGGTCCGCTGCTCGCCGAGAAGGCCGACCTGTTGGAACGCATCGCCAAGGCCAACCCCGGCGACCGCGACGCCGCCGAGGTCGCCCGCGACGCTCGTGCCGCCGCCGACCGCGCCCAGCGCAACGCCCGGTGACTCCGGTGGCCGCCCGCAAGCGCCCGACGGCGCCCAAGCCCGCGCCGTGCCAGCCCTGCGAGGGCACTGGCCAGACCACCGAAACGGTCTACGTCGGCCGTGGTGCGCGCCGTCGCCGAATCGCCGAGCAGGAGGCCACCTGCCTCGACTGCCTTGGCACCGGCGTCGCGCTGACCGCACCCGCCGAGTAGCACCCGCCCGCCGGATCGGGCGGCCGGCCAACCGCTCCGCCCGATCCGCCCCACCACTCTGGAGGTGAACCGACATGCGCCGACTCCCCAAGCTGGACGCAGTCCTGGCGCAAGCGGTGATCGCCGCCGCACTCTCCTTCGCCCACCTGCATGACCTCGCCGAGGCAGCCGGCCAAAGCGGCTGGAAGTCCTGGGCCTACCCGGTGTCCGTCGACCTGCTGCTCGTCGCTGCCTGGCGCCGACTGCGCTCCGGGGCCTCCGTCCGACTCGCCTGGTGCTGGTTCGTCATCGCCCTGACCGCCTCGCTCGGCGCGAACATCGGTACCGCGGGGCTGCTCGACCTCGCCGACGCCCCGGCCTGGCTCCGCGTGCTCGTCGCAGGCTGGCCCGCCGCCGCGTTCCTCGGTGGCACCCTGCTGGCCCATTCGACCGCCGCGCCGACGCCGGACGCTGTATCAGCCGAACCGGAGCAGAACGACACCGAGGCTGACGACCTGCCGCCGCTCTACTCCGTGGACGTCGAGCCGGTGACCGAGCCGACCCCGGTTCTCCCGCCGCCGCCCGTCCCGGAGATCGCCCCGGCCACTGCGCCAGACCCGACGTCGGCACCGGCTCCTGTTGCGGCCCCGGCCGTCCCGTCCTTCCTCCTCGACCACGCACGCAAGGTCGCCGACGACCACCGCACCCGCACCGGCAACCCGATCGACGCCGCCACGCTCCGCACCCGGCTCGGCATCAAAGACCCGCTCGCCTCGGCCCTCGTCGCCGAACTCGCCTAAAGGAACGGCCTGATGAACATCTCGCTGCCCCTCCTGCCCGTGCTCGCGCTCATCGCCTGGTTCATCGTGCGGAACCTCCGCCTGCGCTGGTGGGCCGTCGCCGCGCTCGTCCTCCTCGGCTTCTATCTCGCCGGCTCCTCGGTCGCTCCGCTGATCGACAACACCACCCGTGACGGCGTGAACGTCATCAACAAGTCCGGCACCAAGTAGCCACCCTGACAGGAAAGTTGAGCATGAACACCAAGCTCCTGAGCCTGCCGCCCTTGGTGACGGCTGACGGCTCCGGACTGGCCGCCGAGATCGAGGCGTACCTGGCCACGCTGCCCACCCCGGTCCGCGTCCCCATCCCGTACATCTCGCCCCTCGGCTCCACCGTCCAGCCCTGGAACGCCAGCTACCCGCTCCCGCACGCCACCCTGCTCGACCGGCTCACCCGGCGCCCGGCCCGTCCGGTCCCGGTGACCGCCGCCGACCATCTGCGGCTCGCCTCGCGCTACATCGGCGCCTTCGGCTGGCTCCAGGGCGCCATGTGGGACTCCGCCGGACGGGTCTGCCTCCTCGGCGCCCAGACAGCCGTCCTCGTCCACGGCTACGGCACCCCGGCCACCGTCCAGACCGCCCGGGTCCAACTCATGGAGATCCTGCACGCCACCGGTCGCCCTGTGCACTCCCCGGACGAGTTCAACGACCGGCCCGCCACCCGGCAGGCCGACATTCACCACCTGCTCGACCGCGCCGCCGCCCGCGCTCTGTCTCTCGGCCTCTGACCTCCCCGGGGACGGCCAACACGCCGCCAGCATCCCGCCGCCCCGGAGATCGCAACCCTCCACAACCCGTCACGAAGGACCGCTCATGGATCTGCCCACGATCTTTGCCGCCGGTGCACCGCTGATCGGATGGACCACTCACAGCGCCTGGCTGAACCGTCGCCTGGCCACCGCCCGCCGCGACCCGCTCACCGGGCTCCACACCCGCGACGGCTTCACCGCCCGCGCCCACCGGCTGATCGCGCACCACCCGGACCGCGCCTCGGTGCTGCTCATCGACCTGGACGACTTCAAGGCGACCAACGATACCCACGGCCACGCCGCCGGCGACGCGGTACTCGCCGCCACCGCCGAGCGCCTGTCCGCCTGGTGCGGCCGCTCCGGCATCGCCGCCCGCCTCGGCGGGGACGAGTTCGCCGCCATCGTCCTGGATGGCCCCGGCCGCCTGCCTGGCTTGCTCGCGGCCCTCCACCGACCGGTTGCCTATGCGGGCTTCCTGCTCCCGGCCTCCGCCTCGGTGGGCATCTGCCCCGTCGCCGAGCTGCCGGTTGTCTCGCTTACGGACGCGCTCGCCTCCGCCGACCGGGACATGTACGCGCACAAGCGCGACGGCCGCACCTCCCGCCGCCGCTGACTCGAAGACCGGCCCCGGGGCGGCAACACGCCGCCAAGCATCCCGCCGCCCCGAGGCCGCAACCCCTTCCCGAACCGAAGCCCACGAAGGAGAGCACCATCATGCCGCAGCACAGCCACGCCCCGAGTCGGATCTGCCCGAACTGCTCGGGTCACGCGACGGCGCACATCGCCACCGGCGTCCGCCTCCGCGACGGCTCCCACGCCACCGTCCCGGTCACATGCCAGGTCTGCCACGGCGCCGGCACCGTCGCCCGCCCGCTGGTCACCACCGCGAAGGCGGTCTGACCGATGGCCCTCCTCGACTGGCGCGACTCCAAGCACTGGGCCCCGAAGCTCGCTCCCTGCGGCGTCTGCGACAAGCCCACCAACCTCCGCTCCGACCGCGGCAAGCCCGTCCACAAGGTCTGCGCCGAGGAGTGGACCGACCGCCACCAGAAGCCCACCACCCAGCCGTAACACCCCTTCGAGAAAGGACGCCCTGACATGAAGTGGCTCAAGCGCAACCAGAGCGAGACCCCGGAACAGCGTTACGTTCGCGACGCGACCGAGCTTCGCGCAACGCAGTCCTTCAAGGCATGGAAGGACGCCTCCAACGACACGCGGGAGGCGTGGAGGGACGCGGCCGCGGCTGCCAACCACGGCAACTCCGGGGAGATCGCCGACGCCACGCTCCGATACCGCGAAACCGCCGCCAGGGAGGACCACCTCGCGGCCGAGTACGAGCGGTGGGGCTACAGCGAGAACCGCCGCAACTCCGGGTGATCAACCTTCAGACGCGCACCGCGCTCGATCACGAGGCACGTCCACGCCTTCCGTGAGCGTGGTGTCAGCCCTGTACACGACCGGCCCCGGAGCCCACGCGTGGCTCCGGGGCCTTTCCCAAACTGGAGGTGAACCACCTTGAAGCGCCACATCATCGACCTGTTCGCCGGCCCCGGCGGCTGGTCCGAGGGACTGCACCGCCTTGGCCACACGGACATCGGCCTGGAGATCGACGCCGCCGCCTGCGCCACCCGCGCCGCCGCCGGCCACCGCACCATCCGCACCGACGTCGCCACCTACCCGACCACCCCGCTCGTTGGAAAGGTCTCCGGCCTGATCGGCTCCGCGCCGTGCCAGACATTCAGCTCGGCCGGACTCGGCGCCGGGGGTGACGACATCGCGCTCTGCCATCAGGCTCTTGACGACCTCGCCGCCGGCCGAGACACCCGCGCCGTCCTTCGGACCGCCTGCGTCGATACGCGCTCGCTTCTGGCCGTCGAGCCGCTGAGGTACGCGCTCGACATCCGTCCGGACTGGGTCGCCTTGGAGGAAGTCCCCTCTGTGGAACCCCTCTTCGGCCACATGGCCCGCATATTTCGCGGCACCGGTTACTCGACCTGGGTCGGCATCCTCAACGCCGCCGACCACGGCATACCGCAGACCCGCCGCCGAGCCTTCCTCCTGGCCTCCACGACGCGCCAAGTCGCCCCGCCCGAAGCCACCCACGCCAAGGTGCCCGAACCCGAAAGCCTCTTCGGCCCCGGCCGCGCCGCCTGGACCACCATGGCCGATGTACTCAACTTGGCCGACGGCAACGTCATCACCCGCGGCGAACACACCGCCGGCGGCAACCGCTTCACCACCGGCGGCCCTGCCTGGGCTCTGACCGGCCGCGCTCGGTCGTGGAAGCTCTCCACCAAATCCGACCCGGAGCGCGAACTGAGCACCATCGAAGCCGGTGTCCTGCAGGACTTCCCCGCCGACTACCCGTGGACAGGCTCGCGAACCAAACGGTTCGAGCAGATCGGCAACGCCATCCCGCCCGGCCTCGCTGCTGTGGTCGTTCGCTCGGTCCTGGAGCCCGCCGCCTACTTGCGGCTGGCGGTGGCTGCCTGATGGCCGCCATCACCGCTCCGCCCGTGGTCGATCTCCTCGGCCTCGCCCAGCTCGGCACCATGCCCGCCCTCATGCGGCAGCTCTCCGGACTCGCCGGCTGCACCTCGCCCGTTCGCCTCGACGGCTGGCGCACCGAGATCAACGAAGCCACCGGGCAGGTTCTCCATCACCTGGAGTCCGCCGACTTGCCCGCCGGGAACCTGCTCCTGCGCTGTGGCAACCGCCGGGTCACCCGCTGCCCGTCGTGCGCCGAAACGTATCGCCGCGACACCTACCACCTGATCACCGCCGGGCTCGTCGGCGGCAAGGGCACCCCGGAGACCGTCGCCTCGCACCCCAGGGTGTTCGCCACCTTCACCGCGCCCAGCTTCGGCGCCGTCCACAACCGGCCCGGCTCCGGCAGCTGCCGCTGCGGCACCGCCCACCCGGCCGATGACCCGCTGCTCGGCTCACCGCTCGCCCCCGAGACGTACGACTACGCGGGCCATGTCCTGTGGAACGCCCACGCGGGCAAGATCTGGGCCCGGTTCACGATCCACCTGCGTCGAGAGATCGCCAAGCTCGCCGGCCTGCCCCAGCGGGCCTTCAAGGACGTCGCCCGGGTCTCGTTCGGCAAGGTCGCCGAGTACCAGAAGCGCGGCGCGATCCACTTCCACGCTGTGATCCGCCTCGACGGCCCCGAAGGCAGCGACACGCCCCCGCCGTCCTGGGCAACCGCCGACCTGCTGACGGACGCCATCCGCGCCGCCGCCCGCCGGACCGACATCCCCGGTCCGCTGATCGACGGACGGCAGCACCGCTTCGCCTTCGGCCGTCAGCTCGACATCCGTACGATCCGCAACGCGGACTTCACCGGCCCCGTCCAGATCACCGAACGGGCCGTAGCCGCCTACATCGCCAAGTACGCGACCAAGGGCGCTGAGACCGCCACCGGCACGCTCGACCGGCCCGTACGGTTGCTCGCCGAGATCGCCCAGCACGAGATCCCCGAGCACGCCCGCCGCCTCATCCGAACCTGCTGGAACCTCGGCGCCCGACCCGAACTGGCGGAACTCCGCCTCCGCGCCTGGGCTCACATGCTCGGCTTCCGGGGCCACTTCTCGACCAAGACCCGCAGGTACTCGACCACCCTCGGCGCCCTCCGCGACGCCCGCACCGCCTGGCGCCGCGCCCAGACTCTCGAACACCTCCACGGCTCCGACGCCCCGGCCACCGACGACACCACGCTCGTCGTCGCCCACTGGGTCTTCGCAGGCCTCGGCCTCACCCGCGGCGAAGCCTGGCTCACCCAAGCACTGCAACCCGCACCCGGCACGGAAGGAGAACCGACCCATGACTGACCGCCTGTTGACCGCCGCGCAGGTCGCCGAACTGCTCGGCACCTGGGAGACCAGTGGGGAGCGGTTCCCCCGCCGGCTGATCGCCGAGCGGCGCATCGCATTCGTGAAGGTCGGCCACCACGTGCGCATCCCGGCCTCGGCCGTCGACGCGTTCATCGCCGAGCGGACCGTACAGCCGGTGACCGCTCGTCGTCGGCCGCTCCGAAAGGTGGCCTGATGGCCAACTCCAGGGGAAATCGCCGTCGCTTCGGCTCGGTCCGCAAGCTCCCGTCCGGCCGCTTTCAGATCCGCTACCCCGACCCGGTCACCGGCCTGATGCGCCCTGGTGAGGAGACCTACCCCACCAAGACGGACGCCGAGGTCGCGCTGACGCTCATCGAGGCCGACATCAAGCGCGACCAGTGGACCGACCCGGACGCCGGGAAGGTGAAGTTCGGTGACTTCGCCGACGAGTGGCTGAAGGACCGGAAGTTGGAGGACACCACCAGGGAGCGGTACGAGGGCGTCCTTCGGCTACACATCAAGCCGACGTTCGGCGCGCGATTCCTGTCCGAGATCACGGCCGCCCGGGTCCGAACGTGGCGAACTCGACTCCTGGAAGCCGGAGTTGGCGAGCCCACCGTGGTCAAGGCGTATCAGCTCCTCCGCAGCATCATGACCACCGCCGTCGACGATGAGCTGATCAAGCGCAACCCGTGCCGGATCACGGGCGCCGATACCTACGACGTCCCGGAGCGCCCGGTCCTGACCGTTCCCGAGGTGTACGCCGTGGCGGCAGCCATCCAGCCGCAGTGGCGGGCGCTCGTCCTGCTCACCGCGTTCACCACGCTCCGGTTCGGCGAGTTGGCCGCGCTCCGTCGGCGGGACGTCGACCTGGACGCCCGAATCCTCTGGGTCCGCCGGAATCAGGCCGAGCTGAACAGCGGCAAGCTGATCACCAAGGCGCCGAAGAGCCGCGCCGGCTTCCGCCCGGTCGCCTTCCCGGACCTGATCGTCCCGGACCTGAAGCAGCACCTTGAGCGTCACCCGGCCAAGGGACAGGACGGGCTGTTCTTCCTCGGCCTCCGGGGCGGCAGGCTCCGCCGGAGCAACTTCCGGGACGACTGGACGGCGGCCAAGGCGAAGGCCGGAGTCTCCCCGGAACTCCACTTCCACGATGTCCGACACACGGGCAACAACATCGCCGCGCAGAACGGGGCCAGCACCCGGGAACTCATGACCAGGATGGGCCACAGCACCACCCGGGCCGCGCTGATCTACCAGCACATGACCAGCGACCGGGACCGGGCCATCGCCGACAAGATGGGCGAGGCCGCCCGCAAGGCTCTCGGCGACGACGAAGATCCACCGGCGGCTTCCGGCACGCCCGTGGCACAGCCGGAGTAGCTCTCCACCAACGACGAAGGGCCAGCACCACCGGATCACCCCGGTGAGCTGGCCCTTCGGGCGTCTCCGCCACGGAGCCCCCTGTCGGGTTCGAACCGACGACCCCCGCTTTACAAGAGCGGTGCTCTGGCCAGCTGAGCTAAGGAGGCATGGTGACCGTCCGCGACGAGGTCACGGCGGCACCGGGGGCAGTCTACCGGGCGGCCGTGGGGCGGTGGTGGCATATCCGGGGGATCGCGGGTGGGGCGGGCGTGATGGAACCGATGCCGAATTCCAGGGGTCCGGGGGCTGACAAGCGGCGTAGGCGCAGGTAGCGTCGCCCGGAGTTGACCCGCGCCGTGGTTCGGACCAGGAGCGGGCCCGCGCACGACATCCACCTTTACTCGGATCGTCCGGCACGTTCCTGCCGGTGAAGGAGAGCACAGCCATGGCTTCTGTGACGTACGACAAGGCGACCCGTGTCTACCCCGGGTCCGACAAGCCCTCCGTGGACGCGCTGGACCTGGAGATCGCGGACGGTGAGTTCCTCGTCCTGGTCGGCCCCTCCGGCTGTGGCAAGTCCACCAGCCTCCGGATGCTGGCAGGCCTGG
The DNA here is from genome assembly GCF_044540385.1 of Kitasatospora sp. NPDC086009. Classification (NCBI taxonomy): domain Bacteria; kingdom Bacillati; phylum Actinomycetota; class Actinomycetes; order Kitasatosporales; family Streptomycetaceae; genus Kitasatospora; species Kitasatospora sp. NPDC086009. The sequence goes on from NZ_JBITSA010000001.1 coordinate 457,927, forward strand.
AGGACGTGAACGCCGGCGCGATCCGCATCGGCGACCGCGACGTCACGCACCTGCCGCCGAAGGACCGGGACATCGCCATGGTGTTCCAGAACTACGCGCTCTACCCGCACATGACCGTCGCGGAGAACATGGGCTTCGCGCTCAAGATCGCGGGCGTCAACAAGACCGAGATCCGCACCAAGGTCGAAGAGGCCGCGAAGATCCTCGACCTCACCGAGTACCTGGACCGCAAGCCGAAGGCGCTCTCCGGCGGTCAGCGCCAGCGTGTCGCGATGGGCCGCGCGATCGTCCGCGAGCCGCAGGTCTTCCTGATGGACGAGCCGCTGTCGAACCTCGACGCCAAGCTCCGCGTCTCCACCCGCACCCAGATCGCGGGCCTGCAGCGCCGCCTGGGCATCACCACCGTGTACGTCACCCACGACCAGACCGAGGCGCTCACCATGGGCGACCGCGTCGCGGTGCTCAAGGGCGGCGTGCTGCAGCAGGTCGACACCCCGCGCAACATGTACGACCGGCCCGCCAACCTCTTCGTGGCCGGCTTCATCGGCTCGCCCGCGATGAACCTGATCGACGTGCCGCTGGTGGACGGCGGGGTGAAGTTCGGCGGCTCGATCGTCAACATCTCCCGCGAGGACCTCTCCGGCGCCGGCACCGACAAGTCGGTGACCGTCGGCGTCCGCCCGGAGCACTTCGAGATCGTCCCGGCCGGCGGCATCGAGGGCGTCGCCGTGACCGTCAACGTGGTCGAGGAGCTCGGCTCGGACGGCTTCGTCTACGGCACCACCAAGCTCGGCGGCGAGGACAAGGACCTGGTCGTGCGCGTGCACGGCCGCCAGATCCCGCAGCGCGGCGAGACCATCCACGTCGTGCCGATCGCCAACGAGACCCACGTGTTCTCCACCAGCAGCGGTGCCCGCCTGAGCAACTGACGCTCGCGGCGGCGAACGACCCGGGCGGAGCCCCGCCGGACCGCGTGGTCCGGCGGGGCTCCGCCGTCGTTCGGCCGTCCGCACCGCCCGCGTCAACACGGTGAAGGGACGAACCCGGACACCACGTCACTCGATGGTGTAACGGAGGGCGATCCGGGCCCCACCCAGCGCTACTCTCCTGAGCGTGAAGCAGCTAGTTCGCCGAATCGGCCAGACCATCGCCCTGACCCTGCCCGTGGTCCTGGTGACCACCGGCACCCTCGCCGTGACCAGGGTGCCGTGGGCTCCGCCGACCGGGCTGGACCAGCAGGTCGTGGCAGCCTCCAGCGAGGACGGCGCCGGCATCGGCCGGGTGCCCGCGGCCAAGGCCCCGGAGGGCCTGGCTCCGCAGGACGCCCTGCGCGTGGCCCTGCTGGAGGAGTTGCGCGCGCACAACCCGGGCAGCGCGCTGGACCTGCTGGAGCGCTCGATGCGCGAGCAGCCGGCCCTGACGCCGTACTGCACCTCGCTCGCCGGTGAGCTCGGCAAGGCGGCCGTGCGCAAGTACCAGGGGGACGTCCAGCGCGCCCGGTCCTTCGCCCGGCCGGTCTGTGACGGCTCGTTCGCCTCCGGGGTCGCCGCCTAGGGGTGCCACGCCCCGGCGGCCGCCCTATTGTGCAGGCATGACCGCTGACTCCGGCTCCGCCGCCGACCTCACGTCCGCCCAGGCACCGCAGGCTCCGCGGACGGCTCAGGCACCACAGCCGTCGGCGGCCCCACCCGGCACGACGGCCGTCACCCAGGCCGTCATCCTGGCCGGCGGCCAGGGCTCCCGGCTGCGGCCCTACACGGACGACCGGCCGAAGCCGCTGGTCGAGATCCCCGGCACGGGGACGCCGATCCTCGGACACCAGCTCTCCTGGCTCGCCTCCGAGGGCGTCACCGACGTGGTCATCTCGTGCGGTCACCTGGCCGGCGTGCTGGAGGAGTGGCTCGACCGGACCGACCTGCCGCTGAAGGTCCGCACCGTCGTCGAGGCCGAACCGCTGGGCCGCGGCGGCGGTCTGAAGTATGCCGCCAAGGCGCTGCCCCGGCCGGACGAGCCCTGGTACGCCACCAACGGCGACATCTGGACCCGCTTCAGCCTGCGCGACATGGCCGCCTTCCACCACGAGCGGGACGCCGTAGCGACGCTCGCCCTGGCCCGTCCGCGCATCCCGTGGGGCGCGGTGGAGACGGACCAGTTCGGCAACGTGCTGGACTTCATCGAGGCGCCGCCCTCGCCCTTCCTGATCAACGCCGGCCTGTACGTCTTCAGCCCGGAGTTCGCCGAGCTGCTGCCGGACGTCGGGGACCACGAGCGGACCACGTTCCCCCAACTCGCGCGCGGCAAGCGCCTGGCGGGGTACCAGCTACCGCAGGGCGTCTACTGGCGCGCCATCGACACCGCGAAGGACCTCACCGAGGCGGCCAAGGAACTCGCCGCCGGAGCCGGCCACACGCCCCGGTAACCCACCCCGGCGGCGGCCCCACGGCCCTCGGGCCCCCGGCCCCGGGACCACGAACAGGTGGCCGGGTGCTCCCCCACGGAGCACCCGGCCACCTGTCGTCCCCGAGGGCCCGACGGCCCGACGGCCCGTCAGGTCGCCGTCGGCGACCCCGGCCGGGAGTTCCGGGCCCCGCCGCCGGACAGCTCGGCCAGCGGCCCGCTGCCCAGCACGCCGCCGAGCAGCCCCGAGCCGGAGCTGCTGCTCGGGCTCGGCTTGGGCGCCGCCCCCGAACCGTTGCCCGGCGCCGGGGTGCTGCGCGACGCGGGCGCCGAGGCGGCCGGGGCCGCGGTCTGCGGCGCCGCCGGGGCCGAACTCGGACCGCTCTCCGGCTTGGTGGACCGCGCCTTGCCGCTCGGCGTGGGCGTCCCGGCCTTCGGCGAGGCCGCGCCCTGGGCCGGCGCCGAGGAGGACGGCGCGGACGAGCCGGCCGCCGGCGAGGCCGGCCGCGCGGGCGCGGGCGCGGGCGAGGTGGACGGCCCCTGCCCACCGGGGGTGGCGGAGGGCCCGCCACTCGGCCAGACCGGCGTGCCGTAGTCCGTCGCCGGCCGGGACGGCCCGGGGTGCGGACGGCCGCCGGTGCGGACCGCCGCGCCCAGCATCGACCCGAGCAGCAGGGTCAGGCCGACCACGACCGAGGTGACCACCGCACCGCGCCGCAGCACCCGCCGGCGCAGTGCCGCCGGCGCGCCCGAGCCGTGGCGCCGCCACGCCTCCAGGTTGAGCCGCCCGTCCAACGAGGCGAACGGCGCTCCGGCGATCAGCAGCGGGCTCCAGGCCGCCAGGAAGATCAGGTCGGGCGTGTCGTAGACCGGCACGGCCCGCCAGCTGACGGTGAACAGCAGGGCGGCGGAGAGCAGCATCGCCGCTCCGGCCGCGAGCCGCTGCCAGAGGCCCAGGATGGTCAGCACGCCCACCACGATCTCGGTGAACGAGACCACCAGCCCCGAGCCCACCGGGTGCGCCATCGCGAACGACAGCAGCGGTTCGGCGACCTTCCAGGGGTGCAGCGAGGAGAGCCAGCGCATCATCGAGCCGCGCTCGCCGCCGTCGAAGTACACCGGGTCGCAGAGCTTGCTGAACCCGGCGTAGACCGAGAGCGAGCCCAGCACCGCGCGCAACGGCAGCAGCACCAGGCCGAGGTCCACCCGGCGGCCGGGGTACCACGGCGGCTTGCCCTCACCGGCGGTGGCGGAGACCTCGGGCAGCTCGCCGCTGGGCGTCCAGCCCTGGGGCGCGCCGACCGGGCCGACGCCCGCCTCGGTGGCGGTACCGGCGCCCTCGCGCGGCTGGCGCGGGACCGTCCGGGCACCCGCGTACGACGGGATCACCCGGGTGTCGTCGTCGGCCGTGGAGCCGCCCTGGGCGCGCCCGCCGACCCCGGCCGGCGCGGGCACGCCGGTCAGCCGGACGGCCTCCAGCAGCCGGGTGGCCGCCTGGTCCCCGGGGGGCGCCTGGCCGCTCCAGGTGACGGCGGTGACCCGGCCCTTGCGCCGCGGCGCGCCGGCACCGCCGGCCCCGGCGAGCGCCGGTACGGCCGAGGCGGGCACGACCACCTGCGGGGTGACCAGCGGACGGCGGATCAGGCCCTGGCCGGCGTACGGGTCGCCGAACGCGGCCCCGGTGGAGAGCGCTCCGGCCGGGGCGTCGATCAGCGGCGCCACCGGGGTGCCGAGCCGCAGCCGGAAGCTGGCCTGGGTGACGCTGAGGCGCGCGGGGTCGGACGGCACCTTGACGGTATTGAGGCCGGGGCCCGCGTCTATCCCGGTGCTGCCGTTGCCCAGGAGGGGGCGCCGAGGTGTTCTGGTGTCCACACCCGTCTAACCGGGTGACACCCGGTTAGGACACTCTCCCGAGTGGATGTCCGGCGCCCACTTGAAGTGATCATGAGAAAAGCGATCGGGCCCGGTCGGGCCCGATCGCTTTCACCCGAATTGCGGGCGGACTGCGGAGAATCCGGAAGATCTCCTGCGCCGCCCGACCCCGCTGTGCTGCGGCGAAACGGCTCACCCGGGCGCGGAAACGGCCCGGCCGGACCGCCGTACCGCCCGCCGGCCCGGTCGGGCCCGCCGCGGTACGACGGCCCGGCCGGGCCGCGCGTCGGGAGGGGTCAGCCGACCTTGCTGCGCAGGCGCGCGGCCTCGTACAGCACGATGCCCGCGGCGACGCCGGCGTTCAGCGACTCGGTGGCACCCGGCATCGGGATCCGCACGCGGATGTCACAGGTCTCCGAGACCAGCCGGGACAGGCCCTTGCCCTCGCTGCCCGCGACGATCACGACCGGACCGGCCAGCGCCTCCAGGTCACCGATCTCGGCCTCGCCGTCGGCGGCCAGGCCGACCACCATCACGCCGGCCTTCTGGTAGGCCTCCAGCGTCCGGGTCAGGTTGGTGGCCCGGGCGACGGGCAGCCGCGCCGCGGCACCGGAGGAGGTCTTCCAGGCACCGGCGGTCATGCCCGCCGCCCGGCGCTCGGGGATGACCACGCCGTGCGCGCCGAAGGCGGCGGCGGAGCGGACCACGGCGCCGAGGTTGCGCGAGTCGGTGACCCCGTCGAGCGCCATGATCAGCGCGTCCTCGCCGTTGTCCGCGGCCTGCGCCAGCAGGTCCTCGGGGTGCGCGTACTCGTACGGCGGGACCTGCAGCACCAGGCCCTGGTGGTTCATGTTGCCGGTCATCTGGTCCAGCTGCGGGCGCGGGGCCTCCATCAGCGGGATGCCCCGGTCGTTCGCGGCCTGGAAGGCGTCGCGCACCCGGTCGTCGGTGTCGATGAACTGCAGGACGTAGAGCGCGGTGGCCGGCACCCCGCCCTGCAGGGCCTCGACCACCGAGTTGCGGCCGAAGACCAGCTCCGCCGCGCCGGCACCGCCACGGCCGCCCTTGCCGCCACCGCCGGCCCGGCGCATGCCGGCCCGGGCCTTGGCGTCCCGCTCGCGCTTGACCGCGGCGTTGGCCGCGCGCTGCTTCGGGTGCCCCTTGCGCTCCGCGCCGGGGGGCGTCGGGCCCTTGCCCTGGAGCGCCTTCCGGCTGTGGCCGCCGGTACCGACACTCGCGCCCTTCTTCGACCCGGGGTTGCGGCGGTTCCTGCGTGCACTGTTGCCGGCCATGGCTGTACTTCCTGTCTGTCCGGCATGCCCGGCCGCACCGTGAACCCGGTGCCGGCCGACGACATGCGCTACGTCATGCGGGAGGGCCGCACCGGTTCGGTACGGCCCACCCTCACCCCATCGCTCGGATGGAGTTACTGGTTGTTGATCGTCCAGCGCGGGCCGGACGGGGTGTCCTCGATCGCCAGCCCGGCCTCGCCGAGCTGGTCACGGATGGCATCCGCGGTGGCGAAGTCCTTGCGGGTCCGGGCCGCCTGCCGCTGCTCCAGGACCAGCCTGACCAGCGAGTCGACGACCCCGTGGAGGTCCTCACCGTGCTCGGCCCCGGTCCACTGCGGGTCCAGCGGGTCGAGGCCCAGTACTCCGAGCATCGCACGGACCTCGGCCAGACGCGCCACCGCGTTCTCCTTGTCGTCCGCGGTGAGGGCGCTGTTGCCCTGGCGGACGGCGGTGTGCACGATGGCCAGCGCCTGGGGAACGCCCAGGTCGTCGTCCATCGCCTCGGCGAAGGCCGGCGGCACCTCGGGCGCCGCGTCGACCGCGCCGCAGCGCTCGACCACGCGCTGGACGAAGCCCTCGATCCGGCCGAAACCGGCCTCGGCCTCGCGCAGCGACTCCTCGCTGTACTCGATCATCGAGCGGTAGTGCGGGGCCGCCAGGTAGTACCGGAGCACGATCGGACGCCAGCGCTCGACCATCTCGGAGACCAGCACCGAGTTGCCGAGCGACTTGCTCATCTTCTCGCCGCTCATGGTGACCCAGGCGTTGTGCACCCAGAAGTTCGCGAAGTCGTCGCCGTACGCCTTGGACTGGGCGATCTCGTTCTCGTGGTGCGGGAAGATCAGGTCGATCCCGCCGCCGTGGACGTCGAAGGCCCGGCCCAGGTACTTGTGCGCCATCGCGGAGCACTCCAGGTGCCAGCCGGGACGGCCGCTGCCCCACGGGGTCTCCCAGCTCGGCTCACCGGCCTTGGCGGTCTTCCACATCGCGAAGTCGCGCGGGTCGCGCTTGCCGGTCTCGCCCTCGCCCTCGGGCTGGCGCAGGTTCTCCAGCTTCTGGTTGGAGAGTTCGAGATAGCCGGGGAAGGACTTCACGTCGAAGTAGACGTTGCCGTCCGACGCGTAGGCGTGCCCCTTCGCGATGAGCGTCCGCATCATCTCGATCATCTCGGGGATGTGCCCGGTGGCCCGCGGCTCGACGGTCGGCGGGAGGCAGCCGAGCGCCGCGTAGCCGTCGTTGAAGGCCCGCTCGTTGGCGTAGGCGATCTGCCACCACGGCGTACCGAGCTGGCGCTCCTTGGCGATGACCTTGTCGTCGATGTCGGTGACGTTGCGCGCGAAGGTCACCTGGTAGCCGCGGTAGGCGAACCACCGCTGCATGATGTCGAAGTTGAGCCCGGACCGGATGTGCCCGATGTGTGGCGCCGACTGGACGGTAGCGCCGCACAGGTAGATCGAGACACAACCCGGTACAAGCGGGACGAAGTCGCGTACCTGGCGGGTGCTGGTGTCGTACAGGCGAATGCTCACAGCGTCAAGCGTAGTGGGCATGAGGGGGTGCCCCGCGACATTCTCGAATGTCAATACCGCGGCTACGCCGTTTCTTCTTCATGGCCTACCGGAGTCACCCGCTCCGCCTGGCTCTCTCAGAGGTTGCCGACCACCTTGCGCGGGCTGAGCCGGACCACCACCCGGACGTCCTCCGGGCCGTCGTAGCCGTAGGACTCCTCGCCGCGGTACTTGCGTGCCAGCTCGTCGATCAGCTCCTTGCCGCCCTCCCGGGTGAGGGTGGCCTCGCCGCGCAACTCCACGTAGGAGTAGGGACTCTCCGGCGGGTTGACCACCAGCGAGATCCGCGGGTCCTTCAGCAGGTTGAGGTGCTTGCGGCGGCCCTCCACTGTGGAGAAGAGGACGTCGTCGCCGTCCCGCTTGACCCAGACCACCGAGGACTGGGGGCTGCCGTCGGGCTGGATGGTGGAGACCACGGCGAAGCTCTTGCCGTCGATCAGGGCCTTGGCCCGGTCGGAGAGCTGTGCGGCCATCGGGGACCTCTTCTCGTCAAGCGGCGTCGGACGGCCCGCGGTGAGCGGGCGGGCCTCGCTCGGCCCGCTCCGAACGGTAGCGACTCGGGCACCGGCCAAGGCTCCTGAACACCCGTCACGGGCCGGGTATTCCCGGCCCGGACCACCCGGACGGCCTACCGGCCGCCGCCACCGCTCCTACCGCCCCCGGGCCGCCCCTGCCGCTGTCCGGCGCTCCTGGTGCGCCCCGGGGTCAGCGGCGCTCGTACACCAGCGCGGTGGCGATCGCCGCGAGCCCCTCGGCCCGGCCGGTGAGGCCGAGGCCGTCCGTCGTCGTCCCGGAGACCGAGACCGGCGCGCCGACCGCCGCCGAGAGCGCGGCCTGCGCCTCGGCGCGCCGCTTGCCGATCTTCGGCCGGACACCGATCACCTGGACGGAGACGTTGCCGATCTCGAAACCGGCCTCGCGCACCAGCCGGGCCGCCTCGCCGAGCAGCCGGACGCCGGACGCGCCCGACCACTCCGGCCGGTCGGTGCCGAAGTGCGCGCCCAGGTCCCCGATCCCGGCGGCCGAGAACAGCGCGTCGCAGGAGGCGTGCGCGGCCACGTCGGCGTCGGAGTGCCCGGCCAGGCCGTACTCGGCGCCCGGCCACTCCAGGCCGGCCACCCAGAGCGGGCGGCCGGCCTCGAAGGCGTGCACATCGGTGCCGATCCCCACCCGGGGGATCATCGGCGGCCGCGAGTCCGCGGCGGGCGGCGCCGGGGCGTGGGCGGTCGGCGCCGCGTCCTCGGCGCGCGGGCCGGAGGCCGTGGGATCAGTAGGCATCGGCGGCCCTCCGGCGGGCGAGAACGGCCTCGGCGAGCACGAGGTCCAGCGGACGGGTCACCTTGAACGCCTCCTCGTGGCCGGGCACCACCACCACCCGGCCGCCGAAGCGCTCCACCAGGCCCGCGTCGTCGGTGACCGCCGGCAGGGCGTCGGCCCCCGCGGCGGCCTCCTCGGCGAGCGCCTTCTCGTGCACCTCGGCCAGCGTCTCCCGGCGGAAGCCCTGTGGAGTCTGCACGGCCCGCAGGGTGGAACGGTCGGGCGTGTCGAGCACCGGCTCGGGACCACCCGGCCGCGGCTCGACCCGCTTCACCGTGTCGGCGAGCGGCACGGCGGGCACCACCGCCTCCGCCCCGCCGCGGACGGCGGCCGCGACGGCGTCCACCACCTCGACCGGCACGAGCGGACGCGCCGCGTCGTGCACCAGGACGATCTCCACCTCGGCCGGGATCGCGGCGAGGCCCAGCCGGACCGACTCCTGGCGGGTCGCCCCGCCCGGCACGACCCGGATGTCCTTGCCGTCCAGGCCGTGGGTGTCGAGCAGTCCGACCACCTCGGCCACGCCGTCGGCCGGCGCCGCGACCACGACCAGCCCGACCGCCCGGCTGCGGGTCAGCGCCCTGACGGCGTGCACCAGGAGCGGCACCCCGCCCAGCTCCCGCAGGGCCTTCGGGGCTCCGGGCCCCAGTCGCTCACCGCGTCCCGCGGCGGGCACCACCGCTGCTGCAACTGCTCCTGTGGCGTTCAGGTTTCACTCCTTCGGCGAAGTGGGTATGGCCATGGCGTGCACGACGGGCGCGCGGGACCCCTTCCGAAAAGCTCCACGGTCTCCCGCCCACAGAACACGCAGAAACGGTCATGCGGGCCCGGGGCCGGCCGGCTCGGGTGCGGGGGCGTCGTCCGGACACGCCTCAGCGCCCGAAGTGCCACTGCACCACTCCAGGACGGTTCGTCCGGTGAGCGGCGCGCCGGCATCGGGCGCTGTGAACGTGTGGGCGGTGGGCGCGAGCCCGACTGCGCTACGAGGCGAGCACCTCGTCGAGCAGCGTCTCCGCCTTGTCCTCGTTGGTGTTCTCGGCCAGCGCGAGCTCGCTGACGAGGATCTGGCGCGCCTTGGCGAGCATGCGCTTCTCACCGGCGGACAGACCGCGCTCGCGCTCGCGACGCCAGAGATCGCGCACAACCTCGGCGACCTTGATAACGTCACCCGAAGCGAGCTTCTCCAGGTTTGCCTTGTAGCGACGGGACCAGTTGGTCGGCTCTTCGGTGTACGGTGCGCGAAGCACCTCGAAGACCCGGTCCAGACCCTCCTGGCCGACTACATCGCGCACGCCGACGAACTCCGCGTTCTCGGCGGGCACCCGGAGCGTCAGGTCTCCCTGCTGCACCTTGAGGACCAGGTAGGTCTTGTCCACACCTTTGATCTGGCGAATTTCGATGGCCTCGATCAGCGCGGCCCCGTGATGGGGGTAGACCACCGTGTCGCCAACCTTGAACGTCATGTGACAGGACCCCTTCCGTGGCTTTCCAGAATAACACGCTTTTCGGCGCACCCGAAGGGCGTTTTCGCAGGTCAGGGCCGGTCTCGGGGCTTGACAAGGACCCCCATGACGTGCTGCGGGCGGCCTTCGGCGCGGGCTTCCCGCAGGTCGGAGGCGGTTCCGGTACCTCCCGAAACCTGCGGCAACACTCCTGAAACCGTGATTGGATCTTGAGATTTCACCGTTTATCGGGCCGTTTCCCGATCGTGATCCGATCTTGGTCGGCACTTGACCAGGACACGCCGGTGTGTTGCCACGAGTACGGCGCCGGGTCGCGGCCGAGGTCGGAGCCGTACCGCCGTCCGGGCCCGGGCCGTGCCGGTGCCGGGCGCGGGGCCCCGCCGGCGCCGCCCCGCCGGTCGTCTCCGGGCGTGGCGGGGTGCCGCCGTCCGGGCGCCGGGCGGACTCCCGGAGCGCGACACGGGGACCACCCCGTGAGGAGCGCATAAGCGAGGTCGATAATCTGAGGCCTGACCACCCGACATGTGACCTAGGAGAAGCCGCCGCCGTGAGCCGCAGCATTCGAGTCGGCAGCATCGCCGCCATCGCCGCCCTCGCCATCGCCTCGCTGTCGTCCTGCTCGGCCGGCAACAAGGCGGAGACTCTGGAGATCAAGCCCGACAACGCCTACGCGACGGTCGGCACCGACCTCCGGCTGAACAACATCGTTGTCGTCACCGGGGACGAGTCCTCCGGCGAGCACACCGGTCCGGCCAACGTGTCGGTGAACATCAGCAACACCGGGACGGAGCCCGTCGAGCTCCAGTCCATCGTCGTGGGCGACGGCGGGGCCGCCGCCTTCGCCGACGAGAAGGGCGCCCCGCTGGGTAGCATCGTCGTCCCCGCCGGCGGCGCCGTGCTGATCGGCGGCGAAGGCAACCCCTCCGCCAAGGTCGCCTCGGCCAGCGTCCACGTCGGTGGCTTCGTGCCCACCGCCTTCGCCTTCAAGAACCGCGAGAAGGTCGCGACCGAGGCCGCGGTCAGCCCGAACAAGGGTCTGTACAAGGGCTGGGGCCCGACCGCCTCCCCCGCCGCCGTGCCGTCCAAGGCCGCCGGCTCGCCCAGCGCCTCGGCCGGTGCCGCCACCCCCTCGGGCACCGCCACCCCCTCCGGTACCGCGGCCGGCACCGGTGCGACCACTCCGGCCGGCACCGCCTCGCCGACCGCCGGCTCCCACTGACCCACCGCCTCCGGCGTCCGGTCCCGCGAACGCGGGGTCCGGGCACCGCGGAGGCGGACACGCGGAGGGCCGGCCGGGCTCGGTCGCGCACGCGAAGGACCCCTCCGGGCGGCTGCCCGGAGGGGTCCTTCGTGGGTCCGCCCGGTCCGCGCCGGCGGAGCGGGCCGCTCTACTGAGCCGCTCACCCGCCCCCGGCACGGGGGCTCCAAATCGTCCGGTCTACGGCTCGAACTTGTAGCCGAGGCCACGGACCGTGACCAGGTAGCGCGGCGCGCCCGGGTCCGGCTCGATCTTCGCCCGCAGTCGCTTCACGTGGACGTCGAGCGTCTTGGTGTCACCGACGTAGTCGGCGCCCCAGACCCGGTCGATCAGCTGCATCCGGGTGAGCACCCGGCCCGCGTTGCGCAGCAGCATCTCCAGCAGGTCGAACTCCTTGAGCGGGAGGTCGACCTTGGCGCCGTCGACGGTCACCACGTGGCGGTCGACGTCCATCCGGACCGGGCCCGCCTCCAGCGCGCCCGGGCCGCCACCGTCGCCGGGGCCCTCGGCCTCGCCGCGCCGGCGCAGCACCGCACGGATCCGGGCCACCAGCTCACGGGTGGAGTAGGGCTTGGTCACGTAGTCGTCCGCACCTATCTCCAGGCCGACGACCTTGTCGATCTCGCTGTCCTTGGCGGTGACCATGATCACCGGGACGTTCGAGCGCACCCGGAGCTGGCGGCAGACCTCGGTGCCGGGCAGGCCCGGCAGCATCAGGTCGAGCAGGACGAGATCGGCGCCGTTCCGTTCGAACTGCTCCAGGGCGTCGGGGCCGGTGGCGGCGATGGCCACCTCGAAGCCCTCCTTGCGGAGCATGTACGAGAGGGCGTCGCTGAACGACTCCTCGTCCTCGACCACCAGTACTCGGGTCACGATCAGGCCTCCGGGGCAAGCTGGGGGGTTGTGTCTGACAGGGGTTGCGCGGACTCCCCGGCGGGGAGCGTGTGGTCCTCGGGGGCCTGCCCGGCGGGCAGGCGCACGGTGAAGGTGGAGCCCTGGCCCTCGACGCTCCACACCGAGACGGTGCCGCCGTGCGAGGCGGCCACGTGCTTGACGATGGAGAGGCCGAGGCCGGTGCCGCCGGTCGCCCGGGACCGGGCCGGGTCGACCCGGTAGAACCGTTCGAACACCCGCTCGCGGTCCTTCTCCGAGATGCCGATGCCCTGGTCGGTCACCGAGATCTCGATCAGCTCGCCGTCGGCCTCGCCGAGGGCGGCGGCGCTGGAGATCCGGCGGGTGGCGATCGCGACCCTGGTCCTCGGCGGGCTGTAGTTCACGGCGTTCTCGACCAGGTTGCCGAGCGCCGCGGCCAGCTGGCCGCGGTGGCCGTGCAGGTAGAGGCCGGCGATGCCGCCGGCCGCGATCAGGATCTGCTTGGCGGCGGCCTGCTGGCGGCAGCGGTCGATCGCCTCCGCGATCAGCTCGTCCACCGCGACCGGCTCCGGGTCGACCATCAGCCGGTCGTCCTGGACCCGGGAGAGGTCGATGATCTCCTGGACCAGGCTGGCCAGCCTGGTCGCCTCGATCTGCATCCGGCCCGCGAAGCGCTGCACCGCCTCCGGGTCGTCGGACGCGTCGGCGACCGCCTCGGAGAGCAGCGAGAGCGCGCCGACCGGCGTCTTGAGTTCGTGGCTGACGTTGGCGACGAAGTCGCGGCGGACCGCCTCGACCCGGCGGCGGTCGGTCTGGTCCTCGACCAGGACCAGGACCAGCCGGGAGCCCAGCGGGGCGACCCGGACCGACACCGCGAGCGGCTCGGCGGCCCGCGCCGCGCCGGGGCGGGGCACCTCCAGCTCGACCTGGCGGATCTCACCGTCCCGGCGGGTGGCCCGGGCCAGCGAGAGCATCTGGTCGATGGCGACCGCGCCGCCGCGCACCAGTCCCATCGCGTACGCCGCGGAGCTGGCCTTGACCACCTCGTCGCCCTCGCCGAGCACGATCGCGCAGGAGCGCAGCACGGAGAGGACGGTGTCGACCCCCGGGGGAAGGGGAGGTTCATGGGTGGGGTTGTTGAGCCCCTGCTGTCGGGTTCTGCCGTTGGTGCCGCCATATCTGCCCTTGGCCTGTTCGCGCTCGCTCCAACGGAAGGCGATGGAGGCCGTGAGGCCGACGCCGAGCCCGGCTATGGCGCAGGCAGCGGCGGCGGCCACGTTCACGTCCATACCGCCAGCCTAAGCGCATGACGTGGCCACTCCTCCAGGGTCGGATCAAGGGATCGGCCGCCCGTTGCCGAGAATTCACCTCCACGTAGCTGCCGATTCACCGCACGGGTCGTGCGTGGTCGCCCGGGCGGCCCAGAGTTGGTCACGCAGCCCGTGTGGGAAGGAACGGTGGATCGAACGCCTGTCCGTCGTCCCCGGTGCGCGCGTACGATGCGCGCCACCAGCAGCGGTCATTCGTACGCCCTACCGACGGTCGTACGGGATGACCGGTCGGCACCGCCACCGACACAGCTACTGAGGAGAGAGCATGCGCGACGCGTACCACGAGGAACTCGACTCGATCGGCGACAGCCTGATCGAGATGGCCCGGCTGGTCGGCTCGGCCCTGGGCCGGGCCACCACCGCGCTCCTCGACGCGGACCTGGCGCTGGCGGAGAGTGTGATCGCCGCCGACGAGAGGATCAACAACCTGCACCACGAGCTGGAGAACCGGGCGATCGACCTGCTCGCCCGCCAGCAGCCGGTCGCCACCGACCTGCGCATCGTCGTCACCTCGCTGCGGATGAGCGCCGACCTGGAGCGCTGCGGCGACCTGGCCCGGCACGTGGCCAAGGTCGCGCGGCTGCGCTACCCCGAGTCGGCGGTGCCGCGCGACCTGCACGCGACCGTCCTGGAGATGGGCCAGCTCGCCCAGCGGCTGGTGGCCAAGGCCGGCCTTGTGATCGCCACCAAGGACGTCGACAAGGCGCTGGAGCTGGAGCAGGACGACGACGCGATCGACGCGCTGCACCGCGACCTGTTCGCGCACCTGATCGACGACCGCTGGCAGCACGGGATCGAGACCGCGGTCGACGTCACGCTGGTCGGCCGCTACTACGAGCGTTTCGCGGACCACGCGGTCTCGGTGGCCAAGCGCGTGGTGTACCTGGTGACCGGCGAGCACGTGGGCGAGTTCATCGCCTCCTCGGAGGCCGCCGGGGAGTGACCCCGGTACGGCACGGCGCCCCCGGAGGCAGGGTCGGTCCCGCCGCCGGGGGCGGCGCCGTGTCCGCTCCGGGCACCGTGGTCTCCGCTCCGGGCGGTGGGCCGGCCCTGTCCCGGGCGGGTGGGTCGCCGCTGGTCGGGGTGGGTGGACCGGCTCCGCCGGTGGCGGGCCGGGGCTCCGACGGGCCGGCGGCGCTCACTCCGCGGGGTGAGTAAACCTCGAACAGGGGTGGTGAGGGCGCACGGCTTCTCGGATCGCCCACCACTGCGCGCCCGTTGACGCCCCGTCCGATCGGCGGTTTCACTCAATGCCGTAGGCACCGAAGTGTGCCCGTCACAAGGAGGGTTCCAGCGCGATGAAGGCAAACCCGACCCGACCGGCACCGGCCCACGAGATCGTCGAGCCGCCCGCCCCGAAGCTGCTGCCCGTCCTCGCGGCCGGCTGCGGCTGTGGTCCGGGCTGCGGCTGCGGCTGCCAGTCCGGCGCCCCCTGCCAGTGCGGCGGGGTCAGCGGCGGCTGCTGCGGCCACTGAGAACCGCCGCACCCGGCGAAGCCCCGTGGTGCACGGCCGCCGTGGGAGACGGTCGTGCACCCCGGTCACCGGGTCGGAGTCCTCCGGCCGCCCGACCACTCGCTCGCGGCGTGCGGCGCGTGGCGTCCAGCGTGCCGCGCGCTGATCAGAACAGGACGTCGGTGCAGGAGTAGAAGGCGTTGCCGGTGTCGGCGATCTCCCAGACCGCCACGACCACCTGGTGCCCGGTCCGGCCGCTCGGGATCGTCGCGGTGCGGCTGAGCGTGCTCGGCACCTGGGTGCCGTTGTACGGGACGGTCAGGAACGGCGTCAGCTCCAGACCGGCCCGGGTGACCTTCTGGCCCGCGTTGTAGCCGGCCTTGGTCAGGTAGTACTTGAAGTTCGCGGTCGCGTGCCGGGCGGTGAACTTCCAGGTGAAGGTGAGCCGCTGCCCCGCCGCCACCTTGGTGGTGGGCCAGGCACCGCCGCGCGGGTCGTCCAGCTCGGCGAACCGGCTGTTGCCGCCGGCGCAGATGGTGCCGTCGGCCGGCCCGGCGCCAGGGAAGCCCTTCGACCCCTCGACGCTCTGCGGCTCCCAGCGGATCGCACCGCAGTCGGTGACCGTACCCGCCCCGCAGAGCGCGGCCCGGCTGGGCGGGGTGGAGATGTAGCCGTGCGACTGCGCCGGCAGGGCGACGGTGAGCGGAACCGCGAGCGCGGCGACGGCCGCTCCCACGAGATGACGTGTGCGCATGGTGCTCCTCCGTGGGGGTGGATGGAGAGTGCGCCGGGCACAGACGCGCGCGCCTGGGGGTGCGGCGGCCATGGAAGATCCGTTGGCATGCCTGTGCCAGGACAGTGCTCACACGGTAGGAGCCCCCACGGCGACCGTCAATGGTCTGAACCACCTTCGCCACACACTGAACCCCCTTGCCGCGCAGGAGGATTGGCCGTGCAGCAGAAACGGCGACGACCCCGCCTCCCGGAGCGGGAAGCGGGGCCGTAGCGGCAAGAGGGTTACTTCTTGCCCTGGTTCTTGACGGCCTCGATGGCGGCTGCGGCGGCGTCCGCGTCGAGGTAGCGGCCGCCCTTGGCGACCGGCTTGAAGTCGGCGTCCAGCTCGTAGACCAGGGGGATGCCGGTCGGGATGTTGAGGCCGGCGATGTCCTCGTCGGAGATGCCGTCGAGGTGCTTCACCAGCGCGCGCAGGCTGTTGCCGTGGGCGGTGACCAGGACGGTCTTGCCGGCGGCGAGGTCCGGGACGATGGCGTCGTACCAGTACGGGAGCATCCGGTCGACGACGTCCTTGAGGCACTCCGTGTTCGGGCGCAGCTCGCTCGGGATGTCGGCGTAGCGGGCGTCACCGGCCTGCGAGTACTCGGCGTCGTCGGCCAGCGCCGGCGGCGGGGTGTCGTACGAGCGGCGCCACAGCTGGAACTGCTCCTCGCCGAACTCGGCCAGGGTCTGGGCCTTGTCCTTGCCCTGGAGGGCGCCGTAGTGGCGCTCGTTCAGACGCCAGCTGCGGCTGACCGGGATCCAGTGGCGGTCGGCCTTGTCCAGGGCGATCTGCGAGGTGCGGATCGCGCGGCGCAGCAGCGAGGTGTGCAGCACGTCGGGGAGCAGGCCCTCGGCGGCGAGGAGCTCGCCGCCACGCGCGGCCTCCTTCTCGCCCTTCTCGTTGAGGTCGACGTCGACCCAACCGGTGAACAGGTTCTTCTGGTTCCACTGGCTCTCGCCGTGGCGGAGGAGGATGAGTCGGTACGTCGTGTCAGCCATGGCCCCCAGCTTAATGGAGGCGTTTAAACGGCTGGTCGGGACCCGCCCCCATGTGTAATGTGTGCTTCGCGCTAGTGACACTTACCTCGCCGCAGCGCGGACATGCCGGTCCGCTCAGCGGAACGCCTGCCGCCCGGGAGCCCTCAGATGCCCGCTTCGCCCCTTCCTGCCCGAATTCGAAGAGTCGCGAGCGAAACGGTGGGCGGACTGCCCCGGCAGTTCTGGTGGCTCTGGACGTCGACCCTGATCAACAAGCTCGGCGCGTTCGTCGTCACGTTCCTGGCGCTCTACCTGACGACCGACCGAGGGTACTCGGCCGCGTACGCGGGTCTGGTCGCCTCGCTGTTCGGCCTGGGCTCGGCCATCGCCGCGATCGTCGCCGGCGTGCTGACCGACCGGATCGGCCGGCGCCCGACGCTGGTCGCCGCACAGCTCGGCACCGCGCTGTTCACGGCGGTGCTGGGCTTCACCGACGGCCAGGTGGCGATCGCCGCGGTCGCCTTCCTGGTCGGCTTCTGCAACAACGCGACCCGCCCGGCCACCTCGGCGATCATCGCCGACATCGTGCCGGCGGCGGACCGGGTCCGGGCCTACTCGCTGAACTACTGGGCGATCAACATCGGCTTCGGCCTCTCCGCGGCCGCCGCCGGCCTGATCGCCACGCACGGCTACCTCACGCTCTTCCTGCTGGACGCACTCTCCACGCTCGTCTGCGCGGTGGTGATCTTCGTCCGGATCCCCGAGACCAAGCCGGACACCCCGGCCGCCCGGGTCGACCAGCCCGCGGTCGGCCTCGGCACGGTCTTCCGGGACAGCCGGTTCATGGCGGTCGTGGGACTCAACCTGCTGCTCGCGCTGGTCGCCCAGCAGGGCAGCACCACGCTCGCCGTGGACATGGGCCGCAACGGCATCACCTCGACCCAGTACGGCCTGGTCATCGGCCTCAACGGCCTGCTGATCGTGGTGCTGCAGATCCCGCTCACCCGGTGGATGGAGGGGCGCAACCGGACGGCGCTCCTGGTCGCCAGCGCGCTGTTCATCGGCTGGGGCTTCGGGCTGACCATGCTCGCCGGGTCCTCCGCGTGGTTCTACGCGTTCACGGTGGCGGTCTGGACGATCGGCGAGATCCTGAACGCGCCGACCATGATGGGCCTGGTCGCCGAGCTGTCACCGACCCACGCCCGGGGCCGCTACCAGGGCGTCTACTCACTGTCCTGGTCGCTCGCCTCGTTCCTCGGCCCGGCGGTCGGCGGAGTGCTGCTGGAGCGGGCCGGGAGCACGGCGGTGTGGGGCGCCTGTGCGGCCTGCGGCACCGTCGCGGCGGCGGGGTACGTCCTGCTCGGGCGGCGCCCGGTCGCCGCCACGGCCGCCGCTCCGGCGAAGCGGACGCCGGTGGTCGAGGCGTCGGCGGTCGAGGTGCCGGCGGTCGAGGTGCCTGTGGTCGACCTGTCGGGGGTGGAGCCGTCGGCCGACGTGGCGTCGACGAAGGTGCCGACCGCGAAGGCGGCGACGGCGAAGGCCCCGGTCGGCCGCTGAGGCGGAGCGTCCCGGAGCCCCGCCGGTCCGGGGCGCTACTGCTGCGCCGTCGGCGCGGCCAGGTGGGCGAAGGCGGCCAGGTTGCGGGTGGACTCCCCGCGCTTGGTGCGCCACTCCCACTCGCGCCGGATCGCCGAGGCGAAGCCCAGCTCCAGCAGCGTGTTGAACGGCTCGTCGGCGCTCTCCAGCACCGTCCCGAGCAGCCGGTCGACGGAGTCCCCGGTGAGCGCCTCCAGCGGCAGCCGGCCGGCCAGGTAGACATCGCCGAGCGCGTCGATCGCGTAGGCGACGCCGTACATCCGGGTGTTGCGCTCCAGCAGCCAGCGGTAGACGGCCTCGTGGTTCTCGTCGGGCCGGCGGATCACGAAGGCGTTCACCGAGAGCGTGTGGTCGCCGACCCGCAGGGCGCAGGTGGTGCTCAGCTTGCGAGTGCCCGGGAGGGTCGCCACCAGGGTGTACGGGTCGGTGGTGGCCGGCTCCCAGCCGACCCCGGCGTCGTCCAGGGCGGTACGCAGGAGGGTGAGGGCCTCGTCCTTGGTGCGGATTGCCATGGGGGTGACGTTACTCGGCGGTACCGGTGGCGCGCAGCAGCACAGCTGCGGCGGCTCCGTGACTCCCGGCCCGGGAGCCGGGGCGGCTCGGAGCCGCTCGGCCCCGACCCCGTAGCTCCGACGACCTGCCCCGGCGACCGCTCCGGCTCAGGCCAGTCGCAGCCGGGACCCGGTGAGCCGGCCGGCCGGGCGGGCCAGGCTGCCGGCGTACACCTCGGCGGTGGTCGCCGCCGCGGTGTCCCAGCCGAACCCGGCGGCGTGCCGGGCCGCCGCCTCGCCGCGCCGGGCGACCAGCGCCGGTTCGGTGACGTACGGCTCCAGCGCCTGTGCCCAGGCGAGCGGATCGTGGCCGTGGACCAGGGTCCCCGTCACGCCGTCGCGGACGGCGACCGGCAGACCGCCGACCGCCGCGGCCACCACCGGCGTCCCACAGGCCTGCGCCTCCAGCGCGACCAGCCCGAAGGACTCGCTGTACGAGGGCATCACCAGCGCCGTGGCCGCGCGGTACCACTCGGCGAGCAGGTCCTGGCCGACCGGCCGGTGGAACCGGACGACGTCGCCGATGCCCAGTTGGGCGGCGAGCTTGTGCAGGCTCTCCGGCTTGGCCAGCCCGGTGCCGGACGGACCGCCGACCACCGGGACCACCAGCCGCTCGCGCAGCTCGGGCCGCGCCTCCAGCAGCGCGGCGACCGCCCGGAGCAGCACGTCCGGCGCCTTCAGCGGCTGTATCCGACCGGCGAACAGCAGCACGGCGGCGTCCTGCGGCAGGCCCAGCCGGGCCCGCGCGGCGGCCCGCGCGTCCGGGGCGCCGGGGCGGAAGACGTCCAGGTTGACGCCCGGGTGGACGACGGCGAGCTGGTCGGGCCGGGCCGCGTAGTGCAGCGCCAGCTCGGCGGCCTCCTCGGTGGTGTTGGCGATCAGCCGGTCGGCGGCCTCCACCACCTGCGTCTCGCCGATCACCCGGGCGGCCGGCTCGGGGGTGTCGCCCTCCGCCAGCGCGGCGTTCTTGACCTTCGCCATGGTGTGCATGGTGTGCACCAGCGGCACGCCCCAGCGCTGGGCGGCCAGCCAGCCGACCTGACCGGACAGCCAGTAATGCGAGTGCACCAGGTCGTAGTGGCCGGGGCGGTGGCCGGCCTCGGTGCGCAGCACGCCGTGGGTGAAGGCGCAGAGCTGGGCCGGCAGGTCCTCCTTCACCAGGCCCTCGTACGGGCCGGCGGTGACGTGGCGCACCAGGACGCCGGGGGCCAGCTCGACGGTGGGCGCGTCGTCCGAGCAGATCGCCCGGGTGAAGACCTCCACCTCGATGTCGAGCTCGGCGAGGCGCTTGGCCAGCTCCACGATGTAGACGTTCATCCCGCCCGCGTCACCGGTACCGGGCTGGTGCAGCGGGGAGGTGTGGACGCTGAGCATGGCGATCCGGCGCGGACGGCGCTGGCGGCCCGGGACGAGCGACTGGAGCCGGCTCCGCACGGGCGGGGTCGGCTGGGCACGGCGTACCGGACGGACGGGGTGCTGGATCACCTGGCTGAAGCCTCCTCTGAGCTGCCCGTCTCTGCAGCCTGCTTGCCTGCTGTTCGGTGTGTGCGCGGCCGCCCACGCCGTACCGCCGCGTCACGGGATGTGGCGCGGCGGCGTGCCGCCCCGTCCGGGCGCACATCACCACCAGTGTGCCAACCACGTGGTCATCGACCGGCATTCCCGTCCCGGCCCATGAGATGGCCCACGGACGGGAACCCGGGCGGCGGGCGGGGGTGCGGGGAGGCGGCCGAGCGGGCCGCCCGCGCCGGGGCGGAGCGGAGCGCAGGGGTCGTCGGAAGGCTTCAGGAGGTGCGGCGGGGGCGCGTGACTCGCCGCGCGGGCGTGTGTCGGGTGGCCGGCGCGGACCGTCCGGGCCGGATCTGCCGCGGGGCGAGCCCGTGCGGCGGCCGGAGCCGGGGCGGCGCGGGCGGCCTCGGGTGGGCCGTACGATTTCCGGCATGGCCGCCTTCTTCGACTCCGCGACCGCGCCTGCCCGCGGACGGACGGGGCGCCCGGTCGGGACGGTGACCCGGGGGACCACCAACACCAACCGGCTGCGCCGGATGGACCGCTGGATCGCCCACACGCTGGGACCGGCACTGCGCTCCGCCGATCGCCCGCCGGTCGCCGTCGACCTCGGGTACGGTGCCGCGCCCTGGACGGCCGTGGAGCTCTCCGGGCGGCTGCGGACGGTGCGGCCGGACGTCCGGGTGGTGGGGATCGAGATCGAGCCGGAGCGGGTCGCCGCGGCGCTGCCGTACGCCGAACCGCCGCTGCTCACCTTCCGGCGCGGCGGCTTCGAGGTGCCGCTGGACGGCGGCGCGCCCGCCCAGCTGATCCGGGCCGCCAACGTGCTGCGGCAGTACGACGAGTCGGCGGTGGCCGGCGTGTGGGACCGGCTCCGGGCCCGGCTGGCGCCGGACGGGCTGCTGGTCGAGGGGACCTGCGACGAGATCGGGCGCCGGCACGTCTGGGTCGCGATCGGTCCGGAGGGCCCCCGCACGGTGACCTTCGCGGCCCGGCTGGGCGGCCTCGGACTCCCGTCCGACCTGGCCGAGCGGCTGCCCAAGGCGCTGATCCACCACAACGTGCCGGGCCGGCCGGTGCACGCCTTCCTCACCGACTTCGACCGCGCCTGGGCGGCCGCCGCGCCGTACGGGGCGTTCGGCGCCCGGCAGCGCTGGGTGGCCGCGTGCACGGCGCTGGCGGGCAGCTGGCCGTTGGTGGACGCGCGCGGGCGGTGGCGGCAGGGCGAGGTCACCGTCCCCTGGACGGCGCTCGCCCCGTAGCAGGCGGCGGCCGGAACGGCCGGACCTGCCTGCCGGACCGGACAGCCTGCCGGACCGGCCTCGGGCGTGCGCGGATGAGCGAACCCGGGGATTCACTCGAACGAGTTATCGAATACCTCTGGCGTGTTGACGCCTCGTCACGCCACGATGGGGGCACTCGGCCGGCACCTCGTGTGCCACCCCTCCGACCCGGCGTTTCGCCTCCTCCCAGCCCCTCCGCTCCCGCTCCGCCACGCCCCTACGACTCATGCCCGCTCCTCCGGCTCCCGCCCCTCGGCCTCCTCGGCCTCTTGTCCGTGCGACCGGCCCCCGTCGAGCCCCAGCGCCCGCCACTCCCGCTCGAACGCCCGGTACGCCTCCGCCCCGAACAGCACGAACCGCACCTCCTCCAGCTCTCCCACCGACCCCGACACCGACACCGACCTCTCGGCCGCGGCCGCGGCCGCGACGGTGCCGAGGGCGATCCGGGCCGCATCGTCCAGCGGCCACCCGTACACCCCGGCCGACACCGCCGGAAAGGCCACCGTGCGCGCGCCGAGCTCCACCGCCACCCGGAGCGACTCGCGGTAGCACGAGGCCAGCTGCTCGGCCCTCTTGTCGTACTCCTCCGCCAGATGAACCGGCCCCACCGTGTGGACCACCCAGCGGGCCGGCAGCCGTCCCGCCGCGGTCGCCACCGCGCACCCGGTGGGCAGCCCCTTGCCGTACTGCGAGGCCCGAAGCCTTCGGCACTCCTCCAGGATCTGCGGTCCGCCCTTGCGGTGGATCGCACCGTCCACGCCACCGCCTCCCAGCAGGGAGGAGTTGGCAGCGTTCACCACCACGTCCACCTGCTGTTCCGTGATGTCACCCTCGACCAGGGTGATCCGCGTCACCGTCATGTCCAACCTCCACCGTCCGTTCCGGAGCTCGCGGGCGCGTGCCCCGGCTGTCGCTGTCGTTCCCGTCATCCCCGTACCCACCGCACCGCCACCGGCGTGGCAGGAGCCACCACAGCGCCGGGCGGCCGAAGAAATCCCCGGAGTCACGTTATGGTCGCGAGAAGTTCCCCGGCGCAGAGTGCCAGGCGGGCACTGCGGACGGGCTCCGACCGTTACGCACTCGGGGAAAAGGAGGAGCAGTCGATGCCCGCTACGGGAGACGGGCGGGCACCTGGTGCCGCGGACCTGTGGGGTGCCCTCGACGGCACCCTCACCGACCGCGCCCGCATTCGGCCCGCCGCCACCGAGCAGTCGGCCGGACCGGCCACGGCGACTCCGCCGATACCCCACCCCCGGTCGGTCACCGCCGGAGCCCCCTCCCGGGGCGCCTCCTCCGCCGTTCCGTCGGCCGCCCCGCTCAAGCTGCTGGTGATCGAGGACGACGCCTCCGACGCCCAGCTGCTCAAGGACGCCGTGGCCGACAGCGGCGCCCAGATCGAGATCCACTGGGCCCGCGGGCTGGAGCAGGCCTCCGAGCTGCTGGCGACCGGCACCTCGGGAGGCCGGCGTGGACGGCAGCGCGCCGCCGGTTTCAGCTGCGTCCTGCTCGACCTGGCCGCCCCCGCCGACCTGCCGCACCCCTCGGACGCCTCCGACGGCCTGGAAGGTCTGCACGAGCTGCTCCGGCGGGCCCCGCACACCGCCGTCGTGGTGCTCACCGACGCCGCGGGCGCCGAACTCGGTGCCGCCGCAGTGGCCGCCGGGGCACAGGACTTCCTGATCAAGCATGAGACGGACGGTCCGCTGCTGGCCCGCGCCCTGCGGTACGCCGTCGAGCGCAAGCGCGCCGACGAGTCGCAGCGGCGTCTGGTCGAGGCCGAGCTGCGCGGCCAGGAGAACGCCCGCCTCCAGCGCCACCTGCTGCCCACTCCCCTGCTGGACGGCGCCGGGTTGTCCTTCACCCGGCGCTACCGCCCCGGCCGCCGCCGCGCCCTGCTCGGCGGCGACTTCTACGACGCCGTCCGCACCGACGACGGCACCGTCCACGTGGTGATCGGCGATGTCTGCGGTCACGGACCGGACGAGGCGGCCCTCGGGGTCGCCCTCCGGATAGCGTGGCGCACCCTGGTCTTCGCCGGCCTCACCGGCGAGGCCCTGCTGACCACCCTCCAGCACGTTCTGGAGCACGAGCGCCGCAGCGACGAGATCTTCGCGACGCTCTGCATGCTGGTCATCGAACCCAACGACGCGACCGGCGAACTCGGCTCACTCGGCGCCGTCGAGCACGCGCAGCTGTACCTCGCCGGGCATCCCGCCCCGCTGCTGCTCGGCACGGACCACAAGCCGGTGACGCTGCCGTCCGACCCGGCCGGCCCCGCGCTCGGTCTGCTGCCCTGCGACGACGGCCTGGCCGTCTGGCCCTCGCACCCGCTCGAACTCCGCCCCGGCTGGCGGCTGCTGCTCTACACCGACGGGCTCATCGAGGGCCGGGTCGGCGCCGGCTCCCGGCGTCTCGGCCAGGACGGGCTGGCCGACCTCGTCGGCGACCACCAGGCCGCCGGGCTGACCAGGGGCCGCCTGATCGACAGCGCGATCGCCGAGGTCGAGGAGCTCAACGGCGGCGCGCTGACGGACGATGTGGCCGTCCTGCTGCTGGAGCGCAACCCGGTGCAGCTGATCCTCGGCTGACGCTCCTCGGCCGAGGCGGCCGGCCCTGCTACCAGCGGCCGCGTCGAGGTGGCACGGGGCACCGGCACAGCAGCGAGCCCCGGTGCGCGCGGATCGGTCCCGCGAGCACCGGGGCTCGTCGCTGAAGTGCCCGGCGTCCTACCAGGGGCCGTACGGACCCATGTTGCGCTGGTCGCCCCGGCCACCGCCCCGGTTGGTCAGCTCCCGGATCGCCGGCCGCACGTCGACCATGTAGACGATCGCGGCGACGAGACCCGCCAGGGTCAGGAAGCTGGTCAGGAAGTTCGCCCCGAACAGCAGGTCCAGCCCGAACGCGATGCCCAGGACGGCCAGCCAGAACCCCTTGGTCTTCTTGTCCGTCGCCCGATAGGCGTCCTCCGGGCGGGTGGCCGCGTCGATCAGTGCGAACAACTTGAAGCCCAGAATGGCGACGGCCAGCCACCAGAACGGGTTCAGGTAGTCCAAGCCCAGGATCTGAGCCACTCCGCCCATCGCGGTCTCCTCTGCGTCTCGGCTCCGGCGTGTCGACCGTCGTCCATCCTGGCACGACGGACCGCTCGCCACGGTGTCAACGTCCCGAGGTCACCGGATGTGCCCTGCGGGCAGCCCGGTCCCACCGGAGTGCGGCGGTGCCGGTGCTACTCGGCGGCCTTCTTGGCCCGGGCCTTCTTCGGTGCGGGCTCCTCGGCGGGGGCGACGGCCGGCTCGTCGTCCTCGACCAGCTCGGCCTCGACCAGCTCGGGGTCCTCGGCGGACTGCGCCGCCCCGACCGGCTCGACCGCGTCGGCCGGGCCGCCCCGCTCGACGACGCCCTTGCCGCGCTCGGCCAGCTCGTCGTAGGCCTCCTTGGCCTTCACCGCCAGCTCGACCGCGCGGCCGACCTGCTGGAGGGCGAAGCTCTGCGCCTTCTCCTGGAGCACCTTGAGGTCGGCGGGCAGGGTGGTCACGGTGCCCGCGACCTTCGCCTGCGCCTCGACCAGCCTGGCCTGCGCGTCCTGGAGCCTGGCGGCGGCCTTGTCCTGCGTGCCCTTGCGGTCCGCGGCCAGGGCCTCGACCTTGCCGGGCACCTCGCGCAGCTTCTCGTAGGCGAGGTCGCCCGCGCCGGCGAGTGCGTAGAGCGGGGTCGGGTCGCTCAGGGTCTTCTTGATCTCGTCCGTGATCGGCATGCCGGTCCTCCCGTGGTCTAGGTTGCCGAGCCGACGGCGGTCGGACCGTCGGCCTCGGGGTCGTGCGGCGCCGCGTCCGTGTCCTTGCGGGCGGCGTTCTCCTTGAGGAAGGCGTCGTAGACCGCGAGCAGCGCCTGCTTCTGCTGCTCGTTGATCAGTGGATCGGCCAGGATCGAGGCCCTCAGCTCCAGGCCCTCACCCCGCCGCTCCTCCAGGATCCCGGCCTGGACGTACAGCGTCTCCGCCGAGATCCGCAGCGCCTTGGCGATCTGCTGCAGGATCTCCGCACTCGGCTTGCGCAACCCTCGCTCGATCTGGCTGAGGTAGGGGTTGGACACGCCGGCGGCCTCGGCGAGTTGCCTCAGCGAGTACTGCGCGTTCCGCCGCTGCTCGCGGATGTACTCGCCCAGCGAGCCGACGTTCAGTGAGGCCATGGGCCCAGCCTGCCCCACCGTGCTTGCAAATGCAAGCACGGTGCTAGCAACAGCAAACGCGTCGGCGCCGGATGCTTCCGCCCGCGCGCCTGTGGGCACGTCCGGCCCGCTCAGGCCGGCGGGCCGCCTACTCGTCGCCGCTGCTGGACCGCTTGATACTGCGGCGGCGGTTCCGCCGCGCGATGTGCAGCAGCTCGCCCGCGGCCAGGGTCACCGCCGCCACCGCGCGGACCCATCGGGGCCCACCCCGATCGGCCCACACGACACAGACGCACCCGCCGATGGCGAGCGCCAGGATCCCGAACAACAGAACGATCATGAGCCCACCCCTGCGGTCGTTCGTCCATCCATGACATGGAGTCTTCCGGAGTGGCGACGTTCTACGCGTGGCACGACGGGATTGCCGGGCAGCTGAGGTGTTCGACCGGACCGGTGCCGCCGACCGGGTCGCCGTTCGGCGGCACCTGGCCGACGGCCCGGCTTCCTCGAAGTTCCACGCCGGCCGACGGGCCCGACCGGCCAGAGCGACGGCAGCGGGCCCTTCGGACCGGCGGCCGGAAGTCAGGCCGACCGGTGCCCGTCGAGCCGGGGGCGGGGGCCGGCTCCGGACCGCGTGGCAGGGGCGCGCGCCGTCCAGGATTCGCCGATACCGCCGGTGCTTCCCCGTGGTGGTCGAGGCCCGCGACCAGCGCCGCCCCGACCGACCTCGGCGGATCAGACGCCGTCCGCCACCCGGACCGGCATCAGGATGGAGAAGGTGCCGTCGCGGCCGGCCGTGCGGATGGCCAGGGGGGCGATGGGACCGGCGAGTTCGAGGACGAGCTGCTCGGGGCCGGCGGCCGGCAGGGCGTCGAGGAGGAAGTCGCGGTTGACGGCCACCCGGAGGTCCCCGGGGGCCGGGTCGCCGTCGGCGGCGACGGTGAGCCGCCCGTCCCGGCCGACGGTGAGCACGGTGACCTCGCAGACTCCGCCGTTCGGGCCCGAGGGCAGGCTGCGGGTGGCACCGGACTCGACGGCGTCGCGCAGCTCGGCGGCGGCCAGGTCGATCCGGTGGACCGGGCCCAGCCGGGTCAGCGAACGGTAGTCGGGGAAGTCGTGGTCGAGGGCGGCGCCCTCGATCCGGTGACCGCCGGTCTCGGCCCGGACCAGGCCCGCGCCGAGGGTCAGTTCGGCCTCCTCGGCCCCGGAGCCCAGCAGCGCGCGGATACCGTCGACCAGGGCGGTCGGAGCGATCGCGGCGACCGGGGCCCAGCCCTCGCCAGGTGCGTCCGGCAGGTCGGGCGCGTCCGGCAGCCGCACCTCGGCGAGCGCCATCCGGTACCGGTCGGTGGCGACCAGCCGCAGCAGTCCACCCTCCAGGTCGAACAACACCCCGGACAGCACCGGGAGTTCGGGGTCGGCGCCGACCGCGAAGCGAACCGCACCGAGGGCCTCGGCCAGTTCGCGCGCGGGGACGGTGAAGGTACGGGCGGCGGGCGTGGCGGTCATGGGGTTCTCCCTCTGGTCGATCAGCGTGCGGATCAGGGAGAGCTCCCGGCGCGCGTCCGCGAGACCGGCCTCCAGCCGGCGCAGGTGCGCGTCGACCACCCGGTGGGCCGCGCCGGAACCGGCTTCCGCACCGAGCACGGCCCGGATGTCGGCCAGCGGCAGGCCCACCCAGCGGAGGCGGCAGAGCAGCCGGGCGTCGGCGAGCTGGGCGGGCGCGTACCAGCGGTAGCCGGTCTGCGGGTCGACCCAGGCGGGGGTGAGCACGTCGGCGCCGTCGTAGAAGCGCAGCGCGCTGACGCCGAGGCCGCTGTCGCGGGCCAGTTCACCGATGCTGCGCAGGTCGCTCTCCATGCCCGGGACTCTCCGACCTCGACCAGGTCGAGGGTCAAGCCGCACGGCCGGACCGGACGTGACGATACCGATCGCCGCCCGCCGGCCACCCCCGGGGCGGCAGGCGCCCGCCACCCCCTCGCCGCTCCGTCGTCCGGGTGATTCCGCGAGCCGCGCGGACCTCATGGTTGAACTTTGAACGAAACCGTCCTATGGTGGAGGCAACAAGTTGAAGCCTAAACAAATGGCTTCCGACCCGAGGAGGAGCCATGGGCCTTTTCAACCGCACCAAGACCGCCGCCACCGCCACCGCCGTCGTCGAGACCCCGGCCGGACCGGACCTCGCCCACCTCACCGGTGACTGGGCGATCGACACCACCCACAGCGAGGTCGGCTTCTCGGTGCGCCACGCCATGGTCACCAACGTCAAGGGCCGCTTCACCGAGTACGACGGCAAGCTGCACCTGGACGGCGCCCTCCCGCACAACTCCACCGCCGAGCTGGTGATCAAGGTGGCGAGCATCGACACCAACCAGGCCCAGCGCGACGAGCACCTGCGCACCGGCGACTTCTTCGCGGCCGAGGCCCACCCGGAGATCCGCTTCCGCAGCACCTCCGCCGAGCGCCTGCGCGGCGACTCATACCGGATGACGGGCGACCTCACCATCAAGGGCACCACCCGGTCGATCGTCCTGGACCTCGACTACACGGGCAGCGCCACCGACGCCTACGGCGCCGAGCGGATCGGCTTCGAGGGGACGGCCGTGCTGGACCGCACCGACTGGGGCCTCAGCTACAACGCCGCGCTGGAGACCGGCGGCGTGCTGATCGGCGAGAAGGTCAAGCTCAACTTCGACATCTCCGCCGTCAAGGCGGCCTGACCCGGCCGACCGCTGTCACGGCCCCGCGTTCGACCCGCCCCTGCCGACCCCCGAACGGCAGGGGCGGGTTCATGCCGCGAACCGCGCCCGCCCGGGCCGCGCCCCGAGCCTCCCCGCCCCACGGCTACGGACGCCTACGCCGCGAGCAGCGCGGCGTCCGCCTCCGCCAGCCAGCTGCCGGCCGGGCGGCTCAGCCAGCCCTCGCGCGCCCCGAGTTCGGCGGCCGCCGCCTCCAGCGCGGACAGACCCGGGTGCCGCAGGTCCGACCGGCGCACCAGACTCACCAGCGTCAACGGCACCGGATCGACCAGTGGCACGTTCACCACACCGGGGATCAGCGGGCCCCCGACGGTGGTCAGCATCGGGTCGCCGTGCCGGGTGAGGTAGCGGGCGGTCTCGTCCACCCCGACCGGCGGCGCGTACGGCGCGGCGGGCGTGAGACCGTGGTCGCGCAGCAGCCAGGTCCCCAGGTCGGCCCACTCGGTGGTGGCCGGATTGCCCGCGCAGACGTCCACCGGGTGCCCGGCCAGGTCCGCGAGCCGCAGCGCGGGCCGGTCGGCGAGCGGGTGGCCGACCGCCATCATCACCGAGACCCGCTCCAGCCGGACCGGCGTCTGGGCCAGTTGAGCACGCAGGCCGGCCGGCAGACCGGCGAAGCGCCCGAACGCCGCATCCAGCCGGTGCGCCGCCAACTCCTCGGCGGCCGCAGCGAGTCCGCCGAGGAAGCGGGCCAGGATCTCGCCCTCCGGCCAGGCGGCCCGGGCCCGTTCGAGCACCCGGTCGGTGGTCAGGTCCGGCCCGGAGACGTCGCTGTTGAGGTCGAGCAGCAGTGGGCGCCGCTCGGCACCGTTGACGATCTCGTCGTGCAGGGCCAGCAGCCGGCGGGCCTGCGGCAGCAACCGTCGCCCGGCCGGGGTGAGGTCGACGCTGCGGGTGGTGCGGGTGAAGAGCGCGTCACCGAGCAGCTTCTCCAGCGTGCGGACGTCGCGGCTGAGCGCCTGCTGGGCGACGTGCAGCCGCTGGGCGGCCCGGCCGAAGTGCAGCGTCTCGGCCGTGGCGACGAAGCCGCGGAGCAGCCGGGGGTGCAGGTCATGGGGCATGGCGGCAGATTAACAACAGCCTGATGTGAGTACGGCGAAACAGGTGTTGGACCGGAAGCGGGCGGCTGTTCGAGGCTGGAGCCCTCCCCGACCCCTCCGTGAGGAGTTCCATGCCCGCCTCCTACCGCCGGCTGTTCGCACTGCCCGGTACCGCCGCCTTCACCCTGGCCGGGCTGCTCGGCCGGCTCACGATGTCGATGACCGGCGTCGCCCTGGTGGTGCTGCTCTCGGAGCGGCGCGGCTCGTACGCGCTGGCGGGCACCGTCGCGGCGGTCGGCCTGGCCACCGGGGCGATCGGCATGCCGCTGCTCGGCCGGCTGGTCGACCGGTACGGGCAGGCCCGCATCACCGTCCCGGCCACCCTGTACAACGCCGTCCCGCTCGTCGGCCTGCTGCTCTGCGTCCGGTTCGACGCACCGGACTGGACGCTGTTCGTCTGCTGGGCGGCCTGCGCGGCGGCACCGAACCTGGGCGGCATGGCGCGGGCCCGCTGGGCACACCTGTACCGGGACGACGCGGCGGCCCGGCACCTGGCCAACTCCTTCGAGCAGTCGTTGGACGAGCTCTGCTTCATGGCCGGTCCGGTGCTCGCGATGGTGCTCTGCACCACCGTCGCACCGGAGGCCGGTCTGCTCGCCGCCGGGGTCTTCGGCAGCGCCGGCGCCCTGCTGTTCGCCGCCCAGCGCCGGACCGAACCCCCGCTCGCGGGCCGGCGCCCCGGCTCGACGGCCGACCGGTCCGGACCCCGCCCCGAGTGCTCGGACCCCGCCGATCGCGCGCACCGGCACGGCTCTCCGCTCCGGACCCCCGGGCTGCGGGTGCTGCTGCTGACCTTCCTCGCCACCGGCGTGGTCTTCGGTTCAATGGAGCTCACCACCGTGGCGTACGCCGACGCGCTCGGCCACAAGCCGCTGGCGGGCGGGCTGTTGGCACTGGTGGCGGGCGGTTCCTGCGTGGCCGGACTGGTCTTCGGCCTGCTCCGGCCCCGCCGGGCGGCGGGCGTCCGCTTCCTGTTCGGCGTCACGGCGATGGCCGTGCTGCTGCTCCTGCCGCTGGCCGCCGGGCTCGGCGGGGCCGGGCTCGTCCTGCTCGGCGCGGCGCTGTTCGTGGCCGGGACGGGCACCGCCCCGACCATGGTCACCGGTATGACGCTCGTCCAGGAGCTCCTGCCGGAGCGGCAGTTGAACGAGGGCATGGCGGTGGCGGTGTCCGGCATCGTGGTCGGCATCTCGGCCGGGGCGGCGCTCGCCGGCGCGGTCGCCGAGCACACCGCCCCCGGCACCGGCTACTGGCTGCCGGCCGGCGCCGCCTCGCTCGCCCTGCTGATCGCCCTGGCCGGCCGCCGCCACCTGCGGACGCCGGCCGCTCCCCCGGCGCCCCGGGGTTCCGGACGGATTGTCAGTGCCGCGCACTAGCGTGCTCGACATGGAACCGGCGACCATCCGATACGTCCGTGGCGATGCCACCGCGCCCCAGGGCAAGGGCGTGAAGGTGATCGCCCATATCTGCAACGACCTCGGCGGCTGGGGAAAGGGCTTCGTCCTGGCGCTCTCACGGCGCTGGCCGGAGCCGGAGGCGGCGTTCCGCCGCTGGCACCGGGAGCGCACGAAGAACGACTTCGGCCTGGGCGCGGTGCAGATGGTCCAGGTCGAGCCGTACATCCGGGTGGCCAACATGGTCGGCCAGCGCGGCATCCGGACTGGCCGGTCGACGGGCCCACCGGTGCGGTACGGGGCGATCGACTCCGCGCTGGCGGCACTGGCCGGACACGCACTCGCGCTCGGCGCCTCCGTCCACATGCCCCGGATCGGCTGCGGCCTGGCGGGCGGGCGCTGGGAGCTGGTCGAGCCGCTGGTGACGGCCCGACTGGTGGATCAGGGGGTGCCGGTGACGGTCTACGACCATGACTAGCCGACCACCACCGGTTCGCTACCTCCGCGATCCGACCGTCAGTGTGGCGGCGGGCCAGGTGTACTCGTACTCGGGCAGCGCGTATCCGCCCGGGAAGACGCCCTCCTGCTCCGCCGTCCGGTGACCGCCCTCGCGCTCGTAGAAGGCGACCGCCCGGGTGTTGTCGCGCAGCACCTCCAGGTAGAGGTCGGCTCCGGGGTGGCGCTCGGCGACGTGCAGGCGCACGGCGTCGAGCAGCGCGCGGCCGATGCCGCCACCGGTACGGTCGGGGCGGACGTGCAGGTTGTCGATCAGCACCCGGCCGTCGGGCTGCGGCACCGCGTAGGCGAACCCGACGGCGCTCCCGGCCTGCTCGGCGATCAGCAGCTCCGGGGTGTTGGCCGGTTCGCCGTAGTCGACGGCCAGCCGCAGGGCCCACACCTCGTGCCGCTCGGCGGTCAGCCCGTCGCCCAGCGCCCGCGCCGGGACGATCCCGGTGTAGGTGGTCCGCCAGCTGAGGGCGTGCAGCTCGGCGACGGCCCCGCTGTCGTCCGCGGTGCCGCGGCGGATGGTGATGTCCATGGGACGAGCGTCCCACACGGCCGGACTTGATCATGATCGGACTTTGCGCCTACAGTCTCCCCATGCTTTTGAACGCGTTCGAAATGCATGGGGCGGGGCGTCGGTACCGGATGTGGAGGGGGCATCCGGTACCGCACGCACCGACACCGGCCGTCAAGGGGCGATCCGGCTAGGCTCGGGGCCGTGGACGACCTGGCAGCGACGAACGGTACGAACAAGAAGAGCGGCACGAACGGCACGGACGGCCCCGAGGTCGCGCCCGGCACGCCGTCGACCCCGGCGGCACCACCCGCCGAGGTGCACGGCAGTCGCGCGCAGCCGAAGACCGACAAGAGCGAGGCGACCAGGGCCCTGATCCTGGAGACCGCGATGCGGCTCTTCCAGGAACGGGGCTACGAGAAGACCACCATGCGCGCCATCGCCTCCGAGGCCGGTGTCTCGGTCGGCAACGCGTATTACTACTTCTCGGCGAAGGAATTCCTGATCCAGGGGTTCTACGACCGGATGACGTACGACCATGCGGCGGACGCCAGGAATCGCATGGCCAAGACGCGGGATTTCTCCGAGCGACTGGAGATCGCGCTGACCTCCTGGCTCGACACGGCCGCGCCGTACCACGAGTTCGCGGCGCAGTTCTTCCGGACGGCGGCGGACCCGAACAGCGCGCTGAGCCCGTTCTCCGACGAATCGCACCCGGCCCGGGCCACGGCTGTGGAGCTGTTCCGCGATGTGCTGCAGGGCTCCGACCTGGCGCCGAAGCTGGACGCCGAGCTGGTCGAGCTGCTGCCCGACGTGCTCTGGCTGCACCTCATGGTCGTGGTCCTCTACTGGGTCTTCGACCGGACCGAGGACACCGAGCGGACCCGGGAGTTCGTCCGGCGCTCGACCCCCATGGCGGCCCGGGTGATCAACCTCTCGCGCTATCGGGTGTTCCGGCCGATCGTCCGCGACGCCAAGGGCCTCATTCAGGACTTCATCCTGCCCACCATCGGAAAGAACGCCGTCAAATAGGGCCCACCTCCGCCCTGGAACACATGCGACGGCCGGGCGTTCCCGATATCGGGAACGCCCGGCCGTGAACACGCGGCCGTGAACACCCGGATGCGTGGGCTCACCCACGCGACTCAGAAGTTGTCCGGGTTCCAGGCGAGCAGGGGCGTGCGCAGCAGCAGGTCGGCGGCGGCGGCCGCGCCCGGGCGCAGTTCGGTGACCAGGCCCGCAGCGGCCAGTCGGGGGGCGGTCTCGCCACCCAGGTAGAGCGAGCCGAGCGCGGAGACGCCCAGCGCCAGGTCGGCCTCGTCGTCGGTGCGGGTGCAGCGGCCGCTGCCGTCGGCGGCGACCTCGACGGCCCACCGGCCGGCCGCGTAGCCGTCCCGGTCCTCCACCTCCAGGACGACCCGGCCGGGCGCGCCGTACGTCCGGGCGTTGAAGGCCGCCTCGACGTCGAGCACCCGGAGCCACATGAAGTCGGCGTTCTCCGCGTAGGGCGTGGCGGCGCGCGGGTCGGCCAGCAGCAGCGGCAGCGGGTCGTCCGGTCCGATGTTCTCCACCACGACCTTGCGCACCCAGTCGACGGAGAGGACGAACCGCCACAGCTCGGCGGCGGTGCCCCGGTCCAGTGCGAGGAAGTCGACGACGGTGAGGGTGCAGTTCGGGTAGCTGCCGTCCCAGGTGTCGTCGACCCGGTAGACGACCAGGCCGGTGGCGGTGCCCTCGGCGTCGCGGTGGACGGCGGCGAAGGGCTCCTTCCACTCGAAGCCCGGTACCTGGACATCCCCGGTCTGGCGCCTCCACCAGAGCTCGTTGCGGGCGATCGCACCGGGCTGGGTGCGCCGCCAGCGGTCGTGCAGCTCGGAGCCGACCTTGCGCAGCTCCTCCATGCGGACGAGGTCGATCCGCCCACCGGACACGGTCGGCAGGCCCTCGCGCAGACCCCGGGCCCGCAGCAGGTCGATGTTCCAGCCGTGGCCGCGGGTGGCCGGGCCGAAGCCGTAGCGCCCGTAGATGTTGTACTCGGCGGCGACCAGGATGGCGACGGCCGAACCGCGTTCCCGGGCGGCCGCCAGATCCTCCGTCATCATCCGGCGGAGCAGGCCGCGCCGGCGGTGGGTGGCGGTCACGGTGACAGAGGTGATGGCGTCCGCCTCGACGACCGCTCCGCCGGGGACGGTCAGCTCGACGTCGAAGCTGCGGAAGGTGGCGACGTAGCGGCCGGCGTCCAGGGCGCCGAGCACCCGGCCGGGCGCCCACTGCTGGCGACGGAAGTCCGCCGCGCTGTCCACGTGTGAACGGAGGAATCCGAGAGCGAGCGCCCGGTCCCAGCCCTCGATCTCGTCCTTGGCGATCGCACGGATCTCGACTCCGCCGATGCCTTCTGTCTGCTGGGCGCTGCCCGGATCGCGGGTACCGCCGTCCACATCGTTGCCCATGACGTCACGGTACGACCGCCCTCCGGCGACGGCACCTCATTTTCGGCCGCCCCGAAATCGGCCGCGCGGGCCGGTGCACGGCCGGCCCCGCGCTGTCGGCCCACCCTTCCGCGCCGGTGGCGTCAGGCGGCGCACCCCGGCACCACCAGGCCGGACTCGTACGCGATCACCACCGCATGGGTCCGGTTCTGTGCGCCGAGCTTGGTCAGCACGTTTCCGACGTGCGTCTTGACCGTCTCCTGGCTCACCGTGAGCGAGTCCGCGATCTCCGGGTTGGACAGACCGGTGGCCATCAACCGCAGCACCTCCTCCTCCCGCCCGGTCAGCGCCGCCCTCGGCAACGCCTCGGCCGAACCCAGCGGCCGGGCGGCGACCATCCGGCGCAGGGCCGCCGGGAAGAGGATCGCCTCTCCCGCCGCCACCACCCTCACCGCCTCGGCGATCTGCCGGACCGGGAGCCGCTTGAGCACGAACCCGCTGGCCCCCGCGCTGAGCGCGGCGGTGACGTAGCCGTCGTTCTCGAAGGTGGTGATGACCACGACCTTCGGCGCATCGGCCGAGTCGGCCAGCAGCTGCCTGGTCGCCTCGATTCCGTTGCGACGCGGCATCCGCACGTCCATCAGGACCACGTCCGGCCGCAGCAGCCGCGCCTGCTCGACCGCCTCGACGCCGTCGGCGGCCTCCCCGACCACGACGATGCCCGGCTGCACCGCGAGCAACATGCGCAGACCGCTGCGCGTCACCTCGTCGTCGTCCGCGATCAGCAGGGTGACGGGGTTGCCGGTGGGGCCGGCGGTGGCCCGGCTCGTGGTGGCGGCGCCGGTGTCGTCACCGGTCGCGCCCGCCGGGCTCGCGTCCGGGCCGGTCGCGGCGGCCTCAGCCGGCCCGGAGCCGGTCGTGCCGATCATGCGGACAACCGTACCGGCAGCCGGACGTCCAACCGCCAGTGCTGCGGCCCGTGTGGGCCGGCCTCGATCTCACCGTGCAGCAGCCGCACGCGCTCGGCCAGCCCGGGCAGGCCGTGGCCGGACGTGGGGAAGGCGCCCGGGCCCTTGCCGGCTGCCGCCGACCTGACCGGGTTGACCACGCTGAGCGACAGTCCGTCCGGCGCGGCCGCCACCCGGACCTCGATCGGACCGCCCGCCCCGTGACGCAACGCGTTCGTCAGGCCCTCCTGGAGGATCCGGTACGCCGCCCGGGAGAGCGTCCCCTGGACCTGTGCCGCCTCGCCCGACAGCTCCGACACCACCACCGCGCCCGCATGCCGCAAGCGGTCCAGCAGCTCCGGCAGGTCGGCCAAGGTCCTGGTCGGGGCCGTTCCCGCCTTCTCCTCGCGCAGCACGCCCAGCACGTAGTCCAAGTCCTCCAACGCGGCCCGGGTCGACTCCTCGATGCTGCGCAGGGCGGCCCGCGCGGCCACCGGATCGGCGGCGAGCACCTCGCCCGCCACCGCCGCCTGGATCGTGGCGGACGTCAGCGTGTGACCGATCGAGTCGTGCAACTCGTGTGCCAACCGGTTGCGTTCGGCCAGCCGCAGCTCACGCTCGGCCGCCAGCGCGAGGCGCTCGGCCGCCGACGGGCCCAACAGCCGTGGCGCGAGCCACCGCAGGGCGCCCGTCACGACGATGCAGCCGGCCGCTGCCAGCAGCAGGCAGACCAGCGCCACCCCCCAGCTCGCCCAGCCCGTCCCCGGCCGCATCGACCGGCCGAACAGGCTCAGCCCCGCCTCGGCCCCGGTCCAGCCCCCTGGCAGGGTGAGGCCGGCGATGAACAGGGCGCCGCTCACCAGCACTCCCGTCCACCCCAGTGCCGCGTGCAGGAGCAGCCAGGCCGGGGTCCGCCAACGGTCGGCCCCGGACGGGCCAGTGACGGACTGCGCGCTGACGGCCGACCCGGTCACGGCCTGCACGCTGACGGACGGCGCTCCGGAAAGAGTGTCGTGCGAAAGGGAGGGGACGGGGCGGCGGGCGGCCACGAGATCCGGCAGCGGTACCCGCAGCAGACGGCGGGCGCACGAGATCAGCACCTGCCGCGTGGGGCGCGCGAGCCCGACCGCGGCGATCATTGCCGCCCAGGCCGACAGCGTCATGGCGACCTGTGCCCCGTAGGGAGCGGTCCGCCAGGCTGCCGCCGGCAGCATCGCGAGAGGAACCAGCGGAAGGCTTGCCAGCGCGCCGCCGAACGCGAACAGCGCGCCCGAAAATGTGAAGCCGCGCAACAGCGGCGGGAGTCCCTTAACCATGATCGAGCCAGTATTGCCGCAACGTCCGCCGTCGACCTCCCCCGATCGGGGGATCGATATATCCCGCCTTTCAGCGATGTGCACCCCGCCCCCCAGAACTCACAATCATGCCCTGACCAATCGACGGGACGGGAGTACGGCTGATGAATGCTCAAGGACGGACGACGGCGCCGGAAGTATCGAGCCGGCCGGCACCGCCCCGCACCGGGGCGGGCCTCCACGGCCCGACCCCCCGTCAGGGACCGCAGCCTCCGACGGCGAGCAACGGCGCCGCGGTGGCCGCCTGGGTGGTGGGCATCACCGCCCTGGTCACCTCGATCATCCTCATCGGCGGCCCGCTCGGCGTCATCGGCCTGGTCCTGGGCGTCCTCGCGCTGAGGACGGCCAAGCGCACCGGAGTCGGCCGGGCCGGCGCCGTCACCGGTGTGGTGGCGTCGTGCGTCGCGATCGTGCTGTCCGCCCTGATGGCCGTCTTCTTCGTCTGGTACGCCGACAACACCCAGGAGTGCTATCAGCCCGACAGCTTCCGGCAGTACACGGAATGCGTCCACCACCAGCTGACCGGAGGGTGACCAGTGCCGCGCGAAATGAAGTGGCCCCTCTCCCCGGGGCCGTATCCGCTACGGGCGGGCGTAGAAGTCCGGGGTGCCCATGATCCAGAGGCTGGCCTGTTTGACGGGCATGCCCTGGCGGGGGGCCTCGATCATCTGGTCGTCGCCGATGTAGAGGCCGACGTGGTGGATGTCGGCGGCCCGGCCGGTGTCCGTCCAGAAGACCAGGTCGCCGGGGCGGAGCTGGCGGTAGCCGATCGGGGTGCTCTGCGCGTACTGGTCGGCGGCGAAGTGGTTCAGCTGCTTGCCGCCCTGGCGCCAGGCCATCATGGTCAGCCCCGAGCAGTCGTAGCCGCCGGGGCCCTCGCCGCCCCAGACGTAGGGGAGGCCGATCTTGGAACGGGCGAAGGCCACGGCGGCGGCCGCGCCCTCGGCCGACCACGGGCGGGCAGCCGGGGGCGAGCTCGGAGCCGGCGCCATCGCGGTGCCCGCCGCCTCGGCTGCCGTCTTCTCCGCCGCGGCCTTCTCCGCTGCCGCCTGTTCAGCCGCCGCCTTCTCGGCAGCGGCCTTCTCGGCGGCCGCCCGGGCCGCGGCCTCGGCCTCACGGGCGGCGATCGCCTCCAGCGCCTCGCGCCGCTGCCGCTCCAGTTCGACGGTGGTGTGGCGGGCGGCGGCGAGATCGGCGAGCAGTTGTTCGCGGCGCAGGCCGACCGCCGTGACCTGCGCCTGCTGCGCGGCCAGCCGCGCCTCGGCCCGGCCCCGCGCCGCACCGACCTCGGCGGCGGCCTTCTCGGCGGCCTCGGCGGCGGTGCGGGCGGTGGCCGAGGCGCGGGCCGCGGCGGCTGCCGTGGAGGTGGCCGCGTCCAGGATCTGCCGGGTGCGGTCGCTGGCGACGCCGACCACCGCCGCCTGGGCTCCGGCCTCGCGCGGCCCATGGGCGCCGATGAGGGCGTTGACGGCGGAGAGCTCGGCGCTGGTGCCTTGACGGTACGTTTCGGCGGCCAGCCGGGCGGCGTCCTCGGCGGCCTCGGTCCGCGCCGCCTCGGCGGTGGCGGCCCGTCCGACGGCGGCGGACTCCTCGGTGCGAGCGCGGGCGAGTGCGACCTGCGCGCCGTTGTAGGCCTCGACGGCCTGCTCGGCGGTGCGGGCGGCCCGGTCCAGTTCGGCGGTCGCCGCGGTGAGCCCGGCTTCGATGGTGGAGACCGAGGCGGCCCGGCGGTCGGCCTCGACCCGGGAGCGGTCGACCTCCTCGGCAGAGGGGTAGGCCCCGTCGGCCGGCGCCCCCACTGCAGAACCGGACTCGGAACCGGCCCCGGCCCCGGAACCGGAACCGGCTGCGGCCCCGGCTGCGGCCCCGGACGCCGCGTCATCGAGCGCGTCCGCCGGGACTGCCGCAGCGGCGGGAAGCAGCCCGAGCAGAGCGGTGAGGGACAACAGGAGGGTCGGCAGGAGCCTGCGCACCACGGGACATCCCTTCTCAGGTGTCGGACGTGGGCCTTCGGAGAGCCCCAGGCGGACCTGGTCACCCCGACCACCCAGCGAATCTGGCGAAATATCCCATCACGTGACGAGTCGGTCACTCATCGCCATATTCTCAAGCCGGACGGCCTTCACACCCCAAGCCCGCACCGCCGGCCGGGTGACCCATCAGATGATCTGACCGGGAATCACCATCAGCCAGGGGCTCAGGGTATACGAACTACCGATGAATCCGAGGGGTGTGCGGCCTCAGTCGGGGGTGCCGGTCGGGCCGGGGCTCCAGACCGGTCGGACGTACCGCGTAGGTGCGGTGACGGCCCGCCCGGACGGTGCGGCGGCGTTGCTGCGCGAGCGGCCGGGGGCCGGGCTCGGGCCCGATGGGAGCGGGCCCGCCGGGGCCGGGGCGCTGCCTGCCCCCCGGCCCCGGCGTCGCCGCCGAGCGGCGATCGGCCAGCCGGGCGGAACGCCGGGCCAGCGCGCGGGCGGCGTGCGCGTCCAGGTGGGCGGAGGCCCGGGCGGCCATCCGCTCGGCGACCCGGTGAGCGGCGGGGTGGCCGGCCGGCACCTTGTCGGGGGCGCCCGCGATCAGGTCGAAAAGCCAGGTACGGGCGATGTCCGCACGCCGGTGCAGTCGTCGCTCGCGCCGGAGCGCGCGGGCCCGGCGCCGCGGACGGGTCGCGTAGCGCCAGCGCGCCCACGGGCTGCTCGGGCGAGCCAGCCGGATGGCACCGATCCAGGACAGGCCGGGCACCAGGATGCCGAGCAGTCCGGTCCACATCTTGCCCTTGAGCAGGGTGATGACCGAGACCAGGGCGTTCACCGAGATCACCGTGACCAGCCCCCACCTGGTCTCCTGACTGGGTACCACGCCGAGCGGCACGTACCCGACGAGCAGCAGTGAGGTGCAGAGGATGCCGAAGATCACCGCGTCCACCGACTTGCGGCCCTGCTCGCTCCAGTAGACGTCGTCCAGGTGCAGGATCAGCGCGAACTCGTCCAGCACCAGGCCGCAGCCGATGCCGAAGAGCAGTCCGAAGACATCGATCCACGGGTGGCCGCCGTAGGTCGCGAACACCCCGATGCCGCCGGTCAGCAGGAAGCCGAGACCGAAGACCATGTGGTGGATGTGCAGGCCGCCGGGGGTCACATTGCCGGGCCACCAGCGGACCTTGGCCCGGATCATCCGGACGCTGAACCGGATCAGAACGAAGGAGGTGATGAATCCGACCAACAGCAGGAACAGCGGTTGCTTGTGCGCGGCGACGATGTGCTCGCGGTAGCCGTCCAGCAGTGTGGTCATGCGTCTTACCTTCGTTCCTGGTCCTGCGTACGTCCTGCCACGACATGACCCGGGGGCCAACACCGGCCCAACGAGCCCACCACCCGCACCGACGCGGCGCCGGGGGCCGGGGCCCGGGGCCCGGAGGCGGAGGGACGCGTCGGTGCGGGCGGTCAGAAGCCGCGGGTGCGCTTGGCCGCCCGGCGGGGGGCGGCGAGGTAGGGTTCCGGCCGCTCGGCGCCGGCCGGGAGCTTCATGAAGAGCCGGGCGATCTCACCCCCGAGGTTCACCCCGATCGCCAGCGCCAGGGCGATCGCGGCGGCCCGGGTGATCTGCACCAGACCGGCGCTGGCGTGCCCCTGGGTGAACGAGAGCATCCCGAGGTAGAGCGCCGAACCGGGCATCAGCGGGCCGATCGCGGCGGTCACGTAGGGCAGCGCCGAGCCGTTGCGGTAACGGGCCATCAGCTGGCCGAAGAGGCCGACCAGGCCCGCCGCCACTCCGGTGGCGGCGATCGGGGAGACCCCGGCGTTGTAGACCAGCACGCCGTAGCTGGCCCAGCCGATGCCGCTGTTCAGGGTGACCAGCGCGAGCGAGCGGCGGTCGGTCTGCAGCAGCATCGCGAAGGCCAGCGTGAGCACCAGGGCGGCGATCATCTGGACCGGTGGGTAGTTCGCCCCGGCCAGGCTCTCGTCCGGTTTGAGCTGGGGGTCGAAGCCGACCCCCAGGTAGAGGATCAGCATCACGCCGATGACGATGCCCGACACCAGGTAGATCACTTCGAGCAGCCGGGCGGCGGCGGTGATGTAGAAACCGGTCAGGCCGTCCTGGACGGCGGCCACCAGGGCGCGGCCGGGCAGCAGGGCGAACAGCCCACCGGTGATCACCACCGAACCGCGCAGCCCCAAGGTGTTGAACGAGAGGATGATGCCGGAGGCCGCGGCCGGCATCGCGGCCAGCACGAACTGGTAGAACTCCGGCAGCCCGCGCCGGGCGATCAGTGAGGCCAGCCGGTCGCCGAGGACGGCCGCGATGAACGCGCTGGCGAACACCAGCCAGGCCTTGTCGTCGATCCGGCCGCCGACCAGGAAGGTCGCCGCGCCGGCCAGCAGTCCGGTGTTCAGCGCGAGCAGCCAGGTCGGGTACGGGTGCCGGTTGCGGCGGATCAGCGCGAGGCGGCGGTACGCGTCGTTGACCGAGACCGTCTCGGCGGTGATGTCGGCGACCAGCTCGTACACCGCGTTCAGCCGGGTGTAGTCCGAGGTGCGGCGGCGCACCACCCGGTCCGCGGTGACCGGCGGTTCGACCAGCGAGGGCTGGTGCGAGATCCCGATCAGGGTGAAGGTGACCTGCGGCTCGCAGTGGTCCAGCCGGTAGGCGTGGGCGATGCCGAGCATGGCCGCCTCGACGTCCTCGGCGGCCTCGCCGCTGGCGAGCAGCAGTTCGCCGATGCGCAGGGTCAGGTCGAGGATGCGTGGGACGCTCCGGCCGGCGGAGGGGTGCAGCTCACGGGGGGTCCGCTCGAAGGCCGGGCGCTCGGACATCGGGGTGCGCAGCAGGGTGCGCATCCGGTCCGGCCAGGGCGCCTCGCCGGGCGCGCCCGCCGTCAGGGTGGGGATGGCGATGCCGTCGGGCGGGGTGTAGCCGGCGGCCCGCCACTCCTCGGGGGTGAGGGTGTCCTCGGCGACCGAGCGCCGACGGCTGCCGGGCACGGTGTCGGTGTCCAACCCCCCGGCGGCCCCAGCGGCACCAGCGGCACCGGCGGCACCGGCGACGACGCCCTCGGCGACGACCGCACCCGCCGCACCGACCGGCCCCGGCTGGGGCTCCGCCTCCAAGAGCTCCGCCTCCGCGCGCTCCGGCTCCGAGGGCTCGGCGGCCGGCTCCGGGTTCAGCAGGCCCTTGGTCTCCCGGACCGGCGTGACCAGCGGGATCACGGTGGCGGGTTCGACGGTCGGGGCGGGGTGGCCGAGCAGGCCCTCGGTGGGCGGGGCCTCGGAGGGGTGGAGCGGACGCGGCTCCGGCCCCGGGCGTGTCTGTCGCGCCTGACGGGCCCCCCTGCCGCCCCTGGCCCGCTTGCCTCCGCCCGGTCGGCCCCGCTTAGGCACTTCCGCTCCTTGCCGCCCCTGATGGCGCCGGGTCGGCCCGGCGCCGTTCGATCACGGGTTACACCTTGCCTGATCGAACTGCCGGACGCACATGTACGTCGCGGCGGGCGGCCGCCCGCGCGGGTGCCTACCCGGCGCGGTGGCGGGCGGGGACGGACCGGCCGGACCGGCGGGCCCGCAGCAGTTCGACCGCCACCGGCACCACCGAGACCAGCACGATGCCGACCAGGATCGCCTCGATGTGCTCCCGGACGAAGGGGATCTGGCCGAGGAAGTAGCCGAGCACCGTGACGCCGGCGCCCCAGAGCACACCGCCGATGACGTTGTAGACGACGAACGTGCGGTAGTTCATCCTGCTCACCCCGGCGACGATCGGGGTGAAGGTCCGCACGATCGGCACGAAGCGGGCCAGCACGATCGCCTTGGGGCCGTGCCGGTCGAAGAAGGCGGCCGCCTTCTCCACGTTCTCCTGCTTGAACACCCGGGAGTCGGGCCGCCGGAAGAGGCCCGGTCCGACCTTGCGGCCGAAGAGGTAGCCGACCTGGTCCCCGGCCACGGCCGCGGCCACGATCAGCACGCACATCAGCCAGAGCGGCAGGTGCAGGTAGGTGCCGTCGGCGATCAGCAGGCCGGTGGTGAAGAGCAGGGAGTCGCCGGGCAGGAAGAAGCCGATCAGCAGACCGGACTCGGCGAAGAC
Organism: Kitasatospora sp. NPDC086009; assembly: GCF_044540385.1. Classification (NCBI taxonomy): domain Bacteria; kingdom Bacillati; phylum Actinomycetota; class Actinomycetes; order Kitasatosporales; family Streptomycetaceae; genus Kitasatospora; species Kitasatospora sp. NPDC086009. Next base: position 500,690 of record NZ_JBITSA010000001.1, read on the forward strand.
AATGGCGAGGATGCCGAGCGGCCCGAAGGTGGAGATCAGGGTGGTCGGATCGAGCCAGGACGGGCCGAGGGCGAGGCTGGTCACGGGGCAGGCACTCCTGGAGGTCGAGTCTTGGCAATGAAACAGTAAAGCATTTGCCAAGAACCTCTTGATCCGGGAGTCCCTGCCCCGCACCGGGGGCACTACTCGGGGTCGAAACTCGGGGTCGACACTCGGGCCCGCTACTAGCGGCCCGCTACAGCCCGTAGCGCTCGATGATCTCCTCGTGCCGGGCGGTGTCCGTGCCCGCCGCCCGGGCCAGGTCGAGCCAGGCCGGCGGGTGCGGCCAGGCCGCGGTGAGGCGGCGCAGCAGCGCGTCGGCGTCGGTGGCCCGCTCGGTGGGCGGCACCCCGACGGCGGCGTAGATCCCGGGCAGGACCTCGTCCTCGTCGGTCGGGTCGGTGACGCTGTACTGCTCCCCGCTGTAGGCCCAGACCGCGTACCCGGCCTGTCCGAGCTCCTCGCGCAGCCGGGCCCAGGCCTCGTCGCCGGGCCAGCCGCCGTCGATCCAGTAGGTGGTGTAGCCGGCCGGGTCGAGCAGCGTCAGCAGTCCGAACACCGGGCGGTGGCGGCGCCGCTCCTCCTCCGGGGCATCCTCGCCGGGCGGCTCCTCCAGCAGGGCCGGGGCGAAGACCACCACGTCGCCGTGGTTGAGCGTGAGGTCGTCACCGAGCACCGGCAGGATGCGGGCGGTGGCCGGGCCGGTGCGGACGGCCGGGAGGTCCGCGGTCGCGCCGTTGGTCCGGGTGGCCCGGACGGTGACGATGTGCCACTCCTCGTCGACCGGGCCCTCGGCCTCGTCGAACTCCATGCCTATCAGCGCGCCGGTCGAGCGGACCGTCGCCCAGTCCCGGTTGACGGTGGCCGCGGTGATCAGGTGCCAGAGGTCGGGCTCCTGGACGGTGCGGTGCCGCTGCTCGTCCGGAGTGCCCTCGGCGGGCAGCGCGTGCTCCAGCAGTTCCTGGTAGTACCGCTGCGCGGCCGTGTGGTCGCCCAGCTCGGTGGCCGCGGCGGCGGCCAGCCGGCGGGTGTTGATCCGGTCCGGGTGCAGGGCCAGGATCGCCTCGCACTGCTCCACCACGTCGGCCCAGCGGCTCTCGGCGGCGGCCCAGCGCGCCCGGATCCAGTGGCCGCCGGACGGGTTGGTCCCGGTGATCCGGTCGGCGAGCCGACGGATGCCCTCGTCGTCCCCGGCGTCGATCAGGGCGCTGCCGAGCATCGCGGTCAGGCCCTCGCTCGCCGGGTCGGCGTCCAGCCGGTCCCAGAGCAGGTCCGCGGCGGCCCGGGAGTGGCCGAGGCCGCCCAGCACCGCGGCCAGGTCGAGCGCCAGCCCGGTGGCGCCGGCCGGCTCGCCCCGGTACTCGTCCAGGGCGGCGGCGAGCAGGTCGGCGCCGGCCTCGTAGGGCACCTGCGCCTCCCCGAGGTACGCGGACAGCTCGGCCGCCGGGACGGGCAGCTCCGGCACGGGCAGCGCCTCGGCGTCCGCGCGCAGCCGGGCGACCTGCTCGGCGACGCCGTCGGTGCGGCGCAGCCGGGTCAGCTTCCGTTCGCCGAAGGCCGCCAGGGTGAGCGCGATCGTCCGGGCGCCGCGTGCGACGGCCAGCCGGCCGGCGGCCAGCAGCAGGTCGACGCAGGGGCGGTGCGAACCGGTGCCGTCCAGGTACCCGACCCAGCCGGCCAGCGCGGCGCCGAGCTCGGCGTCGTTCTCGTGGGCGCCGGCGGCGACCAGCAGCTCGACCGTCGCCGTCCAGGCGGCCCGGATGTCGGCGTGGCGCTCGGCGTCCGCCAGGCTCGGCAGCAGGGCCAGCGCCTCGTCGGTGCGGCCGAGCGAGGCGAGCGCGCGGGCGCGCAGCACGGCGCCCCAGCGCCGGTCGCTCTCGTCGATCTCACGGCCCCGGCCGCGCTCGGCCTGCTCGGCGGTGTCGAGCAGGGCCAGTACGTCCTCGTGCCGGCCGAGCAGGTGCAGGGTGCCGGCCCGGGAGTGGTGGAAGTGCAGCGAGAGCCGCTGGCCGGCGGACTGCATCCGGGCAGCGGCGGTGTCGAGGTGGCTGAGTGCCTCGGCCGGCCGACCGTCGTCCTCCAGGGCGTCCGAGTACTCCCGGGAGAGGCAGTCGAAGCAGGCCCGGGCGGGCTCGATCCGCTCCAGCGTCTCGCTCAGCACGGCGAGCCGCTCGGGCACGTAGCCGGGACCGTCGACCCGGGCGTGGCAGATCGCGAAGTCCTGCACCACGCAGACGGACTGCGGGCAGCCCGCCGTCTCCTCGCGGTGCGCGAACTCCAGCAGGTCGACCGCCTCGGGCAGCGCCTGCTCGCCCTGGTGGCGCTTGTTCAGCAGGTTCTGCATCCGCCAGTGCCGCAGGTAGACCTCGACCCAGGGCAGGCCGAGCGCCCGGGCGGCGGCGACCGCCTCCGGGTAGACGGCGTCGAGCTGGTCGTTGCGCCCCTCGTTGGCGTGGCCGGGGAGTTCGTAGATGGCGTCGGCCAGCCGCCGGTGGCCGGCCTCGGCCAGCTGCTGGTGGGTGTCGTGCACCCAGGCCCAGATGTCGGTGCTCATACTGCTTGCGTCTCCCCCTGCGGGTGGTGCGCTGTGCTGGTGGACAGTGTGCTGACCACCTCTGACAATTCGTCCGACGGTCCCGGACGGGCGGGTCCCGAACGAACAGGTTCCGGACGGCCCGGACCCGAACGGGCAGGTCCCGGATGGCCCGGACCCGGACGGCCCGGACCCGAACGGGCAGGTCCCGGACGGCCAGGCCCTGGACGGCCGGTGCGGGGCATGGCCCCCGGGCGGGCGCCGGGGACGGGCGCCGTTCAGCCCCGGTCGCGAAGGCCCCCCGGGTCACCGGGTCCGCCCGGTTCCCCGAGCTCGCCCGGGCTGTCCGGCACCGTGCCCAGCCCGGCCGGCACGGCGGCGGTCAGCGCGGAGACCGCCGTCCCGATGCCCGCCAGCGCGCCGCCCAGGTCGCCACCGCCCGAGCCCGAGCCAGCGGACCCGGCGGACCCGGCCGAGGCCGCCGCCATGATCACCTTGAGCGAGCGGAGCAGCCCCGCCGCGGTCGCGCTGCCGGTGTGCCCGCCACGGTAGGCGGTGAGCAGGTCCTGGACGGCCGGGCAGGCCAGGTTGAGGTAGAGCCGGGCCTTCACCTCGCCGCCGGACCGCGCGGTGAAGGCCCGGGCCAGACGCAGTGCGGCGGACGGGATCCGGGCGTCCGCCTGGTCGTCCTCGATCCGCGCCTTCAGCTCGGCCTCGCGGTCCGGGACGAGGACGAGCGGCAGGCCCGGCGGGTCGAACCGGGCCGGGACGAGTTGCTCGCCGGGGTCAGCCAGGGCGCCGGTCAGCCAGGCGGTCTCCTCGGCCGGCAGCGGCCGCTCCGGGTCACGGAACAGCTCACGGTTCCCGTTCTCACTGCCGAGTTCGACGATCCGGCAGTCGCGCAGTGCGGCGTAGCGGCGCAGGAACGGCAGCACCGCGTAGCGGTCGCCGCGCGCGATCGGCACCTGCATCGCCCGGTACAGCATCTCCTCGAAGCCGCCGCCGCTGCCGAGCGCGACGTGCACCGCGCCGCCGCCGGCGGCCCGCAGCGCACCGGCCGTCAGGTCGCCCTGCGAGGTGGGCACCGGGACGTCGTCGGCGAGCAGGGTGAAGAGCCGGTCGTCGCAGAGCGCGGCGCCGAGCAGGTCCTGGCCGTGCCGGGCGAGGATGCGGCGCCAGACGGCGGGGCGCAGCCGGGCGGTCTCGTAGAGGCCCTCCACCACGGCGTCGGTGAGGGCCTGCTGGAGCGCCCGGTAGTGCTCGTCGCGTTGGAGGTCCTCGCGGCTGGCGGTGGGGGTGAGCCGGCTGGACTCGACCACACCGCCGATGAACCCGGCCCAGCTGGGCAGCAGGTCGCGGGCGTCCTCGGCGAGCAGCATGCCGCGCAGGTAGACGGCGAGGTCGCGGTTGTCGCTGCTGCCGTAGGTGCCGCCGTCCTGGACCCAGAGCAGGCCGACCGCGTCGCTGCCGCCTTCGACGGGCTGCACGGGGAAGGCGGTGAGCGGTTCGAAGCGGCGGCCGAAGGCGCCGGCGAACCGCATCCGGGCCGCGTACGGGTCGCCGTCGACCGCCTGGCGCCAGGGCACCGGGACGGCGTTGACGGGTTGTTCGTCGTCGCCGACGTAGACCGGGATCGGCAGCAGGACGCAGTACCGGCCGAGCACCTCGCGCAGCGCGTTCTCGTCGGCGAGGTGGGCGTGCTCGGTCTTCAGCGCGAGCTCGACCAGGGTGCCGGGGGCCGGCCGGGCGGGCACCCGCTCGACGCTGTACTGCTCGCCGCCGAAGCTGCGGTAGCGGTGGCCGAGCAACGGCTCGCGGTGCGAGGTGGTGGTGACGGTGACCTCGTCGGCCACCGAGAAGGCGGAGAGGAAGCCGAGCCCGAAGGCGCCGATGAGCTCCTGGTTGCCGGTGAGTTCGCGCAGCATCCGGGTGTAGCCGGTGCCGACGGTGGCCAGGTAGGCGTGGATCTCCGGCTCGGTGAGGCCCGCGCCGGTGTCCTCGATGCCGACGGTGCGCCGGACGGCGTCGGCGCGTACCCGGATCAGCGGGCGGTGGCCGCCGTCCGGGTCCTCCAGGAGCCGCCGGGTGTGCGAGTCGTGGGCGTTCTGGACGAGTTCGCGCAGGGCCACCAGCGGGGTGGAGTAGAGGTGGGTGGCGAGGACGTTCACCAGTCCGCCGAGATCGACCTCGGTCGTACGCAGATCCTCGGTGGGCACGGGGTCGGGCGGGAGACCATCAGACATGGGTCCTCAGTGTGCCAGTGCGACTATCCGGCGACCATTTCTTTCTGAGGCCGGCCCGGAATCGGTTCGGGATCGACCGGGGCTCGGTTCGGGATCGACCGGGGCTCGGCCCAGGGTCGACCGGGACTCGGCCTGACACTGGCCTGACACCGGGCTGACACCGGAGGACCGGTCAACCGGGCATTGACAGTGCAGTCCCGTCGAAGCCGCCGTCCGGTGGATCCAATCCGCCCTCCTTCGAGGGAACTTGACGCTCTCTGCGTGACCGCGCGCGGCTCCTCCCAGCCCTCCCGGTTCGTCGTCTTCATGACACCATCGGGCGAATTGCCACCCATTCGGTGGAGTTCGCCCAGGTGCTGGTGAATGCTGGTCGTGCGACGTCAGGAACCGGCGCTGCGGGGCGGCCACCCCGGAACGCGCCACTTTTTCGCACTCTCTCAGGGAGATCAGCGTGTCCCGTATCCGCGCAGCCGCCGCCGTCACCGCCCTCGGGGCCTTCCTCCTGGTCGGCCTCGGGTCCGCCACGGCGTACGCCGACAACGGCGCCGGTGCCAACGACCACTCCAACAGCAGTGTCGTGAACAACAACGGCTCCGGCAACGTGATCGGCAACGTGACCGGCAACCTGGTCAGCACCCAGCAGACGGCCACCGGCTCCGGCGCCGGCAACCAGAACAACGGCCTCGCGGTCGCCGGCAACGCCGGCAACGTCGGCGCCCTCCAGGGCAACGGGAACCTCGCCGCCGACGTGCACCCGCACATCTTCTTCTAGTCCCGGCCCTCCTCGCCGCCGCTTCCGCTCCGGCGGCGGCGAGACCCGGACCGAGCACCAGTGCGCTCGCGGCCCCGACCGGATCCACCGGGTCGCGACGCCGGGCCGGGTGGCTGCCCCCACCATCCTCGGGGGCGGGCACCCGGCCGTCGCTATGCGGGCCCGGGGAGGCCCAGGACGGCCCGGCCGAGCCGCCGCAGGCAGTCCCCGAGGTCCGGCCGTTCACAGTACGGGCGGTTCCGCACCCCGTCGTTGACCAGGGCGAACAGCGCGTGCACCCGGATCCTGGCCTGGGCCGCGTCGTACTCGGGGCGGACCTGGCAGAGCAGTTCGACCCAGGTCCGCAGGAAGTCCCGGCGGAAGTCCACCGCGGCCCGCCGGTCCGGCGCGGCCAGCCGCTCGGTCTCGCTCAGCATCGCGCCCAGGTAGTCGCTGTTGCGCCGGGCGAAGCCCACGTAGGCGGCCAGCGCGGCCTCCAGGGCCGGCCCGGGCCCGTCGGCGACGGCGATCGCGCCCTCGACCTCGTGCCAGAGCCGTTCCCTGCTGCGCACCAGTGAGGCGGCCAGCAGCTGGGCCTTGCTCTCGAAGTGCCGGTACACGCTGGGCCCCGAAATGCCGACCGCGGCGCCGAGTTCGTCGGTGCTGACGTTGTCGAACCCGCGCTGGTGGAACAACCGCACCGCCGCCGCGAGCAGTTCCTCCCGGCGGGACTGCGCCCGGGACACCGGCGCGGCCGCCGGGCAGTAGTCCCGCGGGTCGGGCGAGGTGTCGCCCAGCGGCACCGCCAGGATCGCCGCCACCAGCTCGCGCAGCAGCCGCTCGGCCCGGCGCGGTTGCGGCACGGCCGACTGGTAGGAGAGGCCGGCTCCGGCGGAGAGGGCCGACCAGCAGAGCAACTCGGCGTCGGCGCTCCCGAGTTCCGGGCGCTCCGCCCGGAGCACCCCGGCCATCAGCGCGACGTCCGCGCGCAGCTCGCGGCGCAGTCCGGCCCGTCGGACCGGCGGCAGCAACCGGGCGTCCCGCTGCACCAGCGTGCCGAGCGGCCGGTGCCCGACCGCGACGGCGGCCAGCGCGGCGCCGACGTCAGCCGTGGTCGATGCCGCGCGCAGTCCGCCGGACAGCTCGTCCAGCCCCAACCGGAGAGTGCGGTCCAGCAGTTCGGGCTTGCCCCGGAAGTGTCGGTAGAGGGCCGGCGCGGTGATGCCGACCCCGGCGGCGACCTCCGTCATGGAGACCTGGTGGTAACCGCTGCGGTGGAAGCGCTCGGCGGCCACGGCGAGGATCTGCGCCTGCCGGGATCGCGCGGGCGGCCGTCGAACCACCATGACGTCGCTCCTCGCCCTCGCCAGCCCGTATGCCGGGCACCTCGCCCGGATGCCGGTCCACGAGGTCTGCGGCGCCGCGGCCCCGCGCCGCGGTCGGAGCGGACTACGGACGCCACCCGCCGACCGTAGGCTAGCAAGGATTCACTTGTGGGGGGCCGGAGCCGGTCACAGCGGGCTCGGTCACGGTACGGACACCGCCGCGCCGACCCTGGACAAGTCGAAGCTACCCGGGATTAACTTGTGGGGCGATCAGCTGTCCACCGGCCCGCAGCCGCCCGTGCCGGCCCGCACCGCCTGGCACCACCGAAGGGAGCGCCGTCGTGCGCCGCACCGTGTTCACCGAGGACCACGAGGCCTTCCGGGAGACCATCCGGGACTTCATCGCCAACGAGGTCGTGCCCGTCTACGAGGGCTGGGAGGCCGAGGGCCACCCGCCGCGCGACTTCTACCGCCAGCTCGGCGCGCTCGGCGTCTTCGGCATCGAGGTCCCCGAGGAGTACGGCGGCGCGGGCGAGAGCGGCTTCAAGTACCAGGCCGTGGTGGCCGAGGAGACCGCCCGGGCGGGCGTCAGCTTCGGCTCCTCGGGCGTGCACACCGGCCTGGTGCTGCCGTACCTGCTGGAGTACGCCGACGAGGAGCAGAAGCAGCGCTGGCTGCCCGGTTTCGTCTCCGGCGACATCATGACCGCCATCGCGATGACCGAGCCGGGCGCCGGCTCCGACCTCGCGGGCATCACCACCACGGCCCGGCTCTCCGAGGACGGCACCCACTACGTCCTCAACGGCGCCAAGACCTTCATCACCGGCGGCGTGCTCGCCGACCTCGTCCTGGTGATCTGCCGGACCGCGCCGTACGACCCGGAGAACCGCCGGGCCGGCCTCTCCATCCTCTGCGTGGACACGGCCTCCGCGGGCTACACCGTGGGCCGCAAGCTGCAGAAGATCGGTCTGCGCACCTCCGACACCGCCGAGCTGGCCTTCAGCGACGTCAAGGTGCCGGTGGAGAACCTGCTCGGCGAGGAGGGCAAGGCCTTCTCCTACCTGACCCACAACCTGGTCCAGGAGCGGCTGGCGATCGCGGTCGGCGCCTACGCGGCCTCCGCGGCGGCGGTGCGGTTCGCGGTCCAGTACGTCAAGGACCGCAAGGTGTTCGGCAAGGCGGTGGCCGAGTTCCAGAACACCAAGTTCACGCTGGCCGACTGCGAGGCCCAGGTGGTCGCCCAGCAGTCGATGGTCGACCGTGCGCTGGAGCTCTACCAGAGCGGCGAGCTGACGGTCGCGGACGCGGCGGCGACCAAGCTGTTCTGCACCGAGTCGGCCTCCGGCGTGATCGACAAGTGCCTCCAGCTGCACGGTGGTTACGGCTACATCCTGGAGTACCCGATCGCCCGCCTCTACACCGACAACCGGGTGTTCCGGATCTACGGCGGCACCAGCGAGGTCATGCGCAGCATCGTCGCGAAGTCGCTCGGCCTGTAGCGAGGACCCTGCGGCGGGGCCCCCGCGGCGGGGCCCCGGCGGCGAGGACCCCCGCAACGGGAGCCGGGCCGGCCGCACCCACCGCGCCGGCACAGCCGGGAACGCCGGCGGGCCGCACCCCCATGGCGGCCCGCCGGCGCTCCCCCCGCCCGCGCGGTCACGACGGTTGCGCCGCCCGGGTGAAGCCGGGCGGCGCGGCGGGACGGTGGAGAGGGCGGCGGGGCGGACCGGCGGGCAGCGGGACGGCACGCGGACCGCGCCCGGGCCGCTCAGTTGGGCGAGCTGTGCTCGGCGCGCCAGGCCTCCCAGCCGGCCGCCGAGGCCACCTTCGCCTCGCGCAGCGCCCGCTGCGCGACGGCCGTCGCGACCGCCGTCGGCGGGGTCTCCAACCGCCTGATCCACGTACGCCCGGCCGTGGCCAGCGCCGCGCACACCATGGCCGCACCGGCCGCGCCGAGCACCGCGCCGATGCCCGTGAGAACCGCTCCGCCGGCCAGCAGCGAACGGTTGACCTGGAAGCCTCTGAGGAAACTGTCATTGGTCGCCATGCGTCCACCATGGGCGCAGTCGGCGATCCCCGCACGCCGAGCCGCTCCGGGGTGCGGGAGCCGGGCCCGTCCGCGACGCTGGCCCCAGGGCCGCCGCGAACGGCCCGGCAGGCAGGCCCGGCGACGGACCCGCCGACGGACCCGGCAGGCAGGCCCAGGAGGACACCCATGGTCGATCTCGAACAGCTCGCCGTGGAGCACGCGGCCAAGGCCACCGAGAGCCCGCACGGGCGCAGCGCCCACCTCGTGGTGCACGACGGCGTGCTGCGGCAGACCGTGATCGCGCTGACCGCCGGGACGTCGCTGGACGAGCACAACGCCCCCGCCGCCGCGAGCATCCAGGTGCTGCGGGGTCGGGTCTCGCTCACCGTCGCCGGGCATCTGCAGGAGCTGTCGGCGGGCCAGCTGCACCCGATCCCGCAGGACCGGCACGGGCTGCTGGCCCACGTCGACTCGGTGGTGCTGCTGACGGCGGTCACGGCGTAGCCGCCCCCGCCGGGCGACGCGGCCCACGGCGGCCCACGGCGGCCTACGGCGCGGCCGCGCCCAGCACGGAGGGGGCGACCAGCTGGAGGCCGCGCAGGAAGTCCCGCCCGGTCGGCGCCATCTCGGGCGCGGCCAGCCACTGGGCGGCCAGGCCGACCAGCAGCGCCTGGTAGAACATCCCGCGGGCCAGTTCGTCCTCGGTGTCCGGCACCTCGGCGAGGCCCTGGAACAGGGCCGCGAGCCCGAGCCGCCCGCTCTTCTGCGCCGCGGTGAGCGCCGCCGCCAGCTCGGGTGCCCGGTCGGTCTGCACCATCGCCTCGAACTGCGCCGCCCAGAGGCCGCGGTGCTCGACGAAGGTCTCCTTCACCCCGTCCCAGACCGCGACGAACCGTTCCTCCGGCCCGTCCGCGAGTTCGTTCGCGTGCGCCACCACGGCGCCCAGTGCGACGCCCCACTCCCCCGTCGCCTCGATCAGCGCCGCGTTGAGCAGCGCCTCCTTCGAGCCGAAGTGGTAGCCGATCGCCGCCAGGCTGACGCCGGAGGCGGTGGCGACGTCCCGGGCGGTGGTGCGCCCGTAGCCCTTCTCGTACAGACAGCGCTTGGCGCCGGCCAGCAGGTCCTCACGATTTCCCATGGCCCGATGCTACGGCCTGTCTGGACAGATGTCTTGCACGTACGTCTCACACGGAAGCCTGAGACAAATGATTTAGACACTTGTACTAGACAGGCGTCTGACACGCCCGTACCGTCTTCCCCATGACCGCAACCACCGGCCGCGCAGGCCGTCGCGAATGGATCGGCCTGGCCGTCCTCCTGCTCCCCACGCTCGTCCTGACCATGGACATGGGCGTGCTCTTCTTCGCCGTCCCGTACATCTCCACCACGCTGGCGCCGAGCGGCACCCAGCAGCTGTGGATCATGGACATGTACTCGTTCCTGCTGGCCGGGCTGCTGATCACGATGGGCTCGCTGGGCGACCGGATCGGCCGGCGCCGGCTGCTGATGATCGGCGCCGCCGGTTTCATCGGGGCCTCGGTCCTGGCCGCCTACGCCGACGGCGCGGGCCAGCTGATCGCCGCCCGCGCCGTGCTCGGCGCCGCCGGGGCGACCGTGATGCCCTCGACCCTCGCGCTGATCCGGAACATGTTCCACGACCCCAAGCAGCGGCAGATCGCCCTCGGCGCCTGGGGCGGCGTCCTCACCACCGGGGCCACGCTCGGCCCGGTCGTCGGCGGGTTCCTGCTGGCCCACTTCTGGTGGGGTTCGGTCTTCCTGGTCGCCGTCCCGGTGATGGCCCTGCTGCTGGTCGTGGCCCCCTTCCTGCTGCCCGAGTACCGCTCCCCGCAGCAGGGCGGCTTCGACCTGCTCGGCGCCGGCCTCTCGCTGGCCTCGATCCTGCCGCTGGTCTACGGCGTCAAGACCCTCGCGGTGGACGGCTGGAGCCCGCTCGCCGCCGCGGCCGTCCCGGTCGGGCTGGTCTTCGCCGCCCTCTTCGTCCTCCGCCAGCGCACCGCCGCCGCCCCGCTGCTCGACCTGAGCCTGTTCAGGATCCGCGCCTTCACCGGGGCGATCAGCGTCAACATGGTCGCGATGTTCGCGATGATGGGCTTCACCCTCTTCACCTCGCAGTACCTGCAGCTGGTCAAGGGCATGAGCCCGCTGACGGCCTCGCTCTGGTCGCTCGTCCCCAGCGTGGGCGTCGGTGCGGCGGTCGGGCTGGGCGCGGCGCTCGCCGGGAAGGTCCGGCCGGCGGTGCTGATGGCCGGCGGCTTCCTGATCGGCGCGGCCGGCTTCGCGATGATGACCCAGGTCGGCGCCGACTCGCCGCTCGCCCTCATCCTCACCGCGGCGGGGGTCCTGGCCGCCGGCACCGTCGGCACCATGACGCTCACCGCCGAGATGGTCGTCTCCGCCGCACCGATCGAGCGGGCCGGTACCGCCTCCGCCACCTCCGAGACGGCGGTCGAGCTCGGCAGCTCGCTCGGCATCGCCCTGCTCGGTGCGGCCGGCGCCGCGGTCTACCGGTCTCGGCTGGACGGCGCCCTCCCCGCCGGGATCGACGGCGAGGCCGCCCGCACCGCCCAGGACACCCTCGGTGGCGCGGTCACCGTCGCCGCCCGGCTGCCCGGCCGCCTCGGCACCGAGCTGCTCGACACCGCCCGGGCCGCCTTCACCGACGGCCTGCACGTGGCCGCCCTGGTCGGCCTGGTCTTCGCGGTCGGCGCCGCCCTCCTCGCCTACCGCCTGATGTCCCACCTCCCCGCCCGGCCGGCCACGGACGACACCGAGGGTGTCGACCGAAAGGGCGCCGAGCCCGCCACCGTCTGAGCGAAGAAGCTGATCGGAGCAATCCGCCCCCGCGCGTCATCAAGAGCCCCCGCCCCCGGGCGGGGGCTCTCGCCCGTAAGCGGCCACCCGGCGGGGGCTACCTGCCGGCCCGTCGGGACGCCGACCCCACCGGGGCCGCGTCACCGGGAGCTGACGTCACGCGGTCGACGTCACGGGGAGCGCAGGCCGACCGGCTACTCGACGGGTGAGCCGAAGCGCGCCAGGTAGTGCCAGACCCGCTTGAGGGCCTGCGGATCGTGCCGGCCGGTGCGGACGGCGTCACCGATGACGCGCGGGTCGAGCAGCCCGTCCTCGGCGATCGCGAGGCCGAGGGCGACGAACTCGGCCCCCCGGTAGTCGGGGTGGCGGCTCAGCTCCTCGGTCGACAGCCGCAGGCCGCGGTGCCAGGCGAGCGGGCACGGCAGCCGGCGGGCCCGCTCCTCGACCGCGGTGCCCCGGTAGCTCGGGTCCAGCACCACCGCCTCCACGTCCCTGTCGAGCCGGACCGGCCCGTGCACCTGGGCCTCGATGTAGTCGTCCAGCTCGTCCGCGTCGTCGGCCTCGGCGAGGGCGATCAGGGCCATCCGGTCGGCGGTGCCGAAGTCGGACGGGTCGAGGTAGCTGTCCGGGTAGCAGAAGGTGGCCCGGGCGAGGGCGTGCGGGGCGAGCCGGAGATGGGCCGAGCCGAAGCGCGGCGCCGCGCCGACGGGCTTGCGCCGGTAGTCCAGCGCCCCGTACACCGGGCGCTCCTCGGCCGGGGCCTCGTCGTAGGCGCCGCCGAAGATCCGGCTCTCCCAGCGCCAGCGGTCACCGCCAGGGTGGGCGGTCAGCCCGCCGTTGCCGGTACCGGTGACGAACTGGGAGCGGTAGACGCCGTCCTGGGCGAGCGCCTCCAGGATGTCCCGGCCGCCGTCGGCCCGGTCGGGGTGGAAGTTGAGGGTGATGCGCAGTCCGGCGGCGAGCGGGCCGCCGGTGGCGAGCGCCGTGACGTGCCGCAGGGCTCGTTCCTGGGCGGGGCTGGGGGTCGCGGGGCCGGCCGTGTCGATGCTCATCGCGGCAGTCTGGCCGAGGCCGGCCGCCCTCCGCACCCGAGTTCCCGCCGGCCGGGCGGTCCGCCCGGTCCTGAGCTGCGGGGCCGGGCGCGCCAGGGCAGCCTGGGGTTCGACGGGAACACTCGGGAGAGCGGCGGGAGGGCCGATGCCGGAGGCGGAGCCGGGGCCGGGGCCGGGGCCGGGGCCGGGGCCGGGGCCGGGGCCGGGGCCGGAAGCGGACGGCGCGCGGTCGCCGGGCGGTGGCGAGCCGGACTACCGGTTCTCGCTGGCCAACGAGCGGACCTTCCTGGCCTGGATCCGGACGGCACTCGGCCTGCTCGCGGGCGGCATCGCCGTCGACCAGCTGACCCCCGACGTCGCCCCCGCGCCGCTGCGGATCGCCCTGGCCGTGATCTGCGCCCTCGGCGGGGCGGTGCTCGGTGCCACCGCGTACCGGCGGTGGATCCGGGTCGAGGCGGCGATCCGCGCCGGGGCGCCGCTGCCGGGCACCCGGGTCCTGCTGGTGCTGTCGATCGGGGTGGCGCTGGTGGCGGCGGTGTTCTGCGGCCTCATCATCGGATACGGCAATTGACCCGGTGGCCGGAATTCACCGCGGGGCCTGCGACTAATCGCCATCCGCCTGGTCAACACCTGGTTTTTGACCAGCGTTTCCCGACCGGTGTATACGTTCGCCTCCGCGGCCATGCATACTGGCCAAGTCGGGCGCTTTGCCCACCCGTGACTCTAGACAAGAAGGGACCGGTGGCCGGGGATGCTGCGGAACGGTCTTGAGCCCTGGCACCTCCTGGTGGTGCTGGCTGTCGTAATCCTGCTGTTCGGATCGAAGAAGCTGCCGGAGATGGCCCGTGGCCTCGGCAAGTCGATGCGCATCCTGAAGGCGGAGACCAAGGCGCTGCGCGAGGACGAGGCTCCGGCCGCGGACGCCGCTGCCGCCGCCGCGCCGGGTACGGCGCAGAGCACCGCTGCTCCGCAGGCGCAGACCGCGCCGCAGCAGCCGGTGGCCCCGCAGGTGGTCGCGCCGACCAACGTGACCAAGGCCACCGAGACCCCCCGGACCACGACCACGGCCTGAGGTTTCTCCGGCCGAGCCCCCACCGGCAACGGTGGGGGCTTCGTCGTGTCCGGGCCCCGCCCTGGCCGGCCGGTCCGTTCGGAGCAGCCCGGCGAGCGGGACCGGTGGCACTGCGACAGGCTGAGCGGGATGTCCGCGACCCCGACCCCCCTCGCCCAGGAGCACCGCGTCGACGTGCGGGCCTGGTTCCTGCTGCTCGGCTCGTTCGCCGTGCTGATGCTCGCGTACTTCACGCTGCCGCTGCGCTACTTCGGCGAACGCCGCCCGGTCCTCAGCTGGCTCGTGTTCGCCGGTGTCCTGACCCTGCTGAGCGGCCTGCTGCTGGGCCGGGTCCTCGACCTGCTGCGCGGGACGGGCCGACGGCCGGGGCTGTGGCTGGTCGTGCTGATCTGCCTGTCGATGAACGTCTTCGCGGGCACGTACTACGTGCTGGCCGCCTCGGTGGGCGAGTTCGACGGCCTGCACACGAGGCTCGACGCGCTCTACTTCACCGTCGTCACGATGGCCACCGTCGGCTACGGCGACATCACGGCGGCCGGGCAGGGGCCCCGGCTGGTGGTGATCCTGCAGATCGTCTACAACTTCGTCTTCCTCGCGACCGCCGCCGGGACACTGACGCAGCGGCTCCGCACCGGGTTGGAGAGCCGGATCCCCCGGGCGCAGGGCGGGGAGCACCGGCACGGCCTCCCCCGCCGCCGTCACCGGGCGGAGGAGCAGGACGAACACGACGAGCGGGGCGACTGACGGAGCCCCGCCGGCCGTCAGCCGTGGGTGGTGTCGATCACGCAGAACCGGTTGCCGTCGGGATCTGCGAGGACGACGAAGTCCGGGTCCTCGGGGTAGCTGTCCCAGTCGACCGAGCTGGCTCCGAGGGCGAGCAGCCGCTCGATCTCGGCCGCCTGCTCGGCGGCGTCCCCCGTGTACAGGTCGAGGTGGACGCGGGGGTGCTCCTGGAGGGGCGATCCGCTGAGGCCGAGTGCCAGTTGCACGCCCGGCCCCTCGGCGGGTTCCAGGACGGCCCAGTGGTCCTCGACCTCGTCACGGGCCGCGTAGCCCAGTGCCTCCGTCCAGAAGTCGACGGCCCGCCGCACGTCCGCGACACCCAACACGATGGATCCGATGGTCAACATGGGCCCGATTCTGCCCGGTCGCGGGCCCCGGCCACCGGGAATTCCACCCGGGTCGCCCGGAGCGACGGGCGGATGGCCCATCACCCCGGTACGGGCGTCCGGTCAGTGCGGTATGGCGTGGCGTGCGGGTTGCTTCTGGGGGGTGCGGTGGTGGGTTTCGGGGCCGTAGTGGCCGGCCTGGCGGGCGATCCAGGCGTATTCGGTGGTGCCGTCGGGGCGGGTGCGCAGTTCCCAGCGGCCGTGGGGGGTGATGGGTGGGGGCGGGGGCGGTTGGGGGTGGTGGTTGATTTTGAGGGTGGTGAGGACGCCGAGGGCGACGGTGGTGAGGGCGAGGGCGAGGAGGGTGAGGAGGGCCGCGCCGACGAGGAAGTTGGCGGTGCCGGTTCTCATCGGCGGATCCCGAGGACGCGGTGGCCGAGGTGGGCGGCGAGGTCGTGGAGGAGTTCGTGGGCCTGGTCGTGGGTGAGGGGGAGGGCGAGGTGTTCCCCGGGGCCGGTGTGGATGTCGAGGTCGACGGCGAGGCGGAGCTGGACGGTGGCGTCGGAGGCGTGTTCGACGCTGAGGTAGGCGACGGTGGTGCGCTCGGTGTGGATGGCGTCGGTGACGAGGGGGATCAGGACTCCCACGGCTCGTTCCTTCCGGTGTCGTGGAGGGGGTGCGGGGGGTCGGGTTCGGGGGTGGCGGTCACGCGGCGGCGTCCAGTTCGAACCAGACGCGTTTGCCGTGCTTGCGGGGGTCGGTGCCGAAGCGGTGGGTGAGGGAGCGGACGAGGTGGAGGCCCCGGCCGGAGAGGGCGTAGGGGTCGGTGGGGGTGCGGGGCTCGGGGAGGTGGGGGTTGTCGTCGGCGACGGAGACGCGCAGGGTGTGGTCGCGGAGCAGGACGACGACGAGCGGGGCGGGGCTGCCGCCGTGGCGCCAGGCGTTGATGTAGAGCTCGCAGAGGGCGAGTTCGGCGTCGTGGATGAGGTCGTCGGGCCAGCCGGCGAGGTCGAGGGCCTCGCGCAGCTCCTCGCGGGCGGCGGACCAGTCGGGCGGTTCGGGCAGGGTGAAGGCACACATGAGGGACCTCCGAAGAGAGGCGGAGTGGAGTGGGTGTGGTGTCACCGGCGGATACGTCGCCGTGAGCCAGGCCGGGACGGGACTGGGAGTGCCGCGTACGGCTGCTCTGCGGTGCGCGGGCAGCAGGCGCCTACTGCCCTGGGAACAAGCGTTACTGACGATCCATCGGATCGATGTGAGATAGACCATAGCGCAAAGCGTCTTCAATTGAAGGCGTGATGCGGAAGGATCCCCCTCACGTGGGAACGTGGGGCCCAATCCCCCTCAAACCTCGATGGACCGACTCATCGCGCACGCGGCAGACTGCTCCCACGCCACACTGAGAGGACGACATGCCGCTTCGCCGCGACCCAACCCTTCGCCAGCGCCGCCTCGGTGCCGAGATGCGGAAGATGCGAGAGCAAGCCGGTCTCGGCGGCAGCCAGCTCGCCCGCGCGCTCGGGCTGAACCCCACGCAGGTCACGCAGATGGAAACAGGGAAGATCGGCGTCAGCGCCGAACGCCTTCGGACCGTCGCAGCCGCATGCGATTGCAAAAACGCTCCCCTGGTCGACGCGCTCGCCGACATGGCTACCGAACGAGGGAAGGGCTGGTGGGAGGAATACCGAGGCAAGCTGGCAACCGACTTCCTCGAAGTGGCAGAGGTCGAGGGCCACGCCAGCGGGCTCTACACCTGCACGACCACCTACATTCCTGGACTTCTCCAGACGAGCGCCTATGCCTCAGCCGTGTTCTCGCGCGCCACGCCACTGCCCACCCAGCAGGACATCGGCTTGCGAACCGAGTTCCGGATGAAGCGGCACCAGATCCTCCATACCCAAAGGGTTCCCTACCAGGCATTCATCCACGAGGCAGCACTACGGATGCAGTTCGGCGGCCCAAGAATCCTCGCAGAACAGCTAGGCACCCTGATCGAGGCGTCCGAGGCTCCGAGCATCACGATCAGAGTCATGTCGTTCGACACCGACACCTTTCCGGGGTCCAGCGAGAACCTCACGTACGCCGAAGGCGTGACTCCAGAGCTGGATACGGTCCAGATGGATGTCGCCCACGCTGTCCAGTTCTTCGACTCCCCGGCGCACCTGTCTAGCTATCGCTCGGTCTTCGCCCGCTTGGACTCTGCCGCTCTGCCCGAGGACGAGTCACGAGAATTCATCCGATCAATCATGAAGGAAATCGAGGGTCGGTATGTCTGATACCTGGCAGAAATCCAGTTACAGCGGTGCACACGATGAGTGCGTCGAGGTCCGCGCGGTCGACGGACTGATCGAGCTGCGCGAGTCGGACGACGGCGAGATCATCGTCCGCACTACCCCCCTCAAGTTCGCCAAGTTCCTCCAGGGCGTCAAGGCCGGCGAGTTCGACCACCTCACCGACCCCACGACCTGACCCGATCGGCGGCCCTCGCTCAACCGAGCGAGGGCCGCCGCCCTTCGAAATCGGTCGGATCGACGTTCTGCAGGCATCGCTGTTGATCACTGCGCATCGACCATACGGGACCTCTCACCAGGTCCGACAGGGGAATCTCAGTTGCCCCGGAGAATATTCGAGAATCAAGGCCCCATGCAGGGCGATTCGCAGGCATCCTGGTTCAGCCTGATCAACACCGAGGGGAGCATGTTGTGAGTCGACGACTGCGGTACATCGGGAGCAACTCAGGGAACAACGGATGCCCGACACTCTACGAAGACGTGGAGACCGGGGACGTGTTGGTGCAGGGCAACACGGTGACCGACCCCGACGAAGTGGCCCAACTCCGCAACGTCAAGCCAGGCGAGGGATTCGTGATCGTGCCGCGCGTGCTGCTCGCCGACTTCTCTCCGCGTGACGTGGACCACGAACCCGTGCTGATCAGCTTCGAAGAGTTCGACAGCATGTTTGAGAGCTTTCAACACACCGCCTTCCGGCTGGAGACCCGCCGCCGGTACCGCTCGGACGAGCAGACCGAGACCTACCGGCGTTTCGCCGCCGGACAGGCGCCCGGCTGGGACCTGGATGACCCCTGGTGCCGTTCGCGCCGCGAACAGGTGGCTCTGGCCAAGCGTTTCGA
Organism: Kitasatospora sp. NPDC086009; assembly: GCF_044540385.1. Classification (NCBI taxonomy): domain Bacteria; kingdom Bacillati; phylum Actinomycetota; class Actinomycetes; order Kitasatosporales; family Streptomycetaceae; genus Kitasatospora; species Kitasatospora sp. NPDC086009. The sequence continues at coordinate 518,805 of NZ_JBITSA010000001.1, forward strand.
GCGAGTGAGGATCATGGACAGCCCTCCCACGCCCGGGCAGCGGTACCTCCTCGACAACGCCCAACGGAACGGTGCTGCCGGCGAGGACATCCGCTACCTCTGGCGGGCCGATGCCGACCGCCTGAGTCTTCCGAACGAGGACACGTGGCTGTTCGACTCCCGTGTGATCGCCCTGCTGCGTTTCGACGCCGATGACGACCTCATCGGCGTCGAACTGATCACCGACCCGGTGCAGGTGGCCCGCGCCTGTCAGGTCCGGGACGCCGCCTGGCACTTCGCCACTCCGCACCGCGAGTTCAGCGCTGGGGTACCGTCCGGCGGGTGAGCACCGACTTTCAACAGGCTCGAATCGCCCTAGGTCTGCGGCTCCGTGAGCTGCGGACCGAGGGCGGTCTCACGGGTCGGCAGTTGGCCGACCGCCTGAGCTGGCCGCAGTCCAAGGTCAGCAAGCTGGAAACCGGTCGACAGACGGCCACCCACGACGACCTCAAGGCCTGGGCCGAAGGCATCGGCCAACCTCAGGTGGCGTCGGAGCTGGCCGCTCGACTACGGGTCTTCGAGTCGCACTCCCGCTCCTGGCGGCGGCAGCTCGCCGCAGGACACCGGTCGGTACAGGACACGCTGACCGTCGAGTACGAGCGCTCGACGGTCTTGCGCGCCTGGGAAAGCTCCATGATCGTCGGAATGCTCCAAACTGCCGACTACGCCCGGCACGTGTTCAATGCGTACGTCGACCTTCACCAGTCACCACGTGATGTCGAAGACGCGGTACGGGCCCGGGTTCAGCGGCAGGAGAGCCTGTACCGGCCGGGCAAGCACTTCCGCATCGTCATGTGGGAGGCCGCGCTGCGCTCCATGGTCGCTCCATCAGCCGTGATGGCCGCACAACTCGACCGACTCAGCGGTGTGATCGGGCTGGATACGGTGTCGCTGGGTGTCATACCGTTCGAAGCTCCGGTCAAGCTTCCCCCTGCCAATGGGTTCTGGATCTACGACGAACGGCTCGTCATCGTTGAGGACTGGCACGCGGAACTGTGGCTGGACCAGCCGAACAACGTAGCTCTCTACTCGCGTGTATGGGAGACCCTGGCTGGCGCAGCCGTGTACGAATCGGGCGCCCACCGGGTCATCACCCGGTGCCGCAGGGCCCTCGGAGCCATCTGAGGAATCCGCGCGAACCTCGGCCACCGTGACTGGAATATTCGAGAATCACCCACCCACCAGAGGCTTTCGTGCCCTTAGCGTGCTTGTCGTTGGCGTCGATCATTGACGCCCCTTGTCCGCCCCCGTCCCGGTCACACCGGGGCGGGGGCGGACAAGACGCAGGCCGGGTCGGGGGCTCCCCCGGCCCGAGGTGACGACGGAGGGGCAGCAGGTGGCCATTCCCACGTTCGACGGCAAGCACGGCGGCGGGACCGGTGACGGCAAGGGCGGCGGTCAGCAGGACGACTCCAACAGCGGCAACAAGCACGGCGGCGGCGGGTCGTCCGAGGGTGGGAACTCCTCGGACGGCAAGGGCCCGGCGGACGGTAAGTAGCCGGTGACCGGGAAGCACGAAGCGGAGGCCGGTCGGGCCCGGCTGGCCTCCGCGCTCATCGCGAACGGGTCGCTCACCACGGACTGGCTGGCGTCGTACGACGCCGTTCCCCGTCACCTCTTCGTCCCGGACACGATCTGGCCCGGTCGGGCCGACGGCGTCCGCCAGGGCCGGGCCGTCCACCGGGACACCGACCCGGCGGCCTGGTGGGAGGCCGTCCACTCGGACGTGCCGCTCACCACCCAGTGGGACGACGGTGAGCACACCGGGGACGACGTGGGCACCATGCCCACGTCGTCCAACTCCATGCCCACCATGGTCTTTTCGATGCTCGCCGCCCTGGACGTCGAGGACGGCCACCGGATCCTGGAGATCGGCACCGGCACCGGGTGGAACGCCGCCCTGCTGGCCCACCGGGTCGGTTCCGGGAACGTCGTCAGCGTCGAAGTGGACCGGGTCAGCGCGGCCGCCGCCGAACGCCGTCTCGCCCGCGCCGGGTACACCCCGCGCCTCGTCGTCGGTGACGGCGCCGAGGGCCATCCGGAGGCGGCGCCGTACGACCGGGTGATCGCCACCTGCTCGGTCGGCCGGGTGCCGTACGCGTGGGTGGCACAGGCCCGGCCCGGCGCGGTGATCGTCGCGCCGTGGGGGCCGGAGTACGGCGGTGAGGCGCTCGTACGCCTCACCGCCGCCGACGACGGCACGGCGAGCGGCCGGTTCGTCGGCTCGTCGGCCTTCATGCGGCTGCGCCGGCAGCGGAGCGCCCGGCCGGACAGCCTGGCCTACCTCTCCGGCCCCTGGCCCGCGGACGGCACCGCGTCCACCACCAGCCTGTCCCCCGAGACGGTCGGCGGATGGCTGGAGATGTTCGCCGTCGGCGTCCAACTGCCCGGGGTGTTCCCGCTGACCGAGCGCTACGACGACGGCACGTACACGCTGTGGCTGCACGACACCGCCGTCACCTCGTGGGCGACCGCCGACTGGGAGCCCGGCCGCGCCGCGTACGAGGTCGTGCAGTCCGGGCCCCGGCGACTTTGGGACGAGGTGGCAGCGGCCTGGCAGTGGTGGCGCGACAAGGGCCGACCGGGCTTCGACCGCTTCGGGCTCACGGTGACCCCGTCCGGCCACACCGTGTGGCTGGACGGGCCGGACAACCCGGTGCCGCTCAGACCGGGACCGACGGTGCCGCTCAGTCCGGGACCGCCGACCGGTAGCCGTGCGGGGGGCGCCCGGCCCCGCGCTCAGCCCGCTATGAGCGCGTCCCACTGGTCGCGGGTCGGGCCGTCGTGTTCCGGCTCGAAGTCGGGGTGGGCGGCCAGCCAGGCGGTGACGTGGCGGTCCACCTCCTCGGTGGCGTAGGCCTCGTCCGGTCGCGAGACCAGGTGCCGCACCTTGGCGCGGGCCCGCATGACGACCGGGTCCTCGAAGGCGCAGGTGGCCACGGCCGCCGCCCGCCGCTCCGGGGGCGGCGCGCTCTCGGCGAGCCGCTGCTCGTTGGCGCGGTCGGACGCCACCTGCGCGTCGAACCACGGGCGGAGGGCCTCCACCGTCCACGCGTGGTAGCCGGCGGGGTCCGCGACGACCTCGTCGACGTGTCCGGCGAGGTACTGGGCGGCACGCAGGCCCAGGGACACCCCGTGGCCCGAGGTGGGGTTGGTGTGGATGAGGCTGTCCCCCGCGTTGACCAGACCCGTGACGACCGGTCCCTCCGCGTCGGCGAGCGCCGTCCAGCGGTTGTCCAGGCCGGCCATCGCCAGCACGGCCGACTGCGGCTCGGCGTCCAGGTCGAGCCAGGCGGCGCAGGCGGGGAAGCGGCGCGCCACGGCCTCGAACACCTCGGGGTCGGTGAGCGCGCCCCGGGTCGGATCCGCCGTGGAGAGCAGCAGGTTCACCGCGAAGGTGTCGTTGTCGGAGGGGAAGACCCCGGCCAGCGCGAACGACGCGGCCGAGCCGGTCCTCACCCCCCGCCCCGGGTCGCGCGGGCCGTCCGCCCGCAGGCGGTACCAGCGGCACAGGTAGGCGATCCCGGTGCGGTGGCTCTCGACCACCGGCGGCCGGCAGCCCGCCTCCACCAGCCAGGCGGGCACCGGCGAGCGCCGGCCGGCCGCATCGACGACGAGGTCCGCCCCGAAGGTCTCCGCGCCGACCCGCACGCCGGTGACCCGGACGGGCCGCCCCTCCCCGACGGCGAGGCCGCTCACCCGGCGCCCCCGCCGCACCTCCACGGTGGCCTCCCGCCGCACGGCCGCGGTCAGGGCGGCCTCCAGCACGATGCGGCGGGTGCGCAGGGTCACCAGGTCCTCGTCACCGTCCCGGTGCGGCGGGTGCTCGTCGAACCAGTCGAAATCGTGGAACTCCCGGGCCCCGCGCGCCAACAGGTCCTGGTAGACGTCGGGCGCCTCGGCCCGCAGCACGGTGCGCACCGGTGCGAGCAGCGAGTGCGGCTGGACGGCCTGCGGGACCCGCGGCCTGCCCCACCCGAAGAAGTCCTGCTCCAGGTCCGCGCCGGCCTCCCGCGCGTCCTGTTCGTACAAGGTGACCGTGTGACCCCGCCGACCCAGCATCAGCGCCGCCCCCAGCCCGCTGATGCCTCCACCGATCACTGCAACCCGCGCCACTGAGCTCCCCTTCGCGTCGTGTTGCGAAGCGAGCCTACCGCTGGGCGATCTTGGACCGGGAGCCGGTGCCCCGCCGCGGAAGGGGAGAGGAGGTGGGGAGACGAACCGGGCACGACCCCGGCCGCCGTGTCAGTCGCTCTGGTCGTGGTCGGCGGAGGCGTTGAGGGAGGTGATCAACGTGCTGAGGCGGGAGTTCCAGTTCTGGGCCGTCTGCCCGTCGATCGCGTGCTTCTTGGCGATGTCCCGGACTGTTTTCTGGGCATTCTTCAACTCCTGCACGGCGTCGTCCTCCTTCCCCTGGTTGAGGCGCGCGGCGGCGTCGTCGAGGGTGTGCAGCAGATCGAGCTGGCGGTCGCGCTCCTTGGTCATCTGGGTCTGCGCCACCGCCCCGCGAAGGGCGTTGAGCTGGACGGCCGGGGCCTGGCCGCGCGGCGGGGTGGTGGCGGCGGTGGGCGTGGCCGACGGGGTCGGGAGCGCCGTCGGGGTGGTGGGCGCGGCCGTGGTCGGCGTGGGCGTCGCGGCGGCCGAGACCGACCGGGTCGGCTTGGGCGGCGGCGCGGCGGTGGGCGTGGCCGGGTCGTCGAAGGCGGTGATCGCGAGCATCGCGGCGCCCGCCACCCCCACCAGGCCCAGCGCGCCGAACAGCAGCGGCTTGCGGCGGCTCTCCCGGACGGGCCCCTCGCCGTCCGGCACGGGGGCCATCGCCGGCACCGGCGCCATCACCGAGGTCGCGGCGGGCGCGGGCCGGAACGGGACCGGCGGCAGCAACTGGGTGGCCTGACCGGCCGCACCGGTGGCGAGCAGCTCACTGGTCGGGTCCGAGAAGGCCAGCCCCGGAATCGTCGCCAGCAGCTCGGCGCGCGCGGCCGCGCCGGTGCCGGGCCGGTCGGCCGGGTCCTTGGCGAGCAGGCGCAGCACCGCCGCGTCCAGCGCCGACGGCACCCCGGCCCGCCGCGCGGACGGCGGCAGCGGCTGCTCGGTGACGTGCTTGAACGCGATCGCCACCGGCGTCTCGGCGGTGAACGGCGGTGCGCCGGTGAGCATCTCGGTCAGCACGCAGCCGACCGCGTACAGGTCGGTGCGCCCGTCCAGCTCGGCGGCGGTGGCCTGCTCGGGCGACAGGTAGGCGGCCGTGCCGAGCACCATCGCCGCCTGGGTGAGGTTGCTGGACGACCCGGCCCGGGCGATGCCGAAGTCGACGACCTTCACCCCGCCGTCGTTGGTGATCATGATGTTGCCGGGCTTGATGTCCCGGTGCACCAGGCTCGCGCCGTGCGCGACCTCCAGCGCCTCGCACACCGCCGCCGCGATGCCGACCGCGCGTTCCACCGGGAGCCCGGGCTGCTGGGCGAGCAGGGTGGCCAGCGAGAGGCCGTGCACCAGCTCCATGACGATGTACGGCGAGCCCTGGTCCACGCCGGAGTCGAAGACCATGACGATCCGCGGGTGCACCAGCATCGCCGCGTGCTGCGCCTCGCGGCTGAACCGCTCGGCGAAGCGCGGGTCGTCGGCGAGGCCGCCGTTGAGGACCTTGACGGCCACCTGACGGCCCAGCACGTGGTCCACGCCCCGCCAGACGGTGGCCATCCCGCCGACGCCGAGTATCTCGACGAGTTCGTACCGTCCGTTAAGCGCCCGTCCGATCACCTGGAACCGCTCCCCTCACGTGCCCTGCCCGGGGCCCCGGACCGCCTCGTGCACGTGTGCACGATAGCCCCCGGCGTCAACGTGCCCGGGCGGAGCGTGCATCGGGCTCCCGTAGCCCGGGGCGTCGTACCCGGGGGCGTCGTACCCGGGGGCCGGGTATCCGGAGGCCTGGTACCCGGAGGCCTGGTACCCGGAAGGCTGGTGGCCCGGGGCGTCGCCGTGCGCCGCCGCCGAGCACCGTGCTGGCGAGCAGCACCAGGTAGCCGGCGGCCGGCACGGCGAGCAGCAGACCGAGTCGGCGGACCCGCCGCTGGCGGCGGCCGGAGGAGTCCACGAACACCGGGGCGGCGGTGGTCTCGGCGGCCTGCCGGGAAGGGGTGGCGGCCGGGGAACCGGGCAGCGGTTCCCCGGCCGCCGGCTCGTGGTCGTACAAGGTGACGGTCACGGTCGGGTCCAGGTCTGGTCTCGCGGAGTGCAGGTGCGCTGGATGCGCCCTGCGGCCCGCCCGACTGCGGGGCGGGCGGGCCGTAGGGTGCGGCCCTGGCCGGGCCGGCGGCGCGTCCGGGGTGCGCCGTCCGGTCCGGGCGGAGCCGGCCGGGTGGACGGTTGGCACGGGGGAGCCGACCGGCCACCCGGGGTCTGCGGGTGGTGAGGTTGGAGCGGTCCTGCGGTGGAGCGGTGGAGCGGTCCGGATGAGCGACGGGCCCGGGGGGGTTTCGCCCGCCGCTCATCCGGAGTTCTGGGGTTACCTCCCCGGAGGGGAGTCGGCGGACTGCCCGGAGCGGTCGGGCTTCGGCAGGACGCCGGGGAGCGTCGGCACCGCGGTCGGCAGCGGGCCGGGCCCGCTCCCGCCACCACCGGAGCCGTTCTTCCCGTCGGCGGTCTTGCCGTCGTCCTTCTTTCCGCCGTCGCGGCCGCCGCCGTCGGTGCTGCCGGGGCGGGACGGGGACGGGACGGCCTGACGGTCGTCGTCGTCCTTGTGCCGCAGGACCTCCCCGCAGTACTCGTCCACCTTGTCCGGACCGCCAGCCGCCGCGACCAGCGCGGCGAACTGCGGATCCGTGACGAGCGGGCGTGGGTGCCCACCCTTGCCCTTCCGGTCGGTGTAGCCCTGGCAGAGCGCCACCAGCGCGGCCCTGGCCTGCTGGCCCCTGGTCTCCGTGGAGGCCGAGGGCGAGACGCCCGGCGACGGCGGCTTCGCCGCACCGGTGGACGGACCGGCGGTGGACGCCCCGGCGGACGGCCCGACGGCGGACGGTCCGGTGGTGGACGGCCCGGTGGAGGGCAGGCGCGTGGACGAACCGCCGCCCGCGGCGGACGAGGCGACCGGGGCGGAGGAGGCCGTGGCGGGCGCCAGCAGCGACGGCCTCGGCTCCTCGGAACCGCCGCCGAGCGCTGACGGAAGGTTGCCCGTCCCGGCCGCGACCGCCACACCGCCGAGCGCAGTGGCTCCGAGCACGACGGCAACAGCCTTCGTGCTGAAGGCCCTGGCCAGCGCGGCGGTTGCCATCGATCGTCTCCGGACGGGTGCGGATGGAGCGGGAACAGCGGGGACGGGCGCGAGACGGGCCTCCCGGAACGCGGCCAGGGCGGCCTCCTCACCGGCCAGCTCATCCGCCACCGCTGGGGCGGCGGCGGCGGCCAACACGTGGGCAACCCCCGTACGCCCGGTACTGGCATCCGGTCCGGTGAGCGAGGCGTCCTGCCCGGCCGACGGTCCGCCCACGGCACCGCCGAGCAACTGCTCGGCCGTGTCACGGTCGATCCGACGGGATCGGTTGGTGCTCATCTCATGTCCTTCAGCGTCGCGGCCCTGCGTTCTGTCACACCCTGCGGAGGAACTCTTTTCCTGCCGTCCTCCGCGCTCTGTCCGACGCCTCTTCCGGCACCCCCCGCCCCGGCCGGTCCGGCAGGCCCTGCCGTTGGCCGGGCCGGCTGCCCGGACGGCCCGGTCGCCGACCGGTGCGCCGGAATTCCCACACCCGCCGCGAGGGGCTGCTCCAGCAGCTTGGCCAGCCGCTTCAGCCCCCGGTGCGCGGCCATCCGGACGCTGCCGGACTTCTTGCCGAGCACCCGGGCGGCGCTCTCCGCGTCCAGCTCCATCACCACCCGCAGCAGCACCGCCTCGGCCTGGTCGCGCGGCAGCCGGGAGATCAGGGCCAGCGCGTCCGCCGTGCCGACGGCGGCCAGCGCCGCCCCCGCTGTGTCGTCCCCGGCGGCCAGCTCGGCCAGGTACTCGAAGGGCAGGTCGGCGACCGGGCGACGACGGCGGGCGCGCAGGTGGTCCAGCGCGCGGTTGCGGGCGATGGTGGCGGCCCAGCCGCGGAACCCGTCCCCGTCGCCGGAGAAGGTCCGCAGGTCGCGGGCGATCTGCAGCCAGGCCTCGGAGGCGATGTCCTCGGCGTCCTGCGCGTCCTCGGGCCGGCCGCCGACGAGCACCCGGAGGTAGCGGAGCAGGCCCGGCTGGACGCTCCGGAACAGCAGCCGGAACGCCTCCTCGTCCCCGTCCTGCGCCGCCCGCACGGCCTCGGACAGGTCGACGGCGGTGCCCGGCCCCGCGGGCGGGACCGCGGGCGGCCCCACGGACGCGGTGGACGGCGGGCCGGGCGGCGGGCCGGGCGGGGGGCCAGGCGGGGGGCCGCCGGACACCGGTGCCGGTCCGGACCGGCCGACGGGGTTGTCGGTGCCCGCTCCGGGGCGCTCTGCACTCTGCACCCGCCACATCATGCGCCATTCGCGCCGCCCGGCCGACCCGCCCGGCCCTCCACGACGTGCTCCCGCGCTCCCGCTCCCCCCGCTCGCGGGCCACCGTCCACGCCGCCCCTGCCCTCCGGCACGCCCCGGCGGAGACCGGCATCGAGACCTGGCGGGCCCGGATCGGCGAGGTGCTGCCGGTCGGCGAGGACGTCTGGTGGGAGGTGCGGCCGGGACCGCGCCGGCGGGTCGCGCTGGACGACTCGATCGCCGCCGTCGACCACTACGGCCTGTCCGAGCTGCGGCGCCGGGCCGAGCGGGACCGCTCCGGCACCGGCGAGACCTGTCTCCGGACACCGCCCGGGCTGAAGCAGGTCAACGCCGTCCTGCCGGCCGTCTCGGTGGCGCGGATCCAGCGCGCCGAGCTGGTCGACAAGGAGCTCGTCCTGACCGGCGCGTGGACCGGGGCGGACACGGTCGCGCGGACCGGGGCGGACGCGGTGGGCGCGGACCGTCCTCCAAGGCGTCGCCCACGGGTTCCTCTCCGTCGGGGACGAGCGCTTCCGCGCGGTGCGCTGCCTGGACACCCTCAGCCGACCGCTCTGGCACATCGACCCGCCCACCGGCTGAACGCGCAGGTCAACGGCGCTGTCATGGTGCGCGTCGTGACAACTGTCATGCGGATCCCGCAACGGACGGCACTGCTCTGACGCAGGGTCGGCTCGGGAGACTGGAGGCACGACGCGGGCACCGGCCCGCAGGCCGAGCACCAGCCAGGGGAGAGCCCACCATGAGCCAGACCGCCACCACCACCGCCACCGCCGGGACCGCCGCCGCCAAGGCCCCGAACCCGCTGGCCGCCACGCTCCGCCCGCTCGCGCTGGACGTCGTGACCCCGCTGGCCGGCTACTACCTGCTGCACTCCGCGTTCGGGATGAGCCAGTTCGCCGCCCTCGCCTGGAGCGGCGCCGTCCCGGCCGTCCGGACGGTCGTCGGCCTGGTCCGCGAGCGGAAGGTCAACCTGTGGGCCTCGATGATGCTCGGCGTGAACGTGATCGGTCTGGCGCTCACCACCGTGACGGGCGACGCGCGGCTGATGCTCGCCAAGGACGGCGCGCTCAGCGGCTCCCTCGCGCTGGCGATCCTGGTCTCCGTCTTCCTCGGCCGGCCGATGATGTCGCCGATGCTGATGCCCTTCCTGACCAAGGGCGACCGGGCCCGCTCCGCCGCCTGGCAGCGGCTGGCCGACGGCCGGGCGGCCCGCTCGCGCTCCTTCCGCCGCTACGAGCGGCTCTTCTCCGGCATCTGGGGCACCGCCCTGCTGACCGAGTGCGTGGCCCGGGTGGTCGGCGCCTTCACCCTGCCGGTCTCGACCATGGCCTGGCTGTCCACCGCCTTCCTGATCGGCGCGATCGCGGCCGGCTCGGTGCTCGGCCACCGTGCCGCCGACCCGATGGAGAAGCTGGTCCGCACCGAGGCCGCCGAGCCGACCGGCCTCTGAACCACCAACCACCGCGCACCGCAAGCACGTTGACCCGCCTGATCCACCGCACCCGGACCACCCGTCCGACCCGCTCCACACCGCCCGCCCCCGACGGCCTGCCGCACAGCAGAGGAACCATCGGGACGGCTCCGGAGTCCATATAACGAGGGGGTAACGGACCCCCGGCGAGGAACGGGGATCCTGATGAGCCGGACGCACGCGCTGACCACCACCGAGGACCGCACGCTCGACTGGGACGGTTGCCTCAACGTCCGCGACCTCGGCGGCCTGCGCACCGGCGACGGCACCCGCACCGCCCACCGCGCGATCGTCCGGGCCGACAACCTCGACCGCCTCACCGCCGAGGGCTGGGACACCCTGCTCGACCACGGCATACGCACCGTCGTCGACCTGCGCAACATCGAGGAGTACCGCCCGCTCCTCCCGCTCCCCGAAGACGTCCAGCTGGTCCGCGTCCCACTGGACGAACTCGCCGGCCCCGCCTGGTGGGAGCGGTACGGACGACTGGACGGCACCCCGCTCGCCCTCCGCCCCTACCTCGACCACTGCCCGCGCGCCGCCGCCGAACTGGTCGCCACCGTGGCGGGCGCCCGGCCCGGCGGGCTGGTCGTGCACTGCGGCGCCGGCCGTGACCGCACCGGCCTCGCCGCCCTGCTGCTGCTCGCCCTCGCGGGCGTCGAGCCGTCCGAGATCGTCGCCGACTACCTGCTCAGCGCGGCCAACGTCCGCCCGCTGTACGGCATGCTCGGCCTGCCGGACCAGTACCGCCGGATCGACACGGTGCTCGCCGAGGCCGGCACCACCGCCGAGGCCGCCCTCCACGCCACCCTGGACGGCTTCGACCCGGCCGGCTACCTGCTGGCAGCCGGCGTCGACCCGGCGGACCTCGCCGCCGTCCGCTCCCGCCTGCTGGACTCCCGCCCCGACCGCACGATCTGACGCTCCGCCCGCTACGTCCGCTCCGCTACCAGAGCCGGTCGATCTCACCCGGGTGGAGGGCGATCCGGCTGCCCGGGAAGTCCGCCCGGTGTCGGCGGGCGCGCTCCGTGAAGAAGCCCGCCATGGTCACCTTGTCGAAGCCCTCCCGGTCGCTGGGGAACGGCAGTTCGGGCGTCCCGCCGACCAGCACCGCGCCCGGCAGCAGCTCCCAGCCGGCCCCTTCGTAGAAGTGCCGGAGCACCCGGTCGCAGGTGAAGAGCCCGAGGTCCGCGCCGCCCTCCTCGACGAGGGCGCGGGCGGCCGCGACCAGCCGGCGCCCGTACCCGCGGCCGCGCTCCACCCGGTCGGTGACCACGGCGCTCAGCCCGCACGCCGCGTACGTCCGCCCGGCGTGCTCCAGCCGCTTGGAGAGCACGTCGAGCGCGGCGACCACCCGGCCGCCGTCCAGCAGCAGCATCGACACCGGGCGCAGCGCCGGGTCGTGCACCGGAGCGGTGGACGGCGCCGGCGGCCCTGGCCAGGCCTGCTCCTGCAACCCGGCCACCTGGAGCTTGAGTTCGTCCGGCACGGCGGTCTCCGGAAGCGTGACTATGCGCATGCCCCTCCCAGGGTCGTCGCCGCCGCCCGCTCTGGCAGACTCCGGGCGTGAACCTCCGAACCGCGACCCGCCAGGACCTGCCCGCCGTCATCGCGCTGCTCACCGACGAGGACGGGGTGACCGACCCCGCCACCGTGCAGGTCGACGAAGCCTACGCCCGCGCGTTCGCCGCGGTGGACACGGACGCCCGCAACGAGTTGCTGGTGCTCGACGAGGGCGACGGGACGGTGCTCGGCTGCCTCCAGCTCACCTACATCCCCGGTCTCGGCCGACGCGGCGAGGAGCGCGCCCTGATCGAGGCCGTCCGGGTGCGCGCGGACCGCCGGGGCGGCGGCCTCGGGCGGGACCTGCTGACCCGGGCCGTCGAGCGGGCGCGCGGGCGGGGCTGCACGCTGGTCCAGCTCACCAGCCACAAGCGCCGCACCGAGGCGCACCGCTTCTACGCCTCGCTCGGCTTCGCGCGCAGCCACGACGGGTTCAAGCTGTCCCTCTGAACGCACGGGGCGGGCGAGCTGCGGGTACGGGGTGCGCGGAGCGGGGTGCGCCGGCCGGGTGCGGTAAATCGTTCGCGGTCGTTCGCCCCGGGCGGAGATACTCGCGCCATGGTGCGCTTCTCCGACTTCGATACCCGCAACTACCCGACCGTGGACGTCCGTACGGGCTACGCCCAGTGGGTGGAGACGTACGAGAGAACGGTCGAGGACGCCATGGACCTCGCGGTGCTGGAGCGGCTCGCGACCCCCGACTGGGCGGAGGTGACCCGCGCGGCCGACCTCGGCTGCGGCACCGGGCGCACCGGCGCCTGGCTGCGCGGGAAGGCCGCCGACGGCCTGGTCCTGGACGGCGTGGACCTCACCCCCGAGATGCTGGCGGTCGCCAAGGGCAAGGCCGTCCACGACACCCTGACCGAGGCCGACGTCGCCGCCACCGGACTGCCCGGCGGCGGCTACGACCTGGTGATCTCCTCGCTGATCGACGAGCACCTGGCCGACCTCGGCCCGCTCTACCGGGAGGCCTTCCGGCTGGCCCGGCCGGGCGGGCGCTGCGTCCTGGTCGGTCTGCACCCGTACTTCATCATGGCGGCCGGCATGCCGACCCACTTCACGAGCGCCGCCGGTGCCGACGTCGCCATCACCACCCACGTCCACCTGGTCTCCGACCACCTGAGCGCCGGACTGGCGGCCGGCTGGCGGCTGGCCGAGATGGCCGAGGCGGTGGTCGACGACGCGTGGATCGCCCTGAAGCCCAAGTGGGAGAAGTACCGCAGCCACCCGGTCTCGGCCGCGTACGTCTGGGAGAAGTCCGGCTGAGCGGGGCCGGTCGGGGCCAACTCGCTTAATCGTCAACCAATGGTTGACGACCTTCGGGTCGACAACCTACGGTTGACGCATGGAGAATCCCGTTGTTCCCAAGACCACACCGATGCGCCTCGACGACCTGATCGACGCGATCAAGAAGGTCCACTCCGACGCGCTGGACCAGCTCTCCGACGCGGTCATCGCCGCCGACGCCCTCGGCGAGCTGGCCGACCACCTCATCGGCCACTTCGTCGACCAGGCCCGCCGCTCCGGCGCGTCCTGGACCGACATCGGCCGCAGCATGGGCGTCAGCAAGCAGGCCGCCCAGAAGCGGTTCGTCCCCAAGGACCCGGGCGCGCCCTCGGACCTCGACCCGAGCCAGGGCTTCAGCCGCTTCACCCCCCGGGCCCGGCACGTCGTGATGGCCTCCCAGGAGGAGGCCCGGACGGCGGGCAACGCCGAGATCGGCACCGTGCACCTGCTGCTCGGCCTGCTGGTGGAGCCGGAGGGCCTGGCGGTCAAGGCGCTGGCCGCCCAGGGCGTCACCCCGGCAGCCGTCCGGGAGGCCTCCACCGCCGCCCTGCCGGCCGCCGTCGAGGAGGTGCCCGGGCTCATCCCCTACGACACCGAGGGCAAGAAGGTGCTGGAGCTGACCTTCCGGGAGGCGCTCAAGCTGGGCCACAACTACGTCGGCACGGAACACATCCTGCTGGCGCTGCTGGAGCAGGCCGACGGCACCGGACCGCTGGCCGACCTCGGCGTGGACAAGGCCGAGGTCGAGAACTTCACCTCGGAGGCCGTCACGGCCCTCATCGCGGCGACCACCGGCTCGCCGGAGTGACCCGCCCGTCGGGGGCTCCGGCCCGCCGGGGCCCCCGACCGCTCAGAAGCCGGAGATGGGCGTGGAGATGATCCGCACCCGCCCGTCGGCAGCCGCCTCCATCGCCGCCCGAAGGCGCAACGAACGGGCCGGACCGAGGAGTTCGAGCGCCTCCTGATCGGTCGCCCAGCGGTGGTCGTCCAGTTCACCGGCCGGGACGGTCACGGGGGTGCCGTCCGGGACGGTGCCGAAGTCGAACAGGAAGTGCTCGGCCGGGTGGTCCAGTTCGTCCGAGGGGTGGGTCCAGGAGATGACGAGGAGCTCACCGGCCGGGCGGACCAGCCCGGTCTCCTCGGTCAGCTCCCGCTCGGCGCACGCGACCGGACCCTCGCCGCGGTCGATCGTGCCGCCCGGGAACTGCCAGTGCTCCCGGTACCCGGCCTTCACGATCAGGATCCGGCCGGACTCGTCCCGCAGCACGCAGCCGGCGGCCGCGTAGATCCGCGGCAGCGACGCCAGCCACTCTTCGCGGGACTTCAAGGGCTCAGCCGACACAGCGGGCCTCCTACGGCGCGGGGATCACTGCGCCCCACTCTGCCACCACTGCCGCTCCCCGCGCCCGGCCGGTCAGGCCTGGCCCAGGAGGTACTCGACCAGGCGGTCGAAGCTGGAGTTGAGGCCCGCCCGCGCCTCGGGACCGCAGTAGAAGTCCGGTGCGTCGGTCTGGTGCAGGACGGCCTCGGTCCGGCCGTCGCCGAGGTCCGTGAGGGTGAGGCTGGAGCGCAGCCCGACGCCCTCCTCCTGGAAGGCCAGCAGCTCTCCGGGCCGGATGTCGGTGATCTCGCCCCGCAGCGGATAGCGCTCCCCGGTCGCGTCGATGACCATGGTGCTGTCGTAGCGCCCGCCGACCTTCGGCTCGATGGTCACGGTGTCCAGCGGGACGTGGGTGCCGACCGGGCCCCAGAAGCGGACGAACCGCTCCGGCTCGGTGTACGCCCGGAAGACGACCGCCGGGGTGGCGGGCAGCTCGCGGGTGATGGTCAGCTCGCCGAGGTTCTCGCTCATGGTGTGTCCTCCGTGGTCGTGGTCGTGGTCGTGGTGCGATGCGGTGCGGGGCTTCCGCGGTGCGGGGCTTCCGCGGTGCGTCGCTTTCACAGGGGTAGACCGGGGCCGGCCGCGGAACTCATCGCTCCACCGGAGACTTTTCCGAACTTCTCCGAGAGACTCCGCCGCCGCCTGCTCCAGGAACCTCGCCGCAGGCCGATGAGCCGGGACCGCCCGCACGGTCTGCCCTGCATGGACACTCACCCGAACAGCCCTCACCACACCCACCGCGAACCCCCCACCCGCCCAACGCTGACCTGCGACGTCGGCGCCCTCACCACCCCCGACCTGGCGGTGGTCGACGCCCTCGCCCGGCTCCGGCTCGCCGCCGGGCGCCACGGTGTGCGGGTGGTACTGCTGAACGCGAGCGGCCCCCTGCGGGAGCTGCTCGCGTTCAGCGGCCTGGCCGGCGCCCTGCCGGTCGCCGGGGCGCTACCCGTCCAGCCGGGGCGGGAGACCGAAGAGCGGGAAGAGCGTGTCGGTGTCCAGGAAGTTGGTGAGACCGGTGATCCGGCCCGCTGACACCTCCAGCACGATCAGCGCCCACGGCTCGTGCCCGCCCGCCGGGCTCGGCCGGTACTGGCCGAACGCCGGACTGCCGTTGGCCTCCACCGGAACGAGCCGCGAACCCCGGCACCCGTGGCCGGGGCCCAGCATCCACTCGCGGATGTCGGCGTGCCCGGTCAGCCACAGCTCGTACGGCGGCATGTTGAGCGTGACGTCCTCGTGCAGCAGCGCGGCCAGCCCGTCCATGTCGTACGCCTCGAAGGCGCTGACGTAGCGGGCCAGCAGCGCGCGGTGGTCGTCGTCCAGCACGGGCGCCGGACGGGCGGCCGAGGCGTCCGCCGCGAGCACCGCCCGGGCCCGCTGGAGCGCGCTGTTGACCGAGGCGACGGTGACCCCGAGCAGCTCGGCGACCTCGGCCGCCTTCCAGCCCAGCACCTCCCGCAGGATCAGCACCGCCCGCTGCCGGGGCGCGAGCCGCTGCAGCACCGACACGAACGCCAGCCGCACGGAGTCGCGCTGGGCGGCCACCTCGGCCGGGTCCCCCGTCTCGGGCAGGATCCGGCCGTCCGGCGCCGGCCCGATCCACGTCACCTCGGGCAGTTGCGCCTCGGTGGCGGTGGCCACGGTGGACGGCCCGGTGAGGTCCATCGGACGGGCCCGGCCGTTGCGGCCGTTCAGCGCGTCCAGGCAGACGTTGGTGGCGATCCGGTACAGCCAGGAGCGCAGCGCGGACCGGCCCTCGAAGCCCCGGTGGCCGCGCCAGGCGCGGACCATCGTCTCCTGCACCGCGTCCTCGGCCTCGAAGACCGAGCCGAGCATGCGGTAGCAGTAGCCGGTCAGCTCCGTCCGGTACCGCTCCAGCTGGAGCTCGACCGGCTCGACCGGCTCGTCCGTCATCAGGTCGGCCATCGCGCGCCCCCGTGTCCTCGCCTCGCCAGAGATCACGGTGAACGTACCGCAGGGCACTGACAACCCGGGCCGCCCCCTTCCGGTCACCCCGCCGTCGGGTACTCCTGGGCCGAGTCGAAGGAGGTGGTCACGATCTGCCAGACCTTCGGGAACTCCGCACCGGACAGACCGGTCGGGTTGATCGAGTAGACCACCTTGCGGCCGAGGTCCTTGGTGGCGAACACCCCGCTGGTGTACCCGGGCCGGGAGCCGGTCTTGCCCCAGACCTGGACGCCGTTGGGCAGGGTGGCGCTCATCAGGCCCTTGCTGAAGCAGGCGTGACCGGCGGTCGGACCGATCTCGCAGTTCTTGTTCCGGTGGTTGGGCACGTCCGGCACGTCGAACAGCTCGGCCTGCTGGGCGGGCGGCAGGAGCCGGCCGCGCAGCAGCGCCGTCATGAAGCGGTCCAGGTCGGCGGCCGAGGAGACCATGCCGCCCTCCGCCCACGGCCAGGGGCTCTGCCCGGTCACGTCCACCCGCTGCCGGACGCCGTCCGGGCCGGTGACGTCCACCCACGCGGGAGCGTGCGGGGCGGGCAGCGCGAGGTCGTCGCGGTCCGGGACGACGGTGTCGCGCAGGCCCAGCGGCCGGGCGATCCTGGTCTGCACCTCGCGGGCGAAGGTCCGGCCGGTGACCTTCTCGACCAGCATCCCGGCGATGAAGGTGTTGATGCCGTTGTACTGCTGCGCGGTGCCCGGCGCGAAGCCCATCGGCTGCGCGACGGCGTCCGCGACCACCTGGGCGGGCGTCCAGGAGTCGGCCTTGTGCGCGGCGAACCAGCTCTCCGTGCCGTCCCCCGAGGTCAGACCGCCGCCGCCCGGCAGCCCGCTGGTGTGGTCGAGCAACTGGCCCACGGTGACCGGCGGGTAGGAGGCCGGCAGCAGCCCCGGCAGGTAATGCTGGACGGTGCCGTCCAGGTCGATCCGCCGCTCGGCGGCGAGCTGGAGCACCACGGTGGCGGTGAAGACCTTGGAGATGCTGCCGATCCGGAAGCGGGCGTCCGCCGACACCCCGGCCCCCGCCGTGCCGGACCACTGGCCGCCCCGGCCGCCGACCCGGACCAGCGCGCCGGTGACGCCCCCGCTCGGCAGGTCGGCGAGCGTCCGCGCCAGTGCCGCGCCGTCCGGCGGCCCGGCCAGACGGACGGCGGCGGCCGAACTCGCGCTGTCCGTCGGACGGTCGGCCGCCAGGGCGGGCGTCGCGATGCCCGCGACGGCGGCCACCAGCAGCGCGCCGGAGACGGCGAGGGTGTTCCAACGGCGGTCGCGTACGGGGGTCTTCATCGGCTTGCGCTCCAAGTGCGGCTCGTCCGGCGGGTGACGCTCTCCCAGCGGGTGGCGGTCCACCCGGGAACGAGTCTTCGGGAGCGCGGCGCACCGGCCATCCGGGACGGGCCCCCAGCTGCCCCGGAGGCGACCCCGAGACGGTTCGGGGACGCTCCCGGGCACACGTCAGGGGGCGGGCGCCGCTTTCGGCGCCCGCCCCCTGACGAAAGGCGTCCCGCTCAGTGCGCGGAGTGCTTCTCCGCGCCGCGGTGGCGGTGGCCCTTGAGTTCGGCGTGCATCGCGGGGGCGGAGTGCATGGCCGTCGTCCCGACGTCCCGGCCGCCGTGCCGGAAGGCCCCGTCGGAGCCGGACCCGGCGGCGGACGGGGCACGGGTGCCGAGCCTCGGGGGGAGCGGCTTCGGGGTCATCGCCATGCCCCGGCGCTCCAGCAGCTCCTGAGTGCCCCGGCGGAGCTTGTCGGTGCCGCTCGGCGTTCGCTTGGTCATCATCGACCTCCCTTCGGCGGTCACCGGCCCACGAGGGGCGTCGACCGGGAGGGCCGCACGGGCGTTATGTCCGGGATTGGGCAGGATTACACATCCGGACGGCCGGCGACGCCCGCGCGAGCCGGTGCCGGCGGGGCGGTGCCGGTACGGGCGGGGCGGGGGCGGTCGGGCTCAGCCCATGACCTCGTGGACGAAGCACCAGCGCCAGTCCTCCCCCGGCTCGTACGAGCGGATGACCGGGTGGGAGCTGTTGTGGAAGTGCGCGGTGGCGTGCTTCCCCGGTGAGAAGTCGCAGCAGCCGATGTGCCCGCAGTCCAGGCAGAGCCGCAGGTGCACCCAGTCCCGGTTGCCCGCGGCCAGGCAGTCGGCGCAGCCGTCGGGCGGTGGCAGGGGCGCGATGTCCTGGGGTGCCGTGGCGAGGTCTTCGCAGGAGCTCATGCACGCAGAGTAGTGACGGCAGCCCCGGGCGGGCGCCCAAGACACGCCCGAGCCGGGCCGCACCCGGCCGTCTCCCGCCCGGCCGTCTGCTGCCCGTCGTCTGCTGCCCGGCCGTGCGGCGGCCACGCCGTGTGACGCGGGCCCGCGTCACACGGCGGGCTCACTCCGCGGGGACCCGCGCCCCCGGGGCCGTCCAGCTCGCCAGCATCGCGAGCTTCTGCGCGGTCGGCGAGCCCGGCGGGGCGGTGTAGGCGACCAGCAGCTGGTCGGGCGAGCCGTTGACGCTCAAGGTCTCGTAGCCGAAGTCGAGTTCGCCGACCAGCGGATGGTGGATCAGCTTGACGCCGTGGGTCTTCTGCTTCACCAGGTGGTCCGCCCAGAGCCGACGGAACTCCTCGCTGCGCACGGAGAGTTCGCCCACCAGTGCGGCCAGCTTGGCGTCCTCGGGGTGCCGGCCGGCGTCCAGCCGCAGATAGGCGACCGTCTCGACCGCCACCGCGTCCCACTGCGGGTAGAACTCCCGCGCCGCCGGATCGAGGAAGGCGTACCGGGCGGCGTTGCGCCGGTCCGGCGGGGTGGCCGAGTAGCCCTGCACCGCGTCACCGAGGGCGTTCCAGGCGAGCACGTCCATCCGGCGGCCGAGGACGAAGGCCGGCACCCCGGCCATCAGGTCCAGCAGCAGCCGGGTGCCTTCGCGGACCGCCCGCCCGCCGCCGGCCGTCGTGGCCGGGCGCGCCGGGCGGGCCAGAGCGCGCAGGTGCGCGGCCTCCACGTCGTCCAGCCGCAACACCCGGGCCACCGCGGCCAGTACCGCGTCGGAGGCGCTGCCGCCCCGGCCCTGCTCCAGCCGGACGTAGTAGTCGACGCTGACCCCGGCGAGCTGCGCGACCTCCTCGCGGCGCAGGCCCTGCACCCGGCGGCGGCCGTGCGAGGGCAGGCCCACCTCCTCGGGCTGGATCCGGGCCCGGCGCGAGCGGAGGAAGTCCCCGACGGTGTTCTCCATGCCCGCAGCGTAGCCGCGGCCGCGCGCCGCGAGGGTGGTACGGCCTTACCCAGGAAAGGCGGTACCAGGAACCGTGGTCCCGGGAAAGGCTGTCCCCGGGCTGCGCTTTCCCAGGACATCGGTGGCCCTGGATGGCCCGCCCGGACCCGCGCAGAGTGGTCCCGTCAGCCCGACCGCAAGGACCACGAAGGCAGGACCTCATGAGCTACGCCGCCCTGGCCACCCGTACCGCCGTCGTCACCGGAGCCGCCAGCGGCATCGGTGAGGCCACCGCCCGCCTGCTCGCCGCGGGCGGCGCCCGGGTCGCCCTGCTGGCCCGCCGCACGGAGCGGCTGGACGCGCTCGCCGCCGAGATCGCCTCGGCCGGCGGCCAGGCGCTCGCCGTCACCACCGACCTCACCGACCAGGCCTCGGTGGACGCCGCCGTCAAGGCCGTCCACGACGCCTACGGCGCGGTCGACCTGGTCGTCAACAACGCGGGCGTGATGCTGCCCAACCCCGTCGCCGACGGCCGGCTCGACGAGTGGACCCGCATGATCGACACCAACCTCACCGGTGTGCTGCGGATCCTGCGCGCCTTCACCGCGGACCTCACCGCGGCCGCCGGCGAGGGCCGCACCGCCGACCTCGTCAACGTCTCCTCCATCGCCTCGCACGTCGTCTTCCCCGACTACGCCGTGTACGGGGCCACCAAGGCCGCCGTCACCCAGCTCTCCGCCGCGCTCCGCACCGAGCTGGGCCCGCGCGATGTCCGGGTCAGCACCGTCGAGCCCGGGCTGACCGACACCGAGCTGGCCGGGCACATCGACAACCCCGCGCTGCGCGAGCAGCTGGGCGGGATGTTCGCCGCGATCCCGGCGATGACCTCCGAGGACATCGCCGACCTGATCGCCTACACCGTCACCCGCCCCCGGCACGTCAACCTCCGCCACCTGGTCGCCCTGCCGACCCGGCAGGCCTGAGCCGTCGGCGGCCCCGCCCGGGTTCCCCCACCGGGCGGCGGGCCGCCGTGGGAGCATGCCAACCGTGGCGATCGTGGCGGGGAGTACGAACAGCGACACCGGTGGTGCCCGGGCGGGCGGCCCGCCCGGGCCCACCGGTACGCCGGGGCCGGACCGTGCCCCGGGGCAGGCCGGGGTCACCGAGCCCGCCGTCCCCGGACCGACCGCTCTCCCCGAGCAGGCCGCCGCGCCCGGCCCGGCCGACGCCCCCCGCCACGCCGGCACCCCCGAACGCCCCGGCGCACCCGGGCAGGCCACCGCGCCCGGCCCCGCCGGTACCGCGTTCCCGCCGGACATACCGGCAGCCCGGCCCGGTACGCCCGGCCCCGCCGCCGCCGGCCGGGTCCGCCAGCCGGTGGCGCTGATCCGGCTGCTCGTCGGCCTCGCCACGATCGCGCTGACCCTGCTGCTCGCCGACTACGCCCGCGCCACCACCAGCGGCATCGCCGCCGACGTCGCCCAGGCCGCCCGGTTGGTGCCCCGCCCGCTGGCCGCGCTGGCGGGCGGGCTCTCCACCGCCGCCCTGCTGCTGGTACCGGTCTGGTCGGCGGTCCGCCGGCTGCTCTCGGCGGTGCCCGACCGCCGGCGCATCCTCCAGCACCTCTCGGACGGACTGCTGGCCGCCGTCCTCGCCTACGGCGCCTGCGTCGCCATGGACCTCGGGCTCGACGAGCTCGCCCCCGCCTCGCTGGTCGCCGCCCTCACCCAGCCGCTGCCCGGCGCCGGCCTCGCCCACACCGAACCGGTCTACGGCTACCTCGCCCCCGTCCTCGCCTTCATGACCGCCTCGGCCGCCCGCGAGCACCGGGTCCCCCGGATCGTCCTGTCGGTCTCCGCCCTCGCCGGACTGGCCGCCGGGTACGCCACGCCGACCGCCCTGCTGCTCGGCCTGCTGCTCGGCTGGACGGCCGCGCACGGCACCCTCTACGCCGTCGGCACCCCCGACCCCCGGCCCCGGCCCGCCCAGCTCCTGCAGAGCCTGCGCGAGGCGGGCCTGCGCCCCGTCGCCGCCCATCCCGCCGGGCCGGACCGCTACCTGGTCCGCCAGGAGGCCGGCCGCCCCGACCTCGACGTCCAGCTGCTCGACCGGCAGGCCGTCACCGCCGCCCTGGTCCAGCGCGCCTGGCGCCGGCTACGGCTGCGCACCGCCCCGCACCCCCGCGCGCTGCGCTCGCTGCGCACCGGGCTGGAGCACGAGGCCCTGGTCTCCTACGCCGCCGTCGCCGCCGGCGTCCGCACCCGCCGGATCGCCGCCACCGCCGGGCTCGGCCGGGACAGCGCCCTGGTCGCGTACGAGTACCTGCCCGGCCGCACCCTGGACCAGCTCGCCACCGACGAGCTGACCGACCAGCTGCTCGCCGACGCCTGGTCCCAGCTCGCCCTGCTCCAGCGGCGGGAGATCTCGCACCGGGCCCTCGTCCCCTCCTCGCTCCTGATCGACCGGGCCGGCGCGGTGCACCTGGTGGACCTCGCGGACGGCGACATCGCGGCGAGCGAGCTGGTGCTGCGCTGCGACATCGCCCAGCTGCTCACCACGCTCGCCCTGCGGGTCGGTGCCGAGCGGTCGGTGCGCAGCGCGGTGGCGGTGCTCGGGCCGGACGCCGTCGGCGCGGCCCTGCCGCTGCTGCAGCCGATCGCCCTGGCCCGCACCACCCGGACCGCGCTCAAGCAGACCGCCCGGGCGCACTGCGCCGCCCTCGCCCCGGCGGCCCCCGGCGCTCCCGGCGCTCCCGGGGCCCCCGGCGCTCCCGGGGCTCCCGGCGCTCCCGGGGCTCCCGGGGCTCCCGGCGCGACCGCCGCCGGCCGGGCGGCCGCGCCCGCGCCGCCCGGCGAGCTGCTGGACGCGATCCGCGCCGAAGTCCTGCGGACCCAGCCGCAGGCACCCGTCCGAGCGGTGAAGGTGGAGCGCCTGCGGCCCCGGACGCTGCTGGCCGTGGGCGGCGGCGTGGTCGCCGGCTGGCTGCTGCTGCCGCAGCTCTTCGCCTCCGAGCAGAACCCGATCGCCGCGCTGGGCGACGCCGACCCGCTCTGGCTGGCCCTCGCCGTCCTGGCCGCGGCCGCCAGTCACTTCACCGCCGCGATGGGCTTCGTCGGCTTCGTCCCCGAGCGGCTGGACTTCCGCAACGCCGTGCTCGCCCAGCTGGCCGGCTCCTTCGTCAAGCTGGTCTCGCCGGGCGGCGTCGGCGGGGTCGCCCTGAACACCCGCTTCCTCCAGCGGGCCGGCATCCCGACCGCCCAGGCGCTGTCCAGCGTCGGCGTCGGCCAGCTCTTCGGCCTGGTGCTGCACCTGCTCCAGCTCGGTGCCTTCGTCTACCTGCTGGACCTGGAGCCCGGTGGCTCCGAGCTGGACGCGCTGCCGGCCGTGGTGAGCGGCCTGGCCGGCGCGGCGGTGCTGCTGGGCGGGGTCTCCGCCGTGCCGCCGGCCCGCCGCTGGCTGGCCGCCCGGCTGCGGCCGCTGACCTCCGAGGTGCTGCCCCGGCTGCTGGAGCTGCTGCGCAGCCCGGGCCGGCTGGCCGTCGGCGTGACCGGGCAGTTGCTGGTCTCGCTCTGTCTGGTCGCCTGCCTGTACTGCTGCGTCCGGGCGGTCGGCCGGGAGCCGGCCTTCGCCTCGGTCGCGGTGGTCTTCCTGATCGGCAACGCGGTCGGCAACGCGGCGCCGACCCCGGGCGGGGCCGGCGCCGTGGACAGCGCGCTGGTGACACTGCTGGAGCACACCGCCTCGATGGAGGAGGGCGGCGCGCTGGCGGCCGTCGCGCTCTACCGCCTGCTCACCCTGGTGCTGCCGGTGCTGCCGGGCTGGGCGGCCTTCGCCTGGCTGCAACGGCGCGGGGCGCTGTAGCCGCCGTAGCGGCGGGGAGCGCCGTAAGCGCCGTAGCGGCGGAGCGCCGTAGCGGCGGAGCGCTGTGGCGGCGGGGCAGTGACGCCGGCGGGGGCGCGGTGCCGCTACTCCCGGTACTCGTCCTCGTCGAGCTCGACGACCCGGCTCTGCTCGGCGACGTCCGCGACCTCGGTGGCCGGATCGGCGCCGAGCGCCCGCCGCTCGGCCAGCTCGTCGTACTCGTCGCCCTCGTCCGCCTCGTCGTCCGGCTCGACCGCCTCGGCGACCTCGTCCAGGTAGTCCTCGTGATTCTGCGGCATGGCGTCCGTCCTTGCTGCTCGGAGGCTCCCACGGGGCCCGTTGGGGTACTGGAAGTATCCGCCGAGGGCCGCCCGGACGCGATGCGCCACCGGGCCTTCGGCGTGTTGTCCGGTCCCGGTCCGCGGCCTGCGGACCGGCCTCCCGCCTGCCCGGCCACCGGCGCGCAAAACGGGTGCCCGGCCGCCGGGGGTACGATCAGTGCCGTACCAGCAGGGCTTACCCTCACCCACCCGGTGGCCCCGAAGCCCTTACGAACGACGGGGAAATCATGTCCGGCTCGCACTACTTCACCGGTGCACCCGAGGTCGCCAGCGAGCGCCGTCCGATCACGGTCAGCCTGCCGGATGTCACCCTGGAACTGACCACCGACGCCGGTGTGTTCTCCCGCAGCCGGCTCGACCCGGGCACCCGGATCCTGCTGGAGCACGCGCCGCCGCCCCGGGTCCGCGGCCCGATCCTGGACGTCGGCTGCGGCTACGGCCCGATCGCGCTGACCTGGGCGACCAGGCGCAAGCGGCTGCCGGTCTGGGCGGTGGACGTGAACACCCGCGCGCTGGAGCTGGTCCGGCTCAACGCGGAGGCGCTCGGCCTGGGCAACGTGCAGGCCGCGCTGCCGGAGGACGTCCCCGAGGACCAGCGGTTCGCGGCGATCTACTCCAACCCGCCGATCCGGGTCGGCAAGGGCGAACTGCGCCGGCTGCTGCACCAGTGGCTCGGCCGGCTCACCCCGGACGGCTCGGCGTTCCTGGTGGTCCAGAAGCACCTGGGCTCGGACTCGCTGCAGAAGTGGCTGCACGACCAGGGCTACCCGACCACCCGCGTGACGTCGGTCAACGGGTTCCGGATTCTGGAAGCGCGGCCCCGCCCGGAGGGCGAGGGCCCCGAGAGTGGACGAGGTACGACGTCGTGAAGCAGCTCCGCGGGACCGAACTGAAGCGCTTGCACCGCCAGTGGCGGCGCAGCAACGAGTTCCGGCTCGCGCTGATCCTGGAGAACCTCCAGTCGCCGTTCAACGTCGGCTCGGTCGTCCGGACCGGTGCCGCGATGGGCGCGGAGAAGCTGTACCTGACCGGCGACACCCCGTCGGTCCGCTCCTCCGGCGCCCAGAAGGCCGCGATGGGCACCGACAAGTACCTCAAGGTGGAGCACTTCCCCACCGTCGCCGAGGCCGTCGCCGCCGCCAAGGCGGACGGCTTCAAGGTGGTCGGCCTGGAGCTGGCGGACGAGGCGGTGCCGATGTTCGCCGCCGAGCTGACCCCGGCCGTGGCCTTCGTGCTGGGCCACGAGGACCGCGGCATCACCCCCGACGCGCTCGCGCTCTGCGACCAGGTGGTGTTCGTCCCGCAGCTCGGCCGCGTCGGCTCGCTCAACGTCTCCGCCGCCGCCACGGTGGCCTGCTACGAGGCGCGCCGCCAGGGGTACGCGCTCAGCGGCACCCCGGACGGCAGCGACCCGGGCGGCCTGGACCTCGACGACGAGTGACCCCGGAGTGATCGCCGGGTGAGCCCGGTGGGGCTCACCCGGCGGGGCTCACCCGGCGGGGCTCACCCGGCCGGGGCCCTCACACCTCGACCAGCACCTTGCCCCGGTTCGCCTCCCGGTCGACGTAGAGGCTCCGGTAGGCCTTCGGGATCTCGTCGAAGCCCTTGTGCACGGTCTCGTGGTAGCGGATCTCGCCGCGCCGGACCAGCTCGCCGAGGTCCGCGTGCATCGCCGCCAACTGCGGCTCGTCGAACCACTCCTGGGCGAAGATCCCGCGGATGGTGGTGCGCGGGAACATGATGTACGGCAGCAGCCGGGGCCCGGTCAGCTCACCGTTCACCGTGGTCGCCCACTGCCAGCAGACCGCCACCCGGCTGTCCACGTTGAGCATGGTGAACACCGCGTCGGTGACGCTGCCGCCGAGGTTGTCGAAGTAGCGGTCGACCCCGTCCGGGGCGGCGAGCAGCAGCGCCGCGCGGACCTTCTCGGCGTCGTCCGCCTGGTCGTAGAGCACCACGTCGTCGAAGCCGAGCTCCTTCAGGTACGCGGCCTTGCCCGCCGAGGCGGTGGTGCCGACCACCCGGCCGGCGCCCGCGCGCCTGGCCAACTGGCCCACCAGGGTGCCGATCGCGCCGGAGGCACCGCTGATCACCACGGTGTCGCCCGGCCGCACCTCCAGGAACTTCGTCAGCGTGCCCCAGGCCGTCATCCCGGGCGCGCCCATGACGCCGAGCGCCGTGGAGAGCGGCAGCCGCTCGTCGTACCGGGCCGGGTCGAGCCGGCGGTAGGCGGGGAAGAGCATCGGGAAGACGCCGGTCTTCCACAGCTCCTCGGCGCCGTTGTGGACGACATGGCTGCGCCAGCCGCCGAAGCCCTGGACGAGGTCGCCGACCTGGAAGGCCGCCTCCGGACCGGCCTCCAGCACCTCCATGATCGAGTCCGCGCCCATGTGGTGGCCGATCGGCGTCTCCAGCGCGAGGCCGTTCTGGTACGGGTCGACCGAGACGTACCTGGTCCGGAAGAGCATCTCGTCGGGCCGGAGGCTGACGTCGACCTCCTCGACCACCTTCCGGTAGATCCGGTTGACGTCCGGCACCCCGTCGAGGTGCTCGCGGACCACCCACTTCTCGATCTTCATGCCAGGGCCCCTGTCGAAACGGTACTGGTGGACGGGATCTCCTCGACCGGCCCGGTCTGCTGCTTCGGCGGCCGGCCGACGGGGAGGATCAGATGGGTGGGCGGCGGCGCGCTCAGGTCGATCTCGGCGCGGAACTCCCGCCCGTCGTCCCGGCAGATGAACTGCATCACGTGCCGGCCGGCGGCGGCCGCCCGGATCAGGCCGCCGATGGTGGCCCAGACGCCGGAGAGGTAGAAGTCGGAGAGCCCGGGGAGCACCGGACCGTTCTTCTTGATCTCCTCCTCCACCGTCTCGCTGCCCTCGACGAAGGGGTTCCAGCCCGGGAACGTCCCGTCGTAGACCCCGGTGTAGCGGACCTGGGTGAGCGGGGTCGAGACGTCCGCCACCGCGACGGCGCTCTTGAAACCGGGGAAGCGCTCGTCCAGGAAGGCCACGATGCCGTTGCGGACCTTGCGCTTGGCCGCCATGTACTCCCGGCCGTGCTTGACCGGCAGGGTGTGCAGTTCCTCACCGCGCCGCACCCGGGAGGACTGCTCCGGACCGTCGTGCAGCGCCCGCCAGGGGTCGATGTCGGAGAAGTAGGTGGCGAACACCACGGTGGACTCCCGCGGCGCCAGCTCCGGGTAGTGCCGGGTGCGGAACTGCACGTTCATGCTCGGGCAGCGGATGCCGGTGAGCTCGGCGGCCCGCTGCTCGTCCAGCAGGTAGGTGGTGCACGGGTCGCCCTCCGGGAAGGGCCGGCGCAGGCCCAGGAAGAGCGCGACGTAGCCGGGCGACAACTGACCCGGCTCGTCGATCAGCGAGGTGTAGAGCCTGCGGTAGGTGTCGTTCAGATAGCGGCCCTTGAGCAGCTTCATCACCGTGGTGTGGCCGTCGGCGGCGGAGACCACGATGTCGGAGCGGAACTCCCGCCCGTCGCTCAGCCGGACGCCCACCGCCCGGTCGTCCTCGACCAGGATCTCCTCGACCTTGGCGTTGTACGTCACCTCGCCGCCGAGCTTCCGGTACCGCTGCTCGATCGAGCGGGCCAGCGCGAGCGAACCGCCCTCCGGCACCCCGGCGGCCTGGTTGGCGTGCGAGGCCAGCTGGAAGTAGAAGGGCAGCACCGGGAAGGCCGGGTGCTTCTCGTAGAGGATGAAGTTGAACGCCTCGCGCAGCAGCGGGTCCTGGAAGCGCTGCGAGTAGTCGGTCATCAGGACGGTGATCGACTTCCGGATGGTGTTGAAGTACGGGAGGAAGGAGGCCAGCATCCGCCAGCGCTCGATCCGCCCCATCAGCCCGACCGGCTTGAGGAACGGGTAGACCGCCAGCGCCTTGCGGAACGTCCGGATGCCGTCGCAGAACTCCCGGACCGGCTTCGCGTCGGCCGGCGAGATGCCCAGCAGATGGGCCTCCAGCCGGTCCGGGTCGGAGTAGAAGTGCACCGCCCGGCCGTCCCGGCCGCGGACGATGTTGAACACGTCGAAGTGCCGCATCTCCTTGCCCTGGAGGGCGCCGAGCTCCAGCCAGATCTGGTACATCTCGTTGCCCGGGCCGTTGCCGAGCAGCCAGCTGATGCACCAGTCGAAGGTGAAGTCGCTGCGGTCCCAGCCGGTGCAGGAGCCGCCGGGGATCTCGTGCATCTCGAAGACCTGGGTGCGGTACCCGTTCATCTGGGCGTAGCACCCGGTGGAGAGGCCGCCGAGGCCGCCGCCCACGATGATCATCGTTTCTCGTCTGCGCGCTGGCGCCTTGTGCCGTGCCAATTCCCTGGCCTTCCTCGTGGTCATGCTGTGTGCCGTGTGCCGTGTGCCGAGTGCCGTGTACTTGTTCGCTGCTCGCTGCTCGCTGTGCGCTGTGCGCTGCGTGCCGGGCGCTGTGTCACCAGGCGATCGGGAGCGCCTGCAGTCCGTTCACCATCGCGTCCGCCTTCCAGCGCAGTTCGTCCTCGGGGACGGCCAGCCGCAGGCCGGGCAGGCGGTCCAGCACCGTCTCGATCGCCACCTGGAGCTCCAGCCGGGCCAGATGGGCGCCGATGCAGTAGTGCACGCCGTGGCCGAAGCCGATGTGCGGATTGCCCTGGCGGTCCAGCACGAGGCGCTCCGGCTCCTCGAAGACCTCCGGATCGCGGTTGGCCGCGGCGGTGGCGATCATCACCGCGTCACCGGCCCGGATCGTCACCCCGCCCAGCTCGACGTCGGCCGTGGCGTAGCGCGGCAGGCTGAAGCCGGTGAGCAGCGGCACGTACCGCATCAGCTCCTCGACGGCCTTCGGGATCAGTTCGGGCTTCGCCCTAAGCCGGCGCAACTCCTCCGGATTGACCAGGAGTTGGTGGAAGAAGTTGCCGATCTGGTTGGTGGTGGAGACGAAGCCGGCGATCAGCAGGTCACAGGCGATCGAGAGCAGCTCGTCCTCGCTGATCAGCCCCTGCTCGCGGCAGGCCCGGACCAGGACGGTCAGCAGGTCCTCGCCGGGTTCGCGGCCGCGCAGGTCCAGCACGCCGGCCATGTACTCGATGAACGCCTGGCCCTCGACGGCGAGCACCTCGCCGGGGGTGACGGCGGAGAGCACCGTCTCCGCCCACTGCCAGAGCATCCGGTGGTCCTCGGCGGGGATGCCGAGCACCTCGCAGATGATGGTGGTCGGCATCGGGATCGCGAAGTCCTCGACCAGGTCGGCCGGCGCACCCGCCGCGAGCAGGCCGTCGACCAGCTCGTCGGCCAGCTCCCTGGCCCGGACCCGCAGCCGCTCGACCCGTCGGGCGCTGAACTCCTTGGCCACCAGCGAGCGCAGCCGGGTGTGCTCCGGCGGCTCGGTGGAGAACAGCCCGGCGCCGCTGCGGGCGACCGGACGCATCCGGGGCTGGTCGTGGCCCATCGCCTCGGCGAGGCTGAAGCGCGGGTCGGCCAGCACCGTCCGGACGTCCTCGAAGCGGGTGACCAGCCAGGCGCCGTCACCGTAGGGCAGCCGGATCCGGGCCAGCGGCTGCTCGCGCAGCTCGGCGTACCGGGGGTGGAGGTCGAGGCCGAGCGACGCGAACGGGTAGGACAACGGCGGCTGCTGCCTGAGCATGAGGTGGTCCACCTCTCGTGAGGGACTTCCATGGCCATGGGGGCTACTGGGACTGCCGGGGTGGCGGGCCGGGTCGCCGGACCCGGGCCGCGGGGAGGTGCACGGCTCAGGACGCATCGGCGGTGGCCCCGGTGAGGATCTCCCGGGCCAGCCCGGCGTTGCGCGCGATGTACTCGTGGCCGAGCATCTCGGCGTGGGTGCCGAAGCCGCGGAACACCGCCGTACCGGTGGCCGAACTGCCGTGCCAGGCACCGTGCTCGCCGGCCGCGTAGAGGGCCACCTTCACGTCGTCGGAGATCACGCTGACCGGTGCGGCGATCACCCCCAGGTTGGGCGTACGGCTGCAGAACTGCAGGTAGTCCCTGGCCTGTTCGCGGGTCTCCTGGGCGACGATCTCCGAACCGGTGTGCCGCTGCAGGTGCTCGGCCAGCTCCTGCTCGAAGGCCTGGACGTGCTCGTCGCCGAGGGTGAAGGACTCCGGGATCCGGTGCGAGTCCATGATCACCACATTGGGCACCGCCCGGCCGCGCCGCTCCAGCTCCTTGGCGACCTCGAAGGCGAGGTTCCCGCCGAGCGAGTAGCCGAGCAGCGCGCACGGCCCGTCCGGCTGGATGGTGTCGATCAGATCGGCGTAGCGGGTGACCTTGTCGTCCCCCGCCACGTAGTTGAACGCGACCATCCGGTACTCCGGCAGGTGCGCCGCGAACTGCCGGTAGACCAGGCCGTGGCCACCGGCCGGCGGGAAGCAGAAGATGGTCTGCTGCTGCTCCTGGTTGAACCAGAGGTACGGCTGGGCGCCCTCCAGCCGGCCGGTGATGATGTGCTCCAGCGTCCTGGCCATCCCGTGCAGGGTGGTGACCTTGAACAGCTGGCTGACCGGGATCCTGATGTTGAACTCGCCCTGCAGCCCGTGGATCAGCTCGATCAGCTTGATCGAACTGCCCCCGCACTCGAAGAAGTCGTGCTCCAGGCCGAGCCCCTCGACGCCGAGCAGCGCCCGCCAGTGCTCGGCCATCCGGACCTCGTAGAGGGTGACCGGCGGTTCGGCGGCCCGGTCCTCGGCCTCCGCCCGGGGCGCGGGCAGGGCGGCGACGTCCACCTTGCCGTTGGCGGTGAGCGGCAGCGCGGGCAGCTCGGCGAAGTACGTCGGGATCATGAAGGTCGGCAGGTAGCCCGCCAGGTGGCGACGGAGCTCCCGGCGGTCGACCGTCCGCCCGGGGGCGGGGACGCAGTAGGCGCAGAGCACGTTCTCGCCGCTGCGGTCCGGCCGGACGGTCACCACCGCCTGGGCCAGCTCGGGCCACTCGGCGAGCTGGGCCTCGATCTCGCCCAGCTCGATCCGGTGACCGCGCACCTTGATCTGCGAGTCGGCCCGGCCGAGCAGGTGCACCCCGCCGTCGGCGTCCCAGCGGGCGAGGTCGCCGGTGCGGTAGAGCCGGACCGGCTCGGTACCGTCCGCCCCGCCGAGCGGCAGGGTGGCGAAGCGGCGCGCGGTCCGCTCCTCGTCGCCGACGTAGCCGAGGGCCACTCCGGAGCCCCCGATCCACAGCTCCGCCGGCACCCCGGGCGGGACGGGCCGGCCCTGCTCGTCCAGCAGGTAGAAGGCGCTGTTCGGGAACGGCCGCCCGATCGGGACCATCCGGCTGGGCTCCAGACCGTCCGCCGGGCCCTCGAAGTAGGCGCTGTCGATGGTGGCCTCGGTGAGGCCGTAGGAGTTGATCAGACGGGTCCGCGGGCCGCACAGCGCGCGCAGCCGCTCGTACTCCTCGACCTTCCAGACGTCCGAGCCGACCACCAGCAGCCGCATGAAGTCCAGCCGCAGGCCGGACCGCTCGCAGTGGCCGATCACGGTCCGGACCACCGCGGGCACGAACTCCCCGGCGTCCACCCGCTCGGTCCGCATCACCTCGTAGAGCCGCGCGGTGTTGAACAGCAGCTCCCGGCCGACCAGCACCAGGGTGGCCCCCGAGCAGAGCGCGCGGACGTAGTCGCCGGTGAAGACGTCGAAGGACGGGCCGGCCATCTGGAGGTGGACCCTGGCGTCGGTGTCCAGCCGGTACTCGGCGCGCCAGGCCTGGTAGGCCGAGGCGAGGTTGCGGTGCGAGACCCGGACGGCCTTGGGCCGGCCGGTGGAGCCGGAGGTGTAGATGACGTACGCGGGGCTGTCGAGGTCCACCGGCTCCGGCTCGTCGGTGAACCCGCCGGCGGAGCCCTCGGACCCCGCGGACGCCGCGGACGCCTCGGACCCGCCGGTGCTGCCGGTCCCGCCGGGCTCGTCCGCTCCGGTCAGCTCCGCCGGTGCGACAATCCGGACCGGCAGCCCGCCGAGCCGCTCCGGGTCACCGACCAGCAGCCCGGCGCCGGCGTGCTCGATCATGTACGCCAGCCGGTCGGCCGGGTGACCCGGATCCAGCGGGAGGTAGGCCGCCCCGGTGCGGAGCACGGCCAGCAGGGCGACGACCAGCTCCGGCGACTTGTCCAGGCAGAGCGCCACCACCGAGCCCGGCCCGGCACCGAGGGCCCTCAGCCGGGCCGCCGCGCTCCGGGAACGGCGCGCCAGCTCGCCGTAGCTCAGCCGGGCGGTCGGGCCGGACTCCGCCGGAGCGGCCACCGCCGGGGCGTCCGGATCGGCGGCGGCCGCCCGGAGGATCAGCTCGTGCACCGGCTCCTCGTGGGCCACCCGCCGCTCGGCACCGCTCCACCGCTGGATCACCCGGGCCCGCTCCACCGGACCGAGCAGCTCCAGCCCGGTGGCCGGCTGCTCGGCGCCGGCCCCGGTCAGCCCCTCCAGCAGGTTGGTGTAGTGCCCGGCGAGGCGGGCCATCGTCTCCGGCAGGAAGAGGTCGGTGTTGTACTTGAAGACGCAGTGGAAGCGACGCTCCGCCTCGTCCTCGTAGGCGGACAGCGTGAGGTCGAACTGCCCTTCCTCCTCCGGGAGTTCGATGTACTCCAGGTGGTAGCCGTACTTCTCGGTGGCCACCTTGTGGTGCAGCAGGATGAACATCGCCTGGAAGACGGCCGAGCGGCTCGGGTCGTGCTGCAGTCCGAGCTTCTCCACCAGCAGCACGAACGGGTACTCCTGGTTGTCCAGCCCGCCCAGCACGGTGGTGCGCACCTGGGCCAGCAACTCCGCCACGGTCGGCGCCCCGGCCAGCGAGACGTGCAACGGCAGCGGATTGACGAAGTAGCCGTAGACCGAGCCGAACTCCTCGTCGGTGCGGCCGGTCACCGGGCTGCCGACGATGATGTCGTCCTGGCCCGAATAGGCGTGCAGCAGCAGGTAGTAGGCGCTGAGCAGCACCATGAAGACGGTGACGTTGTGCTCCCGGGCCAGCGCGTGCACCCGGGCGCTGAGCCGCTCGTCCAGCACGAAGAACTCGGAGGCGCCGTTGTGCGTCTGCACCGCCGGGCGCGGCTTGTCGGTGGGCAGGCTGAGGATCGGCACCTCGGCGGGCAGGTGCGAGCGCCAGTAGTCGAGCATCCGCGGCGCCTCGCGGCCGGCCAGGAACTCGTTCTGCCGGTTGAGGAAGTCCAGGTAGCGGGCGGTGACCGGGGGCAGTTCCGGCGCCCGGCCCTGCCGCAGCCCCTCGTAGACGGCGAGCAGTTCCTCGATGAAGGTGAAGGTGGAGATCGCGTCCGAGATGATGTGGTGGACGGCCTTCATGATCACCCACTGCTCCGGCCCGCGCTTGAACAGCCGGAACCGCACCAGCGGATCGCGCTCCAGGTCGTACGGCTTGCGGTACTCGCGGACGATCAGGTCGTGGACCTCCGCCCACTCCAGCCCCTGGACGTCGAAGACCCCGAAGTCCGGCTCGACCTCGGCGCGGACCCGCTGCACGGCGTGGCCGCCGTCCAGCACGAAGTTGGCCCGCAGGCTGGGGTGGCGCCCGACCATCGTCCGGAAGGCGGCGGCCATCAGCTCCGGCTCCAGCTCCACCCGGACCTCGACCGCGCCGCCGATGTTGTAGGCGAAGCCGTCCGGGTTGAGCTGCTTGAGGAACCAGAGCGCCTTCTGGTTCTGCGTCAGCGGGTGCTGCGACTCGTCCTCGTACCGCTCGACCTCGGCCGCGCCGGCGCCGGTGCCGTCGTCCTCGATCAGCTCGGCCAGACCGGTGTACAGCTGGGCGACCAGCTCGGCCACCGGGGCGTTGGAGAGCAGCGCCACCACCGGGAGGGCGGTGCCCAGCTCGGTGTTGAGCCGGGCCCGCAGCTCCATCGCGAGCAGCGAGTCCAGCCCGAGCCCGCTCAGGCCGGTACGGGGCTCGATCTGTTCCACGGGCACCCGGAGCACGGTGGCGGCGAGCGCGACGAAGCGCTCGGTGAGCAGCCCCCGGCGCTCCTCCTCGCCGGCCGCCCGCAGCACCTCCAGCAGGCTGCTCCGCCGCGGCGCCGGCGCGTTCTCCCGGGCTGCGGCGGCCAGACCGGCGACCAGCGGCGGCGGGGCCGGGTACCAGGACAGGAAGACCGGCCAGTCGATCACGGTGGCGACCAGCAACTGGGCGCGGTCCTGGCCCAGTACCCGCTCCAGCACGGCCATCCCGCTCTCGGGCGCGAGGGAGCTCATGCCGCGGCTGTTGCGGTAGTGCTCGACCAGGCCGAGCTCCTCGATCATGCCGGTCGCCCAGGGGCCCCAGTCCAGGCTGAGGGCGGGCAGGCCGAGGGCGCGGCGGTGGTGCGCCAGCGCGTCCAGGAAGGCGTTCCCGGCCGCGTAGTTGGTCTGGCCGGCGGTGGTCAGCAACGAGGCGATCGAGGCGAACAGCACGAAGTGGTCGAGCGGCTCGCCGGCCAGCTGCCGGTGCAGGGCGAAGGCGCCCAGCACCTTGGGGCCGTGGACGGCGTCGAACACCTCGCGGTCCAGCTCCGCCACCAGGGTGTCGCGGACCTGCCCGGCCAGGTGGAAGACGCCCCGGACGGGCGGCGACTCCAGCGCCCGGTACTCCGCGAGCCAGTCCGCGAGGGCGCGTTCGTCGGTGATGTCCAGCGACACCGGAACGGGCTGGGCGCCGAGCGACTCCAGCTCGCGCAGGAAGGCGACACCGCGACCGGCCCGGCTCTCCGGGTCGAGGCCGCGCCACCGCTCGCGCGGGGGCAGCGGGCTGCGGCCGACCAGGATCAGCCGGCGGGCGCCACGACGGACCAGGGTGCGGCAGAGCAGCCGGCCGAGGGCGCCGAACGCTCCGGTCACCAGGTAGCTGCCGTCCGCGCGCAGGCTGGGCGGCAGCGGACCGGTCAGCCCTTCGGCGGGGCGCAGCCGGTTGGTCAGCCGGCGCCCGCCGCGCAGCGCGATCTCGTCCTCGTCGGCCAGCGCGAACTCGCGCAGCAGCGCGGCCGCCTCCGCACCGGCCGGGCCGGCCGGACCGAGGTCGATCAGCTTGCCGGGGTGGCCGGGCAGCTCCTGGTGGCGCAGCACCCGGCCGATCCCCCAGGCGGGCGCGCCGAGCGGCTCGACCGGCTCGTCGGGGGCGGTGGCCTGGGCGGCCCGGGTGACGATGTGCATTCTGCAGTCGGGCAGTTCGGCGCAGAGCAGGGCGGCCAGCGTGACCAGGCTGTAGGCGCCGGTGCCGGTGTGGCCCGCCACCGTGGCGTGGTCGGCGCCCGCCAGCGCGGGCCGGTCGAGGTTCCACAGGTGGACGACGGCGGCCGGATCGGCGGCCCCGGCGGCCCGCCGGTCGGCCAGCAGCCGGCCGAGGTCCGCGGCGGAGCCGGGATCCACGGTGGACTCCCGCCCGTCCGCGGCGGTCCGGTAGCCGCTGCCCGGGCGGACGAGGTGGCAGCTGCCACCGCGCCCGGTGATCCGGTCGGCCAGCTCCTCGGCGACGCCGCCGGCATCGGCGAACAGCAGCCAGTGGTCCGGGTGCTCGGCCAGCAGGTCGGGGGCGTCCGAGGCGCCCGGCAGCTCCGACCAGGAGGGCTCCACCAGCCAGCCGTCGATGGTGGCGAGGCCGACCGCGGTGGAGGCCTTCTCCACGTCGGCGGCCCGGAACCCGGTGATCCCGCCGAGCGGGGTGCCGCTCCCGTCGTAGACGGCGATGTCCCCGACGAGCTCGTCGCCGCCGTCCCGGGTCACCGTGGCGTGTACCCAGAGCGGCTGCTCCCCGACCGGGTCCAGCCGGACCTCGTCGATGGCGAGCGGCAGCTTGATGCCGGTGCCGGCAGGGCCGGCCGCCACCAGGAGCTGGGGGGTCAGCAGGGTCTGGAAGAAGGCGTCCATCAGCACCGGGTGCACCTGGTGACCGGCGCCCTGCCCTGCGATCGCCGCCGTCGGCCGGACGACGGCCAGCGCCTCGCCGGGGCCGATCCAGACCTCGTCGATGCCCTGGAACGCCGGCCCGTAGTGGTAGCCGAGGCCGGCCAGCTCGCGGTAGCAGTCGGGGCCGGCCAGGTGGCGGGCGGCGCGCTCACGGATCGGCTCGGCGTCCAGCCGGTGGCCGGGCCGCCGGCGCTGGCCGGGGCGGACGGTGCCGACGGCGTGGACGGTGCGGTCCGGCCCGGCCCCGCCGGGGCCGTCGGCGTCGCCGTCCGTCCCGGCCGAGCCGGTGGTGACGGCCGTGCCGGTGGTGATCGTGAACGAGCCGTTCTCGGCGGAGAGGGTGAGCTGGACGGCGCGGCTCTCCTCGTCGGGCAGGAAGAGCGCCTTGCGCAGCTCGATCCCGGCCAGCGCCGCGTCCGCCCCGCCGGTCAGCGCGCGGACCGCCTGGACGGCCATCTCCAGGTACCCCGCGGCAGGGAAGAGCACCCGGCCCTGGATCCGGTGGTCCTCCAGGTACGGCAGCACCTCGGCGTCCAGCCGGGCCTCCCAGGCGGGCTCGCCCCCCGCGAGGCGGCGGCCGAGCAGCGGGTGGTCCTGCCGGCCCCGGCGGACCTGCTCCACCGCCCGGGGCTCGACCCAGTGCCGGTCCCGCTTGAACGGGTAGCGCGGCAGCGGGACCGGGCGCCCGGTCGGCTGCAGCACCGACCAGTCGACCTCGACCCCGAGGTTGTGCAGGGCGGCCAGCGAGGCGGTGAACGTGGTCCGCTCGTCCTCCTGGCGGCGGATCGAGGGCAGCGTCCGGACGTCGGGGCGGTCGGCGCCGCCGGGCCGGGCCTCCAGCGTCTCCTGGATCGAGCGGCCCAGCACCGGGTGCGGTCCGACCTCCAGGAAGAGGCTGTACCCGTCGTCCCCGAGCCGCTGCACGGCCTGCTGGAAGCGGACACTGTCGCGGACGTTGTGCCACCAGTAGCCGGCGTCCAGCTCGGTGCCGTGCGCGGTGCCCTCCCGGCCGGTGAGGTAGAGCGGCACCTGGGCGGGGCGGGCCTTGAGGTCGGCGAGCGACTCCAGCAGCTCGTCCTTGATCAACTCCATCCGGGCGCTGTGGTACGGCACTTCGACGGTCAGCGGGCGGGCGAAGACCTGCTCCGCGGTGAGCGCGGCGGCCAGCTCGGCGAGCACCGTCTCGTCCCCGGCGAGGGTGAGCGAGGTCGGACTGTTGATCGCGGCCACCGACACCGCGTCACCGTACGGGCGGATCCGGCGGACCGCCTCGGCCTCGGAGAGGGAGACCGCCAGCATGCCGCCGGTACCGGCCAGCCGCTGCTGGAGCCGGCTGCGGTGCACCACCACCTTGACCGCGTCGGCCAGGTCGTAGACCCCGGCCTCGTGGAAGGCGGCCACCTCCCCGGTGCTGTGGCCGACCACGGCGTCCGGACGCACCCCGCGGCTGCGCCAGAGCGCGGCGAGGCCGATCTGGACGGCGAAGTTGGCGGGCTGGGCGAGCCAGGTCTCGGCCATCCGGGAGTGCGCCTCGTCGGCGGCCAGCTCGTCGGTCAGCGACCAGCCGGTGAGCTCGGCGAGGTGCTCGGCGCAGCGCTCGACGGCCTCGCGGTAGACCGGCTCGGTCGCGAAGAGCCGGCGGCCCATTCCCCACCACTGCGGACCCATGCCGGTGAAGACCCAGGCCAGCCGGCGGTGCCGCGCCTCGCGCCGCTGGCCGGTCAGCACCCGGGGGTGCGGTTCGCCCCGCAGGTACGCGGTGAGCGCCTCGTCCAGCGATTCGCGCGAGTCGTAGACCACGGAGAGCCGGGAGTCGAGGTGCTGGCGGCGGTGGGCCAGGGTGTGCCCGAGGTCGGCCGGTCGGGCGGGGGTGCCGCCGCGCGCACCGGCCAGCTCGCCCTGGATCCCGGCGGCCAGCTCGGGCAGGGCGGCGGCGTCGCGGGCGGTGAGCGGCAGGACGGTGAGCGGGAGGACGGCCGGGCCCTCCGGCGGCTCGGACGGCTCCTCGGCCGGTGCCGGCTCGGGAGCGGCCTCCAGCAGGACGTGGGCGTTGGTGCCGCCGAAGCCGAAGGAGTTGACCCCGGCCCTGGCCGGGCCCCGGTGGTCCGGCCAGGGGGTCGGCTCGGACGGGATCTCGAACGGCAGGGTGGCAGGGTCGATCGCCGGGTTGAGCCGCTCCAGGTTGATGTGCGGCGGGATCAGGCGGTGCTTCAGCGCCAGCGCCGACTTGATCAGCCCGGCCAGGCCCGAGGCGGACTCGGTGTGCCCGATGTTGGTCTTGACCGAGCCCACGTAGCACCTGTCGCCGGGGCGGCGGCCGACCGCCAGCGCCCGCGCCAGGGCGTTCGCCTCGATCGGGTCGCCGACCGGGGTGGAGGTGCCGTGCGCCTCGACGTACTGGAGGCTGCCGGGCGTGATGCCGGCTTCGGCGCAGACCCGCTCGATCAGGCTCACCTGGGCGTCCGGGTTGGGCACCGTGATCCCGTTGGTGCGGCCGTCCTGGTTGACCCCGCTGCCGATGATCACGGCGTGGATCGGGTCGCCGTCGCGCACGGCGTCGGAGAGCCGCTTGAGCGCGACGACCGCGACCCCCTCGGCCCGGACGTAGCCGTCCGCCGAGGCGTCGAAGGTGCGCGAGCGGCCCTCCGGCGAGAGGAAGCCGCCCTTGGTCTCGGCGATGGTGTACTGCGGCGCGATGTGCAGCAGGGTGCCGCCGGCCAGCGCGAGGTCGGTCTCGCCGCGCAGCAGGCTCTGGGCGGCGAGGTGGACGGCGACCAGCGAGGAACTGCAGGCGGTGTCCAGCGAGACGCTGGGCCCCCGGAAGTCGAAGCAGTGCGAGATCCGGTTCGACACCATCGTCATCATGGTGCCGGTGGCGGTGTGCGCGGCCAGGGTCTCGAAGGAGAGGTCCGAGAACTGGACGATCTTGTAGTCCAGGGTGAACGCGCCGACGTAGACCCCGACGTCACGCCCCGCCAGCTCACCCGGCTTCTGCCCGCCGTCCTCCAGCGCCTCCCAGGCCACCTCCAGCAGCTTCCGCTGCTGCGGGTCCATGTGGTCGGCCTCCCGGCCGCTGATCCCGAAGAACGCCGGGTCGAACTCGTCGAAGCCGTCGATGTAGCCGCCCCGGCCGCCGACCAGCCGGCCCGGCTTGGCCTTGTCCCGGCTGCCGAGGGTGGCCACGTCGTACCGGCTGCGCGGCGTCGGCGTGATGCAGTCCTTGCCGTCGACCAGGTTCTGCCAGAACGACCGGTGGTCACTGGCACCGCCCGGGAACCGGCAGCCGATCCCGATGATCGCGATCCGCTCCGGTCCGTCGATCCGCTCCGGTCCGTCGGCGGGCCCGGCGGGAGCGGGCACGACGGCGGTCGTGGCCGAAGCGGCGGCGGGCACGGAGGCGGCGGTAGCGGCGGCGGTGGCGTAGCGGGTGTCGGAGGCGGTCGGGGAATCAGAGGGATCGGGAACTGCGGCGAGGCATGAATCCGTCATGGTCGAGTCCTTGTGTCGCTGCGTTCGCGCGCGCGGCACGGGCGTGGGAGCACCGCACGGGCGTGGGACGGCGGCTGCGGACCGGTTCCAGGCAGGCCGGAGACCGGACCGGCCGAGGGGACAGGCCGAGGGCCGGCGAGGAGTGCGAGCGGGGAATGGGCGGCGGACGGTGGACGCGAAGCAAGGGACTACGGGGTCGCGGGGCAACGCCACCGGAACGGGTTCGGGATCGCAGCGGACAAGAGGAGGCAGCGGTCGGCGAGAAGGCGGAACGGACGGACAGGGGGCGCCGGGCGGGCGGGCGGACCGGCCGGGTCGGCGGAGCGTCAGGCCGGGAAGTCGTCGGCCCGCACCGGCCTTCGCCAGGGCTGGAGATGACTGGCGAGCACCTCGCGCGTCCGGGGGAAGTCGGACGGGCGCAGCAGCCCCACCGCGGCCGGCCGGCGGCCCGGTTGCCAGGTGAAACTCCCGAAGGCGTGGTCCCAGATCGAGAGGTCGGACCCGTAGTGCCCGGCCTCCGCCAGATCGACGCTGTGGTGCAGCCGGTGTTGCTCCGGGCCGGCGAAGACGTGGTTGAGCGCACCGATCCGGACATCGACGTTCGCGTGCACGAAATAGCCCTGAGCGACCACGAACAGGCCCACCACGAACACCGATTCGGCCGAGAACCCCGCCAACGCGAGCGAGAGCTGCACGGCGCCCTGGGTGAGCACCACGTCGACGATGTGGTTGACCCCGTTGTTGGCGACATTGACCTTGTCGGGCACGTGGTGCACCCCGTGCAGGCGCCAGAGCCAGCGATTGGTGTGGCTCCAGCGGTGCATCAGGTAGTTGGCCAGCGAGCCGAGCAGCAGCGCCGCCGGGATCTCCACCCAGAGCGGCAGCACCGGATGCGGCGGCGCCGCCCACCCGACCATGGCCGACACCGGCACCTGCGACAGTGCCCCACCGATCATCGTCAGCACGAAATAGGCGCCGTACCAGCCCCACTCGCCGACGCTCGGCCGCCATTCCGGTTCGTAGGGGATCAGCCATTCCAGAGCCGTCAGATAGCCGATCGTGCCGAGCAGGAAGAACTGGCTCACCCGCCCGAGGTCCCAGCGCCAACGCAGGGCCGCGACCGCTATCGACACGAGCGTGACCAGCAGGAACGGGTAGGCGACGTGACGCAGCGCGGAGCGCAACCGCTCACCCATGGCTACCCCCTTCGCGAGCCGGCTCGGACGATCACCGAAAGCATTCGTTCTGATACTAACGGTGCACGGAAGGGGATGCGAGGCATTTTTGGAAAGAATCACAAGCGCCGCAATTTGTCAGATAATAGATGGCCAAACGATTCTTCCGCTCGTCATAAAGATCCCGGAAATGCGAACCGCCCGCCCCTCCGGAGAGGGACGGGCGGGCGGACGATCAGTGGCCCACGACCCCGGTCAACCGAGCCGGGCCGGAAGGTGCCGACCGGCGGCGAATCCGCTGATCGCCGAGATCACCGACAGCGCGTGGTCGTCGAGGAAGAAGTGCCCGCCCGAGAAGGTCCGCACCGAGCAGCCCGCCGTGGTGTGCTCGGCCCACGCCTCCGCCTCCGCCGCGGTGACCTGCGGATCCGCGTCCCCGGTCAGCACCAGGACGGGCTGCCCGATGCGGTCCCGGCCGGGCCGGGTGCGGTACGTCTCGGCGGCCTTGTAGTCGCTGCGGACCGACGGCAGCACCATCTCCAG
Source organism: Kitasatospora sp. NPDC086009 (assembly GCF_044540385.1). NCBI lineage: Bacteria > Bacillati > Actinomycetota > Actinomycetes > Kitasatosporales > Streptomycetaceae > Kitasatospora > Kitasatospora sp. NPDC086009. The sequence goes on from NZ_JBITSA010000001.1 coordinate 559,502, forward strand.
GAACTCCGGGTCCCGCAGCATCAACGGATCCGTACCGCTCAACCGCTCCAGGGACCGGATCAGCGCCCGGTCGTCCGACCGGTGCACGTCCTGCGCCGTGTCCCGCGGCCGCGACGGCGCCCGCCGCCCGGAGACCACCACCCCCTGCAACGCCATCCCGGCCCGCTCCATCCGGACCGCCACCTCGAACGCCACCGACGCCCCGAGGCTGTGCCCGAACAGCGTGAACGGCCGGTCCGCCCACACCAGCAACTCCCGCACCACGTGGTCCGCGAGCGCGTGCACATCCTCGACACAGGCCTCCCCGGCCCGGTCCTGCCGCCCCGGGTACTGCACCGCGAGCACGTCCACCGAGGTGGGCATCGCCCGCGCCACCGGCAGGAAGTACCCCGCCGACCCCCCGGCGTGCGGAAAGCAGACCAACTGCGCCGGCGCGGCGGGCGCCGGCTGGAACCGCCGGATCCAGAGACTGCTCCGCTCCGGCGCTGCTGCGTACCGTGGCATTCCCATCCCCTCCCCCTCCCCGGGGCCACCCACGAACGGCCCACCCTGGCTGCCATTCAAGCCCCGCCGCCCCACCACGACCAGATGCCCGTCCCCCCTCTCGCACCCCCACCCCACCCCTACCCACCCCCTACCGCCACCCCCGGGACAACGCGAAGGACCCGGCCGCGCCAAGCGACCGGGCCCCACCGCAACGTTCACCCGTGGCCATCCGAACCCACGCCCGGCGGGCGCCAGCCGACACCTCCGACCCGGGACCACAGCACACCCGATCGCGGACATCCGTCGACGCGAGGGCATCCGCCTACGCAAAAGCCCCAGGTCACGGCGAGTGAGTCCTGGGGCTTCTACAGAGCCGCCTATGGGATTCGAACCCATGACCTACGCATTACGAGTGCGTTGCTCTGGCCAACTGAGCTAAGGCGGCACCGTTGCCGCACGTGGTGGCAACGCGGGCCAGTCTACACAGGTTCGCGGGTGATCCGTAACGGGGTTCCGCGGCGGTGGATCAGGCGGAGGAGACGGCCAGTTTGGCGGCGAAGCCGGCGAAGAGGACGGCGACGCCGCTGGTGAGGCCGGCGGAGAGGCGCTTGCGGCGGCGGAAGGCGGTGGCGAGGGTGGTGCCCGCGAAGATCAGCATGGAGAGGTAGAGCAGGCTGAAGGTCTGCAGGATGCCGCCGAGCAGGGCGAAGGAGAGGGCCGGCTGTCCGTAGGACGGGTCGACGAACTGGGTGAAGAAGGAGAGCAGGAAGAGGATCGCCTTCGGGTTCAGCAGGCTGATCACCAGGGCGCGGCGGAACGGGCGCTCGGTGGAGTCCGGGACGGCGGCCGTGGCGGTGTCGGGGGCGGCCGCGGCGGCGCGGTGCTCGCGCCAGAGCTGGCGGGCGGCGCGGAGCATGCCGACGCCGATCCAGAGCAGGTAGGCGGCGCCGCCGAACTTCACCACGGCGAAGACCGCGGGGTTGGCCTCCAGCAGCGAGGCGGCGCCCAGCGAGGTGAGGCTGATCAGGGTGAAGTCACCGACGAAGACGCCGGCGGCGGCGGTGTAGCCGGTCCGGACGCCCTTGCGGGCGGCGACGGACAGCACGTACAGGGAGTTGGGGCCGGGGAGGAGGATGATCACGAGGGCGCCGAGGATGTACGTCGCCAGGTCGTTGACTCCGAGCACGGTGGGCTCCGGTGGGGGTGGCAGGGGCTGCGGGGCGCTCATCGTAACGTCGCACCGGTCGGCGGTTGAAGCCGAAATTACCCGCCGATCCCCTCCCCCTCTACGCGCCGCAGCGCTTGCCCTGCTCCGGCGCCGGACCGCCCAGCAGGTACGCGTTGACCGCCCCGTCGACGCACTCGTCGTGCCGTCCGTACGCGGTGTGGCCGTCGCCGTCGAAGGTCAGCAGCCGCCCGGACTCCAGCTGCCCGGCGAGGGACCGCGCCCAGGCGTACGGGGTGGCCGGATCGCGGGTGGTGCCGATGACCACGATCGGAGCGGCGCCGGCGGCTCGGACGGTGTGCGCGGCGCCGGTGGCCCGGACCGGCCAGTAGCTGCAGGTCAGCGCCATCCAGGCCATGTCGCGGCCGAACCGGGGCGAGGTCCGCTCGAAGTCCGGCACGGCCCGCTGGACGTCGGCCGGGCCGGTGAACGGCGCGGGCAGGTCCAGGCAGTTCACCGCCATGTTGGCGAACATGAGGTTCGGGTACGAGCCGTCCGGACCGCGTTCGTAGTACGAGTCCGACAGCTTGAGCAGGCCGGTGCCGTCACCGGCCTTGGCGTCGGCGAGCGAGGTGCGCAGCTTGGGCCAGAGGAAGTCGGCGTACATGGCCTGGATGACGCCGGTCGTCGCCTGGGACTCGGTGAGCCGGCGGGCGCCGTCGACGGTGGTCAGCGGCTTGGCGTCGATGGCCGCGAACAGGGCGCTGAGCTGCTCGCCCGCCTGCTGCTCGGTGCGGCCGAGCGGGCAGTCCTCGCGCTTGACGCAGTCCTTGGCGAAGGCCGCCCAGGCGGTTTCGAAGCCGCCGGCCTGGGTGCGGTTGCCGCTGATCGAGTCGAGTGACGGGTCCATCGCGCCGTCCAGCACGATCCGGCCGGTCCGGCCGGGGAAGAGACCGGCGTAGGTGGCGCCGAGGAAGGTGCCGTAGGACTTGCCCACGTAGTTGAGCCGTTCGTCGCCGAGCAGCGCCCGCAGGACGTCCATGTCGCGGGCCGCCTCAACGGTGCCGAGGTGGCCGAGCCGGTCGCCGGCCTGCTGCCGGCAGCCCTCCGCGAACTCCCGGTCCGCGGCCACCAGGGCGTCGATCTCGGCCTGGTCGTCGGGGGTGATGTCGGCGGCGGTGTACGCGTCCATCCGCTCCCCGGTCAGACAGGTCACCGGGCTGCTGCGGCCGACGCCGCGCGGGTCGAGCCCGACCAGGTCGTACCGGGCGCGCACGGCGCTGTCGTAGGTCTTCGCGACGGCCTCCACGTACTCGATCGCCGAGCCGCCGGGGCCGCCGGGGTTGAGCAGCAGCGACCCGAGCCGGCCGCCGGCCGCGCCGGGGGCCCCGCCCTGGTCCGGGTCCGCCGGGACGGCGACGGCCCGGACCGCCGAGAGGGTGAGGTCGCCGCCGCCCGGGCGGTCGTAGTCCAGCGGCACCGTGAAGGTGGTGCACTCGAAGCCGTCGTCGCAGGGCTGCCAGGCGGGCCGCTGGCCGTAGTACGGCGCCAGCGCGGCGGGAACGGCGGCCGGGAGCGCCTCCAGCGGTGTGACACCGGGACGGGCGTCGGCCGCCGCCGGCCCCCCGGAGGCGAGGGACCCGGACGGGGCGGCGCCGGGCGCGGTGGTGTCCGAGGAGGCCGCCCCGGGGGTGGACGAGGAGGAGCTGCACCCGCCGACCAACAACCCCGCGACCGCCAGTGCCGCGGCCACCCCCCGCGCCCGCATGCCCCGCTCCGACCTCATCCGGTCCCTCTCAGGTGCTGGGGCGCGGCCGCTGCCGGCGCCCTGGGTACCGCGAAGCGTAGCCTCTGCGGACACCCTGGTCAGGACGCCTTCGCCAGCGTCTCGGCCAGGTACTGGACCGCCTGGCGGACCAGCCGCAGCCGCTCCCGGTCGGCCGTGTAGTCCTGCACGTTCTCGGAGATCCGGACGTCGGCACGGGCCGACGCGCCGGCGCCGCCGTGCAGCGCGGTCTGCAGCTTGCGGGCCGCGTCCAGGCCCGCGGCGTCGGCCTTGGCGGCGGCCAGGAGCAGCTTCGGGGCGGCGTTGGCGGGGGCCTCGGCCCCCGTCCGGGTCAGCGCGACGGTGTCGTACCGGCCGGAGACCGCGGCGGCCGCGCCGTACAGGTCGGGGCGGGCCAGCCCGGCGGCCACCGCGCAGGGCGCGCCCGCCTCGACGCCGAGCGTGCCCCAGGAGGCCGGGCCGGGCGGCAGGGTGCGGAAGGTGGCCGCGATGGTGGTGCGCAGCGCGGCGTCGTCGGCGATGGCCTGGGGGGCGGCGGCGACCAGCTCGCACGGGTGCGCGGTGCCGTTCGGCGCCTCGGGGGCCACCAGGATGAACGGGCGGGCCTTGCCGGTCTGGACGGCGGAGCCGAGGCCCTCGAAGACGTCCGGGACTTCGGTGTCGGCGGTCATCCGGGGAGTGGCCGCGTGCATCACGACCACCGGGAAGCGGGCGTTCGGGTCCTTGGTGTACTGGGCGGGCAGCCAGACCCGGACGTTGCGGGGGTGGCCGTCCGGGCCGGGGACGGCGGACTGCAGCAGCTCGCCACCGCCCGGGTGGCCGACGCTGTCGAACCGGCTGGCGGCCGGTGCCGGCGCGGGGGCGGGAGCAGGAGCGGGGGCGGGAGCAGGAGCGGGGGCGGGAGCAGGAGCGGGCGCGGGCGCGACAGCCGGGGCGACCGGAGCGGGTGCCTCGTCGGCGGGCGGCGCCGCCTGCCGGCTCCCGCCCTGGCCCGTGCTGTCGGCGGTGAGCTCCGCGGAGTCGGACCGCGAGGCCGGTCCGCCGAAGGTGCCGAAGGTGCCCAGGGCCGTCAACACGGTCAGTGCCGTCACGCAGATGCCGCAGACCATCGCGCCGGCCGCGCGCAGCAGCATCGGCCGCTGATCACCGGTCAGCTCGTAGGTCTCGGCGGACCGCAGGTCGCGCCAGCGCAGCAGGGCGCCTCGGGCGAGCCAGATTCCGCCCGAGGCGGCTGCCAGCAGGGGGACGACGAGGAGCGAACGGACCATGGGACGCACCGCCTCGGGAGGAGGGCCGGACGACCGGTGGGGGCCGGTGCCGGACGGGACGCGACGGCCCCGGCGTCGGGGCGCAGTCGGCCCCAGCGTGCAGGGCGATCCGGCCGTCACACGCAGGTGTCCCCGGCGCGTACGGCCCGTTCACTCGAAGGTGGGACACCCGGGTAGCACGGGAGGCCCTACCGGCGCCCCCCGGCGGTCCTACCGGTGACGGCCCCGCCCGGCCGCCATCCGCGTCCGCCGACTCAGCCCGCGCGCAGGGCGACGGTCATCGCCTCGACGGCGAGCAGCGGGTCGACGTTGCGGTCCAGCGCCTGCCGGCAGGCGAGCACCGCCTCGATCCGCCGCAACGTGCCCTCCGGCGGGCCGGCCTGGGCGACCCGGTTCAGGGCCTGCCGCTGGTCCTCGTTGGAGAGCGCGCCGGTGGAGCCCAGCTGGAGGGCGAGCACGTCCCGGTAGAAGCTCAGCAGGTCGAGCAGGGCGACGCCGAGCGTCTCCCGGCGGGTCCGGGTGGCCCGGCTCTTCTGGCGCTTCTCCAGTTCCTTGACCGCGCCGGCCATGCCCCGCGGAGCCTTGCTGCCCTCGGCCGCGCCGTACGCGGCCCTGAGGTCGCCGGTCTCCTTGGCGTCCTGGGTCTCGGCGAGCGCCTCGGCATCGGCCTTCGCGGTGTCGACCAGCCGCTGGGCGGCGGCCAGGCAACCACCGATGTCACCGACCTCCAGCGGGATCCGCAGCACGTCCGTGCGCCGGGTGCGGGCCTGGTCGTCGACGGCCAGCCGACGGGAGCGCTCGATGTCCCCCTGGCCGGCGAGCGCGGCCATCCGGGCCGTCGTGGGGTCGACACCGTCGCGGTTCACCAGCATGTCGGCGACGGCCTCGGCGGCGGGCTGGCGCAGCACCAGCAGGCGGCAGCGCGAGCGGATGGTGGGCAGGACGTCCTGCACGGAGGGCGCGCAGAGCAGCCAGACGGTGCGCGGGGAGGGCTCCTCCACCCCCTTGAGCAGGGCGTTGGCGGCGGCCTCGGTGAGCCGGTGGGCGGCGTCGACCAGGATCACCGACCAGCGGCCGCCGGTCGGGTAGCTGGACGCCCGCAGCACGAGGGCGCGCATGTCGCCGACGCCGATCGACAGGCCGTCGGTGCGCACGTACTTCACGTCCGCGTGGCTGCCCGCGAGCACGGTGTGGCAGCCGTCGCAGAACCCGCAGCCGGGCGTACCGCCGAGCGCGAGATCCGGGCTGGTGCACTGGAGGGCGGCGGCGAAGGCGCGGGCCGCGGTGATCTGGCCGGCTCCGGGGGGGCCGGTGAACAGCCAGGCGTGCGTCATCAGCGAGGCGTTGCCGCCCGGCTCCGGCGCGGCCCCGCGACCGGCGGCGGCCGTCGCCCAGGCCGCCCGGGCCGCGGCGCTCAGCTGCTCGACCACCCGCTCCTGGCCCACCAGGTCGTCCCAGACGGCCACTGCTGCTCCCAAGCTCGGTACGGACTGCGCCGGCGCCCGTCACCCGGGCGGCGGACGGCGCTCCGGGCACGGTTTCCCGGAGTCGAGCATACGTGCCCGGTACGACGGCGGGCGGTGCCGCCGGAGCACCGCCCCGGCCGCACCGCCCACCGTCCTTCAGGCCCCTGCCCCGCCCCGGCCGAGTCGGCCCACCAGGCCGAGTGGGCCATGTGGACCGCGCGGGCCGCGTGGGACCGCGCGGGCCGGGACCGAGTCAGCTCCGGCGCCCCCAGCGCCGGCCCTTGCCCTTGCCGTCGCCCCGGTCGTCCGACCCGCCCTGGGCGTCCGTCCTGCCACGGCTCTCCGGCCCGTCGGGGCCGGCCGGAGGAGCGGCCGCGCCACCGCGCGGGTCCTGCGGCGCCGGGTCGGCGGGGCCGCCCTGCTCCCAGCGGGCCCACTCGTCGCGCGAGCCCAGCAGGGTGTCGGTGAGGCTCGGCAGGTCGTCCATCGGCGTCTCCTCGGCCCAGGAGGGCCGGGGGCGCGGTTCGGCGGCGGGCTGCTCCTCCACCGCCGGGAGCTCGCGGGTGCTGTCGACCGGCGTCTCCCGCCCGGCCGGGCGGGCCGGGCGGGTCGGCTCGACCCGCGGCAGCACCTCCGTCCGGTCCGCCGGACGGGTCGGCTCCACCCGCGGCAGCACCTCCGTCCGGTCGGCGTGGTCGCGCCGCCCGGCACCCGGCCGGTCGGGGTCCGCCGAAGGGACTCGGGGCAGCACCGCCGTCTCGTCCGCCGGAGCGGTGGGGACGACCGGTAGCTTCGCCGTCGCGTCGGCCTCCGGAGCCCGGGACGCGGAAGCGCCACCGGCTCCCGCGGCGCCGGCCGCCTCGGCCGCCCGGACGGCCGCCCGGCGGTCCCGCTCGGAGATCTCCTGGGTCGCGTCCTCGGGCTCCGGCACGATCCGCAGCTCGGTGGTCACGTCGTCGGCCGGCGGAGCGGGCCGGTCCGCCCGGTCCGCCGCGCTCTCGGCGGCGGCAGCGGCCGCGGCGAGCGCGGCGGCCTGCGCCAGCCGGGCCTCCTCGGCCCGCTGCAGCGCCTCCTCCGCGCGCCGACGCTGCTCCTCGCGCTGCAGCTCACGCTGCCGCTGGAGCTCCGCCTGGGCGGCCGCCTCCTCGGCGAGCCGCCGGCGCTCGGCGGCCTCGGCGGCGAGCCGGGCCTCCTCGGCCGCACGCTGCCTGGCCTCCTCCTCGGCCCGCCGGCGGGCTTCCTCCTCCGCCTTGCGCCGAGCCTCCTCGGCCGCCTTGCGCGCCGCCTCGGCGGCGACCCGCTCGGCCTCCTCCTTGGCCAGCCGCTCCTTCTCCGCCTGTTCGGCGCGGAGCTGCTCCAGCAGCTCCAACCGCTTGCGCTCGGCCTCCGCCTCGGCCGCGCGCCGGCGGGCCTCCTCGGCGGCGCGGCGCTCGGCCTCCTCTCGGGCCAGCCGCTCCTGCTCGACCCGGGCGGCCTTCTCCTGCTCGGAGAGCGGCAGCTCGCGGTCGAGCCGGTGGCGGATCGCGGTGGTGACGAAGCCGGGCTGCTGGCTGCCGTCCACGACCAGGTACCGGGCCGGGTCGGCGGCGGCCAGCGAGAGGAAGCCGGACCGGACCCGCTGGTGGAACTCGGTCGGCTCGGACTCCAGCCGGTCCAGCGCCTCGGTGAACCGCTCCCGGGCCCTGGTCGGGTCGACGTCGAGGACGACGGTCAGGTCGGGCACCAGGCCGCCGGTCGCCCAGCGCGAGATCCGGGCCACCTCGGTGGCGGCCAGGTCGCGCCCGGCGCCCTGGTAGGCGATCGAGGAGTCCATGTAGCGGTCGGTGATGACCACCGCGCCACGGGCCAGCGCCGGGCGGATGACGTTCTCGACGTGCTCGGCCCGGTCGGCGGCGTAGATCAGCGCCTCGGCGCGGTGCGACAGACCGGTGTTGCCGACGTCCAGGACGAGGCCGCGCAGCCGCTGCCCGACCGGGCTGCCGCCGGGCTCACGGGTGAGCACCACCTCGTGGCCCTTGCCCCGGATCCACTCGGCGAGCGCCTGGGCCTGGGTGGACTTGCCGGCGCCGTCGCCGCCCTCCAGGGCGATGAAGAAGCCGGTACCGGTGGTGCGGTGCGGGGCCGGACCGGCGGCGCCGCGCACGGCGTCGACGAGGTCGCGGCCGAACGGGGCGGTGCCCCGCCGGTCGTCGGTCTTGAGCAGCACGACGGCCGCGAGCACCAGCGTCAGCAGCCCCGCGGTGGCCACCGCGAGGGCCGCGCCGCCGTGGATGAAGGTGAACGAGCCGGGCTCGACCGTGCCGTACTCGACCTCGCCGTAGGCCGCGGCGATCAGCGGGACGAGGATCAGCGCGCCGCCCACCACGGCCCGCAGCACCGCGTACAGGTGCTCGTCGACCTTCGGGAGCCGCGCCTCCTCGACCTCCTGGGCGAGCAGCGAGCGCCCGGCCGAGACGACGATCCCGGCGGCCAGGCCGGCCAGCACGGTCAGCAGCAGCACCAGGACGAAGTCCAGCACCAGGCCGGCCAGGATCAGCGCGACGCCCTCGGTCAGCAGCGCCAGTGCGAGCAGCCGGCGGCGGGAGAGCGCGGGCAGGGTGGCCCGGGTGAGCCGGGAGCCGAGCGCCGGGGTGCCGACGGCGGCGAGCACCAGCAGGCCGTAGCCGATCGGCCCGGCCCGGTGCTCGGCGGCGGTCAGCAGCGCGAGCGCCGCGACGCCCGCCATCGAGGCGAAGGCGGCGGCGACCGAGAAGGTGAAGTAGGGGGCGGCGCCGGTGCGGCCCTTGCTCAGCGCGGGGCCGGGCGTGGCGTCGGTCGGCGCGCGCAGGCTCCGCAGCGGGGAGTGCGGAGGGGCCACCGTCGGACCGCCGGGCAGCTGCTGGAGGTACGCCCGGACGGCCGAGACCGTGAACAGGGCGGCCGCGCCGAGCGCCGCGAAGGTGGTCTGGTGGACGCGCAGCCAGTCCGAGCCGAGGGCCGCGAAGACGTTGTTGACCAGGGTGAGCGCGACCAGCGCGGCTGCCGCGAGCGGCACGGTGGCCCAGCCGGTGCGGCGGTCCAGCGTCCGCACGCTCTCCAGGTTGGCCGCGGACGGACGCTGCTCCCCGGGGGGCGCGAAGGGGTTGGCCGGCGGCAGCAGGCCTGGTACGGCGGCGCCCTTGGCGATCGCCCAGACCCGCTCGGCCGCACCGGTCACGAAGACGGTGGCGAGCAGTACGTAAGTCGCGGCGGCGGAGGGCCCGGAGTCGGAGCCCAGCCAGACGATCCACCAGGGCGCGACGCCGATCAGCACGGCCCGCAGCGCGTCGGCGCCGAGCAGCGTCCAGCGCCGGTCCAGGCGGCCGCTGAGCAGCCCGTGCACCGGGCCGAGCAGGGCGGCGCCGACCAGCAGGGTGGCGGCCAGCCGGGCCGCGAAGACCGCGGCGACGGCGAAGGCGAGGCTGCGCGGCAGGTCGCCGAACTGCCCGCCGAGGGCGGCCGCGATCACCGTCAGCGCGAGCAGCACCAGCAGCCCGAGCCGGTCGGCGGTGCCGCCGATCAGCTGGGTGGTCCAGAGGCGGCGGTAGGGGCGCAGCCGCAACAGTGCCCGGGCGCGCTCACCGGGGGTTCCGGCGGGCGCGACCTCCGGCAGGTCGGGCGTGCCGGCTCTGGCGGCACCGCCGGTGCCGGGGGTGGGCTGCTCCTCGCTCGTCATACGGTCAGCGTAGCGGTCGGCACCGGTGGGAAAAGAGGGGTGCGGGCTTCCGGATGCCCGTCATTGCAGGGTTGTGACGCGCCGCGCACACGCTCGCCACCCCGCGCCGGAGGTGCTCGCGCACCGGTCGCCCAGAGACCTCGGGCCCGCGCCTCCGAAGAGGGCGCGGGCCCGGTGCCGCTGGTGGAGGGTCAGCCCTCGTCGACGGCGGCGGTCTTGCTCGCGGCGGCCTTCTTGGTCGTCGTCTTCTTCGCGGCGGCCTTGGTCGTCGTCTTCTTGGCCGTGGTCTTGGCCGCGGCCGTCTTGGTGGTGGTGGTCTTCTTGGTGGCGGTCTTCTTGGCCGCCGCCTTCTTCGCCAGGGCCTTCTTGGCCGTCTTCTTCACCGGCCCGCGGGCCCGCTTCTCCGCCAGCAGCTCGTAGCCGCGTTCGGGGGTGATGGTCTCGACCTCGTCATCCTTGCGCAGCGTCGCGTTGGTCTCGCCGTCGGTGACGTACGGGCCGAACCGGCCGTCCTTGACCACCACCGGACGCTCGCTGACCGGGTCGGTGCCCAGCTCCTTGAGCGGCGGCGCGGCCGCGGCCCGGCCGCGCTGCTTGGGCTGGGCGTAGATGGCCAGGGCCTCCTCCAGGGTGACCGTGAACATCTGCTCCTCGCTGGTGAGCGAGCGGGAGTCGGTGCCGCGCTTGAGGTACGGCCCGTAGCGGCCGTTCTGCGCGGTGATCTCCACGCCCTCCTGGTCGAGACCGACCACGCGAGGCAGGGACAGCAGCTTCAGCGCGTCGTCGAGCGTGACGGTGTCCAGCGACATCGACTGGAGCAGCGACGCGGTCCGCGGCTTCACGGCGTTCTTGCCGGTCTTCGGCGTGCCCTCGGGCAGGATCTCGGTCACGTAGGGGCCGTACCGGCCGTCCTTGGCGACCAGCTGGTTGCCGCTGACCGGGTCCTGACCGAGCTCGAAGTCGCCGCTGGGCTTGGCCAGCAGCTCCTCGGCCAGCTCGACGGTGAGCTCGTCCGGCGGCAGCTCGTCCGGGATGTCGGCGCGCCGGCCGGGCTCGCCCTCCACGGTGGAGGCGCGCTCGACGTACGGGCCGTAACGGCCGACCCGCAGGGTGAGGTCGTCGCTGATCCGGAACGAGCTGATCTCCCGGGCGTCGATCGCGCCGAGGTCGGTGACCAGTTCCTTCAGACCGCCCAGGTGGTCGCCGTCGCCGTTGCCCGCCTCGGCGGCGCCGCCGGTGGCGTGGCCCTCGCCCTCACCGAAGTAGAAGCGCTTCAGCCACGGCACGGACTGCGCCTCGCCCGCGGCGATGCGGTCGAGGTCGTCCTCCATCCGCGCGGTGAAGTCGTAGTCGACCAGCCGGCCGAAGTGCTTCTCCAGCAGGTTCACCACGGCGAAGGAGAGGAACGACGGCACCAGCGCCGTCCCCTTCTTGAAGACGTAGCGGCGCCCGATGATGGTGTCGATGATCGAGGCGTAGGTGGACGGGCGGCCGATCTCCCGGTCCTCCAGCTCCTTGACCAGCGAGGCCTCGGTGTAGCGGGCCGGCGGCTTGGTGGCGTGGCCCTCCGGGGTGAGCTGCTCGGCGGACAGCGGGTCGCCCTCGGTCACCTGCGGCAGCCGGCGCTCGCGGTCGTCCAGCTCGGCGTTCGGGTCGTCGGCGCCCTCGACGTAGGCCTTGAGGAAGCCGTGGAAGGTGATGATCTTGCCCGAGGCGGAGAACTCGGCGTCCCGGCCGTCCGCGGAACGGCCGCCGACCTTCACGGTCACCGACTTGCCGACCGCGTCCTTCATCTGGGAGGCGACGGTGCGCATCCAGATCAGCTCGTAGAGCCGGAAGTCGTCGCCGCTCAGGCCGGTCTCGGCCGGGGTGCGGAAGCGGTCGCCGGAGGGGCGGACGGCCTCGTGCGCCTCCTGGGCGTTCTTGACCTTGCTGGCGTACGTGCGCGGCGCGTCCGGCAGGTAGTCGGCCCCGTAGAGCTGGGTGACCTGCGCCCGGGCGGCCGAGATCGCGGTCTCCGACAGCGTGGTGGAGTCGGTACGCATATAGGTGATGAAGCCGTTCTCGTACAGCTTCTGGGCCACCTGCATGGTCCGCTTGGCACCGAAGCCCAGCTTGCGGCTGGCCTCCTGCTGGAGCGTGGTGGTGCGGAACGGCGCGTACGGCGAGCGGCGGTACGGCTTGGACTCGACGCTGCGGACACCGAACGAGGTCTGCTCCAGGGCAGCGGCCAGCGCGCGGGCGGCCTGCTCGTCCAGGTGCAGGGTGTTGACGCTGCCGGCCTTCAGCCGGCCGTCCGAACCGAAGTCGCGGCCGCTGGCGATCCGCTTGCCGTCGACGGCCGAGAGCCGGGCGCCGAAGGTCTCCGGGTTGGCGGCGTCGGCCGGGGTGCGGCCGGTGCCGAAGGTGGCGACCAGATCCCAGTAGGAGGCGCTGCGGAAGGCGATCCGCTCGCGCTCCCGCTCGACCACCAGGCGGGTCGCGACGGACTGGACGCGGCCCGCCGACAGCTTCGGCATGACCTTCTTCCAGAGCACCGGCGAGACCTCGAAGCCGTAGAGGCGGTCGAGGATGCGGCGGGTCTCCTGGGCGTCGACCAAGCGCTGGTTCAGCTCGCGCGGGTTGGCCACCGCCTCCTGGATCGCGGTCTTGGTGATCTCGTGGAACACCATCCGGTGCACCGGCACCTTGGGCTTCAGGACCTGCTGGAGGTGCCACGCGATGGCCTCGCCCTCGCGGTCCTCATCGGTGGCGAGGAAGAGTTCGTCGGACTCGGCCAGCAGCGACTTCAACTTGCTGACCTGCGACTTCTTGTCCGCGTTCACCACGTAGATGGGCGCGAAGTCGTGGTCGACATCGACGCCGAGGCGGCGCACCTCGCCGGTGTACTTGTCCGGGACCTCGGCCGCTGTGCTGGGCAGGTCCCGGATGTGCCCGACGCTCGCCTCGACGATGTAGCCGGGGCCAAGGTAGCCCTTGATCGTCTTCGCCTTGGCCGGCGACTCGACAATGACGAGTCGCTGTCCGTGCGCGGTCTCGCTGCTCGGGGACACCTTCGCTCTTCTCTCCCGGTCGTTACGTGAGCTGGTCGGCGCCGGCAGCACAGGCTGCGCTCCGCCCGACCCCTCCACCGTCCCGGGGGCGCCGCTGCACGACGACCCCACCAGCGGAGTGTGACCGTACCCCGGCCACCCTTGTCAAACGGAAGGATCCTGCTTTTTCACCGGCAAGGCCGACCGACGCCACTCGAACGGTAACCCGATGATGGAGGATCGCGCCCCGTGGAGGGGGGCTTCGGCGGGTTTCGAAGGATGGAATGACGGATTTCAAAATCTGTCAACGGAAAATCGACACCTCGCGGCGGGCGGAGCGGGGGTGGGACAGGGCTCAGCCCGTGAGGCCGGCGGCGATCAGTACCGCCCCCGCGGCCACGCAGCCGGTGCCGAGCGAGGTCCAGAGCAGATCGGCCACCGCCGCCCGGCCGGTTTCCGCCGCCGCCAGGACCGCGCGGCTCGGCCGCCGAGGATCGTAGGAGATACGGACGGACGCCCCGGGCGCGAAGCGGGCCGGCCGGCGCAGCGGGGTGTGGCCGCGCGGGCGGGTGATCACCAGCTCGGCGCATCGCCCCGGGCCGGAGGCGCCGGTGACGGCCGGTGCGGAGAAGGAGAGCAGCGGTGCGCTGTCCAGCTCACCGTGGGCGTCGGCCTCGGCGACCACCGTGGCCACCGTCGGCACGCCACGGCGTCGCACCAGGTGGCGAAGGCGCACTTCGGACGCGCACCAGAGCAGCAGTGCGCCGCCGAAGAGCGCGAGCACCGCGCCGCCCGCCGTGGCCGTCGTCGTGTCCACCCCTTGCCCCCAGCTCTGTCCACAGCCTGTGGACAGAGCTTCACAGCCCGGGGCCAACGCGGGACAGCCGTTCGGCGACCGGCGGGCGAACCAGGAGACACCGGGAGATGAACCGGCAGGGGCTCGACCCGGCCCGTTCGGACCGGATCGGGTCGTGCCGGACCGAGCCGTGGCGGACCGTCGGACCGCGCCGGGCCGTGCCGGGTCACGGCAGGCCGTTTCGAGCCACGGCAGGTCGCGGCGGGGCCGCCTTCGGGCTTCGACGCGAGCCGAACGAACGAGGGCACCGGCGGGTGGCGGACGGACACCGGGTGTCGGCCGCGGGTGGGCGGCCGACCGGGCGCCGGGGGCGGCGGACCCGCAGGGCGGCCGGCCTGCGGGGCAGCAGGCCCGCGGGGCCGCGGGGCAGCTCCGGGGCCGTTACTCGACCGGTCGGATGAACCCCTGCTCGGTGAGGAGCCGCAACGACTCCGGCACCCGGTCCCGCAGGACCACCCGGTCCTCGCCGAGCAGCTGCGCGATGGCGTCCACGATCTCGCCGGCCGACAGCGTCCCGTCGCAGACCCCGGCGAACCCGGCTCCCACCGTGTCCACCTTGGTGGCCCGCCGCATGCCGCGGTTGTGGCGCAGGATCACGTGCTCCGGGTCCTCCGCCCCGGGTGCGCCGACCTGCTCCTGGACCACCTCGTCGGCCAGCACGTACCGGGCCGCGAGCAGCCCCGCGTCGTCGTGCGTGCGCAGGTAGTCCTGCCGGTCGAACCACTCCTCGATGTGCGGGCCAAGCGGCTGCTCGACCGGGTGCGGCCACTCCTCCACCCGGACGGTCGGCCGCTCGGCGCCGCTCGCCCGCAGCGTGATCCAGCCGAAGCCGATGCCCTCGACCCGGCCCGCCTCGAAGGCATCCAGCCACTCGCCGTACCGGGCCTGGTAGTCACCGCCGGCGCCGCGGTGGTCACCGCCGTCGCGCAGCCACAACTCGGCGTACTGGGCGACGTCCTGGACCTCCCGCTGGACGACCCAGGCGTCCAGGCCGGTGCCCGCCACCCAGCCGGCCAGCCGGTCGTGCCAGTCCTCGCCCTTGACGTGCTGCCAGTTGGCGAGCAACTGGCAGTAGCCGCCCGGCTCCAGGTGCGCGGCGGCGGAGCGGACCAGGCTGCGGCAGAGGTCGTCGCCGGCCATGCCGCCGTCGCGGTAGGTGAAGCGGCCGGTGGGCGAGATCACGAACGGCGGGTTGGAGACGATCAGGTCGAACTTCCGCTCCCCGACCGGCTCGAAGAGGCTGCCGGCGGCGGCGTCGGTGTTGTCGAAGCCGGAGAGCGCGAGCGTCAGCTCGGTGAACCTCAGCGCCCGCGGATTGAGGTCGGTGGCGGTGACCCGCTGCGCGTGCCGGGCGGCGTGCAGGGCCTGCACCCCGGAGCCCGAGCCGAGGTCCAGCGCGGCCCGGACCGGGCGGCGCACCGTGATGTTGGCCAGCGTCGTGGAGGCGCCCCCCACCCCGAGCACCAGGTCCTTGCGGGCCACGCCGTGCGCGGTCTCGCCGGAGCCGATCCCGCCCGCGCCGCCGACCGCGCAGCCCAGGTCGGAGACCACCCAGGCGTCCGAACTGGGCAGACCGGAGACCTCGTTGGCGTACGGGCGGACGTCCACGGTGGCGCGCACCTGGTCCCCGTCCGCGCGCAGCCAGCCGTCGGTCAGACAGTCCTCGACCGGCAGCGCGGCGGCGGCCGCCTTGTACGGCACGGGCTGCTGCAGCAGGAACAGCCGCACCAGCGTCTCCAGCGGGCTGCCGCCACGGGTCGCGCGCAGCGCCGGGACGGCCTCGCTGCGCGCCAGCGCCGCGTAGCCGGTGGGCCCGAGCAGGTCGAGGCAGCCGTCGGCGGTGTACGCGGCGGCGAGCAGCGCCTCACGGAACTTGGGGAGGCGGGTCGGGTCGAGAACGGGGCTACTGATCACCCCGCCATTGTCCCCCCGGCCGCCGGGCCCGCTCCCCGCCGGGGCCGCCCGTGCCGGGGCCGGGCCGCCGACCCGCCCGCGCCGAGCACGGCCGGGCGGGACCGGCTCCGGACGGGGACGAGGCTCCGGACGGGGTCGGCTCCGGACGGGGTCGGCTCCGGACCGGTCGGGTCAGCTCGCCGAGGGCGCGGGGCTGGACGCGGCGGGGGCGGGCGGGGCCGAGGTCGCGGCCGGGTCCGTCGCGGCCTGGCTGGCCGCCGGGCTCGCGCCGTCGGTCGCGCCGGGCGCGGGGGTGCCGGTGCTGCCGCCGGCCGTCGGCGTCCCGCTCGCTCCGGCGGTCGGCGCCGCGGCGGCCGAGCCCGGCTTGCAGCCCTCCTGCTTGGCCATCGCGGCACCGAGGTCGCCGCGCTGCAGCTTGGCCTGTGCCTGGGTGGAGAGCGAGGCCAGCTTCTGCACCTGGTCGGCGACGCTGCGCAGCCCGTCGGCGAACTTCGCCTGTTCGTCGTTGGGCAGCGCGTCCAGCTTCTTCTGGACGTCGAGGTACAGGTCGGCCGCCTTGTTGAGCTCGGAGACGGTGTCCTTCTGGAGGTTCCCGCCCTCGTCGACCTTGGGCGCACCGGCGGAGTCGATGGCGGCGGCGATCTCCTGGTTGGTCTTGGCCAGCCGCCCAATGTCGGCGGAGAGGCGCTTCTGCAGATCGGCCGGGGCCTCACCGGTCTTCACCTGGCCGGTGTCCGCCAGAGCGGTCTGCGCCTGGGCGATCGGGTCCTTGGCCGCGCCGCAGACGTTCGCCGCCCAGGACTCCAGCTGCTTGCTGTTGTCGTCGCCGCAGCCGACGGCGCCGAACGCCAGCAGCGCGCCGAGCGCGGGTACGGCCAGCAGTCGCTTGTTCACCGGGAGAAGCCCTTTCGGTTTCGGTCGTCGAACTGCGAACCTACACGGCCGCCACCCGGCCCCCGGTTCCCGCCCGTACCGGCCCCGATCGGCCTCCCCGGCCTGGATCGGTCGCTCCCCTCCTTCGGGCGGCTTTCCCCGGCCTCGGGGGGCCCTTACGGCGGGAGGCGTACCGGGCCGGGGATATGGACTCAGGCCGACCTGGTTCAGGCCCGCTCGACCCTGACCGGGTCGTTCGGGCGGACGGTGCGCAGCACTTCGGGATCCCCGTCCAGGGAGCCGAGGATGTTGCAGGGGCTGGCCAGCCGACACTCGCCGTCCCGGGAGATCGGCGTCGGCCCGAAGGGCAGCGCGAGGCTGTCACCGTCCGTCCAGAACGCCACGGTGCCCGGCTCGACGACCTGCCGGGCGTCGTCCTCCCGGGGCACGCTGACCGGCGTCCCGAAGTACACCTCCTCGCCCCAGGTACTGGCCGACGAGCTGATCGGCAACGCACCCCAGAGCGCCTGGGCGGTGGGGGTGGCCGTGAGCGTGGCGAGCGCCTGACCGGCGGGCCACAGGATGCGAATCCGCATGGGTTCCCTCTTCTACGACAGACCCGATCACCGATCGGGGCCGGTCGTGCCGAGAGCAGGGAACCGTCGGATTCAACAGTTTGTCAATGCGCTCCCGCCAGGCGGACTCCCCGGCTGCGGCCGTGGCGTCGCGCGAGGGACGTGTGCGGCAACCGGTCGGCCGTCACGACGGCGGCGCGGCCGCAACGGCGCGCGAGGACCACGACAGCGGCCACCGCCGTGGTCGGCGGGCAGCAGGAACCGGCCGGACGGGAGGGCCCGGTCGGCCGTCGGCAGTCGCCGGTCAGAGTGCCATCGCGTCGACCGAGACCGGCCAGCTCATCCGGATCAGGCCACCGCTCGCTCCGCTGGTGACCTCCAGCTCCTCCACCAGTCCGGTGATCACGGCGAGCCCCAGGGTGTCCTCGTCCGGATCGCCTTCGGCAGCACCCGGGGCCGGCACGGTGGCGGGGCCCGCCTCGTCCTCGACCTCGATGAGGAAACGCTTCTCCTGGTCCGTGAGAGCGACCCTCACCGCACCGGTGATGCCACCGCGCTGGTGCAGGCCGACCGCACGGGAGCACGCCTCACCCACGGCGAGCCGGACCTCGTCGAGCACCGACTCGTCGACCCCGGCTCGTCTTGCCACAGCCGCGGCGACCAGCCGGGCCGTACGGACATGCTCGGGAAGCGCGCTGAATCGAAGTTCGACGGTTGCCATCTCTCCCCCTCGGGGTGCCCGGCCGAGGCCGGGCATGCGGGCCCCTGCGAACCGGTCCCACCGGCTCCGGGGCGGGCCCGGACGGGCCGGGGCCACACGGGGCCCCGGCACGCCGGACACGTGGATCGGACGGGTCGACACGAGGCCGGCCCGGCCTGGTCAGTCGGTCGAGTTGACCGCGTCGTCCACCGAGGTGTGGATCGGGAAGACCTTGGTCAGGCCGGTGATACGGAAGATCTTCAGAATGCGCTCCTGGTTGCACACCAGACGCAGCGAGCCCTCATGGGCCCGCACTCGCTTCAGACCGCCCACCAGCACGCCCAGACCGGTCGAGTCGAGGAAGTCCACGCCCTCCATGTCGACGACGAGGTGGTAATTGCCGTCGTTGACGAGCTCGACCAACTGCTCACGCAGCTTCGGGGCGGTGTACACATCGATCTCGCCGCCAACCTCGACGACCGTGCGATCGCCGACTGTACGGGTCGACAGGGACAGGTCCACGGAACCTCCAGCACCTTGCCTTGCTACGTCATTGCGATCTTCGGCCGGACGGCCGTCACCGCATGGTCGCGTACCCCGGACGCGCCCAATCACGCGTGGCGAGCCTCAGCGCTGCGACCCCCGGCCGTACGGCCGTCACGGCCACATTCAACCACCTGCGACCATGACCGCACGATGGCTTACGACGATTCTCCGTCACGCCGGTGACACACTGGGTCCTCATGCCGCCCCGTCACAGCCTGCCCGAGGCACTGCTCACGACCCTGTCCACCACCCGGGGGCGGTCGGACCGGCTCACCCATACGGAGCACCTTCCCGCCCGACCAGCACGTTATTCACCGTGGCCCGACTCGATCCGACCCGAGATCGTCGCCTCCGCCCGGGAGCTGGGCGTGGAACGTCCTTGGGCCCATCAGGCAGAAGCGATGAACCTGGCCAAAAGCGGCCATACTGTGGTGATCGCCACAGGAACCGCCTCGGGCAAGTCGCTCGGCTATCTGGCGCCGGTGCTCAGCGACCTCCTGGACGGGACCGAGGCCCGCAACGGCCGTGGCGCCACCGCGCTCTACCTGGCCCCGACGAAGGCGCTCGCCGCCGACCAGCGGCGACGGGCCGCCGAACTCGCCCCGCCCAGGGTCCGGCCCGCCCTCTACGACGGCGACACCCCGCCCGAGGAACGCGAGTGGGTCCGCCAGTACGCCTCCTACGTGCTCACCAATCCCGACATGCTGCACCGCGGCATCCTGCCCGCGCACGCGCGCTGGTCCTCCTTCCTCAAGACGCTGCGCTACGTGGTGGTCGACGAGTGCCACAGCTACCGGGGCGTGTTCGGCTCGCACGTCGCCCAGGTGCTGCGCCGACTGCGCCGGATCTGTGCCCGGTACGGCTCCTCCCCGACCTTCCTGCTGGCCTCGGCCACCACCGCCGACCCGGCCGCCACCGCCCGGCTGCTCACCGGGCTGCCCGCCGAAGCCGTCACCGAGGACGCCTCACCGCGCGGTCCGATGGTGTTCGGGCTCTGGGAACCGCCGCTCACCGAGAACGTCGGCGAGCACGGGGCCCCGGTCCGCAGGACGGCCACCGCCGAGGCCGCCCACCTGCTGACCGACCTCGTCGAACGGCAGACCCGCACCGTCGTATTCGTCCGCTCCCGCCGGGCGGCCGAACTCGTCGCGCTCCAGGCCCAGGACCAGCTCGGCCGACCGCTCGCCGACCGGGTCGCCGCCTACCGCGGCGGCTACCTCGCCGACGAGCGCCGGGCCCTCGAACGCGATCTGCAGTCCGGCCGGCTACTCGGCGTCGCCTCCACCTCCGCTCTCGAACTGGGCGTCGACATCTCGGGTCTGGACGCCGTCCTGATGGCCGGGTACCCCGGCACCCGGGCCTCGCTCTGGCAGCAGGCCGGGCGGGCCGGGCGCGAGGCCCAGGGCGCCCTGGCCGTCCTGATCGCCCGCGACGACCCGCTGGACACCTACCTGGTGCACCACCCGGAGGCGCTCTTCGCCACGCCCGTCGAAGCCACCGTGCTCGACCCCGACAATCCGCACGTCCTCGCCCCGCACCTGTGCGCGGCGGCCGCCGAACTCCCACTCACGGACAGCGACCTGGACCTGTTCGGCCCCTCCGCGGGCCCGCTGCTGCCCGTCCTGGAGCGGCGCGGGCTGCTCCGCCGCCGCGGTGGCGGTTGGTACTGGACCCGCCGCGAACGCGCCGCCGACGCCGTCGACCTGCGTGGCAGCGGTGGCAGCCCGGTGCAGATCGTCGAGGCCCCGACCGGCCGGCTGCTGGGCACCGTGGACGCCTCCGCCGCCCACACCACCGTCCACACCGGGGCCGTCCACATCCACCGGGGACGCAGCTACCTCGTCCGGGACTTCGACCTGGACAGCTCCGTCGCCCTGGTCGAGCCGGCCGACCCGCCGTACACGACGGCCGCCCGCGACATCACCTCCATCTCGGTGCTCTCCACCGACACCTCCCACGCCTGGGGCGAGGGCCGGCTCAGCTTCGGTTCGGTGGAGGTCGTCAACCAGGTGGTCGGCTACCTCCGCAAACGGATCTCCACCGGGGAGATCATGGGCGAGACCAAACTCGACCTGCCGCCCCGGATCCTGCGGACCCGGGCGGTCTGGTGGTCCGTCACCGAGGACCAGCTGCTCGACGCGGACATCCCGCTCGACCAGTTGCCCGGGGCCGCCCACGCCGCCGAACACGCCTCCATCGGCCTGCTGCCGCTCTTCGCCACCTGCGACCGCTGGGACATCGGCGGTGTCTCGGTGCCGCTGCACCCCGACACCGAGCTGCCGACGGTCTTCGTCTACGACGGCCACGCGGGCGGGGCCGGGTTCGCCGAACGCGGCTTCCAGCGCGCCGTCCAGTGGCTGACGGCCACCCGGGAGGCGATCGCCGCTTGCGAGTGCGAACGCGGCTGCCCGTCCTGCGTGCAGTCGCCCAAGTGCGGCAACGGCAACGAACCGCTGGACAAGGCGGCCGCCGTCCGACTGCTGGACATCCTGCTCGCCGGAGCACCGGCGGCCGCCGGGGCCGAGGCCCCGAGCGGGGACGGAGACGGGGACGGGGACCGAGACGGGGACGGGGACGGGGACCGAACGCCTCACGAGCCTCAGGGCGACGGTGACCCGGGGGCGGGGGCCGGGGCGGCCGAGCCGTCCGCCGGGGACTCATGAGCCGCCTGCCGTCGCACTGACGCCCTCGTCCGCGGCAGCAGTCGTAGCAGCAGCCGCGGCACGGATCGGCCCGGCTCGGGAACGGGCCCGCGCCGGCCCGATCGGCAGATCCACCGGAAGCCGGCCGATCGACACCTCCGCCACCACCTCGACGGCGTCCGCCTCCCGGTCCACCGTGCAGGACACCAGGGCGGCCGCCTGTGCCCGTGCGATCCCGGCGGCCCGGGCGCACCCGCCGTCCAGGTCCAGCAGCAGCCGGTCGGCCGCCGCGAGGGCCGCCAGGTCGGCGGCGGACTCGGCGCGGTGGCGGGCGCCCACCACCGCGCCGACCGAGAGGACCGCGGCGAACGTCGTGCAGCCGAGCACCGCGAACGCGACCAGCCAGACCGTCGCGGATCCGCCGTCGGTCGGGCGCCCGACCGCCGCACGGGCGCCCCGGGCCCTGGCCACCCTGCCCATCACGGCCGCCCCAGGGATCAGGAGGGCCATGGACCCGCACCCCCGCCGCCCGTCAGGGTGTCCTCCCGCGCCGCCACCGCGGCCGCGCCGAGCCGTACCGAGAGCAGACCGGCGAGCCGGCCCGGGGCCGCCGAGGGCGCGTCCACCGTGACCCGGACCGTGTCCGCCTCGACGGCCACCCGCACAGCCGCCCCGGGCGGGGCCGCCGCCTGGGCGATCGCGGCAGCGTCCTCCTCGCCACGCGCGGCCGCGCGGGCGCCCACCCGCGCCGCGTCGACGCAGCGGATCTGCGCGGCCGCCGCGAGCACTCCCCAGATCAGCATCACGGCGAGCAGGACCAGGGCCGGCATCGCCACCGCCGTCTCGGCGGTGACGAAGCCCGCGTCCCGGCGACGGAGCCGGGTCACCCCGGCTGCCCCGGACGTCCTGGCTGCCCCGAATGCCCCGGGAGGCCTGCCGGCCCACCGGCCGTCACGACGCATGGAGCGCCCGGGTGATGACCTCGGTCAGCGCTTCGACGATGGCCGTGCTGGTCACCACCTTGTACAGCACGGCGGCCAGCGCGCACGCGGCGACCGTGCCCACGGCGTATTCGGCGGTGGTCATTCCGGCGTCCGACCTGCCCCGGGCGCGAGTTGCCCGTCGGATCCGGACGGCCGCCCAGCGACTCCGCCGGCGACACACCCCGAGCAGGCGCCGGTACGGTCGGCTGTTGTCGGCGGGCCGGTGCGCGATCAATGCAGTCATGGATTCTCTCCTTGGGATCCTTGCCGCTCAGGACCGACTCGCGGCCCGGGCGGTGCTTCGAGTTCGACAGCGGAGGTTTTGAGGTCGTCGATTCAGATCGACCGGGCGAAGCCGGCGGTGAGCCCCATGACCACCGGGACGACGCTGATCAGTACGAACGCGGGGAGGAAGCAGAGCCCCAGCGGCGCCGTGGCGAGTACGCCGGCACGGCGGACGCTGGCGTGCGCCGTACGGGCGGCGGCGGTCCGACGGGCCTGCGCCAGCCCGACCAGCGGCCCGGCCGCCGGGGTTCCGCTCAGACTCGTCCGGACCAGGCAGCGCGCCAGCGGCGCCAGGGCCGGGTGCTCCTCACCCAATCGTCTCCAGCAGAGCTCCGGCGGTGCCCCCAGAGCCAGTTCGGCCGCGATCGTCACCAACCGTGGCCCCATCGGCGCGGCGACGCTCCGGCCGACCGCCGCCACCGCCGCGGCGGGCGAGGCGGCCGACCCGAGGCAGGCCGCGAGCAGCTCCGCGGCGAACGGGAGTTGCCGGGCGAGCTGTTCCTCCTCCCACGCGGACAGCCGCTCCGCCGGGGACCGCGCCCTGGTCAGCCACCGGTGCAGACCCACGGCCAGCAGGACGCCCGACCCCAGGCCTGGCCCACCGCCGAGCACGGCGGCCATGGCCGCCCCGGCGCAGGCCGCCACCACGGCCCGTCGCGCACGCACCATCGCGGCGATGCCCGGTGCGGCGGACCCGGCGCTCCGGAGGTGGCCCTCTCCCCCGCTGGCCGGCCGCCCGGCCCAGGTCGGCCGACGCCCCCGCGCCGTGGGCCGGCCCGGCCGACCGGGCCGGGAGCGAGCACTGGACCGGCAGCCGCCGGAACGGAGCAGCGCGACCGCCCTCCGGCGGCCGGTCCGCCCCCTCGACCACCGCCGCAGGAACAGCGCTCCCGCCCCCAGCCCTGCCAGGAGGGCGAGCCGCTCGGTACCGGGCGTCACGCCGAAGCCGCCTCGGCACGGAACGAACCGCTCGGCCGACCGGGCCGGGCCCGCGTACGGGAGATGCCGCACCGCCACCCACCGTCCGGCCGGCCGCCGACTGCGCCGCCGCCTCCGGGCTCGGCCACGGCCCCGGACCCGACCGTGGCCCCGGCGGCCGTGCCTCCGTCGCCCAGCGGGCCCTCCAGGGCGCCCCGGGAGGCAGCCCGGACGATCCGGGCCGTCCAGGCCGCGCCGAGCCCCTCCAGCGCCGCTCCGCCCGCCAGGCAGGCGAGCCCGGCCGGAGTGTGCAGCAGGACGGTCAGCGGCCGGGCCCCGAGCGCCGCGCCGAGCAGCAGCCCGGCGACGGGCAGCGCCGCCAGGACGGCGATCGTCGTCCTCGGCGCGGCCAGCTCGGCCGCGATCTCCTCCGCCAGCGCCCGTTCGGCCCGCAGTGCCTCGGCGACCCCGTCCAGCCCGGCGGCCAGCCCCGCGCCGCCGTCGGACGTGACGCGCCAGCAGGCGGCGATCGCGGTCGCCCCGCGGCCACCCGGCAACTCCGCCAGCGACTCGAAGGCACCGGGCACATCTCCGCCGTACCGGCCGGCCGCGAGCCGGGCCACCGGCTCCAGGCCGATCCGGTGCAGGGCCTCGTCGTCCTCGGCGATTCGCGTGGTCACCAGGTGGAGCGCCTGCTCGGGCGTGGCGCCGCTGCGCAACTCCCCGGCCAGTGCCGCGCAGAGGTTCACCACTGCGGCGGCCCGCCGACCGGCCTCCGCCTCCACCGCGCGACGCAGCCGTCGGCGCCGCAAGGGAAGGAAGGCCAAGCCCGCGACCAGCACCGGCACGGGCGAAGCCGTCACCTGGGCGACTCCCAGCCCGCCGGGCAGGAGGAGCAACTCCGGCGTCAGCCAGTCCGGCCGTCGCGGCCGCGCGGCCGAACCGGATCCGACCGCCTCGGGGCTCGACCAGGGCCACCGCCACCGGGCCATCGGCACGCCATCGCTCCCACCCCCTCCCCCACCCGTCCCACCGACGAACAGGAGCCTGGACCGCCTGACTCCCACCACCTGGCGCTGGAGAGCGCTCCACCCCACCGTGGCCACCACACAGAGCATCGCCACCCAGCACAGCTCGATCTGATCTCTCGTCATCCCGCTCACTCCTTTCGCCGTTCACCCTTGCCGCGCCACAACCCCAGCAGCCCGGCCGCACCCACCGCGCACCCGCAGACCAGCAGACCGAACGCCACCTCGACCGCCCCCGGGATCACGACGGTCCTCCCGCGAGCGCCGCGCCCACCGCCACCCCGCGGGCCGCGAGCAGCCGCAGAAGCCGGTCCCGGCCGGCTCCGGGCACGGTGGCCCCGCCCGCCGTGAACGCCACCGCCGCAGTCGTGACGGCCAGCCCGTCGCGGTCACCGGACAGCGTGTGGATCTCGGCGACCCGGCGCCTCCCGGAGGCCGGCTCCCGCACCAGGTGCACCACCACGTCCAGCGCGGCCCGGAGTTGGCTGTGCAGCGCCGCCCGGTCCAGCCCCGCGAGCGAGCCGAGCGCCTCCAGCCTGACCGGGACGTCCGCCGCGGCGTTCGCGTGCACAGTGCCGCAGCCACCTTCGTGTCCGGTATTGAAGGCGGCCAGCAGGTCGGAGACTTCGGCTCCGCGCACCTCCCCCACCACCAGTCGGTCGGGCCGCATCCGCAACGCCTGGCGGACCAGATCCCGCAGGGTCAGCTCACCGAGCCCCTCCTGGTTGGGCGGTCGGCTCTGCAGCCGGACCACATGCGGATGGGCCGGTCGCAGCTCGGCGGAGTCCTCGACGACGACGATGCGCTCGCCGGGCCCGGCCAGCCCGAGCAACGCCGCCAGCAGCGTGGTCTTGCCTGTGCCGGTTCCGCCACTGATCAGCAGGGAGAGCCGGGCCCGCAGGATGCCTGCCAGCAGTTCGGCCCCGGCGGCGGGAAGCGCACCACCGGCCACCAACTCGTCGAGCGTGAACGGGCGGGGCCGGCAGACCCGCAGCGAGATGTGGGTGCACCCGGCCGCGATCGGCGGCAGCACCGCGTGCAACCGGGTGCCGTCCGGCAAGCGGGCGTCCACCCAGGGCCGCGCGTCGTCGAGCCTGCGCCCGGCCGCCGTGGCGAGCCGGTGGGCCAGCCGACGGACCGCTTCGGCGTCGGCGAAGCGGACACCGGTGGCCCTGCGCAGACCGCCGCCCCGGTCGACCCAGACCTCGTCCGGCCCGTTGACGAGTACGTCCGTGACATCGGGCGCCGACAGCAGCCGGTCCAGCGGGCCCGCACCCACCAGCTCGGCGCGCAGCGAGCGCACGGTGTCGAGGACTTCGTCTCCGCCGAGCGGCGGCCGGGTCGCCCGGAGCACCGCCGCGACGGACCCGGCGGTCGGCGCGGCGCCCGACTCGGCCAACCTGAGCCGCACCGCGTCGACCAGCGCCGCCGTCCGCTCCTCCCGAGCCGTCCGCCCGTAGGGGGGCGGCTCGGGCTGCCGGCCGGTCTCCGCCGGCCCGGCCGCCGTCACCACGCTGCGCAGCGGCCGGCGCTCCCGCGCACCGAGGCTGCGCCCGGTGGCGTTCGCCCTTCCCGTACCTCCGAGACGAACCATCAGTACACACCCCCGCCCACCGCCGGCACCGGCGGCAGCACCTCGTCCAGGAAGGTCTCGCAGAAACGCGCCAGCGGGCCCTCCGTACGGATCCCCGGCGGTACGCCCTGCTCGGCGTCGGCGGCCAGCCCGGGCTCCCGCTCCAACTCCCCCGCCAGGTGGAGCCGCAGCCCCTGCGCGATCCGGTGGGCCGGGAGCCCGAAGGGCCGCAGCGGGCGCACCACGGCCCGTACGTCGTGGAGCCGCATCCGGACGGATGCCGCGACCCGGTCGGCGGCCGCGACCGCGCGCAGTTCGGCCGGCACCACCAGGAGCGCCAGGTCGGACTGCTCCAGCGCCTGGCCGGCGGCCGGGTCGAGCCGGCGCGGCACGTCGACCACGACCAGCCCGCCCCTGCGCCGGGCGGCGGCCAGCACGCTGCGCATGGCTTCGGGCGGCACGGCGAGCGTGTCGCCGCGGTCCCAGGACAGGCAGGAGAGCGAGGTCAGCCGTTTGAGCACCGGAAGCGCCTTCGCGAGTTCGGCGCCGCTGACCCGGCCCCGCGAACCGGCCAGGTCGGGCCAGCGCAGGCCGCCGGCCGTCTCACCGCCGAGCAGGATGTCGAGGCCGCCGCCCAGCGGATCGCCGTCGACGAGCATGGTCCGCCGGCCCGTGCGGGCGGCTGTGACCGCGAGCGCGCAGGCCAGGGTGGAGGCACCGGCCCCACCCCGGCCGCCGAGGACGGCGACGGTGAGCGCCGAGGTGCCGATGCCCTCGGTGGCGTCCGCGATCCGGTCGAGCAGCCAGGCCTCGGCGTCCGGCAGGAACAGCACGTGCTCGGCGCCGAGTTGGACGGCCCTGACCCAGATGCCCGGGTCGTCCAGGTCGAGCCCGAGCAGCAGTACCCCGGTGCGGCGGGGGAGCCCGGCACAGCGCTCGGCCTGGTCGTCCCCGACGAGTACGAGCGGTGTGCTCTCCCAGAGCCCGCGCGTCGGCGGGGCACCCCGGATCAGCTGCGGCTCGGTACCTGCGGCCGCGCACAGCCGCAGCAGGTGCTCGGCCAGGCCGTCGTCCTCGGTGACGACGAGCGGGCCGGTGGTCGCCGGGCCGTCCGCGGCGGCGTGGTCGGTGAGTGGTGTCGACATGACGGTCTCCCCTGTACGGCGCCCGTACCGCTCGCGCTGAGCGGTACGGGCGCGCATCCGGATGGACGCGGCGGGCGACCGCGCGGCCGGCCCCATGGGGTCCGACCGGCAACCGCTGCCGTGCATCACGGTGGGGGGTGATCCGGATTCCGTCAGCCCCGTTCCGATTCCCTGTGGACAACTCGGGGCTGTGGATAACTTCGTTCACTCGGACAGGGGGCTATTGAGCAATGAATTGACGAAACGGGCTCACCGAGAAGAGTCGGAACATCACGCCGAGGCTGATCGACCCGGCCTCCACCGAGGCCTCCCGAACACGCTCCGGGGTTCTTCGCGCGCTCTTCGAAGCATCCCGAGGGCGTCTTCGTGGGCAGAGGGCCGGCGTACGGCAACCTGAGCAACTGGCTACCGAGAGTGATGAAAGCGGACCGGTGCATCCTCGATCCGACACCCCTTGTAGATCGCCACCGGGCCGGGCGCGGAATCCTCCGCAGCAGCCGTTCAAGCCCTGAAAATGGCCCCGGACGTGCGACGACCCCCGCCGGGGGGGAGAGCGGGGGTCGTCTATCCACAGCCCGACTCGGGGGGGAGGAGCCGGACCGGGTTAGCACGGTCGCGAACGATCCGTGACTTCCATGGTGTACCCGAGCGGCCAGAAACACAAACCCGCGCGGCCATGAGTACGCCGAATGGCGGGCTGTTTTCCAGCGCCCTCTATCCTCGGTTCCCGTGGACACCACCGAGAACGCCGACGAGTACGCCGACGAGTCCCCGGACTCCACCGCCGAGACTGCCAAGACTGCCAAGACTGCCGGGATCGCCGAGACCATCGAGACCGCGGAGGCCGCGGAGCCCGCCGGGACGACCGGGACGACCGGGGCCGCGGCGTCCTCGAAGTCCTCGGCGGCCACCGGGACCAAGGGGGCGGCTGTCGAGAACAGCGACAACCCCGCGGCGGACGGGAAGGCGGCGGACGGGAAGGCGGCGGACGGGAAGCGCGGGAACTCCGGCGCCGGCCCGGATTCCGCGGCGGCCGAGCAGGACGGCGCCACCGCGGCCGAGGAGCCCGGCGCTCCCGCGGCGGCCGGCCTGCCGGTCACCCGCACGCGCCCGGCAGGCCCCAGGACTGCCGCCTTCTTCGACCTCGACAAGACGATCATCGCCAAGTCGAGCGCCCTGGCCTTCAGCCGGCCCTTCTACCAGGGCGGTCTGATCAACCGTCGGGCCGTCCTGCGCAGTGCTTACGCCCAGTTCGTCTTCCTGGTCGGCGGCGCGGACCACGACCAGATGGAGAAGATGCGCGAGTACCTCTCCGCGCTCACCCGGGGCTGGAACGTCCAGCAGGTCCGCGAGATCGTCGCCGAGACCCTGCACAACCTCATCGACCCGATCATCTACGACGAGGCCGCCTCGCTGATCGAGCAGCACCATGCCGCCGGGCGCGACGTGGTCATCGTCAGCAGCTCCGGCTCCGAGGTGGTCGAGCCGATCGGCGCACTGCTCGGCGCGGACCACGTGATCGCCACCCGGCTGAAGATCGAGGACGGCCGGTACACCGGCGAGATCGACTACTACGCCTATGCCGAGAACAAGGCCGCCGCCATCCGGGAGTTGGCCGAGGTCGAGGGGTACGACCTCGCCCAGTGCTACGCCTACAGCGACTCCTCGACGGACCTGCCGCTGTTGGAGGCCGTGGGCCACCCGTCCGCCGTCAACCCGGACCGGGCACTGCGCAAGGAGGCGGTGGCCCGCGAGTGGCCGGTGCTGGTCTTCGACCGTCCGGTGGAACTGCGGCGCCGGCTCCCGGAATTCTCCGCGCCGAGCAGCTCGGTGCTGACGGCGGTGGCGGTCGGCGCCGCGGCGCTGACCGCCGGTGTGATCTGGTACGTGGCGCGCCGCCGCCGTCCGGCGGCCTGAGGGCGCGTGGCCGGCGGCCGGCGCACCGGGTGGGCTGACACTCGACCCGTGCGCCGGGCGCCTGTCGCGCGCGCCGTCCCAGCCTGCCGAAAGTAGCTCCCCTCAAAGAGGTACTTACCCGGGCCCTTCGGATAGAACGGGCAAAAGCCGAAGACTTCTCGATTCGGGTTCCCCTTTCCCCCGAAACGCGATACAAAGGAAGCACGGCCCGCGAGACCCGGTACAGGACCGAAGAGGTCAAACCGACAACGCAGTTCAGGCCCCACGGACCGCACGTACAGATAGTCGAGCACCCACATGCAGCCGACCCGCTGTCGGGCCGCCGCACCAGACGAACGGGCAGGATCCCCGTCTGATGGGCACTTCCGGTGCATGCATGGTCACCCGGCACCTGTACCAGCGGCGGCACCCAGGCAGGATCGGGTGCCGCCGCATCCTTGCTCTCACCGCCCGCCGAACCGCCCGCGTCGCCGAAGCCGGCCGACCTCGCCGGGCCCGGCCCAGGACGCGCCCGGCCGGACCGCGCCCCCGGACAGGTCAGACCATGCCGCGCTGCATCGCCTCGCAGACCGCCGTGCTCTCCCGCACGCCCAGCCGCAGCGCCCGGCCGCAGTGGCCGATCCAGGCCGCCAGGCCGTCCGGCGTGCCCGCCAGGTAGCCGGCCAGCGCGCGCCGGTAGGTGTCCGTGCCGAGTTCCGCGAAACCGACCTCGGCCGGGCAGATCGACTTCGGGTCGAGCCCCTCGGCGATCAGGACGATCCGCTGCGCGGCGCGCGCGATCACACCGTTGTACGAGCCGAACGGACGCAGCGCCAACAGCTCCCCGTGCACCACCGAGGCCACCACCAGGGCCGGCGTCCCGACGCCCTGGCCCTCGGCGCGGGCGACCAGCAGCCGGGAGAGCTGGTCCAGCCGGGCGGCGACCTCCTCGGCCCCGGGCGCCGGTGGCGGTTCGACCGCCGGCCCGGCCGGAGCCGCCTCCACCTCGACGCTCTCCACCGGCTTGAGTTCCAGCGGGAACAGGTCTTCCACACCCTCCCCGGCCCGCCTCGGCCGACCCGCCGCAGGGTCGGCGTCCCCGACCGCCAGCAGGTGCAGCCGGGCCAGCACCTGGAGCGGCGAGTACCGCCAGATGCTCAGCAGCTGACCGGCCTCGGCCGCGATCCGCAGCGCGGCGCCGACGGTGCGGGACTCCTCGTCGGCGCTGAAGTCGCTGCGGCGCCGGACCTCCTCCAGCGGCCAGTCCGCCCCGGCCAGCGCTGCCGAGGCACGGGCCCCACGCAGCGCGGCTTCGGAGGTGACCTCGGCCGCGCGGCGGCGCATCACCCGGTGGCCGTAGAGCCGGTCGACGGCCTTGCGCACCTCGGCCACCGCGTCGGGCACCCCGGGGAGCTGGGCCAGCGGGGCGAGGGGATCTGTTCCTGTGCTCACCTACCCGAGAGTAATGAACGAGGGCCCCCTCCCGGAACAGCAACCCCGCATCACCCGTTCGAGGCAATCCTCACTTCCCTCCGCCGGTGAACCCGAAACCACGGATAGCATGGCCACTATCGGAGACGATAACGATTTCCACTTCAGGAGATCGTCGGCCTCGGCGCAGCGCGGACGCGACCCGCAAGGGGCGCGCGGAGCGGCCCGGCAGAGGCCCCGAGCAGGCGGCCCCGAGGTCGGGCCCCAGAGCGAGAGCGGGAGTCCCAGTTGAAGATCGCCTTCGTCGGCAAGGGCGGCAGCGGCAAGACCACGCTGTCCTCGCTGTTCATCCGCCACCTGGCCGCCGCGGGGCGCCCGGTCATCGCCGTCGACGCCGACATCAACCAGCACCTCGGCCCCGCCCTCGGCCTGACGGACGCTCAGGCGGCGGAGCTGCCGTCGCTCGGCGCCCACCTGCCGGAGATCAAGGAGTACCTGCGCGGCGACAATCCGCTGATCCGGTCCGCCGAGGAGATGATCAAGACCACGCCGCCCGGCCGCGGTTCGCGCCTGCTGCGGATCGTCGAGGAGAACCCGGTGTACGCGGCCTGCGCCCGTCCGATCGCGCTCGACGAGGGGTCCGTACGGCTGCTGGCCACCGGCGCCTTCACGGAGGAGGACCTCGGGGTGGCCTGCTACCACTCCAAGGTCGGCGCGGTCGAGCTGCTGCTCAACCACCTGGTGGACGGCCGGGACGAGTACCTGGTCACCGATATGACGGCGGGCTCGGACTCGTTCGCCTCCGGGCTGTTCACCCGCTTCGACCTGACCTTCCTGGTGGCCGAGCCGACCCGCAAGGGCGTCTCGGTGTACCGCCAGTACAAGGACTACGCCCGGGACTTCGGCGTCCGGCTGCGCGTGGTCGGCAACAAGGTGCAGAGCGCCGAGGACCTGGAGTTCCTGCGCGCCGAGGTCGGCGACGACCTGCTGACCACCTTCGGGCAGTCCGACTGGGTGCGCCGGCTGGAGCGCGGCGCCGAGCCTCCGCTGCGCGCCCTCGAGCCGGGCAACCGCTCCGTGCTGGAGCAGCTGCGCGCCGAGGCCGACGCCGCCCACGAGCGGCGGGACGCCCTCCGCTACACCGAGCAGGCCGTCCTCTTCCACCTCCGCAACGCGGAGAGCTGGGCCAACGCCAAGGTCGGCATCGACCTCGCCACCCAGGTGGACGGCGACTTCGTGCTCGGCGGCCAGCGGCCCGCCCCGGCCGGCGCCCACGCCTGACGGCCGATCCCGCCCCACCCTCGGACGCCGCGCCGGAGCGCGTCCCGGTCGCACGCCCGCCCCGCCGCCGCCCATGGGCCGTGGCTTCCCCCGCCCCCGGGGAAGCCACGGCCCATTTGCGCGTGTTCGACGCCGCCACGGGCGCCACCAGCAGATTTCCGTCCGTTCGAACACCACCCAATGGGGTGAATCAAGGGCGCTGGACCTACCGCCCGAGATGACGCTGTGCAAAGCTTTCATTACCCTCGGTTTACCGAGTCTTGATGGTCCTCTCTGCGGCCTGGTCCTCCCCGGCTTCTTGGAGGCCCCTTGATGGTCCACGGCCCGGCCGGTGACACCCGCAATCCCCGCCGCGCCCCACGCCATCCCGCCACACCGTCGCGACCCACGACAGCCGATCCGACTCCCCGAGCCCCCACAACCGGACTCACCACCGGACCTGACTGCGTTCGTTCCCCCGGACAGACGGGAAGACAATGACCCTCGACATCTCCAGCGCACCCATCGCCTCCGACACCAACGACCACGCCCCGCCCGGACCCCCCTCTCGCGGTCACTGGGCGCAGGACCTCTCCGCCTCCCTGGTGGTCTTCCTGATCGCGGTGCCGTTCTCCCTCGGCATCGCCCTGGCCACCGGCGCCCCGCTCACCGCCGGGCTCGCCGCGGCCGCCGTCGGCGGCATCGTGGTCGGCTTCTTCGGCGGCACTCCCCTCCAGGTCAGCGGCCCCTCCGCCGCGCTGACCGTGATCACCGCCGGGCTGATCACCCAGTACGGCTGGCAGGCCACCTGCGCCATCACGCTCGCCGCCGGGCTGCTCCAGCTCCTGCTCGGCGTCCGCCGGGTGGCCCGGACGGCGCTCGCCGTCTCGCCCGCCATCGTGCACGGCATGCTGGCCGGCGTCGGCCTCACCATCGCCATCGCCCAGTTGCACGTCGTCCTCGGGGGATCCCCGCAGAGCTCCGCACTGGCCAATCTGCGCGCGCTGCCGAGCCAGTTGGCGGGCCCGCACCCGTCCGCGCTGGTCGTCGGCACGGTCACCGCCGCCGTCCTGCTCGGCTGGCCCAGGCTCGGCCGACTCCCCGGCAGGGCCGGGGCGTTCGGTGCCCGGCTGACCAAGGTGCCGGGCCCGCTGGTCGCCGTCGGCGCCGCCACCGCGCTCGCGATGGCCCTCGGGCTGCAGCTCGCCCGGGTCGAACTGCCCGCCTGGGAGCCGCACGACCTCGTCCCCGACCTGCCGCACGGGCCGATCGCCGCGATCCTGGCCGCCGTGCTGACCGTCACCGCCGTGGCGAGCGTCGAGTCGCTGCTCTCCGCCGTCGCCATCGACCGGATGGCCCACCGCACCGGGGACCTCGACCGCGAGCTGCGGGGCCAGGGCCTCGCCAACATGATCAGCGGCCTGCTCGGCGGGCTGCCGATCGCCGGCGGCGCGGTGCGCAGCACGGCCAACGTCCGGGCCGGCGCACAGACCAGGTGGTCCTCGATCCTGCATGGCGTCTGGGTGCTCGCGGCCGCGCTGGCGCTCACCGGCGGGCTCCGCCGGATCCCGCTCGCCGCGCTGGCCGCGCTCGTGCTGGTGGTCGGCCTGCAGATGGTCAGCTTCGCGCACATCCGCAAGGTGCATCGGCACCGCGAGTTCCCGGTCTACCTCGCCACCGTGCTCGGCGTGGTGCTGCTCGGCGTCCTGCTCGGGGTGGCGCTGGGCGCCGCGACGGCCGTCCTGCTCGCGCTCTACCGCCTGACCCGCGCCCATGTGGACGTCCTGGCCGGCCCCGACGGCTCCTTCACGGTCCAGACGCACGGGCCGCTCACCTTCACCGCCGTGCCCCGGCTGAGCCGCGCGCTGGCCGGTATCCCCGCCGCCGCCGACGTGGCGGTCGTCCACGACGGCTCCTTCCTGGACCACGCCGCGTACGAGACGCTGCACAGCTGGCGGACGGGCCGCCAGGCGGCCGGCGGCCAGGTGTCCATGGTGACGCGGCGCCAGGACGACGAGGTCCTCGATCCCGACGGCACCGTCCGGGCGGGCAGTTCCTCCGGCCCGCACCGCTGCCGCGCCTGGACGCCCTGGGTCGGCCACCACTGCATCGACCAGCAGGAGGATCCGCACGGCCGGCTCCTGGACGGCGTCCGGGTGTTCCAGCTGCACACCGCTCCGCTGGTCCGCCCCGAGCTCGCCCGGCTCGCCCGGGAAGGCCAGACACCCTCCCAGCTGTTCCTGACCTGCTCCGACTCGCGCCTGGTCACCAGCATGATCACCAACAGTGGGCCCGGCGACCTGTTCACCGTTCGCAACGTGGGCAACCTCGTACCGGCGCCGTTCGAGCCGGGCGCCGCCGACGACTCGGTGGCCGCCGCGGTGCAGTACGCCGTCGAGGTACTGGAGGTGCGCTCCATCACGATCTGCGGGCACTCCGGCTGCGGGGCCATGAAGGCCCTGCTGGACGGCGTCCACGACCGCCCTGGGCCGCCGACCGCGCTCACCCGCTGGCTGCGCAACGGCCGCGGCTCGCTCGACCGACTGCGTCGCGTCCCCGCCGAGTTCGCCAGCCGCCCGGTGGCCGACGTGGTGGAGCAGCTCTGCATCACCAACGTGGTCCAGCAGCTGGACCAGCTGATGGCGAACCCCGCCGTGGAGCGCCGGGTCGCCGAGGGGAGCCTGCGGCTGGTGGGGATGTACTTCGACTTCGCCACCGCCCAGGCCTACGTGCTCGACCGGGAGAGCGGCCGGTTCAGTCCGGTCGAGGCCCTGGGCGGCACGGCGGGCCCGGCACCCTGCGACACGCCCGGGCGAATGAGTGAAATCGAAGAGGTCTCCGCCGCCGGCGCGGACCTCGCCACGGCAGCCGTCACCGGGGGCGACCCCCGGCTGGCCGCCTGAGAGCCGGGCCCGTGTCCCGCCGGGGCGGACCGGGGCACGGGCCCAGTTCTCCGCACCGCCACCGACGCTCTCCTCCCTCGGCCTACCGTTCGACTCTCGGTCAAAGGTCTACACCAATTACCCGGCGCCTCTTGTCAACCGACCACTTCGCCTGGTGAGCTGTGCGCTGGGACACACGGGACAATCCCCACGCACGGGATTGACCCCGATCATGACTCGATGAGGAGTGCGCGTTGAGCAACGAGAGCCTGGCCAACCTGCTCAAGGAGGAGCGGCGCTTCGCCCCGCCGACAGAGCTCGCCGCAGCCGCCAACGTCACCGCGGCCGCGTACGCGCAGGCCTCCGAGGACCGCCTGGGCTTCTGGGCCGAGCAGGCCCGCCGCCTCACCTGGGCCGTGGAGCCCACCGAGACGCTCGACTGGTCCAACCCGCCGTTCGCCAAGTGGTTCGCGGACGGCAAGCTCAACGTCGCGTACAACTGCGTCGACCGCCACGTCGAGGCGGGCAACGGCGACCGGGTCGCGATCCACTTCGAGGGCGAGCCCGGCGACAGCCGCTCGATCACCTACGCCCAGCTCAAGGACGAGGTCTCGCAGGCCGCCAACGCGCTGCTGGAGCTCGGCGTCGCCAAGGGCGACCGGGTGGCGATCTACCTGCCGATGATCGCCGAGGCGGTCGTCGCGATCCTGGCCTGCGCCCGGATCGGCGCCACCCACTCCGTGGTCTTCGGCGGCTTCTCGGCCGACGCCGTCGCCTCCCGGATCCAGGACGCCCAGGCCAAGCTGGTCATCACCGCCGACGGCGGCTACCGCCGCGGCAAGCCGTCCGCGCTCAAGCCCGCCATCGACGAGGCGCTGACCAAGGCCGACGGCGTCGAGCACGTCCTGGTGATCCGCCGCACCGGCCAGGAGGTCTCCTGGACCGAGGGCCGCGACGTCTGGTGGCACGAGATCACCGGGCGTCAGTCCACCGAGCACACCCCCGAGGCGCACGACGCCGAGCACCCGCTCTTCATCCTCTACACCTCGGGCACCACCGGGAAGCCCAAGGGCATCCTGCACACCTCGGGCGGCTACCTCACCCAGGCCAGCTACACCCACCACGCCGTCTTCGACCTCAAGCCGGAGACCGACGTCTACTGGTGCACCGCCGACATCGGCTGGGTCACCGGACACTCCTACATCGTCTACGGCCCGCTCTCCAACGGCGCCACCCAGGTCATCTACGAGGGCACCCCGGACACCCCCCACCAGGGCCGGTTCTGGGAGATCGTCCAGAAGTACGGCGTGACCATCCTCTACACCGCGCCCACCGCGATCCGGACCTTCATGAAGTGGGGCGACGACATCCCCGCGAAGTTCGACCTCTCCTCGCTGCGGGTGCTGGGCAGCGTCGGCGAGCCGATCAACCCCGAGGCCTGGGTCTGGTACCGCGAGCACATCGGCGGCGGCAAGGCTCCCATCGTGGACACCTGGTGGCAGACCGAGACCGGCGCCATGATGATCAGCCCGCTGCCGGGCGTCACCGAGACCAAGCCGGGCTCCGCCCAGCGCGCCCTGCCGGGCATCGCCGCCACCGTCGTCGACGACGAGGCCAACGAGGTCCCCAACGGCTCCGGCGGCTACCTGGTGCTCACCGAGCCGTGGCCGTCCATGCTGCGCACCATCTGGGGCGACGACCAGCGCTACATCGACACCTACTGGTCGCGCTTCCAGGGCCGGTACTTCGCCGGTGACGGCGCCAAGAAGGACGAGGACGGCGACATCTGGCTGCTCGGCCGGGTCGACGACGTCATGCTCGTCTCCGGCCACAACATCTCGACCACCGAGGTCGAGTCGGCCCTGGTCGGCCACCCGGCCGTCGCCGAGTCCGCCGTGGTCGGCGCCGCCGACGCCACCACCGGCCAGGCCATCGTCGCCTTCGTCATCCTGCGCGGCACCGCCACCGACAGCCCCGAACTGGTCGAGGAACTGCGCGCGCACGTCGGCCGCACGCTCGGCCCGATCGCCAAGCCGAAGCAGATCAAGGTCGTCGGCGAGCTGCCGAAGACCCGCTCCGGCAAGATCATGCGCCGCCTGCTGCGCGACATCGCCGAGGGCCGCGAGGTCGGCGACACCACCACGCTGGCCGACAGCTCGGTGATGAGCCTGATCCAGTCCCAGCTGCCGCCCGCGGGCAGCGAGGGCTGACACCCCGTCGAACGACGCGGTGCCCCGGGCGATCGTGACCACCCGGGGCACCGCTGCCCGCTACCGGCGGCGCGGAACCTCCCGCACCTCACGGCGCTTCGCGCGGATCCGCTTCGGCGGGATCACTCCCCCTGCGACCGGCGCTCGGTGACCAGCGTGCACAGGGTGTCGTACGCGCTCTGGGCGAAGCTCCGGCTGCGCAGCGGCAGCGTGCCGGCCATCACCGCCAGTCCCACCTGCGCACGCGGGCTGAATCCGACGAAGGTGGTGAACCCCCGGGTGACTCCGGCGTGGTAGACCACCTCGTCGTCGAACTCCCGGCCGGTGCCACCCGAGGCAGCAGCCACCATGGCGCCGATACCGTCGCCGACACCACCGACACCACCGACGCCACCACCCGTGACGCCGCGCAGACCGTCACGCAGGTCGTCGCCCGAACCACCACGTGGGTCGTCGCCCAGCGGGCTGCCGACCGGTTCGGCCGCCGGGCGGCCCGCTTTCGGAGCCGTCGGGACCGAGCGGTGGTTCCAGCCCAGGCAGATCCGTGCCCCTCCCCGCCGCCGATCCACTCGCGGGTGCCGGACCTCGCCCAGCGCCGTCCGCAGCACCGAAGCGTCGGCCCGGGCGGGCAGCGGGACGGCGTCCAGCGCCAGATGCGCCTGCAGATAGCGGAGCATGTCGTCCGCCGTGGAGCGCAGCGCCGAGGCGCCGGGCAGCGCGGGCAGCCGGAAGGAGGGGACGCGCCGGCCGCGCCGGTATCCGGCGGCGTCCTCGCGGCCCGGGCCGCAGGAGGTGTCCACCAGGCCGAGCGGCCCGCAGACCCTGGCCTCCAGCAGGTCCTCGTAGCGCTGCCCGGCCGCGTTGGCCAGCAGCAGTCCGAGCAGCCCGAAGCCGAGGTTCGAGTAGCGCACCTGCGCGCCCGGAGTACCGCGGACCGGGGTGCGGGGCAGCGCCCCGAGCAGGTGGGCCGGGCCGAACGTGGCGTAGGGGCTGGTGAACCACCGGGGGGCCATCGCCGGCAGCAGTCCGACCGGCAGCCGGGGCAGTCCCGAGGTGTGGGTGGCCAGGTGGAGCAGGGTGATCGGCCGCTCGCGCGGGTACCCGGGCGCGGCGCCGGCAGGGAGGTAACGGTCGATCGGGTCGTCGTAGCCGACCTCGCCGCGGGCGGCCATCTCGGCGAGCAGCAGTCCGGTGAAGGTCTTGGTGACGGAGCCGAGCGCGAACCGGGTGTCGGCACGGACGGGGCGCTCGCTGGAGCGGTCGGAGTGGCCGCGGCAGGCGACGGTCCGTTCATCGCCGCGGATCACCACGACGGCGGAGCCGCTGCCCGGAGCGGTAGCACGGAACAACGGGCGGAGCAGACGACCGAGTTCGGGGCCGGGCTCGGTGGCGGTGGCGGTGGCGGTGGCCGGAGCAACGGCGGCGACAACGGGATCGGCGGCGCCGGGGGCGTACGTGGAGCCGTTCACCGGTCAGCGCTCCTGCGGAGCGGTCGGTCGGACGGCAGGGGCCAGTAAGAGGGGCGGTCTGGGCATCGTCAGGTCTCCACAGGAGGGCAACGGGGAATCGCGCCACCCGATCGGGTGGCACTGCGATCGACGATAGGGAGGCGTTCACCCGTCTGCACGCGGCCGACTCCATTCGGGTGCCGCGGCCGAGTGCAGCACGGGACACCAAGGCCTACGTCCTGAATTATGACAATGCGGATATCCCACTCCGGTTCCGGCTAGACTGTCAAAGACGCAACAAGATCTCCTCCGGGAATCGGTCGCGTCACAGGGCGCGCCGGGAAGTCTGGTCGGCACTGCACCACAGGTGCATCCGTACACCGTTCCCCCGCCCGAGGAGGTCCCCGCGTGACCGACCAGCAGCCCGTCAACGAGCCGACCCGGCGACGCCAGTTCCTCGGCAGACTTCCCCTCCCCGAGCGGACCTACATCGCCGACGCCCTGCGCACCGAGACCGTCGGTGGCGTGCTGCTGCTGATCGCTGCCGTCGTCGCACTGATCTGGGCCAACGTCTGGCCGGCCGCGTACGAGAGCGTCCTCGACTACACGATCGGGCCGTCCACGCCGCTCCACCTGGACCTCAGCCTGGGTTCCTGGGCCAAGGACGGTCTGCTGACCATCTTCTTCTTCGTCGCCGGCATCGAGCTCAAGCGCGAGTTCGTGGCGGGCGAGCTGCGCAGTCCCAGTGCCGCGATGCTGCCGGTCATAGCCGCGGTCTGCGGCGTCGCCCTGCCCGCGATCATCTTCGCCCTCGCCAACTCCGGCAGTGGCGGCCACCCGGGCGGCTGGGCGATCCCGACCGCGACCGACATCGCCTTCGCACTCGGCGTGCTGGCCGTGGTCGGCACCCATCTGCCCTCCGCGCTGCGGGCCTTCCTGCTCACCCTCGCCGTGGTGGACGATCTGATCGCGATCCTGATCATCGCCGTCTTCTACAGCTCCGGCATCAAGTTCTGGGCGCTGGGGCTGGCCTTCGCCGGCCTGGTCCTGTTCTGGTTCCTGCACCGGCGCGGTGTGCACGGCTGGTACCTGTTCGTCCCGCTCGCCTTCGTGATCTGGGCGCTGATGCACGAGAGCGGCGTGCACGCCACGGTGGCGGGCGTCGCGATGGGCCTGATCCTGCGCTGCCACCGGGTGGGCGACGAGAAGTACTCGCCCGGCGAGCACATCGAGCACCTCGTCCGACCGCTCTCGGCCGGGTTCGCCGTCCCCGTGTTCGCGCTGTTCGCGGCAGGGGTGGCGATTTCCGGGTCGGCCCTCGCCGACGTGTTCACGCAGGCCACCCCGCTCGGGATCGTCCTCGGTCTGCTGGTCGGCAAGACCGTCGGCATCTTCGGCGGCACCTGGCTGGCCGCCCGCTTCACCCGGGCCGAGCTGAATCTGCAGCTCAAGTGGGCCGACATGTTCGCGGTCTCGGTGCTCGCGGGGATCGGCTTCACCGTGTCCCTGCTGATCAGCGAGTTGGCCTTCCCCGACGACGCCGACCTCGCCGACCTCTCCAAGGCTGCCGTGCTGGTGGGCTCGCTGCTCTGCGCGCTGGTCGCCACCGTGCTGCTGAAGCTGCGCAACCGGCACTACCGGGAACTCTGTGAGGAGGAGGACCGCGACGTGGACGGCGACGGCATCCCCGACGTCTACCAGCAGGACGATCCGGCCTGGCAGGCCCGGGTGGCGGAGGCGGCCCGCCGGTCGGCCGAGAGCGGCCCCGGCGGCACCGGGCCGGGGCCCGGCTCCGGGGCCGCCCGCTGACGTCCGCCGACGGGTGCGAGGCGGCGGGGGCCGAAGGCGGTGGCCCCCGTCATCACTCCGGCGGCCCGCCCCGCCCGACGGAACGCGCCCGCCACGGCCGGGCGCGCTCCCCCCGAACGGGACACGTACCCCGGGCGGGGCCCCGGAGTGGTGTGCGACTGACCGGTAGGGGCATGATTCTGAGCTGTCGACAGTCCACAGACGCCGCCGGCCGCCCCGATCCCCGGAGCGGTCCCCGATGACGGCCCCCGGAACGACCGGGAGCCGCACCGCCCGGCGGCGTCGTGCCGCACAGCCGCAGAGGAGAACCGCTGATGCCCGCAGGAGCCGCAGACCCGTCCAGCAACGGCCGGGCGCCCTACGAGGGCGAGCGTTCGGTGGGGCAGCTGTTCGCGGCGGCCACCACCGACCTGTCCGCCCTGGTCCACGACGAGATCGCGCTCGCGAAAGCGGAGCTCCGCGCGGACGTCAAGCGCGGCGTCTCCGGGGGTGTGTCGCTGACGGTCGCCGGCGTGGTGGCGCTGGCCGCGGTGCCGATGCTGAGCGCGGCGGCGGCGTACGGGATCCACGCCCTGGGCCTGTCGCTCGGCTGGTCGTTCCTGATCGTGGCCGGCGCGTACCTGCTGCTGGCGCTGCTGCTCGGGCTGCTGGCGCTGCGTTCGTTCAAGCGGATCGAGAAGCCGCACCGCACCATCGAGGGCGCCCAG
This sequence comes from Kitasatospora sp. NPDC086009, assembly GCF_044540385.1. Taxonomy (NCBI): domain Bacteria; kingdom Bacillati; phylum Actinomycetota; class Actinomycetes; order Kitasatosporales; family Streptomycetaceae; genus Kitasatospora; species Kitasatospora sp. NPDC086009. Next base: position 600,080 of record NZ_JBITSA010000001.1, read on the forward strand.
AAGACCGCGGACGTGCTCAAGAACGCCCGCCCCCGCCCGGCCACCCAGGAGGAGATCGACCGGGCCCTCGGCCGCATCCCGTAGGCGCCGACCGAAACGCCCCGCGCCCCCGGCCACCTCGCGCTCATCCACCCCGCGCCCGGTGGCCGGGGCGCGTCCGGTGCGGTCCGCTCCGGTCCCGTCCGGTGCGGTCGGGACGCCCCGGGAGCGAGTGCCGACCACGTACCCGGCGCGCCGATGTGACACGCTCTCGGTATGCCGCTCGACCAGAAGCCCGTGCCCGCGCAGCCGTCCGCCAGCTCCGGACCCGACCGCACGCCCGGTCAGGACGGCGTCGACCACGGTCAGGAGGCCGCCGAGGAGGCGGTCGAGGCGCCAGGGGCGGGCGAGGACGGCCCCACCGGGGCCGTGCCAGCGGCGCCCTGGGACGTCCGGCAGGCGGGTCCGTGGAAGCACCGCGACCTGGCGGCCAACGGCGCCCGGTTCCACATCGCCGAGCTGGGCGAGGGCCCGCTGGTCCTGCTGGTGCACGGCTGGCCCGAGTACTGGTGGGCCTGGCGCCACCAGCTGACCGCGCTCGCCGAGGCCGGCTACCGGGCCGTCGCGCTGGACCTGCGGGGCATCGGCGGCAGCGACCGCACCCCCCGCGGCTACGACCCGGGCAACCTCGCGCTGGACATCACCGGCGTGATCCGCTCGCTCGGCGAGCGCCGGGCGCACCTGGTGGGCCACGCCTCCGGCGGCACGCTGTCCTGGGTGGCGGCGGTGATGCGGCCGTCGGTGATCCAGAGCCTCACCGTGGTCTCGGCCGCGCACCCCCGGGACCTCCGCCGGGCGCTGCTGACGGACCGCCGCCAGATGGCCGCCTTCGAGCACGTGCTGGGCTTCCAGCGGCCGTGGATACCGGAACGCCGCCTGGTCGCCGACGACGCCGCGCTGGTGGGCCGCTACCTGGACGCCTGGACGGGACCGAACCAGCTGGACCGGACGGCGGTGGCCGCGTACCGGCAGGCGATCCAGATCCCCAGCACCGCGCACTGCTCGATCGAGCCGTACCGCTGGCTGCTGCGGTCGATGGCCCGCCCGGACGGCATCCAGTTCGCCCGCCGGATGAAGAAGCCGATCACCGCGCCCACCCTGCACGTCCAGGGCGCCGCCGACCCGGTGCTGCTGTCGCACACCGCGCTGGGCGGCGGCGAGTACGTGGCCGCTCCGTACCGGTGGCGGCTGCTGCCCGGGATCGGGCACTTCCCGCACGAGGAGGCGCCGGAGCAGTTCACCGCCGAGCTGCTGGACTGGATCGGCCGCCACAAGGACTGAGAGCCTCCGCATCCGGACACAGAAGCGGAGCCCAACTCCCTTCATATTGCGCTCATATGACAAACGCATAGGCCATGTTGACGACACCCCGGGCGGTTATCCCGGCCGACCCAGGGGCATCCATTCCGGTATGACCTGGATGCCCGATCACGGCAGCGCTCCGCGCAGCCGACGCCACAACAGCTCGCAGAGGTCCGGCCACCGCCCCGACTGGGCGGACGACCTGGGTCACGACGGCACCGACCGCCGCCGGAGCACGGCGCAGCGGCAGCTCGGCATCCCGCGCATCCTCGGCCGCCGCGCCCGCTGGGTGGGCGCGCGGCTACGGCGCGAGAGCTGAGCCTCCGCGCCGGGGCGGCGCGAACGAGAACCGGGGCCGGACGCGGCCCGACCCGACCCGACAGTCCGAGCGACCGGCGACCCCGCGGCCGGTCCGGTTCAGCGACCGGACCGGACCGGCGGTCGGCCCACCCGGGTCAGTTCACCCACGTCGGTGACACCGCGGTGAACCAGAGCAGCACGAAGGTCGCCACCGACATGATCGGCACCAGCACCTTCGTCTCGACGCTGTTGCCGCTGCGCTTGATCAGCACCACCTCGTAGCGCTCCTTGTGCGGCCAGAGCAGCGGCGCGCCCTTCTTCGTCAGGCAGTCGCCCAGCAGGTGCGCCAGCGCGCCCAGCGCCACCGCGTACGGCAGCCAGCCGGGGGCGTTCGGCATCCAGCTGTTCATCCCGGCGGTGCCCAGCGCGGCGAGGCCGATGATGGTGATCCACGCCGTCGGGCCGTCGCCCGGCGGGTGCAGCCGCAGGGCGCGGATCGCGAGCGCCAGGAGGAAGAACGTCATGCCCAGGGTGAAGTTCCGGCCCAGGTAGGTGACGCCGGCCCAGGTGCCGCCCCCCATCAGCGCGACGAACAGCAGCGAGTGGGTGGCGTGCCGGTGTCCGCCGGAGATCCAGGCCACGAGGCGGCAGAGCAGCCGGGAGACCGGGCCGAGGAAGTTGGCGATCGTCCCGTCGTGGTGGTCGAGGTCCGGGAGCAGGGCGGCGCCGGCGCAGAGCACCGTGCCCATCAGGATGTCCGCCGGCTGCAGGGTGGTGTCGAGCAGCAGCGGCGGCAGGAACGGTGCCGAGGCCGCGTACAGCATCGCCCCGCTGACCGCGTGCGAGTGACCCATCATCGGACGCCGCCGACCTCCGCTCGGCCCACCCCGGGACGGCACCCGGTTGAGCCGAACGGGTGAGCGCGGCCGACGCTACCAGCCGGGGCCGACGACGCGGCGGACATCGGACACACCGGTGGCCCACAGCCAGGTCGGGTCGGGCGGGTCGACCAAGTCGGGCGGGGCGGGCCAGCCGAGTCCGCGCGGCCAGGTCGGAGCGGCCGGATCGGAGCGGGCAGGTCCTGACCGGCCGACACGAGGGCGACGGCCGGCCGCGTCAGAGCGCGCAGCCCTGGGTGTCCACCCGGGTCGCCGCGGTGCTGCCCTTCTCGGCGTCCTCGCGCACCTCGGCCGCGGTCAGCACGTACCCGGTGTCCGCGCTGTCCAGCGACTTGGCGAAGACCACGCCGAAGACCTGGCCGTCCGGGGTGAGCAGCGGGCCGCCGCTGTTGCCCTGGCGGACCAGCGAGCGCACCGAGTAGACGTCGCGGACGACCTGGCCGCGGTGGTAGATGTCCGGGCCGTTGGCCTGGATCCGGCCGCGGATACGGGCCGGCTGGACGTTGAAGGCGCCGTTCTCGGGGAAGCCGGCCACGATCGCGTTGTCGTTGGTCTTCGCCTCGCCCGCGAAGGAGAGCGCGGGAGCGTTCAGCTTCGGCACGTCCAGGATCGCGATGTCGCGCTGCCAGTCGTAGCGGACGACGGTGGCGTCGTAGAGCTGGCCGACGCCGCCGATCTGCACGGTGGGCTCGTCGACCCCGCCGACCACGTGGGCGTTGGTCATCACCCGGTGCGGCGCGAACACGAAGCCGCTGCCCTCCAGGGTCTTGCTGCAGGCGGTGGCGGTGCCGACCACCTTGACCAGACTCTGCTTGGCCTTGGCCACGGCTGGGCTGGCGGCCAGCGCCGGATCGGGGGTGTCGACCTGGGTGATCGGCTCGTGCTCGAAGGGGTTGAAGACCTGCGGGAAGCCGTTGCGGGCGAGCACCTTGGAGAAGTCGGAGAACCAGTTCGGCGCGTCCGAGGGCAGCGTGTCCTGGACGCCGCCGAGGATCGCCGAGGTGCGGACCTGCTTGGAGACCGTGGGCAGGGAGGTGCCGGCGAGCGCCGAGCCGATCAGCCAGGCCACCAGCAGCATCGAGATCACGTTGACCACCGCACCGCCGGCGGCGTCCAGCGCCTTCGCCGGCCGGCGGTCGATGTGGCCGCGCAGCTTCCAGCCGAAGTGGGTGGTGACCGCCTGGCCGACCGCCGCGAGCACGATGACCACCACGACGGCCACCACCGAGGCGGTGGTGCCGGGGCTGAGGTGGTCGAGCAGCAGCGGGAGCAGCTGGACGGCGATCAGGCCGCCGCCGAGGAAGCCGAGGACCGACATCACGCCGACCACGAAGCCCTGCCGGTAGCCCGACACGGCGAATCCCACGGCGGCGGCGATCAGCAGCAGATCCAGGACGTTCACTCCGACACCCTCCCACGGCGGGCGCCGGGGCCACACAGTCGGGCGTTCACGTGGTCCTGGCGTCGCCGCTCAGCAGCGCACGGGAGCGGTCGCGGTCACCCTGCACCAGCGCCAGCGCCTCGTCCGAGAGGTCGACGATCCGGGTCTGGTCCCAGGGCAGCTCCAGGCCGCTGTGGTGCAGCACCCGGTCGATCACCCCGGCGGTGAAGCCCCAGACCAGTCGGCCGCCGACCGCGAAGGCCGGCCCCAGGTGTCCGGACGGGTGGCGCAGCCGGACCCGGTTGGCCGGGTCGGTCAGCTCGGCGATCGGCACCCGGAACACCGCGCCGGTCTCGCCCGCGTCCACCGGACGGACCGGTGACTCCTCGCGCCACCAGCCGAGCACGGGGGTGACCACGAAGCGGCTGACCGGGATGTAGAGGGCGGGCAGGGCGGCGAAGACCTGCACCCCGGACGGGTCCAGGCCGGTCTCCTCCCAGGCCTCCCGCAGCGCCGCCGCGACCGGGCCGGAGCCCTCGGGGTCGCCGTCCTCCGGGTCCAGCGCGCCCCCGGGGAAGGAGGGCTGCCCGGCGTGCGAGCGCAGCGACCGGGCCCGTTCGATCAGCAGCACGTCGGGGCCGGTCCCGCCCTCGCCGAAGAGCATCAGGACGGCCGCGGCGCGACCGCCCTCGGCGGGCGGCAGGAAGCGGCTCAGCTGCTCGGGCAGGACCCGCTCGGCGGCGTCCCGGACCGGCTCCAGCCAGGACGGCAGGCCGTCCCGCTCGATCCGTCCCGGCAGGGCCTGCCCGGGCCCCCGGTCGTGGCCGTGCGCCGTCACTCGGCCACCGCCAGGTCCGCGACCTTGCCCTGGTGGGCGACGGCGTCGGCCCGCGCCGCCGCCTCGCCCGGGTAGTCCGCGGGCGGCCTCAGCCGCTGGCCGGGGTGGCCGCCCATCTCGTACTTGAGTAGCTTCTTCGCCTTCTCCGGATCCGTCTCGCCCTCCCCGTAGGAGGGGCAGAGCGGCGCGATCGGGCAGGCCCCGCAGGCCGGCTTCTGGGAGTGGCAGATCCGCCGCCCGTGGAAGACCACCCGGTGCGAGAGCATCGTCCACTCCGACTTCGGGAAGATCTCCGCGACGGCTGCCTCGACCTTGACCGGGTCCTCCTCCGCCGTCCACCCGAACCGCCGGGCCAGCCGCCCGAAGTGGGTGTCCACGGTGATCCCGGGCACGCCGAACGCGTTGCCGAGCACCACGTTCGCCGTCTTGCGCCCCACCCCGGGGAGGGTGACCAGGTCGGCCAGCCGGCCCGGGACCTCGCCGCCGAACTCGTCCCGCAGCGCGATCGAGAGCCCGATCAGCGACTTCGCCTTGTTGCGGAAGAACCCGGTCGGCCGGATGACCTCCTCCAGCTCCTCCGGCACCGCCGCCGCCATGTCCTCCGGCGTCGGGTACTTCGCGAACAGCGCGGGCGTCGTCTGGTTCACCCGCAGGTCCGTCGTCTGCGCCGACAGCACGGTGGCCACCAGCAGCTCGAACGGGTTGTCGAAGTCCAGCTCGGGGTGCGCGTAGGGGTACAGCTCCGCCAGTTCCCGGTTGATCCTCCGGGCCCGCCGCACCATCGCCAGCTGCGACTCCGGCTTCCTCGGCTTCACAGCCACCTTCACCGCCGGCTTGGCTGCGGCCTTCCGGACCTTGCTCTCTGCCATGCAGGAAGGCTACGCCGAACAGCCCTGACCCCGCGGGCGATCAGCCATCGGCGCGGGGCCGCGGACGATCAGCCATCGACGCGGGGCCGCGGACGGTTCGGACGCCTCCTGCGCGGCGCCCGGTCAGGACGGCCCGCAGGGCTGGTCCGCCGGCGTGCGCGGCGCCGGCGACGCCGTGGGCGCGGGAGGCACCGCGGGCCCCGCCGGTGCGGCCGCCACGGCCGGTGCGGCGCGGCGGTCGCGGCGGGCGGGGGCGAGGGCGCCGAGCATCACCACGGCCGTCACGGCGAAGGCGGACGGGTAGCCCAGCGGACCGGCGAGGACGCCGAAGGCCACCGCGCCGACGCCCATCCCCGCGTCGAAGGCGACGTTCCACAACGCGGTGACGGCGCCGAAGCCGGCCTTGGAGACCCTCGCGTACATCATGGTCAGGGTGGCGTTCTGGGCCGCGCCGAAGCCGATGCCGAACACCGCCGCGCCGGCCACCACGGCGACCGCGCTGCCGGTCAGCGCGATCAGCAGGGTGCCCGCGGCGCAGAGCAGCAGCGCGGGCAGCACGAGCCGCTCCGGCCCGTGCCGGTCGCCGTACCGGCCCGCCGCCCAGCGGGCCGCCGTCGCCGAGGCCGGCTGGACGAACAGGGCCGCCGCGGCGAGGCCCGCGGACCCGGCCGGGACGGCCAGCGGCAGGAAGGTCACGATGATCCCGGCGGCCAGCGCGGTGGCGCCGAAGACCACGGTCGGGCGGCGAAGCCCGGCCGACCGGAAGCCGGCCACCACCCCCACCGCCGGCTCGGCGGACGGTTCGCGGTCCGGCAGCCCGGGGACGGCGGCGATCGCGGCCAGCGCCACGGCGCCGGCGGTCACGGCCACCGGGGTGTAGCCCACGTGGGCCGCCAGCCAGATGCCCAGCGGCAGGCCCAGCAGCGAGGGCACGCCGGAGACCACGCCGACCAGCGCCAGCCCCTCACCGCGCCGCTCGGCCGGGATCAGGGCCGCCGTCAGCGCGCCGCCGGCGACGATGGTGAAGGCGAAGCCCAGCCCGCGCACCAGGCAGACCGCCGTGATCCAGACGAGGCCGCCGTCGACGGCGGTCAGCACCAGCGCGGGCGCCCCGAGCAGCAACAGGCCGACCGCCAGCACCGAGCGGTAGCCGAAGCGGACCACCAGCCGGGGTGTGGCCAGTTCGCCCAGGACTGTCGTCAGCATCAGCGCGCCGGTCGCGAGGCCGGCCGCGTTGCCGCCCCCGGTGGACTCCTCGGCGTAGAGCGGGACGACGGAGAGCAGCAGGTTGAACCCGGTCGAAGCGCCGAGGATCGACACGAAGCGCAGCAGCAGCGGCCGGGTGACCAGCCGGGGGCGGGTGCCGGGCGCGGTCCGGGAGGGTGCCGTCGAGGTCATATGACGGACCGTAGGCCCGAACCGGCCCGTTCGTAAGATCCGTATCGGCCGCTCCGGACGGCCGCCACCATCGCGGTCAGGGGCAGCCGACGACCTGGCCGGCCCAGGAGAGGCCGCCGCCGAAACCGAGCAGCAGGGTGGGGGTGCCCGCGGGCACCTCGCCGCGCTCGACCAGCTTGGACAGCGCGAGCGGGACGGAGGCGGCCGAGGTGTTGCCGGACTCGACGACGTCGCGGGCGACCACCGCGCCGGGCACGCCGAGCCGGTCCACCACCGCCTCGATGATGCGCAGGTTGGCCTGGTGGGTGACCACCGCGCCGAGGTCCGCGGGGGTGATCCCGGCCCGCCGGCAGGCCTCCTCGGCGATCGGGGCCAGCGCGGTGGTGGCCCAGCGGTAGACGGTCTGGCCCTCCTGACGGAACTTCGGCTGCCAGCCGTCGTCCAGCCGGACGGCGTGGCCCCGGGTCGGGTCGGAGCCCCAGACCACCGGCCCGACGCCCCGACCGGTCGGATCGTGGCTGAGGACCGCCGCACCGGCGCCGTCGCCGAGCAGGACGCAGCTGGAGCGGTCCGTCCAGTCGGTGACGTCGCTCATCCGCTCGGCGCCGATCACCAGTGCGTGCCGGGCGGCCCCGGCCCGGACGGCGTGGTCGGCGGTGGCCAGCGCGGTGCAGAAGCCCGCGCAGCCGTTGTTGACGTCGAAGCCGACGGCCGAGGGGATGCCCAGCCGGCCGGCGACCTGGGTGGCGATGCTCGGGCAGCGGTCCCTGGCCGAGCAGGTGGCGACCACCACCATGTCGATCTCCTCCGGCGCCAGGCCCGCCGAGGCGAGGGCCTTGCCGGCGGCGGCGGCGGCGAGGTCGGTGACGGACTCCGTGTCGGCGATGCGCCGGGTGACGATGCCGGTGCGCTGCCGGATCCATGCGTCGCTGGTGTCGACCAGCCGGGCGAGGTCGTCGTTGGTGAGGACTCGGGCGGGCTGGTGGTGGCCCAGGGCCGCGATCCGGGATCCCGACATGTCTGCTCCTCCGTGAGGGGGTGTCACGCCGGGACTATAGCGTCCGAACGGTCGGACTCTAAAGGCCCGGGGCTGGCTACACTGGCCCGGTGAGCCCGAGAAGATCCGTCGCCGACGCCCGCCGGACCCGCACCGCGATCCTGCGCCGGGGGCTGGACCTCGCCTCGGTCGAGGGCCTGGAGGGGCTGACCATCGGCCGGCTCGCCACCGACCTGTCGATGAGCAAGTCCGGCGTCCTCGGCCACTTCGGCACCAAGGAGACCCTGCAGCTCGCCGTGGTCGACGAGGCCGTCGCCCTGTTCGTCCGCGAGGTGGTGCAGCGCGCGGCGGCCGCCGGCGCGGAGCCCGGGCTGCCGCGGCTGCTCGTCCAGTGCGAGGCCTGGGTCTCCTACCTGGAGCGCGACCTGCTGCCCGGCGGGTGCTTCTTCACCGCCGTGACCTCCGAGTTCGACGACCGGGAGCGCGGGCCGGTCCGGTCGGCGGTGGCCGCCCGGAACGCCGTCTGGCAGCGCGAGCTGCGCCGGCAGACCGAGCTGGCGATCGCCGCCGGTCAGCTGCCCGCCGAGCCGGACGCCGAGCAGGTGGTCTTCGAACTGACCGGGCAGGTCCTGGCGCTCAACCACGCCCGCCGGCTCTACCGGGACGCGGCCGCGGCCGCCCGCACCCGGCGGGCGATGCGGCGCCTGCTCGGGCTGCCCGCCGCGGTCGACGGGCCGCCCGAGCTGGCCCCGCTCCCGGAGCCGGACGACCACTGAGGCCGCCCGGCCCGGGCCACCGGCACCTCCCCTGTGCGTGCCGGTGAGCTCCTGCCGGTCAGCGCCGGTACAGCGCGTCCAGCTCCCCGTAGCCCAGCGCGCCGGGCGCCCCGGTCACGGCGCCCGGGCCGAGCAGTTCGGTGGCGGCGCGGTGGGCGGCGCTGTACGCGGCCTCGGCCAGCCCGGTGCCGACGCTGATCCGCCGGACGCCGGTGGCGGCGAGCTCGGCGACCGTCGGCCCGCCCGGCCCCGTCATCGCGTTCACCGGCAGCGGGGACGCGGCGCAGAGCCGGGCCAGCACGTCGAGGTCCAGCAGGCCGGGGACGAAGAGGCCGTCCGCACCCGCCCGCGCGTACGCCGCCGCGCGAACCAGCACCTCGTCCAGCCGGCCCTCCTCTGGGCCGATCCCGAACAGGAAGACGTCCGTCCGGGCGTTGACCAGCAGCTCGGGCAGGCCCGCCGCCGCGGCCGCCGCCCGGGCGGCGGCCAGCCGCGCGGCCTGCTCGGCCACCGGGAAGAGCGGGCCGCCGGCCGCCGCCGAGTCCTCCAGGTTGATCCCGGCCGCGCCGGCCCCGACCAGCGCCCGCACCGTTTCGGCCACCTCGGCGGGGGCCGCCCCGTAGCCGCCCTCGGCGTCGACCGTGACCGGCAGGTCGACGACGGAGGCGATCCGGCGGGCGGCCTCGGCCATGTCCGCCCGGCCGAGCTGCTGGCCGTCGCCGCGACCGAGCGACCAGGAGACGCCGCCGCTGGTGGTGGCGATCGCCGCGGCCCCGGCGGAGGCGATCACGGCGGCGCTGCCGGCGTCCCAGGCGTTCGGCAGGACGAGCACCCCGTCGGCCACGAGCGCCCGCAGCCGCAGGGCCCGCTCGCGAAGCTCGGGGGTGGGGGTGCCGGTGGACTGGGAGGCGGACATACGGGGTCACCGTCTTTCGGGCCGTGGACTCGTGGACTCGTGGACTCATGGACTCGTCAGGACCGGATCCTGCGCCCCCGGCCGCCCGCGCTCCACTGATTAAGCCGGAGCCGAATCCTGGCGGCCCGCGACCGCCCCGATCCCCTCATGGACCTCGGCGCCCCCGTCCCGGGCGCCCCCGCGCACCGGACCGCGCGCGTCCCGGCTGACCTGCGAACACCGCGAGAACACCGCGCCGGACCCGGACACCGGCCGCACGCGTCGCCGGCACCGCCCGGCACGCCGCTCCGCTCGCCCGCACGAGCCGCCCGCAGGCCGCCCCGGCGGTACGAATGGCCCCGCGCAGCACACCTCGGCGCACCCCCTCCTCATATGATCGGAGCGACATGCGCCATGCTTGGTGATGCAGAGCACTGTACGGAACTTGCGCCGACCGGCTTGATCGCCGGGCGGCCGAGAAGGAGGAAGCACGTGGACGACGTTCTGCGGCGCGCCGCACTCTTCGCGGCACTCGACGACGAACAGGCCGGCGAGCTGCGCGCTTCCATGACCGAGGTGACCCTCGCCCGCGGTGAGTCGCTGTTCCACGAGGGCGACCCGGGCGACCGGCTGTACGTCGTCGCCGAGGGCAAGGTCAAGCTGCACCGCGCCTCGCCGGACGGCCGCGAGAACATGCTCGCCGTCCTCGGCCCCAGCGAGATGATCGGCGAACTGTCGCTCTTCGACCCGGGCCCGCGCACCGCCACCGCGAGCGCGCTGACCGAGGTCAAGCTGCTGGGCCTCGGCCACGGCGACCTCCAGCCCTGGCTGCACGCCCGCCCCGAGGTCTCGATCGCACTCCTGCGCGCCATCGCCCGCCGGCTGCGCCGGACCAACGACGTGATGTCCGACCTGGTCTTCTCCGACGTGCCCGGGCGCGTCGCCAAGGCCCTGCTGGACCTCTCGCGCCGCTTCGGCGTGCAGTCCGACGAGGGCATCCACGTCGCCCACGACCTCACCCAGGAGGAGCTGGCCCAGCTGGTCGGCGCCTCCCGCGAGACGGTCAACAAGGCGCTCGCCGACTTCGCCGGCCGCGGCTGGCTGAAGCTGGAGGCCCGCGCCGTGGTCCTGATGGACGTCGAGCGGCTCTCCCGCCGCTCGCGCTGACCCGGCCGGCCGGAGCCTCCGCTCCGGCCCGCCCGGCGCGCCGTCGGTCCCACCGACGACGAGGGCCCGTCCACCGATGTGGTGGACGGGCCCTCGCGCGTGTCCGGTGCGGCTCCGGGCGGTCGGCCCGGCCGGCGGTCAGATCAGCCCGTGGTCCTCCAGGTACTGAAGCTGGGCCCGGACCGACAGCTCGGCCGCGGGCCAGAGCGCGCGGTCCACGTCCGCGTAGACCCGGGCCACCACCTCGTCCGCCGTCCGGCAGCCGGCCTCGACCGCGGTCTCCACCTGGGCGAGCCGCCCGGCCCGGTGCGCCAGGTAGTACTCGACGGCGCCGAGCGCGTCCGCGAGCACCGGCCCGTGGCCGGGCAGCACCGTGCGCACGCCGTGCTCGGTCGCCATGTTCTGCAGGTGGCGCAGCGAGTCCAGGTAGTCGCCGAGCCTGCCGTCGGGGTGGGCCACCATCGTGGTGCCCCGGCCGAGGACGGTGTCGCCGGTGAGGACCGCGCCGTCGGCCGGCAGGTGGAAGGTCAGCGAGTCCGAGGTGTGCCCGGGGGTGGCGACCACCCGCAGGTCGAGGCCGCCGATCTCCAGCCGCTGGCCGTGCGTCAGGCCCTCGGAGCCGAGCCGGTACGCCGGGTCCAGGGCGCGGACGTCGGTACCGGTCAGCTCGGCGAACCGCGCGGCGCCCTCGGAGTGGTCGGCGTGGCCGTGGGTGAGCAGGGTGAGCGCGACGCGCTTGCCCTGCTGCTCGACGGTGTCGATCACCCGGCGCAGGTGCCCCTCGTGCAGCGGGCCCGGGTCGACGACCACCGCGAGGTCCGAGCCGGGCTCGGAGAGCAGCCAGGTGTTGGTGCCGTCCAGCGTCATCGGCGACGGGTTGGGCGCCAGCACGCAGACTGCCCGGGGGGTGGCCTCGCCGCCGATGCCGGCGGCGGGGTCACCCGGGAGGATTCCGCTCACCGGCCGCTCCCGCCGAGTCGGCCGCCCTCGCAGGTCCGGTCGAGCAGGCGTCCGGGCAGTGTCCGGACGAGGGCGCGCAGCCCCGGTATGCCGTCGTCGACGAGCGCGCCCTCGCAGGCGAGCGGGCGGGGGGTCAGGCTGCGGGCGGGCATCTCGCGCGCCGTCCGGCGAGCCACGTCGTTGTGGGTCATCGGGCGTCGATCCTTCCTCGGGCGGTGTCGGTTCATCGGATGTATCGGTTCATCGGCTCGGAGGGTCGGGAGGCCGGGGATCCGGGGGCCGGGCCCCGGGTGCCCCGAGTCCGGGTCGTCAGCGGTCTTCGGGAAAGTCTCCATCGATGGTCAGCTCTTCATACCCCGACCATCGAACCGTCATTCGATCCCCCCGGACCTCGGCGGTGCCGAGGATCGGGTGCAGCGAACGCCCCGCCGCGGCCTCCAGCGCCTGCGCGGCGCTGCGCACCGGCAGCAGCTCCCGCAGCACGGTCACGGTGGGCGGCAGCATCCCGAACACGCCGTCCTCGTGGCCCCGGACGGCCTCGGCCGGAGAGAGCCAGGCGACCCGGTCGGCCTCGCCGACCTCCAGCGCGGCCCGCTGACCGGGCGGCAGGGCCGCGACGAAGAACCAGGTGTCGTACCGGCGCTCCTCGAACGCCGGGGTGACCCAGCGGGCCCAGCCGGCCAGCAGGTCGCTGCGGAGCAGCAGGCCGTGCTCCCGGAGGAAGTCGGCGAAGGAGAGCTCGTGGGCCTCCAGGGCGGCGCGCTCCGCGCTCCAGTCCCGGGGTTCGGCGGTGCTGTCGGCGTCCGGGCCGGCCAGCAGGACGCCGGCCTCCTCGAAGGTCTCGCGGACGGCGGCGCAGACCACCGCCTGCGCGGTCCGGGCGTCCACACCGAGCCGCTCGGCCCACTCCTGCGGGCCGGGCCCGGCCCAGCCGAGCTCGGCCTCGGCGTCGCGCGGGTCCACCCCGCCACCCGGATAGGCGTACATGCCCGCCGCGAACGCCATCGAGCTGCGCCTGCGCAGCAGATAGGCCTCCGGCCCGGTCGCCGTGTCCCTCAGCAGCACCACGGTGGCGGAGGGCCGGGGCTCCGGCGGGATCACCTCGCCGGACTCGACCGCCCGGATCCGGGCAGGCCAGCCGGGCGGCATCGGGAGCGTCGTTGCTCGCTGGTCCATGCCCGGATGCTAAGCGCACGAGGGCGGGGTTGGACAGGGCCGACCCCACCCTCGTGATCGGTCTCAGGCCTTGACCCGGACCTGCAGCTCGACCTCGACCGGGGCGTCCAGCGGCAGGACGGTGACGCCGACCGCGCTGCGGGCGTGCACACCGGCCTCGCCGAGCACCTGGCCGAGCAGCTCGCTGGCGCCGTTGATGACGCCGGGCTGGCCGGTGAAGTCGGCGGCGGAGGCGACGAAGCCGACCACCTTCACGACCCGCTCGATCAGGTCCAGGTCACCGACCACCGACTTCACCGCGGCCAGCGCGTTGAGCGCGCAGATCTGCGCGAGCTCCTTGGCCTCCTCCGGGGTGACCTCGGCGCCGACCTTGCCGGTGGTCGGCAGCTTGCCGCCCACCATCGGCAGCTGGCCGGAGGTGAAGACGAACTCGCCCGAGCGCAGGGCCGGCACGTAGGCGGCGACCGGCGCGGCCACCGGCGGCAGGGTCAGACCGAGCTCGGCGAGCTTCTCCTCGACCTTGCTCATGCGTTCTTCTCCCGCTTGAAGTAGGCCACCAGCTGCTCCGGGTTCGGGCCGGGCACGACCTGGACGAGCTCCCAGCCGTCCTCGCCGAAGTTGTCCAGGATCTGCTTGGTGGCGTGCACGAGCAGGGGCGCCGTCATGTATTCCCACTTGGTCATGGCCAGACTCTAGACGAGCGGCGGGGGCGAACGGGGCGGCCTGCGGACCGGCGTGTGAGGTGGCCCACAATCCGGGCATGATTCAGGCCCGGCCTCCCCGATGCTCCCGGCATCCGGCGCGGTCCCTGGTTACCCTCGCGGGAGGGCACCTGCGCGGTGGCGGCCCTCGGAACGGCCCCTCGGCCCTCGGAGACGGACGGAGACGGAGCGTGGCACGCACCCCCGGCCAGGCGGCCCGGCGTGATCCCGACTGGGAGGGCGTCCGGCTGCACGTGGTCAGCGGCAAGGGCGGCACCGGGAAGACCAGCCTCGCCGCGGCGTTGGCGCTGGCCCTCGCGGCCGAGGGGCGGCGGACGCTGCTGATCGAAGTGGAGGGCCGGCAGGGGATCGCCGAACTGTTCGGGATCGCCGCACTGCCGTACGAGGAACGCCGGATCGCGTCCGTCACGCGCGCCCAGCTGGGGCTGCCCGGCAGGGGCGGCGCCGGGTCCGTCAGCGGCGAGGTGTACGCGCTGGCCATCGACACCGAGCAGGCGCTGCTGGAGTACCTCGACATGTTCTACAAGCTCGGACGGGCCGGGAAGGCGCTCCAGAAGGTCGGCTTCGTCGACTTCGCCACCACCGTCGCCCCCGGCGTCCGGGACGTGCTGCTCACCGGCAAGGCCTGCGAGGCGGCCCGACGCAAGGCACCGGACGGGCGCCGCACGTACGACGCGGTGGTGATGGACGCGCCGCCGACCGGCCGGCTCACCCGCTTCCTGAACGTGAACTCCGAGGTCGCGGGGCTGGCCCGGTTCGGGCCGATCCACACCCAGGCACAGGCCGTGATGCGGGTGCTGAAGTCGCCGGAGACCGCGGTGCACCTGGTCACCCTGCTGGAGGAGATGCCGGTGCAGGAGACCGTGGACGGCTTCACCGAGCTGCGCGAGGCCGGCCTCCCGGTCGGCGGGGTGATGGTGAACATGGTCCGGCCGCCGGTGCTGGACGCGGCGGCCGTGGCCGCGGTGGACGGGGACCACCGCGAGGAGGTCGCGCTGGCCCTCGGCGAGGCGGGCCTCGGCGGGCGCTCGCGCAAGCCGGACACCGTCCGGGCGGCGGTCGACCCGCTGCTCGACCCGCTGCTGGAACAGGCCCGGGAGCACGCCGAGCGGGTGGAGCTGGAGCGCGAGCAGCGCGCCGACCTGCAGCAGCTGAAGCTCCCGAGCTACGAACTCCCGCTGCTGGGCGAGGGTGTGGACCTCGCCGGGCTGTACCGGCTGGCGGGCGAACTGAAGCGTCAGGGGGCGGCGTGAGCGGGAGTGCGAACGGCGGTGCGAACGGCGGTGCGAGCGGCGGTGCGAGCGGCGGTGCGAGCGGGAACGGTGGGCAGGACGGGCAGGGCGTGGGTGACAAGCAGGGCGCGGGCAGCGGGCAGGACACCGGCACCGAGCGGGGCAGCCACCTCGACATGGACCGGCTGATCGACGACCCGGGGACCAGGATCATCGTCTGCTGCGGCTCGGGCGGCGTCGGCAAGACCACCACCGCCGCGGCGCTCGGACTGCGGGCGGCCGAGCGCGGCCGCAAGGTCGTCGTACTGACCATCGACCCGGCCCGCCGGCTGGCCCAGTCGATGGGCCTGACCGAGCTCGACAACACCCCCCGCGTCGTCAAGGGCGTCACGGGCGAGGGCGAACTCCAGGCCATGATGCTCGACATGAAGCGGACCTTCGACGAGGTCGTGCTGGCCCACGCCGAGCCCGAGCGGGCCCGGGCGATCATGGAGAACCCGTTCTACCAGTCCCTGTCGGCCGGCTTCGCGGGTACGCAGGAGTACATGGCGATGGAGAAGCTCGGCCAGCTCCGCGCTGCCGAGGAGTGGGACCTCATCATCGTCGACACCCCGCCGTCCCGCTCCGCGCTGGACTTCCTGGACGCGCCGAACCGGCTCGGGTCCTTCCTCGACGGCAAGGTGATCCGGATCCTGACCGCCCCGGCCAAGGTCGGCGGACGCAGCGCGATGAAGTTCCTCAACGTCGGGATGGGCCTGCTCACCGGCACCCTGGGCAAGATCTTCGGTGCCCAGCTGCTGACCGACGTACAGACCTTCGTCAGTGCGATGGACTCGATGTTCGGCGGCTTCCGCGAGCGCGCCGACCGGACGTACCAGCTGCTCAAGGCGCCGGGGACGGCGTTCCTGGTGGTGGCCGCGCCGGAGCGGGACGCGCTGCGCGAGGCGGCCTACTTCGTCGACCGGCTGGCCGCCGACCGGATGCCGCTGGCCGGGCTGGTCCTCAACCGGGTGCACCGCACGGGCGCCCCGCAGCTCACCGCCGAACGTGCGCTGGCGGCGGCCGAGGCCCTGGAGGAGAACGGCTCGGAGCACACGTCACCCGAGGCGGAGCTGCTCGCGGCCGGACTGCTGCGGCTGCACGCCGAGCGGATGCAGATCATGTCGCGGGAGCGCCGCACCCGTGACCGCTTCGTCTCGGTCTACCCGGACGTGCCGATCGTCGAGGTCGCCGCGCTGCCCGGGGACGTGCACGACCTGGACGGGCTGCGCGCGATCGGCGACCGCCTCAGCGGCGCCGTGTAGCGCTCCGACACCGGCCCCCGCGACGCCGCTCCCCCGTGGCGTCGCTCCCGGACCGTTGCCGTCCAGCTCGTGAACCGCCGTCGGGTGGCTGTCGCGCCCGTCGGCTCCGTGACCTGCCGGCCCCCGTGGGGCGCCGGCGCCGTACCCGGCCGTGCGGGCCGCTCAGCACCGTGTGGGCCGCTCAGCACCGTGTGGGCCGCTCAGCACCAGACAGGCCGCTCAGCACCAGCCAGGTCGCTCAGCCCGCCTGGGCGTAGTCCGTCAGTATCACACCGGTGGCGAGGGACTCCTCGTACTCGGTGCGGGCCGTCTCCAGCAGCCGCCGCCACGACATCACGGTCGGCCGCCGGCGCAGCAGCGCCCGCCGCTCGCGCTCCGTCATCCCGCCCCAGACCCCGAACTCCACCCGGTTGTCCAGTGCGTCCGCCAGGCACTCCGTGCGAACGGGGCACCCGCTGCACACCGCCTTGGCGCGGTTCTGCGCCGCCCCCTGGACGAACAGTTCGTCCGGATCACTAGTGCGGCAGGCGGCCTGCGCACTCCAGTCGTCTACCCAGCCCATGCCGGCGCCGTCCTCTCCCGAATCGAGGCTCCCCCACGGCGGCAACGGCATATTCACCGTTGCCAGTTGAGGACGTTACGGAAGAACGACAGCTTGCAACAGCCCCTTCGGGCTCAATCTCGAATGACCCGATCGGACTATGGGTATCGGTCAGCTCACTCGTTGGAGTGATCGCAGGTCGCAAGCCTTGCCAAGAAACCCGGGGGAACTCTCGCCACGCGAGCCGTTACGGAGAGCCACCAAAAGGGGGTGGACAGCTGCCAACAGCTGCCTCAAAAACCGGCCAGAGAGGGGCAATTCGGGCAATCCTCATCACTCACAAGAGTGAGTGACGTTGACGCACCGAAGCTGTCGCAAGCTTGTGACAAGCCTAGGCGAACACCTGCCCCTATGTACGGGATTCGGCGACGTAGGGTTCTCCCCATGGCACCGAAGCGCCCCCAGGCACCCCAGCCCCCAGGCAACCCCGGAGCTCCGAGCGGCCGGCGCCGCGGGTCACCGCTCGACTTCGCGGGACACGGAGTGAAGTTCCTGGGGGTCAGCGTGCTCTCCGGAGTACTGCTGGCCGGCATGGCCCTGCCCGCCGTCGGCGCGCTCGGGCTGACCGCCAAGAGCACGGCGGAGAGCTTCGACGACATCCCCGACGACTTCAAGACCCCGCCGCTGACGCAGGCCACGCAGATCTTCGACGCCAAGGGCGGGCTGATCGCCAAGGTCTACGAGCGCGACCGCACGGTGCTCACGGCGGACCAGATGTCCCCCTACATGCGCCAGGCGCAGGTCGACATCGAGGACGCGCGCTTCTACGAGCACGGCGCCGTCGACCTCAAGGGCGTGCTGCGCGCGGTCAGCAAGAACGCGGAGAGCGGCACCGCCTCCCAGGGCGCCTCGACGCTGACCCAGCAGTACGTGAAGAACGTCAACGTGGAGAAGGCCGGCGACGACCAGGCCGCCGTCCTGGACGCGCAGCGCAAGACGCTCGGGCGCAAGGTCCAGGAGCTGAAGGTCGCGATCAAGTTGGAGGAGGACCTGACCAAGGACCAGATCCTCACCAACTACCTCAACATCACCTTCTACGGCCACCAGGCCTACGGGGTCGAGGCCGCGGCCCAGCGCTACTTCAGCAAGAACAACAAGGACCTCACCGTCGCCGAGGCCGCCACGCTGGCCGGCATGGTGCAGAACCCGTCGCAGTACGACCCGGTGCGCTACCCCGAGAACACGGTGAAGCGCCGGAACGTGGTGCTCGACAAGATGGTCGAGAACAAGCACATCACCGCGGACCAGGCCAAGGAGGCCAAGGCCGCGCCGCTGGGTCTGAAGTACAAGGACCCGCAGAACGGCTGCATCACCGCCCAGGCGGGCATGGGCTTCTTCTGCGACTACGTCCGGCACGTGGTCAAGCAGGACCCGGCGTTCGGCAAGAGCGTCGCGGACCGGAAGAAGTTCTGGGACCAGGGCGGACTGAACATCTACACCACCCTGGACCCGGACAAGCAGGCCGCCGCCCAGAACGCGGTGACCTCCAAGGTCAAGGTCACCGACTCGGTGTCGGCCGCCGCGACCATGATGGAGCCGGGCAGCGGCAAGATCCTGGCGATGGCCCAGACCCGCCCCTACGGCCTGGACCCCAACAAGAACCAGACCGTCGTCAACCTCAACGTCGACGCGGCGATGGGCGGCGGCAACGGCTTCCAGACCGGATCGACCTTCAAGCCGATCCTGGCCGCGGCCGCGCTGGAGTCGGGGATGTCCCCCACCCAGCCGTTCCCGTCCGAGAACAAGATCGACTACCCGTCGATGTCCACCTGCGCGGGCACCTGGAAGAACACCGACAAGCCCAAGGCGACGGTGAAGAACGAGTCCACCTCTGAGGTCGGCCCGTACGAGCTCAAGCAGGCCATGGCACTGTCGGTGAACACCTACTTCGTGCAGATGGAGCAGCAGGTCGGCCTCTGCGCGATGAAGCAGATGGCCAACAAGCTCGGCATCACCCAGTCCGCGAAGGGCGACGCGTTCCAGGAGGTGCCCTCGATGGTCCTCGGCACCCAGGAGCTCTCGCCGCTGACCATGGCGAACGTCTACGCGACCTTCGCCGCGCGCGGCAAGTACTGCACCCCGATCGCGATCAACAAGATCAGCACGGTGGACGGCAAGGACGTCAAGGTCCCGCAGTCCACCTGCAGCCAGGCCTTCTCCGAGCAGACTGCGGACGCCCTCAACACCGTCCTGCTCAACGTGACCGAGAAGGGCACCGCGGCCGCCCTCGGCCTGGAGGACGGCCGCCAGATCGCCGGCAAGACCGGTACCACCGACGAGAAGAAGGCCGCCTGGTTCAGCGGCTACACCCCGTCCCTCGCCACCTCGGTCTGGCTCGGCGGCCCGGCCGGCGGCGTGAAGATGAAGAACATCACCATCGGCGGCAAGTACTTCCCCGAGGTCTTCGGCGCCGACGGCCCCGGCCCGATCTGGCAGCTGGCGATGAACCAGGCGCTCAAGGGCTCGCCGAAGGACCAGATCCAGACCATCAACATCCCGGACCCGGCGCCCAAGCCCGACCCGAACGCGACCGCGCCGGCCACGCCGCCGGCGGGCGACGCCGCCGCGGCCGGTGGCGGCACCCCGGGCGGGAACCCCGGCGGCCAGCCGGGCGGCAACCCCGGCGGCGCCACCAACGCCGGCGGGATGATCGGCGGCGGCTTCACCTTCCCGCCGGGGATCATCGGCGGCGGGAACGGGAACGGCAATGGCAACGGGAATGGGAACGGCGGCCGGCACTGACCGGCCCGCACTGACCGGCCGACAGCCTGGGACACCGAGAGGGGCGCCCTCCGAGCGATCTGCTCGGAGGGCGCCCCTCTTGTTGGTGCGGGGTGGTGCGGCGGCGTCTTCGCGCGGCGCGTCGCGGGGGCCGTGTCGCCGGCGCCCGGCCGGTCGGTCGGTCGGGCGGGCGGGCGGCCGTCGAGGCCGTCAGCCGGTGAGCGCGGTCTTGACCGCGGCGGCGACGCGGCCGCCCTCGGCCAGGCCGTCCACCTTCGGCTTCACCAGCTTCATCACGGCGCCCATGCCCTGCGGGCCGGTCGCGCCGCTCTCCGCGACGGCGGCGGCCACGATCGCCGTCAGCTCCTCGTCGGACAGCTGCTTGGGCAGGTACCCCGCCAGCAACTCCCCCTCGGCCCGCTCCCGCGCGGCCTGCTCCGTCCGGTCGGCGGCGTCGAACGCCTCGGCCGCCTCCCGGCGCTTCTTCGCCTCGCGAGCCAGCACCTTCAGCACCTCGGCGTCCGAGAGCTCCCGCTTCTCCTTGCCGGCCACCTCCTCGCTGGTGATGGCGGAGAGCGTCAGCCGGATGGTGGCCGAGCGCAGCTCGTCCCGGTCCCGGATCGCGGCCGTGAGGTCCTGGTGCAACTGCTCCTTGAGCGTGGTCATGGCCCAGAGTCTCCCACCTGCGGCGATCGGCTGCCCGCCATTAACGCCGGAGCATCGGCGGTGGAGCGCGCACGGGCCGCGGTCGCGGGAGGCTCCTCGCACCCGCCTGGTAACTCTTTATGGTGGTTACATGACTGACGAACGGGCGCCCGGACTGGTGCTGCACACTCCCGGAGGTGCGCGCTACCTCTTCGACCCCGGCGCGCTCTGCCTGGAGCTCCTCACCACCGGCGGCCCCGGCGACTACGCCCGGTACGAGGTGCTGCACCATCCTGAGGACCTCACTCGGTGGCTGGAGCTGTCCCGGCTGGAACTCCCCGAGGAGGGCGTCCGCGTCGACGTGGGGCAGCTGACCGCCACCCGGACCCTGCGGGACGCGCTCTGGCGCCTCGCGGCGGCCCGGGCACACGGCGAGGCGGGGGCCAGGGCGGACTACGCCGTACTCAACCGCGCCGCCGCCCACCCGCCGCTCGTCCCGCAGATCGGCCCGGACGGCGCGGCCGCCGCCCCGCTGCCGGCCGACGGCGACCAGGTCCTCTCCGCCCTCGCCCGTGACGCCATCACCCTGCTCACCGGCCCCTACGCGGACCGGGTCCGGGAGTGCGGCGGCCACAACTGCCGCCTGATCTTCGTCGACACCTCGCGGCCCGGACGGCGGCGCTGGTGCTCGATGGAGCACTGCGGCAACCTGCACAAGGTCCGCGCCCTCCGGGCCCGACGCGACGAGGCCGAGCGGACGGACCCCGCCACCGGGTCGGCCTGACCGGCCGGGGCAGACCGGGGCGGCGGCACGGTCCGGCACAGGTGGCGGCACGGGCATTCGGACCACAACGGCGTGTCCTCCCCGGCCCACCGGACGTTCACCGGCTGATCCACCGTCTGAGAGCATGGAGCGATGCGACCGCTGTACTCCGTCCCCCTCGGAATCGCCGCCACCGGCGCCGCCTGCCTCGCCTACTCCGCCGG
Source organism: Kitasatospora sp. NPDC086009 (assembly GCF_044540385.1). NCBI lineage: Bacteria > Bacillati > Actinomycetota > Actinomycetes > Kitasatosporales > Streptomycetaceae > Kitasatospora > Kitasatospora sp. NPDC086009. The sequence continues at coordinate 621,289 of NZ_JBITSA010000001.1, forward strand.
GTACGAGGTCCGTTCCTTCCGGCTCCGCCGGGTCGAGGTCCCCGTCCTGCCCAAGGGCGCCCGCCCCCTCCGGGTGCTGCAGGTCTCGGACATCCACATGGTGAGCGGCCAGGGCAAGAAGCAGCGCTGGCTGCAGAGCCTCGCCGGACTCCGGCCCGACCTGGTGGTCAACACCGGCGACAACCTCTCCGACCCGCTCGGCGTCCCCGCCACGCTCGACGCGCTCGGGCCGCTGATGGACTTCCCCGGGGTCTACGTCTTCGGCTCGAACGACTACTACGGCCCGGCCCGCAAGAACCCGGCCCGCTACCTCCAGGCGATGCGCAGCGGCGCCCACGGGATGAACAACCCCGACGGCACCGCGCGGCGCGGCATCACCGGCGCCGTGCACAACCCGTGGGAGAAGCTGCGCGACGGCTTCGACGCGGCCGGCTGGCTCGACCTCACCAACACCCGCGGCCGGCTGAACATCGGCGGCCTCGACCTCGAGTTCACCGGCCTGGACGACCCGCACATCCGCCGCGACCGCTACAGCGAGGTCACCGGCGGCCCGTCCGCCGACGCCGACCTCTCGCTGGGCATCGTGCACGCGCCCTACCTGCGCGTCCTGGACGCCTTCACCGCCGACCGCTACCCGCTGATCCTGGCCGGCCACACCCACGGCGGCCAGCTCTGCGTCCCCTTCTACGGCGCCCTGGTCACCAACTGCGACATCGACTCCAAGCGGGTCAAGGGCCTCTCCACCCACCAGGCCGGCGGCCGCCGCGCCTTCCTCCACGTGTCGGCCGGCTGCGGCACCAACCGCTACACCCCCGTCCGCTTCGCCTGCCCGCCCGAGGCCACCCTCCTCACCCTCACCCCCTCCCGCTGACCTGCGGCGGAGCCCCCCGGGGAATCGGATTTCGTCTCTCGGCAAGCGTCCGGTAGAGTTCTACTCGTTGCGAAGGAGACGGAGCAACAAACCGCAGGACCGGGGTGTGGCGCAGCTTGGTAGCGCGCTTCGTTCGGGACGAAGAGGCCGTGGGTTCAAATCCCGCCACCCCGACCCAGTAACACCAGCTCAGGGCCGGTGACCCGTAAGGGTCACCGGCCCTGACTGCTTTTCCCGGGGGGCTCGGGAGAGATCCGGGAGAGGCCGCCGGCCGGGGCGGCTCCCGGTGGGCGGTGGCTGACCCGCCCTCAGGAGTGGGCTCCCGGGACCTGGGCCGTCGAGTGGATCGTCGCCGGGGGTACGGGCCGGGTGGGTCCGTTCGTTCTCCGTGGCGGTGGTGATCTGCTCGACGGCGCCGGCCGCGCGGGTCAGTGGGTGGGGGCGTCGGGGTGGGGGACGACGGTGACGACGGTGGAGCAGGAGGTGGCGTCGTCGGGGCCCTGGTGGAGGGTCACGCCGATGCGGTCGCGGCCGGCCGGGTCGCGGGCCAGGCGGGCGGCCTCGACCAGGCAGGGCTCGTCGAGTTCGACGTAGCTGGTGAAGACGCACTCCATGGCGACCGCCAGGACGGGGGCCGGGGAGCAGAGGGCCTGGGCGGCCTGGCGGCAGGCGTCGAGGAGCAGGGCGCCGGGCGCGTGGTCGACGGGGTGGTCGAAGTAGACCGGGTGGGAGGTGTCGACCCGCAACTGCCAGCGCCGGGCGTGGTCGGTGGCGGAGAGGGCGACGTCCTGCGAGGTGGTGGCATCGGGTCTCGCGGTGCGTATCGGGGGCCCGGGCGGCACGGCGCGTGCCATCGCCGTGGCGGCGTCGGCGTGGTCCCCGCGCAGCCGCCGGTAGATGGCCGGGGCCTGGACGGTGAAGCGGGTCTGGGCGGTGGCGAGCGGCTCGCCGGCCCGGCTCACCATGTAGGAGAGGGTGAGGGCGCAGACCCGGTTGCCGCGGCGGACCACGTCCTGGCAAACCACGTCCAGCTGGACCTCGTCGCCGTCCCGCTCGGCGGGGCGGTCGGCCAGGAGCAGCTCAGGGACCAGTGCGAAGCTGAACCGGTCCCAGACGAGGTGGTGCCCGAGCGGGACGTCGAAGGCGGCGTGGGAGAGCAGCGGGAAGCTCTGCCGGACCGTCTCGACCAGCAGCATCGGGTCGTAGAGCCCGCTGTCGGCGCGATCGCGGGGCCAGCGGGCGGTCACCCGGTAGGCGTCCGGACCGGTGGTCTCCCAGCCGGTCAGCAGCACTTCTTCGGCCGCGCGCTTGTGGACGAGTTCCTTGGGCACGGTGGTCGCAGCAGTCATGGTGCTGCCGTGGTCTGTGCGATACATGTGTGCACTCCCCCAGAATGGCCACTGGCGTGGTTGGTGGAGCCTCCGTTGTGTACGCCGGGCCCCGCTGCAAATAACGTAGAGGTCGTTCTTTTTGTTTGTCGAGGAGTTTGGAGTCACTGTGACGCGAGCGAAGCAGGACCGAGCCGTACGCACCCGCGGGACGATCCTGAGGGCCGCCGCACAGGTCTTCGACGAGTACGGGTTCAGCGGCTCAAGCGTCAACAAGATCATCACACAGGCGGGCACCACCCAAGGCGCAATGTACTTCCACTTCCGGTCGAAGGAGGAACTGGCCAAGGCGGTGATGGACGAGCAGGCCGCCGACCTGGAACTGCCGGACCGGCCGGCCGGTCTGCGTCAGCTCCTCGACCTCAACCTGTACCTGGCCGACGAGCTGCGGGAGAACGTGCTGCTGCGCGCGGGCGTCACGCTCGCCGTCGAGCAGGGCCAGCTCGGCCTGCGGGACGTCCGGCCGTACGAGATGTGGGCCGAGCAGTTCTGCGCCGAGCTGGAGGAGGCCCGCAAGGCCGGTGAGCTGCTGCCCGACGTCGACTCGGCGGAGTTCTCCCAGGTCCTGGTCGGGGCCTACACCGGCACCCAGGTCATGTCCCACCTGCGCAGCAACCGCGCCGACCTGCCGGAGCGGATCGCCCGGCTCTGGTGGTACCTGCTGCCCGGGATCGCGACCGCGCCGGTCGTGAAGACCCTGCGGGGCGTCCTCGCGGAGCGCGGGCACCGGGCGTGACGCGCATCCTGCTGACCGGGGCCGGCGGCTTCATCGGCTCCGCGGTGCTCGCCGCGCTGCGCGCCCGGCCGGAGACCGGCGTGATCCGGGCCGTCGCCCGCTCCGCCGCGCCGCCCGGGACGGTCCGGGTCGCGGCGGACCTCACCGACCCGGCGACCCTGCGCGGCGCGGCCGACGGCGCCGACGTCCTGGTCCACCTCGCCGCCGCCGTCTCCGGTGACGAGGACGCCTGCGCGGCGGTCAACGTGCTCGGCACCCGGGCGCTGCTCGCGGAGGCCGCCCGGGCGGGCGTGGGGCGGATCGTCCACCTCTCCACCACCGCCGTGTACGGCCCCGGCCCGCACCGGGGCATCGACGTGGACGGGGTGACGCCGGCGCCCGTCTCGGCGGCCAGCCGGACCAGGCTGATCGGGGAGCGCGCGGCGCTCGACGCCGGCGCGGTGGTGCTGCGCGCGCCGCTGGTGCTGGGTGCCGGGGACCGCTGGGTCGTGCCCTGCCTGGCCGAACTCACCCGGCGGGTGCCGGCCCGGTGGGACGGCGGCGCGGCCCTGCTCTCGCTGGTCGCGGTGGAGGACCTGGCCCGGCTCGTCGCCGGGCTGGCCCTCGGGCCGGAACGGCCACCGAGCGGGGTCCACCACGCCGGCCACCCCGAACCCGTCCGCAGCGGCGCCCTGTTGGACGCCCTGGCCGAGCACGGGGTTCTGCCGCCGACCCCCGGCCAGGACTGGCCCTGGGAGCGCTGCCTGGCCGAACTGCGGCGGGCGCCCGGGGTGTTCAGCGAGCGGCAGTTCGCGCTGCTGGCCCAGGACCACTGGTACCGCAGCACGGAGATCTGGCGGTCGACCGGCACCGATCCCGGGCCGGGACCGCTGCACCGGCTCGCCGCGGCCGCGCCCTGGTACCGGGACCACCTCGCGCGGACGGACGCCACGGCCACCGAACGGAGTTCCGAAGGAGTTGCCAAAGCTGCAAGCGGATGACGGCCGAGCGGTGCGTATGCGGCCCGCTCCGCGTAGCGTCGGGACTCCGTCGGATCGGCTCGGACCGACGCAGGGGTCCCGGCCTTCCGCCCGCCCCGCTCCGTCTGCTCGAAGGAGCCACTCCCGCTCATGCGGTTCGTCAGTCCCCCGCTCCAGGCCGTGGAGCCGGTGCCGACGCTCGGCCGGTGCGCCAGAGCAGCCCTCCCCGACGGCGGTGGGCGATGAAGCAGGAACGCGCCCAGCACACCCGACGGGCCCTGCTGCGGGCCGCCGCGGGCGAGTTCGACCAGCACGGCTACGCCGGCACCTCGCTCTCCCGGGTCAGCCGGGCGGCCGGGGTCACGATGGGCGCGCTGACCTTCCACTTCCCCACCAAGGCCAGCCTGGCGGACGCCGTCCGCGCGGACGCCGTCGAGCTCACCCGGGCCGCCCTCGGGGGCCCGGCGGAGGGCGGCAGAACGGCGGAGGACGGGGCCACGGCGGGCGACAGGGCCCCGGCGGGTGACGCGAGAACGGACGGCGGGCCTCCGGCCCGCGACAGCCCCGGCGGGGCCGACAGCGCCCCGTCGGGCTGCGGCACCGGCGAGGTGGCGCGGCTGACCGACGTGCTCACCCGGCTGCTCCAGGACGAGCCCAGCGTCAGCGCGGCGGCCAGACTGGCCTGGGAACAGCCCGGCTCGGCCGACAACTGGTACGCCAGCTGGATCCCCGTCCTGCGAGGGCACCTGACGCGGCACCAGCCGGGCGTCCCCGGGCCGCGGGCCGGCGGGTCGAACAGCCCCGGGCCGCAGGGCCCTGCGGCCCGGCACGACCTCGAAGCCCAGGGCCCCGCAGCACAGTGCGACCCCGACGGACAGCACACCGCAGCACAGCGCACCCCCCACGGGCAGGGTCCCGGGGACCGGATGGCCCCGACGGCGGCGGCCGCCGATGCGCAGGACCTCGAAATCCTGGTGCACTGCCTCGTGGTGGGCTCGGAGGCCCTGCGGCGCGGCGTCGTGCCGGTGGGCGGGGCGACCGCCCCCACCGGGGACGAGCTCCGGCAGCGGCTCCGCAGGCTCTGGCACCGCACGCTGGCCGGTCCCTCGGCCTGACGCCGTCCCTCCGTACGCGCCCCGCGGCCGGGCTGGACACCGGCGCGGTACCGGCGTGGTACCGGCGCAGGAGCAGCGCACCCCCATGCTCCGCGCCCTGCGATGGCAGGTGTGCGCCGGGGCGCACACACCCCGGCATACGAACTTGTCAGAATCGTGCCAGCGCTCACCTCGACCCCCAAAACAAAGCGATCGTTCGCTATTCTTCCCGGGACGGCACTCACGGCACCTCACGATCCCGGGGAGCTCACATGGACGCGCAACACCTGCCGCCGGCCGGCGAAGCATCGGTCTCCCGGTTCGCCGAGCAGGTCTTCGCCCACCTGCCCCGGATAGACCAACGCCGCTGGGCCCACGCCTATCTACGCGGCCTGCTCGCCGCACCGGGCCGCAAGTCGTTGTCGAACATGGCCACCAGCCTGACCACGAGCCGGACCGCCGCGCTCTCGCTGCAGCAGTTCATCAACGGCAGCCCGTGGGACTGGCGGCCGGCCCGCCGCACCCTGGCCCGCCTCACCACCACCGGCCCGCGCCCGGTACGGGCCTGGACGGCCACCCTGGCGGTCATCCCCAAGCGGGGCGACCAGGCGGTCGGCGTCCACCGCCGCTTCGTCCCGGAGTTCGGCCGCACCATCAAGTGCCAGGCCGCGGCCGGGATGTTCATCGCCACCGACCGGCACGCCGTACCGGTCGACTGGTCGCTGCTGCTCGACGCCGACTGGACGGAGGACCGGGACCGCCGGGTCCGCGCCCGGATCCCGGACTCCGTCACCCCGCGCCCGGCCGACCGGACGGTGCTCGACATGGTCGACCGGCTGGCCGCCCACCTCCCCGTCGCCCCGCTGGTCGCGGACCTCACGGTGGTCGACGACCTGCCGCCGCTGATGTCGGCGCTCGCCCGCCGGGGCGTCCCGTACCTGCTGGAGGCCCGGCCGCACCAGGCCGTCCGCCCCGTCCTGCAGGCCACCACCGGGCGGTTCGGCCGGATCCAGCAGGACGCCGTGCCGGTCGAGTCGCTCCTCCCGCGCCAGCGGCCGCGCACGCCCGGCACCCCGCAGCCGACGCTGCGCTGTGTCCCGGTCCTGACCCCCGGCGTCCAGGGCGCGCCCGTCCACCGGCTCTGGGTGCAGGACGCCCGCGGCGGCAGGGACCGGCGGTACTGGCTGACCAACCTCAGCGAGGACGCTCCCGCCGTGCTCGCCCTGCTCGGCACCGCGGCGACCACCCGGGACGCCGTGGACCGGCTGGGCGCCGACTTCGGCCTGCTGGACTTCTCGGGCCGTTCCTACCTCGGCTGGCACCACCACATGACGATGGTCTCGGCCGCGTACGCGCTCGGCCACGACCGGCCGGACCTGACCGGGACGCCGGCTCGCGAGGTGTTCCGCACCTCCGCCTGACCCCCGCCCGACCGCCGCCCACCCGGGGCCGGCCGCCCGCGCGGCAGCGGGCCGGCCCCGGGAGCGCCAGCGCCCTACGTCACCAGCGCCGCGGCCTCCGCCTCCCGGGCCGCCGCGACCATGCCCGCCAGGGCGGCCCGGCTCGCCCCGAGGACCAGCAACTGCCGGTCGAGCGCCGCCAGCCGGTCTTCGAGCACCTCCAGCACGCACGAGTCCACCGTGTTCTCACCGCTCACACAGGGCAGCACATCGCGGATGGCACTGGTCGAGAGCCCCGCGCCCAGCAGGGCCCGGATCCGGCGCACGACCACCGGCGCGTCGGCGCCGTACCGGCGGTGGCCGCCGTCGCGCCGGCGGGTCTCCAGCAGCCCCTGCTCCTCGTAGTACCGCAGCAGGCGGACGCTGACCCCGGTCTGCGCCGACAGTTCACCGATCCGCATGTGACCCTCCGAACGCGCGGCCGCGCATCGCTCACCGACGGTGATTGTAACGCCGAAGGGCACACCCGATCGCGTGCGGAGCGAGTCACCGACTCAGGTGCAGTACACGTGATTTGACGGCCCGTCGGGCCCATGGGAAAGCGGCGGCCGGACAGCGGAGAGAGCCGGGTGGCCGGGACGGGCACCGCTCTCCGTCCCGGTCGCCCGGCCCACCGTTCGCGCCTGCGCCGATCCGTCAGCCGAGGATCCGGAACGCCGAATCCGGCTGCCCCGCGTACGCGTTGCTCAGCGCGAAGGTCCGGCTGCTGGGGCGGAAGATCCCCACCTGCTCCGCGCTGCCGAGCCGGGAGCGGCGGCGCCGACGAGTTGCCGGCACGTCGGCCGTCGCCGGTCCGCGGGGGCAGCGTCAGAGGAGGTCCGGGAGGTCGGTGCGGGCGGTCACGCCGAGCTTGGGGTAGGCCTTGTAGAGGTGGTGGCCGACCGTGCGCGGGCTGAGGAAGAGCTGGGCCGCGATGTCGCGGTTGGTGAGCCCCCGCGCCGCCAGCCGGACGATCTGCAGTTCCTGCGGGGTGAGGGTGGCCAGGGGCCCCACCGGGGCGTCGGCGGGGGCCGGGGCGCCGGCTCCGGTGGCGGTGAGTTCGGTGCGGGCGCGGTCGGCCCACGGGTGGGCGGCGAGCAGTTCGAAGGTCTCCAGGGCGGCGCGCAGGTGCGGGCGGGCGTCCGTGCGTCGGCGTTCGCGGCGCAGCCACTCGCCGTAGAGCAGCGCGGTGCGGGCCTGCTCGAAGGGGCGATGGGTGCCGTCGTGGAGATCGAGGGCCGCGCGGTAGGCGGACTCGGCGAGTTCGTCCGGCCCGAGCAGTGCCTGGCAGCGCAGCCGCAGCGCCTCCGCCCACGGCACGGCGGTGGCGCCCGCCCAGCGGGCGAAGCGCTCGTACGGTTCGGCGGCCCGCTCCGGGGCGCCCAGCCGGACGGCGGCCTCGACCAGGTCGGGGACGGCCCGGGTGGCGCCCACGTGGTGGCGGTAGGGGCCGGTGGTGAGCGCCTGGAGGCGCTCGGCGGCATCGGCGGCGCGGCCCCGGCCGAGGTCGAGCAGGGCGAGCGCCCACTGGGCCCAGGGCTCCCCGGGCGCGGGCGCGGGTTCGCCGCCGCCGGGCCCCGCCCCGGTGTCGGTATGGGTGAGCGCCGTCGCCGTCCGCGCGGTCGCGGTGAGCGCGGCGCACTCCTGCTCCGCGCCGCGCAGCGCGGCCAGGAAGCCGAGCAGGGCGCTGAGTTGGCTGACCCACTGGTGCTGGCCGGTGTCCCGGGCCAGGGCCAGGGCCTCGGTGGCGGTGACCTCGGCGTCGCGGTGCCGCCCGTGGAACAGCTCCGCCTCGGCGAGGAAGAACTGCAGCGTGGGCAGCACCCCGACGGTGCCCTTGGCCCGGGCCTCGGCGACGAGTTCGGCGCCGAGTTCCACCGTTTCGGCGTCCCGGCCGAGGACCAGCGTCACCCCGCAGAGCTGGACCAGGTCGCTCGGCGTCTCGGCGCCCGCCCGACGGGCCGCCGCCGCGGTGTCGCGGGCGGCCGGCAGCGGCGGGGCCGGGCGGCCCAGCGCGGGCAGGACGGCCGCCGACAGGTGGCGGGCGAGCGGGGTGAGCGGATCCCCCTCGGCCAGCGGGAGCGCGGCGAGCCGGTCGAGCACGGCGACCACCGGCTCCTCTCCGGCGTACCAGGCCGCGTGGAAGGCCTGGAGCAGCATCCGGGCGGCGTGCGGCGCCTCGATGTCCGTACCGGCCGCGTCCAGCAGCAGCCGGTAGGCCGCCGGGTAGGAGCCGCGCCAGAAGTGCGCGGTGGCCCGGACCTGGTCCAGCAGAGCGTGCGCGAAGACGCTGTCCGTCCGGGCTCCGGCCTGCTCGGCGAGCGCCTCGGCCTGTGCCAGCTTGCCCTCCTCGGTGGCGGCCTCGGCCGCCAGCACCAGGCGCCGGGTGGCGCCGTCGCGGTCGGGGGTGAGCCGGGCGGCGCGCTCGTACGCGGCGGCGGCGCCGCCGTGCGCGCCCCTGGTCTCCGCGCTGACGGCGGTGCGCTCCAGGGCGTCGGCGAGGTCGGCGTCGGGCGCGGTGGCGGCGAGGGCCAGGTGCCAGGTCCGGCGGTCGCCGTTCTCCAGGGCTCCGCCGATGGCCCGGTGGACCGTCAGACGCTGTTGCACCGGGGCGCGTTGCAGGATCGCGGCGCGCAGCAGCGGGTGCCGGAACGCGAGGCGGCGGTCGGCGCCCAGGGCGACCAGGCCCGCCTCCTCGGCGGGGGCGAGGTGGTCGGCGCTCACGCCGAGGGCGGCCGCGGCCGCCAGCACGACGTCGAGGTCACCGTTCTCCTCGGCGGCGGCGACCAGCAGTAGGGTCTGGGTGGCCGGCGGCAGACCGGTGACCTGGCCGTGGAAGGCGATCTGCAGACGGCTGGTGAGCGCCAGCCCGCCGGAGGCCGCCCCCGCCCGGCCGGGGGCGGATCCCTCGACCGGGACGGGCAGTTCGGTGAGCGCCAGCGGGTTGCCCGCGGACTCGGCGAGCATCCTGCGGCGGACGTCGCCGGTCAGCGCCGACGCGGTGCGGGAGTCGAGCAGCAGGGCGGCGGCGGGCTCGGTGAGCCCGGCCAGCCGGAGTTCGGGCAGGCCGGTCGGCGGCAGACCGTCGCCGGAGGTGCCGGAGGCGCCCGCGTCCCGGGTGGCGAGCAGGAGGGCGACGCCCTCCGCCTGGAGCCTGCGGGCGGCGAGCAGCAGGGCGTCCAGCGAGGCCCGGTCCAGCCACTGCACATCGTCGACGACACACAACAGGGGCTGATCGGAGGCGAGTTCGGCGAGCAGGCCGAGCGTCGCGAGACCGGTGAGCAGCCGGTCGCCGCCCGGCTGCGCCGGTACGGCGGCGTCCCCCAGTCCGAACGCGCCCTCCAGGGAACGCCGTTGCGGACCAGGCAGAGCGGCGAGCCGGTCCAGCCCGGAGGCGAGCAGCAGACTGAGCCCGGCGAACGGGAGTTCGGCCTCGTACTCGACGCCGGTCGCCCGGATCACCCGGAACGCGCCGCCGCCCGCCGCCACCGCGTACTCCAGCAGCGCGGTCTTGCCGATCCCCGGCTCGCCGCGCAGCACCAGCACCCCGCTGCGGCCCGCCTTCGCGCCGTCGAGCAGCGCGTCGACGACGGCCTGCTCCTGTTCCCGCCCGTAGAGCATCCCCATCCTCCGACCCTACTGGCGTGGCCTACCTACGGCCCCGGCGGTGCGCCCGCTCCCCTACCTATCCGTGACGGATTCGCCGACCGGGCGTCGTCCGTACCTTCATGAGCAGCGGGAACGACCCGCCGAACCACCCAGCAGGACACGGGAGAAGACGATGAACGACATTCAGGTGACCGACCTCCACCGGCTCGCCGAGCGCTACCTCGCCGCCTGGAACGAGACCGACCCGGCCGCCCGCCGCAAGCTGGTCGACGAGGCGTGGGCCGAGGACGGCAGCTACACCGACCCGCTGGCCGCCGTCACCGGCCGGGACGGCGTCGACGCCCTGACCGGCGCGGCCCAGGCGCAGTTCCCCGGCCTGGAGTTCACCCTCGGTCCGGTCGACGCGCACCACGGCATCGCCCGGTTCACCTGGAACCTCGGACCGGCGGGCGGGGAGGCCCTGGTGGTCGGGTTCGACGTGCTGGTCGCCGGTCCGGACGGCCGGATCGCCTCGGTGTACGGCTTCCTGGACCGCGTCCCGGGCGCCTGAGCCGCCGGAGGAGGCAACGGGGGCGGGCGACGCACCCGCCCCCGCGCCCGGCCGACCCGCGCCCGGCCGACCCTCGCCCGGCCGACGCCGTGCGCACCCACGCCCGACCCCCGCCCCGCTCCCGAAACCGCTCCCGAAACCGCCGAGGAGAGCCCGCGATGAGCACCGCCCCGCCCGCGCCTACCGGCCTGCCCACGAGCACCGCCCCGCCCACCCGCACCGCCCTGCCCACGAGCCCGGTCACGGCCGGGGCTGCGGCCGGGGCCGCGGCGCCCGCCACCCGGGGCCTGCTGCCGGTCGTCCTGACCGCCACCTTCATGACCGCCCTCGACGTCTTCGTGGTGAACGTCGCCGTCCCGTCCGTCCAGGCCGACCTGGGCGCCGGCCCGGCCGCCGTCCAGTGGGTGATCGCCGGTTTCGCCCTGGCGCTGGCCGCCGGGCTGATCACCGCCGGCCGGCTGGGCGACCGCTACGGGCGGCGCCGGGTGTTCGCCCTCGGCCTGGCCCTGTTCACGCTCGCCTCGGCCGGCTGCGGCCTGGCCCCGACCGCCGCCACCCTGGTCGGCGCCCGGATCGCGCAGGGGCTGGCGGCGGCGCTGATGGGCCCGCAGGTGCTGGCCATCCTGCGCACCGCGTTCAGCGGTGCGGCGCAGGCCCGGGCGTTCGCGATGTACGGGCTGACGATGGGCGTGGGCGCGGTGTTCGGCCAGCTGATCGGCGGCGCGCTGATCCGCGCGGACCTCTTCGGCCTGGACTGGCGCAGCTGCTTCCTGCTCAACCTGCCGGTCGGCCTGGCCGCGCTGGGCCTGGTCCGCCGCTGCTTGCCGGAGTCCCGCGCCCCGCACCGCCCCGGGCTGGACCCGGTGGGCGTCCTGCTCGTCACCGTCGCGCTGACCGGCCTGGTGCTGCCGCTGATCCAGGGCCGCGAGGCCGGCTGGCCGCTCTGGACCTGGCTCTGCCTGGGCGCCGCCCTCGCCCTGCTCGCCGGCTTCGCCGTCCACCAGCACCGGCACACCGGGACGCCGCTGGTCGACACCGGTCTCTTCCGGAGCCGGGCCTTCGCCGCCGGGCTGCTCGCCCAACTCGCCTTCTGGCTCGGCCAGGCGTCGTTCTTCCTGGTGCTCGCCCTGCACCTGCAGCAGGGCCGCGGCCTGGACGCCCTCGGCTCCGGCCTGGTCTTCACCGCGATCGGCGCCGGCTACCTGCTCACCTCCACCACGGCGCACCGCGTCGCCGCCCGCCTCGGCCGCCAGGCGATCGCGCTGGGCGGGCTGCTGATGGCCGGCGGGCTGGGCCTGCTCGGCCTCGCCGTCCACGCCGGTGGGACGACCGGCGGCGTCTGGTGGCTGGCGCCGGGCCTGTTCGTGGACGGTCTCGGGATGGGGCTGGTGATCGCGCCGGTGACCAGCGTCGTGCTGGCCTCGGTCGAGCCCCGGCTGGTCGGGTCGGCCGCGGGGCTGTTGGCCACCGTGCAGCAGGTCGCCGGGGCGCTCGGGATCGCGCTGATCGGGATCGTCCACTACGGCGCCGGCGACCCGGTCACCGCCCTGGAGCGCAGCGTCGCCGCGCTGGCGGTGCTGGAGTTGCTGCTGGTGGGCTTGGTGCAGCTGCTGCCCCGCCGGACGCCCTGAGGGGAGCGCGGCAGGGCGGGTGGACCGGTCCCGGTCCACCCGCCCGTTCCGTTCACTCCCCCCGATCGGGTTGGATGGGTGGATGAGCGAGGAGAAGAGCGCCGTACCGGCGTGGGAGCAGCGGTTCAGGGCAGCCAGGGTTTCCCTCCCGGACTGGGCGGAGGACGCCCCCGACCGGTCGCTGTACGTGTCCAACGCGACCGGTACCTACGAGGTGTACGCCTGGGACCGCGCCACCGACACCCACCGGCAGGTCACCGACCGGCCGAACGGCACCACCGACGCCGAGCTGTCGCCCGACGGCGCGTGGATCTGGTGGTTCGACGACAACGACGGCGACGAGTTCGGGATCTGGCGCCGCCAGCCGTTCGCCGGCCGCCCGGAGGACGGCGCCGGCTCTCCCGACGAGGAGGCCGTGCCCGGCCTGGCCGCCTCCTACTCCGCGGGCCTCGCCCTCGGCCGGGACGGCACGGTCGTGGTAGGCCGCTCCACCGACGAGCACGGCACCACCCTCCACCTGCGCCGCCCGGGCGCGGCCGAGGCGGTGGAGATCTACCGCCACGAGGAGTACGGCGGCATCGGCGACCTCAGCTACGACAGCGCGCTGCTCGCCATCGACCACACCGAGCACGGCGACGCGATGCACTCGGCGCTGCGGGTCGTCCGGCTCGCCGACGGCGCGACCGTCGCCGAGCTGGACGAGGTCACCGGGCACCCGGAGCCGCGCGGCATCGCCTGCCTCGGCTTCGCACCGGTCGACGGCGACACCCGGCTGCTGGTCGCCCACCAGCGCACCGGCCGCTGGGAGCCGATGATCTGGGACGTGGCCACGGGGGCCGAGACCGCGCTCGCGCTCCGCGACGAGCAGGGCCGCGAGCTGCCCGGCGACGTCTCCGCCCAGTGGCGCCCCGACGCCCGCGCGCTGCTGGTCGAGCACGAGTACGAGGCGCGCAGCGAGCTGTTCTCGTACGCCCTCGACACCGGGGTACTGACCCGGCTGGAGACCCCGCGCGGCACCGTCGGCGGCGCGACCGCCCGCCCGGACGGCACGGTGGAGTTCCTCTGGTCCTCCGCCGCCGAGCCGTCCGCCGTCCGGTCCACCGCCGGCACGGTCGTCCTGCGGGCGCCGGGCCCGGTGCCGCCGGGCTCGGTACCGGTCGAGGACGTCTGGGTGGACGGCCCGGGCGGCCGGGTGCACGCGCTGGTCCAGCGCCCGGTCGGCGACGGCCCGTTCCCGACCGTCTTCGACGTCCACGGCGGACCGACCCACCACGACAGCGACTCCTTCGCCGCCGGCCCGGCCGCCTGGCTGGACCACGGCTTCGCGGTGGTCCGGGTCAACTACCGCGGCTCCACCGGCTACGGCCAGGCCTGGACGGACGCGCTGCACGAGCGGGTCGGCCTGATCGAGCTGGAGGACATCGCCGCCGTCCGCGCCTGGGCGGTCGCGAGCGGGCTCGCCGACCCGGAGCGGCTCGTGCTCACCGGCGGCTCGTGGGGCGGCTACCTCACCCTGCTCGGCCTCGGCGTGCAGCCGGAGAACTGGACCCTCGGCGTCGCCGCCGTCCCGGTCGCCGACTACCTGACGGCGTACGACGACGAGATGGAGGCGCTGAAGTCCCTGGACCGCACGCTCTTCGGCGGCACACCGACCGAGGTGCCCGAGCGCTGGACCGCCTCCTCGCCGCTGACCTACGTCGAGCGGGTCCGGGTGCCGGTCTACATCAGCGCCGGGGTGAACGACCCGCGCTGCCCGATCCGGCAGATCGAGAACTACGTGGAGCGGCTGGAGCAGCTGGGCCGGCCGCACGAGGTCTACCGGTACGACGCCGGGCACGGCTCGCTGGTGGTGGAGGAGCGGATCAAGCAGCTGCGGCTGGAGATCGACTTCGTCCGGCGGCACCTGGGCGCGGGGAGCGCCGGGGCGGATCAGGGCGAGCCGAGCGACGGGGGCAAGGGGTGAGACGTCGGCTGACGCTCACGGGGGTGGGGGTGGCCGGGGCGCTCGCGCTCACCGGCTGCTCGGGTCAGGACGGCAGCGACGCGGCCTGCCCGCCGCCGCTGCCGCCGTCCAGCCGGCCGACGGCGACGGCCACCGCGACGACGGCCGCGGCCGGGGCGGCGGGGGGCCCGGCCGTCCGGGCGGTCTTCCGCGCGGCCGACGTCGCGGTGGCCGTGTCAGGTGCGTCGGGTACGTCGGGTGCGTCGGGTGCGTCAGGTGCGGCCGTCACAAACGTCACGGCCGTCACGGACGTCACGCGGGCCGACGCCGGTGACGGGGCGGTCGTGCTCGCCTCGTCCAAGTCGTCCGGGTCGAAGTCGTCCGGGTCCAAGGGGTCGAAGAACTCCAAGAGCGGGCGCAGCACCCGCCACCACACCGACCACTACGACTCGGACGACGACAGCGGCAGCGGGAGCGGGAGCGGCCGGTGCGGCAACCCGCCCCCGACGGTCTCGCCGTCCTCGACCCCGTCCGGCACACCCTGGTCCCCGCCCGCGGCGACTCCGCACCCGACGCCGGCCGTGCCGACGGCGCCCGTTCTGCCGTCCAAGCCGGCCGTCCCGCCGGCGAAGCCCTCACGCTGAGCCCGGCGTCCGGAGCGATCAGCCCCGCGTCCGGCGAGCTGGGTCCGGAGGGCTGAGCCCGGCGTCCGGAGCGCCGAACCCGCCCCGGGCGGCCGCTCGCACCCCGGCCGGGGCTACTCCAGGACCGGGTCCAGCCCGAGGGCCCGGTCCTGCTCGGCCTCCGCCTCGCGTCGCACCAGGCGGAACCACATGAAGACGACGAAGCCGCCGAAGACGAACCACTCCAGGGTGTACCCGAGGTTCTGGAACGCCCGCAGGCTGAGGCCGTCGCCGCCCTGCGGCTGCACGGTCGGCACCGGGGTCAGCCCCGCCGGCACGGTGTCCGAGGACACCCAGCCGTCGTACCAGCCGTCGTAGGAGAGCTTGTTGACGAGCGAGGCCTTGTTGATCGTGCCGAGCTGTCCGGCCGGGAGCCCGCCGGCCACGGCGCCGCCGCTGCCGCTGCTCTCGCCGGCCTGCAACCGCCCGGCCACCGTGACCTCGCCGGCCGGCGGCAGCGCCGTGGCGGCCGCGCCCTCGGCGGGCGTGCCCGGCGCCCAGCCGCGAACCACCGCGACGATCCGGCCGTCGTCGGTGCGCAGCGGGGTGAGCACGTAGTAGCCCTGCTTGCCGTCCAGCACCCGGTTGGGCACGAGCAGCTGGTGTTCCTGGTCGAAGGTCCCGGACACCGTCACGGCCCGGCCGACGGTGTCGGTGGTGACCTGCGGCCGGTCGGGGCCGAGCAGTTCGCCGAGCGGCGCGGCCGTGCCGGCGTCGTCCACCGCCTTGCTGATCTCCTGATGCGAGGAGACCTTGTCCTCGAACCGGCCGAGCTGCCAGGAGCCGAGCCAGACGCACACCGCCACGGCCGCGACGGCCAGCGCGGTGCCGCTCAGCCAGCGCGGAGTGAGGAGGAACCGGTACACACCCCCCACGGTAACCAGTCCTCACACCCCGCCCGACCACAGGGGCCCCGCCACGCCCGCCCGGACCGGGGCCGGGCACCGCGGCCGGGGCCCGCACGAGCGGGCCGGCACCCGGCGGCGGGGTCAGTCGGAGGACGGCGAGGTGGACGGCGCCGAGGTCCCGGTCGGGGTGGGCGCCACGACGGCCTGCGGCACCGTGCGGTAGACCGTGCCCGAGCAGGCCCCCGGCAGGACGACGGAGGCGGCGCTCGGGCTGCCGGGCGCCGGGGTGTGCGCGAGGGTGACGCCGGCCGGCGGCGCGGTGGGGCCGGAGGTCGGGGTGGCCGAGGGGCTCGGCGCCGTGGTCGGGCCCGCCGTCGGGGTGGCGGATGCCGGGGGCGCCCCGGTCGGTGCCGCCGAGGCTCCGATCGCCGGGGCGACGGCGCCCGTGCCGGAGCCCGCGGCCGAGCCGCCCGGTCCGCCGGACCGCAACGCCTGGGCGCCGCCCGAACCGGAGCTGCCCGGACCGCTCTGGCCGGCCGTCGCACTGGGCGAGACGCCGCCCGCGGTCCGGCAGCCGCCGCCGTCCGGCACCCAGCCGAAGTCCACCCGGTAGGCGGCCTGCGGTGCAAGGAGCAGCCCGGGGCCGTCGCCGCCGCCCGGTCGCGGGGCGGCCAGGTCGGTCGCCGGATCGTCCGCCGTGTGGTCGGTCACCCGGATCCGGGACTGGTCCGTCCCGGTGGCACCGGTCACCGCGACCGAGCCCGGCCCGCCGAGCCGGCAGGTGTGCGCGGAGGTGTTGACCACCGTGAAGTACCCGTAGATCCGCCCGTCCCCGTCGGCCGCGCCGACCCTGGCCGTCCCCTGCCCGAGGTCGCCCCGGAGGCAGAGCGGTACGGGCGCGTCGTCGCCCCCGCCGGTGCTGGAGGCGCTGGGCCGGGCTGACGCGCCCGCTCCGGCGTCGGCGCTGCTGGCTCCCGGGCGCGGCGGTGTGCTCGCCGAGCCGGACGGGCTGCCGGCGCCCGGTGAACCACTGGCCTCGGGGTGCGGCAGCGCGTTCGGGCCCGGGGCGTCGGTGCCGGCCGTACCCTCGACGGTGGCCGAGGGCGTCGCGCCGGACGCGCCGGGGGTGCCGGGGCCGCCGGAGAGTCCGAGGTGGTCGTCGTCGTGCAGGGCCGGCAGGCCGATCGCCACCGCGACGGCCAGTGCGGCGGCCGCGGTCCAGGCGCCGCGCCGGGCGGCCCGCCGCCGGGGTACCGCGCGGCGGATCCGGTGCAGTCCGGCGGGGTCGGGCTGCACCTCGGCCACGGCGCGCTGCAGCAGCACGCGGACCAGCAGCTCGTCGGTGTCGAGCCCGTCGGTGGGCGGCCCGTCGGGCTTCGGGGCGAGCGCGTCGGGGCCCAGCGCCTTCGGACCGGGTGCGTCAGGACCGGGCGTCGGGCCGAGCGTCTTCGGACCGGGCGCCTTCGGCCCGCGCATGTCAGGACCGTCCGCTCTCGGGCCCTGCGCCGTCGGGCCGTTCCCGTCCGGGCCACCGCTCGTACCGACCCGGTCGTCAGCCATGCCCGGCCTCCATCTGGACCCGCAGCGCGGCGATCCCTCGCGAGCCGTAGGCCTTCACCGAGCCGAGCGAGATGCCCAAGGTATCCGCGACCTGTGCCTCCGTCATGTCCACGAAGTAACGGAGCACCAGAACCTCCCGCTGACGACGTTGCAGACCACGCAGCGCGGCCTTCAACTGGTCGCGCTCCAGCGCATCGTAGGCTCCTTCTTCTGCACTGGCCATGTCAGGCATCGGCTTCGGCAGCAGCCGCAGGCCGAGGATCCGCCGTCGCAGCGTGGAGCGGGACAGGTTGACCACGGTCTGCCGCAGGTAGGCGAGCGTCTTCTCCGGCTCGCGCACCCGGCGGCGTGCCGAATGCACCCGGATGAACGCCTCCTGGACCACATCCTCGCAGGTCGAGAGGTCGTCGAGGAGCAGCGCCGCCAGCCGCAACAGGGAGCGGTAGTGGGCCTGGTACGTCTCGGTGAGCAGGTCCTCGCTGGTACCCGCGCCGGTACCGGCACCGGAGCCCGCCGTGCCGGGTGCGACCGCCGTCATCTGGCTGTCTTCCGGCCTATCCGCAGGCCGCTGGGCACGCGGCGAGAACGTCACCACGGCCGCTGCCGAGATGCCCGCCCCTGCCCCCACCATCACGTTCGCCACGCCCGTTGGACACTCGATCCCCTGTCATGGTTGCCCCAGCCCACGGAACATTCTCGCGTACGGGCGGCGGCCCGCTCCAGGGGATTCCGGCGGATTGGGCAAGTGACCTCCGAAGGACCGCAGAAGGCGCACGGAATCTCACGACGTCTCACGGTTCTCGCCGCTTTCGGAGCCCGTCCGGTCCCGCCCCGGTCCCGCTCCGGTCCCGCTCCGCCCCTTGGAGCCTTGCGGAGGGACACGATCCATTCCCGTCCCCGGCCCCTACCGGTCTCACGGTCGGTTCCGTTCCGACGGTTCATCCGGCCCCCGCGTCGTCCGGCGTCACCCGCCTCCACCCGGCCGTCCGGGGCCTCGCGGCCCCGCCCCGGCCCACGGCGCGTCAGACGAGGAGTTCGCCCGCCACCAGCTCGGCGATCTGCAGGGCGTTGAGCGCCGCGCCCTTGCGCAGGTTGTCACCGCAGAGGAACAGGTCCAGCGCCGCCGGGTCGTCCAGCGCCCGCCGCACCCGCCCGACCCAGACCGGATCGGTGCCGACCACGTCGTTCGGGGTGGGGAACTCCCCGGCCGCCGGGTCGTCGTACAGCACCACGCCGGGGGCGTCACGGAGGATCTGCTGGGCGTGCTCCTGGGTGACCTCGCGCTCGAAGACCGCGTGCACGGCCAGCGCGTGGGTGCGCACGACCGGGATGCGGACGCAGGTCGCGGAGACCCGCAGGGCCGGCAGGCCGAGGATCTTGCGCGACTCGTCGCGGAGCTTCAGCTCCTCGGACGACCAGCCGCCGTCCATCAGCGCGCCCGCCCAGGGCACCGCGTTGAGCGCCAGCGGGGCGGCGAACGGGCCGTTGTCGGCGATCACGGCACGCAGGTCGCCGGTCTGCTCGCCGACCTCGGTGCCCGCCACCAGCGCGACCTGGGCGCGCAGCGCGTCCACCCCGGAGCGGCCCTCACCGGAGGCCGCCTGGTAGGAGGCGACCACCAGTTCGCTGAGCCCGTACTCGGCGTGCAGCGCGCCGATCGCGGCGATCATCGCCAATGTGGAGCAGTTGGGACCGGCCACGATGCCGCGCGGCCGCATCCGGGCCGCCGCCGCGTTGACCTCGGGGACGACCAGCGGGACGTCCCCGTCCATCCGGAACGCGCCGGAGTTGTCGACCACCACCACGCCCTTGGCGGCGGCGATCGGCGCCCACCGGGCGGAGACCTCGTCGGGCACGTCGAACAGCGCGACGTCGATCGCCTCGAAGGCCTCCTCGGTGAGCGGGAGCACCTCGACGGACTCCCCGCGCACGGTCAGCTTGCGGCCGGCCGAGCGCGGGGAGGCGACGAGGCGCACCTCGCCCCAGATGTCCTGACGAAGGGAGAGCAGGCCGAGCAGCACCTCGCCGACCGCGCCGGTGGCGCCGACGACGGCGAGGTTCGGCCGGCGGGTCATCGCCCGGTGCCTCCGTAGACGACCGCCTCGTCCGACTCGCTGTCCAGCCCGAAGGCGCTGTGGACGGCGCGCACGGCCTCGTTGACGTCGTCGGCCCGGGTGACGACCGAGATGCGGATCTCCGAGGTGGAGATCAGCTCGATGTTGACGCCGGCCTCGGAGAGCGCCTCGAAGAAGGTCGCGGTGACCCCCGGGTTGGAGCGCATGCCGGCGCCGACCAGGGAGATCTTGCCGATCGCGTCGTCGTAGCGCAGCGACTCGTAGCCGATGCCCTCCTTGACCCGGCCGAGCGCGTCGATGGCCTTCTGGCCCTCGGTCTTCGGCAGCGTGAAGGAGATGTCGGTCAGCCCGGTCGCGGCGGCCGAGACGTTCTGCACCACCATGTCGATGTTGACCTCGGCGTCGGCGATGGCGCGGAAGATGCGCGCCGCCTCGCCCGGCTTGTCCGGCACGCCGACGACCGTGACCTTGGCCTCGGAAGTGTCGTGGGCGACTCCGGAGATGATGGCCTGCTCCATCTCGCCCCCTTCGGGCTGGTTCGGGTTGTCGTTGCTGACGATCGTCCCGGGAAGACCCGAGAAGGACGAGCGTACGTGAATCGGGATGTTGTAGCGCCGCGCGTACTCCACGCAGCGGTCGAGCAGCACCTTGGAGCCGGACGAGGCCAGCTCCAGCATGTCCTCGTAGGCGATCCAGTCGATCTTGCGGGCCTTCTTCACCACGCGCGGGTCGGCGGTGAACACGCCGTCCACGTCGGTGTAGATCTCGCAGACCTCGGCCCGGAGGGCCGCGGCGAGGGCGACGGCGGTGGTGTCCGAGCCGCCGCGACCGAGCGTGGTGATGTCCTTGCCGGTCTGCGAGACGCCCTGGAAACCGGCCACGATCGCGATGTTGCCCTCGTCCAGGGCGGTGCGGATGCGGCCCGGCGTCACGTCGATGATGCGCGCCTTGTTGTGGACGGAGTCGGTGATGACACCGGCCTGGCTGCCCGTGAAGGACTGGGCCTCGTGACCCAGGGATTTGATCGCCATGGCCAGCAGCGCCATGGAGATGCGCTCTCCAGCGGTCAGCAGCATGTCGAACTCACGGCCGGCAGGGAGGGGTGACACCTGCTCCGCGAGTTCGATGAGCTCGTCCGTCGTGTCGCCCATCGCGGACACCACGACGACGACCTCATGGCCGGCCTTCTTGGCGTCAACGATTCGACGGGCCACGCGCTTGATGCCTTCGGCATCCGCAACGGATGAGCCGCCGTACTTCTGCACGACAAGGCCCACGTGCGCTCCTCGACTTGTGTCGTTTCCGGGGGCGCTGGGCCCCCGCACCCCCGGGTGGCGGGGGTTGTGCGGTCCGCGCCAGTCTACCGAGCGGGGGTGCCGCGACTGCCGCTTTCCATATGATGAGACGCCCGTTTCAGCAGGTGGGCGGCGGTTCGGGGGTGGCGACCGGCAGGTCTGCGGGCTTTCCGGTGCGGCTCCGGAGAATCGGCGGACGAACGGACGGCGGCCCCGGGGTTTTCCCTTCCACCGGAATCCCTGAGGCGTCCGTCACAGTCCGTTCCCGCCCGTTCCCCGCCCGTTCCCCGCCTCCGGGGCTGCCCGTCACCGTGCCGCCTGTGCTGCCCGCACTGCTCGTGCCGCCCGTCGTACGGCTGCCCGGTCTGCTACCGGCCCAGGCCCAGCTCGGCCGCCATCAGGTCGCCGGCCTGCTGCTCCAGCTGCTCGTCGGTGAGCCCGTCGTCGTCGGTGTCCGCACCGTCCGGCACCGCCCCGATCGGGCTGTCCAGCCGGACGTGGGCGATCAGCGACTGCAGCGCCCGCAGCACCGCCGAGCAGGTCGTGCCCCAGTTGGAGAGGTACGAGAACTGCCACCACCAGAGCGCCTCGCTGACCCGCCCCTCGCGGTAGTGGGTGAGCCCGTGCTGGAGCTCGCTGACCACGCCGGCCAGGTCGTCCGAGATCCGGAAGGCGTTCGGCTTCTCCGGCGGCCCGTACGGGTCGAAGACCTCGTGGTAGACGTCGATCGGCGCGAGGAGCACGGCCAGCCGCTCGCGCAGCTGCTCGCTGTCCGGCTCCGGACCGGTGTCGGGCTCGAAGCGGTCCTCCGGGACGACGTCCTCGATCGCGCCGAGCCGACCGCCGGCCAGCAGCAGCTGCGAGACCTCCAGGAGGAGCAGCGAGACGGCGCTGCCGGGCTCGTCGCCCTTGGCGACCTCGGTGACGGCGAGCACGAAGCTCTCCACCGAGTCCGCGATCTGCACCGCGAAGTCGTCCGGCTCCGAGCCGTGCGCATGGACGTGCGGGGCGGGCCGGTCCTGCTGCGGGCCTGCCTGGTGGGGCGTGTGGGGCTGCTGGTTGATCGTCCGGTCAGACATCGAGCAGTCGTCTCCCTTCGAAGGCGCGGCCGAGGGTCACTTCGTCCGCGTACTCCAGATCCCCGCCGACGGGCAGACCGCTCGCCAGCCGGGTCACCTTCAGGCCCATCGGCTTGCAGAGCCGGGCCAGATAGGTGGCGGTCGCCTCCCCCTCCAGGTTGGGGTCGGTGGCCAGGATCAGCTCGGTGACCGTGCCGTCCGCGAGGCGCGCCAGCAGCTCGCGGATCCGCAGGTCGTCCGGGCCGACGCCCTCGATCGGGCTGATCGCGCCGCCCAGTACGTGGTACCGGCCGCGGAACTCGCGGGTGCGCTCGATCGCGACGACGTCCTTGGGCTCCTCGACCACGCAGATCACCGCGAGGTCGCGGCGCGGGTCGAGACAGACCCGGCACTGCTCGGCCTCCGCGACATTGCCGCAGGTCGCGCAGAACCGGACCTTGTCCTTGACCTCCAGCAACGAGTGCGCCAGCCGGCGGACGTCGGTGGGGTCTGCCTGCAGGATGTGGAAGGCGATCCGCTGCGCGCTCTTGGGCCCGACGCCGGGCAGCCTGCCCAGTTCGTCGATCAGGTCCTGAACCACGCCCTCGTACACGTCGCGCCTTCCCTCAGGGGTCTGTGGTGCACCGGTTGCCCGATGTCCCGGTGCCATCATCCAACGAATCGGGCGCCGGGCACACCGCCCGACGCCCTACTCCCGCATAAATCACACAGGTCTGTTATCCGAACTTCAGACCTTCATGACTTCGGTCTTTCCGACCCGATTCGGCCATCCGACCAGGTCAGAACGGCAGACCGGGGATTCCGCCGCCGCCCAGGCCCTGGGTCAGCGGGCCCATCCGCTCGGCCTGCAGCTTCTGCGCCGCCTGGTTGGCGTCCCGGACGGCCGCGAGGATCAGGTCGGCCAGGGTCTCGGTGTCCTCCGGGTCGACGGCGGCCGGCGCGATGGCCAGGGCCACCAGCTCACCGGCGCCGGTCACGGTGGCCTCGACCAGGCCACCGCCCGCCGAACCGTTCACCTTCGTCTCGGCCAGCTCCTGCTGCGCCTGGGCGAGGTCCTGCTGCATCTTCTGCGCCTGCTTGAGCAGCTGCTGCATGTTGGGCTGGCCACCACCGGGGAACACGGCTCACTCCTTGCGTTCTGCGTCCGTCGCTTCGTCCTGGCACGCCTGCGCCGACCGCGCCGCCGGCCGTGCCGGCCCGGCGTCGCGCGGACGTCGCCGCGTCGTCGCACCGAGCCTACGTGCTACCGGTGCCGGGCGTCCGATCGGTCACCGGCCGGGTCCCGCTCGGGCCGCGGACTCGCCGGCCGCCCCTGCCGGCGCGCCGCCCGCCCGCCGGTCAGTTCCCGCCGTGGCGGATCTCCTGCAGCACCGTCGCGCCCAGCTCGCGGATGATCAGCTCCTGGCCGGAGAACGTCTCCTCCTTGAGCTCCGGGTCGTCCTCCTCCGGGATGTCGTCCTCCAGCGCGACCGACTGCGCCGGGCGCCCGGCCGGCGGAGCCGACGGGGCCTGCACCGGCGGAGGTACCGGCGCGGGCGGCATCGTGGGGGGCGTGGCCATCGGCGCGGGCGCCGGTACGGGCGCCGGGGCGGCGGCCTGAACCGCAGGCGCGGGCGCCGCCGGACGCGCCGGGGGGGCGCCCCAGCCGCCGGTGGAACCACCGGGGCTGCCCGGGTTGCCGGAGCCGCTGCCGCCGGGATTCCCGCCCCCGGCGCCGCCGGTCCCGCCGGAGCCGCCCGACGGGTCGATGATGCACTCGATCCGCCAGTCCACACCGAGCGCGTCCGCCAGCGCCTGGCGCAGTACGTCGTCGCTGTTGCTGCTGACGAAGCTGTCCCGCGCGCCCGCGTTGATGAAGGACACCTGGAGCACGCTGCCGTCGAACCCGGCCACCTGGCCGTTCTGGCTGAGCAGGATCCAGGTGAAGCGGCGGCGGTTCTTCACCGCCTCCAGGATCTGCGGCCACATCTGCCGGACCTGCCCGGCCCCCTGCTGGGCGGCGCCCGACGGCTGCCCGCCGCCGGCCGCGGCGGCCGGAGCGGGGGCGGGCGCGGCCACCGGGGCGGCCTGGACGGGCGCGGGAGCCTGCTGCACGGGCGGCGCCGCCGCCGGGGCGGGCGCACCCCCGCCCGGGGAGAAGCTGCGCGGGATCGGCCACGCACCCGGCGCGGGCGCTGCCGGAGCGGCGGCCTCCTGCGCCGGGGCCGCGGGCGCTGCCGGCGCCTGCACCGGGACGGCCTCCGCCTGGGGGGCCTGTACGGCGGGAGCCTGCGGGGCAGGCGCGTACATCACAGGGGTCTGCGCCGGGGTCTGCATCGGGGGCTGCGTGGCGGGAGCCTGCACGGCGGGAGCCTGCATCGGGGCCGCGAAGCCCCCGGTGGCTGCCCGGCGCTCCAGCTTGTCCAGCCGCGCCTGCAACGACAGCTCGTCGCTGTACGCGCCCGGCAGCATCACCCGGGCGCAGATCAGCTCCAGCTGCAGCCGGGGCGCCGCGTTCCCGCGCATCTCGGTCAGTCCGGTGTTGACGATGTCCGCGGCCCGGCTGAGCTCGGCCGCGCCGAACGCGTCCGCCTGCGCCTGCATCACCGCGACCCGGTCCGCCGGGGCGTCGATCAGCCCCTTCTCCCCGGCGTCCGGCACCGTGGCCAGGATCACCAGGTCCCGGAGCCGCTCCAGCAGGTCGGTCACGAACCGGCGCGGATCGTGCCCGCCCTCGACCACCCGGTCGATCACCTGGAACACCGTCGCGCCGTCCTGCCCCGCGAAGGCGTCCACCACCTCGTCCAGCAGCGCGGAGTCCGTGTACCCGAGCAGCGCGGTGGCCATCTGGTAGGTCACACCGCCCTCGGTCGCACCCGCGAGCAGCTGGTCCATCACCGACATCGAGTCACGCACCGACCCGGCCCCGGCCCGGACCACCAGCGGGAAGACGGAGTCCTCCACCTGGATCTGCTCCCGGCCGCAGACCTCCGCCAGGTAGTCGCGCAGCGTGCCGGGCGGCACCAGCCGGAACGGGTAGTGGTGCGTCCGGGAGCGGATCGTCCCGATCACCTTCTCCGGCTCCGTGGTCGCGAAGATGAACTTGAGGTGCTCCGGCGGCTCCTCCACCACCTTCAGCAGCGCGTTGAAGCCCGCCGAGGTCACCATGTGCGCCTCGTCCAGGATGAAGATCTTGTACCTGCTGTGCACCGGCGCGAAGAACGCGCGCTCCCGCAGCTCACGGGCATCGTCCACACCACCGTGCGAGGCGGCGTCGATCTCGATGACGTCGATCGAACCGGGCCCGCCCGTCGCCAGGTCACGGCAGGACTGGCACTCACCGCACGGCGTCGGCGTCGGCCCCTGCGCGCAGTTCAGGCAGCGGGCCAGGATGCGCGCGCTCGTCGTCTTCCCGCAACCGCGCGGGCCGCTGAACAGGTAGGCGTGGTTGACCCTGTTGTTGCGCAGGGCCTGCTGGAGCGGAGCGGTCACGTGCTCCTGCCCGATGACCTCGGCGAAAGTCTCGGGGCGATAGCGGCGGTACAGGGCTAGGGACACACCACCGACGATATCGGGACGAGCCGACAAACGCGTCGCCCCTCAACGGCCCCCGCCCGCCCCCGGGAACGCAAAGACCCCCCGCGCACCCGCCAGAGCCCTCCTACCCTTGCTGCCTTCCGGCCCTGGGGGGGTTCAGAGAGATAACGCCACACGAGGGGCTGACACCCACAGTACCGGATCCCGGCCCCCGTCCTCCACCACCCACCCTCCCCACCCCCGCTCCGCGATCCGCAGGCCACACCCCCGGACCACCCTCGACATACGTGGTCGCAACCACCCCCGAACATGTACTAAGCTCTCCCACGGAGGATTCGCCTAGAGGCCTAGGGCGCACGCTTGGAAAGCGTGTTGGGGGCAACCCCTCACGAGTTCGAATCTCGTATCCTCCGCACTCGCCCGCCAGGGCAAACGAGGGCCCCGACCGCTCAGCGGTCGGGGCCCTCGTCGTTGTGTGGTTGCAGTTTTGGTTGCAGTTGCCGGGATCCACCGGGTGGGGCGGCGACACGACCACATCCAACTGACGGCCTCTCTGGCCGGGCCTCGCATTCGCGCCCGCCGGGCACTGCTCCTCTGGCAGGGTGCAATCCATGGCCGCGTCCGAAAAGACCCGCAAGATCATCTGGTGTGAAGCAGGCGGCAGGTGCGCGATCTGCCGGGTGCAGGTGGTGACACCCGGGACTGACTGCGACGACCCCTCGGTCTTCGGCGAGGAGGCTCACATAGTCGCCCGGTCGAAGGGTGGACCGAGAGCTGGTGGGCTGGACGACGCGTCCATCGACAGCCATACGAACCTGGTCCTGCTGTGCAGCAAGCATCACAAGCAAATCGATGACCAACCAGGGCACTTCACGGTGGATCGACTGCTCGAGATCAAGGCCCAGCACGCCGCATGGACGCGCTCGCTCGGCGAGGCAACGTCAGGCCGGCTGAAGTTGGTGCCCGACCCGGAGTTCCCGCAGCCTCGGATCCTGAAGCTGATCACCCGCGGGAACCCGCTGTGGAACATGATCAAGTCCAGCGTCACCTTCGAGTACGCGCTGCCAGACGGTCTCCCCGAGGAGGATGAAGACCTCATTCTGGAGTTCTTGGATGTGGTCCAGGACCACTGCGACATCGCAGCCGAGCTGCACAGTGTGCGCGAGAACCGCGACGCCGAGAAGGGGTTGCAGAGCTACCTGAGCAGGCTCGCCGAGCGCTACTTCCTGGTGGGCGCCTTCGTACGCCACATGCTCTTGACTGATGGCTCCGGCCAGGAGGGCACACCCTGGCCCATGCTCCGCGTCGAGGTCCAGCCAGCTTCGCACGCCACGATCACGGACGAGAGTGGCAGACCCTATCCCAGCAAGCAGCCGCGCGCGGGAGTTCCTGACGAGGAGCAGAGCGCATGACTGAGCGAACGATCTACCTCGACCCCGATCGACGCGACCCCAGTTCTCGAAGGATTACTGTCCGGCCCCACCGTTGGTACGCCATGGTCGAGCTCAACCGCGATGGGACCCGGCGGGGAGGCTCCCCAGATCTTCCGACCGCCTACATGGAGGGCGTCACCCACGCGCAGCGCACGTCCTTCGATCACATCCGGTACGACGGGTATCTGGGCACCCTCTCATGTAGCAGTGGACCAAGCTGGATCGGTCTGCCTGTTCCCTTTGCCCAGATCGAATCGGCAGTGGAAGCGCTGTCCGATGCCGAGCTCAACCAGGACTACAGCGGACTTCATGCCCTCGCTGACCGGCTGGCGCTCCCCATCGAGGACTGGCTTGCGCCTGGCGAACGGGAGCTGGTCCGCGGCGTCAACTTTTTCGCACCACCCGGCGTTTTTCTGCGCTTCCTGCGCGGCAAGGCCAAGCGGCACGGGGTGCGTCTCAATGGCCGGGCCACCGCCGGCAGCGTGTGGGTTCGCCCGACACTGCCGTTCATCGAGAAGCACAAGCGGGAGCTGTTTCCCGAGCAGCACCCCGGCTGGGTGGACCGATGGACCGGATACGTTGAGCCGGAGGATGCGCCTTACCGGCCATGGGTGGGCGGCAGAGGACAGAACCTCAGCCACCACGCGGCCCCCGTCCAGTTCCAGCATGTACAGACGCCGAGTGACAGCAAATGCCCCTGCGGAATGACGCTGCGAGCTCCTGAGGACGGCGGAAATGAACACGCCGCCCACCACGCGACGTGGGCAATCGGCGTTCGGGTACCCAAGAACTTGGACTGGTGGGGCGACCTGGCCGTGGTGACGACCGAGTCGCCGATTGCCTGGCGGAAGCTGACCTACCAGGTGGGGCGGATGCCGCAGCGAGAGAACGGCTACGACGCCAACTCGTGGTCGCACCTTGGTGAGCCTACGCAGACCCCGGACAGGGTGCGCGCATACCTGCTGCAGGCCAACGGGTACGTCATCGGCTACCTGGCGACCCACGACGTCCGAAGGCACCACCACTGGGACCTGCTCGATGATTCGGAGAACGGCGATCAGGACGACACCCTGCGTCCGTGCATCGACCTGATCTGGGTGGCGGACTCCTATCGCCGAAAGGGCGTTGGCGCGACGCTCGTACACACCCTCGCAAACGACTCCGGGTGCGAGATCACCGATGTGTCCTGGTCGACCCCGGTCAGCGGCGCCGGCCTGCGCCTCGCACGCCGGATCTCGCCCGAGGGCATCTGGATCAGCTAACGCGGCAAGCGGCATCCCAGTGACAGGCTCCGGCGTGAGCGGCGAGTCCGCGCTGCGACCGCACTGCGCGATCTGCGATAGCGCCAACCGGACCTGCGCCGGAGGCCGTGGAGCAATGCTCAGGACTTGTGGATCAGCCCCTGGGGGCACGCGAAGGGCGTACCTTCCAGGGTGATTGATCGAGAAGTCACCGAGTAGACCCGCGTTGCAGCGCAGGTCGGGAAGGTACGCCCTTGCTCAGCGTAGTGAATGCCGATGGTTCCACCGAGACCGGCTCCCTGGTCGACGAGATCGTCCGCGAGGGCGCCCGACGCATGCTGGCTGGCGCACTGGAAGCGGAAGTCAACCAGTACATAGCCGAGTTGGCTGCCGAGACCGACGAGCGCGGGCACCGCCTAGTGGTTCGCAACGGCCACCACCAGCCCCGCACCGTGGTCACCGCCGCCGGCCCGGTCGAGGTCAGGGCACCGCGGGTCAACGACCGCCGCGTCGACGACACCACCGGCGAGCGCAAGCGGTTCTCCTCGAAGATCCTCGCGCCGTGGTGCCGCAAGTCGCCGAAGATCTCCGAGGTCCTGCCGCTGCTCTACCTGCATGGCCTGTCGTCCGGGGACCTCGTGCCCGCGCTGGAGCAGTTCCTCGGCGGCACGGCCGGCCTGTCGCCCGCCACGATCACCCGGCTGACCAGGCAGTGGAGCGACGACCACGCCGCCTTTCAGACCCGGGACCTGTCCGACCGGGACTTCGTCTATGTCTGGGCCGACGGCGTGCACCCGAAGGTCCGGCTCGGCCAGGCCCACTCGTGCGTGCTGGTCCTGCTCGGCGTCCGTCTGGACGGCACCAAGGAGCTGATCGCGCTTGCCGAGGGGCTGCGGGAGTCCACTGAGTCGTGGGCCGACCTGCTGCGCGACTGCCGCCGACGCGGCATGCGCGACCCGGAGCTGGTGGTCGGCGACGGTGCCATGGGCCTGTGGCGGGCGCTGGCCGAGGTGTTCCCGGCAGCCAGGCCGCAGAGGTGCTGGGTTCACAAGACCCGCAACATCACCAACTACCTGCCCAAGTCCGCCCAGCCCGGGGCGACGAAGGCGATGCAAGACATCTACAACGCTGAGGACCGTGGCCACGCCGAGAAGGCGATCGAGGCATTCGCGAAGACCTACGGAGCCAAGTTCCCCAAGGCCGTCGCGAAGATTACCGCCGACCAGGACGAACTCCTCGCGTTCTACGACTTCCCGGCCGAGCACTGGATCCACCTAAGGACGACGAACCCGATCGAGTCGACCTTCTCGACCGTCAAGCTCCGCACCAAGGTCACCCGCGGCGCCGGCAGCCCGGCAGCCGCCCTGGCCATAATGTTCAAGCTCGTCGAGTCCGCCCCTTAGTCCGCGCCGGCGCCCAGTTCGAGAACGGCGTGTTGGTCGAACGCCAAGAGGAGGCCGCGTGAGCACCGCGAAGGACTACGGCAGCTGCCAGACCTTTGTCCGCGGCACCGGTCGACAGTTCCTGGCCGACCTCGTCGCGATGACCCTCGGAGCCCAGGCCGACGACCACTACACCGTCCGAACCGGCGGGATGGTCTTCGACAGCCGCCCGAATCCGGACGCCGGACTCGCCGACGACTTCATCGGCTGGCCGCTCACGGTCGAGGCCGAAGCCGAGGAAGACGGACCCTCCCTCGTCGAGCCAGTGTCACGCCTGCTCATGGCAGCCTGGGACCGCGGCTACGACGCCGTTGCCGCCTGCGACTTCGAGGATGAGCTTCCCGACTCCGGCGGCCTCCCGCGCTACCGCTGAGCTTCCGCCGATCCACAGGTCTTGACTATTGCTCCGACCAGAGCCCTCTGAGTCCGACGTGCCTACCATCGCGCGAGGCGACCTGCCCTGCGGGACATCGCTATACTGCTTGGCAGCGGCGCCTCGTGTGCGCCTGCTTCCGAGCTACAGCTGCGCCCACACCGCTGGTAGCAACGAGGACAAGGGTCACTGACTCGCACGAAGCCTTCTGCCATGGTCAACCGCGGTGCGACGGTGCGTGTGGGTCTCCGTCGGTGAGGACACCCGATGACCAAGGATCGCGCTCGCAAGCAGGGAATTCGGACCAGAATGGCCGAGACAGGTGAGCCGTACAGCGAAGCTCGACGGCAGCTCTCTGCCGAGATCCTGGCGTACTGCCAGCAGTGCGGCCAAGAGATCGCTCCAGGCCAAGGTGAGCTGTCACTCAGCCAGAGCGAACATGACAGTGCTCGAGAAGCACGCGAGGCGTTCGAACGCGATCGTCGGGAGAGGATCGCGGCCAATCCCAAGGACTTCAGCGCCCGCATCCTCAACCCGCGTGACATTCCGCCCCGCGCCCAATGGACGGTCCATCACTATCGCTGCCGGCCTCCGCAGCACTGGGACGGCTACGGAATCGAGGTGGGCCGTATTCGGACGTACCGCGAGTTGGTGGCTCTCGTAATCCATCTAGCCGACAAGGGGCACTTCGAGCACACCGATCTGAGGACCGTCGTGGCAGAGATGCACTATGCGGAGCCGTGGGGAGTCGACGAGCAGAATCGTCGATTCCGCTCCGTCCGCCCCGCGCAGATCTAACCGTTACGACGTCACCGAGTGAGCTGAGAAAGGCAGCACGAAGAGACGCGAGTGGCCGAACCATTCAGTGGTTCGGCCGCGGCGATGTCACCAGTCCTCGGCGTCTCCATACCTGCCCGGGTTCTGAGCTCGATTCGAAACCCGCTCCAGGGCCTCTGCCAAGGCTGCCGCGACGGCGGGCTTGTCCGTGCCGCGGCGGACCAGAGCTCCGACGAGCTACTCGGGGCCGGGCCGTCGGGCCGTTCGCCAGGACGCGGACCGATCGGTGTAGAGATCCGGTTCGAAGTGATCTCCTGGGTGAGCCCCCGACTTCCCAACCTGTCCGAGGGAAGGCACCTGGCGGGCGCGTCAGTTCCACGGTTCCCGGTAGGGGTCTTCACCCAGCACCTTCGCTGCGGCCACGCAGAGGTCTTCGCCGTAGAGCTGGTTACTGCCCCATTCGGAGCCCCAAAGGTCGGACACTGCCTGGGCCACAGCACGCCAGGAGTAGTCCTCATCGCATCGCCACGTGCGGATCTGAGAAGCCATCTCCGGTGTGATCGTCGCCGGGTCCACAGTGTTGTGCGTCATTCCAGCGACCCTAGGGGCGATGCGGAGAAGGTGGCCACCGGATTACGCCCTCGTCTGCCTCAGCTGCTCCGAACCTGGATCATCGGGCCGCATCTGGCGATCCGCCGGACGGGTCGGCGGCCGGACGTACAGTGTCGGGGGCGTCGCTCCCTGGGCGCTGGCGCGGGCGGCGGGCGCGGCGCCGCAGGTCGAAGGTGGGGGCATGGACAGCAATGAGTACGAGGAGTACGAGGCCATTGTCAGAGTCCGGAAGGGCTCGCGTTTCGTGCGGTCGAGGAAGACCGAGGGTGCGCATCGCGGAATGACACGCGACCCCGACACCAATCAGGTGGGTCAAGCCGAGATCTTCTTGAAGGAGGAGACCGAGCCGGATCCAGTGACGAAGTACCCGCAGGATTGGCTCGACACCGACCCGTACGAGTCGGAGGCCCGAGAACGGGAGCGTCGGGAGGCCGCGGAGTTCCTGGCCGAGGTGATCTTCCAGATCGGCCTCAGAGTGGCGGAGAAGGCCGCGCCGCACCTCAAGAAGTGGTGGTACGAACAAGCACTTCCGGTGGTGAAGGCGAAGTGGAACGACCAGGCGGTCCCGTCCATGAAGGAGAAGTGGAGCAGCGTGGCACGAAGTCGCAAGAGCGAACGCCGGGCCGGGGCCGCGGAGGACCCGCAGGAAGTCGCCACCACTTCCGGCGATCAGCAGACGACCATGAGCGGCTCCGAGGCGCGGAAGCGGCTCGCTTCGGCTCTGCTCGCGAGGATATACAGCGACAGGCAGCTCCGGTTGCTGCGCAGCACCCGGATCGTGGACGAGGGGGAAGACGGTCCGGTGGAGCTGGAGGCGACGGACGATCTCACGCCTCAGCGCATCGGCGAAATCGTCACGTTGATGCTCGAGGCGAACCCTTCGCTGCTCGGCGAGGACACCCTGGCCGAACTCGGGAAGCTCGTCGCGAAGATTCGAGCCGATGGCGGCTACGTTCCCATCCCGAGAGCGGAAGGCGTGCTGCCGTACGACGATCGGAACGACTGACGAGATGGCGAGAAGGCGCCCGGCGACCGCGGTGGGCGGTCAAAGATCCAGGCCGTCGAACTCGTCGAAGATCCACCGTCCTCATGGCAGTCCGCGACCTCACCCAGCGCTGGGCAGTCGAAGGGCGGCGCACCCACGACTGCAGTATCCCCTGCTGGCTGTCGGTGACCGAGAGTAGCGAGACCCTCGGCCCAGGACGGCTCGCACTCAACTGGCGCCGAATCTCGGTCACTAGCTCTGGTTGCAGTTTTGGTTGCATTCACCCCCGTCCGGCACCGTTCAGAGGCGAGCCAGCGAGTCATTCCGCCGCAGGTCAGGATGCCTATGGACATCGCCGGACAGTCGGACGCACATTTGGAAAGCGTGTTGGGGGCAACCCCTCATGAGTTCGAATCTCGTATCCTCCGCCGACAGAAGGCCCGGACCGCACAGCGGTCCGGGCCTTCGTCGTTCACCTGCCCCCGTGCGGCGGCCGCAATACACGACCGAGCTCACGCCAGGCACGAACGACCTCGACTACCCGCTCCAGCATTACCCGCATCCACCGGAGCAGGACACCTGCGAGCGTGACCACCCAGACCGCGAGGACGCTCCACTCGGCAACGGCTCTCCACACTTCCGGCCTCCATACAGAGCCAACGGCACCCCTCATCCCCATCCTCCGGACACATGCCGCCACGGTCTGTACCCCCACAGGGACACTTGATCGGACGCACGTTCGATCGGCGCCGCAGGCATCCCCGCTTGACTTCGGAACACATTCCGAAGTACCGTCGACGCATGTCCACACTCACCGTGTCGTTCTCCGATCTGTCGAAGAACTCCAAGCGCGTCGCGGACACCGTTGAGCACGCCCAGCGTGTTCACGTCACGCGCCGCGACGGCGAGGACCTGTACCTCACCACCGAGCGGCACGACCGGCAGCGGGAAGAAACCGCAGATGTCACCGCGCGCCTGTTCGCCGCGCTGATCACCAGCGACGAAGGGGCTCGGGCCGTACTCATCGCGCTCCCCGAGGTGTTCCCCTGGACTCGGCATCTGTCGGCCGACGAGGTCCGGGAGTTCGTCATCGACCTCGTGAACTCCACTCGCGATGTGGTGGAACTGGACGTCCACGCCAACCTGCACCGCGTGATCGTCGAGTGGCGCGCCACCGCCCGGATCCTGGCGGATCCCGAGCTCGCCTCGCAGCTCACCGAACCGCTTCTCGGTGAGGACCGCGGCGAGGTGCTCGCGCCGTGAGCCCCAAGCGCGGCGACGATGTCCCGCCACCGCCGATCGGCGACGAGTGGAAGCTGCGCTTCGCCACCAACGAAGCAGCCAAGGGGTGGGGCGATCTCTGCACCGAGGCTCCGGGGGACACCCGCCGATGCTTCGAAGCGCTCCGCACCGACCCACTGTCCCCGACCGACCCGGATCGGCAACATCGTCTACGTGGCCGCTTGGCGACCCGCAGCCTCGGAGGGCACACCCTTCCCCAGTGGGAGTACGAGGTGACTTCCGGCGGACGCGTTCGGTACCTGGTCGACGAACCGGGCCGGACCGTCCATCTCGTGTACGCCTCGCCCCGGCACCCCAAGGACACCGACAGCTGACGAGGACGCGGGAGCGAGCCCTTCGGGCCGGTACTGAGGCCATCGAGGGGAACCGACGTCGGATTGCTGCCATGCAGACACATGGTCGCCCATCTGGTTGCGCTCGCCTCCGTCCGAGGCTGCTCGGACCCAGGCCGCGGAGCAGCAGGCCAGGACCGGCCGCGCGCGCCGAAACGGCCCCACCGCTGGTACGCCTGGAAGATCTGCTGCTCTACGGGACGGTCCGTGTTCCGGTGCCCCGCAGCGAACCGACCCGCGAATCCGTCGGTGCTTCGCTCCTGACGTCTCGTCGCAAGTTCAAGGCGGCCCACCAGCACCTTCCTGACCGCCTCCTGGACCTCCCTCCACCTGCCCGTGCTCGTGCTCGTGCTGCTCGGCCTCGCGGTCGACCACCAGGCCGAGGCCCCAGGTAGCGGTCACCATCCCGGACCTGCCCATCTCGTAGGCCCAGAGGTCGTCACCACGCCCCCCGCACGTCTCCCACTCCCTCGTCCGAGAGGAGATCCGAGCGGAGAACCGGCCATGCCTCTTGTCTCTACCGCGGACCTGGGCCTCCACCAGCCCTCCGGGCCCGGCCGGCGAGGCGTGCGCCATGATGCGATCTCAGACGACGCGGTGGGACTTCCCACGCCTGGGT
The DNA here is from genome assembly GCF_044540385.1 of Kitasatospora sp. NPDC086009. Classification (NCBI taxonomy): domain Bacteria; kingdom Bacillati; phylum Actinomycetota; class Actinomycetes; order Kitasatosporales; family Streptomycetaceae; genus Kitasatospora; species Kitasatospora sp. NPDC086009. The sequence continues at coordinate 655,680 of NZ_JBITSA010000001.1, forward strand.
CAGCCGAATGACGTTCCGTTTCCCCCGAGTGACATGCGACGTGTTGATTACGCTCGGTCCCGTGCGAAGAGTTGAGCAGCACGTGGAAGGCGCCGGACCGTTCGTTACCCGGCGTACCTGGGTTCTTCCCGGAGGGAGAACGACGGTGTGGGAATCCCGACCGGCGCGCAGACGCGGCGTGCTCGCCGTAGGCGCCGGCCAGGGGCCGGCGAGCACGACGGCGGGCGCCGACGCCGTGGGGATCGGCCGGCTGCGCAGGCTCAACGTCATCGCCTCGGTCGCCTTCGTCATCGGCGGCGCCCTGTTCGCGGTCGGCTCCGCCGTCGCCCAGTTCGGGTCCGGCGATCCGACCCTGAGCGCGTGCGTCTACTTCGTAGGGGGCCTCTTCTTCACCACAGGTGGCTACGCCGCGCTGCTCCAGGTCGTCAACGCTCCTCGCCACTCGGGGGCACCAGATCCGCTGGTCACACCCCCGTGGAGCTGGTGGAGGTACGAGCCGATGAACGTCGGGTGGCTCAGTACGGCGGTGCTCCTCTCGGGAACGCTGGTGTTCGCGGTCAACCTGCTGGACTCCTTCCTGCAGGGGCTCACCGTTCAGCAGGTCAACGGGCTGATCTGGGCACCCGATGTCGTCGGTTGCGTGCTGTTCCTGGTCTCCGGGCACCTGGCCTTCGTCGAGATCTGTCATCGCACGCGGCCCTGCGTCCGGTCACGGAGCCTGGGATGGTGGATCATCGCGGTGAACCAGCTCGGTTCCGTGCTCTTCATGGTCTCGGCACTGGCCGCCTTCACTCGACCGAGCACCGGAAGCCTGATCAACGCCACGATCGCCAACTGGGGAACCCTCACCGGCGCCCTGTGCTTCTCCGTCGGTGGGGCGCTCCAGGTCTTCGAACGCCCCTGACGAGGGTGGTCCACCAGGGTCGCCGACGGGAGCCGCCGCGGGTGGCAGCGACTCGCCTGACACCGGGGAGTCCGGGTCAGACGCCGCAACTGACCCTTGGACTCGCGCGCCAAGTCGTGCGTGCCGGCCGACCCTTGGCATCAATCGTCCAGCGGGTCGGGGCCTTCGTCATGCCGTAGCTCCCGTCGTCTAACGGTGGGCCGGTCAGGGAATTGACCCATGAATTAGGTGGTGGAGTGCACCATATGAGCGGTCTCTGGGGGTCCTAGATTCGTTGGTGTGAGCAGCACGAGGCGCCCGGAGGTGTGGGTGGCGGCCGTGCTGTCGTTCTTCCGGCCCCCTACTCGAAAGCAGGCTTCGCCATGCGTTCGTCCAGCCCCGCGCCCACGTCCGCGCGTCTCGGTCTCACGCTGGCGCTGCTCGCGTTCGCCCAGCTGATCATCTCGATCGACTACAACATCGTGTACGTCGCCCTGCCGGACATCGGCTCCTCGCTCGGCTTCTCGCCGCAGAGCCTGCAGTGGGTGGTCAGCGGATACGCCGTCGCGTTCGGCGGGTTCCTGCTGCTCGGCGGGCGGGCGAGCGATCTGTTCGGGCCGCGCCGGATGTTCGCGCTGGGACTCGCGCTGTACGCCGGGGCATCCCTGCTCGGCGGGCTCGCGACCGGGCCCGGCCTGCTCGTCGCGGCGCGGGCGGTCCAGGGGGCCGGGGGCGCGTTCCTCTTCCCCGCCACGCTCACCCTGGTGTCCACGAGCTTCGCCGAAGGCAGGGACCGCAACCGGGCGTTCGCCGTCTGGGGCACCGCCGGCGGCAGCGGGATGATCCTCGGGTCGCTGCTCGGGGGCGTCCTGACGGAGTCGTTCGGCTGGGCCTCGGTGTTCTTCGTCAACGTCCCGCTGGCGGGCGCCGCCGCCCTGCTGGCCTTCGTGCTGATCGCTCCCGACCTGCCCCGCGCCGCCGGCCGCTCGTTCGACCTGGCCGGTGCGGCCACCTCGACCGTCGGCAGTACCGCCCTGGTCTTCGCGCTCGTCCAGGGCCCGGAGTCCGGCTGGACCTCCCCGGTCGTGCTGACCGCCACGGCGGTGGGCGCCGCCCTGCTCGCGGCCTTCGTCGCGATCGAGCGCCGCAGCGCCGATCCGCTGCTGCCGCTGCGCCTGTTCGGCAACCGGAACCTCGCGACCGGCACCCTGGTGACCTTCCTCTACATGGCGACCTTCGGCACCCTGCTGTACTTCCTCACCGTGTACTTCCAGACCGTGCACGGCTACGACGCGCTGAGCACCGGCCTCGCCTTCCTCGTCCCGATGGCCGCCATCGCCGTGGGGTCGCAGACCGCCGGGCGGCTGGCGACCCGGTTCGGCATCCGTCCCGTCCTCGTCGCGGCCCTGCTCCTCGGCGGTGGGGGTGCCGTGCTCGTCGGGGCCACCATGTCCACCGACGGCTCGTACGGGACACTCGTCCCCGGGCTGGTCGTTCTGGGCCTCGGCCAGGGTGCCGGGTACACCCTGATGTTCGGCGCCGCCGCGCTCGGGGTCCCGGCGCGGGAGCAGGGCATCGCCTCGGGTGTCGCCTCCACGAGCCAGCAGGTCGGCGGAGCGGTCGGCCTCGCGCTCCTGGTGGCCGTCGCCAACTCCCCCGTCGCCGAGGGACTTTCGGGCGACGCACTGCGCGCCGCCAGTGCCGACGGGCTGCGTACCGCGGTGTACCTGGCCGCGGCCGGGATCGCGCTCACCGCGCTCGTGGCGCTGCGGTTGGAGAAGCCGGCGACGGCACCGAAGGCAACCGGGGCGACCGGGGCAACGGCCACCGACCCGGCCCCCGTCGTGCACGTCTGACACGTCTGACACCTCTGACACGTCTGACGGACGCCCCGGTACGAGTTCGCGCGGTGCCGCCCTTCCGGGGGCGGCACCGCGCGTTTCCGCCCTCCGGCCCGGCACGCCCGACAAGCCCGGCGCTCCGGTCGTACCGGGCGCCGCAGTGGCCCGGATCACAGGCCCGCTTGCCGGGTGGGCGAAATGGAGGGACCCGCGAAGTGGTTGACACCTGAACATCGCACCCGCCGTCCGACCACGAGGGAACCCCATGACCAGCACCGCGTCCTCCGCCTCCCGTGCGGCCGAGCTGCTCGCGCGGCCCGTCGAGCTGAACGGGCTGACCGTCCCCAACCGCATCGTGATGGCGCCGATGACGCGCCAGTTCTCGCCGGGCGGCGTGCCCGGCGAGGACGTACGGGCGTACTACGCCCGGCGGGCCGCCGCCGGGGTGGGGCTGATCCTCACCGAGGGGACGTACATCGGCCACGAGTCGGCCGGGCAGAGCGACCGGGTGCCGCGGTTCCACGGGGAGGAGCAGCTGGCGGGGTGGGCCGAGGTCGCCGCGGCCGTGCACGCGGCGGGCGGCACGATCATGCCGCAGCTGTGGCACATCGGCATGGTGCGCAAGCAGGGCGAGCCGCCGTTCGCCGACGCCCCCGCCGTCGGCCCCTCCGGCCTGCGGATCGACGGTACCGAGGGCACCGGCAGGGCGATGACCAGGAGCGACCTGGACGATGTCATCGGCGCCTTCGCCGAGGCCGCCGCGGCCGCCGAGCGGATCGGCTTCGACGGTATCGAGCTGCACGGCGCCCACGGCTACCTGCTCGACCAGTTCCTCTGGGCGGGGACGAACCGGCGGACGGACGCCTACGGCGGCGACCCGGTCGCCCGGACGAAGTTCGCGGCCGAGATCGTGGCCGCCGTCCGGGAGGTGGTCTCGCCGGAGTTCCCGGTGGTCTTCCGCTACTCGCAGTGGAAGCAGGAGGCCTACGAGGCCAGGCTCGCGGAGAGCCCGGAGGAGCTGGCGGACATCCTGACCCCGCTCGCCGAGGCCGGCGTCGACGTCTTCCATGCCTCCACCCGCCGCTACTGGCTGCCGGAGTTCGAGGGCTCGGACCTGAACCTGGCGGGCTGGACCAGGAAGCTCACGGGGCGGCCCGCGATCACCGTCGGCTCGGTCGGCCTCGACGGCGACGTCATCCGCAGCTTCGCGGGGGAGGGTGCCACCGTGCAGGGCATCGACAACCTCCTCGACCGGCTGGAGCGCGACGAGTTCGACCTGGTCGCCGTCGGCCGGGCGCTGCTCCAGGACCCGCAGTGGGCGGCGAAGGTCCTCGCCGGCCGCTTTGACGAGCTGAAGCCGTACGACGTGTCGGCCCTGGCGACGCTCAGCTGACGTCCAGTCATGTCCCGTGCCCGCCGCCTGCGCCACAGCGGGCGGCGGGCACGGCCGTGGCGGCCACCGCCCTCACGCGGCGCGGGCGGTGCGGCGGTAACTGCCGGGCGGCTGCCCGTACTCGCGCTTGAAGGCCTTGGCGAAGGCGTACTCGGAGCCGTAGCCGGTCCGGGCGGCGACGGTGGTCAGCGGGGCCTCGGACTCGCGCAGCAGGGTCGCCGCCGTGGTCAGGCGCCAGCGGGTCAGATAGGCCATCGGCGGTTCGCCGACGAGCGTGCTGAAGCGGCGGGCGAAGGCCGCCCGCGAGAGTCCGGCCCGGCCGGCCAGCGACTCGACGGTCCACGGCGCCGCGGGGGCCTCGTGGATGGCGGTCAGCGCCGGGGCGACGGCGGAGTCGCCGAGCGCGGCGGCCCAGCCGGCGGCCGCCGCGGGGGGCTGGTCCTCGAACCAGGCGCGCAGGATGTAGAGGAGCAGCGAGTCGATCAGCGCGGGGACGATCCCGGCCGAACCGATCCGCGGCTTCTCCAGCTCGGTGCCGAGGAGTTGGACCGCCGCGCTGAGCTCGGGGTGGCGGCCGTGCCGGGTGGGCAGGTGGATGACCGCCGGCAGTTGGCGGACCAGCGGGTGCGGACGCCCCTGGTCGAGGTGGTAGTTGCCGCACAGCAGGCTGGTGCGGGGGCCGTCGCCGCCCAGGGTGACCATGCCGATCGGTGAACCCGGCCGGTACTGGTCCGGCCGCTCGGTCTCGGCCGGGGTGGCGGGGTGGTCGGCGAGGATGTGGCCGCGGCCGTCGCGCAGGAAGACCACGTCGCCGGGGCTGAGCGCGATCGGCTCCGCGCCGGGCGCGTCCTCCAGCGGGACCAGCCAGCACGTCCCGTACAGCACCACGTGGAACCCGGCCCCGGCGACCGGGGGGAGGCGCAGGCCCCAGGGGGCGCGGCCCTCGGTGCGTACGGACGTGGGCTGCCCCGTCCGCATCGAGCTCAGCGCCTCGGTCAGGATGTCCAACGCCTTCCCCCGCTTCCCCGTTCGTCCGACGTGTCCGGCCCATCCGGCCCATCCGGCCCATCCCGAATATCCGGCACGTCCAGCCCTCCACTGTAGGACCGCTCTCAGGCGACGGTGAGGACGACCTTGCCTTGCACCCGGCCGGACCCGACCAGCTCGTGGGCCTTGGCGGCCTCGTCGAGCGGAAAGGTCTCGCTGACGTGCGGGCGGACGCGGCCCGCGTCGACGAGTGCGGCGATGGCCTCCAGCGAGGCGTAGTCGGGCTCGACCGAGATGCCCGCGAAGTGCCGGCCGGCGGCCTCGATCCGGGCGGCGAGCTCCTGGTTCCAGTGCTCCATGATGCTGACCAGGGTGCCGCCGGGGCGCAGGACGGCCAGGGCGCGGTCGCCCTCGGAGGAGGAGTCGAAGACGACGTCGACGTCGCGGACCGCCTCGGTGTAGTCGGTGGTCCGGTAGTCGATCACCTCGTCGGCGCCCAGGCCGCGAACGAACGCGTGCTTGGCCTCGCTCGCCAGGGCGATCACATGGGCTCCCCGGGCCTTGGCGATCTGCACGGCGAAGTGGCCGACGCCGCCGGCCGCGCGGTGGATCAGCACCCGCTGGCCCTCGGTCACCCCGGCCGCGTCCACCAGGCCCTGCCAGGCGGTCAGGGCGGCGAGCGGGAGGGCGGCGGCGTGCACGTGGTCGATCGTGGCGGGCTTGCGGGCCACCTGACGCGAGGGGACGGCGATGTACTCGGCGTACCCGGTGGCGGCGCGGGGGAAGAACGGCATGCCGTACACCTCGTCGCCCGCCTTGAACCGGGCGCCCGGGCCGGCCTCCTCGACGACGCCCGAGATGTCCCAGCCGACACCGAACGGCGGCTCGCCCAGCAGCGGGTAGGCCCCCGACCGGACGGCCACGTCGACCGGGTTGACCCCGCTCGCGTGGACCCGGACGAGGACCTCGCCGCCGAGCGGGGTGGGGCGGTCGATCTCGACGGTCTCCAGGACCTCGGGGCCGCCGAAGGACTGCTGGGTGACTGCGCGCATGGGAGGACTGCCTTCCTGGCTCGCCCGGCCCTCGTGCGGACCGGTTCTCGTTGTCCCCAACCCTAGGAAGGTCCGACGAGCCGATGAATATCCTTCAGTCTTCGGAAGATGTCCCAGCGTCTCGCGCGGCGGGCGCTACGCTCCACGGCGCCCGGACCAGCCCGCGACGGCTGAAACCACGGCAATTGACCCACCATCATGCCCCTGGAATGCACTGCTCCACCGGTCTTCCGAATCGCTAGATTCATGGTCATGACGAACGCCGCCGCAGCCGCGCCGACCACCACGCCCGCCGCCGTCCCCGACACCCCCGACACCCCCGCCGCCCGGCCTCCCCGGATCAATTTCGCCAAGGCCGCCCCGGCCGCCTTCAAGGCCCTGATCGGCTTCGACGCCGCCGCCCGCGAGGGCCTCGACCCGGCGCTCGTCGAGCTGGTCCAGATCCGCGCCTCGCAGCTCAACGGCTGCGCGTACTGCCTGCACCTGCACACCTCGGACGCCCGCAAGGCCGGCGAGACCGAGGAGCGGCTGCACCTGGTCGCCGTGTGGCGGGACGCCGCGCACTTCTTCACCGCGCAGGAGCAGGCCGCCCTCGCGCTGACCGAGGCCGTCACGCTGATCGGCCAGGCCGGCCTGCCCGACGACGTCTACGCCCGGGCCGCCGCGCAGTTCACCGAGGAGGAGCTGGCCCGGCTGCTGGCCCTGGTCCTCACCATCAACACCTGGAACCGGATCGCGCTCAGCACCGCCAAGGTCCCCGGTACCGACGAGCGGGCGGCGCACTGACCGCCCGCCGTGGCGACCTGGCGTCGACCCGAGGGCCCGGCCCCACCCCCGTCGGGGCCGGGCCCTCGGCCGCACCCGGTCCGGTGACCGGGCGGAACGGGCGGCACCTGGCTCAGAGGTGCCCGAGGACGGAGCGGACGGCCTGCTCGACGGCCGCGCGCGACTCGTCCGTCGGGTCGACGGTGTCGAACCCGTGGTGGCCGTGCGGGACGTCGATCACCTGGAGGTCCGTGTCCCGTGCCTCGGCGGCGGCCACGAACTCCTCGACCGTCGCGGCGATCTCCGTGACCTCCAGGCCCACCCGGGTCAGGACGACGGGCAACCGCCCGGCCCCGGCCAGCGCGTCCACCGGGCGGAACCGGCTGTCCACGCCCTGCCAGCCGGGCAGCGGCGCGAGGATCGGGTAGGTCACGGCGAGGCAGCGCAGCCAGGACGGGGGCGCGGAGAGCCAGTCCGCCGAGAGCGGGCCGCCGCCGGAGAAGAACCAGAGGGCGATGCGGTCGCCGTCGACGCGCGGGTCGGCGCGGAGCAGTTCGACGGCCTCGGCGACGTCCGCCGCGGCGAGCGGGTAGTCGGCGAGCGAGTGCAGGCGGTGGTCCAGGGTCGCGCCGATCACGCCCTGGCTCGCCGCGTACCGGCCGTAGCCGACGTAGGTCGTCCAGTCCCGTGGGGTGGGCCGCACCGTCTCGGGGACGGGGCCGCCGTGGACGAACAGCACCGCCGGACGCGGTGCGGCGGCCGTGTCGGCCGCACCGGCCGCACCGGCCAGGTCGGCGCCGGCCGCACCGGCGCCGTCCGGGTCCGCCGGCAGGTAGAGGTCGACCCGGCCGATCCGCTCACGGGTCTGCTCGGGCACGTCCAGCACGAACGGGCGCAGGTAGCCCGGCAGTTCCTGGGCGGGCGCCGCCGCCAGCCGGTGCCCCTCGCCGGCCGCGGCGCCGAGCAGGAGCTCGGCCAGCTCGTCCGGACGGGAGAGCATCGGCCAGTGGCCGGTGTCCAGGTCGAAGAAGCTCACCCGGGAGTCGGCGAGGGCCTTGAACTGCGGCATGCCCAGCGTCATCAGGCCCTCCAGCTTGGCGATGCTCATCCCGCTCTCCGTGCAGAAGATGCCGGAGGTCGGCACGGTGGCGAGGGCCCCCGAGAGCCTGAGCGGCTGGGTGAAGGTGGCGCTCGGCTGCGGCGAGGCGAGACCGCTCAGCCGGGCCAGCGCCTCCTCCGAGAGCCCGGCGGTGCTGCCCCAGCGCTGCCACCCGTCGGCGGCCGGCGGGTCGATCCACCCGGTCCCGCCGTCACGGTCCGCCGGGTCGAGCAGCCGCCGGCGGACCTCCTCGTCCGGGACCAGCTGAACGGCGGCGTCACCGTCCTGGGGCAGGCCGGCGTCCAGGTAGACGATCCGGGCGATCCGCTCCGGGCGCCGGTCGGCCGCGCCCAGCACGGGGTGGATGCCGTAGTCGTGGCCGACGATCACCAGCTCCGTCGCCTCCACCCCGTCGATCAGCCGCACCACGTCCTCGATGTGCGTCTCCAGCCCGGTGTCCGGACCGGCCTCCTCGCGGCGCTCCCCCAGCCCGGTGAGCGTCGCCGGGTACACCTCGGCCCCGGACTCCTCCAGCCTGGCGGCCACCTCCCGCCACACCTCTCCACCGGTGAAGGGCCCCGACACCAGCACGAACGCCGTCATGATCGTCTCCTTGCGCGGATCGTCCCCGCAGGCGGCCCGCCGGCCGCCCGCGCACACCGGTACGGTAGGAACTCCCCCTGAGGGAGGTTCAAGCCTTGCTGCCGTCAGACGTCATGTGGAGCATCGGCGAACTCGCGGAGCAGGCGAGCGTCACGGTCAAGACCGTCCGGTACTACTCGGACCGCGGCCTGCTGCCCGAAGCCGGCCGCAGCTCCGGCGGGCACCGCCGGTACGGCCCGGAGGCGCTCGACCGGCTCCGGCTGATCCGCTCCCTGCGCGCGCTCGACCTGCCCGTCCCGGAGGTCGGCCGGGCCCTGGAGGACGAGTCGGCACTGGAGGGCGCCGTCGCCCGGCAGTTGCGCGAGCTCGGGTCCCAGCTGGCCGCCCTGCGCTGGCGCGAGGCCGCCCTCCAGCTGCTCCAGGACTGCACCCCCGCCGAGCGCGCCGACCGGCTGCGTCTGATCGGCGCGGTGACCAGTCCGCCCGACACCACCGTGCTGGCCCGCTTCTGGCGCCGGGTGCTGCCCCCGCGGCTGCCCGCCCCGCTGCTCACGGCGGTCGTCGACGCGGCCGTCCCGCAGCTCCCCGACGATCCGACCCCGGCCCAGGTGCTGACCTTCGCCCGGCTGCACGCGCTCACCGCCCCCGGCCGGCTCAGCATCGACGTCTGCCGGCCCGACCTCCGCGAGCCCGACGAGGACTACCGGCCGGCGGTGCTCTACCAGGGCCTCGGCACGGCGTACGAGCTGGCGGCGGCGGAGATGGCGGACGGGGCGGGGCGGCCCGGCGAGGCGCTGGACTGCTTCGTCGCCGCGCACGCCGACTCGCGCGGGCTGCGCGACACCCCGGAGTTCCGCCGCCGGCTCGGGTACGTCCTCGACCAGACCGCCGACCCGGTGATCGGCCGCTACTGGCAGCTCGCCGCGGAGCTCGCCACCCCGGTCGGCGGCCCGCCCGCCGTCACGGCCGGCTCCGCCCACGAATGGCTCCGCGCCGGGCTGGGCACCACCGCGCCGGGCACCACCATCCCGGGCACCACCATCCCGGGCACCACCGCGCCGGGCGCCTTCACCCCGGACGTCCGACGCCCCGAAGCCGCCTGAGCGCCCGCCGCCCTCGCAGCCCCCGCTTCCGGCGCAGCCCTCAGTGCCGAGGCCCTCAGTGCCGAGGCCCTCAGCCCATCGTCTTCGCCCCGTCCAGCGACTCCCGGATGATGTCCGCGTGCCCGGCGTGCTGCGCGGTCTCCGCGATGATGTGCAGCAGCACCCGGCGCACCGACCAGCCGGCGCCCGGCTCGAACCACGGCGCCTCCGGCAGCGGGTGGACGAGGTCCAGATCGGGCAGCGTCGAGACCAGCTCGTCCGTCTGGCGCGCCACCCGTTCGTACGCGGCGAGCAGGCCCGCCAGCGTCTCGCCGTCCGTCATCCGGAACTGGCCCTCCCAGTCGATCGAGCCCCGTTCCATCGCCTCCGCACCGCCGACCGCGAACCGCGACCAGCGTTCCTCGACGCCCATGACGTGCTTGATCAGACCGCCCAGGCACAGCTCGCTCGCCGTGGTGCGCCGGGCGGCCTGCTCGTCGTCGAGGTCACGCACGGTGTACCGGAGGAAGCCGCGGTGCTTGTCCAGCGTCTGGAGCAGGTCGGCACGCTCGTCGCCCGCCGGTGCGCCGGCAGCCATCAGGCGTCCGCCATGGTCGGCATGGGTCCGGAGGTCGTGCCCAGGTCGATGAGGCCGAAGGCCGCGCCCTGCGGGTCACCGACGGCGGCGAACCGGCCGAACGGGCTGTCCATCGGCCCGAAGAACAGCTGTCCGCCGTGCTCGGTCACCTTGGCGATGGCGGCGTCGCAGTCGTCCACCGAGAAGTAGACGCTCACGTACGAGGGCGCCTCGGGCGGCATGTCGTCCGGTCCGACCTTCATCCGGCCGAGCGCGGGCCGGTCGGCGACCTGGAAGATCTTGTAGTCGACCTGGTCGGTGTCCATCCGCTTGGTGCTGTAGGGGAAGACCGCGGGGAAGAAGGCGTCGGCCTTGCCCGGCTCACGCGTGAGCACCTCGGCCCAGGTATACGAACCCGGCTCGTTCTGCTTCTCGAAGCCCTCGTGGCTGCCGGCCTGCCAGACGCCGAAGGTGACGCCGCCCGGGTCCTTGGCGATCGCCATCGAACCGAAGTCGCCGACCTGCATCGGCCCCATCAGCACCTCACCGCCCGCGGCGCGGATCTTCTCGACGGTCGCGGCGGTGTCCGGCGAGGCGAGGTACAGGCACCAGGTCGACGGCACGTCGTCCCCGGGCATCGGCGGGACGACGGCGGCCACCGCCTTGCCGTCCGAATACGCCGTCGTGTAGTTGCCGAACTCCGACGCGCTCTCGCCGAAGGTCCAGCCCAGCACCGCCCCGTAGAAGGCCTTGGCGCCGTCCAGATCCTTGAACATGGCGTCGGCCCAACAGGGTGTGCCCTCAGGTAGCACGGTCATGATCCTGCCCTCCATGTAACGATTTGCCCCGATTCGTCACAGTAGCCAGTCCCCCGTCGGACCGCGCCCCGAGTACCCGCACCGCGCCGCCCGCACCGCGCCGCCCGCGCCCTCCGCACCCGCCCTCCCCGGCCCCTGCCCTTCCCCGCATCCCCGGCCTCCCCGGCCGGACACGGCGACGGCCCGCCGGAGCACCCCGGCGGGCCGTCGCGAGAACCGGTCACCGCTACACGTCGGCCGCACCCGCCGGGAGGGTCACCGGAAGGGCCGCCGCGAAGGCGAACCGCGACGCCGCCGTCCCCAGTCCGGGCGCGCCGAACGGGAGCGCACCCCCGGCACCGACCGGGACGCCCTCCGGCACGGCCGTGGCCGGGGCACCCACGCCGTCGGCCGGCACCTCCGCCGCCGGCACCCCGTCCGCCTTCGGCACCTCATCGGCCGCCGGCCCGGCCGGGAGCTCGGCCGCCCTGCCGTCCGCCCCCGACCCGCGCCCGAAGTGCCGCCGAAGGTCCGCCTCGCCGTACCGGTGGCAGTCCCGGTGCCAGACGTGGATGCCCGCGAGCCAGTTCTCCAGCTCCTTGACGTACCCGTCCAGCAGCTCCCGGGCCTCCGGCTCCAGCCCGAAGTCGTCGTACAGCACCGGGAACTCGTTCTGCGCCACGTGCTCGAACTGCCGCAACCGCGAGTGCATCAGGTCGTCGACGATGCCGACGGCCGAGGGGTAGTCGCAGTTGAAGAAGTTCTGCACCACCAGGACGGCGTTGTGCACCTCGCCCTCGTACTCGACCTCCTTCTGGTACGAGAACAGGTCGTTCATCATGCACGCGTAGTCGGCGGCCGCGCTCTCCAGCGAGCGCATCGGCCCGCTCTCGTAGATCTCCGGCGGGACGGCCTGGCCGTGCGCCAGCCGGCACAGGCTCATGGTGAGGTCGGAGCCGAAGGTCTTCCGGCGCATCTCGATGTAGTCCACCGGGTCGGGGATCCGGTGCTGCGCCTGGTTGTTGAGCTCCCAGACCCAGCTCAGGGTCATGTCCTCGATCGCGGCGCGGAACTTCCGCCGGGCGTCCGGCGTCATCGGGGCGCTGGTCCGCTCCCAGAGGTCGGCCAGGCCCCGCTCCAGGGCGTTGACCGGCACCGGTGCCGGGCTGTCGTCGACGGGCATGAACGTCGAGAAGCGCTCGGTGAGCAGCTTGGCGCCGACCAGGTCGCGGGTCCGCCCGTAGACCACCGGGTAGTAGTCGTCGCCGTAGGTCCCCCACGTCAACCACGCCGAGGTGAGGTCGAGTTGCTCGGGGGTGGCGTCCGGGTGGATGCCGGCCGAGCAGAGCGGGAAGTCGTAGTCGGCGAGCTTCTCGGCCGTCCAGATGCCCGAGCCCGGTACGCCCGGCTGCGCCTCCAGCATGCCCATCCGGGCGGCCCACGCCACGGTGTTGAGCCGGGAGGCGTCCAGGTGCGGGCTGAGTTCGACGGTGTACGGGAGCCTGAACTCCGGCAGCCTGGAGGCCCCGACCCGCTGGAACGGCACATGGCCGTGCGAGCGCGCCCGCCGCACCGCCGGGTCGACGCCACCGGGCGAGCCGGGCGTCCCGTTCAGGGTGTTCACCCCACTCAGCGAGCCCAACTCACCCAAGCCGCCGGGAAGTCCGCGCCCCGCCCCGGCCCGCAGCAGGTCCAGCGCCGACGTCCCGATCCCGCCGATCGCGTACTGGTCCCACCAACGGGCCGGCGCGGCGGACGCGCCGCCGCCGTTCATGTACCGACTGGACCGCATGTGCCACTCGTGGCCGCCCGACTGCCAGTCCTGCAGGCCCTTGACGTACGCCATCACCCGCGCGACGCCCGCCGGGTCCAGCCCGGTCTCGGTGAACAGCCAGGGCAGCTCGGTGAACACGGTGTTCTCGAACTGCTGGAGCCGCGAGGTGAGCAGGTCGTTGACGGCGTCCGCGGCCTCCTGCGTCGTGCAGCCCAGGAAGGTCTCCAGCACGAGGATGCCGTTGCTCAGCTCGCCCTCGTCCTCGACCTCCCGCTGGTAGGAGAAGATGTCGTTGCGCAGGTGGACGCCGTCCGAGAAGGCGTCCATCAGCACCCGAAGCGGTCGCGAACCCGAAACCTCCTTCGGCACTTCGGCGTTGGCGGCGTACTCGATCAGACCGGCCGACCAGGGCGCGCCGCCGACCTTGCGGCGCATCTCGATGTACTCGACCGGGTTGGCGATCCGGCCGGCGTTGATGTTGGCGAGTTCCCAGAGCGACTCGTTGAGCAGGTTCCGGGTGCTCTCGGCGAACCGGATCCGCCAGTCCTCCCCCATCGAGGGCACCGTGCGCCGCCACAGATCGGCCAGGCCCGCCTCGACCGGATTGGTGGGCTCGGGCACCGGGGTCGACGGGTCGGCCGGCATGAACAGCGGCAGCCGGTCCAGATAGGCCTTGCCGCCCTCGCGGTCGTTGCTGCGCTTGAAGATCTCCAGGAAGTGGTCGTCGAAGAAGAAGACCCACACGTACCAGTCGGTGACCAGCGACAACGCCTCGGCGGAGGCGTCCGGGTGGGTGTACGCGCAGAGCAGGCCGTAGTCGTGCGCCTCCAGATCGGCCTGGTCCCAGATGCCCGACCCCTCCAGCATCCCCATCTCCCGGGCCCACGCGGTGGAGTGGGCCCGGGCGCCTTCGAGATGGGGGTTCAGGCGCGCCGGGTGCGGCACGTAGAAGGAGGGCAGTTCGAACGGCTGAGTCACCGGGCGAGCCTTTCTGGACGCGTCGAGGAGGCCGACCGGCCCGGCGGAGCGGAGCCGGTCGGTCCGCTGCCCCACGACCCGGTCGGCTCAGCATTACCCCTCGCCGACGATCTCCACCGGACAACCGCAACAGTCGTATGAGATAACCCACTTCCCCCGAACACCCGCCCGATAGAACGCCCGCTTCTCGTTCACCTGTACGGACGGAACAATCCGGCATCCACCCTCGGGGGCGATCCGTCGTGCGGAAAAGGACGTTGTCGGCGGGTCACCGATCCGGACGGATTACCCGGGCGATTCCGACCGCGCGACGATACGCCAACGAACTACCCAGGCGGGCCAAGGGCGGCCAACTCAAGCAATCCGTTCCGACGGGCGTGTTGACCCGCTCCCCTCATCCCCCGTCCACCAGACTGGGCGACGATCCGAGTCTCCACGATCCGAGGAGGGCCTGCCCATGAACGTCACCGTCCGGCTCGCGCAGCAGCCCGAGGCCGACGACCTGCTCGGGCGCAGCGCGCTCGCCGCGCTCGTCGGGATGCTTCTCGACCAGCAGGTGCCCATGGAGTGGGCGTTCACCGGCCCGCTCACCATCGCGCAGCGTCTGGGCCGGGACGACCTGGACGCGCACGAGATCGCCGTCCACAACCCCGAGGCGTTCGTCGCCCTGCTCTCCGAGAAGCCGGCCGTGCACCGCTACCCGGCCGCGATGGCCAAGCGGGTGCAGCAGCTCTGCCAGTTCGTGGTGGCGCAGTACGACGGCGACGCGGCGGCGCTCTGGCGCGACGTCGCGACCGGCCGGGAGCTGCTCAGCCGCCTCAACGCCCTGCCCGGCTTCGGGAAGCAGAAGTCGCAGATCTTCCTCGCGCTGCTCGGCAAGCAGTACGGCGTGCGGCCCGAGGGCTGGCGCGAGGCGGCGGGCCTGTACGGCGAGGAGGGGGCCTACCGGTCGGTCGCGGACATCACCGGCCCGGAGTCGCTGGAAAAGGTGCGCGCCCACAAGCAGGAGGTGAAGCGCGCCGCCAAGGAGGCCAAGACCGCCAAGGTCTGATGACCGATCACTCCTGCTGCCCGGCACTCCCGAGGAGTGCCGGGCAGCGGCGCGTGGCGCCCGCCCCGGCGCCCGCCCCGAAAACGGGTTGCCCGCCCAGCCCCGCCGGGTGAGGCTCGACGGATGACCGACACCGACAGCCAGGACAGCCCCGGCGTGCGTTCCCTCTTCTCCGGCGACGGCCGGCTGACCACGATCCCCCGCAAGGCGGCCCGCCGCGAGCAGCTGCTCGCCCACCTCGCCGGCACCCTCTTCGAACCGGGCCGCTCCTACAGCGAGCGCGAGGTCAACGAGACGCTGCGGGCGGTGCACGACGACTACCCGGCCCTGCGCCGCTTCCTGGTCGAGGCCGGCCACCTGGCGCGTCCCCAGGACGGCAGCAGCTACCGCCGCGCCGCCTGAACCCCGCCCCCGGGGAGGCGAGGGCCTCAGCGCACCCGCCGGTACGCGTACCGCCCGCGGATCCTCCGGGCGAAGTACCGTCCGTGGCTCTCCGCCGCCATCAGCTCCCGGTGCACCCGCCCGGGGACCGCGTCGTACCGGTAGACGCTCCCGCCGGTGAACTCCAGCTCCAGTACCCGCCGCGCCGCGTCGTAGCCGACCGAGCGCAGCGCCGAGGAGTCCACCGCCAGCCGCTCCATGCTCCCAGTGTGCGCGCGAGGGCCCCGGCCGCGCATCGCGGCCGGGGCCCTCCACCCACCGTCAGACGAGGACGGGCTCCTGCTCCTGCTCCCGCTCGGGCTCGTCGGCAGAGGACGCGGAGGAGGTACCGGTGGCGACCGCCGCCTTCCGCCTCGGCAGCGCGAACATCAGCAGGAACACCGCCGCCAGCACCGCGACGACCCACCACATCGCGTGGACGAAGGCCCCGCCGAACGCCGTCCCGACCGCCTCGGGGGCGACCACGTCGTCCATCGCCCCGAAGAACGCCACCGACACCAGCCCGAGCCCCAGCGCCGTCCCGAGCTGGTTCACCGTGTTGATCAGGCCCGACGCCGAACCGGCGTGCTCACGCGGCACCTCGGCCAGCACCGCGTCGGTGATCGGCGCCACGATCAGGCCCATTCCCAGGCCCATCACCACCAGCGGCAGCGCCATCTGCCAGGACGTGATCGCCGTGCCGTACCGGTCGGCCTCCCAGATGTAGGTCAGCGCGCCGACCGCCATCACCAGCGCACCGGCCTGGAGCACCTTGCGTCCGAAGCGCGGCACCAGCTGCTGGACCGAGAGTCCGGCCGCCGCCGAGACCGCGATCGAGAAGGGGATGCCCGTGGTCCCGGCCTTGAGCGGGCTCCAGCCCAGCCCGATCTGCATGTAGAGCGTCCAGACCAGGAAGAAGATCCCGGTGACCACGCCGAAGGTCAGCTGGACGCCGATGCCGGCCGCGAAGCTCTTCACCCGGAACAGCGACAGCTCGACCAGCGGCGAACCGTCCCGCCGCGTCTTCACCTTCTCGTACGCGACGAACAGGGCGAACACCGGCAGGCTGCCGGCCATCGAGAGGTGGCCCCAGAGCGGCCAGCCGGCCTCCCGGCCGTGGGTGAGCGGGTAGAGCAGCATCAGCAGGCCGACGCTGGCCAGCAGCACGCCCACGAGGTCCAGCTTGAGCGCCTTCTCCGCCCGCGACTCGCCGATGAACGCCCGGCCCAGCAGCAGCCCGGCGATGCCGACCGGCAGGTTGATCAGGAAGATCGGCCGCCAGGCCAGCCCGAAGAGGTCCCACTCCGTCAGCAGCGCGCCGATCAGCGGCCCGGAGACGGCGCCCAGACCGACCACCGCGCCGAACAGGCCGAACACCTTGCCGCGCTCCTCCGCCGGGAAGGAGGCGTGGATGATCGACAGCACCTGCGGCACCATCAGCGCCGCCGTCCCGCCCTGGAGGATCCGGGTCGCGACCAGCATCTCGGCGCCGGTCGCCAGACCGCAGAGCGCCGAGGCGACGGTGAAGCCGCCGATTCCGATCAGGAACAGTCGCTTCCGGCCGTAGATGTCGCCCAGTCGACCGCCGGTGATCAGCCCGATCGCGAAGGCCAGGGCGTAGCCGCCGGTCACCCACTGGACGGCACTGAACGAGGCGCCGGTGTCCTCCTGGATGCTGGGGATGGCGATGTTCACGATGGTGACGTCCACCAGGTCCATGAACGAGGCCGTCATCACGATCGCCAGCGCGATCCACCTCCGCCGGTCGGACACCACACCGGAGCCCGCTCCGGAGCCCTCCCCGGAATCCGCTGTCATCGTCTTCTCCTCTACCTCGCTCTTCGGCACGTCTGCGACAGTAGAGGGGATGTAGGTCAGCTCTTGTCCTCGTTGTCCGGCATCCTGGGTGCCATGACGGACACTCCGGCGCGGCTGCTGAACCTGCTCTCCCTCCTCCAGACCCCGCGCGAGTGGCCGGGCAGCGAACTGGCCGAACGCCTCCAGGTCAGCTCCCGGACGATCCGCCGCGACATCGACCGGCTGCGCGCCCTGGGGTACCCGGTCGAGGCGACGATGGGCGCGATCGGCGGCTACCGGCTGGTGGCCGGGACGGCGATGCCGCCGCTGCTGCTGGACGACGAGGAGGCGGTGGCCATCGCGGTGGGCCTGCGGGCGGCCGCCGGGCACGCCGTGGTCGGCATCGAGGAGGCGTCCGTCCGGGCGCTCGGCAAACTGCTCCAGGTGCTGCCGGGGCGCCTGCGCCACCGGGTCGGCGCGCTGAACACGGCCACCGTGCCGCTGCTCACCGGCGACGGACCGACCGTCGACCCCGAGGACCTCACCGTGCTCGCGGGCGCCGTCACCAACCGGGAGCGGCTGCGCTTCCACTACCGGGCGGGTGACGGCGCCGAGACCCGGCGCCAGGTCGAGCCCAACCGCCTGGTCTCGACCGGTCGGCGCTGGTACCTGGTCGGCTACGACCTCGACCGCGACGACTGGCGGCTCTTCCGGGTGGACCGGATCAGCGAGCCCTTCCCGACCGGCGCCCGCTTCACCCCGCGCGAACTCCCCGCCGAGGACGCGGCCGCGTACGTGGCGAGCAAGCTCCGCCGGCCGGCGGCCACCCACACCCTGGTGGCGACGCTGCACATGCCCGCCTCCGAGGTGGAGAGCTGGATCAGCCGCGCCGCCGACACCACGGTCGAGCCGGTCGACGACCGGAGCTGCCGGCTCCGCTCGCGGTCCGACTCGCTGGGGTACCTGGCGATGCGGCTCCTCATGCTGGGCTGCGAGTTCGAGGTCCACGAGCCCCCGGAGATGAACGCCCACCTGCGCGCCCTCGCCGCCCGCGCCGCCCGGGCCGCGGACAGCGGGGGTCCGGTACACGCCGCCGACAGTGGGGGTCCGGTCCACCCCGCCGCCGACAGCGGGGGTCCGGTCCGCCCCTGAGCCGCCCGCGCTACGCCGCCACCCGGTACCAGGCGTCCCCCGAACGGAACCGGAGCACGCCGTCCCGCCCGTAGGCCCGCTCCCGGTCCAGCTCCCCGGGCAGCCGGAGCCGGCGCCGCCCGGTCTCCTTCCACTCCTTGCCGACCAGCAGGCACCGGACCAGCTCACCCGCGTGCGTCAGGAAGATCCCCTGCCGACCGCCGACGGCGAAGCCGAGCGGCAGCCGGACCGGGGACCGCCGACTCACGGACCCCCCGGCCGGGTCGATCCGGGTCAGGTAGCTCGCCGTACTGCCCGGGTACCAGGCCAGCCAGACGGCGCGGCCCTCGGTCGCCCCGGCCAGGCCCTCCAGCGGGTAGCCGGGCAGTTCGTCCCGCCCCGGTCGCCAGACCATCCGCCCGGCCGGGTCCGCCCCGACCAGACCGGGGTGGGCCATCGGGTGGTCCCCGTAGATGCCTTCGTCCCCGAAGGCCATCCAGATCCGGCCGTCCCGGTCGGCGACCAGCGTCCGGATGTCGTCGCCGAGCACCAGCTCGTGGGAGGGCTCGCCGTCGGGCCCGAACACGACCGCGTTGGGCGCCCATCCGCCCGGCTCCTCGTCGGCCCGGTAGCTCGCCACCAGCAGCCGGCCACCGGGCAGCAGCGCCAGGTGGTCCGGGTCGACGGCGAGCCCGCGCAGCGCCGTCCGCCGCTCCCCCTCCGGTGTCACCGTCACCAACTCGGCGTCCGGGGGCGGGTCGGGGCACGTCCGGCCGGAGGCGCCGGACGGCTTCTCCCCGGGCACCAGCAGCACGACCAGTTCGCCGTCCGGTCCGACCGTCCAGCCGGAGGCCCGGCGGCCCGCCCCGGCATCGTGCTCGGGCAGCCGCCAGACCTCCACCGGTTCGTTCATCCGACGAGGATCTCAGACCCCGTACTCGGCGGTGATCACCGCACGGGCCAGCGTGTGGAAGGTGATGTGGAAGCCGATCTGGGCCGCCGGCGTCTCCGGGGTGACGTCCAGCGCGTCCACGTCCAGCGCGTGCACGGCGAAGGCGTACCGGTGCGGGGCGCCGGGCGGCGGGGCCGCGCCGTCGTACTTGTTGCCGGGGAAGTCGTTGCGGCCGTGGAACGAGGCCGCCCCGGGCAGGTCCGCGTCGGACGAACCGGCGCCGCGCGCCAGGCCGGCGGTGTCACCGGGCAGGTTGAGGGCGAGCCAGTGCCACCAGCCGGAGCCGGTCGGGGCGTCCGGGTCGTAGCAGGTGACGGCGACGGACCGGGTGCCCTCCGGCAGGCCCGACCAGGCCAGCTGCGGCGACAGGTTGCCGCCCGCGTGGACGAACTCCTCGGCCAGCTTGCCGCCTTCGGCGAGGTCATCACTGGTCAGCTCGAAGGACGGCACCTGCGGCAGGAACTCGTAGGGCAGCGGCGGACGAACGCTCATGAAACGGTCACCTCTCGACAAGCCAGGACAGCCCGGACCAGGCTGAATGACGCGATTCACTGTAGTGGGGTGCCACCGTTCACGGGGCCCCTCTACAGTCGGGTCATGGCTTCCACACCCGCCCGACTGCTGGCCGACTCCCGACGAGCCCTCCTCACCATGGTCGGCCTGCTCGCCGTCATCTGGCTGGTGCAGTTGGTGAACTGGATGGACGACTACGGCCTCACCTACGAACACGGCCTGATGCCGCGCCGGCTCGACGAGCTGCCGGACGTGTTCGCCATGCCGCTGCTGCACTTCAGTTGGGAGCACATCGAGGCCAACTCCTGGCCGCTGTTCGCCTTCGGCTTCCTCTCCGCCTACCGGGGCATGAAGCGGTTCCTCTGGGCGACCCTGATGATCGTCGTGGTCGGCGGCCTCACCGTCTGGCTGTGCGAGCGCCCCGAGACGGTCACCGCCGGAGCCAGCGGGCTGGTCTACGGCTACTTCGGCTACCTGGTGCTGCGCGGCGTGCTCGACCGCAACCTGCTGGACGCGGTGATCGCCGTCGTCGTCGCGGCGGTGTACTCCTACCTCCTGATCGGCGTCCTGCCGGTGACCCAGGGGGTCAGCTGGCTGGGCCACCTCGGCGGTCTGATCGGCGGGCTCACCGCCGCCTGGCTGCTCCGCAACCGCGGACCGAAGACGGCCGCCGCCCCGGCGTCCGAGCCCGCCGCCGGCCCCCGGTCCGCCCTGCACAAGGAGCTGGACGACCTCGGCCTCTGAGCGCCGGAGGAGCAAGCCAGGAGCACGCCAGGAGCACGGCGAGGGGCCCCGCGAGCGCGCCGCCGGCCAGGTATAGACCAATCCCGGACCTGCGACTAGCGTGGGAGAGCCCTGCCCTCTGCCCTCTGCCCCTGCCCCCTGCTCCGGAGCCGCACCGTGGAGTCGTCCGTCCTCGCCTTCGCCACCGACCTGCTGGACGAGGGCACCGACACCTTCTTCGGCAACCTCGCCGACCGGGCCGGGGTCGGCGGCGTCACCCTCGCCTCGGTCTACCACGAGGCCCGGGACGTCTTCCCGCACAACCCGCGCCGGGTGATCCGCTACCTGGAGCCGGGCGCCGCCTACTTCCGCCCCGACCCGGCGCGCTGGGCCGGGCGGCGGCTGCGGCCCACCCCCTCCACCGCGATCGGCGACCGCGACCCCTTCGCCGAGGCCGCCGCCGAGGCGCGGCGCCGCGGGATGAAGCTGCACGCCTGGACGGTGTTCTGCCACAACGACCGGCTCGGCTTCGAACACCCCGACTGCGCCCCCGCCAACGCCTTCGGCGACCGCCACCTCACCGAACTCTGCCCGGCCGCCCCGGAGGTCCGCGAGTACGCGGTGACGCTGGTCGCCGAGCTGGCCCGGTACGGCGTGGACGCGATCCGCGCCGAGTCGCTGCACTTCCACGGGCTGCGCCACGGCTACCACCACGAGCGCTACTTCGAGGAGCTGGGCCCGGTCGCCGAGGCGCTGCTCGGGATCTGCTTCTGCGACCACTGCCGCGCCGCCGCCGTCCGGGCGGGCGTCCCGGCCGACGAGGTGGCGGCGACCGTCCGCGCCGAGCTGCGCCGCCGGCTGGCCGACGACACGGCCGCCGCCGAGCCCGCCGCCCTCGACGAGCTGGCCGACGGCGCCCTGGCGGCCTACGTCGACGCCTCCGCCGCGACCGTGACCTCACTCGCCGCCGAGGTGGCCGAGGAGGCGCGACGGCACGGCATGCGGCTGAGCTTCATGGACGGCGGCGGCCCGGGCCGGGGCTGGCTCGCCGGCATCGACCTGCCCGCGCTCGCCGGGGTCGCCGACCAGATCGAGACGCTCGGCTACGCGCGGACCCCGGAGGCCGTCCGGGAGAAGATCGCCGCGTTCGCCCTGCACGGCGTCCGCCCGCGCGACATGGCGGTGATCCTGCGCCCGATGGCCTCGGACTGCGACGGCCCGGCCAACCTCGCCGCCAAGATCGCCACGCTCCGTGAGCTCGGCGTGCCGGAGGTCGAGTTCTACCACTACGGCCTGATGCGGCTCTCCTCGCTGGACCGGATCGGCACCGCGCTCACCGGCTGAGCGGAGCCGGGCCGAGCCCAGCTGAGCCGGGCCGGGCCGAGCCCAGCCGGTCCGGGCCGGCCGACCACACTCCCGGCACCACGGCCCGGCTCACCGCCGCCGCCGGGACGTCCCGAACAGGCTGCGCGAGATCTCCCGCCCGAGCTGCGTCCCGGCCGAGCGGGCGAAGGACTTGAGCGTCGGGTTGCTCAGCAGCGACCCGAGCAGCCCACCACCGTCCCCGGCCCCTTCCCCCGACCCCGCCTCGGACCTCCGACGCGGTTCGGGCGCCGGCCGCGGCGCGGCGGGCTCCCCGGCCGGCACCGACTCCGGGACCGGCTCGGGCACCGGCGCCGGCTCCGGCCGCGCCGCCCGGGCGGCCAGCTTCTCGTAGGCCGACTCCCGGTCGATCGCGTCCCGGTAGCGGGCCGCCAGCGGCGACGCGTCCACCGCCGCCCGCAGCGCGGCCGGTTCGACCGGACCCATCAGCGACCGCGGCGCCCGCAGCCTGGTCGCCGCCACCGGCGTCGGCGCGCCCCGCTCGGAGAGCACCGTGACCACCGCCTCGCCGGTGCCGAGCGAGGTCAGCACCTCGCTCAGGTCGTACGAGGACCGGGGGAAGGTCGAGACCGTCGCCTTGAGCGCCTTGGCGTCGTCCGGGGTGAAGGCGCGCAGCGCGTGCTGCACCCGGTTGCCCAGCTGGGCGAGCACCTCGGCCGGGACGTCCTTCGGCGTCTGGGTGACGAAGAAGATCCCGACGCCCTTGGAGCGGATCAGCCGGACGGTCTGGGTGATCGCCTCCCGGAACGCCTTGGAGGCGCCGCTGAAGAGCAGGTGCGCCTCGTCGAAGAAGAACACCAGCTTGGGCTTGTCGAGGTCCCCCACCTCGGGCAGCTCCTGGTAGAGGTCGGCCAGCAGCCACATCAGGAAGGTGGAGAAGAGCCGCGGCCGGTCCTGCACCGCGGGCAGTTCCAGCGCCGAGACGAGGCCCCGCCCGTCCGGGGCGGTCCGCAGCAGCTCGGCGGTGTCGAACTCCGGCTCTCCGAAGAACGCCCCGGCGCCCTCGTTCTCCAGCATGGTGAGCGAGCGCAGGATCACTCCCGCGGTGGCGGCCGACAGCCCGCCGATGCCCTTCAGCTCCTCCTTGCCCTCGGGCGAGGTGAGGAAGGTGATGACGGCGGTGAGGTCCTTGAGGTCGTACAGCTCCAGGCCGTTGCGGTCGGCGTAGTGGAAGACCAGCCCGAGCGAGGACTCCTGGGTCTCGTTCAGGTCGAGCACCTTGGCGAGCAGCAGCGGGCCGAAGCTGGTGACGGTGGCTCGGATCGGAATGCCCGTGCCCAGGCCGCCCAGGGCGTAGAACTCGGTCGGGCAGCCCTGCGCCGACCAGTCCTGGCCGACCTCGGCGGCTCGGGCGGCGGTCCGCTCGCCCGGTGTGCCGGGCGCGGAGATCCCGGAGACGTCGCCCTTGATGTCGGCCAGGAACACCGGCACCCCCTGGGCGGAGAGCTGTTCGGCGATCAGCTGGAGGGTCTTGGTCTTGCCGGTGCCGGTGGCGCCCGCGACCAGCCCGTGCCGGTTGAGCACCCCGAGCGGGATGCGCACCTGGGCGTCCCGGTAGGCGGTGCCGTCCAGCAGCACCGCCCCGAGGTCGAGGGCGGGCCCGGCGAAGGCGTACCCCTCGGCGATCTCCCGCACCGCGGGCGGGACGACTTCCGGGACGACCTCGGTGCCGGAGGGGGCGGACGGCGGCTCGGCGGTGGACATCGGTGCACGCTCCAGGGCACGACTGAGGGGCGACGTTCACGACATTTCCCATGAAACAGCCGCAATCGTCCGCCCGCAGCTCGTGCCGGTGCGCGTGGCGCGGTCGCGGCTGCTGCGCCATCCGCCGCCCAAACGGTAGGCTTTCCGTGTGATCTTCAAGCGCATCGGCAATGGGCGGCCGTACCCGGATCACGGCCGGACCAGCACCCGCCAGTGGGCGGACGTCGCCCCGCGTCCGGTGCGGCTGGACCAGCTGGTGACCACCAAGGGCCAACTCGACCTGGAGACCCTCCTCGCGGAGGACTCCACCTTCTACGGCGATCTCTTCGCCCACGTCGTGAAGTGGCACGGCGACCTCTACCTGGAGGACGGGCTGCACCGCGCCGTACGCGCCGCGCTCCAGCAGCGCCAGGTGCTGCACGCCCGCGTCCTCGAAATGGAGTGACGGGCCCGTCCCGCACCCCGCGACCCGTGTGGACACCGCCCTCCGGCCACCTCCGGAGGGCGGTCCGCGCATGCACCGGTACCCCCGTTCGGGTGCCGGCGTACTCCAGATGATGATCATTTAGTACCTTCGCAGCCGTCCGGCACTAATCTGCTGACTACGGCCGCAGTCCGTGGCGTACGCCGCCCACCCAGGCCGTTTCCGTCACCCGATCCCCGCCCTGGCACGAGGGGGAGACAAACCGTGAGCATGTTGACTCCCCAAGGCCTGAAGGGGAAGCAGTACCGCGTCACCGGCAACAGCTATCCACGGCTGGGCCGGCCGCCGAAGAAGAGCCGCAAGGTCCTGGCCCTGATCGGCTCACTGCTCGCCCTGGCCCTGATCGGCCTCGGCGGCGTGCAGCTCTGGGACATCTTCACCGGCAAGGGCAAGAACGCCTCCGCCCAGGCCTGCGCGTCGCCCTCGGGCAAACCGCTGGCCGCCCCCACCCCGGACGGCTCGGCCCCGCCCTCCGGCGCCCCCACCGATCCGAACGCCATCCCGCAGCCGGCCTCGATCACGGTGAACGTCTACAACGCCACCGCCAAGTCCGGGCTGGCCGCGCGGACCGCCGAGGAGCTGAAGAAGCGCGGCTTCACCATCGGCAAGGTCGGCAACGCGCCCGCTGAGCTGGACAAGAAGGTGCCCGGCACCGCCCAGGTGGTCGCCGGCCCGGCCGGCGCCGGGGCGTCCACCCTGCTCGGCTCCCAGATCGCCGGGGCCCTCACCACGGCGGACGCCCGGACCGACACCACCGTCGACTTCGTGATCGGCGACAGCTACAACGCCCTGCTGGACGAGACCCAGGCCGCCGCCGCGCTGGCCCTGGCGACCAAACCCACCCCGACCCCGAGCACCACCGGCAGCTGCTGAGCCGGCCCCCGGGCACAACGGAGCCCCCCGGCACCGCCGGGGGGCTCCGTTCGTCCGTTCGTGGCGCGCGGGCTCAGCCCGCGGTGCCGTACAGGCGGTCGCCCGCGTCGCCGAGGCCCGGGACGATGTAGCCGTTCTCGTTCAGCCGCTCGTCGACGGCGGCGGTCACCACGGTGACGGGCAGCCCGGCCAGTTCCTTCTCCATCACCGCGACGCCCTCGGGCGCGGCCAGCAGCACCACGGCGGTGACGTCGGTGGCGCCCCGCTCGATCAGCATCCTGATCGCGGCGACCAGCGTGCCGCCGGTGGCCAGCATCGGGTCGAGCACGTAGACCTGGCGGCCGGAGAGGTCGTCCGGCATCCGGGTGGCGTAGGTGGAGGCCTCCAGGGTCTCCTCGTTGCGCACCATGCCGAGGAAGCCCACCTCGGCGGTCGGCAGCAGCCGGGTCATCCCGTCCAGCATGCCCAGGCCGGCCCGCAGGATCGGGACGACCAGCGGCCGGGGGTAGCTCAGCCGGGTGCTGGTGGTGACCGCCACGGGGGTGGTGATCTCCACCTCCTCGGTGCGGACGTCCCTCGTCGCCTCGTACGCGAGGAGGGTCACCAGCTCGTCGGTCAGGCGACGGAAGGTCGGCGAGTCGGTGCGCTCGTCGCGCAGGGTGGAGAGCTTGTGGGCGACCAGGGGGTGGTCGACGACGTGGATCCGCATACGTCGAGGTTAGCCCGGCCCCGGACGCCCATACGCCACCCGGTGGCCCACCGGGCCGGCGCCGCGTCCCGGCGCGGAGCCGACCGGGGTCACCCAGCGATGACGCGCCGTGACGCACCGCGAATGTCGGGGCGGAACGTCCTCCTGTGGTATCAATCCGGCCGATCTGGGAAAGTCAGGTCCTATGACGAGCAACCCGAAGAACGGGGACGGCTCGGCGGACGGGTCCACGGACCCGTCGGGCGGGCGCTCGGGCCTGCCCCCGGACCACCCGGAGACCGAGGCGGAGCGCCGCAAACGGCGGACGGTGTTCCTGCGCGAACTCGCCGAGGCGCGCGAACTGCGGGAGCGGGTCCAGCCCCGGCGCACCAAGGAGCGCCGGATGCGCGAAGCGATGCGGATGCGAACCTTCCGGTTCTGACGGGCCCGCAGCGCGCCCGTGGGGATCCGACGGCGCGCACCCGGCGCACCCGGCGCCCGTTCACCGGCTCCGGGCCGGCCCTTCCGACACGACCTGCAAAGACGCGCTGCCGAACACTCCCCGCAAAGCCGGGCTTTCTGTCACGATTCCGAGGGGACGGTCCGAACAGCGGGCCGCCTCTGGCGCGGGGGCGGCCAGATTCCGCGTTGCCCGGAGCGCCGAGCCGAGACCGATGATCTTGGGAGTGTCCCTGGTGGCGTACTTCGCTGCAGTGCTTGCTCGCACCGAGGACGGGTGGGATGTGAGCGAGACGGAACTCGACGACGTCGAAACCCTGGCGGACCTGGCCGATCTGGCCCGCGAAGCCGCCCAGGACGACGACAGCGTCCTGGTCTTCATCGAACAGGAGGACGTCTGGTTCGCCATCGTCCGGGTCGACGGTGAGGAGGACCCGCGGATCTTCGTGTCGGACGGCGCCGCCGCCGCCCGCAGCAGCTACGGCTCCGTCCTCACCGACGAGCTGGTCGACCAGGCCGGCGAGAGCGAGTTCGGCGACCTCGACAACCTGGTCGCCGAGCTGGAGGACGAGGAGGCGCAGGCCTCGGCCGGGCAGGAGGACGAGGACGGCGACGCGGACGCCCCCGGCGGCGTCCCGGTCGGTCCGCTCGGCGACGCCCACCTGCTCACCGAGTTCGGGCTGCCGTCCGAGGAGCTGCTCGCCCTCAGCGGCGAGGGCGCGGTGCCGGGCGACGCCCTGGAGGAGATCGCCGAGGCCCTCGGCTGCGGCGAGGTCCTGGAGGCCGTCCGGTAACGGGCCGGTGCCCCTCGCCGGATGCCGGACACTGGATGCCATGCAGTCCGCGTCCACCCGCCAGATAGCCCCGCTCCCCGCCCCCGTCCGCCCCGACCCGGTCCGCGACCGCTGGGCGGCGCCGATGCGCCTCGCCATCGCCGAGGCCGCCCTGGCGCCGGCCACCGGGGACGTCCCGGTCGGGGCGCTCGTCCTGGGCCCGGACGGCGAGGTGATCGGACGCGGCCACAACGCGCGCGAGGCGGTCGGCGACCCGACCGCCCACGCCGAGGTGGTCGCCGTCCGGGAGGCCGCCGCCGCGCTCGGGGAGTGGCGGCTCGTCGGCTGCACCCTCGTCGTCACCCTGGAGCCCTGCACCATGTGCGCGGGCGCCCTCGTGCTCTCCCGGATCGACCGGGTGGTCTACGGCGCCCTCGACGAGAAGGCCGGCGCCGCCGGCTCGCTCTTCGACGTGATGCGCGACCGCCGGCTCAACCACCGCCCCGAGGTGATCCCGGGCGTCCTCGCCGACGAGTGCGGCCAGCAGCTCCGCGCGTTCTTCGAGAACCACCGCTGAACGCGGCCGCCGGCCGCCGTCCCGATACGGATTTCGTGACCTCGCCACCCGTCCGGTAGAGTTCCCCTCGGTAGCGTGTCCG
Source organism: Kitasatospora sp. NPDC086009 (assembly GCF_044540385.1). Classification (NCBI taxonomy): domain Bacteria; kingdom Bacillati; phylum Actinomycetota; class Actinomycetes; order Kitasatosporales; family Streptomycetaceae; genus Kitasatospora; species Kitasatospora sp. NPDC086009. Next base: position 683,121 of record NZ_JBITSA010000001.1, read on the forward strand.
AGCGGCCAAAGGAGCACGCCTCGAAAGCGTGTGTGGGGGCAACTTCACCGTGGGTTCGAATCCCACCGCTACCGCCAGCAGCACGAGGGCCCCGACCGGAGACGGTCGGGGCCCTCGTCGTTCCCGCGCACCCTCGGGCGCGGAAGGGCTCCGCACCCGGGGCCGATGACCACCAACGCCCGGCGAGTACGGAGTCTGGAGGGGGAGCGGCTCGGGGGATCAACCGCTCCCCCGGCGGAGTTCCCACAACCGGCGCCGCGTCGGGGGGAAGTCGCGGCGACCGGTCCCACAGCGGGGAGCTCCGGATCCACGTGCCGGGGGATTCCTGCCAGATCCGCGGCACACCACCCATCCTGCGCGACGGTCCGCGCCCGGGCACCCGGAGAAAGGCCCCACTCCCGGGGACCTTCGTCCCGCCGGGTGAACGCGTCGCACACTTGATGGGCCGTCCGGTGGATAAGCTGCGCTCTGCAGAGGGCCGCTCGGGGACCGAATGGCGGCGGCCCACAGCAGGGAGGAAGGTCACCGGATGGCGCAGGCGAAGAAGATCGGCATGGTCCTCCTGCTCATCTTCGTGCTCTACACGATCATCACCTCGCCCGCCCGCGCGGCCGAGCTGGTCCAGCTGGGGTTCGAGGGCATCTCGAACGCCGCCAAAGCGGTCGGCACCTTCATGACCGGGCTGGTGAAGTAGCGGACCAGGGGGCGGTCCTCCGGCCCCGGCGGCTCCGGCTACGGTGTGCGGGACCCTCAGTCCCCCGTCCGCGAGGAGCGGCATCGTGATCCGGCACCTGGTCCTGTTCAAGCTCAACGAAGGCGTCAGCAAGGACGACGAGCGGGCGCTCGCCGGCGCCGAGGCCTTCGAGGCGCTCGGCCCGGTCATCCCCGAGCTGCGCGAGTGGGAGTGCGGCTGGAACACCACCGAGCGCGACATCGCCCACGACTACGCGATCAACAGCCTGGTCGAGGACCGTGCGGCGCTGCAGGCCTACCTCACCCACCCGGCCCACCAGGCCGCGGCCGGTCAGTGGCGGGAGTTCGCCACCTGGGTGATCGCCGACATCGAGGTCTGACCCCGGACCGTCCCCCGGACGGCCGCAGGCGCCCCGCCCGGGTCCCGGGCGGGGCGCCTTGCGCTGTCCGGAAACCGCCCCCGGGGCCGCGCCACCCGGGGGGCCGGGTGGCGCACCGGCGCCGCACCAACACACCTCCCCTCGGTACTTGCCCGACCTGCGCCCGGCTTGTGATGCTATGACCGGTTTTGCCGGACACGGCGAGGTGGTGAATCGAGCCGCGACACCCGATCCGCAAGTCCCACCGTTTGTCGACTTTGGGAGGGGTGACGTGTCCGTGCGGACACCAGGGAGTGCGCCGGACACCGGCACCGGCCAAGCCGCCGGGCAGATCACCGCGGAGACCGTCGTCCAGTCCGTCGTCCAGACCGCCGGTCCGACCACCGCCCAGGCCCCGGCGCAGACCCAGGCCCCGACCCAGGCGCAGGCCCCGGCCCCGGCCCCGGCCGCCGCACCGGACGCCGGTCGCCCGGCGCCCCCGCCCGGGGACGAGGTCCTGGCCACCGTCATCGGCCCGGCCGGCGAGCTCCGCCCGGACGGCCTGCGCGGCCCCGGCGGCCGCCCGGTGGTGGACGTCCGGACGCTCACCCGGGTGCTGTTCGAGCGGCTCGCCGAACTGCCCCCGGACGCCCCCGAGCGGGAGCGGGTCCGGGCGGCGCTGATCGAGGTCAACATCCCGCTGGTGCGCTACGCGGCCACCCGCTTCCGCAGCCGCAGCGAGCCGATGGAGGACGTCGTCCAGGTCGGCACGATCGGCCTGATCAACGCGATCGACCGGTTCGACCCGAACCGCGGCGTGCAGTTCCCGACCTACGCGCTGCCGACCATCCTGGGCGAGATCAAGCGCTACTTCCGCGACAACGTCCGCACCATGCACGTCCCGCGCCGGCTCCAGGAGCTCTGGGTCCAGGTCAGCGGCGCGATGGAGGAGCTGACGGTGGTGCACGGACGGGCCCCCAAGGTGCCCGAGATCGCCGCCAGCCTGCGCATCCCGGAGGAGGACGTCCGGGCCTGCCTGGACGCCGGCCGGGCCTACAACGCGGCCTCCCTGGAGGCGGCCCAGGAGCACGAGGGCGGGCTTGCCCTGCTGGACCGGCTCGGCTACGAGGACTCGGCGCTGGCCGAGGTCGAACACCGGGACATGGTCCGCCACCTGCTGGTCCAGCTGCCCGAGCGGGAGCGGCGGATCGTCATGCTGCGGTTCTTCGCCAACCTGACGCAGTCCCAGATCAGCACCGAGCTGGGGATGTCGCAGATGCACGTCAGCCGCCTGCTCTCGCGGATCCTGACCAGGCTTCGGACCGGCAATTCCTGGGAAGACTGACCGTCACAATCACGGACAGAACACCGCGAACCACTGGACCCGCCCGGGATTGCTGCGCGTTACCGCCGCGTGACGTCTTGCGACCTTCGGGTTTGCCGGGGACTGTGTTCCGGTATGCAGGGGGAGGGCGTCCTCGGGAACCACCGCGCGACGGAATCCGTTCAACTGTCAGTCACAAGGGGGTGGGTGCATGTCCGGAGACCTGGGCACTGCGGAGATCCACGCTGGTCAGGCCCATGGCACCGCGGTCGCCGTCGACCGGATCCCGCTCCAGCGGGGCCCGGACGCACCGTCCGTCGCCGAGATCGACCCCGCGCCGGCCGCGGCGGCCGCCGCCGCGCCGCAGGCGCCGCCGGGCCCCGGGCTGGACACCCGGACGCTCTCGCGCTCGCTCTTCCAGCGGCTCGCCGCCCTGGAGGCCGACAGCGCCGAGCACACCTACGTCCGTGACACCCTGATCGAGCTCAACCTGCCGCTGGTCCGGTACGCCTCCGCGCGCTTCCGCAGCCGCAACGAGCCGATGGAGGACATCGTCCAGGTCGGCACGATCGGCCTGATCAAGGCGATCGACCGGTTCGACCCGAACCGCGGGGTGGAGTTCCCCACCTTCGCGATGCCGACGGTGGTCGGCGAGATCAAGCGTTTCTTCCGGGACACCAGCTGGTCGGTCCGGGTGCCCCGGCGCCTGCAGGAGCTGCGGCTGGCGCTCACCAAGGCCGGTGACGACCTGGCCCAGAAGCTGGACCGCTCCCCCACCGTCGCCGAGCTGGCCGTCTGCCTCGGCGTCAGCGAGGAGGACGTGGTCGAGGGGCTCGCGGTGGGCAACGCCTACACCGCCAGCTCCCTGGACTCCAGCCCCGGCGAGGAGGACGGCGACGGCCCGCTGGCCGAGCGGCTCGGCTACGAGGACCTCGCGCTGGAGGGCGTGGAGTACCGCGAGTCGCTGAAGCCGCTGCTGGCCAAGCTCCCGCCGCGCGAGCGCCGGATCATCATGCTGCGGTTCTTCGGCAACCTCACCCAGTCGCAGATCGGCGAGGAGATCGGCATCTCCCAGATGCACGTGTCCCGACTGCTGACCAGGACCCTCACACAGCTGCGCGAGGGCCTGATCAGCGAGGGGTGAGCCGGGGCCCGGGCCGGGCCGGGGCGACTCAGGGTACGAGCAGGTTGGCCCGCAGGCCCGCCAGCACGGCGTCGTCCAGGCCCAGGCCGTCCCGCCAGAACGACGCGAAGTCGGGCCAGCCGGCCTCGACCTCCTCGAAGGCCGCCTCCAGGTAGTCGCGCTCCGCCCGGAACACCGGGAGCAGCAGCTCCGGCTCCTGCATCAGGCCGCGGGTGCCGAAGCTGTCCACGATGGTGTCGACGATCGCGGCGGAGCGCTCGTTGGTCAGCAGGTAGTCGGCGAAGACCGTCTCGCGGTCCACCCCGAGGGCGGTGAGCAGGACGGCCGCCGTCCACCCGGTGCGGTCCTTGCCGGCCGAACAGTGGAACAGCAGCGGCGCGCCGTCGGGCGCGGCCAGCAGGCGCAGCACGGTGGCGAACCGCTCGCGGGCCACCGGGTCGGTCACGAACCACCGGTAGAGGCCGGTCATCATCGCGGCGGCCCGGCCGTCACCGAGCAGGGCGCGCTGCTTCTCCGGGCTGCGGTCGGCCAGGGCGTCGCGCAGCGCGACGTAGATGTCGAAATCCGCGGCGAAGACCGGCAGGTGGTGCAGGGTCACGCCGTCCGGGGCGGTGCGCTCGACGGTGATGGGCGCGGCGGACAGCTCGGCGGCCGCGATCACGGCCACCGGCAGGCCGCGGACCCGGTCGGGGCCGGCCTCGCGGACCTCGTCGAGGCTGCGCAGGTCGACGACCTGGCGCAGGCCGAGCTCCGCGAGCAGGTCGAGGTCCTCGTCGGTGAGGCGGTTGAGGCCGTCGCTGCGCAGCACGGCGCCGTGCTTCAGCACCCGTCCGTCGGCCGTCCGGTAGCCACCGAGATCGCGGGCGTTGACGGCGCCCCGCAGGCCGAGGCTCCGGGCCTGCTGGGCGGCTTCCGGAGCGGGCTCCGGGACCTCTTCCCGGGCACCGTCCCGGTCGCCCTCCACCGACGTCCCCACGGCATTCCGCAGGGCCTCGATTGCGGCGGTCTCGGTCTGCTGCTCGGTCACGCGGCGGCCTCCATTGGATATTCGAGCGGTGCCGTGGCACAACCCGACGCGATATTGCATGAACCTGCCCGACGGAACAGGGGGATGTGCAAGAGTGTCATGCGCAACGCCGCCAGTGTAGGGCGCGGCATACATGTCATCACCGCACGGTCGGTGACCAGCGGTAACGCTCCGGCGCCGTTTTTAATTCTCAATTCATTATTTGCGCAACAGGCGCTCTTCCGGTCACAATCAGCGCCTTCATGGCATCGCCATGAACGTTGGTAACAGATTCGCTGCACTCCTGCCCATTTGGTCCCAATCGGTGCGGAGTCTCCACCAGGATGGGCGCCGGGCAGCCTGCTGCCCGCGAACAGCGACCGGGCAGGCGAGCGTCGAGCAGCGAAAGCGCCCTGCCCAGGGGAGGAACACACATGGGTCGAGCGACCCGAAGAGTTGCCGCCTGCGCGGCAGCAGTCCTGCTGGCCGGCGGCCTGCAGTCATCCCTCGCACACGGTGCCACCGCAGCACCCAGGATCGACCTCACGGTCCTGGTGATCAGCGACGGCGGCCCCGCCTCGGCGGCCATCGCGGCCGAGCTGAAGAGCCAGGGCACCCCGTACAAGTTGGTCGACCTCAACGACGCCGGACGCCCGGTGATCAATGCGGCCTTCCTCAGCGACAGCCTCAACGGCCAGCCGCGCGGCAAGTTCCAGGGCATCGTGCTGCCCAACGACAACCCGTTCGCGGCCGGCTCCGCCGAGATGGCCGCGATCGCCGCCTACGAGGCGGCGTTCGGCGTGCGCCAGGTCGACGCGTACACCTACGCCAGGCCGGAGGTCGGCCTGAACTACGCCGCCGACCCGGGTTACATGGGCAGCCTCGACGGCTTCCAGGGCCAGGTCTCCACGGCCGGTCTCGCGGGTCCGTTCGGCTACCTCAAGGGCAGCGTCCCGTTCGAGGACAACGACCCGGCGGTCGGCGAGAGCTACGGCTTCCTCGCCACCCCGCTGACCACCCTGCCGGCCGGTGCGAGCTTCACCCCGCTGGTCGAGACGACCATCCCGGGCACCACCACCAAGGGCTCGCTGGTCGGCGAGTACAGCCACGACGGCCGCAAGGAGCTGGTCGTCACCTTCGTCTACAACCAGTACCAGCAGCAGTACCGCCTGCTGGCGCGCGGCATAGTCGACTGGATAACCCAGGGCGTCCACCTCGGCTACGACCGCAACTACTTCGCGGCCCACGTGGACGACGTCTTCCTGGCGGACGACCGCTGGGACACCGTGCTGAAGTGCACCCCCGGTGACGTCACCTGCCCGCCCGGCACCCCGGAGACGGCCGACCCGATCCGGATGACGGTCGCCGACGCGCAGTACGCCAAGCAGTGGCAGACCGCCAACAACTTCACCATGGACATGGTGTTCAACGGCGGCGGCAGCGAGGACTGGAAGGCCGACCACTCCGTCACCACCGACCCGGTGGTGGACCAGATGGTCGCCGACCAGACCAGCTACCGGTGGGTCAACCACACCTACACCCACCCGTACCTGGGCTGCCTCCAGGACGTCTCGGTGGTGCCGTGGAAGTGCACCAAGGACACCGCCGGCAACACCGTCTGGGTCGACCAGGCCACCATCACGTCCCAGATCAAGAACAACATCGACTGGGCCGCGGCGCGCAACCTGCACATCGACAAGACCGAGCTGGTCACCGGTGAGCACTCGGGCCTGCTGACTGCTCCGCAGGAGACCAGCGACAACCCGTACCTGGCTCCCTCGCTGGTCGCCAACGGCGTGAAGTGGACGGCCAGCGACGCCTCCCGCGAGACCGGCCAGCGGGCCGTCGGCTCGTCGGTGCTGACCGTGCCGCGGTACCCGATGAACGTCTTCTACAACGCCGCCACGGCGAAGGAGGAGACGGACGAGTACAACTGGATCTACACCAGCGTGGCCAACGGCGGCAGCGGGGTCTGCGAGAACAACGCCAACTCCACCTGCCTGCCGACGCCGCTGGACGTGAACACCGGCTACCAGTCGTACATCGTGCCGCTGGAGGCCCGGATCGACCTCGGCCACGTGCTGAGCAACGACCCGCGACCGCACTTCATCCACCAGTCGAACCTGTCCGAGGACCGGATCGTCTACCCGGTGCTGGAGAAGGTCCTCTCCACCTACCGCGCGCTGCACGCCGACAACGCGCCGATCGTGAACCTGGCGCAGAAGGACCTCGGCGCCGAGTTCCAGCGCCGCGCGGCCTGGAACGCGGCGCTCACCGCCGGCCAGGTCACCGCCTACCGGGTCGGCGACACCGTCACGGTGAGCGCTCCGGCCGGCGTCCAGGTGCAGGCCACCATGCCGACCGGCACCACCCAGAAGCTCGCGATCGGCTCGGGTGCGTTCGGCACCGCCTACGCCGGTACGCTGTCCGGCTGGGTGAAGCCCGGAGCGCTCCAGAGCAGCGTCCAGCTCAAGCTGGCCGCGGCGGTCACCCCGGCGGCTCCGGCCGCCGCGCCGAACACCGCCAAGACGCTGACCGCTCCGGCGCCGGCCGACAAGAGGGTCGTGCCCCAGGGCACCGCCGACGCCGTCCCGGCCGGCCCGGGCGACACCGCCCGGACCGACGCCCCGACGCTGGTCCCCGGTAGCGGGGTCCCGGTGCCGGGCAAGGGCGTCACGGCCGGCAAGAGCAGCACCAAGGGCAACGCCAAGGGCGGCGCCCAGACCGGCAAGGCCTCCGGGGGGAAGGCCGACCCGACCAAGAAGACCGCCGGCCAGTCCGGCACCCGCTAACAGGTGACACCGGTGGTGGGACGGGCGACGGCCCGCCCCACCACCGGCCACCGGGCCCGGCCGTCCAGGCCGGCCGCTTGACGCAAGGACAGGAGGGGGGACAGGAATGCGCGTCACCCTGCTCACCGAGGGGACGTACCCGCACCAGCACGGCGGTGTGAGCGTCTGGTGCGACCAGCTCGTCCAGGGCATGCCGGACGTCGACTTCGACGTCATCGCCGTCACCGGGACCGGCCACGAACCGCTGGCCTGGGAGCTGCCCGCCAACGTGCGGTCCGTCACGACCGCACCGCTCTGGGGCCCTGCCGCCGACGGCAGAGCACCCCGCGGCCGCGAGATGCGCCGCTTCCTCAACGCGTACGAGCGCTTCCTGCACTCCATCCTGGACCCCGTCTACACCACCCACTTCGGCACCGAGCTGTACGGCTTCGCCGACCTCGCCCGGCGCGGGCTGCTCAGCCCGGCGCTGCGCAGCGAGCGCGCCCTGCGCACCCTCCAGCACGTCTGGACCCGCGACTACCTCTCCACCGGCGTCTCCCGGCCCACCCTGCACGACGCGCTCAACGCCACCGACCTGCTGGAGCACGCGCTGCGCCCGCTGTCGGTCGAGCCGCCCCAGGACGGCGTCGCGCACGCGGCGAGCGGCGGCCTCGCCACCCTGCCCGGGCTGATCGCCTCGCAGCAGTACGGCGTACCGTTTCTCCTCACCGAGCACGGCATCTACCTGCGCGAGCGCTACCTCGGCTACCGCACCGGCCCCTACCGCTGGCCGGTCAAGGCGCTGCTGCTGGGCTTCTACCGGATGCTCGCCGAGGAGAGCTACCGGCGGGCCGCGCTGGTCACCCCCGGCAACCGGTACAACCGGCGCTGGGAGGAGCGCGGCGGCACGCCGTCCGCGCACATCCGGACCGTCTACAACGGCGTGGACCCGGCGGCCTTCCCGCCCGCCGGGCCGGAGCCCGAGACGCCCACCCTCAGCTGGGCCGGCCGGGTCGACCCGATCAAGGACCTGGAGACGCTGATCCGCGCCTTCGCCATCGTCCGCGACGAGATACCCGACGCGCGGCTGCGGCTGTTCGGCGGCACGCCCAAGGGCGGCGAGGCCTACCGCGACCGCTGCATAGCCCTGGCCGCCGAGCTCGGCGTCGCCGACTCGGTGGCCTTCGAAGGCCGCGTCGCGGACATCACCGACGCGTACGCGGCGGGGAACGTGGTGATGCTCTCCAGCATCAGCGAGGGCTTCCCGTTCACCCTGATCGAAGCGATGTCCTGCGGCCGCTCCACGGTCTCGACCGACGTGGGCGGCGTGCGTGAGGCCGTCGGCGACACCGGTCTGGTCGTCCCGCCGCGCGAACCCGAACCGATGGCGGCCGCCGCCGTCGAGCTGCTGCGCGACCCGGAGCGCCGGGCCCGGCTCGGCGAGCAGGCCCGGCTGCGGGTGATCGAGCAGTTCACGCTCCGCCAGAACATCGACGGCTTCCGCGGCATCTACACCGAGCTGCTGGGCACCTCCCGCTGGCTGCCGAACGGCGTCGTCGCCGTCACCGACGGCGCGTCCGACGCGGACTGGGACGACCCGGTGCCCCTCGAAGCGGCCGCCGAACGCAGCGAGGTGGGCGCGTGAACGACCGCAGGGAGCGAACCATCACAAGCTGCGCGTCCCGCGAAGCGGCTGCCGAGCGAAGCGAGGTGGGCGCGTGAACGACCGCAGGGAGCGAACCATCACAAGCTGCGCGTCCCGCGAAGCGGCTGCCGAGCGAAGCGAGGTGGGCGCATGAGCGGCCCGCTCCGCCTGGTGCCCGACGAGGCCGGCCCCGACTGGGCCGAGCAGACCGTACAGCTGCGCACCCTCCCGAGGGGGCGCCGCCGGCCCGTACTGCCCGCGCAGCGGCCCGTCCCCGAGCCCGAGGAGCAGCTGGAGCTCTCCCCGGACCCGCTGGACGAGCTCGCCGAGCGGCTCGCCGACGTCTGCGCCGACGCCGTCCACCCCTACGAGATCGCGGCCTTCCTGGAGTCCGACGGCCTCTCCGACGAGCAGGCCGGGCTGCTGTACGGCCGCCCCGACGCGTTCACCGTCGCCGAGGAGCTGTTCGAGAAGGTCGAGCGCCGCTACCCGGGACCGAGCTCCGAGTTCGCCAACCCCTGGCGGGCCGACCCCTGGCGGTGCGTCGTGCGCGGCCTGGTGTTCGCCCTGCCCGGCCTCGGCTACCTGCTCGGCGCCAACCTGTTCGCGGCCACCCGGATGCGCTTCGGCCTCCCCTCGGGGATGCTCGCGCTCTCCGTCGCCACCCTGGTCAGCTGGTCGTGGAACCAGGCGCTGGCGCACCGCTCGTACGCCTGGCTGGGCCGCGGCCGGCGGCGTGCGGCCGGCGTCTGCCTGGCGGTCGGCGCACCGCTGGGCGCACTGGTCTCCGCCGTCGCCGGCTACGTGATCGGCGGTCCGCTCGGTGCGCTCTGCTTCGCCGCCGGGCAGTCCGGCTACCTGGCGGCGGCCACCGTCCTGCTGGTGCTCGGGCGGGAGAAGTTCCTGCTGGTGGCACTGGCACCGTCGGCGATCGGGGCCGGCGTGGTGCTGGCCGTGGACGTGCCGCAACTCGTCCGGACGGTCGTGCTGCTGGCCTCGCTCGCGCTCGCGGTGGGCCTGGCCGGCCGGGAGGTCGTCCGCTGCCTGCGCAGCGAGCAGGACACCACGGTGCTCAGGCTCCCGCTCCGCAAGGAGGTGCCGCACCTGCTGTTCGGCCTGGCCGTCGGCACCCTCACCATGATCGCCGGCCTCGGCACGACCGTCCACCAGGCGGTCCGCACCGGGGCCGCGGAAGGCGCGTCCGCCAGCCCGACGGGGCCGGCCATGATCGCGCTGACGCTCAGCCTCGGGCTCGCCGAGTGGCTGCTGTTCCGCTACCGGGCGATGGCCGTGGCCGGGCTGCGGACCAGCCACACCCCGGCCGCGTTCGCCCGCCGCACCGCCGGCGTGCTGCTCGGCTGCCTGTTCATCTACCTCACCACCGTGGCCGCGCTGGACGCCGCCGCCACCGTGCTCTGGCCCGGCGCCCCGGCGCTCGGGGTCCCGGAGCTCGGTGCGCTGCTGCTGCTCGGCGGCTCCCTCTGGCTGGCGCTGCTGCTGAACGCCTTCGGGTTCAGCTGGAGCACCGCCCTGATCTGTCTGGCAGCCGCGGGCGCCGAGTGCGCCGGACTGCTGACCGGTGTCGACCCGACCGTCCTGCAGCTGATCGGCTGCGGGGCCGCGGCCGCGGTCCTCACCGCCATCGCCGGGCCTGTGCTCGGCCGCACCACCAGGCACCGCTGAACCACCAGTGCTGGGTCACCACCGTTCCGCGCCCAGCCGTCCCCACCCGTACCAGAGCAGAAAGCGATCTACCGGATGAGCAACGTCGCCGTTACCGGAGCCGAGGGCTTCATCGGCTCCCACCTCGTCGAGACCCTGGTCGCGGACGGCCATCAGGTCCGCGCCATGGTGCAGTACAACTCCTTCTCCTCCTTCGGATGGCTGGAGACCCTCCCCAAGGAGGTGCTGGACTCCGTCGAGATCGTCCTCGGCGACGTCCGGGACCCGGGCTCCGTCACCGGCCTGGTCAAGGGCACCGAGGCGGTCTACCACCTGGCCGCCCTGATCGCGATCCCGTACTCCTACCGGGCTCCGCACTCCTACGTCGACACCAACGTCACCGGCACCCTCAACGTGCTGGAGGCGGTGCGCCACCTCGACGTGCCGCGCCTGGTGCACACCTCCACCAGCGAGACCTACGGGACCGCGCAGACCGTGCCGATCACCGAGGACCACCCGATCAACACCCAGTCCCCGTACGCCGCCTCCAAGGCCGGCGGGGACCGGCTCGCCGACAGCTACTACGCGAGCTTCGAGACCCCGGTCGTCACGCTGCGCCCGTTCAACACCTTCGGCCCGCGCCAGTCGATGCGCGCCGTCATCCCCACCGTGATCGCCCAGGTGGCAGCCGGCGAGCGCGAGATCACCCTGGGCGACCTGCGCCCGACCCGTGACTTCACCTTCGTGAAGGACACCGCCAACGCCTTCCGCACGGTCGGCACCGCCCCGGCCGAGACCGTGGTCGGCAGGACCTTCAACGCCGGCACCGGCGGCGAGATCTCGGTCGGCGACCTGGTCGTCCTGATCGGCAAGCTGATGGGCGCCGACCTCACGGTGAAGGAGGACGAGCAGCGCATCCGTCCGGCCAACTCCGAGGTGATGCGCCTGGTCGCCGACGCGACCCGGCTGCGCACGGCCACCGGCTGGGCCCCGGAGTTCTCCCTGGAGCAGGGCCTTGAGCAGACCATCGAGTTCTTCCGTGACCCCGCCAACCTGGCGCGCTACAAGACCGACATCTACAACGTCTGACCTGCCGCACCTCACTGGCAGCACCGGCAACCACAAGGCTCCTGTCGCACCATACTTCCGTGGGGGAAACACCATGCACGCAGTGATCCTGGCCGGTGGCAAGGGCGTTCGCCTTCGTCCCTACACCACCGCCCTCCCCAAGCCGCTCGTCCCGATCGGCGACCAGCACGCGATCCTGGAGATCGTGATGCGCCAGCTCGCCGCGGCGGGCTTCACCTCCGTCACCCTGGCTATCGGCCACCTCGGCCACATCATCCGCGCCTACGTCGGCAACGGCTCCCAGTGGGGGCTCCGGGTCGGCTACGCCGTCGAGGACAGCCCGCTCGGCACCATGGGCCCGCTGCTCACCATGCAGGACCGGCTGCCCGAGCACTTCCTGGTGATGAACGGCGACATCCTCACCGACCTGGACTTCGCCGGGGTGCTCAAGCACCACGAGTCCTCCGGGGCGCCGCTCACCATCGCCACCTACGCCCGCCAGGTCAGGATCGACTTCGGTGTGCTGACCACCGAGTCCGGCTCGATCACCGGCTTCCAGGAGAAGCCGACCATCGACTACCGGGTCTCGATGGGTGTCTACGGCGTGTCGCGCTCGGCGCTCGCCGCCTACACCCCGGGCCTGCCGCTGGGCTTCGACGAGCTGGTGCTCGACCTGCTCGCCGCGCAGACCCCGCCGGCCGCCTACGAGTTCGGCGGCTACTGGCTCGACATCGGCCGCCCGGACGACTACGACCGGGCCAACGCCGAGTTCGCGCTCAACCGCTCGGTGCTGCTCCCGGGCGAGCCCGAGGGCCTGTACGCCGTGCCGAACGGCCCGGGAGCGGCGGTCCCGGCCGCCCGCACCGCGGCGGACGCCGCCGACGGGCAGCCGACGGCCTCCGCCGCGACTGGCCCCGAGAACGACGGACGGGCCGCGTGAGAATCCTGCTGCTCGGCGTGGACGGCTTCCTCGGCCGGCACGCCGCCACCGTCCTGCGGTCACTGCCCGGAGCCACCGTGCTGACCGCCGGGCGGCGGCCCGACCACGACCTGCGCCTGGACCTCGCCACCGCGCAGGCCGGTCCGCTCGGCGAGGAGCTGGCCGCGCTCGCCCCGGACGCGGTGGTGAACTTCGCCGGCGCGGTGTCCGGCAGCGCGGTCACGCTCGCCGAGGTCAACGCGCGCGGCCCGGCCGTGCTCTGCGAGGCCCTGGCCCAGGGCGCGCCGAAGGCCCGGCTGGTGCACATCGGCTCGGCCGGCGAGTACGGCGTCTGCGAGCCCGGCAGCTCCCTCGCCGAGGACGCCGACGCCCGCCCGGTCGGCGTCTACGGCGCGACCAAGCTGGCCGGCTCCCTCGCGGTGGCCGGCTCGCCGCTGGACGCCGTGGTGCTGCGGGTGTTCAACCCGGTCGGACCGGGCGCACCGGCCGGCTCGCTGCCCGGCCGGCTCGCCGCCGAGCTGCGCCGGGCCGCGCCGCAGGGCGCCGACGGCGTGGTGGAGGTCGGGGACCTCTCGGCCCACCGCGACTTCGTCGACGCCCGGGACGTCGCCCGCGCGGTCGGCCTGGCCGTCGCCGCCGAGCACCCGCTGCCCCGGGTGCTCAACCTCGCCTCCGGGCGGGCCAAGCCGGTCCGGGCGATCGCGGACGGCCTGGCCGCCGCGGCCGGGTTCACCGGCCGGATCGACGAGAGCGGCGCCGGCTCCGAACGCTCGGCCGCCGTCTCCTGGCAGCAGGCCGAGGTCTCGGCCGCCGCCCGGGAGCTCGGCTGGCACCCGGAGACGGACCTCGCCGACACCCTGCGCGACCTCTGGCTCAGCACCGATCCCCTGGTCACCGGATGACCGGCGCGAGCCCTGTCGACGGCCGCCTGCTGGTGCCGCTGTACGTCCACCCCGCGGTGGACCCGGCGGCCTGGCAGGCGGTCGCCGCCGCCGACCCGGGCCGGATCGCCGCCGTCGTGCTGAACCTGGCCGACGGCCCCGGCGCCGTCCCCGACAACGTCTTCGCCGAGGCCGCCGACGAGCTGCGCAAGGCGGGCCTCCCGCTGCTCGGCTACGCCGACACCGACTACGGCCGACGACCCCACGCCGCCGTGGTAGACGACATCCTGACGTACCGTCAGCGGCATGGCATCACCGGCGTCTACTTCGACCAGGTCGCCACCCATCCGGGTGCGCTGGCGCACTACCGGCGGCTCGCCACCGCGGCCCGCGCCGCCGGTTGCGCGACCGTGGTGTTCGGCCACGGCGACCACCCCGATCCCGGCTACGCCGAGGTCGGACTCGCCGACCTGCTCGTCACCTTCGAGGGGGACTGGGAGGCGTACCGCGCGATGACCCTGCCGGTCTGGACCGGCCGGCACGCCGCCGCCCGGTTCTGCCACCTGGTGTACGACGTCCCCGCCGAGGAGGCCGGGGAGGCCGCCGCGCTGATCACCGCCCGCCGGGCCGGCGTCGGCTGCGCGGTCCCGGGCGCCGGGGAGAACCCCTGGAGCACCCTGCCGCACGCCCTGGCTGTCACCGAACCGACCTGACCCCACCCGGAGTTCGAGTACCGTGACCCGTCCCACCCGGCCCCTGCTGGCCGCCCTCGCCCTGACCACCGCCCTGGTGCTGACCTCGTGCAGCAGCTCGGGCCAGGAGGACGAGGACGACACCTCGGCCGACGCCACCGGCTCCCAGCCGCCCGCGGCCACCGCCGCACCCGTCCCGGGCACCCCGTCCGCACCCGCGACGACCGACCCCGGGACACCGAGCGCCCCCGGCACCCCGGCGCCCGCGACCACCCCGGGCACGCCGAGCGACCCGGGAACACCGGGCACGCCGCCGGCCCCGGGCACCCCCTCGGTGCCCGGCACCCCGGGCACGCCGGCGCAGCCCGCCGGCGCCCGCTGGCAGCCCACCCCCGGCCTCGCCTGGCAGTGGCAACTCGGCGGCGGGGTCGACCAGTCGGTGGACGTCCCGGTCTACGACGTGGACGGCTTCGAGACCGACGCCGCCGTGGTCGCCGCCCTGCACGCCAAGGGCCGGAAGGTGATCTGCTACATCAACGCCGGCTCCTGGGAGGACTTCCGCCCCGACGCCGCCGCCTTCACCAAGGCCCTCCAGGGCTCCGGCAACGGCTGGAAGGGCGAGAAGTGGTTCGACATCCGCAAGCTGGACCAGCTGAAGCCGCTGATGGCGGCCCGATTCGACATGTGCCGGAGCAAGGGCTTCGACGCCGTCGAACCGGACACCATCGAGGCCTACAACCAGAACAGCGGCTTCCCGCTGACCGCCGAGGACCAGCTGCGGTACAACCGCATGCTGGCCTCGCTCGCCCATGAGCGCGGCATGGCGATCGGCCTGAAGAACGACCTGGACCAGATCCCCGCCCTGCTGCCCGACTTCGACTTCGCCGTGAACGAGGAGTGCGCGCAGTTCGACGAGTGCGCCCGGCTCTCGCCCTTCATCCAGGCGGGCAAGGCGGTCTTCCACGTCGAGTACAAGCTCGGCACGGAGAAGTTCTGTGCCCGGACCAAGTCGCTGGGCCTCAGCTCTATGCAGAAGAAGTTGGAGCTGGACGCCTGGCGGAAGCCCTGCTGAGGCCCCGTCGGGGCAGCAGGGCGTACCGGCCCGCCAGGCACTCCGTCGGACGGATTACTTGACAGCCAGCCAGATGACGGCGCCCACCACGACCAGCGCGACGACGGCGATCACGGCGATCAGACCGGTCCGGTTGCCGCCGCTGCTGCTGCCATAGGTGGAGACGGAGCCCGGAGCCTGGGGTGCCGGGGTCTCGTCGACGAACGCCCGGAACATCTGGGTGTTGCCGGCGGGGTCGTAGTCGTTGTCAGCCATGGCACGGACTCTAACGAATCCGCCGACCCCGCCGACACCCCGGACCCTCCTCCGGCGCCCCGCCCCGCCCCGCCGGCCCCGGCGGGGCGGGGCGAGTACGACAGGTACGTGAACTCTGCCGCGACCACGGAATGCCGGTCCGGGCGATCCGGTTGACTCGGGTCATGACCGGAATCCACAGTGACGCCCCCGGCCGGGTCCGGCTCGGCACCTCCGACCTCGCCGTCCACCCCCTCTCCCTGGGCGGCAACGTCTTCGGCTGGACGGCCGACGAACAGCAGTCGTTCGCCGTCCTGGACGCCTACACCGCCGCCGGCGGCAACTTCGTCGACACCGCCGACACCTACTCCTCCTGGGTGCCCGGCAACACCGGCGGCGAGTCCGAGAGCATAGTCGGCGACTGGCTGCGCAGCCGCGGCAACCGCGACGACCTGGTGATCGCCACCAAGGTCGGCCTCCACCCCGAGGCGCGCGGCCTGGGCGCGGCCACCATCAAGTCCTCGGTCGAGGGCTCACTGCGCCGGCTCGGCATCGAGCACATCGACCTCTACTACACCCACCAGGACGACGACACCCCGGTGGAGGAGTTCATCACCGCCCTGGACGACCTGGTGAAGGAGGGCAAGGTCCGCGAGATCGCCGCCTCCAACATCGGCGCCGAGCGGCTCGCCGAGGCGCTGGCCTTCTCCGAGCGCGAGGGCCTGGCCGCGTACGTCGCCGTCCAGCCGCACTACAACCTGGTCTCCCGCGCCACCTTCGAGGGCCCGCTCGCCGACGTGGTCGCCGCGCACGACCTGGCCACGGTGCCCTACTACGCCCTCGCCTCCGGCTTCCTGACCGGCAAGTACCGGCTCGGCGGCGGCGAGGTGGCCAGCGCCCGCTCCGAGGGCGCCTCCCGCTACCTGGCCGACCCGCGCGGCCCCAAGGTGCTGGAGGCGCTGGACACCGTCGCCGCCGAGCACGAGGCGGAAATCGCCACGGTGGCCCTGGCCTGGCTGACCGCCCGCCCGACGGTCGCCGCGCCGATCGCCAGCGCCCGCCGGGTCGAGCAGCTGCCGCCGCTGCTGGCCGCCGCCTCGCTGCGCCTCACTGCGGAGCAGCTCGCCCTGCTGGACGCCGCCTCCGCCTGACCCCGGCGCGCGGCGGCCCCCGGCGGAATCGATCCGCTCGGGGGCCGCCGCGCCGGACGCGCCGTTACGGGCGCCCGAAATGGGTCGGGTAGAAGCCGCTGCTGAGGGTGGAGACCCGCACCGTCTTCCCCGGCCGGGGCGCCTCGACGAACTTCCCGCCGCCGAGGTAGATCCCCACGTGGTGGATCCCGGAGGCCCGGCCGCTGTCCGACCAGAACAGCAGGTCACCGCGGTGCAGCTGTCCGGCGGTGATCGGGGTGGTGGCCGCGTACTGGTCGTCCGCCACCCGCGGCAGGCTGATGCCGCTGCGCCGAAAGGCCTGCTGGACCAGCCCCGAGCAGTCGAAGCCCGACGGGCCGTTGCCGCCCCAGACGTAGGGCTTGCCGAGCTGGGCGAGTGCGTAGTCGATCGCCGACTGCGTGCTGCGGGAGGACGGCCCGCTCCCGGCGGCCGGCCGGTCGGGCGCCGGGTCCGACCCGCCGCCGGTCCCGCTGGTGCGGCTGAGGTAGATGTCGTAGTGGCTGGTGTACCGCCACTCGCCGCTGCCGTTCTTGAACCAGTACTTCGAGCCGTCCCAGCCCTGCCGCAGACCCGAGGACGACCCGCTCGACGACCCGCTCGACGAGGTGGGCGCCGGCGTGGACGCGGCGCCGTTGGAGACGGCCGCCTTGCCGGATCCCTTGCCGGATCCCCCGGACGCGCCGGGCTCGCCGGTCGCGCCGGTCGCGCCGGTACGGGCGGCGTAGACGTCGTAGTGGCCGGTCCAGCGCCAGGTGCCGTTCGCGGCCTTGAACCAGTACTTCGAGCCGTCCCAGCCCTGCTTGCCGGGCGCGGCGTGCGCGGACCCGGCACCGGCCGTCAGACCGACCACGCCGGCTCCCGCCAGCACGGTGGTGGCCAGGCAGGTGGTCCGCACGGCGCGGTGTATTCGCGCGCCACCGGACGTCCCGGCCGCCGGGCGGGCGGTGCGCGGCCGGGCCGCGCAGTTCGGGCAGCCGCAGCCCGCCACGGCGGGGATGCTGCCGAGCGTCTCCTCGAAACCGATCAGCGCGGCGCCGGCACCGGCGAACTCCGCCTCGAACTCGGCTTCGAAGTCGGCTTCGAACTCGGCCTCGACGTCGGTCTCGAAACCGGTCTCCGTGCCGATGGCTATCCTCATGCCGGTCGTCCTTCCTTCCGCCCGGCCCGGGCGGCCGGGGACGGTACCGAAGCGGCCACTCCGGCCGGGGCGACGAAGGCGACCAGCAACTGCTCCATCAGAGCGCTGCGGGCGGCCTCGTCCAGCTCGTGCGCGGTCGCGCGCTCCAGCCGGCGGACGGCGAGCGCCGCCGCCTCGACCGCGTCGTCCACCAGCACCGTGCGCAGGCCCGCGTCCAGGTCGGCCAGCCGGCGCCGGCGCATCGACTCGGCGACCTCGGGCGCGTAGTCCAGCGCGAGCGGCTGCGCCGAGTAGACCTCCAGCCCGGCCGGGGCGACCTCGGCGGCCAGCGCCCTGGTCAGCTCGTCGGCGAACCACTGGCCGTCGCGCAGCGCCGGGCCGGGGGCCGCGTTGCTGTCGCACGGCAGCATGGACGCCGTCCGGGTCAGCACCGCCTGCACCTGCTCGCGCAGGTAGTGCTCGTGGTCCTCGATCGCCAGCAGCGCCCGGGCGGTGTCCTTGACCCGCCAGACGATCAGCAGCCGCACGACGATCGGCGTACCGGTCCGGTCGACCACCTTGACCGGCTCGCTGCGCCAGTGCCGCAGCCGCACGTCCACCCGGCGCCGGCGCAGCAGCGGGTTGACCCAGACCAGACCGGTGCGCCGGACGGTGCCGCGGTAGCGGCCCCAGCGGCTGAGCACCCGGGTCTCACCGCCCGCGTTGGCCAGCAGCCCGGCCAGCGCGAGGACGATCAGCAGACCGGCCGCGCTGACCGCGACGCCGGACCGCACCGTCACCTCCGCCCCGCCGCTGGCGCGGGCGGCGGCACCGCGCAGATCGGGCAGCGCCTCCCAGGACGGGATGACGCCGTCGTTCAGCAGGACCAGCACGACGGCGGTCACCCCCGCCAGCAGCGCCAGCAGCGCGATCCAGCCGGGCAGCACCGCGGCTCCGTGCTCGCGCAGCGCCTGGTCGGCGCGCGGGGGCCGGCGGGAGGTGGTCGCGGTGACCGCGCCGGGCGGGGTGGCCTCCGGCAGCTCCACCGCCTCCAGGACCGCCGTCTCCAGCGGGTCGCGCAGGTCGACCGGCGTGACCGCCGGACCGGGGACGACCGCCAGCGGCGTGGTCGCCGGCCCGTTGTCGATGGGTTTGCCCGTCTTGGGCGCCCTCGCCATCGGGCTGGAGCCGGAGGCGGAACGTTCCCGCAGGGTCGGCGGCAACGCCTTGGGCAGATTGTCGGGTCGCTGCGAAGAATCGCGGGTGACGTCCATGCACGGATCCTCGGGTTCGGTGTGTCGCGCAACGGGCGGCCCGGATCTGACGGGCAGTGCCAGAGTCAGGCTAAGTTCATACGTCATCAAATGCGACATTTGCGATAGAGCGTGTCGACATTTACTGACGAATCATCCGTAGCCGATCTGACGCGCAGGCACATGAGCGGATGGTCGGAGCGGTTCAGCGTCGTCGGGCGCCGGGGCCTCGGGCGAAGACCCGGCGGGTGATCAGGCCGACCCCGGTGAGCAGCAGCAGGAGACCTGCGAGCCCAGCGCGCCAGCCCTCCGACCGGGAGTGGTCGGACGCGGGTTGCGCCTGCGTCGCCCCGCTCTCCGGGGAGGGCTCCGCGGACTGCTCGGCCGGGGGTGCGGCCAGGGCCCGGGAGGTCTCGGGCGAGACCTGCCCGGCGGGCACCGCCGGCGCGACCCCGGCGGTCGGGGTGGCGGTGGCGGCGGCTGTGGGGACGGCCGCGGTGGGGGCGGTCGACGGGGCGGCCGACGTGGCTGGAGTTGCCGAAGCGGCCGGTGAGGTCGGCGTCGCCGGGGCTGCCGGGATGGCCGTGCCGGTCGCACCGGAGGCGGACGCCCCGGCACTCGGGCTCGGGGCCGGTCCGGCGCTCGGGCTCGCACTCGCACTGGCCGGGGGCACCGTCTTGGCGGCGGGCGGGACGACGATCGGCAGCAACCCGGGCAGGACGGGCTCCGGGACGGCCTCGGCGGCGGGGGCGGTCGGGGCAGTGGGGACGGACGGGCTCGGCGGGGCGGGCACCGACGGCGAGACCGTCGGCACGGGCACGGCGGGGGCCGTCGCCGTAGGCCGGTCGGCCGACGGCGAGACGGCGGGCCCGGGCGGTGTGGGAGCCGCCGCCGGAGCCGGAGCCGCCGCGGACGCGGACGGCGCCACCACGGCGGGCGCGGAGGACGGCACCACCGGCGATGGCACCGCGACCGCCGGCCCCGACGCCAAGGGAACGGACGGCGAGGGAGCGGATGGTGAGGGAGCGGACGGTGACGGCGCGCCGGGCACCGGAAACGCCGGGGCGGTCGACGCCGCCGCAGGGGTGGACGCCGGTGCCGAGGGCGACGGCGAGGCCACCGAAGGGGACGGCGAAGGGGACGGCGTCCCCGGCGCGGGCGGGACGGCCGCCGCGACCCGGACGGTGACCGCGTCCGCCGCCGTCCCGTTGCCCGCCAGATCGGTCGCCGTGACGACCAGCCACTGCTCGCCGTCCGTCAGGTCACGGTTGGCCGCGCAGGTCCAGCTGCCGTCGACGGCGGCGGTGGCACCGCAGGCCACGATCCGCTCCGCCGAGGCCGAGCTGCCGGCCCGGGCGGTGACGATCACCCGGGCCCCGGGCTCGGCCCGGCCGCCCAGCTTCGGGCGCGCCACCCGGACCGTCTCGCCCGCCGTCGGCGTGGTCAGCACCGGCCGGTCCGGCGGCACGGTGTCGACGAACAGCGTGAAAACCTGGCCCGGCGTCCGGTTCCCGGCGGCGTCGACGGCGTTCGGCGTCAGCTGGTGGCGCCCGTCCGGCAGGTTCTCCACCGGCAGGCAGGACCACCCGCCGTCGGACCGCACCGCCGTGCTGCACAGCTCGCCGCCCGCACCGCCACCGGCGGCGCCTCGTGCCCCGGGCGGCCGGTCGGTGACCGAGACGGTGCTGCCCGGCTCCCCCGTGCCGGTCAGCTGGAGGCCGGGGTCGTTGGTGTATTCGGGGAGGGTGAGCACGGGAGCCGTGGGCGGGGCGGTCTTCACGGTGACCCGGACCGGATCGCCGCGCAGCACCAGCCCGCCACTGGTGGTCTCGACCGGGGTGAGGGTGTGCGCGCCCGCGGTCAGCGGCCCGCTCGGCCGGCAGGACCAGTCACCGCCCTTCTCGACCCGGGTCTTGCAGACCACCGCCTCCCCGTCGCGCACCTCGACCGTCGCTCCGGCCACCGCCCCCTCACCGCGCACCTGCGGGCGGGCGTCCGCGACGACGGTGCCGTCGACCGGGGTGGCGATCTCCGGCCGGGCGGCGCCGACCGTCAACCTGATCCGCTGGTCCGAGACCTGGCCAGAGTCGGCGAAGCCGCCGGCCGACACCAACTGGGCCGCGTCGCGGCCGATCCGCAGCCGGGCCCAGGTCTCCCCCGACGACGCGTTGGCGGGGACGGTCCACTCCAGGGTCGCGCTGTCCGCCGTGGCCGGGACCTCGGTCTGCACCCGCTCGGCGGGGTCGAACCGGCCGTTGCGGTCGAAGTCGACCCAGCCGACCAGGGTGGCGGGGGCGCCACCCACCGCGACCGGGACGGTGACCCGGTAGTACCGGCCGATCGCGGCCTCGGCCGGATAGCCGACGGCCGGGTCGCCGCCCTGGTACTCGCCGCGGCCGGGCTGGAGCCGGGGCGGTGCCGGGCTGGAGAAGACGCTGCGCCGGCCGGCGCCGTGGTCGAGCTGGACCAGCGGCTCGCCGGCCGCGTCCGTGCTCCCGGCCGGGGTGGCGGGCGGCACCAGCGGGGTCGTGCCGGTGGTGGCGGCCCGCCGGCCGAGCCGGGCGGCGCCGCCGGCGTCCGCTCCGAGGAAGAGGTCGGAGAGCAGGTGGGAGGCGTTGTCGTAGCCCTGCGGGGCGGTGCCGACGCCCTCGTCCAGGGTGACGGTGTAGGCCTGGAGGAGCGACGCCGGCGCGGGCGCGGCGGTGGAGCCGGCCCGGGCGGTGGAGCGCTGCTCGACCCGGAAGACGGCGGTGCGAAAGGTCCCGGCCAGCTCCAGGCTGCCCTCGGCGGCGGATCCGGCGTCGGCGGCGCCGCCCGCCCCGGCGGGGGCCAGGCTGTTGCCGTCGACCGTCCAGCCCGGCCAGTCGGTCCGGTTGACCAGGGCGGGTGCGCCCGGTGAGCCACCGGTGAGCGACAGACGCGAGACGGTGCTGGTGGCCCCGCCCTTTCCGGTGGCGACGGCGGAGAGTCCACTGACATGCAGGCGGGGATTGCGGACCGGCCGCGAAAAGGCGATGCCGAGCGTTCCGACCGTGCGCCAGGAACCGTCCGTCTGCGGACGGTTGTCGGTGATCCGGAAGGTCTGCGCGGGATCTCCGGGCCGCAGTCCGTCCGTATAGAGGGCGGCCGCCCGACCGCCGCCGAACCGCTCGGCCAATTCCCCCGGCTCGGCCGCGACGTCGAATCCCGGGGCGGCGGAGAAATCGATGTGGACGGTGAGGCCGGAGGGAAGGACGGCACTCCGGTCCCCCGACCAGGTGTCGGGGGACTGCTGGGCGGCGGAGGTGGGCGGGTTCCAGCCGATCAGCAGCGCGGCCGCCAGAGCCGCCGAGGCACCGGCCGCCACCAGGCGCGGCCGCCGCATTCCTCCCGTCCGGTACGCGGGCCGGGCCGGGGCCGGGGCGGACAGGGCGGCATCGCGGGGGAACTGTCGGCTCATCCGGCTCTCCTTCGGTATCGGCTGCCGGGGTGGCCGGGCAGTCTGGGCACAAGATCTGACAAAACGGAATCACGATCCTGGGCCGGTCATACTGCGACACCTGCGCTATCGGCCGGGTCCCACCCGTTCGGCGGTCATCCGACCGACAGGAAAGGATGTACCCGAAGGGAGTGGATTTCATCCATTAGCGGCGAATCGCGGGGAATCCGGGGGATTCCGATCGGGCGCCGCGGAGCGGTACCTGACCGTGTGTCGAGCGCTCCCGTTGCGCATCACCGGTGCGAAAGATCAGCACGAACGATCGGTGCGAACGATCGGTGCGCTCGGCGGAGCCGACGCCCGCGCCTATCCACGCCGCCAGCGACTTCGCGACCGTTCGACCACGGGGCCGGCTTCGCCGGGGGGGCTCCACCGGCAGCCGTCCGAGCCCGGCCGTGGCGCCCTCGGCCCGGCCGCCCGGCCGCCCGGAACCCGGAAGCCGGAACCCGGAGCCCGGAACCCGCAGTCCGGCCGCGGCGGACGGCCGGGCGGTTCGGAGCCGGGCCGAGCGCCCGGGCCGCGCGGGGACCGACGGCCGACACGCGCCCGGAAAACGGAGAAGCCCCCGGCCGGTGGCCGGGGGCTTCTCGCTGGTGCGCTCAGCAGGATTCGAACCTGCAACCTCTTGATCCGTAGTCAAGTGCTCTATCCGTTGAGCTATGAGCGCAAGTGCCGGGCGGAACCCGGTCTTGCGAAGGTTTGGTGCGCTCAGCAGGATTCGAACCTGCAACCTCTTGATCCGTAGTCAAGTGCTCTATCCGTTGAGCTATGAGCGCTCGCCCTGGTGAACGTGCCAGCGGGGCGTTGCGGGGACAACATTACATGACCTGCGACGCGGGGCGAAATCGATTGATCCGGGCCCCGGAACGACCGGGCGGCGGCCCGAAGCCCCGGCCCTCCGCGACCGGGCGCGCTCGGCGTCCGGCCCGGCCCCGACCGGGCCCCGGACATGCGAGAAGCCCCGCCGACGTGATCGTCGACGGGGCTCCCGGCTGGCGGAGGCTGAGGGATTTGAACCCTCGATGGGCTTTAAGACCCAAACCGCATTAGCAGTGCGGCGCCATAGACCGGACTAGGCGAAGCCTCCCCACATGGATCGCGCCCGCGTGGCGGACTCGCTCCGTGTGCCAGTGATGATGCCACAACCCGAGGGCCCGGCACCAACCACCGCCAACGTTACTAGGCGGGTCGTCCCCGCCGCAAAGAAGAATGAGATACTGCCTTCTCCGGAGGAGCTGCCCTGAGCCGAGGAGACCTGTCGACGTGAGCAGCAGGCCGATCCGAGGCGCTGCTCGCCTCGCCGCCATACTCGACGCCCTGCCCGACGCGTTGTTGCTGGTGAACAGCAACGGCACGGTCGTCGATGCCAACAGCGCAGCGGTCCATGCGCTCCAGACACCCGGCACCTCACTGGTCGGCATGGGCGTACTGGACCTGCTGCCGGAGTTCGACCCGAGCCGGATCCCCGGCTCGATGCGGCCGAAACCGCGCGAGGACGACGCCCTCGACCGCCCGGTCCGGATGACCGCCCGCCGTACCGACGGCAGCACGTTCCCGGTCGAGGTCTCGGGCAACGACTTCGCCGACGACGGCGCGAGCGAGGGGCGGGGCTACGCGCTCTCCCCGCTCGTCCCATACGACCCGTACCGCGAGGGCTCCCGGCCCTCCGGCAGCGACCTGCTCCTGCTGCTGGTCCGCGACCTCTCCAGCCGGCTCGGCGTCGAGGCGGAGCTGCGCCGTCAGCACAAGCAGACCGAGATGATTCTGCGGGCCGCCGCCGAGGGCGTGCTGGGCGTGGACCTCGAAGGCCGCTGCGTGCTGGTCAACCCGGCCGCCGCGCACATCCTGGAGTACCGGGCGAGCGAGCTGGGCGGGCGTGAGCTGCACCCGCTGATCCAGCACTCCCGGGCCGACGGCACCCCGCTGGCGCTGGAGGAGTCCGCGCTGCTGGACACCCTGACCTCCGGGCGCAAGCACCGGGTGCGCGGCACCGTGCTCTGGCGCAAGGACGGCCGTCCGGTCACCGTCGACCTCACCACCGCCCCGGTGCGCGACGGCGACCAGCTCGTCGGCGCGGTGATGACCTTCACCGACCGCAGCCGCGAGCTGGCCCTCGTCGCCCGCAACGAACACCTCACCGCCGTCCTGGAGAGCGAGCTGGGCGGCGCCCTGACCGCGCTGCACCGGCGGATCGACGCGCTCGCCGCCGACCCTGCCGGCCAGCTCTGGCCGGAGGCCAACTGGACGCTGCGACGGCTGGCCGACGAGTGCCGGCGGTTCGGCAAGCTGATCGACGGCGTCCTGGCCCACCAGCGCTCCGAGGCCGAGAACGCGGCCGGCGGCCCGGCCGACGACAAGGACGGCGCGAAGCCCGCCGCCGACCGGGTGCCGGTCGGCCTGGACAAGGTGATCCGCAAGGCCGTCGAGCACGCGGGCGAGCTGGTCGGCGCGGGTCGGGTGCGGTTCTCCGTGCACGCCGCCGCCGTCGAGGTGATCGCCGACCGGGAGCGGCTCGCCCAGGCGCTGGCCCACCTGGTCGCCGACGTCAGCGGGGTGGCGCTCTCGCTCGACGCCCCGCCCGCCGTCGGCTCCCCCGGACTGAACCCCGCCGGGACGGCCGCGCCGGCCCCGGCCGAGGGCGACGCCCCGATGGTGGTGCTCGCGGCCGCCCAGCGCGGCGACGTCGCCCGGGTGGAGATCCGCGGCCCCGGACGCGGCGGCAGCCCCGTCCACCTGCCGATAGCCCGCACGGTGGTCGAGCGCCACGGCGGCGTGCTCCAGCCGCACGAGCTGCCCGGCAAGGCCGGCACCACGTACGTCGTCGAGCTGCCGCTGGACCCGGTCGCGGCGAAGGCCGCCGCCGAACGCGCCTCGGCCGAGGGCCGGTCGGACCGGCCCAAGGAGAGCGACAGCGCGGTGCTGCCCGACCTGCCGGGCATCCCGCAGCTGCCCGCGGCCCGGCGCCCCGAGGACGACACCGAGAAGGCACCGGCCGACGGCCCGGCGCCCGCCGGGGCGTCCGACCCGGCGCCCGGACCGGAGCAGGCCGTGAACGAGGAGCCGGCGCAGCCGCCGGTGGCCGAGCGGCGCGGGCGCCGGGGCCGGCCGGCGGCCGAACCCGAGGCCGTGTCCGAGGCCGACGCGGCGGCCGCCGCCGACCGTTGGCCGAACGCCCCGGCACGGGTCGAGCGGGCCGTCCCCGAGCAGTGGAACGGCACCGGCAACGACCCCGCGTACGGGCGCCAGGGCGTGGGCGCCACCACCGCCCAGCCGAGCGACCCGTGGGGCAAGGACGACGGCCGGTCCGGCACGGCGTACGCGGTGCCGGTCGACGGCCTCCCGGAGGAGCCCGCCGCAGCCGCTCCGGCGGCGCCGCGCGGCCCGTTCGCGCTCGGGCCCGGCACCGCACCCGCCGACCCCGCCCCACCGGCTCCGGCCGACACCCCCGCCGCCGGTACGCCGGCCGGCGGCACCCCGGCGACCGGCGTACCGGTCGGCCCGGCCGAGGGCGTTCCGGCCGGTGCCGAGGCCTTCGGCCGGCCAGGCGCGGAGGGCGACGGCGCGGAGGAGCCGAAGCCGTCCCGGCGGCGCCGCGCGCTGCCGGCCAACGAGGACTCGTCCGGCGGGTTCGCGCTGCCCGGCATGCCCGAGTCCGCCCCGGTCTACCCCGGCCTGGAGCACGCGCTGCCCGCCGGTCCCGCGCCGGCCCCGCCCCAGCCGCCCGCCGCCCCGCCCACCGGCCGGCGCCGCCGGCTGGCCGTTCCGCCCGGCCCCGACACCGAGGCCCGGGAGGCCGCCGCGCAGCCGCCGTCGGCGCACGGATCGGCCGAGGGCGCTCCCGGCGCCCTGGAGCTCGCCCGGCCCGCGCTGCCCGCCGCCGGTTCGGACGGACCGGCCACGACCGGCCCGGACGGCCCGCAGCCGGTCGGCACCGGCCTGGCCGAGCTCGCTCCGCCGCGCCCCCTCGGCGCCCCCGGTGCTCCGGGCGGCTCCGGTACGGGCGTTCCGGCCGGACCGGCCGAGGCCTTCCAGGCCGCCCCGGCGGCGCCGGCCGCCGCACCGCAGCTGCCCGCCGCGCCCGAGGCCAGGACGGCGCCGCGCCCGATGGCCGAACTGCCCGCCGCCGGTCACGACGACCCCGTCGAGCACCCCGCACGCCCCGTCCCGGCCGGGGACGGCGGCCCGCGCCGGCTGCTGGTCTGGCCCGAGCCCGACCCGGCCACCCGGCAGGCCCTGCAGGACCGCGGCTACCGGCCGGTGATCGTCCGCTCCCGCGAGGAGGTGGACGCCCAGATCGCCGGTTTCCCGGCCGCGCTCTTCGTCGACCCGCTGACCGGCCCGATCACCCGGACCGCCCTGCAGTCGCTGCGCACCGCCGCCCTCAACAGCAGGGTCCCGGTCCTGGTCACCGCGGGCCTGGGCCAGGCCACCCGGGACGCCGCGTACGGCGCCGACCCCGCCGTGCTGCTGCGCGCCCTCGCCCCCCGCGACGGCGAGAACCACGCCCCCCGGGTGCTGCTGGTCGAGGGCGATCCGGACATCGCCGCCGCCATGATCAGCAGCCTGGAGCGGCGCGGCATGCACGTCGAGCACGCGGTGGACGAGACCGACGCCGTCGCCCGCGCCAGCAGCGTGCAGCCGAACCTGGTGGTGATGGACCTCTTCCAGATCCGCCGCCGCCGGGTCGGCCTGCTGGACTGGCTGCGCACCAACGACCGGCTGCACCGCACCCCGCTGGTCGTCTACACCTCGGTCGACCTCGACCCGCGGGAACTGCCCCGGCTGCGCACCGGCGAGACGGTGCTGTTCCTCGCCGAGCGCTCCACCAGCGCCGACGTCCAGTCCCGGATCGTCGACCTGCTCGGGCGGATCGGCGCGATGGGCGAGGCGGGCGTCGCGGCCGCCGGCTGACACGACCGGGGGCCGGCCACCCGTGGTGGCCGGCCCCCGGGCCCGGCTGTTCCCGCCGCTGTCCGCTACTCCTTGCCGAGCACCGTGACGTCCAGCTCGTCGGCCGCGTAGCCGGCCCGGATGACCTTCTTGTCGAACTTGCCGACCGAGGTCTTCGGCACCGCGTCGACGATCGCCCAGCGCTCCGGCAGCTGCCAGGAGGCGATCCGCTCGGCCAGGAACGCGCGCAGCTCCCGCAGTCCGGCCGTGGCGCCCGGCCGCAGCACCACGGTGGCCAGCGGGCGCTCGCCCCACTTCTCGTCCGGGACGGCGACCACGGCGGCCTCGGCCACCTCCGGGTGGGCCATCAGGTGGTTCTCCAGGTCCACCGAGGAGATCCACTCGCCGCCGGACTTGATGACGTCCTTGGCGCGGTCGGTCAGGGTCAGGTAGCCGTCCGGGGTGATGGTGCCCACATCGCCGGTGCGCAGCCAGCCGTCCTCGGAGAACTTGTCGTCGGGGCGCTCCGGGTCGTGGCCGGCGCCGCCGTAGTACGCGCCGGCGATCCACGGCCCGTGCACCTCCAACTCGCCCGCCGAGACGCCGTCGTGCGGCATCCGCTCGCCGCCCGGACCGGTCAGCCGGGCCTCGACGGAGGCCGGGAAGACGCCCTGGGTGACCCGGTACGGCCACTCCTCCTCGGGGGTGAGGCCGCCGGGGGCCTGGGCGAAGGCGCCGAGCGGCGAGGTCTCGGTCATCCCCCAGGCGTGCACGACCCGGATGCCGTGCCGCTCGTCGAAGGCCTTCATCAGGGCGGGCGGGCAGGCGGAGCCGCCGATGACCACCATGCGCAGGCTGGAGGTGTCGTAGTCGCCCGCGTCCAGCTCGTCGAGCAGACCGCTCCAGATCGTCGGCACCGCGGCGCTGACCGTGGGCCGCACCCGGGCGATCATCTCGGCCAGCGGCTTCGGCTGGAGGAAGCGGTCCGGCATCAGCATGCCGGCACCGGACATGAAGGCGCCGTGCGGGATGCCCCAGGCGTTGACGTGGAACATCGGGACGACCGGCAGCGCGATGTCGCGCGGGGTGAAGGCGAAGTTGTCGCCGGTGTTGACCTGGAGGGCGTGCAGGTAGACCGAGCGGTGGCTGTAGAGCACGCCCTTCGGGTCACCGGTGGTGCCGGAGGTGTAGCAGAGCACGGCGGCCTGGCGCTCGTCGATGTCGGTCCGCCACGGGAACGTGGTGGGCCGTCCGGCGATCAGGTCCTCGTAGTCGTGCACGGCGCCGGTGAAACCGGCCAGCACGGACCGGTCGCCGGGGCCGCTGACCACGATGTGCTTGAGGGTGGGGGCGAGTTCCGGCAGGACGGCCGCCAACAGCGGGAGCACGGTGCCGTTGACGATGATCACGCGGTCGGCGGCGTGGTTGACGATGAACGACAGCTGGCCCGGCGGGAGCCGCAGGTTGAGCGTGTGCAGCACCGCTCCCATGGACGGCGCCGCGAGGTACGCCTCCAGGTGCTCGGCGTTGTTCCACATCAGCGTGGCCACCCGGTCGTCCCCGGTCACCCCGAGCTCGTCCCGCAGCGCGTGGGCGAGCCGCGCGGCGCGCGCGCCGACCTCCGCGTACGTCCGGACGACCGGGCCGGTGCCGTCCCAGGTCGTGACGGTCGACCGCCCGTGGATGGTCGACCCGTGCTCCAGAATCCTGGCGACGGTGAGCGGGACGTCCTGCATCGTGCTGAACACGGGTCCTCCTTGACCGGGCGGCACTGCGGCGACGACTGCGACGGTCACCGGGCGGCTACTGGGCGGTAATAGCGGCAGTCGAGCCCGATTGTGCCTCTCCACCTGCCCGCTGTCAGCATTCCGGCACCGTTGCACGGGTCACGGATTCGCCGCGTCGGCCGGGGGCGGCGTCCTTGGGCCGCGTCGGCCGTGGGCGGGGTCCTCGGGCCGTGCCCGCCGCCCGTGACGCTACGGGGCCAGTCCGTCCCGCTCGCGCTCGCGGGCCAGGGCCGCCAGGTCGTCGAAGGTCCGCAGCAGGACGGCCCGCCGCTCCTCCTTGTGCCCGGGGGCGGGCTCCAGCCCGTCGATGCTCTTCTCCCAGACCGCCATGAAGTCCGCCTTCCAGCCCTCGATCGTGGCCGCGGCGGGCAGACCGGCGCCGACGTAGTGGCGGGAGGCGATCAGGTGGAGCAGTTCGAGGTTGCACGGGACGGCCGTGCCCCAGTACTCGTCCGCCTCCAGCTCGACCCGGTCACCGGCCATCGCCTGCTCGACCTCGCCGATCAGCCGGGCGGTGAACTCGCCGAGGTGATCGGCGGCCGCGTCGCTGTCGAAGTTGCCGCTGCCCCAGGTGCCCATGAGTCCTCCGTGATCGGGTCGATCGGTCAGCCCTGTTGTAGCGGGCCGCACTGACACTGCCGCGGCCGGTCGCGCCGACAGCGGCACGCGATACTGGGCGGCATGAGCGACAGTCATGACGATCGCCGGGTACAGCCCGAGCCGGCCGGGTTCCGCGTGCCGTGCCCGTGCTGTTCCGACGGGGTGCGGACGCGGGCGCGGCTGGGCGTCCGGGCCGACCGCTCGGGTACCGGGCACATCCCGGAGACCTGCCGGGACTGCGACGGGCGCGGCTGGCTCTCCCTCGGCCTCCGGGACTGAGGCGCGCCCGCCGGCCCGAGCCGCGGAACCGCACCGGGTGGCCGGGCGGGGCCGGCGGGTGAGCCGTACCCGCGCGGGCGGGCGAGGGCAGCGACCGGTCAGACCTGCCGGTCGGGGCGGTACAGGCGGACGCAGACCCCGGGGTCCGGCAGGTAGGCCGGGTCCAGGACGTACCCCTGCTCGGCGGCGACCCGCAGGACGTGCTGGGCGCCCGCGCCGCGATAGGTCGCGAGGTTGACCCGGATCCGCCGGGGCGCCTCGGCGCCCTTGCCGTTGCCCGGGCGGACCTCGCGCGCGACGATGCGGCGGACGTGGCGGTCCCAGGCGGCGGCGCTGCCGGTGAATTCCGCCCGGAAGGCGCGCGGCCCGACCGCCCAGCGGGCGCCCCAGCGGTCCCAGTAGTCAGGCTCGGGGTGCTTCACCCAGAAGGCCAGCAGGCTGAGCACCCCGCAGACGGGGACGTAGGCGATCTGCAGCACGAGCATGAACGGCAGCAGGAACGCGGACCGGCCCGGTCGGGCGCCCCACGGCGTGCCCGGGGCGGCCGGCGGATCCTGCGGGCCGGGTGCGGACACCCGGGGCGGGGCGGGGTAGCGGCGGGTCAGCCGGACACGCGCCAGGTCGCCGCCGGCGGGCACGCCCTGCCAGCCGTAGCGCTCCGCGAGCCGGACCACCCCGGCCGCGCCCAGGCCCCGGTAGAGGCGGACCGCCAGCTTGACCCCGACGGTGCGGCCGAAGTCGGCCTCGACGTCGCCGTCACCGGCGGCGTACCCCGCCTCGGCGAGCCGGATCCGGCGCTCCAGGATCCGGCCGACGTACCGCTCCCAGTCCTCCGGGCGGCCGGTGAGCTCGGCCTTGAGGCGGCGCGGTGGGACGAAGGTGCGGTTGACCTTCAGCCAGGAGTCGGACTCGGGGCCGGACGGGCCGCCGGCACCGGTCCAGAGCAGGATTGCGAACAGGGCGACCAGGGCGGCGATCCAGGCCGGTGCGTAGATCCACTGGAGGGTGAACTGCAGCAGCACGGCGATCCGGCTGCGGCGCGGCCGGGGGCCGGGGAAGCCGCCGTCGAAGGACGCGGCGGCGGGTGCGGCGAGCCCGGCGGGCGCTGGTTGCGGTGGGAGCGGCCGGGCGTACGGGTTCGGCCCGGCGTACGGCTGGGGCTGGGGGTACGACTGGGGGTGCCCGTACGGGCCGGCGGCCGGGCCGTACGGCTGCGGCTGCGGGTACGGCTGCGGCTGGGCGTACGGGTTCGGGCCGGTGTACGGGCCGCTCTGCGGGTACGGCCCGGGCGGTGGGATCGCGCCCTGCCCGCCCGCTCCGGCGTAGTGCCCCTGACCCTCCGACATGCCCGTCCCCCTCCGTGCGGCCGATCGACGGGACACCCTATCCGGCCCGGGTGCCCGGCCCGTCAGCCCGCCAGCGGCGCGTCCACCTGGTTGCGGTCGACGGTGAGCGTGGCGCCGCCGTACGTCTCCGTCACGTTGCCCCGGTACTGGTGGACGCGCTGGCGGTCGGCCCAGAGGTCGGAGGTGAGGGCGCCACTGTCGGCGGTGTCCGCGTGGTCGTCCCAGCGGGCGTACCAGAGCGTGTCGGGCAGCGGGGAGCTGCCCGCGCGGGCGGCCGCGGCGAGGTCGGCGACGCCGGAGTCGAGGCTGGAGTAGAAGCCGGACCGGTAGCCGACCGCGTGCAGCCCCTGGGTCCAGCCGAGCGCGAAGTCGACGACGGCCTGGCCACAGGCCGGGTCCTGCATCGGGTACGACTCGATGTCCAGGAACACCGGGCTGCCCTTGCCGAGTCCGACGGCCGTGAGGCCGCGGACCGCCTCGGCCGCTTCGGCCCGCCCCTGCTGGGCCGCGCGGGCCGGGTCGATCCGCTGCGGCTTGCCCTTGAGCTCGCTGCACGGCGCCTGCAGCCCGACGTGGACGGGGAGGAATCGCCAGCCCATCGCCCGCGCCTGGCCGACCCAGTCGGCGGTGAGCCCCGGCTGGGCGCAGCCGCGCTGGGACCCGCTGGTGTAGATGCCGACCGCGCCGTAGGGGGAGGTGCCGCGCCAGGCCCGGAGGGTGTCGAGCGGGGGTGCGGTGCAGGCGTCGAAGGCCGCGCCGCTGTAGAGGTCGCGGACCCGCTGGGCGGGCGGGCCGGACCGGTCGGGCAGGACGGTGGCCCGGATGCGGGGTGCCGCGGCGGCCACCGGAGCGGTCGCCCCGGCGCTCACGCCTGCCCCGTCGATCGCGAGCAGGAGCACGAGGGAGGCGGCGGCCAGGGCCGCGGGGCGGAGATAGCGCACCCCGCCTTGATACTGACGGGCCATCGGACGAATACGGCAACCGCGCCGCACGCTCCGGCGAAGCTCACCCTTTCGGACGCACCCGTCCGCATCCGTCCGCATTTTGGTAACGAGCTTGCCCCCAAGTCACTCCTTACGGCAAACTCGCCACTATGCCCACGTCCCACACCGGCCAAACCACCTCCCCGACGCCGGCCGCCGCCGTCGCCGAGGCCCTTGCCATGCCGCCCGCCCCCAAGGGCGAGCCCGCCGGCGAGCGCGGTGGTTGGCGACGAGGCGGGGCCCCGGGCCAAGGGCTGTCACCGGGCAGGCGACCCGCCGAGCCGTCCGGCCGGCGGTACTCGAAGCTCGTGCGGCGCCCGGAGCGAATCCCGGCGCCGTTCCTGTGTCTGGCCGCGATGTTCCTGGTGCAGCTCGGCATCGCGCTGTCCAAGCCGCTCTTCGACCCGCTCGGGGTGAGCGGCACGACCTTCCTGCGGCTCGGGTTCGCGGCGGTGATCCTGCTCGCCGTCACCCGCCCCAGGCTGCGGGGCCGGCGGCCGCGCGACCTCGCCGCCGCCGGTCTGCTCGGGGTGGCGTCCGCCGGGATGACGCTGCTCTTCGCCGGAGCGATCGACCGGCTGCCGATGGGCACCGCCGCGACGATCGAGTTCCTCGGCCCGCTCGCGGTCGCGCTGATCTTCGCCCGCCGGGCCAGCCATCTGGTCTGGGCGCTGCTCGCGGCCGGCGGAGTGGCCCTGCTGACGCTGCTCGGCGAGGGCGGCGGCGGATCGTCGCTCGACCCGGTCGGCCTGGCCTACGCCTTCGGCGCGGCCGCCTGCTACGCGGCGTACATCCTGTTCACGGACAAGGTCGGCGCCGCGTTCCAGGGGTTCCAGGGGCTGGCGGTGTCGATGACGGTCGGCGCCCTGACCCTGGCGCCGTTCGGACTCGGCCAGGCCTGGGACGGGCTGACCGCGCCCGGCGCCTCGCCGCTGACCCTGCTGGTCGCGGTGGCCGGGGTCTCGCTGCTGCTGCCGGTGATCCCGTACGCGCTGGAGATGACCGCGCTGCGACGGATGCCGCAGCGGGTGTTCAGCGTCCTGGTCAGCCTGGAGCCGGCGGTCAGCGCGCTGGTCGGCCTGGTGGTGCTCGGCCAGCTGCTCGGCGCGGTGCAGCTGGCCGGTATCGGCTGCGTGGTGGCCGCCAGCGTGGGGGCCACGCTCACCGGGCGGCGATGACGGGGCGGAGTGACGGGGGCGGAGTGACGGGGCAGCCTCCTGCACGGAGGGGGCCCCGCCGGGCGTCCGTTACGGCCAGAGCAGGGTCCGCGACCACTCCGGGGTGCGGACCGGGCCCGTCCGGGTGTAGCGCAGCCGGACGTGGCGGCGGTTGGCGTCGCCCTGCCAGTACTCCACCTCGTGCGCCCAGAGCGTGTAGACGGCGTGCCCGGCCGCGACGGTGTCCGGAGTCGTCTCCAGCCGGCGGCGGGCGACCGCCTCCGCCTCGTCGTACTCGGCCAGCGAGGCCAGCGGCTCACTCTGCCGGCCGACCAGCGCACCGACCCGGGCGGCCGGGGAGCGGGTGGCGAACTCGGCCGCCGCGACCTGGTCGGCGGCCCGCTCGACCGTGCCGCGGACCCGGACCTGACGGCCCAGCGGCGGCCAGTAGAGGGTGAGCGCGGCGGCCGGGTGATCGGCGAGCTGGCGGCCCTTGGGGCTGTCCGCGGCGGCCGAGAAGACCCAGCCGGTGCCGGAGGCGTCGACATCGCGCAGCACCAGCACCCGGGCGTCCGGCAGACCGTCGGCGTCCACCGTGGAGAGCGTGGCCACCTGCGGGTCCAGCACACCGGCCGCGAGCGCGGTCGCCAGCCACTCGGCGAAGAGCAGGCCGGGCTCGGCCGGTGCCGACTCGGCGTCGAAGGACGGCAGCGGGCGGGCCATCGGCGGGCGGCCGAGCAACAGCTCGGGTACGGACCTGGGCGCGGGCCTCGACTCGGGCCTCGATTCCGATCCCGGGGCAGGCCTGGCCTCGCCCGGGCCGCTCAGGCCCTCCTCCTCCGCTGCCATCGCGCCCTTCCTTCCGGTTGCCGCGGACGCAGCCCCTCGCCGGCGGGGCCGTCGGGGCCCCGGGCGCGAGGTGCGCTGTCGGAGCGCAACCGTACCGCCGACGGGTGACCGCTCGGTGCGCGCCCTCGTCGGGAGCGGGCGTAGGGACCGGCGCGAGCCGGCCGCAGGCGGCTTCCGGCGCGCGTGGGTGGCGGCCGCGCTCCGTCCGGCGCTCCGGGGCACGGCGCTCCGGGGCACGGCGCTCCGGGCACGGCGCTCCGGGCACGGCGCTCCGGGCACAGCGCTCCGGGCACAGCGCTCCGGGGCCGCGCCTTCCGGGCTGGGTGCGTGAACGCACTCGTGGGCGGTGCCGATCGACGGCACCGCCCACGAGGCCGGTTTGCGGTGACCCTTTCCGCTACCCGGTTCCCTGCATCGAGTTGTCTCACTTCGAGCCCCACCGCGAGCGCTCGACCCACTCGCGGTCACCCACCTCCGGCGCCCCCGCCGGCGGTGGCACCCGTTCCCGTCAGTTGAAGACCGGTGCAAAGACGATGTTGAAGTTCTTGTTGGACTGACCGGCCAGGATGGTGCCCGAGTTGTCCTTCACCGCGAGGGTGTTGGCCTGGTTCGAGGCACCGGACCCGGTGGCCGTCTGCTGGGTGGACACGTAGTTGCCGTCGACGGAGCCGAAGACGTTGCCCGTGCCGACGTTGGACACCACCCCACTGTTGGAACCGTCGTTGGCCAGCGCGCCGTTGTCGGCGGCGGCGGCGCCGGCGCCCGCCAGCAGCAGACCGGCCGCAAGCGGGGCCGCGACCAGCAGACCGGCCAGCCGGCGGTGGCGAGTGCGAACCATGAGAGCCTCCAAGAAAGCTGTAAATCGTGCATTGTGTGCGGGAGTTCGTCGGCCAGACGAACCCCTGCGGGCTGCGACGCCGAGAGACAGACTTCCGCAACAAATCGACAAAGCACCACCTAGCGCCCCCGTTTTCGCCCGTTAGCGTGATATCCAGGGCGACAGTGAATAACGAGCGCTCCAGCGGACAGTGCGCCGACACACCGGCACTCACCTGGCATTTCGCCCGAACGGTGGCGCCTGGCGCGACGTTTGGGAGCGGCGCGCGGGGAGCACACGAAGAACCAGGCGCACCACCCTGGCGCACGACATAGGCGAACGCGCCCCCTTTGCGGAGGGCCACTCGACCTTGTCGATATATCCAGCCATCCTGCGACTATCCCACCATCCCACTTAGCCCATGGGAATGCGGCGGCCGAAGGCCCTGGAAAGACGCTCAGGGCTGATTATCAGACCGCCTTGCCGGGGTTGAGAATGCCCAGCGGATCGAAGACCGCCTTCAGCTGCTGCTGCAGTTCCAGCGCCACCGGCCCCAGCTCGCGTGCCAGCCACTCCCGCTTCAGCAGCCCGACCCCGTGCTCCCCGGTGATCGTGCCGCCCAACTCAAGCCCCAGCGCCATGATCTCGTCGAAGGAACGCTGCGCCCGGGCCGACTCCTCCGGATCGTCCGCGTCGAAGATGACGATCGGATGGGTGTTGCCGTCGCCCGCGTGGCTGACCACCCCGATGGTCAGCGCGTGCCGCTCGGCGATCGCGGCGACGCCGTTCAGCATCTCGGCCAGCCGCGAGCGCGGCACCGCCACGTCGTCGATCATCGTGGTCCCCAGCCGGTCCATCGCGGGCAGGGCCAGCCGGCGTGCCTGCAGCAGCAGTTCGGACTCCGCCTGGTCCTCGGCCGGCACCACCTCGGTCGCGCCCGCCGCCCGGCAGATCGCGCCCACCACCGCGAGCTCGGCCGCCGGGTCCGGCCCGTCGAAGGCCACCAGCAGCAGGGCCTGGGTCGACTCCGGCAGCCCCATCTGCCCCAGCTCGTTGACCGCCCGCACGGAGACCGTGTCCATCAGCTCCATCAACGACGGCGTGAGGCCGCGCGCCATCACCTCGCAGACCGCCGCGCCCGCCGTGTCCGCGCTCGGGAACTCCGCGGCCAGCGCCAACTGCGGTGCCGGAGCGGGCCGCAACGCCACCACGGCGCCCACCACCACGCCCAGCGTGCCCTCCGAACCGACCAGCAGCCTGGTCAGGTCGTAGCCCGCCACCCCCTTGGCCGTCCGACGACCGGTGGACAGCAGCCGCCCGTCCGCCAGCACCACGTCGAGGCCCAGCACGTACTCACTGGTCACGCCGTACTTGACGCAGCAGAGCCCGCCCGCGCCGGTGCCGATGTTGCCCCCGATGGTGCAGGACTCCCAGCTGGACGGGTCCGGCGGGTAGGCCAGCCCCACCTCTCCGGCCGCCCTGGACAGTTCCGCGTTCACCACGCCCGGCTCCACCACCGCGATCCGGTTCACCGGATCGACCTCCAGGATGCGGTTCATCTTCACCATCGACAGCACGATGCAGCCGTCCACCGCGTTGGCCGCGCCGGAGAGCCCGGTCCGGGCGCCCTGCGGCACCACCGGTACGCGCAGCTCGGTGGCGGTCCGCAGGACGTGCTGCACCTGCTCGACCGTCTCCGGGAAGACCACCACGGCGGGGCTGCCGGCCGCGCAGAAGCCCGCCATGTCGTGGCTGTAGGCGGCCATCACGTCCGGGTCCACCACCAGGGCCCCACCCGGGAGCCCCGTCGCCAGTCGGTCCGTCAGATCACTCATCGCCGCCTCCGATCGCCGCCCGGCACACGCCGCCCCGGCCTCACGCCGCCGGTCGTACGCGGTCGCGCCGCACGCCGCCGAGTCGTAGGAGATCGAGCCGTACGCCGCCCATCGCCTCTGCCCGCACTCTGCCCCGCCACCGCACGACCGGCAAGTACGCCGCTCCGGCCCGCCCCTGTCCGGTTCTCGGCCCTCGGTCCACGAAGCGACGGCACGGGCCGCGGCTCAGACCCGGCGCAGTGCGGGGGACGCCCAGGCCGCCAGCCCCGCCCCGCCGGCGGCGAGCGCGCAGAGCGTCGTCGGCCACCTGGCGCCGGCCACCTCGGCGAGGAGTCCGAGCAGTCCGGTGGACAGCACCAGCGCCGCACTCTGGACCAGCGTCAACAGGGCCTGGACCCGGGCGAGATGGCCGACCGGGGCACCGCGGAGCACCAGCGGTCCGAGGTGGCAGGCGAACAGCCCCGACCCCGCCCCGGCCAGCACGCTGCCCGCCACCGCCGTGGCCGGTGCGGACGCCCAGGCCAGCACCGCGGTCCCCACCGAGGCCACGCAGAGCCCGGCCGCCGCCCCGGCTCCTGCCCTGCGCAGGCCGCCCCGCCAGGAGACCAGCCCCGCCACCGCGAGCACCCCGGCCCCCTGTCCACCGGCCGACAGCCCGGCCGACCAGGCACCCCAGCCGTGGGCCCGGGCGAGCAGCGGCGCGAGGAGCGGGACCACCGGCAGCAGCGCCCCGGCCGCGGCACCGGTGAGCAGCAGCGCGGCGCGCAGCAGCGGATCCGCCAGGGCCAGCCGGACCCCGGCCGCCGCCTCGCGCAGCATCCCCGGCGCGGACGGTCCGCGCCCCGCCGCCTCCCGGTCGGTCGGCCGCGCCGCCGCCGGCTCCACCGGCCGGATCCTCAGCAGCACCAGGAGGAGCACCCCGAAACTCGCCGCGTCCACCAGGGCCGCCCCCGGCAGGCCGCCTGCCGCGACCAGGACACCGCCGAGCGGTGCGCCCAGCAGGGCGGCGGTCTGCCCGCCGGCCTGCCGCAGCGCGAGGGCCCGCGGCAGCTGCGCCGCGCCCACCAGACGGCAGGGCATCGATCCGCTCGCCGGGAGGTAGAACGCGTCGACGGTGCCGATCACGGCAGCCGCCAGGAGCAGCAGCCGGAGCGGCGTGCCCCAGACAGCCGCGGCGGCCGCGAGGGCCAGGGCGGCGACCAGCATCACCGCGTCCCCGGCGAGCATCACCCGGCGGGCACCGAACCGGTCCGCCACCGCGCCGCCCAGCAGGACCAGGACGGTGCGGGGCAGCGTGATCGCGGTCAGCACCAGGCCTGCCGCGCCCCCGCCGTGCGCGGAGGCCGCCCAGCCCAGGGCGAGGTACAGCGCGGCGTCGCCGAGCAGACCGGCCTGGGTGCCGGCCAGCCAGAGCAGGTACGGGCCCGGGAGCGCGGCCCGGGCGGGAGGGCCGGCGGGCTTGGTGCCGGTGTCCGTCGCGGGTGGGTCGGCGGGCTTGGTGCCGGTGTCGGTGGCCATGTCCGCCGACCGTAGGGGCCTCGACCAGGTCAAGGGCAAGGCCGCCGACGGCCCCGCCGCGCCCGCTCCCGCGCCTGCTCCCCCTCCCCTCCCCTCCCCTCCCCTTCCCTCCTCGCCTGATTACAGGCGGACCACCGGCTCCTGGAACTCCGTCACCCAGTCCGCCGGCGCGTCCGGACACTCCAGGTACAGCTCCCGCGCGTAGCCCGTGGAGCGGTAGCCGTTCTCGTCGATGAACCGGGCCAGCGTCTGGAAGGCGCCCAGCGCGTCGTCCATCGACCCCCGGTGCACGATGGTCGCCGCCTCCGGGATCTCCGGCAGGTCGACCACCTCGAAGCCGTGCTCCGCAGCGCCGGAGACCGTCGCCCCGACCGGCACCGCCACCCGGATCAGCACCGCGCCGTCCCCCTCCGGAATGTCCTCGTAGCGGGCCACGGACGGCCCGGCCTCCGCCACCCCGGCCTCCGCCAGCCGTCGGCAGAGCTCCTGGAACAGCGGCCCGATCACCGGTCCGATGTCCTCCGGCTCGTAGCCGGCCGCGACGGCGGTCAGCTCCGCCACCCGGACCGACGGCACCCGCTTCACCACGACATCCTGTGCAGGCATGGTTCCCTCGCTCTCGATCGTCCGGAGCCTCGCCTCGACCCGGGCCAGCCGCTGGGCGTCCGCCGCCATCGCGGCGGCCAGTTCGGCCTGCCGCAGCCGCAGCATCCCGCGCAGCTCGGCCGCGTCCACCCGCTCGTCCAGGACGGCCCGCACCTGCTGCAGGGTGAAGCCGAGGTCCTTGAGGGCGATGACGCGGTTGAGCCGGGCGAGCTGGGCGGCCTCGTAGGAGCGGTAGCCGCTGACCGGGTCGACCCGGGCCGGGTGCAGCAGCCCGATCGCGTCGTAGTGGCGCAGCATCCGGACCGACACCCGGCCGTGCTTGGCGAAGTCTCCGATGTTGAACATGATGCCTCCAGTGCAGAGCCTCACACCGTGTCATGGTCAAGCACCGGCGCCCACGGCCGGGTCGGGCACCCCGGCCCGTCCGTCCGTCCGCGCGACAGTCCGTCCGCCCGTCAGTCCGTCACGTCGAACCCCCGCCGCTGCCCCAGCTCCCGCAGACTCCGCTGACCGGGGATGCCGTTGGCGTCCGAGCCCGCGTAGCCGAGGCTGCGCTGGAAGGCCGCGTACGCCTGCACCGTCGTGCTGCCCAGCGAGCCGTCCACCCAGCGCTGCTCCAGGAACCCCTCGTCGACCAGCGCCTGTTCGACGATCCGGACCTCGCCGCCGTAGGTCTGGTGGCCCTGCTCGGCGCCCGGGTCGGTCCGGGCCGCCGCGACGACGTGGGCCAGCGAGACGCGGCGCGGCGAGGGCAGCCGGCCGAGCAGCCGGCGCAGCGACTGCTCGCCCGGGACGCCGTCCGCGTCACTGCCCGAGTACCCCAGACTGCGCTGGTAGTCCTGGTAGTTGAGGGTGTCGGCGTCCCGCCAGTCCTCGTCCGGACCGGTCGTGTAGTGCGCACCGTGCCCGGCCGCCACCAGCGCCTCGCCCACCTCGCGGACCTGCGGCCCGTGCGCGCCGTAGCCGTACTCCAGGCCGTTGATCGTCACCCGCCGGCGGACCGGCGCGGTGTCGGACCGGGGCGGCGGCGGCAACGGACCGCCGCCCGCGGCGGCGGCGATGCCGGGCAGCACGACGTCGTAGAACTGCCGCACCCGGGCGTCCCCGGGGCACGACGTACCGCCGTCCGACCACTCCGGGAAGAGCCGGTGGAAGCCGAAGCCCGGGTCGTTCGCGCTCCGGCAGGCCCGCACCGGGATCCCGTGCCGCCCGTGCAGCCAGACTCCGAGCGCGACGAGGGCGGCGACCTGCGCGTCCGTCCACGGATCGGTGTTCTGGTCGTTGCTGGCCGACTCGACGCTCACCGCCCCCGTGCCGTCCGCCCTGCGGTTCGCCCCCATGTTGGCGTCCGCCCGGGTCTCCGTCCCGATGAACTGGCCCACACTGCCGTCGTATCCGACCCCGAAGTGCGACTCCAGATTGGTCGAGTCCCGCCAGTACTCGTAGATTCGGCGCGGCGCCCACGGCGCCGCGATGCTGTGGAAGATCACCTGCGTCGGCACGATCGCCGGCTGGTCGTCCGACTCGGGCTGAAGCTCCAGCTTCTCAGCGCCGGGGTACCAGGCCATCAGTCTCTCCTCGCCGGGCCCAGGGCAGTCCGCCCCTTACGCCCGACACACGAACCCCTCACCCCCTCACGAGCACACCCCCATCCCAAACCCCCCGTTCAGGTGAATTCCACCCCGGAAACGCAGAAGGCGGGTGCCGACTCGACGTCGGCACCCGCCCTGAGCAGGTGGTTCTCCAACCAGCGGAGAGCGTGGGATTCGAACCCACGGTGCGGGGTCACCGCACGACAGTTTTCAAGATCAGATTCATGCTTTGGTCGAAATGCCCTCCGACCTTGGCACGAGCACTCGGGTTTCGACCTCCCCTGACGCTCTGGCCCACAACTGGCCCACAGCCAACCTGCGCGGGAGTCGCGCACCACGACTCAGAGCAACCGCCAGAGTCGAAGTGAACTCGATCGAGATCGCTACGGCCAACCTCTCTACCCACCTCCCGAATCGCGAGTATCATGCCGCCAAGATCCAGACGCGGCGAGGCAACGTGCAGAAGACTAAAGTTTTCAACTCGACTCGGTTTGACGCCAGCACACTGGAGCGCGCCCTAGATGTGGTCGGCGATCATTCTGGGGGCGGTCCGATCAGCATGACCATGGAAATATCAAAAGGCCTCATCTCGTGGTCTTTCGACTCTCGCGAGGAGTTCTTTGCAGAATATCGCACCGGCTTCACTCGCGTTTCACTCTCCCGACATTCAACCGACCGTTCCTTTCATTTCTCCGCCCTGTCGGACTCATGCAATGTTACTGTCAGAAAGTCCAGTCGCAGCGAGATTGAAGCGGTGTTTGCCATATTCGACCAAGCCGAGGAGGCTTCTCGCATCCCAGGACCCCCTCCTCCCCCGCCAGACAGACCGACGATATTCATTGGTCACGGGCGAAGCTCTGCATGGCGTGACCTTAAAGACCACCTCACCGACCAGCACAGTTACACCGTGCAGGCATATGAGACCGGAACCCGACACGGTCATACAATCCGCGACATCCTTGGCGAGATGCTTGAAACCAGCTCCTTTGCACTTCTCGTCCTCACAAAGGAGGACGAGGCGATCTCCGGAGAGATGCGAGCTCGTCAGAATGTCGTACACGAGCTTGGGCTATTTCAGGGCAGATTCGGATTCGCCCGCGCTATTGCCGTAGTCGAGGAAGGCATTGAGCTCTTCTCCAATATGGATGGAGTTCAGCAAATTCGATTCGAGAGCGGCCAGATTCGGCAAACCTTCGGTGATGTACTGGCCACCCTTAGGCGAGAATTCGGCGACCTTCGATAGGTGCGCTCACCTTCGGTGCTTCGCGCCTCTTCTAAGAGGTCCGGGGTCTGCGCCCCGGACCTCGGTGTCTACGGCCCGGTGTGCATCTGCGATGCACTGGTTTCGGTCTCCATGCAGGCCACCGCGCCGAGCGTGGCTAGCTGCGCATCCGGACCGCTGGCGCTGGTGGGGTTCGGCACTTGGGTCACTGGCGGAGCCCTCCCCGGATCGACTCTGCGCCTGGCTCAGCCCAGAAATGAGGCTTCGGAGGCCGATGGCTGTGTGAGCTGCTGCCCGGCGACAGCTCACGCCGGGTCGGGTCACGCTTGGCCGACGATGGCCAGCCTGCCCTGGTGCTGGCTCAGGCTGGCCCACAACTCATGGCATCTGACAGAACGCGACCGCCGCATCGTCGCTCGCCTTGTAGCGGGGCCAGCGCACGCCGTCCGGGTCCGTGGCCTCGACCTCGCGGACGTAGGAGATCAGCCCATCGGCCCCCGCCGCCCTCAGCTTGGCGAAGACCTCCGGCCAGGACGCCGCGTTGTAGTCGGTGACGAGCCCAGCTGCGCCGTCCGACATGACCGCGGCCGCGGTGACGCCGTCCTGTGGCATCACACCCGTGAGCGCGTGGCCGGCTGCCTCTCCGGTGGACGCTGCGACCCAATAGCCTCCCGGTGTGTTCCGAGTGAGCCGCTGGGCCGTGACCATGCGCCGGACGCTCTCTGTGTGCTCCGGCGTGCCGGTGGCGAAGCGCTCGGTCTCCGCCCGAAGTTCCGGCACGACTGTGTCGACCCGCAGGTCGGTCTTCACCAGGTACTCGCCGTCCCGTTCGAAGACGATTGGCGAGTCAGCGAGCACCAGGTAGTCGAGCTGTCCGCCGCCAGCGCGAAGGATCGAGACTGTCGCCGACGGGGTGCCGGGATTCGCTAGGTCACAGCCAGGGTGCAGCGCCGCCACCTGCTCAAGGGCCTGGGCAAGCCCGCTGCTGAGCGACCTGCCGTGGTCAGCCAGCGCAGCAATCAGGTGGCCGCCGAGTTGGCCGACATACCACGGCACGCCGTGTCGACACCCGGTATCCAGGCCGACTGTGCTGAGGCCGTCCAGGACAACAGCGAGCGACGGCGTGGCACCCACCCAGTCCTCGTTTGGCCTCAGGCCGCCGGGCAGGGTGGCGATGGAAACGCGCATGTCACGCCTCGTGTCGGTAGATCGGAGTCACCCTGCTGCTCTCCAAAACCTCAAGGGTCTTGGGGTCGTAGCGACAGGAGATGAGAGCCGAGAATCGCTTGGACTTGACCTCGCGATACAGCTCGCCCAGATGGTTCTCCAGGTAGTGGACGACCCCGTTGGCGCCGATCGCGTGAATACCCGCGATGTATAGGAACATGCCCTTGCCGTCGAGGCGGGGCAACCGGGCGAGGTAGCCGACATCGCCGGCCGTTCCGTCCTCGTCGAGCGGCGAGCGGTACTCCGTCTGGGTCTGCAGGTCCACGAGGTGCCAGGCGCGATCCTTGCGGAAACGCAGGTTGTCGTCCCCTTCGAGCACCTGGGCCACGATGGGCGACAACCGCGGGCCGCAGATGACTACCAGGTGGTCGCGGTTCAGGTTCACAATGCCGGACGGCGGGATCACCTCCGAGTCGGAGTCGAGCTTCAGGCTGGCGAACAGCTTGCGCAGATGCTCGTAGTTGCTGAGGTCTTCCCTAGTCACGACCTCACTGGGGTTCTCGTCCTGCGACTTCCCGGCCTCGTACTTACCGCCGAGCGCCACCGTCATCGGGCCCAAGCCGAAGAACGCGCGCTCCGGGGCAGGGCCGGCGGACGCGAGCTGGCCGACACGCCCGCGGCTGACACCCAGCAGAGCGGCGATCTCCGTCTGCGACATGCCCGACATGGAGGCCTCTTCGATTGCCTCGCGGCGGACGCGGGACAGCTCGACTACCCGGTTCTGGTAGTCCGCCATCAGCGCGATTGCCGCCTTGGCGCGCTCGATCGGGACGGCGACGTTGGCCACCCGTTCCAGTTCCTCGTGCATGGTCATCCCTTCACTGCCTAGGGGGGCGAAGCAAGAGTACCGCGAGGGGGACTTGACGCCCAGACAGGTGCTGCCTACCTTGGGTATCAGGCAAGAGCGAAAGCCCCCCTAAGCAACCAAGGGATGGGCCTATCGCTTCTTTGACCTGCACAAATGCTGAGGCGGAGGACGCTGCAATCTCCGCAAAGGCCAGGGGATAGGGGTTCGGCTAGGTCCGGCCCTGACTGGCGAGGTGGCCCGGCGACCGCGAGCAACGGCCGGAGAGTGGGGGCGTCGTGGCCCCCCTTGCAGTGAGTTTCCCCTGATCGCTCGAACCGAGGAGGTGCCCGATGAACTTGATCATCCGCGAGAGACATAGGTCGCCTCGCCGGGCCTCTACCGGCCGGTGAGGCTGCTCCACCAGCATTCACGGTTCTCGACGTGCCGCCCCACCCGATGCAGGCGGGGCGGCACGTCGGGGTTCCGCGGCTGCTCGTTGAGCACCGATCCCCCTTCACGGCTGTGGCCCCGGTGCTGGAACA
This sequence comes from Kitasatospora sp. NPDC086009, assembly GCF_044540385.1. Taxonomy (NCBI): domain Bacteria; kingdom Bacillati; phylum Actinomycetota; class Actinomycetes; order Kitasatosporales; family Streptomycetaceae; genus Kitasatospora; species Kitasatospora sp. NPDC086009. Next base: position 727,669 of record NZ_JBITSA010000001.1, read on the forward strand.
CCGGGGCCGCTCAGGGCCGTCCGAGCTAAGGACACGACCCATGAAGCTGATTGTCGCAGGCCAGCAGGCCATGACGCTCGCCGAGTTCGCGGAACTCGCCATCGGCATCGGCATCGACGCCGAGCTGTTCATCGGCCCCGAGGACGAGTCGCCGCTGGAGCGCCTGGCCCGGCTCGACGCCGCGCAGGACATCCTGCGGGACCTCGCCCCGCCGACCGCGCGCTTCGCCTCCGCGCTGATGCGCACCGCCGAGCGGAGCCGGGCCCGGAGCTGGAAGGTGGCCGCCTGATGCGCCGCCTCAAGGCAACCCGGACCCCGCACCTGAGCGCCCGCCCGGCGGTCACCGTTCTCGCCGAGTACACCCCGGACGGAGAGAGCGACCTGCGCGGCGCCGCCTGCGCCGGGGCCGACAGCGAGCTGTTCTTCCCCGACCCCGACCAGCTGTCCCCGGCCGCTGTCGAGTGGGCCGAGCGCCGCGCCAAGATGTTCTGCGCCGGCTGCCCGGTCCGCTCGCTCTGCCTGGGGCTGGCGCTGGAGCGCCGGGAGCCGTACGGCGTCTTCGGTGGCCTGACCGCCGCCGAGCGCCGCAGCCTGCTCCGCCGGACGGTCCGCGCCCGGACCGGTGCGGCCGCCGGGGGTGAGCGATGACGACCGTGGCCGCCCCGACGGGCGTTTCAACCCCGGCCGCCACCGCTTCGACCACACGCGCGGCCGCTTCAACCGCACGGGCCACCGCGCCCGGTGCTCTGATGCTCGGGCTGACCGTTCTGGCCGCCGTCGGGGGCGCGACGCTCGCCGGCATCGGGTTCTCCGGCTCCTACACCGCGCTGAGGGACCTGGGTTTCAGGCACAGCTTCGGGGACTTCAGCTACGCGTTCCCGATCGGTGTGGACGCCGGGATCGTGGCCCTGTTGGCCATGGACCTGCACCTGATCCGCAAGGGCACCCCGTGGCCCGTGCTGCGGCTGCTGGCCCACGGTTTCACCGCCGCCACGATCTACTTCAACGCCGCCTCCGCCGGACCCCTGCTCAAGGATCCGACCGGCACAGCGATGCACGCCGTGATCCCGATCATGTTCGTCGCCTCCGTCGAGGCCGGGCGGCGCCTGGTCATCCGGATCACCCAGATCGAGGCCGGCCACCAGTCGGCCGGGGTCCCGCTGCACCGCTGGATCCTCGCCCCGGTCCGCACCCCGCGCCTATACCGGCAGATGCGCCTCTACCGCATCCCCTCCTACGCCCGCGCCGTCGAGCTGGAGCAGGAGCGGATCGTCTACCGGACCATGCTGGAGCGCGAGCACGGCAAGGACCTCAAGGACGTGCCACCCGACCTGCTGCTCCCCCTCACCATGGCCCCGTTCGGGCTGAGCGTGGAGGAGGCATTGGCCCTGCCGGTGGGGGCCGAGGAGCGGGCCCGGCTGCGAGCCGAACGCAAGGAGGCGTTCGACGCCGACGTCGCCGCCCGCGCCGAAGCCAGGAAGGCCGCCACGCAGATCTCCCGCCTTCGGACGCAAGGGCAGGTCGAGGCCGCCGGGTACGACATCGGCGCCGAGACCGCGACCGCCAAGGCCCACGCCCACGCCCGAACCGTCGCCGCCGGCCGGGAGGCCGAGGCCGCCGAACGCATCGACCAGGCCGAGACGGTCATGGCCGCCGCCACCGCCGAACAGGAGGCCGCCGACGCCCGCCGGCGTGCCGCTGAAGTCGACCAGACGGCCGCTGAAATCGAGCAGGCCGCCGCTGAAACCCGGGCCCGCGCGGCTGAAACGGAGCGCCTGGCGCTCGCCCGGGAGACGGCCAACGCCGAGGCGGAGGAGGCCGCCCAGGCCGCCCGGCTGCGGGCCGCTGAAACGGCCAAGCGCGCGGCTGAAGCGGAGAAGGCCGCCGCTGAAACGGCCAAGAGCAAGGCTGAAGCCGACCGCGACGCGGCCGCCGCCAGCCGCGCCCAGGCAGACCACGAAGCGGCCACCCAGACCGCCCGCCAGCGCACCGCTGAAGCCCGCGCACGCACCGCTGAAGCCCGCGCACGCACCGCTGAAACCGAGCTGCGTGCGGTCGAAGCGGATGACGCGGCGAAGCTGACCCCCGCCGCCCGCGCCACCCGCAAGGTCGCCCGAATGATCCTCACCGACGGCAACGGCGACCCCGAGGCCGTCACCCTCCAGGCCATCGCCGAGGCCCTCGGCGTGTCCATCGCCACCGCCTCCGGACGCCGCGCCGAGGCCGCCGAACTCATCGCCTCCGGCTACACCCCGCCCGCCACCACCGCCTGACCTGGAAGGACCCGCCATGCAGACCGACACCACCGCCGACCAGATCCCCGAGCCCACCCACACGTGGCTGATCACGTTGCAGGTCCCGGTCGGGAGCGGCTTCGCCGTCGTGACGCGTTCCGGCGACTCGACGTTCCCGCCCGGCAGCGCCCGCGGCGCCGCCTACGGCAGCGTCCGGGAGTGGCTGGGGCGGCGCGACCCCCAGCTCCGCGACGGGGTCGTCCTGTTCTTCTCGCTGGAGCCCTACCGGCTCTGACCTGCCCGAATCCCCACTGCCCCCACCGGGCCCAAGAAGAGGAGTCCGTCATGCCCGACCGTGATTCGGTCTACAACGACCCGGCCTACGACATCACTTCGGTGCCGTCGTGGAAGTCGCCGCCGCTGCACGGCGCCTACGCCCCGAACGCCCGCCTCTCGCCCCGGATGAAGGCCGGGATCGGGGCCGGAGCCGTCGTCCTGGCCGCCTCCGGGATGATCGCCTGGTCCACCTACTCCTCCGCCGAGGCCGACGCCGAGGTGCGCAAGGCCCAGATCGCCCTGGACGCTTCGAAGCTCGACCTGGAGCGTCAGAGGCAGGCCGCTGATCTGGCCAAGGTCGCGGAGCAGGAGAGCCCGGTCCAGAAGGCCCGTCGCGAGGCCGTTCAGGCGTGCGTGGCCAAGGCCGGCGGCGCCTACAACGCCATCGCCGACTGTGGCAAGGCCTACCCCGCCGTGGACGCGTCCGGGATGGTCAACACCTCCCGGACGGTCGCCGACGCGAAGGACGACGGCTCGAACTCCGGCGTCGGCCTGGTCGTCCTCGGCGTCGCCGGCAGCGCGGTGGCCGTCGGCTGGATGAAGCGAAGGTTCGCCCGTCCGTAACGGATAGTGACCTCCCCCCACCCACCCCCCATCCGGAGAAGCGTCTTTCCCACCCACTCACGGGGTCGGGAGGACGCTTTCGCGCTGGGTGGGGGGTGGGTGGGAGGTCGCTCAGAGTGAGGAATCTGTGATGGCCACACCCGCCGCTCCCGGCATCCCGCTCCCCCCGCCGCACCCGCCCGCGCCCCCGGACGGGGTCCCCACCCCGGCTTCTCCGACAGGGGCCTCGCCGACTCCCGGCGCGACTGCGGCCGCGCCTCCGAGCGCGCTCGCGCAGATCCTCGCCCCGGTGCAGCCGGCCCGCCCCACCGAGCCGATCGGCACCACCACGGCCCTGGCCCAGAGCGCCGCCGCCACGGACAGCGGCAGCCCGTCGGGCGGCCACGGCACCGGCACCGGCAGCGACACCCGCGGCAACGGCGAGCGCGACGGCGCCCTCGCCAGCCTGGTGCGGGCCGTCGCCGAGCGACTGCGCCGCACCGGCACCACGACCAGCGTCAAGCGCAGCCACGACGTCAAGGAGACCCGAGTCTCCGGGAACTCGACGAACACCACCAACGCCAACAAGTCGGACCGGCTCGCGAAGAACGAGAGCAGCGCTCAGCACCGGACGAACCGCGACGCCAAGATCGCCGACCTGAACAACAAGACCAGCCAGCACCAGCACCAGGGCCGGGACCTGCGGGACGTCAAGAAGTCCGACGCCACCGACGCGAAGACGACCGCGAACCGCGACCTGAAGAAGGCCGACGCGACCGAGGCCAAGTCGACGGCGAACCGCGACGTGAAGAAGGCCGACGCCACCGACGCGAAGACGGCGGACGCGAAGAGCGTCGAGGCCGATACGTCCTCGGCGTCGAAGACCCGCAAGGACACCCGGGGCAGTACGGACGCCAAGACCTCCGACACCAAGGCCGCCAAGAGCGACACCGCGGCCCGCACCAACAACGACGACAAGCACCACCGCGACACGAAGACCGCGAAGACGTCCGCATCGAAGGACACCGAGGCCAAGCCCACCGGCGCGGCGCCGGCCAAGCCGGACACCCAGCCCGGCACCGGCGGCGCCAAGGCGCCGAAGACCCCCGACCCGAGCGGCCCGCCCACCAAGGCCGGTGCCGCGAAGCCGGACCCGTCGCCAAAGGCCGGCGACACCAAGCCGAAGCGCGAGAACACCGGACCGGGTGGTCCGGGCGGCAAAACACCCGAGGCGAAGACGCCGGACACCTCGGCGCCCGCACCGAAACCGGTCAGCCCGGTGAAGCCCGCCGGAGCGAAGGGCCTGGACAGCAAGTTCGCCGGCGCGAAGGCCTTCGAGGACAAGGCGCGCGCCACCACCCCGAAGCCCACACCCCGCCCGACCACCCCGACCCCACCGGTCGCCCCGCCGACCCCTGCGACTCCGGCGGAGCCCACCCCCGCGGCCGCCGCGAAAACGCCGCCCACCACCAAGGCGCCCGATACCGGGAAGCCCGCGCCGACCGCGAAGACGCCCGATGCCGGGAAGCCGACCGCCGCCGAAGCCGCAGCCTCGGCAGAGAGGACGACGATGACCCCGCCGAAGACCCGCCCCGGGCCGCCGGCCGCACCGCAGATGGCTCCCGTGAGCGGCTCGACCGCCGATCTGGCGAACAAGCCGGCCACCCCGACCGGCCCCACCGCTCCCGGCGCGCCACCGGCCCGGCCGGGTATCCCGCCGCAGCCCACGGCCCCGCCCAAGAGCACTGTCCCGGCCGCGGTGCCGGTGAGGGACGTCGCCGTCGACGGCGACGGCGTCCAGTTCAGGACCGGTACGGGCCCCGGGACCGGGCAGTACTCCCTGAGCCGTGGCGAGGTGCGCACGCTGCGGCAGTTCGAGCAGCGCATGGAGGCCAAGGTGCCGGTGCTGACGCAGATCATCGAGGACAGCAAGACCGCCCGGGAACACGCCGTCGCGCACGCCGCTCGCGCCCAGCAACTTGCCGAGGACGCGGCGGACGTCAAGGGCGGTGTCGCGCTGGTCAACACGCTGCGGCGGCTCGCCGAACGCGCCCACGACCTGCGGATCAAGGCCGAGACCGCCGAGAAGACCGCCCAACGCGGGGCGGAGGCCGTCAGGGTGCTGGCCGCCAACGCGCGGGTGCGCCACGGCGGGATCTACAAGGCCGTCGTCGACAGCCCGCTCACGACACCCGCCGAGCGGCAGTTCTACCAGGACAAGCAGGGGAGCTGACATGGCCACAGGACTGACCTACCGGGAACTCGTCCGCCAGGTCCGGGAGCTGACCCACGAGGTACGCCGCGACACCGCGGCCTTCAAGGCACTGGCCACCGCGCAGGCCGCCGAGGCCCAGGACACCGGCCGGATCGCCGAACAGATCACGTACATGCACGTCGACCCCGCCACGGTCGCCGAGACCCGCGAGGTCTCCCGGATCATGCGGGGCCTGTCGGAGGCGGCGATCGCCTACGAGAGCGCCGCGGAGGAGACGGGCCGTACCGCCGCCGCCACCGCCGCCCAGGCCAAAGACACCCACGACGGCATCCAGCAGGCCGCCGACTCCTCCACCGTCCCCATGGCCGACCGCGGCTGGTACACCCAGGAGTAGCAGCGATGACCACCCCCGAACTCACCCAGACCACCCCGACCGTGGCGAAGGCGTCGCGGGAGAAGGCGTTCGCCGTCGCCGAGGTCACTGCCCCGCTGGTGACCGCCGCCGTCATGCCGTTCCTCGACCCGCAGGCCGCGACCACCGTCTCTACGTTCCTCGCCGCCCCCGCCCTGGTCGCGGGAGCGAACTTCGCCGGACTCCTGTCCGACCAGGTGCTGGCCGGCGTGCCGGGCGGCGACATCCTGCGCGCCCACCGCCGGCCGTTCTTCCTATCCACCATCGCGACCGCGACCGCCGCCGCGACCGCCACCCTCCAGGGCATGCCCGGCATCGACGCCCTGCTCGCCGGATGGATGACCATGCCGTCCCTGGCCGGACTCGTCTCCACCGCCTGGTGGGGCACGACCGGACTGGTCGCCTTCTCCCTGCGACGTGTGCTCGGTGGCAGCCGGCCGGAGCCCGCCGCGGCCGCCACCGAGCGGGCTGAGCCCGTGCTGGCGCCGGAGGTCCTGCGAGTGCTGGAGCGCTGGCACGCCCACATCTCCGGCGAGTACGGCACCCACCCCGGCCAGCACCTCACCCTCCACGCCCACGGCCCCGAAGCGTGGGAGGGCATCATCGAGGCCGACCCCGGCCGCCCGGTCACCGTCACCGCGGACACCGTGTCCGGCGTCTACCGCCTCCCCGCCGCGCAGGTCCACATCACCGACGGCCCGCACACCAGCTCCCGGCACATCCTGGTCCACCTCGTCGCCCCCGCCGACGACCAGCCGCGGTACGGCGCGCTGGAGGCCCTGTGGCTGCGGCGCGTCGCCCGCAAGGGCGGCTGCATGCCCGGCACCCACCTCGAAGAGGTCACCCCCGACCCCGCCACCGGCGGCGTCGCCGCGTGGATCGTCGCCGACGACGACACCGACGCCCTCACCGTGCCCGACGTCTACACGATCGCCGGAGCCCTGCGAACCGTGCCCCTGCTGGTGTCCGTCGAGCGCACCGACGACCCCCGCCGGGCCGTGTTCCGCATGATGGACCGCTCCCCGCTGGAGGACGGCTGGCCCCTGCCCGGCCCCGACACCCTGCTCGCCAACGGGAACGGGTTCGTGCAGCTCGGCACCGGGGTGTCCGGCAAGCCCGCCCGCGTCCAGCTCTACGACCCCGAGGGCGGCGCCCGCCACGTCCTGATCGCCGGTGTCACCGGCTCCGGCAAGGGCGGTGTCCTCCAACTCCTCGGTCTGAGCTACCACGTCAACGGCGTCGCCATGATCTACGGCGACCCCAAGGGCAGCTCCAACCCCGACGTCGAGGACATGGCCGCCTACGCCGGCTGCGGGCCCGAGGGCGCCATCGGAGCGTTGCGCGTGGCGTTCGCGATCTTCTGCCACCGGGTCGCCGAGTCCCGGGACCTGCGGGCCAAGAACTTCACGCCCAGCCCGGAACGCCCCTACGTCGTCACCATCCTCGACGAGATGGTCCAGCTCCTCGGCGACAAGAGCCCCCACCGCGCGGAGGCCGGCTGGATCGTCTCCGTCCTCGCCGCGCAGGGCCGCTCCCTCGGCATGCCGCTCGTGCTGTGCGGCCAGATCCTCAACCTCGACCAGATGGGCTCCGACACCTCGATCAGGGACAACGTCTTCTACGGCGGCGCGCTGGTGCTCCTGCGCTCCGACAGCGCGCAGAAGAGCCGCGTCGACCTGCCCCGCAGCTTCGACGGCATCGACCCCTCCCAGATCCCCGCGTTCTGGAAGAGCGGCACCGACACCCTCATCCACGACCCGAACGTCGCCGAGGACGACCCCCGCCGCACCTTCGGCGTCGGCTACGTCGTCGGCCCCGACGAGCGCGCCGAGATGATGCGCGCCTGGATCCTCGAATCCGCCGGCGGCATGTTCGACCCCGCCCGCATCGCCCTCCCGCACGACTTCCCCGGCTGGGCCGACCGGGACCTGATCGCCGCCACCCCCGTCGGCCCCGCCGCCGACGACACCCCCGGCGCAGCCCCCGCGTGGATGCCCGCCTCCGCCGCGAAGACCGCCGCCAAGGAGCCCACCGCCGAGGAGAAGATCCTCACCGTCCTGGACGAGCGACGCGACCCCATGGGCGCCGAGGTCATGTACCTGCACCGCGACCAGATCACCGACATGACCGGCGTCAACCCCAAGACCGTCGAGAACACCCTCAGTCGGCTCACCAAGAAGGGCGACCTGGTCCGCAACCCGAACGCCGCCGGCGAGTACGGCCTTCCCCTCCCCAAGCAGCCCGGCCAGGCAGCCTGACGCCTGCCCGACCGACCGTGCCACCCGGGCCCCGCCGCACCACGCGGCCGGGGCCCGGACGGTGCGGGGGACCGGACAGACCCGCTCCCACCCAGCACAGAGCCCCGCAACGACCGCCGGATCTTGGCAGAAAGCCGGTCGCTGCGGGGCCATCCCAGTCCCTTCGCGAGACCAGAGGACTCCAGCATGCCCCAGTTCAGCCTCAACACGCGCTCCACCACGAAGCCCGTCGCCACCTCCCTCGCCCGTCCGCTCGTCGCGGCTCTCCTCGGCCGTGTCCGGTGAACGGTCCCGTGATCGGCTCGCTCTGCACCGGCTACGGCGGCCTGGACATGGCCGTCCGGCGCGTGCTCGGCGGGAAGTTGGCGTGGGTCGCCGACCCCGACCCCGGCGCGAGCGCCATCCTGGCCCACCACCACCCGCGCGTGCCGAACCTCGGCGACATCACCGCCGTCGACTGGTCGACCGCCGCCCCGGTGGACGTGTTGACCGCCGGCTTCCCCTGTCAGTCCGTCAGCCTCGCAGGGAAGGGCGCCGGCATCGTGCCCGGCGCTGCCTCCGGCCTGTGGGTCGAGGTCGCCCGCGCCGTCCGTGAACTCCGTCCCTCCCTGGTGGTGATCGAGAATGTCCAAGGCCTCCTCTCGGCGAAGGCCGACCGCGGACCTGTTGGAGTGGGACCCGGACCGCAGGATCTGGACGACGCGACCGGCCGGCCCCTCGCTCTTCGCGCTCTCGGCGCCGTTCTGGGAGACCTGGCCGGCCTCGGGTTCGATGCGGAATGGACGAGCGTGCGCGCGTCCGACGTCGGCGCCGCCCACCAGCGCACCCGCGTCTTCGTCCTCGCCTGGCCTTCCCACCCCGCCGGACCGCAACTCCCGTGGTCGGGGCTTCCCGGACGGACTGCCGAACGTGGTGGAGCTGCTCCCCACCCCGACCGTGTCGGAGGCGACCGGGACCGGGCACGCCGGCCGGGGCGGGATGAACCTGCGCCACACGGTTTCCCTGCTGCCGACGCCGACCGCCGCCGACGGGGAGCGCACGAGCGCGACGTTCACCCGGGGCAACCCGACCCTGAGCGGTGCGCTGCTGCCGACCCCGCGGGCGACGGACCGGACCAAGGGCGGGCCGAACCAGCGTGGCAGCAAGGGGGAACTGATGCTGCCCTCGGCGGCGGCCCGGATTGGGGCGTCTACCGGCCGGCCGTCCGCCGCTGGGAAACGGTCCTCGGCCGCCCCGCCCCCGGACCAACCGACGCTGCCGGGCGTCTGAACCCGCTCTTCGTCGAGTGGATGATGGGCCTGCCCGCCGGGCACGTCACCGATGTCCCCGGCCTGTCCCGCACCGCACGCCTGAAGGCGCTCGGCAACGGTGTCCTGCCCGACCAGGCCGCCGCCGCCCTGCGCCTGCTCCTGGACCGCGCCACCACCCCCGCCCTGCCGGGGGAGGTGGCCGCATGACGCCCCGGATTCCGCCGCTCGGCGACACCCAGGGCCTGTGGCAGGCCGTCATCGCCGCGGCCGCCGGCCGCTGCCAGTGCCGGGGCACCTGCGGCAAGTCCCACACCGCGGACGGCGGCCGCTGCCCGCGCGTCCACGACGGCTATCAGCGCCACCACGGCGGCGGGCGCGTGCGCCTGCTCGCCGCCCCCGCCGACCCGGCCGACCTGCTGCTGCCCCCGCACCGCGTCGCCGCCCTGCCCAAGCGGGCCCTGGCCGCCTGGTGCGAGCGCTGCCACGACGTCACCCGCGCCGCCGCCCGCAAGAACCAGCAGGCCACGGTCCCCGCCGCCGGGCCGGACTGCCTGTTCTGACGTGCCTCCCGGCCGGACACCGCCCCGCCGGCGGTGTCCGGCCGCCCTCACCGAGAGGACTCCCCATGACTGCTCGATCCGCGCTCGCGCACGCCGCGCAGGCCGCCGCCGCCCGCGGCTGGCACGTCTTCCCCCTCGCGCCCGACGCGAAGTACCCCGCCCTCCACAGCGAGGAGCGCTGCCCCCGCACCGGGCCCTGCGCCACCGGCCACCACGGCTGGGAGCAGCGGGCCACCACCGATCCGGAGGTGATCCGTCGGGCCTGGGAGCACGGCTCGTACGGCATCGGCCTGGCCTGCGGGCCGTCCGGGCTCGTGGTGGTCGACCTGGACACCCCCAAGCACCCCGGAGACCTGCCCCCGGCGCGGTGGGCCGGGCCGGGCATCACCGACGGCCTGGACGTGTTCGCCGCCCTCTGCGAGCGACACGGCCACCCGGGCGAGTACGAGACGTTCACCGTCCGCACCGGCCGCGGCGGACGCCACCTGTACTTCGCCGCCTCGGCCGGGACAACGTTGCGGAACACGACCGGGGACAAGGGCTCCGGGCTCGGATGGAAGGTCGACACCCGGGCGCACGGCGGCTACGTCGTCGCCGCCGGCAGCACCGTCGCGGGCCGCCCCTACACCGTGGTGCGGGACGCGCCCGCCCTGCCGCTACCGGCCTGGCTCGCCGCCCTGCTCACCCCGAAGGCCCCACCGGTGGCCAAGCTCGACACCGCCGCCGTGCGGGCCCGGATCGGACGCCTCGCCGCCTACACGCAGGCCGCCGTGCGCGGAGAGGCCGAGAAGGTCGAGAGCGCCGGAGAGGGCGTCAGGAACCACACGCTGTTCGCGTCCGCCGCCGCCCTCGGCCGCCTGGTCGCCGCCGGCACCCTCCCCGAGCAGGACGCCACCGACGCCCTGCTCGGAGCCGGCCAGAAGGCCGGCCTCGGAGAGGCCGAATGCCGCCGCACCATCGCCAAGGGCCTGGCCCGAGGTGGCAACGGCGTCGGGCGGGCCGCATGAGCGACCGTCACCCCTCGTCCCCCAAGGAGAAGCGCTTCTCCGGCGGGGACCGGCACAGGCGGGAGGCCGAGTGAACGCCCCTGACCTCTTTGAGGCCGAACCCCGGCAGGCACCGGCCCCCGGCCACCAGGCGCCCCGGAACGACTTCTACGACGCCCTGAACGGCCTGGAGCGACCCACCCGCCCGGGCCCGGTACCCGACCCGGCCGTGTTCCAGGGCCTGGTCGGGCGCACCGTTCGGGAACTGGACCCGACCACGGAGGCGGACCCGGTCGGGGTGCTGGTCAACCTGCTGTCCGCGGCCGGTGCCCAGATGGGGGCGGATCCGCACCTGCGGATCGGCAACGACCGCCACCCCGCTCTGATCTGGGCCCTGACGATCGGCGCGACCGCCGCCGGCCGCAAGGGGGCCGCCACCAACACCGCCCGCCTGCTGCTGGCCGCCGCCGCTCCCGGGTTCGCCAAGGACAACCTGCTCTCCGGGCTGTCCTCCGGCGAGGGCCTGATCGAGGCCGTGCGCGACGGCGACCCGACCAAGAAGGACGACCCCGGCCACATCGACAAGCGCCGCTGGATCGTGGAGTCCGAGTACGGCATCACGATGGCCCGCGCCCGCCGGGAGGGATCCTCGCTCGGCGGCGTCCTGCGCCAGGCCTGGAACGGCGAGGACCTCGGCGTGATGAACCGCGAAGCGCTCAAGGTCACCGCCCCGCACATCGCGATCATCGGGCACATCAGCCCCCGCGAACTGCGGGCCAAGATGCAGGACTCCGAGATGGCTGGTGGCACCTACAACCGGTACCTGCCGATCTTCGTCCACCGGAACCTGATCCTCGCCGAATCCCGGGGCGCCGATCCACAGCTTGTGGACAACCTCGCCGCCACGTGGCGCACCGCCCTCTCCGACGCCCGCCAGGCCGGAGAGGTCACCCTCGCCGAGCCCGCCCGCAAGCTCTGGCGCGAGGACGTCTACCCGGCCCTGTGCGGGGACGAGGACGGCGACGGGCCCCTCGCGGAGTTCACCGCCCGCGCCGCCCCCTACACGCTCCGCCTCGCCATGGTCTACGCCCTGCTCGACCACCACCGCCAGATCCAGGAAGACCATCTGAGGGCCGCTCACGCGCTCGTGAACTACTCCCGGGCCTCCGCCGCCCACGTCCTCGGCATGGGCGCCGACACCACCGGCGACCCCAAGCTCGACAAACTCGCCGCCGCCGTCCGTGCCGCCGGCCCCCGGGGTCTGACCGGCGAAGAGGTCTACAAGCTCTTCAAGCGCAACTCCAAGGACGAGCGGAGCCGTCTCGTCGCGGCCCTGCTCCAGATCGACGGCTACGGCAGCGCCCAGATCCCCGGTAGCGGCCGGCACGCCACCGTGCTGCTCTACGCCCCGCCGACCGACTGAGCCCGGGGTGGAAAGGGTGGAAAGGGTGGGAAGCCCTCCCACCTGCAAAAACGGCGGGTGCTAGGGGGGTGAAAAGGGGGTGGAAAGCCTCCGCGTCCCGCCCGGCCGTTCGCAGCCCGAGCGCTTTCCACCCCCTTTCCACCCACCTTTCCACCAGGCAAAAGCCCAGCTCAGCGGGCTTTCCACCCTTTCCACCCTTTCCACCCCTCGCCCGAGCGCGAACCGGAGGCTCGAACGTGTCCGCCACCACGCCCCAGACGCTCGCCACCGCGTCATCCAAAACCGCAGGTCAGATGGGGCGGATGACGCTGATGACGCAAGGATGCAGAAATCCGCACCTCGGACACACGCGCACCCCGAGAAGCCGCTTTCGACCTCATGGCGCGCGGGTGCTCCACCGGCAAGCCCCAGACACCTCCCCTAGCCTCACGCCAATGGAGCAGCCATGCCCAAGCATGAACACCTGAAGCTCCCCGCCGTCCTCACCGAGATCGACATTTCCCGCAGTGCGTTCTACCGCATGGTCGCGCGCGGCAAGGGGCCGAAGCTCCTGAAGCTGCCGAACGGCCAGATCCGCGTTCGTCGGGCCGACCTCGATGCCTGGTGGGCCTCGCTGGAGCAGAGCGTCGCTGCCTGACCTGCCGACATCACGCCTAGGGGCCCCGGCCGCGCCGGGGCCCCTCATCCTGGAGACCATGTGCTGACCTACGACGTGAAGCTGTACGCCATCCGTCAACGCTCCGGCCGTCGCAAGCCGTTTGAGCTGCGCTGGAAGGTCGGACCGAAGCCCCACTCGAAGAGCTACGTCACCAACACTCTCGCCGTTGGACGGCTGGCCGAGCTCCGCACCGCCATGAAGAAGGGCGAGGAGTTCGACGTCAAGACCGGTCTGCCGGCCTCGGAGCTGCGGGCGCTCGCCAAGCAGCAGGCGCAGGTGACGTGGTTCGACCATGCGAAGAAGCACGCCGAGATCAAATGGCCGGACGCGTCCGCAAAAGAGCGCGCGACGCGGGCTGACGGTCTGGCCACGATCACCCCGGCGCTTGTCACGGATCACCGCGGTGCCCCGCCGGCGCGAGTGCTCCGTGAAGCTCTCTCGTGTTGGGCGTTCAACTTCTCCAAGCACCGAGGCGAGGTTCCGGAGAAGTTCAGGGAGGCGCTCGACTGGATCTCCCGCAAGTCCGTTCCTGTCTCGCAGTTGGAGGACTCCGACACCATTCGGCAGGCCCTGACGGCCATCACGCTGAAGCTGGACGGGAACCGCGCGGCGGACAACACCATCAACCGCAAGTACTCCACGTTCAGTGGCGCACTCAAGTACGCGGTCGAACGGAAGCTCCTCCCCTCGAACCCGTTGAAGTTCGTCGACTGGGCGCCGCCGGAGACGGACGATGAGATCGACTTCCGGTTCGTCCCTGCGCCGCGTCAGGCGCGGGGCCTGATCGAAGCAGTCCGGACGCTCGGCCCTCGGGGGCGACACCTCGCGACGTTTTACGGCTGCATCAACTGGGCCGCCACTCGTCCGGCCGAGGCCACGCACCTGCGCCTCGCGGACTGCACTCTCCCGGAGTCGGGATGGGGCCTCATCGTGGCCCCTGGCAGCTCACCACGGGTGGGCTCGCGCTGGACCGACGACGGGCAGTCCCACGAAGAGCGAGGCCTGAAGCACCGCGCTCGAACGACGACTCGGGACATTCCGATCCCTCCGGTGTTCGTCCGGCAGTTGCGGGAGCACGTGGAGGAGTTCGGGCTGGGACTGGACGGTCGCCTGTTCCAAGCCTCTGGCGGCGGTCTGCTCAGCACCAAGGAGACCTCGGATGTGTGGAAGCGCGCCCGGGAGTTGGCGCTCACCCCCGAACAGGTGAAGAGCCCGTTCGCCGACGTGGCGTACGACCTTCGAGCGACCTGCGTGTCCGGCTGGCTGGCGGCTGGCGTCGACCCTGCCGAAGTCGCCCACCGCGCTGGCCACAGCATCACGGTGCTCTTCAAGTTCTACGCCAAGGTGCTCGACGGCCGGAAGGACCGATCCAACGCCATGATCGAGCGGTTCCTGGATCAGGAGTACGGGGAGGAGTAGGCCGCGAATCTGGCCCACAACTGGCCCACACACACTGACCGACCCCGGGACGCGGGTGGGACACCCCGGGAAGGAATCGAAAAGGGCGGGTATCGGCATGTTGCCGATACCCGCCCTGATCTGGGCTTCCGCCACCAGCGGAGAGCGTGGGATTCGAACCCACGGTGCGGGGTCACCGCACGACAGTTTTCAAGACTGTTCCCTTAGGCCGCTCGGGCAGCTCTCCAGGCGGAGGTCAGCCTAACGGGTCCGGCGGGGTTCGGTGCACCGGTTTCGGGGTGGGGGTCAGTCGCCCACGCGCTCGGCGAGGGTGACCTTGGTGGTGCTGGTCTGGCCGTTGCGGGTGTACTCGACGTCGACGGTCTCGCCGGGCTTGTGCGTCCAGATCTTGCTGACCAGGGCCGGGCCGTTCTCGATCGGGCTGCCGCCGAGCTTGGTGATGACGTCGCCGGGCTTGAGGCCGGCCTTGTCGGCGGCGCCGCCGGGGGTGACGGCCGGGGTGCCCTGGATGTCGCGGGTCTGGATCTGCGCGCCGTCGCCCTTGTAGTCGTCGTTGCGCAGGACGTCCAGCTTGGCGTAGACCGGCTTGCCGGTCTTGATCAGCGTCTCGGCGACCCACTTGGCCTGGTTGATCGGGATGGCGAAGCCCAGGCCGATGCTGCCGGCCCGGCCGTTGGCCGAGGCGTTGGACTGGATCGCCGAGTTGATGCCCATCACCGCGCCGCCGGCGTCCAGCAGCGGGCCGCCGGAGTTGCCGGGGTTGATGGAGGCGTCGGTCTGCAGCGCGTTCATGTACGAGGACTGCGCGCCGGTCTCGTCGCCGGAGGCGACCGGGCGGTCCTTGGCGCTGATGATGCCGGTGGTGACGGTGGACTCCAGGCCGTACGGCGCGCCGATGGCGATCGTGGAGTCACCGACGTTGACCTTGTCGGAGTCGGCCAGCGGAAGCGGCGTCAGCTTGTCCTTGGGCGGGTTGTCGAGCTTCACCACGGCGACGTCGTAGCCCTCGGCGCGGCCGAGCACCGAGGCGCTGTAGGAGGTGCCGTCGGCGAACTTGACGGTCAGTTTGCCGCCGTTGGAGGCGGGCGCGACGACGTGGTTGTTGGTGAGGATGTGGCCCTCGGTGTCGAAGACGAAACCGGTACCGGTGCCGGACTCGCCGTTGCCCTGCGCCTTGATGGTGACGACGCTGGGCAGCGCCTTCTGCGCGATGCCGGCCACCGAGCCGGGGGCGGGCTCGTTCTTCTGGGTGCTGGCCTGGACGGTGGTGCTCCGGTGGTCGTCCGCGGCGCTGATGCCGTTGTCGTTGCGGTCCGCGACGGCGACGCCGAGCGCCCCGCCCGCCACACCGGCGACCAGGGCGACGGCGGCGATCAGCGCGATCAGGCCGCCGCGCTTCTTGCGCGGGCCGCCGGGCCCGGGGGTGCCGGGGTACTCGGCCGGGTAGCCGAGGGGCCCGCCGGGGTAGCCCGGGCCGCCGGGGGCGGCGGGGCCACCGGGCGGGGCCTCGTGGCCGCCCCAGCCGCCGAGCGGCTGGCCGGCGCCGAACGGGTGGTGCGTCGCCGGCGCGGCCGGAGCCCCGTACGGGTCGTGGGACGCCGCCGCGACCGGGGCGCCCGGTGTGGCGTACGGGTTGGTGACCGGCGCGGCCACCGGGGCGGCCGGCGCGGCCGGGGCCGGGGCCGGCGGCAGGACGGGCGGAGGTGCGTCGATGTACCCGGCCTCGGCGGCCGGAGCCGCCACCGGCTCGGCGGGCACGGCGGGCGCCGGGTCCGGGGCGCCGACCTTGCTGAACGCCAGCGTCGGCGTGAACCCGCCGGACGCGGGCGCGGCCGGAGCGGCGGGCGCCCCGGCGCCGGTGTCCGTCACGGTCCGGTCCGCCTCGGGCGCCGCCTGGACGGGACCGGGCGCCACCTGCGCCCGACCGTCAGGAGCGGGACCCACTACCCCCTGGCCGTCGGAGGGCTGCTCCCCCTGTGGCCCGGTGGGCCCAACCTCGCGCTCGGTGCTCACGGACGACCTCCATAGCTGACAGGACCAACAACCATAGTTTTTCGCACACTCGATTCGATTGCCGTAAGGACCCCTCTGAAGAAGTCATAAGAATCCTTAGCCCGGCCCGACAACGGCCCCCAGGCAGGCCCCCGCGACGGCCCCCCGGGACCCCGTGCGAGGCCGCCCCGCGGCGTCCCGCGATGCGGACCGCCGGACGCCTGGCCTTGGCGTTCACTCCCGCGCCGGTTAGCCTGTCGCTCCAAACTGACACGCGGGAGCTTGGACCCACCAGGCTGAGAGTGCGCCGGTCGACCGTACGCCACGAGCTCCGTGGACGGACCGTCGAGGGGGCGCAGACCGCCGGAACCTGTCCGGGTAATGCCGGCGTAGGGAGTATCGGCCATGCCGCCTGCTTCGCCATCCTCTTCTTCGGGCGCGCCCGCGTCCAAGGGTTTCCCCGAATCGTCCGCGACCGATCCCTGCGACGCCACCGGCGGGGCGGCCGGTTCCACCGGAGCGGGCACCGCCGTCCTGGACCGTCCGGACCGGGCGGACCGGGTCGAGGCCCCGTTCGTCCTCGACACCGAGCCGCCGCGCACGCTCCGCTTCCGGGACCACTTCGCGCTCTGGATGAACCTCGGCGTCAGCCTGATCGGCTTCACCACCGCCGCCACCGTGCTCGGCGCACCCGGCAGCGAGCTGTCGCTGGCCGCCGCGGTCACCGCGATCGTGGTCGGCACCGTGGTCGGCACCGCGATGCTCGGCGTGGCCGCGCTGATCGGGGCCCGGACCGGCGCGCCGGCGATGGCCAACCTGCGCGGACTGTTCGGGACGAAGCTCTCCTACGTGCCGACGGTGCTGAACATCGTCCAGTGCATCGGCTGGGGCGTGTACGAGCTGCTGGTCATCGCGATGGGCGCGCAGACGGTGGCGCACACCGACGGCTACCGCTGGCTCTTCGTCGTCCTGGCGGGCGCGGTGACCACCGCGCTGACCATCTGGCCGCTCGGCGCGATCGCGGTGCTGCGCCGCTTCGTCGCCGCGGCGGTCGCGGTGGCGATGGTCTACTTCACCGTCCAGCTGGGCCGGGGCGGCGTGTCCGACCCGGGCGCGGGCAACTGGCACGGCTTCCTCCGGGCCACCGACGCGATGATCGCGGTGTCGATCTCCTTCGTCCCGCTGGCCGCCGACTACACCCGGCACTCCCGCACCGCCCGCTCCGCGTTCTGGGGCAGCTTCTCCGGCTACACCGTCGCCCAGGTCTGGTGCTACGTGCTCGGCCTGTTCGCGCTGCTGCAGGCCGACGGCGACGCCTCCCGGATCTTCGACTCGTTCCTCGGCGTCTGGGCCGGCTGGTTCTTCCTGCTGGTGCTGGTGCTGCGCGAAACCGACCAGTCCTTCGCCAACGTGTACTCGACCGCGATGTCGGTCCATAACCTGCTGCCGAAGGTGGACCGCCGGGTGCTGACCGGCGCCACCGGCCTGCTGATCACCGTGCTGGCGCTGCAGATCACCGAGTTCACCGACTCCTACTACGCCTTCCTCGGTCTGATCGGCTCGGTGTTCGTGCCGATGTTCGCGGTGCTGGCGGTCGACTACTTCCTCGGCGCCGGCCGGCGCGGCTGGAACCTCGCCGCCGACGCCCCGTCCCGCTGGCTGATGCTGCTGCCCTGGGCGCTCGGCTTCGCCGTCTACCAGCTGATCGCGCCGACCGCGATCGCCGGCTGGTGGACGGACTTCTGGACCTCCGTGCAGGAGGCCCTGCACTTCACACCCCAGGAGTGGACCTCGGCGTCCCTGTTCGGCTTCCTGGTGCCGGCCCTGGTCACCTGGGCGCTCACCCCGCTCACCCGCCGGACCCCCGCCGCCTGACGCCCGCGGGCCCGGCCGGGCCCGCGACCGCCCGCCGGGAAGGGCGGACGACGAGGCGCGCGGGCGAAGACGGCCCCGCAGGTTGGGGCCGTCTTCGCCCGGGTGTCACTTCCGCCGCCTATCGTGGACGGCGTGACCAGCCCTGACCTCTCCCCGGCGGCGGCGCGCACCGCGCGGCCCGTCCAGGTGATCGCCCACCGCGGTTCCTCGCACGCCCTGCCCGAGCACACGCTCGCGGCCTACCGCCGGGCGCTCGACGAGGGCGCGGACGCGGTCGAGTGCGACGTCCGGGTGACGGCCGACGGGCATCTGGTCTGCGTGCACGACCGCCGGATCGGCCGGGTCTCGGACGGCCGCGGCACGGTCTCCTCGATGACGCTGGCCGAGCTGGAGGCGCACGACTTCGGCGCCTGGAAGACGGGGGAGCCGAGCGCGGACCCGGACCTGCGCGGCGTCCTGCGGCTGGAGAGCCTGCTGGAGCTGGTCACCGACTGCGGGCGCCCGGTGGACCTGGCGATCGAGACCAAGCACCCGGTCCGTTTCCGGGGCCGGGTGGAGTCCGAGCTGCTGCGGATGCTCGACCGGTTCAAGATCGGCGGGGCGCCGGAGGGCGACCGCCCGCAGGCCCGGATCATGAGCTTCTCCTCGCTGGCGCTGACCAGGGTGGCCGCCGCCGCGCCGGAGTACCCGCGGGTCTTCCTGTTCGAGCGGACGCTGCCCCTGCAGGGCCGGCTGCGCCCGGGCGCCTCGCTGCCCGGCGGGGCCCGGATCGCCGGCCCGGGCATCGACCTGGTGCGGGCCCGGCCCCGGCTGGTGACCCGGCTGCGGGAGCTCGGCCACCAGGTGCACGTCTGGACCGTGGACGAGCCGGCCGACGTCGAGCTCTGCCTGGAGCTCGGGGTCTCGGGGATCATCACCAACCGCCCGGCGGAGGTCCTGGCCCAGCTCGGTCGCTGAACCGGTCCGCCGCGGAACGCCGTCCCTCGCGCCCCACGGGTTTCTCCGGCTATTTCCGGCCCCCGAGACCCGGTGGCCGCGCGCCCCGCTCCGGAATCACCCGGCACTTCCGCCCCGGCGGACCGCGATCGCTTGGGTAGGGCTCAAACCTTCATCCGCCGTTTTCTGACGGAAATCATGCGTTCTCACGACAGAGGGTGAGCGGGGAATCACCTGCAGCGCACCGTGCGTCGCCCGGCTTGAAATGTCCGCGCGGGATCGCCGTACGGTCGTTTCCGACCCATTACCAAGGGGCATCCATCCCTCGGCATACGCTGAAGGAGGTCCGGGGGTGGCGTTGATGGTGGCGCGTGAAGTGCCGACTTCATCGACCATGGCAGTGCCGCACGGCCCATCGAGTGTCGGGGTCGCACGGCGCCGACTGCGTCGAGATCTACGTGACCGGGAGATACCGGAACCGGTCATCGATGATGTTGTTCTGATCCTTTCCGAACTGCTGAGCAATGCATGTCGTTACGCACGGCCGCTCGGCCCGCTGCCCGTGCTCGGACGCAGCGCCCGGGCCGAGATCGTCGACCAGATCCTCGTCGGCGTCCCCTCCGGTCCGGCCGAGCCGGCCAGGCCGGCCGGCGCTCCCGCGACGGGCGGCCCGGCCGTCCACGCCAGGAGCCGGGACGCGGGACAGGCCCACCCGGACGAGGGCGAGGGCAACGGCGGGGTGCTGGTCCGCTGGCAGCTGCACGCGGACGGGGTCCTCACCCTGGAGGTGACGGACGGCGGCGCGCAGACCCGGCCGTCCCCCGCCAGTCCGTCGCTGACCTCGCGCGGCGGCCGCGGGCTGAGCATCGTCGACCAGCTGTCCAGCGACTGGGGCGTGCGCGACGCGCCCGGCGAAGTCACGGTCTGGGCCGCCCTGCCCGCCCGGGCCCGGCACGCCCGACGCACCGGCGGTGACGCCCGCAGCGCCTGAGCGTCGCCCGCGGCCGTCGGAGCGGGGCCCGGTGGGGCCTCCGCCGGGCGCCGCCCACCGCGGTCCGGGCGTCGCCCCCACGGGGTACTCCCCGCCCCGGCGCGTGCCCACGTGCCGGGGGAACGTCAGTAGGCTGCCCGGAGCACACCGAAACCGCCACCGGGAGAGCCGCACCATGGGCAAGAAGGCCGCCAAGAAGGCGCCGCAGCGCAGCCAGTCCACCACCGCCGTCACGGGCGAGATCCCCGTGGTCGGGGCCCGCGAGAACTGCCCCTGCGGTTCGGGCCGCCGGTACAAGGCCTGCCACGGCCGGGAGGCCTCGCACGCCGTGCAGGAGCTGGTGCACCGCCCGTTCGAGGGGCTGTCCGGCGAGGCCGACTGGGTGGCGCTGCGCGAGCTGGTCCCGGCCGCGACCGTGCCGCTGACGCTGGCCGCCGGGGTGGCCGAGGCCGCCAACGGTGACGTCCCGTCCGTGACCCTGGCCACCGTGCTGCCGCTGGCCTGGCCGGCGCTGCGCCGCCAGGACGGTTCGATCCTGCTCGGCCTGCAGACCCAGTCCGCCTCCGGCGACCTGAGCCGTGACCTGGCGGACGCCCTGGAGCTGGCGCTGGCGGCCGAGCCCGGCTCGCCCGTCCCGGCCCGCCGGACCGTGCCGGGCGGCCGCCGCCTGCAGGACCTGCTGGACACCACGGCCGAGTTCACGCCCGCCGTGCACACCGGCTTCGAGTTCTGGCTGGAGGACGCCGAGACCGCCACCGGCGAGGTGGCCGCCTCCCTGGAGCGCGCCAACGCCTCGGCGATCCCGACCGAGAAGCTCACCGGCGTGGACTCCGCGTACTGGTGCGGCACCCCGGACAAGAACCACCTGCGCTGGGTGATGACCGTGCCGGAGGAGGAGCTGCTGGACGCGCTGGCCCGGCTCACCGCCGCCGACCTGTCCTCGCTCGGCCCGGACACCCGGCTGGTCGGCTCCTTCCGCGCGCACGGCCTGACCGTCCCGGTCTGGGACCTGCCGCTCGCCATGACCGCCACCGACTGCGAGAAGCCGGCCGCGGAGTTCGCCGAGCGGCTCGCCGCGACGCTGGCCGACCCGGCGCCGCTGACCGGCGAGGAGCGGCGGGCCCGCGCCAACCTGGTGAACCGTCAGGTCACTTTGAACTAAAGGGGACTCGGATCCGGGTGATACGCGTCACATTGGCCGCCGGTACGGCAATTTCCGGGCGGGCAGGGGCTCTTGGAAATTGGCGCGGGCGCGGATCCTTGTTACTGTCTAAAGAGTCCGGTCGCTGGTGCATCCCCCGTCGCCAGCGGCCGGATCTTTGTTTTCCGGCCCCGGCCCGCTCCAACGGGTGGACCGTGCCCGATCAGTACCCCGGCCGATCGGCCCGCCGGCCCGGCCGCGACCGACGCACCGGCCCCCGCCGCACCGGCCACGGGGGCCGAACGACAGGGGCCGAACGAGGCGCGGAAGCCCCGTCAGTACGCCGAGCGCCCGCTGTCCAGCTGGACCGTCGCCTCGACCAACTCCCCCAGCAGCGGCCCGACCTCGGGCAGCCACACACCGCCGTCGGCCGCCGGACGCGGCGGCAGCACCCAGCGCACCCCGCCGCCCGAGCCGCCGCCCGGCGGCAGCGCCAGGAAGCCGCCCGAGCCGTGGTAGCGCAACGAGCCCGGAACCCAAGGAAGTTGGGCGAGCATCTCGCCGAGCGCCTCCAGCGAGTAGGGGGCGACGAGCATCGCGTAGCGGCCGGGCATCGACAGGACCGGCCCCAGCGGCAGCCGCAGCGCCGCGAGGTAGGCGAGCGCCCGGGCACCGGCCGCCGCGGGCAGGCTGACCGCCGAGACCGTCCCACCGGTCGCCGCGAGCACCGGCGCGTCCGGGCTCTGCCGCTCCCACCACCACCGCACCATCCGGGCGTCGGTGGTGGCCGCCAGCAGCGACGGGTCGTGCGGGTGGGCTCCGGGGACGGAGCAGTCCGCGTCCCCGCACGAACAGTGGCCGCCGACCAGCAGCGTGCCGGGCACCACCGGCCAGCGGTGGTCGACCGCGGCGGCCAGGGCCGCGGCCAACCGGACGGAACGGACTGTCGACCGGCTCCTTGAGTTCTCGCGCATGGCGCTCGTTCCTTTCCGTGACCGCTCGGGTCGCTCCGGCCCCGCCGGCCGGCGGCCGGGGAAACGCCGCACGGGCCCGTACCGGGCCGGTGGGCTTGGCGAACGGCGTGGCGGGGATGGAGCACGGTGTGGAGCACGACATGAAAGAGCCGCGATGCGAACAGCCCTTGGAACGAGAATCCCGTATGCGACCGGATGGACGCCGCCCGGGCGCGGTTGGTTCCACCGTACGAGTGAGTGACTTCCGGCCGACCCGGCCGACGGGCGGCGAAAGCATACGATCCGGACGGCCGCGAGAGCCGTCCTGACGGTTCTGCCCGTTCTCCGGCGCTCCATGCCCGCGGGCCCGGCAGGGGCGCGCACGAACGGAGCGGGCCCCGGCCGGGCCCGGCGGGACGGAGAACCGGCCACCCGCGGCGTCATGGATCTGGACATGCCCCGAATGGCCTGTGTAGAAGTGGTGGCATTGCTGTCGATCAATGACGAGTAGTAGCGAATCGAGGCGAATCACGCCCTTTGGCCGTGCTCGCTCCCATCGGCCGTACCTGGGGGATCCGCATGACACGTACCACCGCGTCAGGAGTGGCGGCATGACTGAGTCCCACCCGTCGTCGACAGCCTCCGAGCCGGGCGATCCCCGTCGCCCCCGCGGGCTCTCGGTGCTCGACCATCCGGGCTTCCCCACGCCCCCCGCCGGACCGGCCGGGCAGCCGGGCTGCGCGGCCGACGAGCCGCCGGCCCGTACCGAACCGGCCGGCGGTACCGAACCGCCCGGCGCCCCGGAGGCCCGCCCGGCACCCCCGGCCGGGCTGCAGGACCGTTTGGCCGGACGGCTGTCCGATTTCACCAGCCTCCACGAGCACTCCGAGCGGCTGGCCCGCGCCCGCGGCCTGACGGCCACCCTGGAGGCCGTGCTGGCCTCCGGCGCCGCGCTGCTCGGCGCCGACCGCGCCCTGCTGGTCACCGCGCTGCCCGGCGGCGGCCCCAGCCAGCCGGTCGGGTACGGGCTCGACCGCGCCAGCCTCGGCGCGCTGGAGACGGTGCCCACCGAGCAGAGCCCGCTCGCCCGACTGCTGCGCGAGCACGACCGGCCCGACCGGCTGCAGTCGCGCGACCTCGCCACCGACCCCGCGATCGGCGCCCGGCTGCGCGAGCTCGCCGGCCACCTCCGCCTCGGCGGCTGCCACGGGCTGCCGCTCGTCACCGCGGAGGACGGCCCGCTGGCCGCCGTCCTCTGGTTCTACGACGAGCCCGCCGAGCCCACCGAGCGCCAGTGCGAGCTCGTCCGCCGGTACTGCGACGTCGCCGCCCCGCTGCTGGCCAAGGAACTCGAAGCGGACCGGGTCCGGCGCACCACCGAGGCGCTCTGCCGCGGCCTGCTCCCGGACCGCCTCCCGCAGCCCGCCGGCCTGCGGCTGGCCGCCCGGCTCGTCCCGGCCGGGCTGGACCGCTCGGCCGGCAGCGACTGGTACGACGCCATCCCGCTGCCGGACGGCACCGTCGGCCTGACCGTCGGCAGCGTCTCCGGCGACGGTCCGGGCGCCGGCCCCTGCTCCGCCCCCGGCGCGGCCGCCGCGATGGGCCGGGTCCGGGCCGCGCTGCGGGCGTACGCCGTCCTGGAGGGCGAGGACCCGGTCTCCGTCCTGGGGGACCTGGAGCTGCTGCTCAAGACCACCGAGCCGGCCCGCAGCGCCACCGCCCTCTACGCCTGGATCGAGCCGGACGAGCGCCGGATCACCCTGGCCGGGGCCGGGCACTGCCCGCCGGTACTGGTCACCCGGCAGGGCGCCGAGTTCGTGGAGACCTCGCTCTCCGCGCCGCTCGGCATGCTCTCCTGCTGGGAGGCGCCGGGCGTCGAGCTGACCGCCGGGCGCGGCGACACCCTGGTGCTCTACACCGAGGGCCTGGCCCGCCGCTGCGGCCCGACCCTGCACGCCGGACAGGCCAACCTGCGCCGGGCCGCCGCCGACGCCCCGCGCGACGTGCGGATCGACCCGGACCGGCTCTGCGCCCACCTGCTGGCCGTCTGCGCGGCCCGGGAGGCCGGGCCCGCCACCGACGACCTGATGGTGCTGGCCGCGCGCTTCGAGTAGCCGGCGGCGCCCGTGGCCGCGGCCCCGCGGCGGGGCTTCCCGGGCCGAGGCCGCCGGAGGCCGGGCGGCCGGGCGTCCGTACCATGGACGCACGGCCGCCCACGTGTGTCGCGATCCGACGCCCCCCGGCCCTTCGCCCGGGGGACCCCCATGGGCGGCACCCGCGCAAGGAGGCGACGTACGTGACCGAGGACCGCACCCCGGCAGTGGCCGAGAACCCCGAGGCCGCCGGCGGCGAGGAGCCGCAGGAGTTCAAGGGCCGCAAGAACGGCCTGTACTCGGAGGTCTCCGACGAGCTCGCCGCCTCGATGAAGTCCGGCTGGGCCGACACCGAGCTGCACGGCCTCACCCCGGTCGCCCAGGCCCCGTACGCCGCCGAGCGCCGCGCCCGGCTCTCCGCCGCCTTCCCCGGCGAGCGCCTGGTCGTGCCGGCCGGCACCCTGCGGGTCCGGGCCAACGACACCGACTACAACTTCCGCGCCGCCAGCGAGTACGTGCACCTCACCGGTGACCAGACCGAGGACGCGGTGCTGGTCGCCGAGCCCACCGGCGCGGCCGGCCACGACTTCGGCCTCTACCTGCTGCCGCGCTCCGACCGCGAGAACGGCGAGTTCTGGCTGGACGGCTACGGCGAGCTGTGGGTCGGCCGCCGCCACAGCCTCACCGAGCAGGAGCAGCTGCTCGGCCTGCCGGTCCGCGACGTCCGCAAGGCCGCCGAGGAGCTGGCCGGGCGCGCCAAGGCCGACGCCGTACCGACCCGGATCGTGCGCGGCTACGACGCCGGTCTGGAGTCCGCGCTCGCCGAGGTGCTGGACGCCGACAAGGACGCCGGGCTCAAGGAGTTCCTGAGCGGCCTGCGACTGGTCAAGGACGAGTGGGAGATCGGCGAGCTGCGGGCCGCCTGCACCGCCACGGTCAACGGCTTCACCGACGTGGTGCGCGAGCTCGGCCAGGCCGTCGCCACCTCCGAGCGCTGGATCGAGGGCACCTTCTGGCGCCGCGCCCGGGTCGAGGGCAACGACGTCGGCTACGGCTCCATCTGCGCCGCCGGCCCGCACGCGACCACCCTGCACTGGGTGCGCAACGACGGCGAGGTCCGCCCGGGCGAGCTGCTGCTGCTGGACGCCGGCGTGGAGACGCACAGCCTCTACACCGCCGACGTGACCCGCACGCTGCCGATCGACGGCCGGTTCAACGAGCTCCAGCGCAAGATCTACCAGGCGGTGTACGACGCCCAGGAGGCCGGCATCGCGGCGGTGAAGCCCGGCGCCCGGTTCCGTGACTTCCACGACGCCTCGCAGCGCGTGCTGGCCGAGCGCCTGCTCGCCTGGGGCCTGCTGGACGCCTCGGTGTACGACCTGGAGAAGGTGCTGGAGCTGGGCCTGCAGCGCCGCTGGACCCTGCACGGCACCGGCCACATGCTCGGCCTGGACGTCCACGACTGCGCGCACTCCCGCACCGAGGAGCACGTCGACGCGCTGCTGGTGCCCGGCATGGTGCTCACCGTCGAGCCCGGCCTGTACTTCCAGCAGGACGACCTGACCGTGCCCGAGGAGTACCGGGGCATCGGCGTCCGGATCGAGGACGACATCCTGGTCACCGCCGATGGCAACGAGAACCTCTCGGCGGGCCTGCCCCGCCGCGCCGAGGACGTCGAGGCGTGGATGGCCTCGCTGGCCTGAGCCCGACCGGCACGCCACGGGCCCGGCTCCCCGGTGGGGGCCGGGCCCGCGGCGCGCGCGCTACTTGGCGACCACCCGGACCGGGACGGTGCGGGTCCCGATGACGGTGGGCGGCCCCTGCTCGGGGGTCACCAGCGCGCTGACGGTCACCGGCATGACCCCGGCGCCGTCCTGGGCCGTCAGCTTCATCCGGTACCTGATGGTGAAGGCGTTCCCCGGTGCCAGCGGGCCGGCGTCGTCGAAGACCGGCTTGCCCGCCGCCGGCGGGGCGATGGTCAGGGCCTTCCACGATCCCGCGCCGTTCGCGCGCTCCAGCGTTCCGGTCACGGCGCCCTTGCTCCCGGCGTAGGACTCCGCGACCAGCTGGGGCACCACCTGGGCGTAGCTGGTCCGGCCGGTGTTCTTGAAGGTCACGACGAACTCCACCGGAGTGCCGTCGTTCGGGAGCTGCTGACCCGTGGTGAGACCCTCCACGGTGACGCTGATGTCGTTCTGGCCCGCCACCGAGGGTGCCTGACGGCCGCTGAGGTCGATGGTGTCGAGGATCGACACCAGACCCGGCTGGTAGTCCGGCTTGAGACCGTTCGCCGTGATGAACACCTGATCGTCCTTCAGGCCCCACATCTGGGCCGTGAAGTCCTCCCCGGGCTTGCAGGTCACCTGCCACTGCGTCTTCGAGATCGCCCGCCCGGCCACGATGTCACGGCTCTTGGCCGGCTCGCCGATCTTCGTGTAGGGCGCGGTGGGGACGTAGGGGTGTCCCCAGACCGGGCAGCTGGGCTGGTGGCTGAAGCCGGACGAGGAGTCCAGGTCGAACGCCGTCGGCCAGATCGCGTGCTCGGCCTCGTCGGCGGTGTTGTACGCGGTGATCAGCACGCCGTAGGGCGCACAGGCCTCCTGGGTCCAACCCGGCTGGGCACCCGTGGGCGCGCCCGGGCTCAGGACGCACAGACTGGTCCCCGCCGGGTCCGGCGGCACGACCCGCCAACCCGCCGGCGCCTTGAACTTCACGCCCCGGAACGTGTACGGGGTCGCGGCCGTCGTGGGTGGGGCGGTGCTGCTCTGGGTGCTGCGCGGGGTGGCGGCGCCGCCCGGGACGGCCGGCTCGCCGGTGCCCGTGGGGTCGGCCGCCGGGGCGGAGGTCTCGGTGCCGGCCGCCGTCGGAGTGTCGGCGGGGGTCGGCTCCTCGGTCGGGACCGCGCTGGGGCTCGGGCTCGCGGAGGCCGTGACGGTGGCCGCCGGGCCGGGATCGCCCCGGTCGGCCACCGTGTCGCCGCGGAAGCCGAGCACGCCGAACGCCATCGCGGCGGCCAGGCCGAACAGCGGCACGGCGGCGAGGTAGACGGGCTTGAGCCGGCGCAGCCGCCGGGTCGGGGGCGCGGCCGGGCGCAGGTCGTGTGCGGTGATCTGCATCGCTCTGGCGTTCATCGCCTCGCGGAGCAGCCGTTCCATCGGGGTGTCGTCCGGCCCGTCACCGTCACCGCCGGTCCGGCGGGGAAGCTTGTCGGTCATCGAACCTTCTCCAGATGCTTTTCCAAGGCGTCCAAGGCCCGGCTGGCGGTGGACTTCACTGCGCCCCGGGAGAGTCCCAGGGTTTCCGCTATCTGTGCTTCGGACATGTCCGACCAGTAGCGCAGCACCAGCACCTCGCGTTGGCGGGAGGTCAGCTCCCGCAGGGCGACCAGGACGCGCCGGTGCTCGTCGTTGAGCACCGCGTGCTCCTCGGCCGACGGCGCGTCGGCCTCGTGCGGGGGGACGTACTCGCGGGCGGTCTTGCGGCGGCGCAGCATCGAGCGGGCGCCGTTGACCACGCTGGTGCGCAGGTATCCGAGGGCGTTGTCCAGGTCGTCCAGCTGCTCGCCGTGGCGCTGGTAGAGCTGGGTGAAGGCCTCCTGCACGACGTCCTCGGCGAGGTCCTGGTGGTCGACCAGCAGGACGGCCATCCGCACCAGGCCCAGCCGGTGCGCGTGGTAGAGGCCGGTCAGGGTGGGGCGTTCCTCCGCCTCCTGCTTGCGCCCGCCGCGCAGCAGCCGCAGCCCCGACCGGCGCCGCACCGCCTCCTGCTCGGAGCTCGACGGGGCGCCGTC
Source organism: Kitasatospora sp. NPDC086009 (assembly GCF_044540385.1). Taxonomy (NCBI): domain Bacteria; kingdom Bacillati; phylum Actinomycetota; class Actinomycetes; order Kitasatosporales; family Streptomycetaceae; genus Kitasatospora; species Kitasatospora sp. NPDC086009. Next base: position 755,734 of record NZ_JBITSA010000001.1, read on the forward strand.
CGACGAGGCGTCCCGGGGAGCCGCCGCCCCGCCCGCCTCCCGCGCGCCGAAGAGCGGTCCGACCAGCCCGGCGCGGAGGAAGCCGCCGCTCCTCCCGCCTCCCACGATTGGCCCGATGGCCATGGACATCCGCGTTCTGCTTTCCCCCAGGGACGGTTCCCGGCGTGGACCGGACCGTCATGACACATGATCAAGATCGTGATCGGCGGGAATCCTGCCATCGCCTCGACCGCCGGCAGAACCCGCCCCCCACTGGTGATGGACGTGCGAGGAGGGCGGAGGTTGCAGGTGGTTTCGCAGAAGTTTTCGACCTGGCCGGAACGGCTACACTCACCCGCATCCCGCCACCGCCGCCCAGTCCGAGGGGACCTCATGGCCGACCAGCAGACCACCGGCCCGGTGGCCGTCGCGATCGGACGGCGGCCGGAGCCGGTGCACGATGTCGCGGTGTACGCCTTCGACGGCATGACGCCGTTCGAACTCGGCGTGGTGGTCGAGGTGTTCGGGCTGGCGCGGCCCGAGCTGAGCGGCCTGCTGGCCGCCCCCTGGTACGGGCTCAAGGTCTGCGCCGACCAGCCGGACACCGCGCTGCGGTCGGTCGGCGGCTTCTCGCTGACGGCGCATCACGGCCTGGACGACCTCGCCGCCGCCGACACCGTGGTGGTCCCCGGAGTCCCGAACGCCTTCAGCGGCGAGGTCTCCCCCGGGCTGGTCGCCGCGCTGCGCACGGCGCACGAGCGCGGTGCGCGGATCGTCTCGATCTGCTCCGGCGCCTTCGCGCTGGCCGCCGCCGGTCTGCTGGACGGCCGCGAGGCCACCACCCACTGGCGGTACGCCGAACTGCTCCAGCGCCGCCACCCGTCGGTCCGGGTCAATCCGGACGTGCTGTACGTGGACAGCGGCTCCGTCCTGACCAGCGCGGGCAGCGCCGCCGGGATCGACCTCTGCCTCCACCTGGTCCGCCGGGACCACGGTGCCAAGGTGGCCAACAGCGTGGCCCGCCGCTTCGTGGTGCCGCCGCACCGGGACGGCGGGCAGGCCCAGTTCATCGAGGCGGCGGTCCGGCCGGTCGACGAGGAGGACGACGGGATCGCCCGTTCCATGCAGTGGGCGCTGGACCACCTGTCCGCCCCGCTGACGATCTCCCTGCTGGCCCGGGCCGCCCGGATGTCCGACCGCTCGTACCTGCGGCACTTCACCGCCCGCAACGGCACCAGCCCGATGCGCTGGGTGATCAGCCAGCGCGTCGCGGCCAGCCTGCCGCTGCTCGAATCGCCGGACGGGTCGGTGGAGGAGATCGCCACCGCCGTCGGCTTCGAGAGTGCCGCGACCTTCCGGCACCACTTCGGCCGGGTGATGCGCACCTCCCCGACCGCCTACCGGCGCGGCTTCGGACGCGGCGTGGCCTGAAGCCGGGCGTGGCCCGGGCCAGGACACGGCCCGGGCCCGGCGGCCCTACGCCTGCTCTCCGGTGCGGAAGGCCGCGTTGGCGAGCATCGCGTCGTGCAGCCACTGGGCGAGGCCCGGGGCGAGCTCCTCGTAGGTGGCGGTGAACCGCGGGTCCGCGACGTACATCCCGGCGATACCGCGGTGGATCTCGAAGGTGCAGTCGTAGAAGTTGTCGCAGATGTGCTGCCGGTGGACCTCGGCGAGGTCCATGGCCGGACCGCCGTCGGCCGGTTCGCCAGCGGTGAAGGCCGCCACCAGACGGGCGTTGAGCGCGTCCGTCTCGGCCTTGATCCGCTGCCAGTCGCCCTTGTCGTAACCACCGGTGCGGCGCTGGGACTGCGCCCAGGCGTCGGTGTCGCCCCAGCGCTGCTCGGCCTCGGCCTCCCACTCCTCCCGGTAGGACTCGCCGAAGACCTCGAACTTCTCCTCCGGGGTCAGCTGGATTCCCATCTTCTGTGCCTCCATGGCGTGTTCGACGGCCGCGGCCAGGTCCTGGAGGTGGCTGATGCGGTCGGTCAGCAGTCGGTGCTGGCGCCGCAGGTGCTCGCTCGGGCTCACCGAGTGGTCGTCCAGGATGGCCGCGATCTCTTCCAGGGGGAACCCGAGTTCGCGGTAGAACAGGATCTGCTGCAGCCGGTCGAGGTCGGTGTCCTGGTACCGGCGGTAGCCGGCCGGGGTACGCCCCTGCGGGGCGAGCAGTCCGATCTCGTCGTAGTGGTGCAGGGTGCGGACGGTGACCTTGGCGATCTTCGCCACGGCACCGACCGAGTAGCCGCCGCTCATCCGGGCGCTCCCTTCTCGTTGGCCACGACTCTCCCGCCTCCCGTTGCGTGAGGGTCAAGCCCAGTCTTCCGGCGCGGCGGCGCGGGGGCGGCCCGCGCCGCGACGCCCGCCCCGCCCGGTCCGTCCCGTCCTGCCACGCCCGTCCGGTCACGTCGCGCCACGCCCGCCCCGCCCGGCCCGGTCCGCCCCGGGGGCCGTCGGCCCCGTGCGAGTCTCCGAGCGGACGGCCCCGGACGGGCCCCGGCTTCGACGAAGCCGCCTATTGCCGGGCCGGACGGCAGCCGCCAGCATGGCGCCATGACCACCACCGCTGCGCCCCTCGTACGACGGCTGGCCGCGGAGGCGGTCGGTACGGCCGCGCTGGCCGCCGTCGTGGTCGGCTCGGGCATCCAGGCCGCCGCGCTGAGCCAGGACGGCGGGGTCCGGTTCCTGGCCAACGTCGGTGCCTCCGCGCTGGCCCTGGCCGTCCTGATCGAGCTGTTCGGCCCGCTCTCCGGCGGGCACTTCAACCCGCTGGTGACGGTCGGCGCGTGGTGGGCCGGCCGGCGCGACGGCAGCGGGCCGACGCTGCCCGAACTCGGCGGGTACGCCGCCGCGCAGCTGGCCGGCGCGGTCGCCGGGACGGGCCTGGCCAACGCGATGTTCGGGCGGCCGTTCGTCGAGCCCTCCGGACACGGCCGGGACGGCGGAGCGCTCTGGCTCGGCGAGGCGGTGGCCACCGGGACGCTGCTGCTGGTGGTCGCCGGGCTGACCGGCAGCGGACGCGGCCGCCTGGTGCCGGCGGCGGTCGGTCTCTGGGTCGCGGCGGCCTGCTGGGCCACCTCCTCCGGCGGGTTCGCCAATCCGGCGGTGACCCTGGCGCGGGCGCTGACCGACAGCTACACCGGGATCGCGCCCGGCTCCGTCCCCGGCTTCGTGCTCGCCCAACTGGCCGGGGCGGTGGCCGCGCTGGCGCTGGGCGCGGTGCTGTTCACCCGCTCCGGACCGGTCCGGAGCCGGTCCGTGCCGGACGACGCGCGGGAGCTCGTCGCGGGCCGGTCCGCCGCGACCGGCTGAACCGCCGGCCGGCGCCCGAGCACCCACCGCCGTTCAGCCCGCGGCACCACCGCGCCCAGTGCCGTTCAGCCCGCGGCCCCCGCGGGCACGCGCTCGCGGCGCCGGGCGGCCCTGCCCCCGGTGTCTCCGCCGGGGCGCGGCCGGCGGCCCCGCCGGGTGGGCCAGAGCAGCACGTACGCGGCCGACAGCACCACGAAGGCCAGCCGGACGAAGCCGCGCGCCGAGTCGGACGGGATCAGCAGCGTGCCGCCGTACAGCGCGGCCAGCGCGATCCAGCTCCACCACGGCACCAGCCGCTGCTGGCCGACCGCGTCCCAGAGCAGGGTGCCGAGCAGGATCGAGGCCGTGTAGTAGGTGTAGACGCTGGGGTCGAACAGGATCCGGGCGTCCGCGCCCAGCAGGACGACGGCCGGCCACCGGCCGCGCCACACCGCGATGCTGCCCAGCGCGAGGCCCAGGCCGAACTGCAGCGGCCGGTCCCACCACGGCGTGGTCGGGTCGGTCACCCCGAACCACCGCAGCGCCGAGGCCGGCTGGTTGGGGATGGTGAACTTGGCGGCCGCCACCGTGTCCAGGTCGCCCAGGTAGAACGGCAGCCAGGCGACGGCCACCAGCCCGGCGAACCACAGCGCCGTGCGCAGCCAGGCCGGCCGGGGCAGCGCCAGGATCAGCGGGGCGAAGGCCAGCGCCCAGGGCTTGGAGTCCACCGCCAGCGCCAGGTAGACGGCGACCTGGACGGCCCGGCCCCGGCTGAGCGCGTGCGCGGCGAGGGTGGTGAAGAAGAGCGCCAGCACGTCGTCCAGGTGCGCGAAGCGGACCGAGACCTCCACCCACATCGGAATGAACGCCAGCCCGGCGACCAGCAGCCGCTGCTGCAGCCGGCGGTGGTTGGTGCCGGTGCCCAGGTAGTACCAGGCGGCGGTGCGGCCGACCAGGACGAGCATCACCAGGCCGAGCCCGGACATCGCGGCCTCGGCCACCAGCTGGCCGGTGTGCGCGGGGAACGGGCTGAAGAGCCGGGCGACGGCCAGGCTGACCGGACCGATCTGCAGTTCGGGGTGGTGGGCGTAGAGCGCGAGCCCGCCGTCGGTCTGGCCGCTGAAGAGCAGCTCCTCGCCCTGACGCAGGTAGTGCCAGGAGAAGCCGCCGCTGGGCTCGACCAGCAGGAACCAGAGGACCGTCCAGGCGACCAGCAGGACGTGGTGTCTGCGCACCGGCAGACCGGCGATCCGCCCGGTGGCGGCCTCGTAGTCGGTGGTGGACCGTGCCGACCGTGCTCCCCGCACCCCTGTACCTCTCCCGCGCCGAGCCCCCCTTCGGCCGGTCATCCTATGTGACCCGACGGAAGCGGCCGCGCCCCTCGGGTGTCCCTGGCAGGACACCCGAGGGGCGCGGTCGTCGGCCGGGCCGGGCGGACCCGGCGGTGCCGGGGCCCGGCGGGCCGGATGCCCGGGCTCGGCCCGGGCCGGCGTCAGCCCTGCTGGGCGGCCTTGCGGCGGCGGAGCAGCACGAGGGTGCCGGCGCCGACCGCGAGGACGGCGCCACCGGCGATGGCGATGCCGGTGGTGTCGTCACCGCCACCGGTCTGGGCCAGTGCCTTGTCGGCGTTGTCGGCCGCGTTCTTGGCCTTGGCGACGGCGGCCGGGGTGAGCTTCGGCGGCGTCACGGTCGGCACGGTCACCGGGAAGTCGATCGGCTCCTGGGCGCCGGTGCCGCCGGTGGACGGGGCGGAGGTGGTCGCACCGGTCGGCTGCGCGCTCGCCGAGGACGACGGGCTGGTCGACGCCGACGGGCTGGTCGACGCCGAGGTGGTGGCGGTGGGCGTCGTGGTGGGGGTGGCCGTGGGCGTGGCCGTGGCGGTCGCCGTGGGCGTGGCCGTGGCGGTCGTGGTGGGCGTCGCCGTGGCGGTCGTGGTGGGCGTCGCGGTGGCGGTGGCCGAGGGCGAGTGGCTGGGCGAGTGGCTCGGCGACTGGCTCGGCGAGTGGCTGGGCGACGGGCTGCCGGTCGGCTTGCCGGTGGTCTGGCTGGCGGTCGGGCTCGGCTTGCCGCCCCCGGCCTTGATGGTGAAGCCGGCGCCGGTGATGCCGTCGCAGCTGAAGTGGCCGTTGCCGACGGGCTCGTGGGACTGGTCGTCGAGCTGCTCGGAGAAGACGACCGGCACCACGCCGGCCTTGCCGAGCGGGGCGTCCTTGGTGAACGAGGCGCGGACCTTGATGGAGACGTCCTTGCCGCGGTTCACCGCGAGCATCGCGTCGTCGGAGTCGGCCCCGCCGAGCAGGATGAGCACCGCGTCGTCCTCGGAGTCCCCGCCGCCGGGGGCGACCGAGCCGGGCAGCCAGGCGCCGCCGGGCAGCTGGTACTCGACCTTGAGGTCGCCGGCCTCCAGGCTGCCCGCGCGGTTCTTGAACTTGAGCAGCGGGTAGAACACGAAGTCGTGCCGGGTCGAGTTGTCGATCCGGAAGGTGAACTCCCGGGCGTCGCCGCCCGCGATGAAGGTGTCCGGCACCCCGCGCACGGAGAGGTCCAGGCTCTGGCGCGAGGACTTGTCGGCCTGCGGTGCCGCGGTGGCGGACGGGGAGCCGGTGGTGCCGACGGCGACGGCGCCCTGGGCACCGGCCAGCACCATCGAAGAGGCGAGGGCGGCGGCGCCGGCGAGGGCGAAGCTGCGACGTATGGACATGGGCAAGGAAGACCTCACGGATGAGTCCGGGCGTGGCCCGGGAGCGCGGAAGGACTGGGTTGTCCGAACTGTGGTCCCCCCACGAAGCTGAAAGTCCGACGGAGACTACCGAAAGATCCAGCCAGATCGTAAGGCGGGTGCCACCCTTCGTGCACCACCCTGACCGGATACTGTCCGATTGGCCCAACTCCGTCACTCGGTAAGGCTTTTGTTCCATACCGTCAGATGACCGCAAGGTGACCGGTACACGTCCGGAACACCGCGTCCGACGGCGCCGCACTGGCGGGAAACCGCCGTCGGGCGGCCATGCTCCCACGGACCGCCGCCGGGGCCGGCCGGCCGGGCCTCCCCGCCCTCGTCGGAAAGGGCCGGCCGGTGGGTGGGCGTCAGCCCGCGAAGAAGGACTTGGCGGCGACCAGCGCCCGCTCGTCGTTCAGCACGTCGCCCGGCCGGGTGCCGTTGCCGAGCAGCGCGCCGCCCCAGCGCATGCCCATGTAGTCGGCGCAGAGCCGCAGGGTGGCGATCAGCGGGTCCGCCTTGTCCGGCTCGGTGGCCAGGGCGGTGACGGCCCAGATGGTGCCGCCGGAGAGCCGGGCGCGGAAGTCCGCCCCGGGCGCCCGCAGCCAGGCGGACCAGTGGTCGAGGTAGAGCTTGGCGCTGGTCGGCAGCGAGTACCAGTACACCGGGGCGACGAAGACCAGGTCGGTCGCGGCCAGCGTGGCGTCCAACAGGGTGCGTTCGTGGCCGGCCGGCTCGGGGAAGCCGCCGTCCTCACTGTGCCGGCGGTCCTCGAAAGGGGGCAGCGGGTGCTCGCTCAGCCGCAGCCATCGCTGCTCGGCACCCGGCGGCAGACTCGCCCCCGCGGCCAGCCGGGCCAGCTGTTCGGAGTTGCCGTCCGGGCGCGAACTGGCGTTCAGGAAGAGGAACGAACGCGGCGCAGCGGCGCCGGCGGTGTGCTCGGACATCAGGACCCCCGTGCGGATGGCGACAGAAGGCCCGAGCGTACGACAGCCCTCCGACGGGCCCGGCGGCGACTACTCCGGCAGGCCCGCCCGGCGGCGGGCGACGGCCGCGACGGCCGCCCAGTCCTTCTCGCCGTCACCGTGCGCCAGGGCGTCGAGGAAGGCGTCCCGCAGCACGCTGCCGAAGGGCAGCGGCACGTGCGCCGCGGCGCCGGCGGTCAGCGCGAGATCGACGTCCTTGAGACCCAGCGGCAGCTTGAAACCGGCCGGTTCGTACCGGCGCTCGGCGACCATCGCCCCGTAACCGGAGTAGACCGGCCCGGGGAAGAGCGTGGCGGTGAGCATCTCGACCAGATCGGTCGGGCGGACGCCGTTGGCCTCGGCCAGGCTGCACGCCTCGGCCATCGACTCGATCGCGCAGGCCAGCAGGAAGTTGGCGCTGATCTTGGCGGTGTTGGCCTGGCGCGGGTGCTCGCCGAAGTGCCACGTCCGCCGCCCCATCGCGGCGAGCAGCGGTTCGGCCAGGGCGAGCGCCTCCGGGGCCCCGGCGGCCAGGATGTTCAGCTCGCCGGCCGCCGCCACGGGGGGCCGGCCGAGGACCGGCGCGGCGACGTAGCCGATGCCGTGCTCGGCGTGCAGGGCCTCGGCCCGCTCCGCGAGCGCCACCGAGACCGTGGCCATGTTGACGTGCAGGGTGGCCCGGGCGCCGGCCAGCAGGGCCGGATCGAGCAGCAGCCGCTCGAACGCGGCGTCGTCGGCGAGCATGGAGACCACCGCGTCGGCGGCGAACGCACCGGCCGGCCCGTCGGCCGCCTCGGCGCCCCGGTCGACCAGCGCGGCCACCGGCCCGGGCGAGCGGTTCCAGACCCGCACCCGGTACCCGGCCCGCAGCAGGCTGGCGGCCATGCCCTGCCCCATCGCGCCGAGCCCCACGAAGCCGACCGTCGTCACTGCCATCGCCCACTCCCGTCGTCGCCGCCCGGCGGACCGCGCCACGGACCGCCGGGCCGGAGCCACCGGTACGGCGAACCGGGCACGTCGAAGCGGGCGGGCCGGTCCGACGGAACCGTCGGATCACGATCCATGCCGCCCCGACTGTACGTCAGCCCGCCGCCCCGGCCGTGCTCAGGCGCACGCGTGCTCCGGCAGCCGGGCCCGGCCCGACTCCAGTTCGGCGACGACCCGGTGGCGCAGCAGTTCGTACTGGGCCTGGAGCCGGCCCGGGCGCTGCGGGCGGGCGACCGGCCGGCCGGGGCCGACCCGCTCGTCGGGGCCGAACTGCTCGCGGGTGAGGTCGATCTCGAAGCCGGTCGCGAACCGGTTCCACCAGTGCAGGTCCGTCCGGACACCGCCGACGTGCACCTCGCCCATCATGAGCTCGCCGCCGAGCAGGTCGTGCAGGACCATCGCGGTGACCCCGCACTGGCCGCGGGCGGGATTGTCGGGATGCCAGTGGGCCAGGTCCTCGGGCGCACAGGTGTCGACACCCCAGGAGGAGCGGATCGCACGTTCGATGTCGTTGAGGGTCCACGCCGTCATAGCGGGAAGCCTGCCACGCCCCACTGACAGCGGCACAGGCTTTTCAGTGGGCCACCCCGTGTTCTGCGGTGACCTTCTCGATCTTCACCCGTACGAGCAGCTCGCCGGGGACGCCGTTACGGGCGCCGTACTGCTCGGCGAGTTCCTCGCCCATGTACCGGGCGGCGATCCGGGTGGCCCAGTCGCGCACCTCGGGCAGATCGTCGCTCAGCCGGGCGGTGCCCTGGACGAGGGCGTAGGAGAAGGGCGGCCGGTCGTCGTCCACGCAGAGCATCACCCGGCCGTCGCGGGCCAGCGTGCGGCCCTTCACCGTGCCGGCGCCGGTGTTGAACACGATCTCGTCGCCGTCCAGCAGGAACCAGACCGGCGCGACGTGCGGGCGGCCGTCGGCCCGGGTGGTGGCGATCTTGGCGGTACGGGTGCCGGCGGCGAGGAAGGCGCGCCACTCGGTCTCGGTCATGTGAGGCATGCGCCCATCCTGGCCGCTGCGGCGCTCCGGCGCACCGGGTTCCCGGGGTGACCGGGTTCCCGGGTGACCGGGTTCCCGGGTGACCGGGGCGGATGCGCTGGGCGCGGGCGGGCGGCGGGCAGCGGCGCGCGGGCATGCCGGCGCACCGGAGCGGTCGGGGGTCCGCTCCGGTGCACCGCGTCGCGTCGGGCGCCCGCGCGCCCGCCGGGCGCTACTTGCCGAGCGCCGCGACGCCCGCCTGGGCGAACTGCTCGTCCAGGTCGCCGCTGGGCGCGCCCGCGACGCCGATGCCCGCGATCGGCGCGCCCTTGGCCTGCACCGGGGCGCCGCCGGCCAGGAACAGCGTGCCCGGGATGTCCTTGAGGTTCGGCGCCTGCGCCAGCCGCTTGGCCAGCTCGGAGGTCGGCGCGTTCCAGGAGACCGCCGTGAACGCCTTGCGCTCGGCGGACTCCGGCGACTGCGGGCCGGCGCCGTCACCCTTGAGCAGCACCCGGGTGATGCCGTCGCGGTCCACCACCGCGACCGTGACGTGCTGGCCGGCCTTGGTGGCCGCGTCCAGGGTGGCCTGGGCGGCCTTGGTGGCGGCCTCGATGGTCAGGCCGGTGGTCTGGGTGAGGTTCTTGTTCTGGGTGTCGGCCTTCACCGCGGCGGCGGCGGCCGGGGCCTCGGTGGTGTCCGCACTGGCCGAGACGGCGCCGACGGTGGCGGCGGCCAGCGCGGCGGCGGCGACGGTACCGGTCAGCACACGGGTACGCAGGGAGGTCTTCTTCATGGTCGGGCTCCTCGTCGGATCGGTCGGTGCCACGGCCGGGATCTGGGGGCCAGGTCGGGCTCGGCGGCTTCGGTACCGATCCTCCGGCCGCCGGGCCCCCGGGCACATCGACGGTCCGGCGGCCGCTCGCGCGCAGGATGGAGGACGGTCCCGTCAACCGATCGGCTGATGCGCGGCCCGGTCGGACGGGTCACCATCGAGGGATCGGACCAGGTCAGCGCGGTGGGCCGGAGTGCCGCCCGCAGAGAGCCGCCCGCAGAGGGGCGACCGCAGAGTGGAAGGAGCCGCTTCGTGCCGCAAGACCGTCCCGCCGGCGGCGAACCGGCCACCGGTGCCGCCGCTCCGCCCCCCGCGGGCCCGGCGGCAGCCCCCGACCCGGCGGTCCCGCCCGGACCGGCGAACCCATCCGACCCGGCGGACCTTTCCGGCCCCGGGGCCGACAATCCGGACGACGGCCGGCTGGCCGTCCTGCTCGACTCCGCCTTCCTGCTGCTGCTCGCCACCTCGCTCGGCCGCTACCTCAGCCACCACCCCGGCAACCCCCGGATCCCCTGGGTGATCGGCCTCGGCCTCGCCCTGGCCGTCGCCCAGCCGGTCGGCTCCTGGCTGGCCCACCGCCGCCCGCCCGCCCCCGGGCGCCGTCGCAGGCTCTGGCCGCTGGCCCTGGTGGTCGCCCTCTGGGTCGTCCTGGTACTGGTCGCGCCGAGCTTCGCCTGGTGCGCCGTCCCGCTGGTCTACACCGCCCTGCGCACGCTGCCCGCCCGGGCGGCGATCCCGCTGGTGGGCGCGCTCACCCTGCTGGTGGTGATCGGCGAGGTCCGGCTGCCGGGCGGGGTGGACGCCAACCTGGTGCTGCTGCCGCCGGCCGTGGCAGCGCTCGCCACCGCCGTCTTCCTGTACATGGAACGGCAGGCCGAGCGGCAGCGGGCGCTGATCGCGGACCTCGTCCGCACCCGGCGCGAACTCGCCGCCACCGAGCGCCGGGAGGGCACTCTGGCCGAGCGCGAACGGCTGGCCATGGAGATCCACGACACCCTGGCGCAGGGGCTGTCCAGCCAGCAGATGCTGCTGCAGGCCGCCGACCGCACCTGGGAGGCCGATCCGGCGACCGCCCGTGCCCATGTCCGGACCGCCGCCGAGGTGGCGGCCCGCAACCTCGCGGAGGCCCGCCGCTTCGTCCACGACCTCGCGCCCGCCGAACTCGCCGACGGGCGCACCCTCGACCAGGCGCTGCGCTCGCTCGCCGAGCGGGAGTCCGCCGAGAGCGGGCTGCCGGTCCGGTTCCACCTGGACGGCGCCCCGGTGCCGCTGCCCGCCGCCGCGCAGTCCGCGCTGCTGCGGATCGCCCAGGGCGCGCTGGCCAACGTCCGGGAGCACGCCGGGGCCTCGGCCGCCGCGCTGACCCTGTCCTTCCTCGGCGACCAGGCCGTCCTGGACGTCGCCGACGACGGCCGGGGGTTCCGGCCCGCCCGGCCGGGCGGCGGCTCCGGCGCGCCGGAGCCCGGCAGCGGCGGGCGCGGGCACGGTCTGCCCGCGATGCGGGCGCGGCTGCGCCAGCTCGGTGGCACGCTGACCGTCGAGAGCACCCCCGGCGAGGGCACCGTCGTCTCCGCCGCGATCCCGCTGGAGCCCCGACGAACCCCCCTGGAGCCCCGATGAGCACCGCCCCCTCGACCCCGCCGGTGCGGCTGCTGGTCTGCGACGACCACGCCGTGGTCCGGGCCGGCCTGCTGGCGCTGCTGGCCAGCGCCGGTGACATCGAGGTGGTCGGCGAGGCGAGCACCGGCGAGGAGGCGGTCGCCCTGGCCGGTGCGCTGGCGCCGCAGGTCGTGCTGATGGACCTCCAGCTCGGCGAGGGCATCGACGGCGTCGAGGCCACCCGGCGGATCACCGCCGCACCGGGCGCGCCGCACGTCCTGGTCCTCACCACCTACGACACCGACGCCGACATCACCCGGGCGATCGGGGCGGGCGCCACCGGCTACCTGCTGAAGGCCGAGCGGCCCGAGGAGCTGTTCGCGGCGGTGCACGCGGCCGCGCGCGGCCGGACCGTGCTGTCACCGCCGGTCGCCACCCGGGTGATGGCTCAGATGCGGTCCCCCGTACCGCAGTTGACCGAACGTGAGCAGGAGATCCTGGCCCAGCTCGGACAGGGGCTCGGCAACCGGGAGATCGCCCGGGCGCTGTTCATCAGCGAAGCCACCGTGAAGACCCATCTGGGCCGGATCTACGACAAGTTGGGCGTGGACACCAGGGCCGGTGCGGTGGCCGTGGCCAAGGAGCGCCGGCTGCTGCGCTGAGCGCCCGTCCGGTGCCGCTGCGTGCCCGTCCCGCCCCGGAGTGTCGGATTCCGCGCCCCCGGGTGCCCCGCCCCCGAGTGTCGGATTCCGCGCCCCCGGGAGCCCCGCCCCGGGCCCGCCGTTCGCCCGGACGGGTGAGGCCGGAGACCCGTGGCCACCCTCCTCCGACACCGTTTCCTCACGCACCCGGAGCACCCGCGCCGGAGTCGGCACGCCCCGGCACCCGGCCGCTGACGGCGCACCGCCCGCCTGCGTCCCACCCTCGGGCCGCTCTCGGCCCGCCCTCGGGCCGCCCGAACACGCCCGCCGGAATGTGGATGTTTCGTGGAACTCTCTATTGACAAACCAACCACTCGGTTTGTTAGCGTGGAGATCAACGACGCCTCCGGTGGTGGGGCCTCGCCGGGGTCTGTGCGAACCATCCTCGCCGGAGGGTGGCTGCCAGGGGGGTGCGGCGGGGGACCGGAGAGTCGGGGGGTACGGCGCGCCGATGCCGTGTGCGGAGAAGGCGCGGAGCGAGTCCGGGGGGACTCGCTCCGCGCCTTCTCAACACCCACCGGCCCAGGTCAGCCCAGGGCGCTCCAGAACGGACAGCGGATCTCCGGCAGTGCCGCCGATCCGCCTACCGCGCAAGGGACTTCGGGACCGCCGGGCGCACCCCGCACCGGCTCCGAACGGGCCACCCCCGGCGAGGTCGCGGTCAGCCGGGCCTCGCCCAGGACACCGAACTCCAGCGCCAGCCGGTAGCCGTCCGGCGTGACCGCGGCGACTCCGGGCAGCTCGCGACAGGCGTTCACCGAGGTGATGGTCCAGCCGCGCCGCCGCCACCCCGCCTCCACCATGGCCGGTAACTCGCCCCGCCGGGCGCCCGAGATGATCGTGACGATGTCCCGGCCGCGGCCGACGTACCACTGGACGCCGCCGTCGGCCGGTCCGGAGCCCGGCGGCGGCAGCCGCGCACCCGCACGGGGTGCGGCGTACCGCCAGGACAGCGCCGGCCGGACGGCGTCCAGCGTCCGCTGCAGCAGCCACTCACAGCGTTCGCCGGCGGCCACCTGGTCCACGACCGTCCGCGCGGGCCGCGCGAACGGCCCGACGGGCTCCGGGCACCGGGGACCGGCCGGGTTCTCGACGTTCACTTCGGTTCCACCTGACTGCACCGGGCCCTCCGCGCTTCTCCCGGTGCTCGGCCCGGGAAGGGATTGCGTCACTCCGTGGACGGCGCGCCGAACCGGCACAGTTCCCCGCCCCGCCCGACACGCCGGACCGGCCCGGTCGACCGCCCCGCCCGGCCGCGCCGAACCGACACCGGACACCTCGTGGTCTTCGAGCACTCCGAGGCCTTCACCCCCCACGGTCCGCACCTTCCTCGCCGCCGCGCGACCTGGCAGTGACCTGCGTCACATTCACGGCCGCCCTCGTCACATTCCCGGCGTCCGATCCGCTCAGAGGGTGTCGCGAACGAACGCCACCCCTCACAGACAGGAGGCAGCCGCAGATGAAGCTCACCATCCTCGCCGCCACCGGCGGCATCGGACGACACCTGCTCACCCAGGCCGTCGCGGCCGGCCACGACGTCACCGTCGTGGTCCGCACCCCGGCCAGGCTGGCCGACCCGGCCGGGAGCGGCCGCGCCCCGGCCGGCGTCCGGGTCGTCCGCGCCGATCTGGCCGTCGCCGAACCCGCCGAACTGCAGTCCGCGGTCGCCGGCTCGGACGCCGTCCTCTCCGGCCTCGGCGCCCGCTCCAGCGCCGAGGCCGGTGTCGCCTGGCGCGGCACCCGGGCGGTCATCACCGCGATGCGCGAGGTGGGCGCCCGGCGCCTGATCGTGGTCAGCGCGGCCCCGATCGGCGCCGTCCCCTCCCCCGCCCGCCCGCGGCCGCCCCGGCACGACCCGGGCGACGGCTTCTTCATGCGCCACCTCGCCGCCCCGCTCACCCGGGCGGCCCTGCGCACGCACTACGCCGACCTGGCCCGGATGGAGGACGAGATCCGCGCCGGCGGGCTGGACTGGACGATCGTCCGCCCGCCCCGGCTCACCGACCGTCCGCTCACCCGGGACTACCGGACGGCGTACGGGCGCAACCTCCGCCGCGGCCTGTCGGTCGCCCGCGCCGATGTCGCCCACTGCATGCTCGGCCTGGTCGACCGGCCCGATTCGGTCCACCGGACCGTCGGCATCGCCGACTGACCGGGACCCCACCCCTGTTCCCGACCCATCGTCAGACCCCCGGCCGAACTCCGCCGACCGCTCCGGCCGGCGGGGCCCACGACGGATTGCGACGGCGCGCCCGATGAACGACAACGACTCCCTGGCCCGGCGGTTCGAGCAGCACCGCCCCCATCTGCGGTCGGTGGCCTACCGGATGCTCGGCTCCCTGAGCGAGGCCGAGGACGCCGTCCAGGAGACCTGGTTCCGGCTCAGCCGCTCCGACGCCTCCCGCGTCGACAACCTGCCCGGCTGGCTGACCACCGTCGTCGGCCGGGTCTGCCTGGACCTGCTCCGCTCCCGCACCGCCCGGCGCGAGGCCCCGCTGGACACCCATGTGCCCGACCCGGTGATCACCCGCGCGGACACCGCCGACCCCGAACAGGCCGCGCTGCTGGCCGACTCGGTGGGCCTGGCCATGCTGGTGGTGCTGGACACCCTGCCGCCGGCCGAACGGCTCGCCTTCGTCCTGCACGACATGTTCGCGGTGCCGTTCGAGGAGCTCGCCCCGATCGTCGACCGCACCCCGGCCGCCACCCGCCAGCTCGCCAGCCGGGCCCGCCGCCGGGTCCGGGGCGCGGCCGCCCCGGAGACCGACCTCACCCGCCAGCGGGTCGTCGTCGACGCCTTCCTCGCGGCCTCCCGCAGCGGTGACTTCGACGCCCTGGTCGCCCTGCTCGACCCGGACATCACCCTGCGCGCCGACGTCGGCGCCACCGGGGCCGGCGGCTTCCCCGGCATCCAGCACCTCGTCCACGGCGCGCCCGCCGTCGCCCGGCAGGCGCTGCTCTTCCGCGGCCTGGCACCCTTCGCCCGCCCGGCCCTGATCAACGGCGCGCTCGGCCTGGTCACCGCCCCCGCCGGGCGGCTCTTCTCCGTCCTGGCGCTGACCGTCGTGAACGACCGCATCACCGAGATCAACCTGCTCGCCGACCCCGACCGCCTTCGCGACCTCCCCGTCCCGCCGCTCTGAGCGGGGCCACCGGAGGAAGAGCAGGAGCAGGAGCAGGAGAAGCAGCAGGAAAAGCAGCAGCACACTTCACCTTCGCCCGCAAGACCCGTGACAGAACGTCCGATAATCGATCCTGCCGGGAACAGGAACTGATCGGTCGTCAGTTCACGGAGAGAGCGGGCCCACTCGTACCGCCAGCCCCGTTCGACGCGAATGAACGACCAGGAGACGATCGTGCGCATACTCTTCACCGGCCCGGCCGCGCCCAGCCACCTCTTCCCGATGGTGCCGACCGCGCAGGCCCTGCGCGCAGCCGGACACGAGGTCCTGTTCGCCAGCCCGAAGCCGATGGACCAGCTCCGGCAGGCCGGCTTCCCGATAGCCGAGATCGGCGACGGCCGGCCACTCCGGGAGGCCTTCGAGGAGGCCACCGGCGAGGAGGCCCGGTACTCCAGGCCGGACCTGGACCAGGACCAGATCTTCGACATGGCGGCCGCCGCCTTCGCCCACGCCTCCCGCTCCACCGTGGACGACCTGCTCGCCGTCGCCGGCGCGTGGGAGCCCGACCTGCTGATCCACGACTCCTGCCTGGCCTCCGCCCAGCTGGTCGCGGCCAAGCTCAAGATCCCGGCGGCGCTCCAGAACTTCGGCCTCACCTCCGGCCTCGACCTGGCCGGCCGGCTGGCCACCCACTTCACCGACGTCTACGAGGCGCACGGCGTGGCCGGCCCCGCCGAGACCACCCCGCTGGACATCGTCCCGGCCTCGCTCGGCGGCGACGGGGGCGGTCTGCGGATGCGCTACCTCCCCTACAACGGCGGCGGTGTCGTCCCCGGCGACCTGCTGCGCCGCGGCACCCGGCCGCGGGTCGCCGTCACCCTGGGCACCGTGGTCGCCGAGATGGACGGCGTGCACGCCATCAGCCGGCTGATCGAGGCCGCCGCCGGGGTCGACGCCGAGTTCCTGCTCGCCGTCGGCGAGGCCGACCTCAGCCACCTCGGTCCGCTCCCGGCCAACGTCCGCCCGCTGCCCTGGGTCCCGCTCGCGGAGCTGCTGCGCGTCTGCGACGCCGTGGTCCACCACGGCGGCTCCGGCAGCACGCTCACCGGTCTGCAGGCCGGCGTGCCCCAGCTGCTCCTCCCCCAGGGCGCCGACAACTTCGCCGTCGCCGACATCCTCACCGCCACCGGGGCCGCCCTGCGCTCGGCCTCGGCCGACGTCGACACCGCCCTGCTCACCCGCCTCGTCGAGGACCCGGCGCTGCGCGAGGCCGCCGCCCGCCTCCGGGCCGACAACGAGGCCCTCCCCACCCCGGCCGCCCTCGTCCCCGACATCGAGGCCCTCGCCGCCGCCCCGCGCTGACCCGGCCCACCCCGCGGGGACGCCACAGCCGCAGGTCGGGTGACCTGCGGCTGCGGCGTCCCCGGGCGTCCCCGAAGGTCCCGCCGTACCGGGCGTCCGCTCGGGCCGACCACTCGCAGCCGCCCGCTCAGGCCGCCCGTTCCCCGGCCCGCAGCGCGACCCGGGCCGGGAGCCAGGTGCCCACCGCGGCGAGCGCGGCCGCGCCGGCGACGACGATCACGAGCTGCCCCACCGGCACGGCGACTCCGGCCGTCCCCCGGGTGATGCCCCGGGCGTAGGTGGTGAGCACCGCGAAGGCGATCCCGAGTCCGAGCACGGTGGCGATCACGACGGAGGCCGCGGTCTCCCAGCCGAGCATCCGGCGGACCTGGCGGCGGGTGGTCCCGATCAGCCGCAGCGCGGTGAACTCCTGGCGGCGGTCGGTGATGCTCATCGCGAGGGTGTTGAGGACGGCGATCGCCACGAAGGCGATGATCAGGCCGAGCGTGACGTAGCCGATCTGGGCGCTCACCCGGTTGCCCGCGGACTGCGCGGCGGCGCGGTCCAGGACGCCGATGCCGGGCTCGGCCCGCAGCGCCGAGGCCAGCGCCTCCCGGGAGACCCCCTCGCCCCGGACCAGCAGGTTGTCGTCGAGCGGGACGTCGACGTGCGCGGCGACCGGGCCGTGCGCCAGCGTCAGGTCACCGAAGCCCAGGCCCCGGGCGTACAGGGCGACGACGGTGACCTCGGCCGGGGTGCCGTCGGCGAGGGTGAGCCGGACCCGCTGGCCGAGCCGGTAGCCCAGCCCGTCCGCGGCCGCCGCCGTGCCGTCCGCCAGCGCGCCGAGATCGCCCGCGGTCACCGCGAGGTCCAGGGTGTCGGTCAGCCGCTCGGGCGTGACCGCCTGCACGCTGCGCCTGGTCAGGCCGTCGCGGACCTGGGTGTGCAGCACCCGGGTCACCGTCCGCACGCCGGGGACGGCGGCGACCGAGGCGGCTGCGGAGGCGGGGACGCGCGGCCCGACCACGAAGTCGGCGACGCTGCCGCGGTCGCGCTGCGCACCCGCAGCGCCGTCCACGGTGGTCTGGGTGAACAGGATGGTGCAGGCCATCGCGACCAGCAGGGTCAGCGGCGTGACCACCGAGGCCAGCCGGTGCGCGGCGGCCCGCAGGTTGTGGGCGGCGAGGTAGCCGCCGACCCGGGACGCCCGCAGCGGCAGGCCCAGCACCGCGACCCCGGCCCGGGCCACCAGCGGGCCGAGCAGGGACAGCGCCGTGCACCAGAGCAGGACGGCGACGAAGCAGGCCGGGGTGGAGGCCTGGTCCGAGTGCAGCACGGTGAGCACGGCGGTGAGCACGACGGAGCCCGCGGCCGCGACGACGCCGAGGACGATCCGCGCCCAGCCCGGCCGGGGCGGCTTGATCTCGGCCTCGCCGAGGGCCTCCACCGGCTTGATCGCGGTGGCCCGCCGGGCCGAGATCCGGGCGGCGCCCCAGCCGGCCAGCAGGGTGGCGCCGGCGGCGGCGATCGCGGGGAACGGGGAGAGCACCACGGGGAGGTTCGCGGGGATCACGTCCAGGGCGACGAACCGGTCCCGGAGCCAACTGCCCAGCGGCAGGCCGGCGGCGGCGCCCAGCACCCCGGCGGCCAGCCCCACCGCGAGCGCCTCGCCGCCGATCATCTTGCGGACCTGTCGCCCGGTCGCGGCGACGGCGCGCAGCACCGCGATCTCGCGCTGGCGCTGCTGGATCGAGAGGCCGAAGGTGCCGACCACGACCAGCAGGGCGACCAGCAGGGAGGTGCCGCCCAGCACACCGCCCATGCTGACCAGTCGGACCTGGGCGTTGGCGGCGTCGGGGAACTCCACCGGTCCGCGGTCGTCGCCGGTCCGGGCGAGGGCGACCGGGGCGACCTGCGTACCGGTGGCGGCGGTGGCGGTAGTGCTACCGGCCTGGGTGCTCCGGAGCAGGGCCGCGACGTCGGCGGCGGCCGACGGCGCCGCCGGGAACACGCCGATCGCACTGAACAGGCCGTCGTGGCCGGCCAGCTGCCGGGCCCGCTCGGGGGCGAAGAACACCCCGGCCTGGGCGTCGAAGACCTGGGCGGTGACGCCGACGACCCGCACGGTCAGCGTCTCCCCGGCGGTGCGGGCCCGCACGGTGGAGCCGACGGCGAGGTGGGTCCGGGCGGCCGTGCCGGCGTCCAGCACGACCTCGTCGGCGGCCGACGGCGCGGCCCCCGAGGCCAGGGTCAGGCCGGCCAGCGGCGCGGACTCCCAGCCGTGGCCCCAGGAGTTCGCCGTGGGGCCGCCGGGCAGCAGCACCGGGAACGTCACCTCGGTGCTGACGGACCGCACCGAGGGCAGCGCCGCGATCCGGTCGGCGAGCGCGGCGGGCACCCAGGCCCGGCCGGCGATCGGCTTGGCCTTCTCCTTGACCTTCCCCTTGCCCTTGTTCTGGACCTGGTGGACGTTCTGGTCCCCGGCGACCACGATCGGCGCGGCCGCGTAGCGCTCCGGCCGGACGCCGCCGAGCAGCCCGGTGGCCAACAGCGTCCCGCAGCCGCAGACCAGCGCGGCGGCGCAGAACAGGGCGACGAAGGCCCCGGCGAATCCGGCCTTGCGGTGCCGGAGGGTGGCTACGGCGAAGCTGAACATCATCGGTTCCACGCTCCCAGGCGGATCATGCGGTCGGCGACCTTGGCGGCGGTCGGCGCGGACATCGTGTCGGCGACCCGGCCGTCGGCCAGGAAGAGCACCTCGTCGGCGTAGGAGGCGGCGACCGGGTCGTGGGTGACCATGACGATGGTCTGGCCGAGCTCCTCGACGGTCTGCCGGAGCAGGGTCAGGACTTCGCGGGCGGTCATGGTGTCCAGGGCGCCGGTGGGCTCGTCGGCGAAGAGCACCTCGGGGTCCGAGATCAGCGCCCGGGCGATGGCGACGCGCTGCTGCTGGCCGCCGGAGAGCTGGCCCGGGCGGTGTCCGGTCCGCTCCCGCAGCCCCACCCGCCCGACCAGCGCGGCCAGCCTGGAGGCGTCGGCCCGGCGGCCCGCCAGGCGCAGCGGCAGCGTGATGTTCTGCTCGACGGTCAGCGACGGGACGAGGTTGAACGACTGGAACACGAACCCCGCGCGCTCCCGGCGCAGTTCGGTCAGCTTGGTCTCGCTGAGCCGCGACAGGTCGGTGTCCCCCAGCCGGACCGTCCCGGAGCTCGGCCGGTCCAGCCCGGCCGCGCAGTGCAGGAAGGTGCTCTTGCCCGAACCGGAGGGCCCCATCACCGCGGTGAAGCCGCCCTTGGGCAGCCGCACCGTCACCTCGCGCAGCGCGGCGACCGCGCCCCGCCCCTTGCCGTACACCTTGCTCACAGCTTCCAACGTGATCGCTTCGCTCATGCCTCCAGCCTGCCGAGCCGCGAACTCCCGGCCCAGGGACCGGATCACGAGCGACCCGTGACATCGTCACGGGTAGGGTCGTCGCATGATCAGACTCCTGCTGGCGGAGGACCAGCACGTGGTGCGCGGCGCGCTGGTGGCACTGCTGGAGCTGGAGCCCGACCTGGAGGTCGTCGCCCAGGCCGGCTCGGCCGACGACGTGGTGCCGCGCGCCCTCGTCGCCCTGCCCGACGTCGCGGTGCTCGACATCGAGATGCCCGGGCGCACCGACGGTCTCCAGGCAGCCGCGGCACTGAAGGAGAAGGTGCCGAACTGCCGTACCTTGATGCTCACTTCGAACGGCCGCCCCGGACTGCTCCGCCGCGCCCTGGACGCCAAGGTCGACGGCTTCCTGCTGAAGACCGCCCCGCCGGAGGAGCTGGTGGCGGCGATCCGGCAGGTGGCCGGCGGCGGCCGGGTGCTCGACCGGGGGCTCGCCGTCGCGGCCTGGGACCTCGCGGACAACCCGCTGACACCGCGGGAGAACGACGTGCTGCGGGAGCTGGCCGAGGGCGCCGAGCCCCCGGAGATCGCGGCGCGGCTGCACCTGTCGACGGGGACGGTCCGCAATGTGCTGACCGCGGTGGTCGGCAAGCTCAACGCCCGCAACCGGACTGACGCGGTACGCATCGCGCGTGAGGCGGGCTGGCTGTAGCCGCCGCGCCCGCCCGCCCCCGGCGCTCCGGGCGTCAGCCCGCGGTGACCGCCCCACGCAGCACCGGCCTCAGCCCGCGGGCACCTCGGCGCGCAGCAGGTACCAGCCGTCGTCCGGACCGGCCGCCAGGGTGCCGCCGATCGCGGCGAGGCGGACGGTCAGCCCACCGATCCCGGAGCCTGGCGCGCTGACGCCGTCCGGCGCCCCGTCGTTCTCCACCTCCAGCCGCACCGCGTCCCCGGCCACCGAGGTGGCGATGCGCGCGTGGCGGGCGGCGCTGTGCCGCAGGATGTTGGTGACCGCCTCCCGGAGGACCACGCTCAGCACGGCGCCGGCCCCCGCCGGCACCGGGACGTCGTCGACCTCCACCGTGATCGCCGCCGCCTCCAGCACCCCGGCGGCCGAGGCGAGTTCGGCCTCGAAGGACAACCGGGGGCTGTCACTCACCACCGTCCGCAGTTCGGTCTCGCCGCGTTCGGCCAGCCGCACGATGTCCCGCAGCTCGGCCCGGCCGCGGTCGGGGTCCGTGGCCGCCAGCCGCCGGGCCAGCTCGGCCTTGAGCAGGATCGCGGTCAGTCCGTGGCCGAGCAGGTCGTGCAGGTCACGGGCGGCGCGCAGGCGCTCGGTCACCACCGCGGCGCGGGTCAGCCCCGCCCCCGCCCGCTGGAGCTCCCGCACCAGCCGGGCCAGCCGCAGGACGCCGTAGACCACGACGCAGGTGATCAGGGCGTCGACGGCGGCGAGCAGCACGGGCACCGGCCCGCCGCCGGTGAGCACACCGCCCGCCACCGCCGCCGCGACGGCGAGAGCCGCGCCGGCCCGGAGCGGGAGGGCGAACAGCAGCGCACCCGCGAGGATGCCGACCGCGCCGATCCAGTTCCGCCCGGACCAGGGCAGCGGAACGAGGGCGATCACCGCCGAGGCGAGCAGCACGGTCCGGGCGTGGCGCGGCGAGTCCCGGGTCGCGAAGCGGATCTGGAGCAGGCAGAAGACCAGCAGGCAGGGTGCCCCGAGCGCGAGCAGCGGCACCGGGACGAGCAGCACGGCCTTGACGAAGAAGGTGCCCAGGACGAGGAGGTACAGGCCGAGCACGGTCCGCAGCTCGGGCGGGTCGGCCGCCTCCGCCGGCGCGGGCGTGGCCGCGACCGCCGCCTCGACGGCGAAGCGCCCGTCCGGCTCCAGACCGGCCGTCAGCCGACCGCCGACCTCGCGGACCCGGTCGGCGAGGCCGTCGAGCAGATCGGCGCCGAGCGCGGCCGTCGGCACGCCGTCACTGACCACCCGCAGCACCACCTGCCCGGCCCGCTCCCCGGTGACGATCTCGCACCGCCGCGCGTCACCGACCCGCACCACCGCCGTGACCGCCTCACGCAGCACCGCCGCCAGCACCGTCCCGGCCGGCCCGAGCGGCTCCGAGTGCCCGACCCGCAGGTCCGCCGTGATGCCCGCGGACGCCAGCAGCGCCCGGGCGCTCGCCGCCTCGGGGGCCAGCGACAGGCTGCGCAGCTCCGCCGCCGTGGCCCGGGTCGCCGCCAAGGTCCGCCGCGCCGCGCCGATGAGGTCCGCCAGGACGCCCGGATCGTCCCGGAGCGCCAGATCGCGGACCTCCTTCAACCCCTCGGTGAGCCCGCTCCGCAGCCCGGTCGCGATCCGCAGCCGCTCGGCGGTCACCGCGGCCGCCGCCAGCGCGAGCCGGGCCGCGTGCACCCGCGCCGCGAACAGCGCGAGCGTGGTGACGGCGTACAGCATCACGCCGCCGATCGCGACGATGAGCGTCATGTCGACGGCGTCCCGCACACTGCCCGACCGCACCAGCTCGATCAGGGCCGCGGAGGCGCCGAACAGCGGCACCAGCACCCGGCGCCGTTCCAGCAGCAACGAGGCGGCCGGGAGACAGAGCAACCCGACCGACACCCCGAACCCCAGCACCGCGACATACCCGACGGCCAGCTCCACCGCCGTCCCGACGCCCGGCGGCACCACCCCCAGCACCCGCCGCACCGCCGACGAACTGTGCCGCAGCTGCACCACCACCAGCACGACGCACGCCACGACCACGGCCACCCCGGCCCCCGGCTCCCCCGGAACCCGCGCCAGCCCCTTCAACAGGTGCACCGAAGCCACCGCGGCAGCCGCCGCCCCCACCAGCCCCCGCGCCGGCCACCCCGCCCGCGCCCCCACATCCACCCCCGCCACCCGGCGCATGCTACGCGGAACCCGATCAAGCGGCGCCCCGGACCCCACCCCCGAATCCGCCCCGAAAAACAGCGAAACCGCAGATCCGAAGACCTGCGGTTTCGCCATGAAGAGCGGGCGACGAGAATCGAACTCGCGCTATAAGCTTGGGAAGCTCATGTTCTACCATTAAACTACGCCCGCCTGATGAGCCGTCAGAGACCGCTCGATCTGCGCCCACTGTACCCCATCCGTGACGCCCGTTGCACAGGTGGCCCGGGGTCGTGGCGGAGCCGCCCGGGGTGGGGGTGGAGGCGTACTGTGTGGGCCGCGTGAGAGTGCTCCGGCGGGTGGGTTCCGGGGCGGCGAGCCATCCTGCGGAATGTCCGGAACATCCCCTAATGTGACGCTGTCCCGAAGGCTCGGCCGTTCGGGGTGCGATGAGTACGGGTGAGTACCGGGGTAAGGATGGGAAGGGGACCGATGGAGCAGCGCGCCGTCGTTCGTTGTGCCGAGGGGCACCTGTTCAGCACCACCACGTTCCCGATGCAGAACCTCGGGCCGGGCCGGCTGGGGCCCGGGCGGCTGATCCGCTGCCCGCAGTGCGGGCGGATGCGCAGTTCGGTGCTGGCCGACGTACGGGAGCTGTCCGCGCCGCAACTGGCCCGGGCGATGCGGCTGGAGGCCGCGGAGTTCCTCGCCTGAGGGCGGGTACCAGGACGGACGGGGCCCCGGACGATTCGTCCGGGGCCCCGTCGTGCACGTAACCTCGGAGCGTGCTGCTCTCTGACAAGGACATTCGGGCCGAGATCGACAAGGGCCGGGTCGTGATCGACCCGTTCGACCCCGCGATGATCCAGCCGTCCAGTATCGATGTGCGACTGGACCGCTTCTTCCGGGTGTTCGAGAACCACCGGTATCCCCACATCGACCCCTCCGAGGAGCAGCCGGACCTGACCCGGCTGGTCGAGCCGGAGGGCGACGACGCGTTCATCCTGCACCCCGGCGAGTTCGTGCTGGCGTCGACCTACGAGGTCATCTCGCTGCCGGACGACGTGGCCTCGCGGCTGGAGGGCAAGTCCAGCCTGGGCCGGCTCGGCCTGCTGACGCACTCCACGGCCGGCTTCATCGACCCCGGCTTCAGCGGGCACGTCACGCTGGAGCTGTCGAACGTCGCGACGCTGCCGATCAAGCTCTACCCGGGGATGAAGATCGGGCAGCTCTGCCTGTTCCGCCTCTCCTCGCCGTCGGAGCACCCGTACGGCTCGGCGCGGTACGGCTCGCGCTACCAGGGCCAGCGCGGCCCGACGCCGTCCCGGTCCTACCTGAACTTCCACCGCACGGACATCTGAGCCCGGACGGTCCCGAGCACACCGAGCGCACGCACAGCGGGCGGCCACCCCTCCGTCGAGGGGTGGCCGCCCGCGGCGTTCCCGGTGGTGCTCAGACCCGCTCGGGGCGGGTGACGGCGACCAGCTCGCTGCCGTCCTCGGAGAGCCGCAGCTCGGTGCGGAGCGCCGCCAGCTCGCCCAGGTGGTGCAGGTGGGTGCCGCCGCAGAAGATCTGCGCGGGGCCCTCGGGCAGCTCGCAGTGCCACTGGCGGCGGGCGGTCAGCTCGGGGCCGGGGACGTCGATGCGGACCGGCGCGTCGGCGGCGACCCAGGCGGCCAGCTGCCGGTTGACCGCCTCGGTGAGGTCGGGCAGGGCGTCGGCGAGGGCCGGGAACTCGTCGGTCGCCTCGGCGGTGAAGCCCTTCTTGCGCAGCGACTTGCCGAGCCGGTAGGTGTCGGTGCTCGCCTCGGTGTCCATCACGGAGCTCGCCATCGCGAGGCTGTCGAAGTCCGGGTTGCCGAAGGCGTCGGCGCGGCCCGGGTCCTTGCGCCAGCGCGGCGCGAGGGCCGCGTTCAGGGCGAGCGCGAGCAGGTGGCAGCCGCTGTGCGAGGCGCAGAGGGCGGCGCGCCGGCCCGGGTCGACGGCGAGCGTCGCGGTCTTGCCGACGAGGCCGTCCGGGGCCCCCTCGACCACGTGCAGGACCAGCCAGGACCACTCCTCGTCGCCGCGCCGGACCGGGATGTCGGCGCCGACCAGCGGCGCGCCGCCGTCCGGGCCCACCGCACCGGTCAGGCAGTCGACGACGGCCAGTTCGGTGCCGTCCACGGTCAGGGTGCCGAGGTCGGCCGGCTGGTCGGGCCAGGTGTGGTCGAGCGGGTGGAACGGCGTCGCCGCGGTGACGACCGCGTGGCGGCCGCCGTCCAGCGGGTGCACCGCGAGCACCGGGGACTCGCCGGTCACCGCCCCGGCCGGGAAGCTGACGTGGGTGGTGGGGAGGGTCATGCCTGGCTCCGTGCGCGTGAGGGTGGTGGACGTGAGGGTGGTGGAAGCGGAACGGGCCCCGCAGGCGGGGCCCGTCGACCATTCTCCCCCGGGCCCGCGCCGCGCCTTCGCCGGTTCCTCGACCGGGAACGGACCGGCCGACCGACCCCGGGACGGGCAGGCCGACCGACCGACCGGGAACGGACCGGCCGACCGACCCCGGAACGGGAAGGCCGGCCAGCCCCGGAGCGGACAGGTCGACCGGCCCAGGGGGACAGCCAGGGTGGACAGGAGGCTGATCAGCCCAGGGTGGGCAGCTTGATCAGCACCAGCAGCGCCAGCAGCTGGAGCGCGGCGGCGCCGGCCGCCTTGCCCCACGGCAGGTCGTGCACCCGGCGGACCATCGTGGTCAGCAGGACGGCGCAGAACAGCCAGGTGGCCCAGCCGACGACCTGGACGACGAGGTTGTCGGACGGCAGCACGAGCGCCAGCAGCAGCCGGGGCGCGTCCGTCGTCCAGCCGATCAGCACGGCGAGGCCGACCGTCGACTTCCACGGGCCGTCCCCGCCGAACTGGCGGGCCAGCGCGTAGGTGACCGCGCCGAGCGTGGCGCCGGCCACGGTGAAGCCGATCGCGGCGACGACCATCGCGGTGAGCGCGCTGGTGAAGGTCGAGTTGACCACGTCGTCGTGGGTCAGGCCGATGCCCAGCACGGCCAGCGCGCCGTACAGCAGCGAGACGGTGAGCGCGGGCAGCCAGACCTGGTGGTCGCGGGTGCGGTCGAAGGTGGCCGTCGGGTTGCGGAAGATCCCGATCAGCAGCTCGCGCCAGCGCGGGCGCGGGCCGGTGGCGTGCGGGGCGGCCTGGCCGCCGGCCCGGTACACCGCGACGTTGTCCGGCTGACCGTCCTGGCCGTGGCCGTAGGCCTGGTCGTAGCCCTGGTCGTGCCCTTGGTCGTAGCCCTGGCCATAACCCTGCTCGTAGCCCTGCTCGTACCCCTGCGGGTACGGCTGCTGCCCGTACTCCGCCGGGTACCCCTGCTGCGGGTACGGCTCGCCCGCGTACGGGTCGCCGCCGGTCGGGAAGGCCCGGGTGTGCCCCGGCTGGTCGGCCGCGTACGGGTCGTACCCGCCGGCCTGGGGACCGCCGTGCCCGCCGGGGGACGGCGCCCCCGGCCGCGGTGCCGTTCCCCGGTGCGGAGCGGTGAAGTACTCCGGACCGTCCGCCTGCCCGTACCCCCCGGGCGCCCCCGCCGACGGGGGAGGAGCCGACCACCCGCCACGGGGGTCGGCGCCCTGACCGCTGTCGTATCGATTACCAGCCACGCTCCGAAGGTACCCGTCCGGCCGACTCCGTGTCGGTCGGGCACCGAGCCGGAGCCGGTTTGCAGCGAGCCTGTGACGACGGCGCCCCGGGCGGGGCCCGGGGCGCCGTGTCGGGCGGGTCCTACCGCTGCGCGCTCACGGCCGGCGCGTGCACCGCCGCGGCCGCCGAGGCACCGGCCGGGCAGCCGCCCGGGCCGGCCGAGGTGCGGACGGCGCCGACCGGCAGCAGCGTGCCGCAGGCCACCCGGATGCCGTTCGGCAGCTCGTTGTCCGACTCGACGATCGCGCCGTCGCCGATCACCGCGCCGTCCAGCGCCGTCCGGTCGCCGACGGTCGCGTACGCGCCCACGATCGAGTCCTTGACCAGGGTGTCCGGGCCGATGGACGCGCCGGGCAGGATCACGCTGCCCTCGACGATCGCGCCGGCCTCGATCACCGCGCCCGCGGAGACCACGGTCCCGCCGCTCAGCACGGCGCCGGGGTGCACGGTGGCACCGGGCAGCAGCAGGGCGTCACCGGTGGGGCCGGGGACGGCCGGGGAGTCGACCTTGCCGAGGACCAGGTCGGCCGAGCCGCGGACGAAGGCCGCCGGCGTCCCGAGGTCCAGCCAGTACGAGGTGTCGACCACACCGCGCAGCAGCGCGCCGGTGGCCAGCAGCTCGGGGAAGGTCTCGCGCTCGACGGAGACCTCGCGCCCGGCCGGGATCCGGTCGATCACCGAGCGGGTGAAGACGTAGCAGCCGGCGTTGATCTGGTCGGTGACGATCTGCTCGGGCGTCTCCGGCTTCTCCAGGAACTCCAGCACCCGCCCGTCCTCGTCGGTCGGGACGAGCCCGAAGGCGCGCGGGTCCTCGACCCGGGTGAGGTGCAGCGTGACGTCGGCCCCGGCGGCCACGTGGCCGTCGCGCAGGGCCGCGATGTCGACGCCGGACAGGATGTCCCCGTTGAAGATCAGGACCGGCTCGTCGGGGCCGCAGGTCAGCCCGGAGGCCGCGTTGCGGATCGCGCCACCGGTGCCGAGCGGCTCCCGCTCGGTCAGGTAGACCAGCTCGATGCCGTACGGCGTCCCGTCCTGGAAGTGGTCCTCGAAGACCTCGGCCAGGTAGGAGGTGGCGAGCACCACGCGGGTCACCCCGGCCGCGGCCGCGCGGGCCAGCTGGTGCGCGATGAACGGGACGCCCGCCACGGGGAGCATGGGCTTGGGGGTGTGGGTGGTCAGCGGACGCAGTCGCGTGCCCTTACCACCGACCAGCATGATCGCCTCGGTCATGGTCTGCGCTGTTCCCCTTGTGGTCTCCGCGGCCCGGCCCGGCGGGCCGATACCTCCGTCAGTGGTCTGGAAACCCGTCCGGACGGCCGGCACGGGTCGACCGGCACAGGGCCGGTCCGGCGCCTACTGTATTTCCTTCCGACCCGGGCCCGGTCGGGCGGGCGGGCGGTTGGCGTCCCGCCCACCGCGCGGCGCTCCGGAGAACGCCGCGCCAAGTCCGGTGGAAGACCGGGTGCGAGCCGCACCGGAGCCCGGCGAAAAGCCCGACCCGGCGGGCGCTCGTCGCACCCACCGGGCCGGGCAGTTGTAGCAGAACTGTCGAACAGCCGGGCGGTCGTGGCCCGGGCCGACCGCCCTCGGGCCGGAGGCACCGGGCCGACCGTCACCGGTCAGGCGTCACCGGTCAGGCGTCGACGGTCTCCGCCGGCTCCGCCGGCTCGGCCGGCGGCAGTGCCTTCACCGAGTCGAGCAGCAGCTGGGCGACGTCGACCACCTTCAGGTGCTCCTTGGCCGCGCCCTCGTTCTTCTTCCCGTTGACCGAGTCGGAGAGCATCACCAGGCAGAACGGGCAGGCGGTGGAGACGATGTCGGGGTTGAGCGACAGCGCCTCGTCCACGCGCTCGGTGTTGATCCGCTTGCCGATGCGCTCCTCCATCCACATCCGCGCGCCACCGGCGCCGCAGCAGAAGCCGCGCTCCTTGTGGCGGTGCATCTCCTGCTGGCGCAGACCGGGGACCTTGTCCATGATCTCGCGCGGCGGGCTGTAGACCTTGTTGTGCCGGCCCAGGTAGCAGGGGTCGTGGTAGGTGATCAGGCCCTCGACCGGGTTCACCGGGACGAGCTTGCCCTCGTCGATCAGGTGCTGCAGCAGCTGGGTGTGGTGGATGACCTCGAAGTGGCCGCCCAGCTGCGGGTACTCGTTGGCGATGGTGTTGAAGCAGTGCGGGCAGGTGGCGACGATCCGCTTCTTCGGAGCGTCCTCCAGCGCCGCGTTCAGGGTCTCGACGTTCTGCGCGCCGAGCATCTGGAAGAGGAACTCGTTGCCCAGGCGGCGGGCGGAGTCACCGGTGCAGGACTCCTCCTTGCCGAGGATCGCGAACTGCACGCCGGCGGTGTGCAGCAGCTCCGCGAAGGCCTTGGTGGTCTTCTTGGCGCGGTCCTCCAGGGCGCCGGCGCAGCCGACCCAGTAGAGGTACTCGACCTCGGCGGGGTCGATGTCCTCACCGATCACCGGCACCTCGATGCCGGTCTCCTTCTTCAGCTCCTTGACCCAGTCCAGGCGGGCCTTGGTGGCCATGCCCCACGGGTTGCCCTTGTTCTCCAGGTTCTTGAGCATCGTCCCGGCCTCGGTCGGGAAGGAGCTCTCGATCATCACCTGGTAGCGGCGCATGTCGACGATGTGGTCGATGTGCTCGATGTCCACCGGGCACTGCTCGACGCAGGCGCCGCAGGTGGTGCAGGACCAGAGCACGTCGGGGTCGATGACCCCGCCCTCCTCGGCGGTGCCGATCAGCGGGCGCTCGGCCTCGGCGAGCGCCTCGGCGGGCACACCGGCCAGCTGCTCGGCGGTGGCGCGCTCCTCGCCCTCCATGTCCTTGCCGCCGCCGGCGAGCAGGTACGGCGCCTTGGCGAAGGCGTGCTCGCGCAGGCTCATGATCAGCAGCTTGGGCGAGAGCGGCTTGCCGGTGTTCCAGGCGGGGCACTGCGACTGGCAGCGGCCGCACTCGGTGCAGGTGGAGAAGTCGAGGATGCCCTTCCAGGAGAAGTGCTCGACCTGGGAGACGCCGAAGACGGCGTCGTCGGCCGGGTCCTCGAAGTCGATCGGGGCGCCGCCGCTGGTCATCGGCCGCAGGGCGCCGAGCGCGGTGCCGCCGTCCTCCTCGCGCTTGAAGTAGATGTTGAAGAACGCGAGGAAGCGGTGCCAGGCCACGCCCATCGAGGGGTTGATGCCGATGGTGATCGCCCACGCGAAGGAGATGCAGATCTTCAGCATCGCGAAGAGGTAGATCAGGTTCTCCAGCGTGCCGTGCGCCAGGCCCTTGAAGGCCAGCACCAGCGGGTAGGAGACCAGGTACTTCGCCTCGTACAAGCCGACGTTCTCCAGCGCGCCCTCCAGGCCGCGCAGGATCATGATGCAGAGGCCGATGCCGAGGATCGTGTACTCGACGTAGAAGGCCTGCCAGGCGATCGAGCCGGCGAACCGGGACTTGCGGCCGGACCGCGACGGCAGGCTGAGCAGCCGGATCACGATCAGGGTCGCGATGCCCAGCGTGGTCAGCGTGCCGACCAGCTCGGTGAAGAGCTCGTACGGCAGCCAGCCGCCGAGCACCGGCAGCACGAACTCGGCGTCGAACAGCTGGAAGAAGGCGGTCAGCAGGGTGAGGCCGAGGGTGAAGAAGCCCACCGCGACGAACCAGTGCGCGATGCCGACGACGCCCCAGCGGTTCATCCTGGTGTGGCCGACGAACTCGACCGCCACGGTCTTCACCCGCTGGGCGGGCACGCCGAATCTGGTGGGGTCGGACTGACCCGTCCGCACCACCTTGAAGATGTACATCGCCGCACGGGCGGCGAGCGCGGTGCCGATCACAAACGTGACCAGCGAGATGACGATCGCTGCTAGCTGCATCGGCTCTCCGTCTCCTGCGGCTTCCTGGTGAGAGTTTCTACGCGTGCGAGTGTACTCGTCGGTAACTTGCCGGGCCGACGGCCCGGACATTACCGCCCGTCAACACTTCTCCAGAAGATGCTCAAGGTATGGCGGCAGTCACGCGAGCCCGGCGCACCACGCCTTCCGGCGGGTCGGCGCGATTTTCGGCTCAGCAAAGTTGAGCCGTTGGGACTCATAGCTGTTGACGCCCTCCGCCGAGTCGTGCATCCTTGAGCCTGTAAAGCTCAACTCTTCCGTGGAGGTACCAACGATGGCACGCGCGGTCGGCATCGACCTCGGTACGACGAACTCGGTCGTCAGCGTCCTTGAGGGTGGCGAACCCACCGTCATCACGAACGCCGAGGGTGCGCGGACCACGCCGTCCGTCGTGGCCTTCGCCAAGAACGGCGAGGTGCTGGTCGGCGAGGTCGCCAAGCGCCAGGCGGTCACCAACGTCGACCGGACCATCCGCTCGGTCAAGCGCCACATGGGCACCGGGTGGAAGATCAACCTGGACGGCAAGGACTTCAACCCCCAGCAGATCAGCGCCTTCGTGCTGCAGAAGCTGAAGCGGGACGCCGAGGCCTACCTGGGCGAGACGGTCACCGACGCCGTCATCACCGTCCCGGCCTACTTCTCCGACTCGGAGCGCCAGGCGACCAAGGAGGCCGGTGAGATCGCGGGCCTCAACGTCCTGCGCATCGTCAACGAGCCCACCGCGGCCGCCCTGGCCTACGGCCTGGACAAGGACGACCAGACCATTCTGGTCTTCGACCTCGGCGGCGGCACCTTCGACGTGTCCCTGCTGGAGATCGGCGACGGGGTCGTCGAGGTGAAGGCCACCAACGGTGACAACCACCTCGGTGGTGACGACTGGGACCAGAAGGTCGTCGACCACCTGGTCAAGGTCTTCCAGGCCGGCCACGGCGTGGACCTGTCCAAGGACAAGATGGCCCTCCAGCGTCTGCGCGAGGCCGCCGAGAAGGCCAAGATCGAGCTGTCCTCGTCCTCCGAGACCTCGATCAACCTGCCCTACATCACGGCCTCCGCCGAGGGCCCGCTGCACCTGGACGAGAAGCTCACCCGCGCCCAGTTCCAGCAGCTCACCTCCGACCTGCTGGAGCGCTGCAAGGTCCCGTTCCACAACGTCATCAAGGACGCCGGCATCGCGCTGTCCGAGATCGACCACGTGGTCCTGGTCGGCGGCTCGACCCGGATGCCCGCCGTCGCCGAGCTCGTCCGCGAGCTGACCGGCGGCAAGGACGCCAACAAGGGCGTCAACCCGGACGAGGTCGTCGCGATCGGCGCCGCGCTCCAGGCCGGTGTCCTCAAGGGCGAGGTCAAGGACGTCCTGCTGCTCGACGTCACCCCGCTGTCCCTCGGCATCGAGACCAAGGGCGGCATCATGACCAAGCTGATCGAGCGCAACACCACGATCCCGACCAAGCGCTCGGAGATCTTCACCACGGCCGAGGACAACCAGCCGTCCGTGCAGATCCAGGTCTACCAGGGCGAGCGCGAGATCGCCGCGTACAACAAGAAGCTCGGCATGTTCGAGCTGACCGGTCTCCCGCCGGCCCCCCGCGGCCTGCCCCAGATCGAGGTCACCTTCGACATCGACGCCAACGGCATCATGCACGTCGGCGCCAAGGACCTCGGCACCGGCAAGGAGCAGAAGATGACCGTCACCGGCGGCTCCGCGCTGCCGAAGGACGACATCGAGCGCATGATGCGCGAGGCCGAGCAGTACGCGGAGGAGGACCACAAGCGCCGCGAGTCGGTCGAGACCCGCAACCAGGCCGAGCAGCTCGTCTACTCGACCGAGAAGTTCATCGCGGACAACGCGGAGAAGCTCCCGGCCGACGTCAAGACCGAGGTCGAGACCGCCATCGGCGAGCTCAAGGAGACCCTGAAGGGCGAGGACATCGCGGCCATCCGCGAGGCCTCCGAGAAGGTCTCCACCACCGCCCAGAAGCTCGGCCAGGCGCTCTACGCCAACGCCGACGCCGCCGGTGCCGCGCCGGCCGGTGACGCCGCCGGCGCCAAGGACGACGACGTCGTCGACGCCGAGATCGTGGACGACGAGAAGCCCAAGGGCGGTGCGGCATGACGGAGAAGCCGCAGGGTGCTGAGCCCGGCGACGACTCCGCCGCCGAGGAGGCCGTGATCGAGGCCGCCGAGGAGGCCGCGGCAGCCGGTGACACCACCGGTGCCGCGGGCGACGCCGCCGCCAAGCAGCTCGCCGAGCGGACCGCCGACCTCCAGCGCCTTCAGGCCGAGTACCAGAACTACCGCAAGCGGGTCGAGCGGGACCGTCTGACGGTCCGCGAGATCGCGGTCTCCAACATCCTGGAGTCCCTGATCCCGGTGCTGGACGACATCGGCCGGGCCCGCGAGCACGGCGAGGTGACGGGCGGCTTCAAGTCCGTCGCCGAGTCGCTGGAGACGGTCGTGGCCAAGCTGGGCCTCCAGCAGTTCGGCAAGGAGGGCGAGCCCTTCGACCCGACCATGCACGAGGCGCTGATGCACAGCTACTCCTCGGACGTCACCGAGGACACCTGCGTCCAGATCCTCCAGCCCGGCTACCGGATCGGCGAGCGGATCATCCGCCCGGCGATGGTGGCGGTCGCGGAGCCCCAGCCGGGCACCCAGACCACCTCCGCGCCGGACGCCGAGTCGGCGAAGTCCGCGGAGTCGGACAAGGCTGACGGTGGCGCGGACAGCTGACACCCCGTGCGCTGCGGAGTCGTACGCCGGCCAGTACGGCGGCCGGCTCCGCAGCGCCGTATCCGTTGACCCGGTTCCCCGCGGCGGGGAGTCCGGTGGATCCGTGGCCGGCGGGCCCACCCGCGCCGGATCCCTACCTGTTGACTCCGGGAGGTGGCGGCAGCCATGAGCGAACGAGTGGAGAAGGACTACTACAAGGTCCTCGGCCTGCCCAAGGACGCCTCCGCCACCGAGATCAAGAAGACGTACCGCAAGCTGGCGCGCGAGTTCCACCCCGATGCGAACACGGGCGACGCCAAGGCCGAAGAGCGCTTCAAGGACATCTCCGAGGCCTATGACGTCCTGTCGGACGAGAAGCGCCGCAAGGAGTACGACGAGGCGCGCACGCTCTTCGCCAACGGCGGCTTCCGCTCCGGCGGGCCCGGCGGGGGCAGCTACAGCTTCGACTTCGGCGACCTCTTCAGCGGCAGCCAGGGCGGCGGCGCCGGCGGCGGCGGGATCGGCGACGTCTTCGGCGGCCTGTTCAACCGCGGCGGCCGGCAGGCCCAGCCGCGGCGCGGCGCGGACGTCGAGACCGAGGTGACGCTCTCCTTCGAGGAGGCGGTGGACGGCGCGACCGTCCCGCTGCGGATGACCAGCCAGGCCGCCTGCCGCACCTGCAGCGGCACCGGCGCCAAGGCCGGCACCACCCCGCGGGTCTGCCCGACCTGCGTCGGCGCCGGCACCGTCAGCCGGGGCCAGGGCGCCTTCGCGCTGTCCGAGCCGTGCCGGGACTGCCGCGGCCGCGGCATGATCGTCGACGACCCGTGCGCCGACTGCCACGGCAGCGGCCGGGCCAGTTCGGCCCGCACCATGCAGGTCCGGATCCCGGCCGGCGTCCAGGACGCCCAGCGCATCCGGCTGAAGGGCAAGGGCGCCCAGGGCGAGCGCGGCGGCCAGTCCGGCGACCTCTACGTCACCGTGCACGTCGACGCGCACCCGGTCTTCGGGCGCAAGGCCGACAACCTGACGGTGACCGTGCCGGTGACCTTCCCCGAAGCCGCTCTGGGCGGCACCATCGAGGTGCCGACGCTCAACGGCCCCTCGGTGAAGCTCAGGCTGCCCCCGGGCAGTGCCAACGGCCTCACCCTGCGGGCCCGCGGCAAGGGCGCCACCCGCAAGGACGGCACCCGGGGCGACCTCCTGGTCACCGTGGAGGTCGTGGTGCCACAGCACGTCACCGGCGACGCGCTGACGGCCCTGGAGCAGTACCGCGAGGCCACCGCCTCCGACGACCCGCGAGCCGCCCTCTTCAAGGCGGCGAAGGGAGCGTGACGACCAGATGACCCCCGACAGCGGCCCGATCGGGCCCGGCATCGGCGAAGGCCTGCCCGGCGGCGCCCCGCGTGCCCGCCGTGCGGCACCGCCGCCGCACTACGTCCTCACCGAGGACACCCCGGTCTACGTGATCTCGGTCGCCGCCGAGCTCTCCGGCCTGCACCCGCAGACCCTGCGCCAGTACGACCGGCTCGGCCTGGTCTGTCCCGACCGCACCGCGGGCCGCGGCCGCCGCTACTCCAGCCGCGACATCCAGCAGCTGCGCGAGGTGCAGCGGCTGTCCCAGGACGAGGGCATCAACCTCGCCGGCATCAAGCGGATCATCGAGCTGGAGAACCAGGTCACCGCACTGCAGTCGCGGATCACCGAGCTGGTCGACTCGCTCGAAGGCGCCGCCTCCGCGCTCCAGCAGCGCGAGGCCGCCGTCCACGCCTCCTACCGGCGGGATCTCGTCCCCTACCAGCCGCCGAGCCAGTCCAGCGCACTGGTCGTCTGGCGCCCCAAGCGGTAACCCCGCCACCACGGCACCCGCCGCCGGCTCCCTCCTGATCGGGGGGTGCCGGCGGCTCGGTCGTCTGTGAGAGAGTGCTGGACCGGAGCGTGCCCCTGGCAGGCAGAGCTGTCGGTGGCAGTCCTTACCGGCCGTGACCGCGACCTAGGATGCCTGGTACAACCGACTTTAGAACGTTGACTACTTGTCCGGTCGACGACAGGGAGCCGAAGATGAGTGGGCGAGAGCAGCCCGGTCCCGCAGGTGGCGGATCGCGAATACTGTCTGCCGACGCCCGCTCGCTCTATCTCAGGACCGTCCACGGCAACGGCCGGCTGACAATCGGCGCCGGCCCGGGCGAGACCGCCGCGCTCCGCGAGCTCATGGACCTCGGTCTGCTCATTCCGGACAGTGACGAACCCGGCTCGCTCATCGCGGTCGACCCGGCCCAGCTCTCCTTCAGCCTGAGCTCCGCCTGGCAGCGCCAGGCCCTCGACCTGCTGGCCCGCGCGGTCGCCCTGCCGGCCGATCTCAGCGAATTGGCCGACGCCTTTCACAGCCCCGACCAGTCGGGCGGCCCCATCGAATACGTCCAGGGCAAAGCGCTCATCAATCAGCGCCTCCAGCAATGCATGGCCACCGGGATGACCGAGGGCCTCGCCATGCAGCCGGGCGGCCCCCGCCCGCCCGAGCTGCTCGCCGCGGGAATGGAACGGGACCTCAAGAGCCTGCAGCAGGGCGCTTCGATGCGCACGATCTACAACGCGAGCACCCGATACCACCAGCCCACCCGCGAATACGTGTCCCGGCTGGCGAAGGAGGGTTATCAGTTTCGCACCCTGGACGAGCCCTATGCCCGCCTCATCATTGTCGACCGGCGGCTCGCGGTAATTCCGGTGGGCGATGACGACCTGGCCGCTTTCATCCACGATCCGGCGGTCATCAAATATCTCGTGGAAGAGGTATTCGAGCGGAACTGGGGCCGGGCGCTGGAGTTCGACGGCGACACCACCGTCCCGCAGCAGGTGGTCTCCCGGCTGCGCCAGACGATCATCGACCTGCTTCTTTCCGGTACGAACCATCGGGTCATCGCCCGCAGACTCGGCATCAGCGAGCGCACACTGGCGCGACATATCGCCGAGATGCGGGAGGACTACAACGTCGATTCCCTGTTCCAGCTGGGCTACGTCCTCGGCCGGGCCGCGCAGCACCGGCCGGAGTGAGGGCCCCGAACGGCGGCGGGCGCCCGCGCCTGGAGCCTTTCGGCACTCGAACGTCCGCTATGACAGGGAGCGGTCAGCCCCAGTTCATGTCATTGGCGACGAGGTAAACGGCGGCCTTGGCACGGGAATCCCCGGCACCTGCGTCCACCTGCGGCTGCGTACCGTTTGACAGGACGCAGACACCGGCCAAAGCTCCGGCCGCGATGGCAATCGGAAGCACGACCTTGCGCACAAGCCTGGACATACGGGACACCAGCCCACTCCCTTTCCGAAAGTTGCTCTAGCCGAACTAATAGCACTGGAGTCCACATGATGCCGCACGCCGAGTTGTGGTGTCACCTCCCCGTTGTCCCCCGGCGGCGTCATCTCCCTGCCAGGCAGCCAGATGACAGGGCAGAAACCTGGACGCGAGCGTGACCACTGATAGACGATCAGTTCGCCCCCGATGGTCCAGCACCAGGTCAAAAACCTGTTGCTGTACGGTCAATTCTTCATCACCACAGGGCACTGGATCCACCTGAAGCAGCAACTACTCTCAACGCCTGCCGGCACCGTCCCCCAATCCGGTCGGCCTTCCCCCGGAGTCGACATGACCGAGCCCTACCTGCGTCACCACGACAGCCAGGCCCCCGAGGGCCGGCGTGCACGTGTGTTCCTGGCCGCGCCGCTGATGCGGTTGACCGGCCCGGCGGACAGCGTGGTGACCCTGGCCAGCCGGACGCGGCTGACGACACTTCGCACCACGCTCCTGCGCAGCGGTGCCGCCGTGTACAGCGCCCACCACAGTGACGCCTGGACGATCGCCGGCCGGGCCCCCGAGCCCCGGGTGCCGTCGGACTTCCGGGCGCTGCAGTCCGCCGACCTGGTCTTCGCCTACGTCGGTGCGCCGCTCTCCGCCGGTGTGAGCCTGGAGCTGGGCTGGGCGTCGGCGCTGCGCAAGCCGATCGTCCTGCTGGTGGACGAGGCGATCACGCACAACCCGCTGATCGCCACCATCGAGCAGGTCGCCCCGGTGCTGCCGCTGGTCTTCGACGACACCTGGTCGCAGGAGGCCCTCCACCACACCGTGGAGACCGCCCTCGACTGGGCCGGCATGGCGCTCTCGCTGCGCGAGGGTTTCTGGACCGCCCCCGGCGACCAGTTCAGCATCCCGCGCCAGCAGCCCCCGGTGGTCGGTCCGACCGGCTACTGGCCGACCGGCGCGGCGACCGGCTGACCCCGGCTCACCCATCGGACTCCCCCGGCCGGGCTCCCCGCATCTGCCAGCCGAGCTGGAAGAGCGTCTCCGCGTCGTAGAGCTCGCGCAGGCGCGAGATGTGACCGGCCACCGTCCGCTCGCTCAGCCCCAGCCGGCCGGCGATCGTCCGCTGCGTCAGCCCCTGCGACAGCAGCCGGCCGATCTGGTCGTGCACCGCCGGCTCGGTGGCGCCGGCGGCCAGCGCCGACCAGTTCAC
The DNA here is from genome assembly GCF_044540385.1 of Kitasatospora sp. NPDC086009. NCBI lineage: Bacteria > Bacillati > Actinomycetota > Actinomycetes > Kitasatosporales > Streptomycetaceae > Kitasatospora > Kitasatospora sp. NPDC086009. The sequence goes on from NZ_JBITSA010000001.1 coordinate 793,274, forward strand.
CCCCTCCGCCTGGCGCCACTGCTGCTCGAACACGTCCACCAGGAAGGCGACCGTCGCGGAGTCCTCCACCAGGGCCGCGCTGGTGTTGTCCGGCGCGGCCGGGATCAGCGCCACCCTGCGGTCGAAGATCAGCACCCGCCTGAACGGCGCGGCCAGGGTGCGGATCGGGCTGCCGAGCCGGGCCGACGCCGCCGCGTACTCGACCGTCGGCGCGTCGAGGCGGGCGCTCGCCTCGTAGATCGTGCGCATGGTGCCGCCGCGGGCGAGGTAGCGGCGGGTGTGCTCCAGCGCGTCCCGCATGTGGGCGGCCGGCCGGGCTCCGCCGGGCTGGGCCGCCCAGGCCTCGCGGTGGTGCTCGTCGGCGAGCTGTGAGATCAGGTGGCGGATCTGCCCCATGCCGGTGATCCGCCGGGCGCCGCCGGTGCGGTCCTCCCGGCCGGGCGCGGCGTCGTAGGCCTTCGTCAGGTCGTCGATCAGCTCCGGGACGAGCGCCGCCCGGGCCAGCAGGCGCGCCCCCTCCTCGCGCAGCCCGGCCCCGATCCGCTCGCCGACGGCACGCGGGTTCACCACGCTGTACACGCCGTCCGCGTAGCGCGGTGTGAGCAGCCCGACGTCGGTCAGCTGCCGGACCGACCGGGCGTCCTGGGCGCTCACCTCGGCGATCGGCAGCCGGCCGCCCTCGCGCAGGATGGTCCGGTACAGCTCGCGGGCGTCGGCGTCCGGCAGCGGGGCCTCGGTCATCGCGGCGTCGGTCATCGCGGCCTCAGTCATCGCGGTTTCAGTCATCGCGTCCGCCCCGCATCAGCCAGCCGAGCTGGAACAGGGTCTGCGCGCCGTGGCGCTCGCGCAGCCGGGAGATGTGCGCGGCCACGGTGCGCTCGCTGAGGCCCAGCCGGGTGGCGACGGTGCGCTGGGTGAGGCCCTTGGCGAGCAGCCGGCCGACCCGGTCGGGGGCCTCCTGCGCGACGCCCCGGGCGAGGGTGCCGGCCCAGTCGGTGGGGTCGGCCCGGGCCCAGTCGCGTTCGAAGGCGCCGACCAGGAAGGCGATCGCGGCCGGGTCGGAGATGAAGGCGGCGGTGCTGTGGTCCTCGTTGGCGGAGATCACCGCGACCGAGCGGTCGAAGACGAACAGGCGCTGGAACGGCTCGTCCAGGATCCGGATCTGCGAGCCGTGCCGGGTGACCTCGTCCGCGTAGGCGAGCGCGGCCGGGTCGGAGACCGCGACCGGCTGGTAGACGGTGCGCAGCGAGCAGCCGCGCTGCAGCAGCCGGAGGTCCTGGAGGAGCGCGATCTTCAGGGCGTCGGCCGGGCGGTGGCCCGGCTGGGCGGTGAGGACCTCCGTCCGGCAGTCGGCGACCAGTTGGGAGATGCGCTGGCGGATGTGGACGTGGCCCTCGATGTAGACGGCGCCGCCGGAGCGCTCGGGCGGGCGGGGCATCGCGTCGTACGCCCGGGTGAGGGTGTCCAGCGCGCCGGGCAGGTTCTCGGCGCGGACCAGCAGCCGGGTGGCCTCGCTGCGCAGTTCGGCGCCGAGCCGGTCGCTGACCGAGCGCGGGCTGACGGCGGTGTAGCAGGCGTCCATCGGGTTGGGCATCAGCAGGCCGATGTCGAGCAGGAGCCGCAGCGCGGCCCGGTCGGACTCGGGGACGTCGGCGGCGGGGACTCGGCCGCCACGGGCGAGGACGGCCAGGTAGAGCTGCCGGGCCGCCTCGTCGGGCTCACCGCCCGGCGCGCTGGTGCCCGGGGCGGCCGTCGGATCCGCCGTCACCTCGAACGCTCCCTGCCGGATGGGTCTCGGATCTGCCTGTGCCGCGCGTGCCCCCCGCACGGGTCGATCGTGGTCGCGGTACCGCGCGCCGCACGCGATCACGGTACTGCCGACCGGCGGACCCCCGGGGACCGGGTGCCGTCGCACACGGGTTTCCCGGGGGTCGCCGGTAGCACGCCAATCCCAGGGCGCTCCCGGCGAGGCGGAGCAGCAACGCCTCGCCGGTTCCGGTCCCGGGGACCATCACCACACATGGCGTCCCGGCCGGCGCTCTTCCCCCCGACATGCAGGTACGGACGTACCTCTCGCATCCAGTATCGAAGAGCAAGTCACCACCATCGGGCTGCGATCGCCCGGACGGCTTGGCGTGTCTCCACCATCACAGCGTGACGGCCGGTGAACAAGTGCCGCCCGACTGCATGTTTTCGCAATTGCAGGAACCTGCACCGTGAATCCGTGGCGGCCCCCGGGCGGCCCACCGGGGCCGGGGAAGGAAGGCCAGGTCAGCGCGATGACGGGGCGGGCGGCGACCGTCCGTTCAGTCGGCTGCGGAGCGGGGCGGTCCGAATCCGGACTGCCCGATCGGGCAGCCTTCGCCGATCCTGCACGATCCCTTCACAGAATCCCCCTCCGCCCTCCGGTCACTTATCGTGACCGCTCTTGCCGCTACCGTGACGGCTCTGCTAGCGGGCCAGCAGCCTGCCGCCGGCCAGCCCGGCCGCGGTGCCGCCGGCCGCCACGGCCCAGGCGGCGGCCAGCAGGACGAAGAGCCCGGCCGCGAGGCCGGTGAACCCGGCGAAACCGGTGTGCCGGGCGAGCGCGGAGGCGCCGGTGACGCAGGTGCCGACCGGGAAGGTGTAGGCCCACCAGGTCATCGCGAAGGGCATCCCGGCCCGGCGGGCCCGCAGGTTGGCCGCGGTGGCGATGACCAGCCAGAGCATCGCGACCCCGAGCACCGCGACCCCGTAGAGCTCGGCGAGGGCGAGCGCCACCGGCGCCAGCTGCGGCGCCACCGGACGTGCGGCATCGGCGAGTTGGTGGACGGCCGTGGTGGACTGGCCGAGCGGGCCGAGCACCAGGAAGAGCGACGGAGTGAGCACCAGGGCGGACAGCTTGCTGTGCACCAGCCCGGTGAGCACCACCGGCAGCAGCGCCAGGATGGCCAGCAGCCCGACCCCGAACAGCGCGCAGCAGCCGTACAGCAGGCTCTGCTGCGCGGTGCCGGCAGGCAGGTGCGGGACGAGGGCGGGGCCGGTCGCGGAGGCGACCAGCGGCGCGACCACCGGCAGCAGCCAGGTCGGATTGGCCTCCAGCGGGGAGACGGCGTGCCGGGTGATCATCAGGTACGGGACGCCGGCCGCGACCGCCAGGGCATAGAGCGTGCCGATGCCCCAGAGCGCCGCGTCCAGCGCGACGGCCGGGCCGGTGCCGATCACCCGCGAGCCGAGGGTGAGGGTGCCCAGGCCGACCGAGAGCATGGCGATCGGCGGGCACCCGTAGAAGACCGCGGTGGCCGGGTTGTCCAGCAGGTGGGCGCGGGCCTCGGCGCGGTACCGGAGGAGGTGGACCACCCGCGCGGGGACGAGCACCAGCAGCGCGACCGCCCCGAGCGCCCACATCAGCTCGCCGAACCCGATCAGCCCCGGCAGCCGGACGGGCAGCGCGGCCGCGCCGTTGCCGACGATCGCGGTGCCCATCACCACCGCGTACCAGTTGGGGCCGAGCTGGGCGAGGTCGAAGCGGGCGGTGCGGGTGAGCGGTCGGACGCCGGTGAGGATGGCCATGGAACCACCGTGCCGTCCGCCTCCGGCCACCGGTAGCGCCCGCCGACCTATGAGGGCATAGCCTGAGTCTATGGCTCTCTCCCCGCACGTCCCCGAGCTCGGCGCCCTGGAACTGCTCCTCACGGTGGCACGACTGGGCAGCGTCGGCCGGGCGGCGGCCGAGCTGGGCGTGAGCCAGCCGACGGCGAGCGCCCGGATCAAGGGCATGGAGCGACAGATCGGCGTCCCCCTGCTGGAACGGTCCCCGCGCGGCTCCCGGCCGACCAAGGCCGGGCTGCTGGTGGTCGAGTGGGCCCGGCACGTGGTCGAGGCGGCGCAGGCGCTGGACGCCGGGATCGACGCGCTGCGCGAGCGGCGGGACGCCCGGCTGGTGGTGGTGGCCAGCCTGACCGTCGCCGAGTACCTGATGCCGGGCTGGCTGCTGGCGCTGCACGACAGCAGCCCGGGCACGGCGGTGATCCTGCGGACGGCCAACTCCTCCGACGTCGCCGGGCACGTGCTGGCCGGCGAGGCCGACCTCGGCTTCGTCGAGGGCCCGTCCACCCCGCCGGGGCTGGCCGGCGCGGTGGTGGCCGCCGACCGGCTGGTGGTCGTGGTGGCGCCCGGCCACCCCTGGGCGCGCCGCCGCTCCCCGGTGACCGGCCCCGAGCTGGCCGCCACCCCGCTGGTGCTGCGCGAGCCCGGGTCGGGCACCCGGGAGGTCCTGGAGATGGCGCTGGCTCCGTTCGGCGGCGCCGCCAAGCCGCGGCTGGAGCTGGCCTCGTCGACCGCGCTGAAGGCGGCGGCGATGACCGGCGCCGGACCGGTCTGCCTGAGCGAGCTGGCGGTGACGGAGGAGCTGGCGACCCGGCGGCTGGTGGCCGTGCCGCTGGCCGAGGGGCTGGACCTGCGGCGGCCGCTGCGCGCGGTCTGGCCGGCCGGCCACCGGCCGGGCGGGCCGGCCCGGGAGCTGCTGGTACTGACCCGGCGGACCGGGCCGTCGGTCCGCAGCGGCTGGCAGCCCGCGCCGCGGCTCGACCGGTACACCGTCTCCGGGCACCCCAAGCGTTCATCCGAAGGTTGAGCGGAATAGACTCAACTTAGTGCATGCTGTACTCAGCAGGGCCGGTGGCCGGGGGGCCGCCGCCCGTACGAAGCAGTTCGCCATCAGCGAGGAGGACACCCCAGCAGTGGACGCCAGCAAGTTCACCACCAAGACGCAGGACGCCCTGTCCGCCGCGATCCGGCAGGCCGGCGCCGCGGGGAATCCGGACGTCAAGCCGGTGCACATCCTGATCGCCCTGCTGGAGCAGCCCGAGGGCATCGCCGGGCCGCTGCTCAAGGCGGTCGGCGCGGACGCGACCCGGATCGACACCGAGGCCCGCCGGCTGCTGACCGGACTGCCCCGCGCGATGGGCTCCACCGTCGCCGCGCCCCAGCTGGCCCGCGACACGCTGGCCGTGCTCACCGAGGCCGGCAAGCGCGCCGAGGACCTGGACGACCAGTACGTCTCCACCGAGCACCTGATGGTCGGCCTGGCCGCCGAGGGCGGCGCGGTCGCCGACCTGCTCGCCCAGCGGGGCGCCACCGCGAAGGCCCTGCTCGCCGCGTTCAAGGACGTCCGCGGCAGCGGCCGGGTCACCTCCCCCGACCCGGAGGGCACCTACAAGGCCCTGGAGAAGTACGGCACCGACCTCACCCAGGCCGCCCGGGACGGCAAGCTCGACCCGGTCATCGGGCGCGACCAGGAGATCCGCCGGGTCGTCCAGGTGCTCTCCCGGCGCACCAAGAACAACCCGGTGCTGATCGGCGAGCCCGGTGTCGGCAAGACCGCCGTGGTCGAGGGCCTGGCCCAGCGCATCGTGGCCGGTGACGTGCCGGAGTCGCTGCGCGGCAAGCGGCTGGTCGCGCTGGACCTCGGCGCGATGGTGGCCGGCGCCAAGTACCGCGGCGAGTTCGAGGAGCGGCTGAAGGCCGTCCTGAACGACATCAAGCAGAGCGACGGCCAGGTCGTCACCTTCATCGACGAGCTGCACACCATGGTCGGCGCGGGCGCCGGCGGGGACTCCGCGATGGACGCGGGCAACATGCTCAAGCCGATGCTGGCCCGCGGCGAGCTGCGGATGGTCGGCGCCACCACGCTGGACGAGTACCGCGAGCGGATCGAGAAGGACCCGGCCCTGGAGCGCCGGTTCCAGCAGGTGCTGGTCGGCGAGCCCAGCGTGGAGGACTCGATCGCCATCCTGCGCGGCCTCAAGGGCCGGTACGAGGCGCACCACAAGGTGCAGATCTCGGACGCCGCCCTGGTCGCCGCCGCCACCCTGTCCAACCGCTACATCACCTCGCGCTTCCTGCCCGACAAGGCGATCGACCTGGTCGACGAGGCGGCCTCCCGGCTCCGGATGGAGATCGACTCCTCCCCCGTCGAGATCGACGAGCTCCAGCGCGCCGTCGACCGGCTGCGGATGGAGGAGCTGGCCCTGGAGAAGGAGTCCGACCCGGCCTCGGTCGACCGGCTGACCCGGCTCCGGCGCGATCTCGCCGACAAGAACGAGCAGTTGAGCGTGCTCACCGCCCGGTGGGAGCAGGAGAAGAAGAGCCTCAACCGGGTCGGCGAGCTGAAGGAGCGGCTCGACGACCTGCACGGCGCCCTCGACCGGGCCCAGCGGGACGGCGACTTCGAGCGCGCCTCCAAGCTGATGTACGCCGAGATCCCGGCCGCCGAGCAGGAGTTGACCGAGGCGCAGGAGGGCGCCGAGGAGCGGGACGCCACCTCCTCCATGGTCAAGGAGGAGGTCGGCCCGGACGACATCGCCGATGTGGTCGCCTCCTGGACGGGCATCCCGGCCGGCCGGCTGCTGGAGGGCGAGAGCTCCAAACTCCTGCGTATGGAGGACGAGTTGGGCCGACGCCTGATCGGCCAGGCGGAGGCCGTCCAGGCCGTCTCGGACGCGGTGCGGCGCACCCGCTCCGGCATCGCCGACCCGGACCGGCCGACCGGCTCCTTCCTGTTCCTCGGCCCCACCGGCGTCGGCAAGACCGAACTCGCCAAGGCCCTCGCCGACTTCCTCTTCGACGACGAGCGGGCGATGGTCCGGATCGACATGAGCGAGTACGGCGAGAAGCACTCCGTCTCCCGCCTGGTCGGCGCCCCGCCCGGGTACGTCGGCTACGAGGAGGGCGGCCAGCTCACCGAGGCGGTCCGCCGCCGCCCCTACAGCGTGGTGCTGCTGGACGAGGTGGAGAAGGCCCACCCCGAGGTCTTCGACGTCCTGCTCCAGGTGCTGGACGACGGCCGGCTCACCGACGGCCAGGGCCGCACGGTCGACTTCCGCAACGCGATCCTGATCCTCACCTCCAACCTGGGCAGCCAGTTCCTCGTGGACCCGGCCACCCCGGAGGAGATGAAGAAGCGGCTGGTGCTGGACTCGGTGCGGGCCGCGTTCAAGCCCGAGTTCCTCAACCGCCTCGACGACATCGTGGTCTTCGAGCCGCTGGGCACCGCCGAGCTGAGCCGGATCGTCGACCTCCAGGTCGCCCGGCTGGCCGCCCGGCTGGGCGAGCGCCGGCTCACCCTCCACGTCGACGAGGCCGCCCGGGACTGGCTGGCGCTCACCGGCTACGACCCCGCGTACGGCGCCCGGCCGCTGCGCCGCCTGGTGCAGTCCGCGATCGGCGACCAGCTCGCCCGGGCCATCCTGTCGGGCCAGGTGCACGACGGCGACACCGTCCTGGTCGAACGGGCCGAGGAGGGCGACCACCTCGCCGTCCGGGCCCGCGGCCCGCTGGAGAAGTAGCGCTGCGCAGCCCCCGGACCGGGCCGCCCCCGCTCCCCGAGGGGGCGGCCCGGTGCCGCACTCACCCTCGGTGGCCACGGCCCCGACCGGGGGCCCCGGCAAGATCCACAGGTGCCCGCCCGCCGCCCGGGCGCCCCTGTGAGGCAGGCCCGGGATGAGGCAGGATGGGAGGTGGAAGGGCGGCCTCTCATCGCCGGCCACCACGTGCACTGAGGAAGAGGACCCCCATGAGCATCGACCCGTCGTCCATCCCGTCGTTCGGCGTGCCGCAGGGCGGCCAGCCCGGCGGCCAGGGAGGTCGGCCGGCCGGCCCGCCGCCGATCGTCGTCCCGGACCAGGCCCTGGTGACCCAGCTGCTGGACCAGATGCAGCTCAAGCACGTCGTGGACGAGGAGGGCGACCTCACCGCCCCCTGGGAGGGCTTCCGCGTCTACTACATGTTCCGCGGCGAGCAGAAGGAGCTCTTCGCGGTCCGCGCGTTCTACGACCGCGCCTACCCGCTGGAGGACAAGGCCGAGATCCTCGACCTCATCGACGAGTGGAACCGCGAGACCCTCTGGCCCAAGGTCTACACCCACACGCACGAGGACGGCGTGGTCCGCCTGATCGGCGAGGCCCAGATGATCGTCGGCACCGGCGTGAACCTGGACTACTTCGTCACCACCACCGCCAACTGGACCCAGGCCGCCGTCGGCTTCGAGCAGTGGATCGTCGAGCGCCTCGGCCTGCAGAAGGAGATCGAGGGCGAGGAGGGCGAGGGCGAGGCCCCCGAGGGCACCAACGAGGCCTGATCCTCCCGCCACCGCTTCGCGGCACGGCCCGCTCCGGTACCCCCGGCGGCGGGCCGTTCTTGTCCCCGGCCACCCGCTGCCCCAGGATGGGGCCGACGACGAGGCGTGAGGAGCCGCAATGGGTACGAGGCCGCTGCTGAACCGACGGCTGGCCGGGATGGGCACGACGATCTTCGCCGAGATGTCCGCCCTCGCCACCGCCACCGGCTCCATCAACCTCGGCCAGGGGTTCCCGGACACCGACGGACCGGCCGAGATCGCCCGGGCCGCCGCCGACGCCGTCCTCGCGGGCCGGGGCAACCAGTACCCGCCCGGCCCCGGCATCCCCGAGCTGCGGAGCGCGATCGCCGAGCACCAGCAGCGCTTCCGCGGCCTCGCCTACGACCCGGACACCGAGGTGCTCGTCACCGCCGGGGCCACCGAGGCGATCGCCGCCGCCCTGCTGGCGCTGCTGGAGCCGGGCGACGAGGTGATCGCCCTCGAACCCTTCTACGACTCCTACGCCGCCTGCATCGCCATGGCCGGCGCCGTCCGCGTCCCGCTCACCCTGCGTGCCCCGGACTTCCGCCCCGACCTGGAGCGACTGCGCGCGCTGGTCACCCCGCGCACCCGGCTGCTGCTGCTCAACTCCCCGCACAACCCCACCGGCCTGGTGCTCTCCACCGACGAACTGGCCGCGATCGCCGCCCTCGCCGTCGAGCACGACCTGCTGGTGGTCACCGACGAGGTCTACGAGCACCTGGTGTTCAGCGGCGCCCACCACCCGATCGCCGCGCTCCCGGGCATGCGCGAGCGCACCGTGTCGATCTCCTCGGCCGGCAAGACCTTCTCCTTCACCGGCTGGAAGGTCGGCTGGGTCACCGGCTCGGCGCCCCTGGTCGCCGCCGTCCGCACCGCGAAGCAGTACCTGACCTACGTCAGTGCCGGTCCCTTCCAGTACGCCGTCGCCGACGCCCTGCGGCTGCCCGACGACTACTTCGACGGGTTCCGCGCCGATCTGCTGCGCAAGCGGGACCTGCTCGCCGACGGGCTGAGCGCGGCCGGGTTCCGGGTGTTCCGACCGGAGGGCACCTACTTCATCACCACCGACATCACCCCGCTGGGCGAGAAGGACGGCATCGAGTTCTGCCGTGCCCTGCCCGAGCGCTGCGGCGTCGTCGCGATCCCCAACGTCGTCTTCTACGACGACACCGAGGCCGGCCGCTCGCTGGTCCGCTTCACCTTCTGCAAGCAGGACGAGGTCCTGGAGGAGGCGGTCAGTCGACTCGGTCGGCTCTGACCATCGGATGGGACGCGTCGCACGTCCTGACGAATAGTCAATTGATCCGCCGGGAGCGAAGATTGACCCCGGCCGAGGTTCGCCGGGCCCGCCCCGGTCCTTCGTGTGCCCCGTGCGCCGGGCGCGGTGGGGACCGGGGCGTGCGCGCGTCGTGAGTGGCGTGCGAGCAGCGCGCACGGCGCGCGAACCGGGGCAAGGGGCGCGCGCTGTGCAAAGTCGCACACCGGCTCGATCAGAGCGGGGAAGCCGGGGTGCTCGAAACGGTGAATGCTTGACAAAGTTGGGTAAATCACCGACGGACCCGGCGTATTCATGCTTCTCTGCTGCTGAATCTCCAGCCGGAATCCTTCCTTCCACGGTCGGCCGCGCCCTGGACCGCACAGCCACGAACAGCCTCGCCTTTGCCCAGGCCTACTCGCTGCTGCACGGCGGGCGCGCACGGAGCTGAAACGCGGAGCCGAGCATGCTCACCACACTGCAGACCTCCTACACGGACACCCGCGCCGGTGACCTGGCCTGGTGCCTGGGCGGCGACCCGCTGCCCGCTCTCGCAGTCCGCGACCTGAGACTCGCCAACGCCGGGCGCCCCGGGCCGCCCGGCACCCTCCAGCTGCGGCTGCTGGGCGCCTCGCACCAGGTGGTGATCGCCGCCGGGCCCGGCAGATGCCTGGAGACCGTCGCCTGCCTGCCCGGCCGCCGGACCCCACTGCCGGCCCGGGTGGCCAAACAGGTGGACGGCTGGGAGTACGAGTTCGCGGCCCGGATCGAGGCGCTGCCGCCGCACGACTTCGCCGCTCGCGCCCAGGAGTTGCTGGCCCTGGTCGAGGGCCACCCCCGCGGCCTGGCCGGCGTCTTCCCGGGCGACCCGAGCGCGTTCACCGCACTGGTCACCCAGGGCGCCGCGGACCGGCTGCTCTGGCGCACCTGGCACGCCTATCCGCAGGAGGGCCAGCTGGTCTGTACGCGGTCCTCCCTGGTGGCGACCCGGTGAGCACGGCCGATGATCCCGATGGGGTCATAGGTCCGCACATCGGCCTTCATTCGTACGCAGGAACGATTCGTCAACCTGTCGTATCGCACTGTCCGTCGAATGGACGCAGCCATCCGTACCGAACGTCGCCTAGCGTTTGTTCGTGATCAACCATCCGGCCGGTCCACCCGCACAGCCGGGACTCGACCTCGACAACGGCAGCCCACCCCGGCCCGGGCGGAGCCTGACCCCTCTGCCCGCCCGCCGCAGGGCCCGGCTGCGCGCCCACCCCGCGCTCTCCCGGCTCACCGTCCTGCTGGCGGCGTTCGTCTGCGCCGCCTGCGGACTCGTCTACGAGCTCGAACTCGTCGCGCTCGGCAGCTATCTGCTCGGGGACTCGGTCACCCAAACCTCCGTCGTGCTCTCCGTCATGGTGTTCGCGATGGGGCTGGGCTCGCTGCTCGCCAAACGGTTCACCCGCCGCCCGGCCACCGCCTTCGCACTGGTCGAGTGCGCGCTCGCGCTCACCGGCGGGCTCTCCGTCCTCGCCCTGTACTCCTGCTGGGCCTGGATCGGCCGGTACCAGGCCGCGATGATCGCCCTGACCTGTCTGATCGGGGTCCTGATCGGCGCCGAGATCCCGCTGCTGATGACGCTCGTCCAGCGGATCCGCCGGGAGGACGCCGGGCGGGCCGCGGCCGACCTCTTCGCCGCCGACTACGTGGGCGCGCTGATCGGCGGCCTCGCCTTCCCGTTCCTGATCCTGCCGCTCTTCGGCCCCGGCACCGGCGCCCTGGTCACCGGCGCCGTCAACGCCGTCGCCGGGGCCGCGGTGGTGCTCTGGCTGTTCCGCGAGGAGCCCCCGCCCCGCACCCGGCTGCTGCTCTGGGGCGGCTGCGCCCTCGTCCTCGCCCTGCTCGCCGCGGCCGCCGTCTGGTCCGGCGCGATCGAACGCGCCGCCCGGCAGGCCCTGTACGGCGGGCAGGTCCGGTACGCCGCCCACACCCGGTACCAGGAGATCGTGCTCACCGGCCCCGCCGAGGGCCCGCTGCGGCTGTACCTGGACGGGCGGCTCGCGGTCTGCGGGCCGGACGAGTACCGGGGCAGCGAGGCCCTGGTCCACCCCGCGATGGCGGCCGGGCCGGACGCCCGGGTGCTGCTGCTCGGCGGCGGTGACGGCCTCGCCGCGCGGGAGGTGCTGCGGCACGGCGGCGTCCGCTCGGTGCTGGTGGTCGACGCCGACCCGGCCCTCGCCCGGCTGGCCAGGACCGACCCGGGCCTGGCCGCGCTCTCCGGCCACTCCCTGGACGACCCCCGGGTGCGGACCGCCACCGCGGACCCGCTGGAGTGGCTGCGCGGCGTGCACCCGGGCGAGGCGTCCTTCGACGTGGTGCTCGCCGATCTGCCCGGCCCCGCCGACAGCGGGACGGTGAAGTTCCACTCGCAGGAGTTCTACGGCCTCGCCACCCGGCTGCTCGCGCCCGGCGGGCGGCTCGCCGTCCGGGCGGACGACGAGCCGAACGGCCTCTGGCAGGTCGAGTCCGGCCTGCGGGCCGCCGGGCTGCGGACCGTCCCGTACGCCGTCCGGGGCGGCCCCGCCGCGAGCTGCCGGCCCGGCTCGCCGGACAGCCAGGCCTTCCTGCTGGCCGCCGCCGCCCAGCCCCCGCTCACCCTCGCCCCGGACGCCCCGCCGCCGCGCGCGTTCACCGCGGACGCCCTGCGGGCCGCCGCCGCCCACCTGACCGCCCTCCGCCCGGCCCGCCCGCCGGCCGCGCTGACCCTGCTGGGGCCGCGCTGACGGACCGCCCGGGGTGAAGCGGGCGGAACCGGGCGGGGCGGAGCGGACGGAATCGGCGGGGCGGAGCGGACGGAACCGGGCGGAGGGCGGCCACGAGCGGTCGGCGGAGGGCCGGGTGCGGCCGGTCGGGGACGTCCCGACGGCAGGTAGGGGCCACTGCGCGGACCACCGCGGGTTCGGTCGGTAGGCTCCGTGACATGGAGCATGAGGTTGTCGTCCCGATGCCGGCCGAGCTGGTCCGGCAGGCCCTGCAGGATCCGGCTCTGCTGGCCCGTTGCGTCCCCGGGCTGAGCACCGAGCCGGCCGCCGTCGGCAGCGGGTCCGCCGAGGAGATCGGCGGGCGGCTGAAGCTGCGGATCGGCACCTCCACCATCACCTACAAGGGCGTGCTGTCACTGATCGAGGGCCGCGAGGGTGTCCTCACCGTGTTCGCCGAGGGCGAGGAGGTGCGCGGCAGCGGCGAGGCCACCGCCACCCTCCGGGTCGCCACCGCCGACGGCACCGCGGCCGGGACCACGCTGGTCCGCTTCGTCGGCGACCTGAGCGCCACCGGCCGGCTCACCGAGTTCGACGGCGAGACCCTCGCCGGCGCCGGCCGCCGCCTGCTCGACCGCTTCGCCGCCGCCCTCGCCTCCCCCGACGCGGAGGCGGCGGCGGAGGCGGAGGCTGACGTCGACGCGGAGGCGGCGGACGTCGAGGTCGAGGCGCGGGACGTCGAGGTCGAGGCGGAAGCCGAGGTGGAAACCGCCGTGGAGGCGGCGGACGCCGATGTCGAGACGGACGTCGAGGCGGAAGCCGAGGACGCCGGGGAGGCGGCCACCGCCGAGGACACCGACGTCGAGGCCGAGGACGAGGACGAGGCGGACACCGACGTCGAGGCCGAGGACGAGGACGAGGCGGAGGACGACGAGGAGCCCACCGCCACCGTGCTCTTCCTGGACGACCACCAGGACAACCCCGGCGACGACCTCGACGACGACCTCTCCGACCTCATCGCCTTCTCCGACGCCGACGCCGAGCGCTTCGGCCTCCCGATCGGCGGCGACCGCGAGGAGGACGACCGTGAGGAGGCCGCCGACGTCGACGGCCCCGCCGCCGAGGCCGGGGACGGCGCCGGCACGGAGCTCCCCGCCGACCTGCCCTTCGGCTACGAGCAGGAGCCGGTGCTCGGCGGCCCGGTCCGCCGCAGCATCGTCGGCCGCTCCGCCGAGGAGGTCGACCACGCCCCGCCGCGCGGCCCGTACGCCCCCGCCCTGCCGGCCCGCAGCGCGCGGGCCCGGGCGGCGTCCCGCTGGGGCGGCGAGGCCGGCGGCATCGTGGTGCCGGGACCGGGCGGCCGCAGCGCGGTGCCGTGGATGATCGGCGGCGGCGTGGCCCTGATCGGCGGCGCCGTGGTCCTGGCCAGGGCCCTGCGCCGACGCTAGAAGGCCGGACAAGCCCTAGACTGAACGCTCATGAGCAACGACCGCGACGCCCTGCTGGCACAGATCAAGGACAAGGCCGTCGTGCACGGCAAGGTCACCCTTTCCTCCGGCAAGGAGGCCGACTACTACGTCGACCTGCGCCGGATCACGCTGGACGCCCAGGCCGCCCCGCTGGTGGGCCGGGTGATGCTGGACGCGACCGAGCACCTGGAGTACGACGCCGTCGGCGGCCTGACGCTCGGCGCCGACCCGGTGGCCGCCGCGATGCTGCACGCCGCCGCCGCACGCGGCCGCGAGCTGGACGCGTTCGTGGTCCGCAAGGCGGGCAAGGCGCACGGTCTGCAGCGCCGGATCGAGGGCCCCGAGGTCAAGGGCCGCCGGGTGCTGGCCGTCGAGGACACCTCCACCACCGGCGGGTCGGTGCTGACCGCCGTCGAGGCGCTGCGCGAGGCGGGTGCCGAGGTGGTCGGCGTCGCGGTGATCGTGGAGCGGGGCGGCGCCGCCGCGGTCGAGGCCACCGGCCTGCCGTACGTGACCGCGTACGACCTGGCCGACCTGGGCCTCTGACCCGCGCGCGCCGGTAGCCCGGCGGAACGGCAGCACAGCGGAACGGCAGCACAGCGGAAACGGCCGGGGCCGGGTCCTGTTTCACGTGAAACAGGACCCGGCCCCGGCCGTTCGTCGTGGGGCGCTCAGCCGCGGCGGTGGCGCCCGGCACCCGCCTGGGCGGTCTCGGCGTCGGCGGCCTCGGCACCGCCGGCCTTCTTCTTCCGGCGCTCGCGCACCACCTCGACGAGGATCGGCGACACCGAGAGCAGCACGATCAGCAGCACCGCGGGGATCAGGTACTTGTCGATCACCGGGGCGAGCGCGTCACCGAAGAAGTAGCCGATCAGCAGCATGGACTCGGTCCACAGCACGCCGCCGATCACGTTCCAGAGGAAGAACGTCCGGGCCGGCATCTCCAGGGTGCCCGCGACCGGGTTCAGGAAGGTCCGGACGATCGGCATGAAGCGGGCCAGCACCACGGCCTTGCCGGGCCCGAACTTGTTGAAGTACTCCTCCGCCTTCAGCACGTACTCGCGCCGGAAGATCTTCGACTCCGGCTTGTCGAACATCTTCGGTCCGACCTTCACCCCGATCAGGTGCCCGAGCTGGGCACCCGCGACGGCGGCCAGCGGGGCCCCGATCAGCAGGGCCGCGATCGGCAGCTTCGTGCCCTCCCCGAGCACCGACGACGCGGCGTTCGAGGAGGCGACCCCGGCGATGATCAGCAGTGAGTCGCCCGGGAAGAAGAACCCGACCAGCAGGCCGGTCTCGGCGAAGATGATCGCGATCAGCCCGATGGCGCCGAGGGACGAGATCAGTGATTTGGCGTCGAGCAAGTTGACGGCCAGCTGGTTGTAGTCCACGGGCGCAGGATAGCGGGCCCGTCTTGACGCGGGCTTCCGCCCAGGGGGCGAGACGGTGGTCATCCCTTCGTCGCACGTGCGCGGCCGTCCCGACAGGCGGGCCACATGGTGGCGCCGGGGCCCGGGATGGGAAGATGGCTCCGGCGTCCGGACCGCGGTCGCAACACCCTCATTGTCGTACCGCGGTGGCCGCCTCGAACCTTGGTACTGGTGGCCGCCCCGCAGAGGCGCGCGTCGGCCCCGGTACCCCGGAGTCGTAACAGGCGTACACAGCGTCGGACAGCACCGTCCGTACGCCGCAACCCGACAGGAGCGGATTCGCATGCCCATCGCAACTCCCGAGGTCTACAACGAGATGCTCGACCGGGCCAAGGCGGGCAAGTTCGCCTACCCGGCCATCAACGTCACCTCGTCCCAGACCCTGCACGCCGCGCTGCGCGGCTTCGCCGAGGCCGAGAGCGACGGCATCATCCAGATCTCGACCGGTGGTGCGGAGTTCCTGGGGGGTCAGCACAACAAGGACATGGTGACCGGCGCCGTCGCGCTCGCCGAGTTCGCGCACGTGGTCGCCGCCAAGTACGACATCACCGTCGCGCTGCACACCGACCACTGCCCCAAGGACAAGCTGGACGGCTACGTCCGCCCGCTGCTGGCGATCTCCGCCGAGCGCGTGGCCAAGGGCCTCAACCCGCTGTTCCAGTCGCACATGTGGGACGGCTCCGCCGAGACCCTGAACGACAACCTGTCCATCGCCGAGGAGCTGCTGGCCCAGGCCGTCGCCGCCAAGATCATCCTTGAGGTCGAGATCACCCCGACCGGCGGCGAGGAGGACGGTGTCACGCACGAGATCAACGACGAGCTGTACACCACCGTCAACGACGCGGTCCGCACCGCCGAGGCGCTGGGCCTGGGCGAGAAGGGCCGCTACCTGCTGGCCGCCTCGTTCGGCAACGTGCACGGCGTCTACAAGCCGGGCAACGTCGTCCTGAAGCCGGAGCTGCTGCGCGAGCTGCAGGACGCGATCGGCAAGCAGTACGGCAAGACCGACCCGTTCGACTTCGTCTTCCACGGCGGCTCGGGCTCCACCGCCGAGGAGATCGCCACCGCGCTGGAGAACGGCGTCGTGAAGATGAACCTGGACACCGACACCCAGTACGCCTTCACCCGCCCGGTCGTGGACCACATGTTCCGCAACTACGACGGTGTGCTGAAGGTCGACGGCGAGGTCGGCAAGAAGAACACCTACGACCCGCGCACCTGGGGCAAGCTGGCCGAGGCCGGCATGGCCGCCCGCGTGCTGGAGGCCGCCCAGCAGCTGCGCTCGGCCGGCACCCGTCTGAAGTAAGGCACCCGCCCGAAGCAGGGCACCCGCCCTACGCGAGGCACCACCGGAGTCCCGGCGCTTTCCCCGGGCCGGTCCCCGGCTCATGGCCCCCAGTGGTTCACTGGGGGCCATGAGCATTCACCAGAACCTCCTCGGGGGTCCGCCCCCGACGCACCTCCCCGCCGAGCCCGCTCCACTGGAGCTGCTGGCCGGCGGCGCCTCCCCGGCCGAGGTCGCGGCGAAGTACCCGACCTCCTCGCTGGCCTGGGCTCAGCTCGCCGACGACGCCTTCGCCGCCGGCCGCACCGTCGAGTCCTACGCGTACGCACGCACCGGCTACCACCGCGGGCTGGACTCGCTGCGCCGGGCGGGCTGGAAGGGCCACGGCCCGGTGCCGTGGGAGCACGAGCCGAACCGCGGCTTCCTGCGGGCGCTGCACGGCCTCGGCCGGGCCGCCGCCGCCATCGACGAGAAGGAGGAGGCCGAGCGCTGCGCCCAGTTCCTCCGGGACAGCTCGCCGACCGCCGCCGCCACGCTGGGCTGACCCGCCCGCCCCAGGTAGCGCCCCGGGCCGACCCGCCCGGACCGGCCTCCCCCGTACGCGCCCTCCGGCCCGTACGGGGGCGGCCGCATGCCGGGACGCGTATCCGGTGCGTGGACAGCCGTCGGGTCTCCGTGTCAGGGTGGTCCGTGCGAGGGGGGCGCACAGAGGTTCGAACGGCTTTGGCGACCCCACAGGTCCGACAGGAAGCCCAGACGTGCCCGCAGCCAGACCCGACCGACGCCGCTCCCCCGCGCGCAGCTCCGGCGCGGCCGGCGAACGCACCGGCGGCTCCCGCACCGGCCGCCCCCGCGCCCGCGCCACCGGTGCCCGTCGCAGGCGCCGCCGGATCCGCCCCGGCATGATCACCGCGCTGCTGGCGGCGCTGGCCGTCCTCGGCGGGGCACTGCTCATGCTCGACCGCCCCGACCCGCGACCGACCACCGGGCCGACCGCGCAGGGCCGGATCGCCCCGCCCGAGGCGAGCACCCCGCCCGCCGCCGCGCCCGCTGCCCCGGCGCCCACCCCGACACTGACCCCGACCCCGCCACCGGCTCCCGGTCCGACGCCCGGACCTGCCTCGCCGGGCACCCCGGACCCGGGCCCGGCCCAGGGCGCGGGCACCTTCACCGTCGCCCCGGGCGCGGCCGCGGCGGTCGGCAAGGGCACCGTCCGCCGCTACCGGGTCGAGGTCGAGGACGGCATCGGGATCGACCCGGCCGCGGCCGCCGCCCAGGTCCAGAGCATCCTCGCCGACCCCCGGGGCTGGACCAACGACCGCAGGAACGGCTTCCAGCTGGTGTCGAGCGGTGCCTACGACTTCACCGTGAAGATCGCGTCGCCGGCCGCCGTGGACCGGATCTGCGGGGCCGCCGGCCTGGACACCCACGGCGAGGTGAACTGCAACGTCGGCAACCAGGTGCTGGTCAACGTCAAGCGCTGGAACACCGGTTCACCCCAGTTCAGCGGACCGATCGACGAGTACCGGGCACTGATCGTCAACCACGAGGTCGGCCACCGGATCGGCCACGGGCACGAGACCTGCCCGGGCAAGGGCAAGCCGGCGCCCGCGATGATGCAGCAGATCTACGGCCTCAAGGGCTGCGAACCCAACGCCTGGCCGTACTCGGCCGACGGCAGCTACCTCAGCGGCCCGTCGGTGCTCTGAACCGCAGGTCCTGAGCGGCAGGCCGAGCGCCCGGAGAGCGCGCGCGACGGAGCCCGACCGGAGCCCGACCGCATCGGAACGGATCCGATACCCGTTCACCGACCCACCGGTACAAGGCCGTTCTAGGCTGATCGCATGACCGCAGACCGCACCGCAGCAGGGCGCCGCCGCCTCCTCAGCGTGGCCGGCACCGCCGGGATCCTCCTCGGCACGGCCGCCTGTTCCTCCTCCGGAGGCGTCACCGGCACCGGCAGCCTCTCCTACGACCACGTCCGGTCGACCGCCCAGGGGCTCGCCGGGACCGGCCCGTGCCCGTTCGGTCTGGACCTCCCGGCGGCGCTGAAGGAGGCCGGGATCGACCGCCCGGTGACCCCCGGGGCCAAGGGCGAGCCGGCGGTCACCGCCGACCTCGGCAACGGCAGGCCGGCCGAGCCCTGGCCCTCCGGCTTCTCCGCGCCGCCCTCGATGGCCTCGGTCCCGGCCACTCCCCCGACCGCCTGGGTGACCTGCGCCTACACGGTCGGCTCGGCCCCGGTCCAGATCGACCTGCTGGCCGTCCCGGAGAACGGGGTCGCGATCAACATGATGCTGCCGTACATCCAGAAGGCCGGAGGCATCGGCATCGACCAGCTGACCCGGTTCGCCGAAGCGCAGCCGACGGCCGGCCAGACCAAGCTGACCCCGGGCGCGGAGTCGGTGGGCGTCGCCCGGGTCGCGGCCAACGGCAAGGGCGACATCGCGCTCACCCTCTCCCAGAGCTCCTCGGACGCCGGGCCGGAGCAGGCCCTGACCGGGGAGGCGCTCCGCAAGGCCACCGAGCGGCTCGCCGCCCAGCTGCGCCCGTAGGGCCCGCCCGACCGGTCCTTGGCGTCCTACCCGAGGACCGGCAGATGGGCCCGCAGGTCGCTGCGCTCACCGCTGGCCGAGAGCGCGCCGGCCTCCACCGCGGCGTCCCAGTCCGTCCGGCCGGTGGCGAGCCGGATCCAGGTCAGCGGGTCGGTCTCGACCACGTTCGGCGGGGTGCCCCGGGTGTGCCGGGGGCCCTCGACGGCCTGCACCACGGCGTACGGCGGGATCCGCAGCTCGACCGCGCCGCCGGGCGCCTGGTCGGCGAGGGCGTCGGCCAGCAGCCGGGTGACGGCGGCCAGCGCCTGCCGGGCGTGCGGGAAGGCCGCCGCGCCCACCGCGTCGGCCAGGTCGTCGGCGTGCACCACCGTCTCCACCAGCCTGGTCACCAGCATGTCGGTGAGTGTCATCGAGCCCAGCCGGATCTCGAACCGCCGGCCCGGGTCGGCCGTGCCGGCGTCCGCCAGGACGGCGATCAGCCCGTCGGCCGCCCGCCCGAAGGCCTCCGCCACCGAGGCCGGGTCGCCGCCGTACTCCCCCGCCGCCCGCGTCCTGGCCTGCTCGTCCAGCAGCGGGGCGAGCGTGCCGACCCGCCGCACCCACCGCGGCAGGTCCAGCGGCGGCCGGCCCTCCAGCGGGTCGTCCAGGTGCGCGGGCACCCAGTCGACCTGGACGCCGAGGTGGGCGATCAGCTCGCGCACCGTCCACGTGCCCAGCCGGGTGGGCCGGGCGAGCAGGTCGGCGGCGTCCGGGCGGGCGCAGAGCGCCCGGACGGTGTCGCGCAGCGCTGTGGTCTGCTCCACCAGCGCGGCCTGGACCTTGGCGGGCTGGTACGTACGGGACTTGGCGGGCATGCGCCCCAACATACGCCGAGGGGCGGACGGTTCCGTGGAACCGTCCGCCCCTCGAAGCACGCGGATCAGGCGAGCAGGGCCTCGATGACGCCGGTGTGGGCGTCCTTCAGCTCGGCCAGCGAGACGGTGAACTGGCCTTGGACGTCCAGGACATCACCGTCGACCACACCGATCCGGGTGGCCGGCAGGCCACGCGCGGTGCACATGTCGTTGAACCGGAGCTCCTCGCTGCGCGGCACCGCGACGACCGCGCGGCCGGCCGACTCGGAGAACAGGAACACGAACGGGTCCTGGCCCTCGGGCACGATGATCCGGGCGCCGTGGCCGCCCTTGAGGCAGCTCTCCACGAGGGCCTGGCCCAGGCCGCCGTCGGAGAGGTCGTGCGCGGCGTCGATCATGCCGTCGCGCGAGGCGGCGATCAGGATGTCGCCGAGCAGCTTCTCGCGGTCCAGGTCGACCTTGGGCGGCAGGCCGCCGAGGTGGTCGTGGACCACCTGCGTCCAGGCCGAGCCACCCAGCTCGTCCTCGGTGTCACCGAGCAGGTAGAGCAGCTGGCCCTCCTCGGCGAAGCCGATCGGGGTGCGGCGGGTGACGTCGTCGATCACGCCGAGCACCGCGACCACGGGGGTCGGGTGGATGGCGGTCTCGCCGGTCTGGTTGTACAGCGAGACGTTGCCGCCGGTGACCGGGGTGCCGAGCGCCAGGCAGGCGTCGGCCAGGCCGCGGGTGGCCTCGGCGAACTGCCACATCACGTCCGGGTCCTCGGGGGAGCCGAAGTTGAGGCAGTCGGAGATCGCGAGCGGCTTGGCACCGCCGGCGGCGACGTTGCGGTACGCCTCGGCGAGGGCCAGCTGGGCGCCGGTGTACGGGTCCAGCTTGGTGTAGCGGCCGTTGCCGTCGGTGGCGACCGAGACGCCGAGGTTGGTCTCCTCGTCGATCCGGATCATGCCGGAGTCCTCGGGCACCGAGAGGACGGTGTTGCCGAGCACGTAGCGGTCGTACTGGTCGGTGATCCAGGACTTGGAGGCCTGGTTCGGGCTGCCGGCGACCTTGAGCAGGTCGGCCTTCAGACCCTCGCCGGTGGTCGGGCGGGCGAGCCGCTCGGCACTCGGGGCGTCGGCCTGCAGCGCGTCCTGCCAGCTCGGGCGGGCGTACGGGCGCTGGTAGGTCGGGCCCTCGTGGGCGACGGTGCGCGGCGGCACGTCGACCACCAGCTCGCCGTGCCAGAAGATCTCCAGCCGCTCGCCCTCCGTCACCTCACCGATGACGGTGGCGATGACGTCCCACTTCTCGCAGATCTCCAGGAAGCGGTCGACCTTGCCGGGCTCGACGATGGCGCACATGCGCTCCTGCGACTCGCTCATGAGGATCTCCTCCGGCGAGAGCGTCTTGTCGCGCAGCGGCACGGTGTCGAGCTCGATCCGCATGCCGCCCGAACCGGCCGAGGCCAGCTCGGAGGTGGCGCAGGAGAGACCGGCGCCGCCGAGGTCCTGGATGCCCTTGACGAGCTTCTCGGAGAAGATCTCCAGGGTGCACTCGATGAGGAGCTTCTCCTGGAACGGGTCGCCGACCTGGACGGCCGGGCGCTTGGCGGGCCCGGTCGCGTCGAAGGTCTCCGAGGCGAGCACCGAGACGCCGCCGATGCCGTCGCCACCGGTGCGGGCTCCGTACAGGATGACCTTGTTGCCGGCGCCGGAGGCCTGCGCGAGGTGGATGTCCTCGTGCTTCATCACGCCCACGCAGAGCGCGTTGACCAGCGGGTTGCCCTGGTAGCAGGAGTCGAAGACGACCTCGCCGCCGATGTTGGGCAGGCCCAGGCAGTTGCCGTAGCCGCCGATGCCCGCGACGATCCCGGGCAGCACGCGCCGGGTGTCCGGGTGGTCGGCGGCCCCGAACCGCAGCGGGTCCATCACGGCGACCGGGCGGGCGCCCATCGCGAGGATGTCGCGCACGATGCCGCCGATGCCGGTGGCCGCGCCCTGGTACGGCTCGATGTACGAGGGGTGGTTGTGCGACTCGACCTTGAAGGTGACCGCGTAGCCCTGGCCGACGTCGACCACACCGGCGTTCTCGCCGATGCCGACGAGCATCGCGTCGTTCGGCGGAACCTTCTCGCCGAACTGCTTCAGGTGCACCTTGGAGCTCTTGTAGGAGCAGTGCTCCGACCACATGACCGAGTACATCGCGAGCTCGGCGCCGGTCGGGCGGCGGCCGAGGATCTCGCGGATGCGGGCGTACTCGTCCTCCTTGAGGCCGAGTTCGGACCACGGCTGGGCGGAGTCCGGGGTCTGCTCGGCGTTCTTGACGGTGTCGAGGCTCATCAGGCGTTCACCAGCTGCTTCAGGACGGAAGTGAAGAAGCCCAGGCCCTCGGTGCTCGGACCGGTGAGCGGCTCCACGGCGTGCTCCGGGTGCGGCATCAGACCGACGACATTGCCGGCGGCGTTGGTGATGCCGGCGATGTCGCGGTACGAACCGTTCGGGTTGACGTCGACGTAGCGGGCGACCACCCGGCCCTCGGCCTCCAGCGCGTCCAGGACGTGCTCGTCGGCGACGAACCGGCCCTCGCCGTTCTTCAGCGGGACGACGATTTCCTGGCCGGCCGAGTAATCCCGGGTCCAGGCGGTGCCGGCGTTCTCGATCCGCAGCTTCTGGTCGCGGCAGACGAAGTGCAGCGAGTCGTTGCGGGTGAGCGCGCCGGGCAGCAGGTGCGATTCGCACAGCACCTGGAAGCCGTTGCAGATACCGAGAACCGGCATTCCCAGCTTCGCCTGCTCGATGATGGTGTCCATCACCGGCGAGAAGCGGGAGATGGCGCCGCAGCGCAGATAGTCGCCGTAACTGAATCCGCCGGGCAGGACGACGGCGTCGACCTGGTGGAGATCCTTGTCACGGTGCCAGAGGGCGACCGGCTCCGCGCCGGCCAGGCGGACCGCGCGCTGGGCGTCGCGGTCGTCGAGGGAACCAGGGAAAGTGACGACGCCGACTCGGGTGGTCACTTGCCCTCCTCCTCGACGCGGACGGTGAAGTCCTCGATCACGGTGTTGGCGAGAAAGGTCTCGGCTGCTTCGCGGATACGGGCGAGCGCGGCGTCGTCGACCGGGCCCTCCAGCTCCAGCTCGAAGCGCTTGCCCTGGCGGACGTCGGCGATCCCGGCGAATCCGAGACGGGGCAGTGCGCGTTGCACCGCCTGTCCCTGGGGGTCGAGGATCTCCGGCTTGAGCATGACGTCGACTACGACGCGTGCCACTGGCACTCCCGGTGGTGTCTTCGTGAAGGCGGGGGAACTCCAGACTACCGGGGGTTTCGGGCGACTTTGCTGGCCGGGGAGGGTGACGCGCGTAGACCCACGACCCTTACGCCACAAGGGCTCCGACTCCCCGACACCCCCCGGCGGGCACCCCTTTTCACCGGATTCGACGGCCCGAGCGAGAACGGCCGAAGAGCACCCGAATACCGGCACTCCGGACAGATCGGCCAGCCGAGTGCACCGGGTATCCGGCACCCGCCGAAGACACGTGAATATACGGAAAAGAAAGCCGGACTCTTCGATTTCGACCCGCTTCGGGTGCAGAATAGGGCCACCTGTCGCGGCAAGTGCTGCGTATCCGGCACGCCATCGGGCCTGCCCGTATGCGCTTGCGCGAGTGGTGCACATCAGGCCACGGGAGCGCACCCCGCGCCCTTCGGCCGAATTGCCCGAGAGGATTGACACCCATGGCTCAGCGTGTAGTCGTCACGCTCTCCGACGACCTGGACGGCGGCGCAGCCGCGGAAACCGTCCACTTCGGCGTCGACGGGAAGTCGTACGAGATCGACCTGTCCCTGGACAACGCGGAAAAGCTGCGGGAGGCCCTCGCTCCGTTCGTCGCGGCCGGCCGCCGCCAGAGCCGTACCGGTAAGTCCTTCCGCCGCACCGCGCTCACCCCGGACCCGGCCGCCGTGCGCGCCTGGGCCCAGTCGCGCGGCATGGAGCTGCCCGCCCGGGGGCGCATCCCCAAGCACGTGTACGAGGCGTTCGCCGAGGCGAACTGACCCCGCCGGACCCGGTCGTCCCACCTGCCCCGAAAGGGTGGGGCGACCACCCCGACCGATGGGGTAGAGTATTCCTCGTCGCCGCAACGGAGAGATCCGAAGAGGCGGCCGGTGCCCCACCAGGCACCGTGCGGACGTGGCTCAGTTGGTAGAGCATCACCTTGCCAAGGTGAGGGTCGCGAGTTCGAATCTCGTCGTCCGCTCGCAGTGCGCGAGCACAGCACAACTCAATATCTTGACCTGCGGACGTGGCTCAGTTGGTAGAGCATCACCTTGCCAAGGTGAGGGTCGCGAGTTCGAATCTCGTCGTCCGCTCCAGTACGAAGGGCCCCCTCGATCGAGGGGGCCCTTCGGCATTCCCCGCGGTTGTGCCGGACCCCGCCCGAACAGCCGTCCCCGCATTCCCGGCCCGCCCCGCCGCCGGAGCGCCGATGACATTTGTCACCGCCGACCCGTGGATCCGCACCGCCTTCTCATGAGAGCCCGCACTGCCCGGGGCGCCCCGGCGGCGGAAGGCTTGAGCCATGGAAACGAGCCAGCCGCACACCGCGAGCGACCCTGTGATCGAGGTCACCGACCTCCACCGCCACTACGGCTCCGGCGCCACCGGCTTCCACGCGGTGCGCGGGGTCGCCCTGGCCGTCGGCCGCGGTGAGCTCTTCGCGCTGCTCGGTACCAACGGGGCCGGCAAGACCTCCGCCATGGAGCTGATCGAGGGCCTCGCCGCCCCCACCGCCGGTGCGGTCCGGGTGCTCGGCCACGACCCCTACCGCGAGCGCGCCGCGCTCCGCCCCCGGATCGGCATCATGCTCCAGGAGGGCGGTTTCCCCGGCGACCTCACCGTCGCCGAGACCGGCCGCAGCTGGGCCGGGATGACCAGCGGCGCCCGCCCGCTGGAGGAGGCGCTGGAGCTGGTCGGCCTCGCCGACCGCCGGGGCGTGCGGGTCAAGCAGCTCTCCGGCGGCGAGCGGCGCCGGCTCGACCTCGCGATGGCCCTGCTCGGCCGGCCCGAGGTGCTCTTCCTGGACGAGCCGAGCACCGGCCTCGATCCCGAGGCCCGGGCCGCCGTCTGGCGGCTGGTCCGCGACCTGCGCGCCCAGGGCACCACCGTGCTGCTCACCACGCACTACCTGGAGGAGGCCGAGGAGCTGGCCGACCGCCTGGCGATCATGCACCGCGGCCGGATCGTCACCACCGGCACCGTCGCCGAGGTCATCGCCGGCCGGCCCGCCCGGATCTCCTTCGAGCTCCCGGAGTTCACCGGAGCCTCGCTCCCGCCGCTGACCGGGGCCACCCTGGTCGCGGACGGCCGCCGGATCACCGTGCAGACCGGGCAGCTCCAGGCCACCCTCACCGACCTGCTCGGCTGGGCCGCCCGGCACGGCATCGCGCTCGGCGCCCTCGACGCCCGCAGCGCCTCGCTGGAGGAGGCCTTCCTCGCCATCGCCTCCGAGGCCGCGCACCAGCCCCCGGCCGACGCCCCGGCCGCCCCCACCACCCTCCGCCGCCTGATGGGACTCTCCCGATGACCACCGCCACCGCCCGTCCCGCCGCCGGCCCGCGGACCACCGCCGTCCGCCGGCTGCTCGCCCTCGGCCGGGCCGAGGCCACGCTGCTGCTGCGCAACCGGACCGCGATGTTCACGGCCCTGCTGCTGCCGCTGATGCTCATCGGCGCCCTGCGGGGCGTGCTCGAACAGCAGGCCGAGACCCACCCCGGCCTCGACGTCGACTCGCTGCTGGTCAACGGAGCGATCGGGATGGTGCTCGCCTTCGTCGTCTACTACAACCTGACCGGCGCCTACGTGGCCCGCCGCGGCGAGCTGGTGCTCAAGCGGCTGCGCACCGGCGAGGCGCGGGACGTCGAGATCCTGGCCGGCACCGCGGTGCCCTCGGTCGCCCTGGCCCTGCTGATGTGCCTCGTGGTCGCCGTCGGCGGCGGCGTCGCCCTGGACCTCAGCGCGCCGGTCAACCCGCTGCTGATGGCCGCCGGGCTGGTCCTGGTGATCGGGACCCTGATGGCGCTGGCCGCCGTCTCCAGCGCCTTCACCAGGACGGTCGAGAGCGCCGGCATCACCACCATGCCGGTCCTGCTGGTCTCCCAGTTCGGTTCCGGCCTGTTCATCCCGCTGGAGGTCATGCCCGACCGGATGGCCGACGTCTGCCGACTGCTGCCGACCACCCCGGCCTTCCAGCTGATCCGCCTCGGCTGGTTCGGCACCGACGGCTCCGCCGCCGCCACCGGCTTCGCCGGCACCTGGGCCCCCGCCGCCCCGCACCTGGTCACCGGCATGGTCTGGCTCGCCCTGGCCGCCTGGGGCGCCGTCCGCTGGTTCCGCTGGGAGCCCCGCCGCTGACTGGAGCCGGCCCGCCCCGGCACCCGCTCCCCACCTGATAGGAAGGGCACAGCACGATCATGATCGAAGGGGGAGCGGGAGAGATGAGCGTCCTGACGCCGAGACGGCGCTGGAAGGGGTCCAGCAAACCCCAGCGCACCGAGCTGTACCTCCGCTGGTCGCTCTACCTCATCCCGCTGATCCTGCTCCCGATGATCGTGCTGGCCATCGCCGCCCCCACCGGCCGGGAGGACACCCGCGGCAGCGCCCAGGTCTGCGTGGTCGTCGGCCTGGCCACCACCCTGCTGACCCTGCGGGCCCTGCGCACCTCGCTCGACCACTACCTGAACCGGCCGACCGACCACCTGCGCCGGCTCCTCACCCTCGGCGTCGTGACGATCGCCGGCTCCTGGGCGGTCCTGCTGCTCGGCCCGGCCGACGGCGGACCGGACAGCCCGGGCGCGCCGCCGTTCACCGTCGTGGTCGTCTCCCTCCTGCTGGCCGCCGCCTTCTGCCCGGTGAGCGTCGGCCTGCCGGTGCGCTGGGCTTGCCTCACCGGGGTGACGGCCCAGCTCCTGGTCGCCCCCGCGGCCCTGCTCGCCGGGCTCGACGGCGCGACCACGGCCGGTCTGCTGGTCGGCAACCTGATCGCGTTCACCTTCATCGGGTCCAGCTGCCGCAGCTTCGCCTGGCTGCAGTCCGTGGTCTGGGAGCTGGACGCCGCCCGCGAGGCCCAGTCCAGGCTGGCGGTGGCCGAGGAGCGGCTGCGGTTCTCCCGGGACCTGCACGACGTGATGGGCCGCAACCTCACCACCATCGCGCTGAAGAGCGAACTCGCCGCCCAACTGGCCCGCCGCGGCCGGCCGGAGGCCGCCGACCAGATGGCCGAGGTGCAGCGGATCGCCCAGGAGTCCCAGCGCGAGGTCCGCGACGTCGTCCGCGGCTACCGCACGGCGGACCTGCACGCCGAGGCGATCGGCGCCCGCGCCGTGCTGCGCGCCGCCGACGTGGCCTGCGAGATCGACCTGGGCGAGGAGCCGCACGAACTGCCGCTGCCGGTGCAGTCGGTGCTCGGCTGGGTGATCCGCGAGGCCACCACCAACACGCTGCGCCACAGCGAGGCCGCGCACTGCTCGATCCGGCTGCGCCGCGAGGGCGGCCGGGTGGTGCTGGAGCTGGAGAATGACGGCGTGCCGGCCGTACCGATCCCGTCCCAGGGCAGCGGGACGGGCCTGCACGGGCTGCGCGAGCGCCTCGCCGCCCACGACGGCGAGCTGACCCTCCCGGAGGCCGGGCCGGGCCGGTTCCGGGTGCTCGCCAGCGTCCCGCTCCGGCCCCCGTCCGCCACCGCACCGCTCCCGTCCGGAAGAAGGCCCCGATGACCGAGACCGACCCCGTGCGCGTGCTGCTCGCGGACGACGAGCACCTGATCCGGGGGGCGCTGGCCGCGCTGCTCTCCCTGGAGGACGACATCACCGTGGTCGCCCAGGCCGCCTCCGGCCCGGAGGCGGTGGCGATGGCGCAGGCGCACCGTCCGGACATCGCGGTGCTGGACCTCCAGATGCCCGGGCTGGACGGTATCGAGGTGGCCACCGAACTGCGCCGGCTGCTGCCGGACTGCCGCTCCATGATCGTCACCGGGCACGGCCGACCCGGCTACCTGAAGCGGGCGCTGGAGGTCGGCGTGCGCGGCTTCCTGCCGAAGACCGTCTCGGCGGCGGATCTCGCCGGAATCATCCGCACGGTGCGCGCGGGCGGCCGCTACGTGGACCCGGAGCTGGCGGCGGACGCGATCAGCGCGGGCGAGACCCCGCTGACCCCGCGCGAGACGGACGTCCTCGAACTGGCCGCCGACGGCACCTCGATCGCCGGGATCGCCGAGCGCGCGGCACTCTCCCAGGGCACCGTCCGCAACTACCTCTCCTCGGCCGCCGGCAAGCTGGGCGCCGAGAACCGCCACGCGGCGGTGCGGATCGCGCGCGAGCACGGCTGGATCTGAGGACCCGGCCGTGCCCGCGCGGACAGGTACCCCCTAGGCCCAGGAGGTACTGGTCAGCCGCTCGTAGACCTCGATGTACTTGGCCCTGGTCTGCTCGACGACCTCGGCCGGGAGCTCCGGCGGCGGCAGCTCACTGGCGCGGTCCCAGCCGGAGGCCGGCGAGACCAGCCAGTCGCGGATGAGCTGCTTGTCGAAGGACGGCTGCGAGCGGCCGGGCTG
The DNA here is from genome assembly GCF_044540385.1 of Kitasatospora sp. NPDC086009. Classification (NCBI taxonomy): domain Bacteria; kingdom Bacillati; phylum Actinomycetota; class Actinomycetes; order Kitasatosporales; family Streptomycetaceae; genus Kitasatospora; species Kitasatospora sp. NPDC086009. Next base: position 821,596 of record NZ_JBITSA010000001.1, read on the forward strand.
CCAGTCGTCGGCGGGCCAGAAGCGGGAGGAGTCCGGGGTGAGCACCTCGTCGCCGATCACCAGCTCGCCGTCGGCCAGGCCGAACTCGAACTTGGTGTCCGCCAGGATGATGCCGCGCGACCGGGCGATGTCCCGGGCCCGGGCGTAGACGTCCAGGGTGGTGCGGCGCAGCTGGGAGGCGAGTTCCGCGCCGATCCGGCGGGCGGTCTCCTCGTAGGAGACGTTCTCGTCGTGCTCGCCGACGTCGGCCTTGAGGGCGGGGGTGTAGATCGGGGCGGGCAGCTCGGAGCTGTTCACCAGGCCCTCGGGCAGCGCGATGCCGCAGACCGTGCGGTCGGCCTCGTACTCCGTCAGGCCGGAGCCGGCCAGGTAGCCGCGGGCCACGCACTCGACCGGGATCATCTCCAGGCTGCGGCAGACCAGCGTGCGGCCCTTCCAGTCGGCGGGGGCGCCCGCCGGGACCTCGGTGGAGATCACGTGGTTGGGCACGATGTCGGCGATCCGCTCGAACCACCACAGCGAGAGCTGGGTGAGGATGCGGCCCTTGTCGGGGATCTCGTTGGGCAGGACCCAGTCGTGCGCCGACATGCGGTCGCTGGCGACCATCACGAGGTCGCCCGACTCGGCGCGGTAGAGGTCGCGCACCTTGCCGGTGTGCAGGTGGACCAGGCCGGGCACCTGGACCGGCTCGGGCTTGGTGACAAATCCGCTCAAGGTTGTCTCAGTCCTCAGGGGTCGTTCGCGGGCGTGCGGCGCGAAAGGGGAGGTCAGTGGACCCGAGTCTGTCACGAACGCCCGTCGGGGCCCCGGCCGGGCGCCCTCAGGCGTTCTTGCAGAGGCGGTCCAGCAGGTTGGCGGTGGCCCGCTGGATCCGCTCGTCGGTGAGTCCGGGCCGGTCCAGCGCGGGCGACCACGCGAACGTCCCGGCGGCGAAGACGTACGCGCCGCTCGGCGCCCGGTACAGCGAGGTCTCCTGGTACCGGGTGCGGCCGGCGAGGTCCCGGTACGGGGAGTGCGCGAGCAGCACCCGCTCGGTGTGCCGGGGCAGCGCCACCTTGGGGTAGTACCGGTCGGCCTCGCCGGCGACCAGCCCGGGCAGCTCGTCGCCCTCCTGGACGCCGGTGCCGTCCCAGAGCCAGTGCGCGGTGTGCCGGGCGACCAGCGGGACGGGGGAGGCGACCCGGCCGGAGTACTGCAGACCGAGCAGGTGCTGCTCCGGTTCGCCGGCGTCCCGCCAGAGCGCGCTGGCGGCGCCGCCCACCCCGGTGGCCGGGCTGCCGGGCTCGACCTTCTGCCGCTTGCGGCAGTTGAGCAGCCGGTTGGGCTCGCCGGACGGCGCGGGGCTCAGCTCGACCCGCCAGTACATGGTGTTGGCGGAGAGGAAGACCAGCGAGGTGCCGCCGTCGCGGGCCCGCTCGACCGTCCGGCGCATCGGCTCCGACCAGTACTCGTCGTGGCCGGGGAAGACCAGCGCCCGGTGCCGGGCCGGGTCGACCAGGCCGGCGTGCAGGTCGGTGGCGGTGGCGTAGGAGAGGTCGTAGCCGTAGCGCTCGGCCCAGCGGATGAAGTCGTAGGCGTGGCCGACGTGCAGCGGCAGGCCCGCGGTGGCGTGCGGGCGGTCGAAGGAGACGGTGACGGCCGCGTCCCGCTCGCCGACCAGCCGGCCCCGGTCGTCCCAGGCGTGGTACAGGCTGGCGCCGCTGCGGCCGTCCTCGGGGAAGAGGTTGTAGGCCTGCCAGGTCACGTCCGGGATCACCAGGAGCAGCTCGGCGGCGTGTGCCTGGTCCTCGAAGTCCCGCACGGTGAAAGGGATGTGGCTGCGGTGCAGCATGTCCGCGGTGGTCAGGACGGCGACGTAGGCGCCGGGGCGCCAGTGGGTCGGGATCTGCAGCCGCCAGGAGTGCCACCAGTGGTGGCAGGAGACCGTCCGCCCGGCCACCAGCGGGGCCGGCTGGGCCAGTCCGGCGATCAGCGGGCTGGACGTCATGTGGTGGGCACCGTCGCCGCTGTAGTGGCCGATCCGGTAGACGTCGACGGTGAACTCGCGGGGCGGGTTGACGGTGACCCGGAAGTCCACCGAGCCGCCGGGGCGGACCACGCCCGCCGAGGCGAACCCCTTGATCTGCTGCATCACGTCGTTGGCCCCCTGCGGGGTGCCGACCGGCGGCTTCGGTCTGGCACCGCCGGCCAGCGGCTGCTGGCCCGGTGCGTCCACCGAGACGTACCAGGGGACGGCGCCCTCGGCCCCGGCCAGGTACTGGTCCGGGCTGCGGAGCCAGGGCAGCGGGCCCTGGCCGAAGGGGTCGGAGACGCTGTACGCGTGCGTTCCGGACTCCCAGCGGCGGTTGAGTTCCGTCCCCACGCGCCCCTCCCACAAGGTGCACCCTCCGCCGGTCGGCATGTGCCTCCCGGATGTGCGTGCGGTCAAATACACCACAGAGTGCTGGCGCTGCGTCACCCATCGGTAGCAACTGGTGTCCGGGAATCTTCCGGTCCGCCGGTGGAGGGGCTCCGGCCTGCGAAGACCTGCCACCGGGGACCGGCCCGGGGGCGCGAGCCCCGGTACCGAGCGCCCTCCGGGCTCAGAGTCGGACCGGCTTCTCCAGCCGGACGTCGGCGGCGTCCAGCCAGGCCCGCAGCGGGCCGTCCTGGCCCTGCTCGACGGCCTGGGCGATCGGCCCGGCCAGATCGGTGCGGCGCACCCCGCCGATCAGCAGCACCGGCCCGTCCAGCCAGTCCAGGCCCGGGGTGGCCCCGGCGGTGTCGACGGCGGCGCAGCAGACCATCGCGGTGACGTGGTCGACCAGCAGGTCCCGCCCGGTGCGGACGGGTTCGAGCAGCGGGGCGGGCGCCGTGGTCCGGGCCAGCTCGGCGGTGAGCGCGGCCGCCAGCTGCTCGCCGCCGCCCTCGGCGAGCCGGCCGAGCAGCCTGGTCACCGTCGGGGCGCCGGGGCGGGCCTGCGGGGCCAGCCGGTCCAGCGCGGACTGCAGCGCGGTGGCGCGGGCCCGCCAGCCGGCGTCCACCACCTCGGCCGGGTAGTCGGTCCACTCGACCTCGCGCCAGGCGCCGGAGGCGGGGCGGCCGAAGAACAGCTCGGCGGCGAGCAGCGAGACCGCCTCGTCCACCGTGCCGGGCTCCTCCAGCAGGTCGCAGGCGGGGCGGTCGCCGAGGCGGCTGCCGTACCCGTCGGCCAGCCGGTCGCGCCGGGACAGCTCGGTGAGCGCGGCGACCACCCCGGCGTTGAGGTGCGCGGGGTGCCGGCCGAGCCGCCAGGCGGGCAGCGCGACCCGGGTGAGCAGCCGGTCCCAGCCGGCGTAGGCCAGGCCGACCTGCTCCTGGGCGGCGATCCGCAGGCCGTAGTCGACCGCCCGGGCCTGCTCGGAGGCCCAGCCGGCGACGGCCCGCTCCAGCTCGGCGGAGTGCGCCCGGCAGGCGCGGAGCAGTCGGCGGGTGATCCGGTCGGTCAGCGCGGCCGGGCCGCGGCGCCCGCGCGGGGCGGCGGGCGCGGGGGCGCCGACCACGCCGGGCCCGGGGGCGGCGTCCAGGCTGGCGTCCAGACCGCGCAGGAAGCGGCGGGCGGCGGCGATGTCCGGGTCGGCGGCGGCCCCGGTACCGGCCACCACCGGGGCGAGCAGGGCCCGCAGCTCGCCGGCCCGCATCCACCAGAGGAACGGCGAGCCGATCACCAGCACCGGCGCGGGCGGGTCCTGCTCGTGGCGCGACGAGTGGCGCGACGAGCGGCCGGTGTCGGCCGGACGGCCCGGCGGGACGTCCTCCAGCCAGCTGTCGCAGTCCGGGGTGAGGGCGATCGCCGAGGGCGCGGGGACCGCCAGCCGGTCGGCCAGCTCGTCGATCAGCCGGTACAGCTCGGGGGCCTGGGCCCGGTCGAGCGGGACGACCGGGGTCTGCGGCGGGACGGCCCTGCGGTGGGCGCGGGCGGCCAGGCCCGCGACCAGCAGGGTGGCGGCGGCCACCGCGCAGACCACCCAGCGGACGGCGTCCCAGGCGGCGGCGTCGGCGGAGCCTGGCGCACCGAGCCGGCCGGTGAACCGGCCCGCGAGCAGGACCACCGCCGCGGCGGCGGGCAGTACGGCGGTGGCCAGGGCGATCCCCCGGACCCGCAGGACCGCTTGGGCGTGAGCGCGCGCGGTGTCGACAGCGGCCATACGGTGCGGCACCCCCTTCGGAGCCCTCGGGCACCCGGCGACGGGGCCCTGAGCCGACTCGAAACGATCAGTTCCGACCGGGAATCGGCGGCGTCCGATCCCGGTAGTACATGCTGCGTGGCGCTTCTGACATTCTTGACGCCCTTGTCCGGGTGGGTGTTCCGGATCGCCCCGGTTTCCACTCGTCCCGGTGACGGTGCCCGGATTCCGGACGACCGCGCCGCGCGCCGTGCAATGCGGCCCGGGCGCGCCGGTCCGGCCGGACGCCGTCCAGCATCCCCCCGCGCGACCGCCGCTACCCGGTGCGGCCGCGCACGACGCGGCCCCCGGGACCGCGGACCAGCGCACCATAAGGCCGGGCGGCCGGTTGCGTCAGCCGGATGCGGCCGCTGTCACTCGATGGGCTGGATTCCGGCCGCCGAACGGTGCGGCGGCCCCGGAACCGCTCCCGTGCCACCCGGCCCGGAAACGCCGCGGGGCGCTGCGTCCATGGGGGTTGTTTCCCCTCGGACGCAGCACCCCGGAACGCGGCGAAAAGCCCTGCTACTGGGCGGCCTTGAGCGCGATGTCGGTGCGGTGCTGACCACCCTTGAGGCTGATCCGGTCGACCGCCGCGTACGCCCGGCCGCGCGCCTCGGCGAGGTCGACGCCGGTGGCGGTGACGGAGAGGACCCGGCCACCGGCGCTGAGCACCCGGCCGTCCTCGTCCGCCGCGGTGCCGGCGTGCAGGACGAACGCGGTGCCGTCGGCGGCCTCGGCCTCCGCCAGGCCCTCGATCACGTCGCCGGTGCGCGGTGCCGCCGGGTAGCCCTCGGAGGCGATCACCACGGTGACGGCGGCGCCGTCGTCCCAGCGCAGCGGCTCCAGCTGGTCCAGCGCGCCGGTGGCCGCGCCGTGCAGGACGGCCGCCAGCGGCGTGCGCAGGCGGGCCAGCACGACCTGGGTCTCCGGGTCGCCGAAGCGGGCGTTGAACTCGATCACCCGGGTGCCGCGCGAGGTCAGCGCCAGGCCGGCGTAGAGCAGGCCGGAGAACTCGGTGCCCCGGCGGCGCAGCTCGTCCACGGTGGGCTGCAGGACGGTCTCCAGGACCTCCTCGACCAGGCCCTCGGGCGCCCACGGCAGCGGCGAGTAGGCGCCCATGCCGCCGGTGTTCGGGCCCTCGTCGCCGTCCAGCGCGCGCTTGAAGTCCTGCGCGGGCTGGAGCGGGAGGACGGTGGTGCCGTCGGTGATCGCGAACAGCGAGACCTCGGGGCCGTCCAGGTACTCCTCGATGACCACGCGCTCGCAGGAGGCGGCGTGGGCCAGCGCGGCCTCGCGGTCGGAGGTGACCACGACGCCCTTGCCGGCGGCCAGGCCGTCGTCCTTGACCACGTACGGCGCGCCGAAGGCGTCCAGTGCCTCGGCGGCCTCGGCGGGGGTGGTGCAGAGGTAGGAGCGGGCGGTGGGCACCCCGGCGGCGGCCATGACGTCCTTGGCGAACGCCTTGGAGCCCTCCAGCCGGGCGGCCTCGCCGGACGGACCGAAGACCGGGATGCCGGCCGCGCGCACGGCGTCGGCGACGCCCGCGACGAGCGGGGCCTCCGGGCCGACCACGACCAGGTCGGCGTCGAGCCGCCGGGCGAGCGCAGCGACCTGCGCACCGTCCAGCTGGTCGACGGGGTGGACCGTCGCCACCTGCGCGATCCCGGCGTTACCCGGGGCACAGTGCAGCTCGGTGACGGCGGAATCTTGGGACAGGGAGCGGCACAGGGCGTGTTCGCGGGCGCCGCCGCCGATGACGAGGACCTTCACGGTTGGCAAGGGTAGTCGGTGGCCGGTTCGCGCCGCCCTCCGGTCCCGTCGGAACCTCCAGGCGGAGCCGTCCGTACGCCGCCGGCCTCGGAGGATCATCCAAGCCGGGACGTGGCCGGCGCACCCGGGGTGCCCGGGTCAGGACAGCGGGTCACCGGGGGCTCGCTCGGACGGGTGAAATCTCGCCGACCGCCGCAACCCCCTCACCTCGGCATCCGGGCTCCGAATCCGGTAACGATCATTGGTGAAGCGCCCCCACGGTCAGCCATTTGGCGGTAAGAAGTGCTGATGGACAACCGCCGGCCACCGGCCGGTACGCCGTCCCGGGGCACCCACACTCGCCCGGGGGCGCCGTGTGTTCCGATCCGTCGTCCGGCGTTTCACGGCCCATCAGGTCGATGACTTGTCAGGAGGACGCGTTGGAGGACGCGATGTCAGACCCAGCAGTCCGCCCGCCACAGGGAGCCCCACAGGTGAGCCAGCCGGAAATGCAGCCCGAGGAGAGTGCCTGGGGCAAGGAGATCGGCGAGGAGGACCCGCCCCCCGCCGCAGTCGCGCCCCGGGCCGACACGCGTCGCCGGGCCGATCTGAGCGCCCGCCAGTTCCCCCTCGGGGACTGGGGCGAGCCCGCCGAGCGGCTGGAGGAGCTCTACCGCTGGTCCGAGGAGCGGGCGGTCGAGGCGATCGACTGGTACCGCCGGGACCGGGTCTGGAAGCGCCGCTGGGCACGTCTGCTGAGGTTCGGCACGGCCGGCTTCGTGGTGGGCGGCGTCACCGCGCCGCTGGTGGACCTCACCGGCACCGTCGCGAACGCCACCAGCTGGGGCTACGTCGGCCTGGCGCTCGCCGCGGCCTGCTACGGCGCCGACCGGGCGTTCGGGCTGACCTCTGGCTGGATGCGGGACGTCTCCACCGCGCAGGCGCTGCAACGCCGCCTGGAGGCCTTCCAGTTCGACTGGGCGTCGGAGTGCGTGCGGGAGGTGCTCGGCCCCACCGAGGGCACCGCGGGCGAGGCGGCCGAGCGCTGCCTCGGGGTGCTGCGGCGGTTCTGCGAGGACGTCTCGGACATGGTCCGCACCGAGACCTCGGAGTGGATGCTGGAGTTCCGCGCGGGCATGACCCAGCTGCCCACCCAGGCCTCCGGCAGCTGGGGCGGCCGCAGCGAGTCGGGAATCGGCGCCCAGGTGCGGATCCTGCCCCCGCCGGGCACCCGGCCCACCATGCCGCGCCAGCGGCCGCCGGAGGGCCCGCTGCGGTAGCGGGGACGGCGCGCGGAGGCCTCCGAGCCCCGGACGCTCGCGGACTCGGACGTTCTTCGCGGGCCCGGACGTCGGCGGGCCCGCAGACCGACGGGCCCGCGGAGCCGGGTGGCTCGCGGGCCCGTCGGCTCAGGCGAAGACGATCATCGAGCCCTGGGTGAGGCTGCGGGTGGCCGCCGCGTACAGGCCCGCCCAGGCGTGCCGCTCCCGGGCGAAGGGGTGCAGGTCGTCCAGCGGCGGGCCGAACGGCTGCTCCAGGCCGGTCGGGCCGAGCGGCCGGGTCGGGTCCGGCGGGTCGGCCGGGTCGATGTCCAGCGCCGGGGCGATGGCCTGGAGTTCGCGCAGCAGCCCGTGGCTGGAGCCCAGCGGACCGCCGGAGGCGAGCAGCGCGTCGTCCACCAGCGGAGCCGCGAACTCGATCGGCACGTAGGCCCCGGCGTGGTCGAAGTGCCAGACCAGGTGCGAGTGTTCCGCGCTGCTCTCGAACATCTCCAGCAGCTGCTCGTAGTCGCCGCCGAGCGCGTCCACCGGCGTGATGTCCAGGCCGGTCAGGCCCAGCAGGTAGGCGCGGCGCAGGAAGTGCAGCGAGTCGTAGTCGAAGGCGGCTATCGGCTCGACCGCCCCGCTTATCCCCGGGACGAACTGGTAGACCGGCACCTCGGGCAGCCCGTGCGCGGTCAACACGGCGTTGTACAGCGCGAGATCGTCCCGGAAGGGGTTGTCGGGGCTGTGGCTCAGCACGTCCACGAGCGGGACGAGCCAGAGGTCGCAGGCCATGGGCCGGCTCTTCCTCTCCGGGCGGCGGAGTCGCCCGCGCGAGCGGGTGACGGATGGGCGGGTCGGGGTCCGGACGGTCGGTACGGGGACCGCCCGGGGCGACGACCGCCCACCCTACCGGCCCGGCGCGCGGTGCGGGCCGGGCCGCCCCTCGGACAGTTGGCCGGCCGACGGGTCGGCCGGCCGGCGGCCGAAGCGCCCGTACGGCACCGAACGCGGCTGCGGCACCAGGCCGAGGCCCAGCCCCAGCTCGCGGCCGAGCTCCCGGCCCAGCTCCCGTTCGCGGCCGCGGCCGCCCTCCGCCGCCCGCTGCGGCTCCGGCCTGCGGCCCGCCTCCGGACCCGCCGACACCGGCGAAGGGACCGAAGGGACGGAAGGAACGGAAGACCTGCCGGCCGGCACCGGTGAGGGAGCGGGTCCGGACGGCCCCGGCCCACCCGACCGGGCGGCCGGCGGCGCGGCCACCGGCGCCGCGTCGAGCCCGGCGGTCAGCAGCGGCAGCACCCCCACCGACTCCTCCGACTCCCCGGTCAGCCCGGCCAGCGCCCGCACGGTGAACAGGTTGTACTCGCAGACGATCCGGTGCGCGCCCGCGAGGTCCTCCCGCTCGATCGCCTCGACCAGCTCGACGTGGCGGTCCCAGCAGAACCCGCCCAGCGTCGGCATCGCCCGCAGGTACGGCGCGGCGAACATCCAGGACTGCACCCGGAGCCAGTCCAGGTAGTCCCCGATCCGGCGGTTGCCGAGCAGTCCGGCGACCTCCTGCCAGAACCGGCGGTCGCAGCCCACCATGACGTCCAGGTTGCCCGCCCGGACCGCACCGACCGCCGCGTCCGCCCGGCGGCGCAGCGAGGGCAGCCGGGCGGCGTCCGGCGTCGCCGGGCGGACCGCGAGCTGGCGGAAGCAGCTGTCGGTGAGCAGCACCCGGGACTCGAAGATCTCCAGGAAGTCGGCCCAGCCGAACTCGGGCACCGTGAAGCCGCGGTGGTGCTCGGCCCGGAGCAGCCCCTGCGCGCCGAGGTCCACCAGCGCCTCGCGGGCCGGGGTCGCGGAGACGCCGTACAGCTCGGCGATCTCCTTGACGGTGAAGTTGCGGCCGGCCGCCAGCCGGCCGGCCATCATCTCCTCGCGCAGCGCGCCGGCGATCTGCTCGCGCAGGCTGTTGCGCTGGATCACGGTGCTGGTGTCGCCTGCGCCGGTGCCGTACATGCGCGCGACCTCCTCGGGCAGGCTCGACGGTCTGCCTCGGGACAGGCCGGCTGAAGAACGGCGGGTAACACGACGAAGGCTCATCTTCTCAAAAATGCCGCCGCCCCGTACAAGCCTCCCGTATGCCCCGGAAAGCCCCGCTCACCCGGCCGGGGGCGTCACCGCTGGACGGGGGCCGGGATGCCCAGCAACCGGTCCCGGTGGACCGGGAACTCGGCGCGGGCCTTGCCCACCTCCGCGGGGTCGAAGTCCACGGTCAGCACCTCCTCGCCGGCGCCCGCCTCGGCCAGCACCCGGCCCCACGGGTCCACCACGATGCTGTGGCCGGCCTGCTCGACCCCGCCGTGCGTCCCGGCGGTGTTGCAGGCCAGGACGTAGGCCTGCTCCTCGACCGCGCGGGCCCGGCTCAGCAGCGTCCAGTGCTCGCGCCGCCGCGCCGGCCAGGCCGCCGGCACCACCATCAGCTGGGCGCCCGCGTCCAGCAGCGCCCGGAACAGCTCGGGGAACCGCAGGTCGTAGCAGGTCGCCAGGCCGAGCGTGGCGAAGTCGGTGGCGGCGGTGACGATCTCCTGCCCGGCGCCCATCACCACCGCCTCGCCGCTGTCGAAGCCGAAGCGGTGGATCTTGCGGTAGGTGTGCACCAGCTCGCCGTCCGGGGCGAACAGCAGCGAGGTGTTGTAGATCGGCCCGTCCGGGTCGCGCTCGACGATCGACCCGGCGTGCAGCCAGACCCCGGCCGCCTTCGCGGCGGCGGCCATCGCGTCCGAGGTGGGCCCGTCCAGCGCCTCGGCGCCGTCCGACCAGAGGTCGTACGCGAAACCGCCCAGCGCCCACAGCTCCGGCAGGACCACCAGGTCGGCCCCCTGCTGGGCACGGACCAGGGCCGCCGCGCGGGCCCGCCGCTCGGCGGGCGGCTCGGCGTCGGAGACCGCGAGTTGGATCAATGAAGCGCGCACAGTACCACCGTCCACGGCAAGAGTCCTACGATCGTCACTCGAAAGCGCTGCCCTGTTCTCACCCGGCAGCGTAACGTGCGGTTAGCGTGTGCGCCCGGAAGCCGGACTTTCCCGTCCGACCCGAAAACAGGGCGCGCGTGGCAAGGCAGCTGACGGAGGGCCGGAGATTCCCGTGACGGACAACCAGACCGTGCAGGCTTACACCGAGGCGTGGACGCAGTCCATCGAATCGATATCGGAGCTGGTGGCCCCTCTCCCGGAGGGCTCCTGGAACCGGGCCACCGAGTGCCCCGGCTGGTCGGTCCGGGACATCGTCTCGCACGTCATCGCCGTCGAGTCCGAGCTGCTCGGCGACCCGCGCCCGATCCACTCGCTCCCCCGCGACCTGCGCCACGTCACCACCGAGTTCGCCCGCTACATCGAGCTGCCGGTCGACAAGCGCCGCTGCCACACCGCGCTGGAGATGACCGGCGAGCTGGAGTACACGATCATCCGCCGCTCCCGGGCGCTGCGCAACGCCCGGCAGACCCCGTCCGAGCCGGTCCGCTTCCCGGGCGGCCCGCTCAGCCGCGACCTGCCGTACCACGAGCTGCTGCGCCACCGGGCCTTCGACGTCTGGGTGCACGAGCAGGACCTCCGCCGGGCCCTCGCGGTGCCGGGCAACCTGGCCTCCCCGGCCGCGCTGCTCGCCCGGGACGTGCTGCTGGAGTCGCTGCCCAAGGCCGTCGCCCACCGGGCCGGCGCCCCGGCCGGGACGGCCCTGGTGCTGGACGTCACCGGCCCGGTCGAGTTCCTGCGCACCGTCCGGGTCGACGCCGCCGGCCGCGGCACGGTCGACGAGTCGATCAGCCTCGCCCCCGACGTACAGCTCACGATGGACTGGGAGACGTACGCCCGGCTCGCCTGCGGCCGCGGCCGCCCGGGCCCGGTCACCGTCGAGGGCGACCAGGAGCTGGCCTCGCGGGTGCTGGCCAACTTCGCCGTCACGGTCTGACGACCCGGCGCGGCCCGCACGGCCCCGGCCGCGCGGGCCGTGCCGAACGGCCGGCCGGCTGTCGGAGGCGGGCCGTCAGACGCCCGCCGCCGCGCCCCGCTCCCGCTCGGCGACCTTGCGCCGCAGCCGCAGGATCATCAGGGTGCCCGCCGCGAGCGGCACGTAGAGCCAGCAGAAGGCCCAGCGGAAGGCGTCGGCGGAGTAGCCGCCGGTGCCGGCCGGGGTGAGGGCGTCCAGGAGGACGCCGATGCCGAACAGGGTGATCATCGTGCCGATGAAGCCGCCCATGTTGACGATCCCGGAGGCGGTGCCGAGCCGCTCCACGGGGTTGCGCGCACGGGCGTAGTCCAGACCGACCAGCGAGGCCGGGCCGTTGCTGCCCATCACCAGGATGATCCCGACCAGCAGCCAGAGCGGCGGGTGCCCGCCCGGCCAGGCCAGCACCAGCGCCCAGCCGAGCGCGGTGGCGGCGATCACGGTGAGCACGATCGGCATCCGGGCCCGGGCGGTGCGCGAGAGCACCCGGCCGAAGAGGAGGCCGAAGGACATGTTGGCGAGCACCAGCAGGGTCAGCAGCCCGCCCGCCGCGGTGCGCGACATGCCCTGGGCCTCCACCAGGTAGGGCATCCCCCAGAGCAGGCCGAAGGCGTTGCCGGGGAACTGGGTGGTGAAGTGCACCCAGAGGCCGAGCCTGGTGCCGGGCTCCGACCACGCCAGCCGGACCTGCCGGCCCACGCCCGGCCGGAGCGGCGCGCCCCCCGGCCCGGCGGCCGCGGCCCGCTGCGGCGCGCCCGCCGGAGCCTCCCGCAGGAAGAGCGCGACCAGCGCGAACACCGCCACTCCGAGCAGCGCGATCGCGGTGAAGGTCGGGGTCCAGCCCTCCCGGTGCAGGGCGTCGGCGAGGACGACGGTGGTGACCAGGTTCCCGCCCATCCCGGCGAGACCGGTCAGCTGGGCGACGAACGGGTTCTTCGCGGCCGGGAACCAGCGCGCGGCGATCCGCAGCACGCTGATGAAGGTCATCGCGTCACCGCAGCCGAGCACCGCCCGGGAGGCCAGCGCCGGCCCGAAGGAGGAGGAGAACGCGAAGGCGAGCTGCCCGGCGCTCAGCAGCAGGACGCCGAGCAGCAGCACCCGGCGCGGGCCGAACCGGTCGACCAGCAGGCCGACCGGTATCTGCATCGCCGCGTAGACCAGCACCTGGAGGATCGAGAAGGTGGAGAGCGCGGAGGCGCCGATCGCGAAGCGGTCGGCGGCGTCCAGCCCGGCCACCCCGAGACTGGTCCGGTGGATCACCGCGAGGACGTACACGCTGACGCCGATGGACCAGGCCAGCCAGGCGGCCCGGCCACCGGGCGGCGCCGGGATCCCGGTGGCCGGGGGCACGAGGGCCGCCGGGGGCACGGGGGCCGCCGGGGGCGTCGGCCCGGCGGCGGCCGGGGGAGCGGGAACGGACAGGGGGCGGGCTGAACTGGCGGGCTCCACGGACATAGTGTCCCCAGATTAGTCATCCCATCATTCGACCCTCGGTCCGGGGCGGGGCGGGCCCGGCTCAGCCGGTGACCGTCCAGGAGACCGTCCTGGTCATGTAGCGGTCGCGGAAGGCCTCGTCCCGGACCCAGTCGGTGGTGTCCCGGACGGTGGCCGTGACGGTGGCGCTCTGCCCCGGGGACAGGTTCAGCGCGGCGGTGTCCAGCCAGCTGCGGTCCGGCGCCTGCGGCTCCACCGCGGCGCCGTCCACCTTCCAGTCCACCTGCAGCGCGCGGGTCCCGACCAGCGGCAGCGGCCGGACCTCCAGCCGGGGGCGGCCGGTCACCTCGCCCGGGGCGGGCACGGGTGTGTCGGTCGGCCGGATCCGGCGGTAGATCTCCTCGATGATCGCCTCCCGCGAGGGCAGGTTGTAGGCCCCGCCGAGGGTGCGCATCACCGAGTCCTGGGTGGGCCGGTAGATCCCGTTGGCGCTGCGGTAGGCGCCGATCGTGCCGCCGCCGTCCGGGGACTCCGCGCCCAGCCAGCGCCACCACTTGGTCTGCTTGCGGCGCATGTCGTCGGCGTTCTCGGTGGCGAGGTTGGGGTAGTCGGCGTCGTCCGGCGCGCTGTCGTACTCGTCACCGAGGTCGCCCACGGTGTGCCCTATCTCGTGCTGGATGATCCGCCCCGCGTCCGGGCTGCCGCCGGCCAGGGTGGTCACCCCGGTGCCGCCGGCACCCCCGTACTCGCTGGAGTTGGCCAGCGCGATCAGGTACTGCGGGCCGTCGCCCTCGCCGGCGTAGCGCGCGGTGGCGGCCTCGTCGGCGCAGAGCAGCCGGGCGGTGCCCTCGCACCAGAAGTGCATGCCGAGCGGGGTCCCGGGGTTTCGGCCCCGGCTCTCGGTCTCGGCGATGCCGGAGTCCGCCGAGACGACCTCGACCCGCCTTATGTTGAAGAACCCCTGGTAGCTGCGGAACGGCTCGATCTCCATCAGCGCCCGCCAGGCCCGGTCGGCCTGGGCGCGGAAGAGCTCCTGCTCGTCCGCGCTGTAGCCGTCGCCGAGCAGCACCAGCGTGATCCGGTTCGCCGGGTCCCCGGTCCGCCTTATGTCGACGGTCGGGGCGGCGCCGGCCGCGCGGAGGTCGGCCCGCTGGGCGGTGTGCGGCGGCACCGCCCGGTCGGCGGGGGCACCCGGCCCGATCACCCCGAAGGGCGAGGGGCCGGCCAGCTCCAGGGCGGCGGGCAGTACGGCGGTGGACACCAGCACGAGCGCGGCCAGACTCCGGACGAGCCGGCCAGGGTTGCCAGGCGGCATACGGGTGCGTCCTCGGGGATCCGGTCACCCGGCGTCGCCCGGGTGGTGGACGCGAAGACGTACCCGGACCGGCGTGTCACCCTCACCGTCCGGCGAAAATGTCACCGCCCTGGCCGAACGACCCGGATCACCCCAGTCATACCTATGAGTCCGATCAGGTGGATGATCCGGATGGCCCGTGACCCACCAGCGCCGCCTCCGGCGGAGCCGGCCCACCCCGTGGCCCCCGGCCGAGCACACCACCGGCCGAGCACTCCACCGGGCGAGCACTCCACCGGGCGAGCACTCCACCGGCCGAGCACACCACCGGCCTGGGGCGCCCCGGCCGCGCAACGCCTCAGCCGCGCCGCTTCGGCCCCGCCCGGAGCACCAGATGGGTGCCCAGCCCGAGCAGCAGCCCCCAGAACGCCGAGCCGATGCCGAGCAGGCTCATCCCGGAGGCCGAGGCCAGGAAGGTCACCACCGCCGCGTCCCGCCCGCCCTCGTCGGCGACGGCCGCGGCCAGGCTCCCCTGGAGCGAGGCCAGCAGGGCGACCCCGGCGATCACCGCGATCAGCTCCTTCGGCAGACCGGTGAACAGGCTCACCAGCAGCCCACCGAAACTGCCCACCAGCACGTAGAGCAGACCCGCCGACATTCCGGCGACGTAGCGGCGCCGCGGATCGGGGTGGCTCTCCGGCCCGGCGCAGATCGCCGCGGTGATCGCGGCCAGGTTCACCCCGGGCGAGCCGAACGGCGCCAGCAGGACGGAGACCCCGCCGGTGGCCCCGATCAGCAGCCGGTCGTCCGGCTGGTAGCCGAAGGCCCGCATCACGCCCAGCCCGGGGGCGTTCTGCGAGGCCAGCGCCACGATGGTGAGCGGCAGCGCCAGCCCCACCATGGCCGGCCCGGAGAAGGCCGGCACGGTGAACACCGGCACGGTCGGCCCGCCGGACCCGAGGCGCACCGGCAGCCCGACGGTGACCGCCGCCAGCACCCCGCCGGCCAGCAGCGCGACCGGTACGGCGTACCGCGGCGCCAGCCGCTTCGCCAGCAGGAAGGCCGCGAAGCTGCCGAGCACCAGGGCGGGCGCGCCGTGGACGGCGCCGAAGATGCCGGCGCCGAAGGAGAACAGGATGCCCGCCAGCATCGCGTTGACGATCCCGGCCGGGATCGCGGCGATCAGCCGGCCGAACAGCCCGGTGACACCGAACAGGGTCACCAGCACCCCGCTCACCAGGAAGGCGCCGACCGCCTCCCGGTAGGGGTACGCGCCGAGGCTGGTGACCAGCAGCGCGGCGCCCGGCGTGGACCAGGCGGTGATCACCGGCGTCCTGGTCCACCAGCTGAGCAGCAGACCGGGCAGCCCGCTGCCGATGGCCACCGCCCAGATCCAGGAGGCCGTGTGCGCCTCGTCCAGCCGCCCGGCCGACGCCGCCGCGAGCACCACCACCAGCGGGCCGGAGAACGACACCGCGATGCACACCAGCCCGGCCAGGAGGGCGGGGAGGGAGACGTCCCGCCGCAGCGAGCGGCGCTCCTCGGGGTCGGTCCGACTGTCCGCCGAACGGGTTATCAGCTCCTCTGCCATGGCGGCAGTATCGCGGAGCGGGCACCGGCGGCGGGCCTTTCGAAGAATCCCGGAGGACTTCCGGATCCACCCGCAACCTCCGGCGGGGCCGCGCGTCCTTGGAAGTGGAGGGCTGGAGAGCGAGCCGGGAAGCGCCGGGGGGCGCTACCGGCCGACGGGGGCAGGACCGGCCACCTCCACCCACCATCGGCTTCATGACTGCGGGGAGTCACGTCGTGCGCATGCCTGTTTTCTCCACTTCTGCGAAGAACGCCCGCCCGCGCTCCACCCGCCGCCGGCTCGCGACCGTCGCCGTCGCCGTCGTCCTGGCCGGCTCCGTGCACCTGCTCGCCCCCGACACCGCCTCGGCCCACGGGCCCGGCCCCGGCACGTCGGCCGTCCGGCAGGTGTCCGGACCGCCCGCCCCGGCGGCGACCCTCGGCGCTCCGGGGGCCGCCGTCGGCGCGCCCGCCTTCGGCCCCACCGCCGGCGGGCCGACCGGCATGCCGGAGCAGGCCCCGACCGGCACCGCCGTCGGGATCCTGACGGCCGGTCTCGGCGCCGTGCTGCTCGTGCTCGGCCTGGGCGTCCGGTACGCCGGGCGCCGGCTGCGCGCCACGCGCTAAGGGCTCGTCCGGAGTCCGGAGTCCGGAGTCCGGAAAGGCCGAAGGGCCCTGCTCCGCACTGTCGTGCGGAGCAGGGCCCTCCTCGGTCCGGCCGGTCAGCCCCAGGTGATCAGGCGCTTGGGGTACTCCAGCAGCGCGGCGACGTCGGCCAGCACCCTGGAGCCCAGCTCGCCGTCCACCAGGCGGTGGTCGAAGGAGAGGGCCAGCGTGGTGACCTGGCGCGGCACCACCTTGCCCTTGTGCACCCACGGCAGCTCCCGGACCGCGCCGAAGGCGAGGATCGCGGCCTCGCCCGGGTTGAGGATCGGGGTGCCGGTGTCGACGCCGAAGACGCCGACGTTGGTGATGGTGACGGTGCCGCCCTGCATGTCGTTCGGCGAGGTCTTGCCCAGCCGGGCGGTGTCGATCAGCTCGCCGAGCGCGGCCGCCAGACCGGACAGCGTGCGGCCGCCCGCGTCCTTGATGTTGGGGACGATCAGGCCGCGCGGGGTGGCCGCGGCGATGCCGAGGTTCACCTGGCCCCTGATGACGATCTCCTGGGCCGCCTCGTCCCACTGGGCGTTGATCTCGGGGTGCCGCTTGATCGCGGTCAGCAGCGCCTTGGCGACCAGCAGCAGCGGGCTGACCCGGATGTCCCGGCCCAGCTCGCCGCTCTCCTTGAGCCGGCGGACGAACTTCATCGTGCGGGTGACGTCGACCTGGACGAACTCGGTGACGTGCGGGGCGGTGAAGGCCGAGGCCACCATCGCCTGCGCGGTCGCCTTGCGGACGCCCTTGATCGGCACCCGGACGTCCCCGGTGCCGGCGGTCGCCACGACCACCGGCTCCACCGGTGCCACCGCGGCCGGCTCGGCCGGCTCGGCCGGGGGCGCCGCGACGGCGGCCGCCGCGGCGGCGTGCGCGTGCACGTCCTCGCGGGTGACCACGCCGTCCGGGCCGGTCGGTGTGACGGCCCGCAGGTCGACGCCGAGGTCCTTGGCGAGCTTGCGCACCGGCGGCTTGGCCAACGGCCGGTCACCGGTGGGCTGGGCCGGTACCACCGGCGCGGCAGCCACCGGCGCGGCGGCCACCGGGGCCGGCGCGGGAGCGGCCGGAGCCGGAGCCGGGGCGACCACGGTGGTCGTGGTGGTCCGGCGGGCCCGGCGCTGGGTACCGCCGGTCCGCGGACCGTAGCCGACCAGCACCTCGCGCCGGGCCGGCTCGGCCTCGGCGGGAGCGGCCACCGGGGCGACCGGTGCGGCCGCGGCCGGAGCGGCGGCGCCCGCCTCCCCCGCCACCGCGACCGAGATGATCACGGTGCCGACGTCGACCGTCGCGCCCTCGGGGAAGAACAGCCGCTCCACCACCCCGTTGAACGGGATCGGCAGCTCCACGGCGGCCTTGGCGGTCTCCACCTCGCAGACGACCTGGCCGTCCGTCACGGTGTCACCGGGCTTCACGGACCAGCTGAGGATCTCGGCCTCGGTGAGGCCCTCGCCCACGTCGGGCATCTTGAACTCGCGGAGCGAGCGAACTTCGGTGGTCATCTTCGCTCCCCGGTTCAGTACGCGAGCGCGCGGTCGACGGCGTCGAGCACGCGGTCCAGGTCCGGCAGGAAGGCTTCCTCGACCCGGGACGGCGGGTACGGCGCGTGGTAGCCGCCGACCCGCAGGATCGGCGCCTCCAGGTGGTAGAAGCACCGCTCCGTCAGCCGGGCGGCCAGCTCGGCGCCCATGCCCAGGAAGACCGGCGCCTCGTGCACCACGATGCCGCGGCCGGTCCGCTTGACCGACTCCTCCAGAGCGGCGAAGTCCACCGGGGAGAGCGAGCGCAGGTCGACGACCTCCAGCCGGCGGCCGTCCTCCTCGGCGGCCGCGGCGGCCTCCAGGCAGACCTTGACCATCGGGCCGTAGGCGATCAGCGTCGCGTCCGTGCCGGGGCGCACGATCCGGGCGTCGTACAGGCCCAGGTCGGCGGCGTCGCCGACCTCGCCCTTGTCCCAGTAGCGGCGCTTGGGCTCCAGGAAGATCACCGGGTCGTCCGACTCGATGGCCTGGCGCAGCATCCAGTGCGCGTCGTGCGCGCTGGACGGCGAGACCACCCGCAGACCGGCGGTGTGCGCGAAGTACGCCTCGTGCGACTCGCTGTGGTGCTCGACCGCGCCGATGCCGCCCGCGTACGGGATGCGGATGGTGACCGGCATCTTGACGTGCCCGAGCGCGCGGGCGTGCATCTTGGCCAGCTGGGAGACGATCTGGTCGAAGGCCGGGTAGACGAACCCGTCGAACTGGATCTCCACCACCGGGCGGTAGCCGCGCAGCGCGAGGCCGATCGCGGTGCCGACGATGCCGGACTCGGCGAGCGGGGAGTCGATCACCCGGCTGTCGCCGAAGTCCTTCTGCAGGCCGTCGGTGATCCGGAAGACGCCACCGAGCTTGCCGATGTCCTCGCCCATCAGGAGCGTCTTCGGGTCGTTCTCCAGCGACTTGCGCAGCGCCTCGTTGAGCGCCTTCGCGATGCTGAGCTGAGCGGCCATCAGAGGTTCTCCCCCGCCTCGAAGGAGGCCGCGTACTCGACGTACTCGGCCCGTTCCTCATCGACCAGTGTGTGCGGCTCGGCGTAGACGTGGTCGAAGATCAGGGTCGGGTCCGGGTCCGGCATGGTGCGCACGCCCTCGCGCACCCGCAGCCCCAGCTGCTCGCTCTCGGCCTCGATCGAGGCGAAGAACTCCTCCTCGGCCAGGCCCTCCTTCTCCAGGAGCGCCCGGAGCCGGGTGATCGGGTCCTTGGCCTTCCAGGCCTCGGTCTCCTCGGAGGGGCGGTAGCGGGTGGGGTCGTCGGAGGTGGTGTGCGCGCCCATCCGGTAGGTGAACGCCTCGATCAGCACCGGACCGTTGCCGCTGCGGGCGTGGTCGAGCGCCCAGCGGGTGACCGCCAGGCAGGCCAGCACGTCGTTGCCGTCGACCCGGACGCCGGGGAAGCCGAAGCCGGAGGCGCGGCGGTACAGCGGGATCTTGGTCTGGGTGGTGGTGGGCTCGGAGATCGCCCACTGGTTGTTCTGGCAGAAGAAGACCACCGGGGCGTTGTAGACCGAGGCGAAGGTGAAGGCCTCGTTGACGTCGCCCTGGCTGGAGGCGCCGTCGCCGAAGTAGGCGATCACCGCGTCGTCCGCGCCGTCCTTGGTGATGCCCATCGCGTAGCCGGTGGCGTGCAGGGTCTGCGCGCCGATCACGATGGTGTACAGGTGGAAGTTCTTCTCGTTCGGGTCCCAGCCGCCGTGGTTCACGCCGCGGAACATGCCGAGCAGGTTCAGCGGGTCCACGTCGCGGCACCAGGCCACGCCGTGCTCGCGGTAGGTGGGGAAGGCGTAGTCACCGGTGCGCATGGCCCGCCCGGAGCCGACCTGGGCGGCCTCCTGGCCGAGCAGCGAGGCCCACAGGCCCAGCTCGCCCTGGCGCTGCAGCGCGGTGGCCTCGGCGTCGAACCGGCGCACCAGCACCAGGTCGCGGTAGAGGGCGCGCAGCTCGTCCGGGGTGGTGGTGAGCGGGTAGTCCGGGTGCTCGATCCGCTCGCCTTCCGGGGTGAGCAGCTGTACGAGCTCCGGCTGGGCGTCCGTACCCGTGGCGCGGAGGGTGTCAGGGACGCCGGGGGCCGCCTTCTTGCGGGCCCTCGCCGTGCTTTTGACGGTCACGTTCACTCCTCGGTCTGTCCGGCCGCCCGGGGTCGCCGGTGACCGGTCCGGTCACCGCCTCGCGGGGCGCGCGTGGGTGTGCGCACCGGCTGCAAGGCAGGTGGTGATCCTGTTCCGACGGCGTCCCTCACGAGAACGTTACCCAGCGGCAGCCCTTGGCGCGCTTGCGCTAGGACGTCCTACTTGTTCAGGGCCTACAACTGCGGGTGTGGCGCAGCTCTCAATTCGGTCGCCTTCAGGACACCTGCGCACGTTATCCGGGCGGAGCCCCGTTCGTAAGGGGGTTACCGGCATCGCTTTCGACTGATCTGGCCGGATAGCGTTCCGGGGGCGGTGCGGGCAATAGGTCGCTCCTGCGGCGATATGGGAGGCTTTACACGTGGCTGATAACGGACAGATCAGGGTATTTCTGCTCGACGATCACGAGGTGGTCCGGCGGGGCGTTCACGATCTCCTCTCGGTCGAGGACGACATCGAGGTGGTCGGCGAGGCCGGGACGGCCGCCGAGGCGATCACCCGGATCACCGCCGTGCACCCCGACGTCGCGGTCCTCGACGTCCGGCTGCCGGACGGGAACGGCGTCGAGGTCTGCCGGGAGGTCCGCTCCCGGCTGCCGGCGATCAAGTGCCTGATGCTGACCTCGTTCTCGGACGACGAGGCGCTGTTCGACTCGATCATGGCGGGCGCCTCCGGCTACGTCCTGAAGGCGATCCGCGGCACCGACCTGATCACCGCCGTCCGGGACGTCGCGGCCGGCAAGTCGCTGCTCGACCCGGTGGCCACCAGCCGGGTGCTGGCCCGGCTGCGCGACGGCGGCGAGAAGGAGGACGAGCGACTGTCCCAGCTCACCAAGCAGGAGCGGCGGATCCTCGATCTGATCGGCGAGGGGATGACCAACCGTCAGATCGGCAACGAGCTGCACCTGGCCGAGAAAACGGTCAAGAACTACGTCTCCAGTCTGCTCGCCAAGATGGGCATGGAGCGGCGCACCCAGGCAGCCGCCTTCGTGGCACGGCACCAGGCCGACCAGCAGCACTGAGAGCACCGGGAATCACAGTTCTGACGGTTTGTCAAGGACCCCCGCCAGGGGGCCCTAACCTCAGCCTGTGACTTTCAGCCAGACCCTCGCCTGTGCCCCGGCCCGCCCCGATCTCACCGCACCCCCGATAGGGACCCTCAGCCCGCCCGTTCCCCACCTCGTCCTGGCCGAGGTCCTGCGCCGCTACCGGGTGGGGCGGCTGCTCACCGCCGAGCCGGTCGCCGAGGGCCTGTTGAACCGGGGCTACCGGGTCACCACCGAGGCCGGGACGTACTTCCTGAAGTGCTACGTCGACGCCGCCACCGCGCACCGCGAATCGATCGCCGGGCACCACCGCGCGATGGCCGCGCTGGAGACCCTCGGACTGCCCGTCGCTCCCCCGCTGGCGTGTGCCGAACGCTCCGGCACGGTGGCGTCCTTCGGCAGCCGGCTGTTCGCGCTCTTCCCCTGGGTCGATGGCCGGCACCGGCACGGGGGCGATCTCTCCCTGACGCAGTGCGGCGCGCTCGGAGCGCTGCTCGGCCGGCTGCACGGCGCGCTCGACGACGTCTGCGCCCCCCTCGCCCAACCCGCCGGCTACCACAGTGCCGACCCGCTGGACAGCGCCCGGCTGGCCCGCGAACTCCGGCTCAGCGCCCGCGAGCAGCGCCCGTACGGCGCGCTGGACGCGCTGGTCGAGCGGCGCCTCACCGAACGGCTCGACCTGCTCGCCGAGTACGCCCACCGCCGGCCCGTCCCGCAGACCGCCCCGCCCACCGGCTGGACGCACGGCGACTTCCACGGGCTCAACCTGCTGCACGCGGGCGACCGGATCGCGGCCGTCCTGGACTGGGACAAGCTCGGCCCGCAGCCGCGCGCCGAGGAGGCCGTCCGGTCGGCCACCCTGGTCTTCAACGACCGGACGTCGGGCGCGCTCGACCTCGTCCGGGTCCGGACCTACTCGCAGGCGTACCGGGCCACCGGGGCGGCCACCGCGGAACACCTGGCGGCGGCCGTCCACCGGGTCTGGTGGGAGCGGCTCAACGACTTCTGGATGCTCCAGTGGCGCTACCAGCGGGCCGACCACCGGGCCGACCCGCTCTACCCCGCCTCGGCCGGCCAGCTGGCGTGGTGGTGCCAGGAGTACGAGCAGGTCCTGGACGCCTTCGCCAACTGACCGTCACCGGTCGGCGCCGCCGGTCAGCCGCCGGCCCCGGGCGCGGTGGTCGGGGCCCCCGTCGGCTGGGTGGCCGGCTTGGTCGGCGGCGGCTGGGTGCCCGTCGCGCCGTTGGTCGGCGTCCCGCTCGCGCCGCCGGTCGGCGTCCCGGTGCCCCCGCCGGTCGGCGTGCCGGTGGACGACGGGGTCGTCGTCGACGACGGCTTGGTACCGGTGGGCGTCGGGGTCATGCTCGGCGAGTGCTTGGGCACGGTGGCCGGCGGGCTCTGGTTGTTGTTGTTGTTCGTGTCGGTCGGCTGGTTCGGCTTCCGGCTGGTCTGGCTGGGCGCCACCGTGGTCGGGGAGATCCCCCCACCGGTGGGCGTACCGGCGTCGGAGGAGGAGACCACCGAGACGGACGGGGCGGGCGTCTGGCCGGGGTCCTTCGTCCCGCCGCCACCGCCACCGCTGAGCGCGAGCGCGATCCCGACACCGGACGCGACGAACACCGCCGCGGCGCCGGCCACCCAGGCCCAGGGCCCGCGCCGCCGGCGGCGGTCGTCGTCCCCGTCGCCGCCGTCGCCGCCCGGGCCGCCGTGACCGCCGTCGTACGAGCCACCGTCGTACGAGCCGCCGCCGTACGGGCCGCCGGCCCCGGGGTAGGGCGAGGACGGCGTGTGCGGGCCGCCGGGCACCTGGTACGGCAGCACCGTCGTCGAATCGCTCGGGCCGCCCAGGCCGAACGGCGCGGTGACGGCCGTCTCGCCGTCCGCCCCGGGCATCGGGGTGGCACCGCTGTGCCCCTGGCCGGCCGCCGCCAGCCCGGCCGCCGCGGCACCCGTCGCCCAGGCCCCGCCGTGCATCTCGCGCAGGGCGTGCTGGAGGTGGGCGCGGAACTCGTCGGCGTCCTGGAAGCGGTCGTCCGGGTTCTTGGCGAGCGAGCGCAGCACCAGCGGGTCGAGCGCCGCCGGGACCCTCGCGTTGACCTGCGCCGGCGGCACCGGCGGGTCCTGCACGTGCTGGTAGACCACCGAGAGCGGGGTGTCGCCGGTGAACGGCGGGCGCAGCGTGAGCAGCTCGTAGAGCATGCAGCCGGCCGCGTACAGGTCGGAGCGGTGGTCGACCGGCTTGCCGAGGGCCTGCTCGGGCGAGAGGTACTGCGGGGTGCCCATGACCATGCCGGTCTGGGTCATGGTGCTGGCGGTGCCGGTCAGCGCGCGGGCGATGCCGAAGTCCATCACCTTGACCGCGCCGGTGGTGGTGATGATGACGTTGGCGGGCTTGATGTCCCGGTGCACGATGCCGTGCCGGTGGCTGTAGGCGAGCGCCTCCAGCACGCCGGCGATGATGATGAGCGCCTGGTCGACCGGCGGCTCCTCCTCGTCCACCAGCAGCTCGCGGACGGTCCGGCCCTCGACCAGCTCCATCACGATGTAGGGCGTCGACTCGTCGCCGACGTACTCCTCGCCGGTGTCGTAGACCGCGACGATCGAGTGGTGGTTGAGCGCCGCGACGGCGTGCGCCTCGCGGGTGAAGCGCAGCCGGGCGATGTCGTCCTGGGCGAGTTCGGGGCGCAGCAGCTTGACGGCGACGGTCCGGCCGAGCCGGACGTCCTGGGCGGCGAACACCTCGGCCATGCCGCCGCGGCCGAGCCGGTGGGTCAGCCGGTAGCGGCCGTCACCCACCGTGCCGAGCGGGGCTGCGGTGCCGCGGCCGGGGGTCTGCGGGCCGCCGCCGTACGGCGGGAGTGCGGAGGTGGCGGCGCTGTCGCTGCCGGGCTCGGGCACCCTCCGGGCCCCGCCGGTCGAACCGGCCGCCCGGGCACCCTCGTCGTCGTCCGGCCGCTGCGTCTGTGCCATCGCTCCTCGCCCCGGGCCTTCGCTCGGATCGCGGTGCCCTGTCGCTTCGTGTCCCCGAACGCTACCGCCTCCGGACTTCCCCCGTAGCACGCCCGATCCGGGCGCACCGCGTCAGAGCAGGCCATTCCGGTCGGGCAGGTCGTCCAGGTGCAGAACGGTCGCGGGCCGCTCGACGGACCGGGAGGTGCTGGTCTTCTCCGCCTTGGTCACCACGATGGCGATGATGATGATCGCGAGGACGATCACGCCGATGATGATGCCGACGATCACGAGCGCGGTGGAGCAGCCGCCGCTGTTCGACGCGGGGGCCGGCTGGAACTGCGTCGGCATCGGCATCGGCTGGGGCGGCGGGGTGTGCGCCTGCGGCGGGAAGTGCTGCGGGGCCTGGAAGGCCGGCGGCGGGGTCTGGTACTGCTGCGGGAAGGGCTGCGGCGTCTGCGGGTGCTGCGGCGGCGGGGTCTGGAAGGCCGGCGGCGGCGTCCGGTACTGCTGCTGGAACGGCGGCGGGGTCTGCGGGGCCTGCGGCCCGGCGTGCACCGAGCGCGGACCGTCGGTGATCACCAGCGGCGAGCTCGCGGCCAGCTGGTTGCCGTTGCCGCCGCCCTTCTCCGCCGCGATCAGCCGCTCCGCCTCGTCACGCATCGCCGCCGCGCTCGGGAAGCGGTGCGCCGGGTCCTTGCGCAGCGCTTGGGCGACGAAGGCGTCCACCGCCGGGCTGACCGCCCGGTTGACGGTGGACGGCGCCGAGGGCTCCTCCTGGACGTGCTTGTAGGCGATCGAGAACGCCGAGTCGCCGTCGAAGACCAGTTGCCCGGTGAGCATCTCGAAGAGCATCACGCCGACCGAGTAGAGGTCGGAGCGGGCGTCCACCGGCTTGCCGAGCGCCTGCTCGGGCGAGAGGTACTGCGGGGTGCCGACCACCATGCCGGTCTGGGTCATCGAGGTGACCCCGGACTCCAGCGCGCGGGCGATGCCGAAGTCCATCACCTTGATGTTGCCCTTGCGGTCGAACATCACGTTGCCGGGCTTGATGTCGCGGTGGACCAGCCCCTGGTCGTGCGAGGCCTCCAGCGCGTTCAGCACGCCGACGGTGACCCGCAGCGCCTCCTCGGTGGGCATCGCGCCGTACTGCGCGACCGCGTCGTTGATCGCCTCGCGCAGGCCCTTGCCGTCGACCAGCTGCATCACGATGTACGGGGTGGTGGAGCCGTCGGCGGCGACGTCCTCGCCGCTGTCGTAGACGGTGACGATATTGGCGTGTTCCAGCCGGGCCACGGCCTGCGCCTCGCGCCGGAACCGCTCCTTGAAGGACTCGTCCCGGCCGAGCTCGGCGTGCATGCTCTTCAGCGCGACCGAGCGGCCGAGCACGTTGTCGTAGGCGAGGTGCACGGAGGCCATGCCGCCCTCGCCCAGCACCCGCTGCAGCACGTACCTGCCGTTGCCCAGGGAGTGGCCCTCGACCGCCGCGTTGCCGTGCTCGCTCATGGTCCTCTGCTCCCCCTCGGCGCGGTCGTGCCGCCGCAACCGTGACGTTCGGTCTCGTCCGTGCCTGGTCGGGCCCGGTTTGGTGGCCCACCCGACCCCTGTCGCGGCGCTCGCCCGGTCTGCGACAGGGGCTCAGGGTATCGGCTCACGGCGACAGTGATCGGCGCAGGGCCGACACTGTGTCCGAGCCGCGACCCACTACCGGACGGTAGTGGGTCGGTCGTGCGTTCGGCACCGGATCGTGGCGGTACGTCCGATACCGGGCGGTCGCCACGGGGTCCGCGGCGCCGACCGGGGCGGCTGCGCCGGGCCGGTGGGGGGCCTACAGGTACGGGCCGGAGCGGATGCCGCGGCCCTCGCCGGGCTCGTCGTCCTCCTGCTCGCCGCCGTGCAGACCCGGCGGCAGCGCCCGCCGCATCTGCTCCAACTGCGCCCGGGCGGCCATCTGCTGGGCGAAGAGCGCGGTCTGGATGCCGTGGAACAGCCCCTCCAGCCAGCCCACCAGCTGCGCCTGCGCGATCCGCAGTTCGGCCTCGGTCGGGATGGTGTCCTCGGTGAACGGCAGCGAGAGCCGCTCCAGCTCCGCGACCAGCTCGGGCGCCAGGCCGAGCTCCAGCTCCTTGATGGAGCTGGCGTGGATGTCCTTCAGCCGGACCCGGCTGGCCTCGTCGAGAGGAGCCGCCCGGACCTCCTCCAGCAGCTGCTTGATCATGCTGCCGATCCGCATGACCTTGGCCGGCTGCTCCACCATCTCGGTCACCGGGAGCTCGCGCGGCCCTTCACCGTCGTCGTGCGTCGAGCCGGCGAACCCCTGGCCCACGGGCAGCCCGTCCGGTCCGACGATCAGCACCTTCTGGCCGTCCTGCGACTGCCCGCCCATGGCCTGGTACAGATCCTGCGGCGAGCGCTCGTTCATCGGATTCGTCATGAACAACATTCTTCCTCACTGGGGTTGGCCGGGTGGAACCCCCGACCGCACCGCCGCCCCGCACCACGGTCACCGGTCACCGGCACCGCGGTCACCGCACCCGCTTCCGCTGACGACGCTACGCCCCCGCACGGCGGCCCGGCATCCGTACGGATACTCAGGTCGCGCGGGGGCGCGGCGCCGGCGTCGGCGGCGGCGGCTCAGCCCTTGCGCAGGCGCAGTCCGATCAGCCCGAGGCCGCAGCCGATCAGGCCGAGGCCGGCGCCCAGCGGCAGCTGGAGCGTGGAGGCGTCGCGCCAGCGGGCGGGCAGCACGGCCGGGACGGCCCCGGCGGCCTGCTGGGTCGCTCCGGCCGCCACCGTGGCGCCGTCCGGCACGGCGTCCTCGGCCGGTGCGACGCCGTCCGGCGTGCCGGGGTCCGCGTCCGGGACGGCCTGCGTGGCCTCGACGGACTGCTCCGGCCCCCGCTGCGACCGGTCGGGCACCCGCTCGGCACGCTCGGGGGCCGAGGCCGGGCGGTGCCGGTGACCGGCCCGGGGGCCGACGGGCGCCGGGCCGGGCCGCGGGTGCCCGCCCTGGTGCGACGGCGGCGCGGCGGCCGCCGAGAGGGCGGCCGGAGGCGGCGGGGTGGCGGCCGGGGCCGGCGGCGTGCTCGGGGGCGCGGCCGCCGACGGCTGGGCCGAGGGTGCGGCGGAGGGCGGGGGCGAGGCCTCGGGGGATGCCGGGCCGGCGTCGGCGGAGGGCGAACCGGACCACCCGGGGCCACCGGGCTGCGGTCCGTCCGCCGCCGGAGCGCCGGGCTCGGAGGCGGTGGACGGCTCGGACGGCTCGGACGGCTCGGACGGCTCGGCGGGCACGGTGGGCGGGTCCGACGCGGCGGGCCCGGCGACCGCCTCCCACGGGCCGGACGGCCGCTGCGGACCGGCGGCCGCCGCCGGGGGCACGACGGTCAGCGGCAGGGCGAGGCCGAGCACCGCCATCGTCAGCAGCCGCCGCACCCGGTGGTCGCCCCGATCACGGGGGGTGCCGGTACCGGCCCGGCCCCGGGTGCGGGTACGGCCGTGGGGCGGCGCGGCGGGCAGCGGCCCGAGGAGCGCGTTCGAGGGGGTCGAAGGTGCGGCCACGGTCGAGGTCCTTCCGACGGCCGACCGCGCACGGGCGGGGTCGGCGGCGGGACAGCTCCGGACCAGCGTCACACAATCCGACATTCCGGGCATTTCGAACGGCCGTGCACCAACCGCCCCGCCCGGCCACCGACTCCCCGGGCCCGTCGGCCCCGCCCCGCCTCAGGCCCGCAGCACCACCTTGCCCACCTGATCGCCGGCCTCCAGCGCCCGGTGCCCGTCGGCCGCCGCGGTCAGCGGCAGCACCCGGTCGATCACCGGCCGCACCAGGCCCTGCTCGACCAGCGGCCAGACGTGCTCGCGCACCGCCGCCACGATCGCGGCCTTCTCCGCCAGCGGCCGCCCGCGCAGATTGGTCGCGATCACCGCGCCGCGCTTGCGCAGCAGCGTGTTCAGGTTGATCTCGCCCTGCACGCCGCCCTGCAGCCCGATGATCACCAGTCGGCCGTTGACCGCCAGCGCGTCGACGTTGCGCTGCAGGTACGCGGCGCCCATCAGGTCCAGGATCACGTCCGCCCCGGCGCCGCCGGTGGCCTCCCTGAGCACCTCGACGAAGTCCTGCTCGCGGTAGTTGATCGTGATGTCGGCGCCGAGCTCGGCGCACCGGGCCAGCTTCTCCGCGCTGCCCGCCGTCACCGCCACCCGGGCGCCGACCGCCTTGGCCAGCTGGATCGCCATCGTGCCGATGCCGCTCGCCCCGCCGTGCAGCAGCACCGTCTCCCCCGGGCGCAGGTGCGCGACCAGGAAGACGTTGGACCACACCGTCGAGGCGACCTCCGGCAGCGCGGCGGCCTGCTCCAGGTCGAGCCCCTTGGGCACCGGCAGCAGCTGCCCCGCCGGCACCGCGACCCGCTGCGCGTAGCCGCCGCCCGCCAGCAGCGCGCAGACCTCGTCGCCGACCGCCCAGCCGGCCACGCCGGCCCCCAGGGCGACGATCCGGCCCGAGCACTCCAGGCCGGGGTAGGGCGGGCTGCCGGGGGGCGGGTTGTAGAAGCCCTGGCGCTGGAGCAGGTCGGCCCGGTTCACGGCGGTCGCCGCCACCTCGACCAGGACCTCGCCGTCACCGGGCACCGGGTCCGGCACCTCGGCCCAGACCAGCGCGTCGGGACCGCCGGGTTCGGGAATCGTCATCGCATGCATGACCCGAAGCTACTGCGTCCTGACGGGGCGGCGGGGGCGCCCCGCGCAGTCCGCGGGAGCGCCGACCGAACCCGGTCCGCGCTCCCGGCCGGCCCGCCGGGAGCGCCCCTGTTCAGCCGGCCAGCCCGGCCAGCACCTCGGCGCCCGGCAGGGCCGCCAGCGCCCGGCCCGGCAGGATCAGCTTGCCCCGCCGCCGCCCGCTGCCCACCAGGACGTACGGCGCCCGGGCCACCGCCTCGTCGATCAGCAGCGGCCAGTCGGCGGGCAGCCCGACCGGCGTGATGCCGCCGTACTCCATCCCGGTCAGCTCGACCGCCGCGTCCATCGGCGCGAACGAGGCCTTGCGCGCCTCCAGGCGCTTGCGGACGGCCCGGTTGACGTCCACCCGGGTGTGGGCGAGCGCCAGGCAGGCGGCCCGCGTGGTCTCCCCGCCGCGCTTGGCGGCCACCACCACGCAGTTCGCCGAGGCCTCCAGCGGCACCCCGTAGGTCTCGCAGAACACCGCGGTGTCCGCCTTCTCCGGGTCGGTGTCCACGTAGAGCACGGACCGCGCGGCCTCCCGGTCCGCCCAGGCCGCGAGGGCGTCGGCCACCGGCCCGGCCAGCAGGTCGCGGACGTCCAGGGCCGGCGCGACCGTCTCGAACGTGCCGAAGGGGAGCTGCGGTTGATCATTCATGACACGAACTGTAGTCACCGGCGGATCACTTGATGACGATCACCCGGTCGGTGAGCTGGAGCACCTGGGCCTCCGGCTCGGTGTAGTTGAGCACCCGGCGGCCGCGGACCACCGCCACCACGAGGTCCTCGCACTCGCGCGGGCCGTGCCCGGCCTCGGCCCGGGTCACCGGGCGCTCGATCACGTCCAGGCCGTTGCCGTAGGTGAGCAGGTCCTCCATCACCGCGCCGGCGTGCGGGCTGAGCATCGACATGCCGAGCAGCCGGCCCGCCGAACTGGAGCTGGTCACCACCACGTCGGCGCCGCTCTGCCGCAGCAGCGGGGCGTTCTCGTCCTCCCGCACGGCCGCGACCACGGTGGCCGCCTTGGTCAGCTGACGCGCGGTCAGCGTGATCAGGACGGCGGTGTCGTCCCGCTCCGGCGCCACCACCACCCGCGCGGCCGCGGGCAGTCCGGCGCGCAGCAGGGTGTCGGTCCGGGTGGCGTCGCCGACCACTCCCACCAGGCCGTGCTGGGCGGCCTGGTCGATCACCTTGCGCTGCGGGTCGACCACCACGATCTCCTCCTTGCGCACCCCCTGGCCGAGCAGGGTGTCGACGGCGCTGCGCCCCTTGGTGCCGTAGCCGATCACGACGGTGTGCTCGCGCACGGTGGACCTCCAGCGGTTCAAC
This sequence comes from Kitasatospora sp. NPDC086009, assembly GCF_044540385.1. Classification (NCBI taxonomy): domain Bacteria; kingdom Bacillati; phylum Actinomycetota; class Actinomycetes; order Kitasatosporales; family Streptomycetaceae; genus Kitasatospora; species Kitasatospora sp. NPDC086009. The sequence goes on from NZ_JBITSA010000001.1 coordinate 851,434, forward strand.
CGCCACTGCTGACGGGTGCGTTCGGTGAGCACTTCGAGCGTGGTGCCGACCAGGATGATCAGGAAGACCACGCGCAGCGGGGTGATCACGAAGATGTTGGTGAGCCGGGCGCTGTCGCTGAACGGCGTGATGTCGCCGTACCCGGTGGTGGAGAGCGTGACGGTGGCGTAGTACGCCGCGTCGAGGAAGCTCACCCCGCCGCCGGCGTTGTCGTTGTAGCCGGCCCGGTCCAGCCAGACGATCACGGTGGTGGCCACCAGCACGCCGAGGGCCACCAGCAGCCGTGAACCGACCTGCTGGAAGGCGGGCGCGGTCCGCCGGGCGGGCAGCACGATGCCGGCGTCCGCCCACGGCTCGGTGCCGGGGGTCACCGGGCGCAGCGGCGACTCACGGCGGCGGGCACTCACGGGACCTCCAGGAGTTCGACGGTGGCGCCCTGCGCCGCGCCGCCGGGCGGCACCACGGCGAGCGCCTCGGCCCGGGCCAGGCCGCGCAGCATCGCCGGGCCGTCGAAGGCCAGCGGGACGACGCCGTGCGCGGTGCGGCGCACCGGCAGCAGCCGGGTGTCCGCGGGATGGCCGGCGAGGTCCACGGCGGCGAGCGCGAGCGCCGGCTCGCCGGCGGACCGGCCGCCCCGGGCGTGCAGCAGCGGCAGCGTGAGGGTGACGGCGCCGGCCACCGCGGCCAGCGGGTTGCCCGGCAGGCCCACCAGGTGGCGACCGCCCGGGAGTTCGGCGAGCAGCATGGGGTGGCCGGGGCGGACGGCGACGCCGTCCACCAGCAGCCGGGCGCCGGCCTCGGCCAGGGCCCGGTGCAGGAAGTCGACCGGACCGGCGGCCGTGCCGCCGGTGGTGACCACCACGTCGGCGGTGGAGTGCCGGACGGCGTCCCGGAGCAGGCCGACGTCGTCCCGGACGGCCCGCGGCTCACCCACCTCGGCACCGGCCGCCCGGAGCCAGGGCGGCAGCAGCGGGCCGAGCGCGTCCCGGACCAGGCCGGGCCGCGGGACCCCGGCGCAGAGCAGTTCGTCACCGAGGACGAGGAGTTCGACGACCGGGCGGCGGCGGACCGCCAGCCCGTCGTGGCCGCAGGCCGCCGCGAGGCCCAGCACGGCCGGGCCGACCGGGGTGCCGGCGGCCAGCAGCGCCTCGCCCCGGCGGCACTCCTGACCGCGCGGGCGGACGTCCTGGCCGGTGGTCAGCGAGCCCGGGCTCCGGTCGTGCAGCAGGGCGCCGATCCGCTCGCCGTGCTCGCGCCGGAGCACCGCGGTGGCACCGGGCGGCAGCTGGGCGCCGGTCGCGATCTCGGCGGCCGCGCCGTCCTCCAGCGGCGGCACGCCCGACTGCCCGGCCAGTATCCGCCCGGCGACCCGCCAGGGGCCCGGCCCGGCGACGGCCCAGCCGTCCATCGCCGAGGTGTCGAAGGCCGGCAGGTCGGTGAGGGCGGTGAGCGGCTCGGCCAGGGTCCGGCCGAGCGCCTCGGCCAGATCCAGGCGCTGCGGCGGGAGCGGGTGCAGACCGGCCCGGCGGGCGGCCGCCCGGGCCTGCGGCCAGGTCAGCGGGCCGGCGGCGGAGCGCCCACCGGGCACCGCGGCCTCCTCGACCGTGCTCACGGGTGCTCCGGCCCGGCCGCCGCCGTCCAGCGCTCGGCGAGTTCGGCGATGTGCCGGGACGCCTCGGTGACGGCCTCCGGGCCGCCGCCGCGCTGCGCGGCCGCGTAGCCGACCAGGAAGGCGGTCAGCGGCGCGGCGGGCCGGGCCACCCCGTGCGCGACCACCCGGGCGAGGTCGAGCAGTCCGGGGACGTCGACGTCCAGGTCGATCCCCAGCTCGGCCCGGACCTCGGCCATCCAGTCATCCAGCGTGCGCTCCATGGGCCCCATGCTGCCTGATCGGCGGTTTCCCCGGGATGTTTCCCCGATGAGCGCCGCGCGTCGTCTCCCGCACGGGGGCCGCCGGCCCCCGTGAACCGGCCGGCCGGGGCCCCACGAGAGGGGGCGGCGGGCGTCAGCGGGAGCGGTCCCGTTCCCGGGCCAGCTCCAGCTCCTCCCAGGTGTCGCAGTCGTGGCTCACGTCGTCGGTGTCGGCCAGCCGCAGGGTGCGCAGGCCGCCGGTCAGCCGGCGCAGCGGCAGCCCGGCCGGGTCCCCGGCGGCGGCCAGCGCGGCGCGCAGGGCGGCGGTGCGGTAGGCGGCGGCGAGCGGCTGGTCGCGGCCGGCGGCGTCGACCAGGACGACCGCCCCGGTCTCCGGCCCCGCCCCGACGAGGGCCCCGGTCAGCCGGCCGACGGTCCGCGCGTCCAGGAACGGCAGGTCGGCGGCGAGCAGCAGCACCACCTCGGCCGTCACCTCGGCCAGACCGGCCGCGACGGCCGCCACCGGTCCGCCGCCGGGCGGCCGCTCGCGGGTCCAGCGGATCCCGGTCCGGGCGGTGGGCCGGGCCGGGCCGACCACCACGGTGGTGCGGGCACCGGCGGCGGCGGCGAGCACCCGGTCGAGCAGGGCCGTCCCACCGACGGTCAGCCCGGGTTTGTCCGCTCCCCCGAGCCGGCGGGCGGCGCCCCCGGCGGGCACGATCACGTCGTACGGCGTCATGCCGCCAGTATCCGCGCCGCGGCGCCCGGTCCGCCCCGGCTCAGTCCTCGGGGTCCTCGTCGACCAGTTCGGCGTCGACGATCCCGTCCTCGTCCGGCAGGGGGCGGGGGCGGGGGCGGGCGAGGTTGGCGGCGACGCTCAGCTCCAGGATGGCCGGCAGGGTCAGCTCCCCGTACCGCTCGCCCACCGCGGCGACCAGCGCCTCCGCGTCGTCCGGGTGTGCGGCCAGCAGCCGGTCGAAGTCCTGGAGGTACTCACCGGTGAAGGCGAGCACCCGGCCCGCGTCGTCGTCCTGCTCGGGCGCCCGGTGCCCGGCGATCACGCGGTCGGCGCCGAGTTCGGCGATCCGGCCGAGGTTGCGCACCCACGCGGTGCGCTGTTCCGGGGTGGTGTCGGCCGTCCAGACGTGGGTGCCGTTGTAGACGAAGTCACCGGCGAGCACGGTGCGGATGCTGGGCACGTGGACCACCGTGGACCCCTCGCAGTCGCCCTGGCCGAACAGCAGCACCGGAATCACCTGGCGGTCGACCATCAGCGGCTGGGGCAGCAGCGGCGCGGGCACCAGCGGGTGGTCGGGGATGTCGTCGCCGTACACCGGCTTCCACTGGGCGACCTTGGCGGCCGCGGTGCGCAGGATGCCGTCCACCACCGGCGGCGCGGCCAGCAGCTGCGCCTCCGGGAAGAGCTTCAGCACCTCCTCGGCACCGAAGTAGTGGTCGGGGTGCTGGTGGGTGATCACGATGGCCAGCAGCCGTCGGTTCTTGCCGGCCACCCACTCGGCCAGCTCGCGGCCGGCGCTGCGGGTGAGCTGGGCGTCGACCAGGATCGCGGTCCGTTCGCCGAGGATCAGGGTCGAGGTGGCGAAGAAGGCCGACTCGGGACCGGTGAACACGGCGATCTCCAGCGGCCGGACACCGGCCGTCCCGGCCGCGTCCGCCCCGTCCGCCCCGGCCCGGTCGCCGTCCGCGGCGCCCGCGCGTTCCGCGGCGGCGCTCCCCTCGGGCGAGGACGACGTCACTGGCTGCTCCCTCCGGTCGGCGCTCGGACTCCCTGCGCCCTACAGCATGGGAGCACGGCCCGCCGATTGCGCGGAAGGCGCGCCCGGCGGGGCACGCCTTCCGCGCGGGGTACGGCGCCGTCAGGCGGCCGAGGCCTTCGCCAGGCGCGCCGCGTCCTCCAGCGCCCGGGCCTTGGAGTCGGCGGCGTGCTGCACGAAGTCCGCCATCGCCGGCACCGTCGCCGCCAGGGTGAACTCGGGGACGATGAACTCGACCTCCAGCCCGAGCATCCCGGTCAGCACCTTCTCCAGGTAGGTGGTGACGAACTCGTAGGGCTCGCGCGGGGCGCCGGGCGCGTAGGAGCCGCCGCGGGCCGCGACCACCGTCACCGGGGTCCCGGCCGCCGAGGGGGTGTCCCCCGCCGTGCGGCCCATCAGGATCACCTGGTCCAGCCAGGCCTTGAGGCTGGACGGGATCGTGAAGTTGTACATCGGGGTGCCGATCACGATCGCGTCGGCCCGCTCCAGCTCCGCGATCAGCTCCTCGCGCAGCGCGAAGGCCGCCGCCTGCTCGGCGCTGCGTCCCTCCGCGGGGGTGAAGGCCGCGGAGATGCCGTGGGCGTCCAGGTGCGGCACCGGCAGGGCGGCGAGGTCGCGGTGGATCACCGTGCCGTCGGGGTGCTGGGCCTGCCAGGCGGCCCGGTAGGCGGCCGAGACCTCGCGGGAGACCGAGCCGTCGGTGAACGCGGACGAGTCGATGTGCAGCAGAGTGGGCATGGCGAACCTCCATCAAAGTAAGCAGCTGCTCTTTCCGCCGCAGCTATCAGTACCGTAGCAGCTTACTTTTCTGCAGTCACTAGTGGACAGACCGGTACGCTGTACCCATGGCCCAGCAAGAGGTGACCGAGCAGGTCCACGCCACCCCCGGGGAACACGGGGCGGCGGTGGTCGCCTGCACCGGCACGGAGATCGCGCTGACCCGGGTGTTCACCCTGCTCGGCAAGCGCTGGACCGGCCTGATCGTGGCCACGCTCACCAACAACGGGCCCGGCTACTTCTCCGAACTGCGCCGGGCCGTCCCCGGCATCAGCGAACGCATGCTCTCCGACCGCCTCACCGAACTGGCCGAGGCCGGGCTCGTACTGCGCCAGGTCGACGAGGGCCCGCCGCTGCGCGTCAGCTACCGGCTCACCGAGGCGGGCGCCGCGCTGCGCCCGGCCCTGACCGAGCTGGCCGTCTGGGCCGACCGCTACCTGCCGGACAGCGCCCTCAAGCAGCCCGGCTCCTGCTGACCCGCCCGCGCCGCACCCCGCCCGCCCCGCCGGACGGGCCCACCCCGGACAGCACGAAGCGCCCGGGCCCGCCTGTTCTCACAGGCGAACCCGGGCGCGGTCGGTCTCTTCGGCCGCCGGTCAGCCCTTCGCGCGGCCGGTCAGCCCTTCGCGCGGGCGGTCAGCTTGGCGACCCGGTCGGCGACACCCCAGGAGGTGACGCGCCAGAGCGCCTCCAGCACGATGTGGCGGCTCATCTTGGAGGCACCCAGCTCGCGCTCCACGAAGGTGATCGGCACCTCGGCCACCTTGAAGCCGGCCTTCACCGTGCGCCAGGCCAGGTCGACCTGGAAGCAGTAGCCGGCCGAGGCGACCTCGTCCATGCCCAGGCCGAGCAGGGTCTCCTTGCGGAAGGCCCGGTAGCCGCCGGTGACGTCCCGGATCGGCACGTTCAGCATCAGCCGCGAGTACGTCGAGCCGCCGCGCGAGAGCAGCAGGCGCGACTTCGGCCAGTTCACCACCCGGCCGCCCGGCACCCAGCGCGAGCCGAGCACCAGGTCGGCGCCGCGCAGCGCGCCCAGCAGCCGGTCCAGCTCCTCGGGCTGGTGCGAGCCGTCCGCGTCCATCTCGACCAGGACGTCGTAGCCGTTGTCGATGCCCCAGCGGAAGCCCGCCAGGTAGGCGGCGCCCAGCCCCTCCTTGCCCCGACGGTGCATGACCTGCACGTTCGGGTCCTCGGCGGCCAGCTTGTCGGCCAGCTCGCCGGTCCCGTCAGGGCTGTTGTCATCGGCGACCAGGACATGGGCCTCGGGCACGGCCGCACGGACCCGTCCGACGATCCGCTCGACGTTCTCCGCTTCGTTGAACGTCGGGATGATCACCAGCACCCTGCCGAGATCAGCAAAACTCTGCTGGTTCACGGTCACGTACAAACCTCTCGGCCGGTGGCGGGAAGTGCCAGTCACCGTTGCCCGCACTCTGAGACGCAGTCCCCGTCGGCATCCCGCCGACCTGGAAACCACTGTGGAAATTACTGCGTCCTGGCATCCTACTACCGCGTCCTCGAACAGCCGGTACGGCTCTGGCACTCCCGGCCGACCCCGGCCGTTTCCCTTCCGACGGCACCGGTCGGCTAGGGTCGATGCCCAGCCTTTGCCCGGACCACACGCCCGCCGGGCCGTCTCCCGGCGATCCGGCACACCAGGCACAGCAGCAGAGGAGCAGGACCGCGCGCATGGACAGGCTCGTCAACACTGTCCGCCCGTACGCCTGGGGGTCGCACACCGCGCTCCCCGAGCTGCTCGGGCAGGAACCGACCGGGGAACCGCAGGCCGAGCTGTGGATGGGGGCCCACCCCGGAGCGCCCTCCCGCGCCGACCGGGGCGACGGGCTCCGCCCGCTGGACGAGCTCATCGCCGCCGACCCCGAGGGCGAGCTGGGCGCCGCCACCGTGGCCCGGTTCGGCCCCGCCCTGCCGTTCCTGTTCAAGGTCCTGGCCGCCGGCATCCCGCTCTCCATCCAGGCGCACCCCACCCTGGACCAGGCCCGCGCCGGGTACGCCGCCGAGAACGCCCTGGGCGTGCCGCTCGACGCCCCGCACCGCAGCTACCGGGACGCCAACCACAAGCCCGAACTCATCTGCGCGCTCGACGAGTTCGACGGTCTCTGCGGCTTCCGGACACCGGCCGGGGCGGCCGCCCTGATGGCCGGGCTGGGGGTGCCGGCACTCGACCCGCTGATCGCGCTGCTCGGCGCCGAGGACGAGGCCGAGGCCCTGCGCGCCACACTGGCCGCCATCCTCACCATGGACGAGGCCACGGCCGCCGCGACCGTCCGGGAGACCGCCGACGCGGTGGACAAGGCCGCCGCCGGCGACCCCGACGGCCCCTACGCGCTCTACGGCCGGATCACCCGCGAGTTCCCCGGCGACCGCGGCCTGATCGGCGGCCTGCTGCTCAACGCCGTCCGGCTCCGGCCCGGCCAGGCGCTCTACCTCGGCGCGGGCGTGCCGCACGCCTATCTGCACGGCGTCTGCGTCGAGCTGCAGGCCAACTCCGACAACGTCCTGCGGGCCGGGCTGACGCCCAAGCACATCGATGTGCCGGAGCTGCTGAAGGTGGTGGACTTCACCCCCGGAGCGCCGGAGCTGCTGCTGCCGACCGCCGTCGACACCACCCCCGGGGAGGAGCTCTTCCCCGTCCCGATCGACGAGTTCCGGCTCTCCCGCTTCGTGCTGACCGGCCGGGGGCGCGAACTCGACGGCCGCGCCCCGCAGATCCTGCTCTGCACCGCCGGCCGGGCCCGGCTCACCGCCGCCGACGGCACCGTGCTGGACCTCGCCCGCGGCGGGTCAGTCTTCCTCCCCGCGACCGGCACCGCCACCCGCCTCGACGGCGACGACGCCACCGTCTTCCGCGCCACCGTGACGCTCTGACGCCCCACCACCCCAGCGCGCCGTCGCGAGCCGGCGACGCGAAGGGCCCGTACCCCACCGGGTACGGGCCCTTCGCACGGCCGGAGCGGCGCGGTCAGTCCCGCGTCATGTCCACGAAGCGCGAGTAGTGGCCCTGGAAGGCCACCGTGATGGTGGCGGTCGGACCGTTACGGTGCTTGGCGACGATCAGGTCGGCCTCGCCGGCGCGCGGGGACTCCTTCTCGTAGGCGTCCTCGCGGTGGAGCAGGATGACCATGTCGGCGTCCTGCTCGATCGAGCCGGACTCACGCAGGTCGGAGACCATCGGCCGCTTGTCGGTGCGCTGTTCGGGACCACGGTTCAGCTGGGAGAGCGCGATCACCGGCACCTCCAGCTCCTTGGCCAGCAGCTTGAGGTTTCGCGACATGTCCGAGACCTCCTGCTGGCGGTTCTCGGCCCGGCGGGAGCCGCCGGACTGCATCAGCTGGAGGTAGTCGATGACGACCAGCTTGATGTCGTTGCGCTGCTTGAGCCGGCGGCACTTGGCGCGGATCTCCATCATCGACAGGTTCGGCGAGTCGTCGATGAACAGCGGCGCCTCACTGACGTCCGGCATCCGCCGGGCGACCCGCGTCCAGTCGTCGTCCGTCATGTTCCCCGAGCGCATGTGGTGCAGCGCCACCCGGGCCTCCGCCGAGAGCAGACGCATGGCGATCTCGTTGCGCCCCATTTCGAGCGAGAAGATCACGCTCGGCAACTTGTGCTGGATCGAGCAGGCCCGCGCGAAATCCAACGCCAGGGTGGAGTTGTGCGTCGGGACCATGGCCCGGGTCGCCAGGTACAGGTGGTCCGGGTTGTCGACCTCGACGCACCGGACGGGGACGCTGTCCGTCTCGCGCACCTCGACGATGAAGCGCTGCTTCAGCCGCGCCGTACCGGGGCGCCTGCGGTCGGAATGCGTGATCCGCTTCCTCTCCAGCCCGAAGACCTCGTCCTCCGGCGTGAAGGTGACGATGTAGGCCGTGGACGACTCCTCGGAACGCCCCTTGACCCGCTTGGTGGCCACCCCGCAGCGGTAGCCGAGGCCGACCACGAGTTCCCGGAAGCTCTCGGCCAGGACCCGGTTGGTGACCGCGAACTGCACCGAGCCCGTTCGGTTGACCGTCCCGTCCGTGTCGAGGAGCCCGGCCAGCAGCGCCCGGCGCTGGGAGATGGAACCGCGCAGGTACTCCGCGGGGATGTGCTTGTCACCCAGGACCCCGAGGCCCCGCAGCGCCACGAGCAGGCTGCCGTGACTCCGGGCGCAGCCCGAGCACCGCGGTTCGGCGGCGCCCGAGACGCACGACCGGCCACAGTCCACGCAGGTGGGTTCCGGAACGGGCGCCGAGACCAGCCGCGCCCGCCCACCACACGACCTCCCGCAGGTACGCACCTGGGCGAGCTTGGGCACGAAGGCGGCGCCGCAGACGACGCAGACCCGCTCGGCGGCGACCGGCCGCGCCACCGCGAACCTCAGCGCGTAGGTCAGCGACGTGCCGCCCACCTGCCGTGCCTCGAAGCCCTCCTCCTCGATGCGGCGGATGATCTCCGGGTCGGCCGAGGTGATCCTCGCGGCGTCGCTGTGGCCGTCACCCAGCCAGGCCCCCAGGGTGTACGGCGGTACGGGCAGGTCACGCTCCGGGAGGTCCAGTGCCGCGGTGTTGCGGACGGAGTGGTTGGCGCGGCGGTCCGCCGTGAGGCAGCGAACCGTCGCGGCGATCTCCTTGGTCGTCCTGACCTGGGCCTCGGCGGCCCGTGCCGACCTGCGCGAGGCCCGGGTCTCGGTCAGCCACTGGTGGTCCGCGTCGGCGATCACGGAAGTACCGTCGTCGAACACCACTTCGAAGCACGGGCGGCCGGTCATGACCTCGGTGGCGGCCACCACCCGCGTCGGCAGTCCCGCGGCATCGAGGAGGAGGTCACCGGTCCGGACCTCGCCCATGGTGGTCCAGCCGTCCGGGGTCGGCAGCGGCGTGTCCAGCGCCAGAGCCTTACCCATGGCCGGGCGGGCCGCGATGACGATCATCTGGCCGGGGTGCAGGCCGTTGGTGAGCTGGTCGAAGTCGGCGAAGCCGGTCGGGACGCCGGACATCTGGCCGTTGCGGGAGCCGATCGCCTCGATCTCGTCGAGGGCGCCCTCCATGATGTCGGAGAGCGGCGCGTAGTCCTCGTTGGTCCGCTGCTCGGTGACGGCGTAGATCTCCGCCTGGGCCGCGTTGACGATCTCGTCGACGTCGCCCTCGGCGGCGTAGCCCATGCCCGCGATCCGGGTGCCGGCCTCGACCAGCCGGCGCAGCACCGCCCGCTCGTGGACGATCTCGGCGTAGTACTCGGCGTTGGCGGCGGTCGGGACGGAGTTGACCAGGGTGTGCAGGTAGCCGGGGCCGCCGACCCGGACGAGCTCGCCGCGCTTGGTCAGCTCGCCGGCCACGGTGATCGGGTCGGCCGGCTCGCCGCGGGCGTAGAGGTCGAGGATGGCGCCGTGGATCAGCTCGTGCGCGGGCCGGTAGTAGTCGGCCGGCTTCAGCACCTCGACCACGTCGGCGATGGCGTCCTTGGACAGCAGCATGCCGCCGAGGACGGACTGCTCGGCGGCGAGGTCCTGCGGGGGCACCCGCTCGAAGCCGTCGGCCGCGGAGCGCTCGTCCTCGTCGTCCTGGCGCCGCTTGCCGCCGTCGCGCTGGAAGCCGCCCGAGCCCTTGCCGCCCTTCTGGAAGCCGCCGGAACCGGAGCCCGAACCCTGGCCGCCCTGGCCGCGCCCGCGCGCGACCGGCAGCCGGTCGCCGGGACCGTCCGGGAAGGGGGCGTCGGCGAAGGCACCGACCGGGAACGGGTCGTCCGCGGTCTGCCAGTCCTCCTCCGGCGGCGGGGCGTCGTGGTCGTCGTACTGGGGGCCGGTCACGCGTGTTCCCCGATCAGCGAGTGGTGCGAGTTGGAGCGGGCCTTGCCGGTGGCTGGGTGGAGCGGAGCCGCGCCCCTCTTTCTACCTCCACCGCACTGACAAATCGGACGCCGGGGCGGGTGGGAGTGTCGGGCGGAGAGCCCACGCTAAGGCGCCGGAAGCCCTTCAGCCAAGGCGGTTATCCACAGGGGGTGTGGACGAGCGGCCGGAGGCTGTGGAGAAGTACCGCAAACCTGTGGACGCCCCTGTGGAAAGCCCTGTGGATAACCGGACCATCGATCCACTGTCAACCCGATGACCTGGGATTACCTCGTTCGAGGGCTGTGCATGAGAAATTCTTCACACGCAGCCGAGTGGCCGTGGACACACAGCACCGCGGACTCGTCGCTCAGGATTTCGAGTAATACTCCAAACCGGCTGGTGGTCATTACCTGTGGATGAGTAGCCTTGACCCCATGACCGCCCCCACCACCGACCGCCGCCGGCACGACCGGGAGATCCTCGCCCTGGCCGTCCCGGCCTTCGGCGCCCTGGTCGCCGAGCCGCTGTTCCTGCTGGCCGACTCGGCCATCGTGGGCCACCTCGGCACCCCCCAGCTGGCCGGTGTGGGTGTCGCCTCGGCCGCGCTCACCACCGCCACCGGGGTCTTCGTCTTCCTCGCCTACGCCACCACCGCCGCGGTCGCCCGCCGGATCGGTGCCGGCGACCGCCGGGCCGCCATCCAGCAGGGCATCGACGGCATCTGGCTCGCCCTCGCGCTGTCGCTCGGCGTGGTCGCCCTGGCCGTGCTGCTGGCGCCCTGGGCGGCCGACCTGCTGGGCGCCTCGGCCACCGCCGCGCCCTACGCCGTGACGTATCTGCGGATCAGCGCGCTCGGCATCCCCGCGATGCTGATGGTGATGGCCGCCACGGGCGTGCTGCGCGGCCTCCAGGACACCCGCACCCCGCTGCTGGTGGCGGTCGCGGGCTTCGCCGCCAACATCGGCCTGAACGTCGGCCTGGTGTACGGCGCCGGGCTGGGGGTGGCCGGCTCCGCCTGGGGCACCGTGCTGGCCCAGACCGGGATGGCCGCCGCCTACCTGGTCGTGGTGGTCCGCGGGGCCCGCCGGGAGCGCGCCTCGCTGCGGCCGGACGCGGCGGGTATCCGGGCCTGCGCCCGGGCCGGCGGACCGCTGATGGTCCGCACGCTGAGCCTGCGCGCCATCCTGATGATCGCCACCGCGGTCGCCGCCGGGCTCGGCGACGACGCGATAGCCGCGCACCAGGTCGCCATGACGGTCTTCCTCTTCATCGCCTTCGCCCTGGACGCCATCGCCATCGCCGGGCAGGCGATCATCGGCCGCCACCTGGGAGCCGCGGACGTCGCCGGGGCGCGGGCGGCCACCCGGCGGATGATCGAGTGGGGCATCGGCTCCGGACTGCTGCTCGGCCTGCTGGTGGTGGCGGCCCGGCCGCTGTACGTCCCGCTGTTCACGCCCGACCCGGCGGTGCAGGCCCAGCTGAACACCGTGCTGCTGCTGCTCGCCCTCTGCCAGCCGGTCTCCGGCCTGGTCTACGTCCTGGACGGGGTGCTGATGGGCGCCGGCGACGGCCCGTACCTGGCCTGGGCGATGCTGGCCACGCTGGCGGTCTTCGCCCCGGTGGCCCTCGCGGTGCCGGCCCTCGGCGCCGGACTGGCCGGGCTCTGGTGGGCGATGAACCTGTTCATGCTGGTCCGCGCGGCGTTCCTGGCCCGGCGCGCCCTGAGCGGCAAGTGGCTGGTCACCGGCGCGGTGCGGGCCTGAGCCCGGGCTCCGGTGCGGGCCTGAGCCCGGGCCCCGGTGCGGCGCCGGGGCCCGGGAACGACCGAGGGCCGGCCACCCCCCGGAAGGGGTGACCGGCCCTCGGGCCACAGCTACGGAGCTCAGGCAGCGACGACGGCGACGTCGAGGTTGGCCTGGACGTCGGAGTGCAGCTTGACCGAGACCTTGTGGGTGCCCACGGTCTTGATCGGCGAGGCGATCGCGACGGCGCGCTTGTCCACGGCCGGGCCGCCGGCGGCCTTGATGGCCTCCACGACGTCGGCCTGGGTCACCGAACCGAACAGACGGCCGGCCTCGCCCGAGCGAACGGCCAGCTTGACCTGGACGCCTTCGAGCTTGCCCTTGACCTCGTTGGCGGCCTCAAGGGTCTGGATCTCGTGGATCTTGCGGGCGCGACGGATGGCGTCGACGTCCTTCTGGCCGCCCTTGGTCCAGCGGATGGCGAAGCCACGCGGGACCAGGTAGTTGCGGGCGTAGCCGTCCTTGACCTCGACGACCTCGCCGGCGGAGCCGAGACCCGGCACCTCGTGCGTGAGGATGATCTTCATTACTTGGTCACCCTCTCTTAGCGCGCGGTGCTGGTGTAGGGCAGCAGCGCCATCTCACGGCTGTTCTTCACGGCCGTGGCGACGTCACGCTGGTGCTGGGTGCAGTTGCCGGTCACCCGGCGGGCACGGATCTTGCCGCGGTCGGAGATGAACTTCCGCAGCAGGTTCGTGTCCTTGTAGTCAACGTAGTTGACCTTGTCCTTGCAGAAGACGCAAACCTTCTTCTTCGGCTTGCGAGCAGGCGGCTTCGCCATTGTGTGCTCCATTTGGGGTTCACGGCCCGGCAGGCGTCTCACGACGCCGACGCCGGGCCGCACGAAATCTGTCAGCTCTTAGAACGGGGGCTCTTCCGAGAAGCCGCCACCGGACGGAGCGCCCCAGCTGCCGCCACTCTGGTTGCTGTTGCCACCAGAGGGAGCGCTGGACGCCCACGGGTCGTCGGACGGGCCGGACTGGCCACCGGAGTTTCCACCCCAGTTGCCGCCCTGCTGGCCGCCACCGCCGCCCCAGTTACCGCCGCCCTGGCCGCCGCCGCCCTGCTGGCCGCCGCCGAAGCCGCCGCCGCCGGGAGCGCCGGACCGGTTGGCCCGGGTGACCTTCGCGGTCGCCGAACGCAGGCTCGGGCCCACCTCGTCGACCTCGACCTCGAAGACCGTCCGCTTCTCGCCTTCCTTGGTCTCGTAAGACCGCTGGCGCAGTCGGCCCTGCACGATGACGCGCATGCCGCGCTGCAGCGACTCGGCGACGTTCTCCGCCGGCTGCCGCCAGACGTTGCACGTGAGGAAGAGGCTCTCGCCGTCCTTCCACTCGTTCGTCTGACGGTCGAAGGTGCGGGGAGTGGACGCGATGCGGAACTTCGCGACCGCCGCACCCGACGGGGTGAAGCGCAGCTCGGGGTCGTCGACGAGATTGCCGACGAGGGTGATGACGGTCTCGCCTGCCATGGTGGTGATGACCTCTCCGGAAGAGTTCCGTTCACCGCTGTTTCACGTGAAACAGCGGACGCGAGCTACCCGAGGCCCGAAGGCCTCAGAGGTGGCTCAGTGGGTGTCCGGGCGCAGGACCTTGGTCCGCAGAACCGACTCGCTCAGGCCAAGCTGGCGGTCGAGCTCCTTGACGACCTCAGGCGTGGCCTTGAGGTCGATGACCGAGTAGATGCCCTCGGACTGCTTGTTGATCTCGTAAGCCAGACGGCGACGACCCCAGGTGTCGACCTTCTCCACCTTGCCGCCGCCGTTGCGGACGACAGTGAGGAAGTTCTCGATCAGGGGGGAGACAGCGCGCTCCTCGACCGAGGGGTCGAGGATGACCATCAGCTCGTAGTGACGCATGTGTAACCCACCTCCTTTGGACTCAGCGGCCACGGTCTCTCCGTGGCAGGAGGGTTGTGCAGCGTCGGCACCGGAGTCAGTGACGACACCGGCCCACCGTAGTGGTCCGGTCCGACACTCGACCCCCGTCCACCCGGAAGAGGGCGCAAGGGGGCACAACTACACCAGTGCAGACGGCACAGCCTACCCGCACCCGGACGGCCGAACAAAATGCATAGGGGTTGTGATCCGCGCCCCAACCACCGCAATCTGGACGGAGCGGGTTTCCTGCTCGTTCGTCTCTCCGCCAGGAGGTGGGACACATGGCCCAGACCTTCCACCGGTTCCCCGCCCTCACCCTGAACACCGACGGCAACCGGCACCCCCGCGAGAACACCCTGGTCGGCATCACCCTGCTGTTGGGCGTGCTGGCCTTCACGACGTCGTTCTTCCACAATTTCCATCTGCTGAGCTCGTGGACCGGACTCCTCGGCATCGTCACCGGCCTCTGGGGGCAGTTCGTCTCCGTCACCACGGCCGAGCGCTTCGTCCTGGTCATCAGCCTCACCGCCTCGGCCTTCGGCTTCTACCTGGGCGTGGCCCACGGCGGCCTCTGGGGCTAGGCCCGCGAACCGCACCGACCGTCCCGACCGTCCAGACCTGCCCCGACCCGCCCGGACCGGCCCAGACCGGCCCAGACCACCCCGATCCCTCCGGCGCCGCCGGAACTCTCGGCGCCCCCGTCACGTACCTCATCAGTGAGACAGGTAGGTGACGGGGGCGCCGCCACGCCCGCAGCCGTGGGCGCCGGTGCCCCGGACGATAGGGTCAGCCCGAGAACCTGGGGCCGCCCGCAGCCCGACCGACGAGGAGCACCGAGCATGAGCCTGCGCCTGAGGACGATCACCCGCGAGGAGCACCTCGCCTTCATCAGGAGCCGCGCCTCTGCCAGCCACATGCAGGTGCCGTCCTGGGGCGACGTGAAGGCGGAGTGGCGTTCGGAGTCGATCGGCTGGATCGACGAGTCCAACCAGATCGTCGGCGCCGGGCTGGTGCTCTACCGCCAGCTGCCGAAGGTCAAGCGCTACCTGGCGTACCTGCCCGAGGGCCCGGTGATCGACTGGTTCGACCGCGACATCGAGCGCTGGCTCTCCCCGATGCTGGCGCACCTCAAGTCGCAGGGCGCCTTCTCGGTGAAGATGGGCCCGCCGGTGGTGATCCGCCGGTGGAACGCGCCGACCATCAAGGAGGCCATCGCCGCCAAGCAGGCCAAGCGCCTGCGCGACATCGAGGCCGACTGGTACGAGCCGCGTGCCTTCGAGGTGGCCGACCGGCTCCGCAAGGCCGGCTGGCTGCAGGGCGAGGACGGCGGCGCCGGCTTCGGCGACGTCCAGCCGCGCTACGTCTTCCAGGTGCCGCTGGCCAACCGCTCGCTGGACGACATCCAGAAGGGCTTCAACCAGCTCTGGCGCCGCAACATCAAGAAGGCCGAGAAGAGCGGCGTCGAGGTGGTCCAGGGCGGCTACGACGAGCTGCCGATCTTCCACCAGCTGTACCTGGTGACCGCCGAGCGCGACCGCTTCACCCCGCGCCCGCTGGCCTACTTCCAGCGCATGTGGAAGGCCCTCACCTCCGAGGACCCGAACCGCATGCGGCTCTACATCGCCTACCACGAGGGCGAGCCGCTGGCCGCGACCACGATGCTCGTGGTCGGCGAGCACGTCTGGTACTCCTACGGTGCCTCGGCCAACCACAAGCGCGAGGTCAAGCCGTCCAACGCGATCCAGTGGCGGATGATGCGCGACTCGTACGCGCTCGGCGGCGGGGTGTACGACCTGCGCGGCATCAGCGACACGCTGGACGAGAACGACCACCTGTTCGGCCTGATCCAGTTCAAGGTCGGCACCGGCGGCCAGGCCGCCGAGTACCTCGGCGAGTGGGACTTCCCGCTCAACAAGCTGCTGCACAAGGCGCTCGACCTCTACATGTCGCGCCGCTGAGCCGCTTGCCCGCCGTGCCCAACACCCCCTGGGAGATGACCCGATGACGCTGTCGCTCTACCTCGACACCGAACGCTGGCGCACCCACCAGCGCTCCGTCCTGGCCGAGTTCCCCGGCCTGGTGCCGGTGGCGAAGGGCAACGGCTACGGCCTGGGCAACCACCGGCTCGCCGAGGAGGCGACCCTGCTCGGCACCGGCGTGATGGCCGTCGGCACCGCCTACGAGGCGGCCGACGCGGCCGACTGGTACGGCGGCGAGCTGCTGGTGCTCACCCCGTACCGGGTCGGCGAGGAGGTGCTGCCGCTGCCGCACGCCCGGGTGATCCGGACGGTGGCGAGCCTGGACGGGCTGCGCGCGCTGCACGGCGCCCGGGTGGTGGTGGAGTGCATGACCACCATGCGCCGGCACGGGGTGAGCGCGGCCGACCTGCCGGCGGTCGCCGCCGAGCTGGACGGCGTCTCGTTCGAGGGCCTGGCGCTGCACCTGCCGATGGACCGGCCGGACGGCTCCGACCCGGTGGACGAGGTCGCCCACTGGGTGGACACCGCCCGGGCGGCCGGCATCCCCGTGCACACCGTGTTCGTCAGCCACCTCGGCGCGGCCGGCATGGAGAAGCTGGCCCAGCGCTACCCCGGCACCGTCTTCCGCGCCCGGATCGGCACCCGGCTCTGGCTCGGCGACCACGGCGCGCTGGAGGTCCGGGCCACGGTGCTGGACGTCACCCCGGTCGCGAAGGGCGACCGCTACGGCTACCGCCAGCACCCGGCGCCCGCCGACGGCCACCTGCTGGTGGTCGCCGGCGGCACCGCGCACGGCATCGGCCTGGAGGCGCCCAAGTACGTCCAGGGCATGTCCTCGCGGGCCAAGGGCATCGCCCGGGCCGGTCTGGCGACGGTCAACAAGACCAAGTCGCCGTTCAACTGGGCCGGCAAGCAGCTCTGGTTCGCCGAGCCGCCGCACATGCAGGTCTCCCTGCTCCTGCTGGACAACGAGACCAAGCCGCCGGTGGTCGGCGACGAACTCGTCCTTCAGGTCCGGCACACCACCACGCACTTCGACCGCGTGGTGGACCGCTAGAGCACGCGGCCGGGTGCCCGTCCGGGCGGACGGGCTCCCGGCCCGCCCTACGGCTTGGCGCTGCCGGCGGTCTCCGGCGCGTGCGGCTCGTCGTCGAGCCACAGCTCGGGGCCGGCCGGCGCGTAGCCGGCGTAGCTCGCCGCCTCCCGCAGCTGTCGGGCGGTGCCGACCACGAAGACGTCCGGGGCGTGGTCGAGCACCCCGCCGGACGGGTCGTCGGTGCCGTCCCAGCGCACCGGGTCGCGGTCGGGCAGCAGGATGTCGCGGATGACCATGCCGCACAGGTACAGCGTGCCGAGCAGGTGCAGCACGATGGCGAAGTGGTACCAGGACTCGCCGATCCCGTGCTGCTTGGGCCCGGTGACGAAGCCCAGGTGGGACCAGATGCCCAGGGTGTAGAGCACCTCGCAGGCCTGCCAGATCAGGAAGTCCCGCCAGCGCGGCCGGGCCAGCACCGCCAGCGGCAGCAGCCAGAGCGCGTACTGCGGCGAGTAGACCTTGTTGACCAGGATGAACGCGGCCACCACCAGGAAGGCCAGCTGGGCGAAGCGCGGGCGGCGGGGCGCCGAGAGGGCCAGCCAGGCGATCCCCAGGCAGGCGAGCACCATCAGGATGCCGATGAAGAGGTCGAGGTTGGCCAGGCCGACGCCGCGGCTCTGCATCAGGATCAGCCAGAACGAGCCGTAGTCCTCGGTGCGGTGCTCGCTGAAGACGTAGAAGGTCGACCAGCCCCGCCAGTTGGCGAGCATGATCGGCAGGTTGACCAGCAGCCAGGCACCGACCGCGCCGCCGAGCATCGCCCGGAACTCGCGCCAGCGCCCGGCCCGCCAGCAGAGCAGCAGCAGCGGACCGATCAGCAGCAGCGGGTAGAGCTTGGCGGCGGTTGCCAGGCCGATGAAGACACCGGCCCAGACCGGCCGCGAACCGGACCACCAGGCCATCGCGACGGCGGCCAGCGCGACCGCCAGCAGGTCCCAGTTGACGGTGGCGTTCAGCAGCAGGCAGGGCGCCAGCGCGAACATCAGCGCGTCCCACGGGCGGCGCCGGTGGGTGCGGGAGAGCGCGACCACGGCGACCACCGCGCAGGCCATCAGCAGGCCCGCGTTGATCGCCCAGAACCACTGCTCCTGCTGCTGGCTCGAGCCGCCGCCGGGCGTCAGCCAGGCCGCGATCTGCATGAAGAACCCGGTCAGCACCGGGTACTCCAGGTACTGCAGATCGCCCGAGGTGCCCGGGATCCGGTCCACGTAGGGGTGCAGGCCGGCCGCGAAGCCGCGCCCGGAGAACAGGTGCGGGATGTCGCTGTAACAGGCGTGGATGTACTGCGGCGACCCCGGCTGGAACCAGGCGGCGTCGTAGCAGGGCAGCTTCTGCGCCATGCCCAGCACGGAGACCACGATCACCACCAGCGCCAGGAAGCGCGCCGGGATCCACCAGGAGACGCCCAGCAGCGCGCGGCGGCCGGGCGGGCCGCCGAACACCTCGCTGCCGGCCGCGGCCACCGGGTCCTCGTCCGCCGGGACGACCACGGTGTTGGCGGGCGGGGCGACCGTGGCGGGCGGCGCGACCTTCGCGGGCACCGCCGGAGCCGGCCCGGAATCCTCGATGGGCCCGATGTGGCCGACGGGTTCGTCACGATCGCTCGACGTCATGCCGGACATCCTGCCGCACCTCCCCCGGCTGGACGAGGAGGCCCCCTGAGCGGCCCGGGGCCGATCCGGCGATTCATGGCCAAATGACGAGAATGCCGGTGCCGGCGGGGCGGGGACCGGCGGGACGGGGCAGCGCAGGGCGGGGCAGGGCGGGGCAGGGCAGCCCGGGGCAGGGCAGCGCAGCGCGGGGCAGGGCACCCAGCGCGGGGCAGGGCGGCGCCGCGCCCCCCGGCCGGGAACGACGGAACGGCGGTGGCGGACCTCCGAGGAGGTCCGCCACCGCCGTTCGCACGTCTCGCGCCGCTCGGCGCCGGGCGTCAGGGCGCCGCCGCGCCCTGCTGGGCACCACCCGTCGGACTGGGCGACATGGTCGGCTTGGTCGGCTTGGTGCTGCTGGGCGCGGGCCCGGTCGACGCGGTCGACGACGTCGGCTGCGGGGTGTTGCAGAGCCCCGGGATGAGGCAGGTGGGCGAGGATCCGCCACCGCCGTTGCCGCCACCGCCGGTCGGCGGCTGGGTCTTGGTCGGCGCCTGGGTCGGCACCGTGCCCGGGCAGTCCACGCCGGGCACACAGGCCGGCTGGGTGTTGGTGGGCTGCGTCGGCTGCTGCGCGCCCGGGTCCGGCGCGGTGGGCGCCGTGGTCTCGGTCATCGTCGGCGAGGACGAGGGCGAGGCCGTGCTCGGGGCCCCGGAGGAGTCCACCTGGGTGCCGACCGGCTGCGGCGTCGGGAAGTCCATCTTCTTCTCGTTGGCCAAGGCGGCCTTCATGTACCGGGTGAAGATGTCGGTCGGGGTGTCACCACCGTGCACCGAGTCCTTGCCGCCGGTGCCGTTGAGCGACAGGCGCTCGTGCTTGGTCGGGTCCTCGCGCCACATCGCGACGCTGGTGGCCAGCTGCGGGGTGTAGCCGACCCACCAGGCCGACTTGTTCTCGTCGGTGGTACCGGTCTTGCCGGCCACCGGGCGGCCCAGCGCGTTGCTCTTGGAGCCGGTACCGTTCTTCGCCACGTTCACCAGCACGTCGGTGACGTTGTCCGCGACGGCCGGCTCCAGCGCCTGCTTGAGCTCGGGCTTGCTGAAGCCCGGCCGCGCCGTGCCCTTCACCTCGACCTTGGTCACCGAGTACGGGTCGGCCTGCTTGCCGCTGGCCGCCAGGGTCGCGTACGCGTCGGCCATCCGGATCGGGCTCACGGTGGAGGTGCCGAGCGCGAAGGTCGGGGTCTTGGGGTCGGCGAAGCTCTCCTTGCGCACGCCCATCGCCTCGGCGATGTTGGCCACGTTCTGGCCGCCGACGTCCTGGTTGAGCTGGACGAACGGGACGTTGAAGGAGTTCTGCATGGCCGCCCGCAGCGAGACGTAGCCGCGCTTGCCGGCGTCCTCGTTCTTCTGCCGGTACGGCTTGCCGTCGTCACCGATCACCAGCGAGCCGTCCGGCTTGCGGATCTCGGACAGGTCGTCCGAGAGGTAGCGGCTGTCGGCGTTGATCCGCTTCGGCTGGCCCTTGTCGTCCTTCGCGGTCTGCACCCCGACCTGCATCGCGGCGGCCAGCACGAAGGGCTTGAAGGTCGAGCCGACCTGGACGCCCTTGGCGTCCGCGTTGTTGTCGAAGTGCTGGTTCTCCACGCCGTCGCCGCCGTATATGGCGACGATCGCACCGTCGCCGGGGCGGACGCTGGCCGCGCCGAACTGGACGAAGTTGTCCTTCTCGGGCCGCTTCTGGACGTTGAGCGTCTCGCCCTTGACGTCGTCCACGGCCTTCTTGAGGGCGTCGACCTTGTCCTTCTCGAAGGTCGTGTAGATCTTGTAGCCGCCCTTGTCGATCGACTGCTGGGTGATCGTCGGGTCCTTGGACATCATGAACTTGTTCGCGGTGTCGACCAGGTAGCTGATCTCGCCGTTCATGTTGGTCGGCGGCTTGCGCGGGATCGGCTCGGGGAACGCGGTGCACTTGGCCCGCTCCTCCGCCGTGGCGTTCTTGGTGGTGACCATCCGGTTCAGGATCCAGGTCCAGCGCTCCACGGCGCGGTCCTTGTTCGCCGCAATGGTGGGGTCGTACAGTGCGGCGCCCTTGAGCAGACCGGCCAGCATGGCGCTCTGGCAGATGTCGAGGTCCTTGGCGTCGATGCCGTAGTACGCCTGGGAGGCCGCCTGGATGCCGGTGGCCCCGCGGCCGAACCAACTGACGTTCAGGTAGTCCCGCAGGATGTCGTTCTTCTCGGTCTCCTGATTGACCTTCAGGGTGATGAAGAACTCGCGCACCTTGCGGCTGAGCGTCTGGTCCTGGCTCAGGTAGGCGTTCTTGACGTACTGCTGGGTGATCGTCGAGGCGCCCTGGGTCTCGCCGCCGGTCGCCATGTTGTACACGGCGCGCATCATGCCCACGGGGTCGATGCCGCTGTCGGTGCGGAAGGTGGCGTTCTCCGCGGCGATGACGGCGTTCTGCACGTTGGGGCTGATGTCGGCGAGCTCGACGATCTGCCGGTTGGTCTCGCCCTTGCGGGCCATCTCCGAGCCGTCGGCCCAGTAGTAGATGTTGTTCTGGTCGTTCACCAGGTCGTGGATCTGCGGGACGGTGGTGGACGCGTAGGCGTACCAGACCCCGCCCACGCAGGTCGCGAAGAAGACCAGGAAGCCGGTGAGCCACTGCTTCCACGACGGCAGCCAGCGGCGGACGCCCTGCTTGCCGAAGCGCGGGTAGTCGATGAACCGCTTCTTGCCGGGCTTGCCGGGCTTGCCACCGCGGTCATCCGCACCGGCCGCCGCCGCGCCGCCGGTGCGCTTGCCGCCCCTCTGGGCCGCCTTGCGCATCTCGGCCCGGGTCATCCGGGGCTGCTGCGCGGTCTCCCGGACACCCGCCGGACGCCTGCGGCCGGGACCGTCCGGGCCGGGCCCGTCCTGTCCCGCGCCGCCCGGGCGGCCGTTGTCACCCGGGGGCTGCCCGCCACCGTCGGCAGACCTCCGCCGTCGTTCGCTCATGTTCCAGCTACTCCTCGCCAGGCGGTCGAGCCTGAAGGCAGGGTTCACGTCCGATGCCCGCAACCGCCCTAACCCCGGAGGTGGTCCTCGTGCACACGCGACAGCGTACGCAGCCGAGAACCGCACCTAATCGGGCATCAGGTATCAATGCCCGCAAAACGGCGGCAGATCATTACATGCCCGTTGCCAAGCACACCTGCGCGTCGCCTTGTGATCACATTCACGCGTGCCCCCCTTGCTCGACCGGGGACCCAGGTTTACTGTTCTCGATATATCGAGCCGATACATCGGCACGGCATACCGCCGGAGACGGCGGGCCAGGACCCGGCCTGGAGGAAGGAGGACGACGGCATTGGGCAGGCGCTCAGGAGTGCTGGAGTTCGCCGTTCTCGGCCTGCTCCACGACGCCCCGATGCACGGGTACGAGCTGCGCAAGCGGCTCAACGTCCTGCTCGGAACGTTGCGCGCGTTCTCCTACGGAACGCTCTATCCGTGTCTGAAGAGCCTGGTGGCGCAGGGCTTCCTCGTCGAGGACAACCCGGACGACGAGTACGTCCCGGCCACCGCGCTCAACGGCAAGCGGTCCAAGATCGTCTACCGGCTCTCCCCCGAGGGCAAGGAGCGCTTCGAGGAGCTGCTGGCCGACTCCGGCCCCGACGCGTGGGAGGACGAGCACTTCGGCGTCCACTTCGCGTTCTTCGGCCAGACCGACCGGGCCGTGCGGATGCGCGTCCTGGAGGGTCGCCGCAGCCGGCTGGAGGAGCGCCTCGAACGGATGCGCAACTCGCTCGCCCGGGCCCGCGAGCGGTTCGACGACTACACCGTCGAGCTGCAGCGGCACGGCCTGGAGTCGGTGGAGCGCGAGGTCCGGTGGCTCAACGAGCTGATCGAGACCGAGCGGGCCAACCGCAGTGGCCGGACCGGACCGCTCACCGGCGGGCCGAGTACCGCAGGATCCGACAAGACTTCGGACGGCCGTGGCCAGGAGGCCGGATCCCCGGATCCGCCCGGGCCACCGTACGACCGCCCGGGGCGCTCCGACCAGGAGCGCTGACACCGCGTCCGCCCTGTGCCGCGCGGTAGGAGTGGGCGCCTCGCGCCCGTCAGGCATTCATCGAAAACGCAGGACGAGCGCCGCCGAGCACCGGCGGCCCTCATGAGATCACAGGGAGCAACCGGAATGGGTTCGGTTCGCGTAGCCATCGTGGGCGTGGGCAACTGCGCCGCGTCGCTGGTGCAGGGTGTCGAGTACTACAAGGACGCCGACCCGGCCGGCAAGGTCCCCGGCCTGATGCACGTCCAGTTCGGTGAGTACCACGTCCGTGACGTGGAGTTCGTCGCCGCCTTCGACGTCGACGCCAAGAAGGTCGGCTTCGACCTGGCCGACGCCATCGGCAGCAGCGAGAACAACACCATCAAGATCTGCGACGTGCCGCCGACCGGTGTCACCGTCCAGCGCGGCCACACCCTCGACGGCCTCGGTAAGTACTACCGGGAGACCATCGAGGAGTCCGACGAGGCCCCGGTCGACGTCGTCCAGGTCCTCAAGGACCAGCAGGTCGACGTTCTCGTCTGCTACCTGCCCGTCGGCTCGGAGCACGCGGCGAAGTTCTACGCCCAGTGCGCCATCGACGCCAAGGTCGCCTTCGTGAACGCCCTCCCGGTGTTCATCGCGGGCACCAAGGAGTGGGCGGACAAGTTCACCGAGGCCGGCGTGCCGATCGTCGGTGACGACATCAAGTCCCAGGTCGGCGCCACCATCACGCACCGCGTGATGGCCAAGCTGTTCGAGGACCGCGGTGTCGTGCTCGAGCGCACCATGCAGCTGAACGTCGGCGGCAACATGGACTTCAAGAACATGCTCGAGCGTGAGCGCCTGGAGTCCAAGAAGATCTCGAAGACGCAGGCCGTCACCTCGCAGATCCGGGACCGTGAGCTGGGCGCCAACAACGTCCACATCGGCCCGTCCGACTACGTGGCGTGGCTCGACGACCGCAAGTGGGCCTACGTCCGCCTTGAGGGTCGCGCGTTCGGCGACGTCCCGCTGAACCTCGAGTACAAGCTCGAGGTCTGGGACTCCCCGAACTCCGCCGGTGTCATCATCGACGCCGTGCGCGCCGCGAAGATCGCCAAGGACCGCGGCATCGGCGGCCCGATCCTCTCCGCGTCCTCGTACTTCATGAAGTCCCCGCCGGTCCAGTACTTCGACGACGAGGCCCGCGAGAACGTCGAGAAGTTCATCAAGGGCGAGGTCGAGCGCTGAGCTCGATGACGATCCCGATCGTCGGGCGTCCGGGTTCCGGGCGCTGAGCACAGGACACGCGCTGAACGGGTCCACGGTCCGCCGTGGGCCCGTTCACCGTTTTCCGGCGAATGTTTCACGTGAAACACGGACCGGTTCCATGGCAGTCTGGGCGGGTGGCGATCACGGACAACGGCAGCACCGACCAGACCGCGCACCGCGCCACGCTCCTCGGCCTGCTCCGCGGGCGAGATTTCCGCCGACTGCTGACCGCCCGGGTGCTCTCCCAGCTCTCCGACGGCGTCTTCCAGGTCTCGCTCGCCGCCTACGTGGTGTTCTCCCCGGAGAAGCAGTCCTCCCCCGCCGACATCGCCTCGGTGCTGGCCGTGATGCTGCTGCCGTTCTCCGTGATCGGCCCGTTCGCCGGCGTGCTGCTGGACCGCTGGCGCCGCCGTCAGGTGCTGTTCTACGGCAACCTGGCCCGGTTCGGGCTCGGCCTGGTCACCGGCGGCCTACTCCTGGCCGAGGCCCCGACCGCGCTGTTCTTCGCCTCCGCGCTGCTGGTCACCGCGCTCAACCGGTTCATCCTGGCGGGCCTGTCCGCGGCGCTGCCCCGGGTCGTCCCGCAGGACCAGCTGGTGACCGCCAACGCGCTCTCCCCCACCCTGGGCACGGTCGCCGCGGCCTCCGGCGGAGGCCTGGGCTTCCTGCTGCACCAGGTGCTGACCCCCGGGCCGAGGGCCGACGCGGCGCTGGTCACCGTCGCCGCGCTGCTCTACCTGTCGGCCGCGCTGGCGGCCCGCCGGATGGACCGGGACCTGCTGGGGCCCGAGCACCGCACCGACCGCCCGCCGCTGGGCCGGGCGCTGGTGCTGGCCGCCCGCGACCTGGGCGCGGCCGTCACCCATCTGGTCCGGGACTGCCGGCCCGCGGTGCACGCCCTCGCCGCCGTCACCGCGGCCCGGTTCTGCTACGGCGTGCTGATCGTCGTCCTGGTGATGCTCGCGCGCTACACCTTCAACGACCCGAGTGACAGCGCCGCCGGGCTGGTCACCCTGGGCCAGGCGGTCGGCCTCTCCGCCGCCGGCTTCTTCCTCGCCGCGGTGATCAGCCCGTGGTGCACCCGCCGGCTCGGGCTGGGCGGCTGGATGACGCTCTGCCTGGCGGCTCCGGTGGTCTTCGTGCCCGCGCTCGGCCTGGGCTTCTCCCTGGTGCCGTGCCTGATCGCGGCGCTGCTGCTCGGCGTGGTCACCCAGGGCACCAAGATCTGCGCCGACACCGTCGTCCAGGAGTCGGTCGAGGACGACTACCGCGGCCGCGTCTTCGCCATCTACGACGTGCTGTTCAACGTCGCCTTCGTGGCCGCCGCCGCGGTGACCGCGCTGGTGCTGCCGCTCTCCGGCCGCTCGGTCGGGGTGGTCGTGGGAGTCTCCCTGGTCTACGCGCTCGCCGCCGTGTTCTACCTGCGGGCGGCCCGGCGGACCGGACCGCTCCCCGGCGACCGGGTGTCCTGAGACCGCGCACCCTCGGAACCTGCCCCGTCCGGGTGAGTCGCTAAGGTACGTCAGATCTGTCGGAGCGACAGCACTCCGTCTCGGGGGAGAACCTGATGAGCACACCGCCCGGTCCGTACGGACCGCCGCCCCAGTACGGCTATCCGCAGGCCCCCGGGCCGGGCGTTCCGCCCCAGGGCGGACCGCCGTACGGTGCTCCGCCTCCGCAGTACGGTCCGCCCCAGCCGGCACCCGCCGGCTACGGACAGCCGCCGGCCTACGGCTACCCGGCCGCGCCGCCGCCCGCCCCGGCCGCCCCCGGGTACGGGCAACCCCCCTACGGTCCGCCGCCCGGCGGCCAGGCCCCGTACGGCCAGCAGCCGCCGTACGGGCAGCAGCCCCCGTACGGGCAACCGCCCGCCGAGCCGGCGCGCAAGACCGGGACCAAGGCCAAGCTGAAGGCCGGCGTCGCCGTGGTCGGCGGCGCCGCGCTGATCGTCGGCTACTTCGTCAGCGGCCCGAGCGTCAGCAGCGCCAAGGCGGGCGACTGCGTCAAGGCCAGTGGCTCGCGCAGTGTCGACATCGTCAAGTGCACCGACAGCAAGGCCAATTACAAGGTGCTGGCCACGTTCGACAGCACCGACACCAGCCGCTGCAGGCAGACCGTCGGAACGACCAGCACCGTCTCGGGCAAGAGCGGGCGGCGCTGGAACAAGAAGCGCTACGTGCTCTGCCTCGGTCCGCTGACCACCGGTGTGCCGCCGGTCAAGAAGTCCTGACCCCTTCTCCTCACCGCTCACCTTCCACGGGGGACCCCTTTGTCCGTTCCACCTCCCCAGATGCCGTACGGCGCCCCGCCGCCGGCCGACGCCAACCCCTACGCGGCCGGCAATCCGTACGGCGCCCAGCCGCCGCCCGCGGCCCCGCCCGGCTACGGCTACCCCGCCGCGCCGCCGCCGGCCGCACCCGGGTACGGAGTGCCCGCACAGCCCGCACCGCCCGGCTACGGCTACCCGCAGCAGCAGGCCGGGTACGCGCAGCAGGCGCCCCAGGGCGGACCGGTCTGCCGGTTCTGCGGCGGCTTCCCCGCGGTGGAGACCACCGTCCGCGGGCACCAGGGCATCATCATCGTCATGCGGTTCCTGAAGCAGCCGGGGCCGTTCTGCCGCACCTGCGGCACCGCGGTGGTCCGCGACATGTCCGCCCGCACCCTGGTCCAGGGCTGGTGGGGCTACCTGTCCTCGATCATCACGCCGATCACCCTGCTGCGGAACCTGGCCGCGCACAACAAGATCAAGGACCTGCCGCCGCCCGCCCCCGGCACCCACGGCCCGCAGCTCGACCCGGGCGTCCCGCTGACCAAGCGGCCGCACATGCTGATGCTGCTGCTGCCGATCCTCTCGATCACGTCGTTCGTCATCCTGATCACCACCGGCGCGCTGCTCGGGGCGAACCACCGCAGCGCCACGCCGTACCACCCGATCGTGCTGCCGCCGCCGGCCACGGTGTCCATGCCCCCGATGCCGACCTTCTCGCTGCCGCCGATCCCGGAGATCACCACGCCGGGTGCGGCGAAGCCGTCCTCCCCGGCCGGGGCCTCCTCGGTGCCCAGCGACATCGACCGGGCCAAGGCCGGCGACTGCCTGCGCAACGAGAACGGGACGGGCGCCACCCACGACCCCAACCCGCGGATCACGATGCTCGCCTGCTCCGACTCGCGGGCCCAGTACAAGGTGCTGCGCAAGATCCTCGCCTCCAGCGACGACAAGGCGTGCGACAACGTGCCGAACTCGGACAGCAGCTACACCCGCGAGGCGTCCACCGCGGCGCTGAGCTACGTCCTCTGCCTCCAGGGGATCAACGGCTGACGGCCCACCGCCAGGACGCGGGAGGGGTGGTCCGGGGAGTCCCCGGGCCACCCCTCCGGCGTGCCGCGCCCTGCTCAGCCCTGCTGGGCCGCCCACCAGGCACGGAGGGCGGCGACCGCCTCCTCGTGCTCCAGCGGGCCGT
Organism: Kitasatospora sp. NPDC086009; assembly: GCF_044540385.1. Lineage (NCBI taxonomy): Bacteria > Bacillati > Actinomycetota > Actinomycetes > Kitasatosporales > Streptomycetaceae > Kitasatospora > Kitasatospora sp. NPDC086009. The sequence continues at coordinate 878,756 of NZ_JBITSA010000001.1, forward strand.
GCTCCAGACGCAGTTCGAGCATGTGCTTGTACGCCTTGCCGACCTGCGGACCCGGCTTGAGGTCGAGCAGCTCCATGATCTGGTTGCCGTCCAGCGCGGGGCGGACGGCGTCCAGCTCCTCCTGGGCCTTCAGTTCGGTGATCCGCTCCTCCAGCCCGTCGTACGTCCGGGAGAGCGCCGCCGCCTTCTTCCGGTTGCGGGTGGTGCAGTCGGAGCGGGTCAGCTTGTGCAGGCGCTCCAGCAGCGGCCCTGCGTCGGTGACGTAGCGGCGCACCGCCGAGTCGGTCCACTCGCCGCCGCCGTAGCCGTGGAAGCGCAGGTGCAGCTCGACCAGGCGCGAGACGTCCTCGGTGAGCTCCTTGGAGTACTTGAGCTCACGCATCCGCTTGCGGGTCATCTTGGCGCCGACCACCTCGTGGTGGTGGAAGGAGACCCGGCCGTCGGACTCGAAGCGCCGGGTCCGCGGCTTGCCGATGTCGTGCAGCAGCGCGGCGAGGCGCAGCGTGAGGTCGGGGCCGTCCTGCTCCAGGTCGATGGCCTGCTCCAGGACGGTCAGCGAGTGCTCGTAGACGTCCTTGTGCCGGTGGTGCTCGTCCCGCTCCAGCTTCAGCGCCGGCAGCTCGGGCAGCACGTGGTCGGCCAGGCCGGTGTCGACGAGCAGCCGCAGGCCCTTCACCGGGTGGGCGGCGACCAGCAGCTTGTTGAGCTCGGCCTGGACCCGCTCGGCGGAGACGATGGTGATCCGCTCGGCCATCGCGGTCATCGCGGCGACCACCTCGGGGGCCGGCTCGAAGTCCAGCTGGGCGGCGAAGCGGGCGGCCCGCATCATCCGCAGCGGGTCGTCGGAGAAGGACTCCTCCGGGGTGGCGGGGGTACGCAGCACCCGGGCCTCCAGGTCGTCCAGACCGCGGTGCGGGTCGACGAAGCCGCGGTCGGGCAGGTCGACGGCCATCGCGTTGACGGTGAAGTCACGGCGGACGAGGTCCTGCTCGATGGTGTCGCCGTAGGTGACCTCGGGCTTGCGCGAGGTGCGGTCGTACGCCTCGGAGCGGTACGTGGTGATCTCGATCAGGAAGGAGCCCTGCGGGGTGTCCTTGCGGGCGCCGACGGTGCCGAAGGCGATGCCGACGTCCCAGACGGCGTCCGCCCAGCCCTTCACCAGCTTCAGGACCTCGTGCGGACGGGCGTCGGTGGTGAAGTCCAGGTCGTTGCCGAGGCGGCCGAGCAGCGCGTCCCGGACCGAGCCGCCGACCAGCGCGAGCCGGTGCCCGGCGGCCTGGAAGCGGCGGGCGATCTCGTCGGCGACCGGGGACACCCGGAGCAGTTCCTGCAGCCCCCGGGTCTGCGCCTCGCTCAGCCCTGGGACGGCCTGGGTGGCGATGCTGGAATGATGGGCGCCGGACTCGTGGGCGGTGGGCTCATTGGCAGTGGACACGGCTCACAAGGGTACGTGGCCCGGCGGCCCCGCTGCCCGCGCGTTTTCCGGTGCTCACCCCAAGGCCCGCAACACTGCACCACCCGCCGCATCGTTACCATGCCGGGTGGAGCGAGTCTCGGGCACCGGCGAGGAGCCGCGGTGCCGCGCGCCGGCACGGCCGACCGGACCGTCGGGCGGACGCGTTCCTCACCACCGATCCACCGATCCACCGATCCACGGCCGGTCCTCTCCGGCCGGCGGGACATCCGCAGCAGTACAGCATCAAGCAGCGAGCAATCGAGAACGGCGAGGGCGAAGCGCGTGGGCGAGCCGGCACGGCACTCGGGCCTGGAGGCGGACGGACACCCTGGGCGGGCCTGCGAACGCACCGGAGGCGGTGCCGACGGGCGGGGCCCGGGGCGCCGCCCGGCGCGTGCCGTCCGGCGGCTGGCGGCCGTCCTCGGCGCCGCGCTGGCGCTACTCCCGGCCGTGCCGGCCGGAGCGACCGGGGCGTCGCCCGCCGGGGGCGGCCGTCCGGCGGCCGGGACGGCGGTCTCCGCCGAGTACCCGGTGGTGATGACCATCGACGGCGTGAACAAGCCGGTGGCCGTCCAGAACGGCACCGTGACGATCACCGGGCAGGTCACCAACGCCGGTCAATCGGTGCTGAAGTCGGCCCACGCCGCGGTGCGCAAGCCCTGGCAGGGCCGGCCGCTGACCACCCGCAGCGATCTGACCGTGACCGCCGGGCGGACCAACCCGGTCGGCGCGGACGGCGTCGACCTGGACAGCCCCCAGTACGCGCTGAACGAGCTGGGCCCGGGCCAGAGCCAGCCGTTCACGCTGAGCGTCGCGGTGGCCGACCTCCAGCTGTCCGGCGGTGAGGGCGTCTACGAGCTCGCCGTGGACGTCTGGGGCTCGACCGGCGACAACCAGCACGACCGCCCGCTGGGCATCGCCCGCACCTTCCTGCCCTACACCCCGTCCACGGCCGAGGCGCAGCCCTCCAAGCTCACCACCGTCTGGCCGCTGGTCCACGCCCCGGTGCTGGCCGCGCAGACGATGTCCGACAACGACCAGAGCATCCCGGTGCTGCGCGACGACAGCCTGGCGGCGGAGTTCGCGCCGGGCGGCCGGCTCTACGAGCTGGTGGAGACCGGCGCCACACTGCCGAACCTGACCTGGGTGGTCGACCCGGACCTGCTGGACACCGCGTTCGCGATGACCAAGCAGTACCGGGTGCAGAAGCCCGACACGGAGAAGAAGGCGGCGAAGGAGGACAACACCGTCGCGGGCAGCGGCTCGGCGGCCGCCACGGCCTGGCTGGAGAAGCTTCGGGCCGCCGTGACGAAGGCGGGCAGCCAGGTGGTGTCGCTGCCGTACGCCGATCCCGACCTCGCCTCGATCGCGCACAACGCCGCCGAGCTCCCGGGGGTGGACGACGCGCTCGGCAAGGCCGCCACGGCGGGCCGGCTGACCGTCGAGGGCCGGCTGTCGGTGGACACCCGCTCGGACGTGGCCTGGCCCTACCAGGGCTACCTGGACCAGCAGATCGCGGCGATGGCCCAGCGCACCGGCAGCTCCCTGGTGCTGGTGAACGGCGCGAGCCTGCCGGAGCCGGACGCGTTGAAGTACACCCCGACCGCCGTGCGCCCGATCGGCAACGGACAGAACGCGGTGGTGGCCGACGAGACCGTCTCCGCGCTGTTCGACCGGGACCTGAACACGCCGCAGGAGCAGACCCTGGCGGTCCAGCGCTTCCTCGCCGAGACCTTCGTGATCTCCCGGCAGGAGCCGCAGAACCCGCGCGGTCTGCTGGTGATGCCGCCGCGCGACCTGACCGCCGGCACCGCCAAGGCGCTCGCCACCGCGGTGCTGGCGGCGCAGGCCGGCAGGTGGGTGGACCCGGTCAAGCTGGACACGCTCGCCCAGGCCGCGGCCGATCCGAAGGCCAACACCGCCGTCCCGGCGGCCACCGACTACCCGTCGCAGGCCCGGGCCTCGGAGCTGCCGTCCTCGGCGCTGACCGACACCATCAGGATCCAGAGCGATCTGGACACCCTGATGCGCGTGCTCACCCTGCCCCAGCGGGTGCGCGGCCCGTTCAGCGCCGCGATGGTCCGCTCGATGTCGACCCAGTGGCGGGCACAGGCGCCGGAGGGCTCCGTCTACCGGGCCGGCGTGGCGGGCTACCTCAGCGAGCTGACCAGGGCGGTGTACGTCCCGAAGAAGAACGTCATCACCTTCGCCGGTGACACCGGGGTGCTCCAGGTGAGCGTGCGCAACGACCTCACCCAGCCGGTCACCAACCTCAAGCTGGTGCTGCTCCCGAGCCAGGCCAACCGGCTCAAGATCCGGCCCGCCGAGGAGCTGGTGCTGCCCGCTTCGCAGAGCGTCACCCTGCGGTTCCCGGCCGAGGCCCAGAACAACGGGCCGGTGTCCGTGACCGCCCAGCTCTGGACCACCGGGCCGAACCCGCAGAAGTACGGCAAGGAGCAGGTCTTCACCGTGGAGGTCACCTCGGTGACCAACGGGGTGCTGTACGTCTTCGGCGGCGGGCTGGTGCTGCTCCTGCTGGCGGCCCTGCGGTTCTTCCGCCAGCGCAAGCGCCGTGCGGAGGACGACGGCGACGAGCCGTACGGTGACGCGCCGCTGGGCGACCACCCGCTCGACGACGCCCCGGCGGCCGCCGGCGGGGCAGCCGACCGGCCGGCCCGGCCCGAGGAGGCGGCGGACCGGGCGGAGCCTGCGGCGGCGGACGGGGACGGCCCGCAGGGGCCGGAGCGTGGAGGAGCCGCGCAGACACCGCGCGGCAGCACCGCAGATGGCCGGGATCGGACCACCAGTGATGAGAAGGTTGGTCCTTGACACCGCCGATACCCGCCCGTTTTCTCCGGGGCGGCCTCCCCCACGACATCGAAGAGGTGACATGACCGGGCGCAGCGAGGAGCGGCCGCCGGGCCGCGGTGAGGGCCGGCCGGGTGCCGAGTCGCCGTCCGGCGACTGGTACGTGGCCGACACCTACGCCCAGGACCCGTACGCGGCCGACGCGTACCAGGGTCCCCAGGACGGCCAGGACCCGTACGGTCTGCGGGCCGCCCGGCCGGCCGAGCCGCAGCCGCCGGTCGCCGCGTACGACGTGCCGCCGCAGCTGCCGCCGCAGAACGGCGGCTACCCGACGCCGGTCCCCCCGGCGACGTTCGCCCCGCCCGTCCCGCCGGTGCAGCCCGGCTGGGACACCCCGGTGCAGCAGGGCGCGGCCGAGCAGCCGGTGGCGGCCTGGCAGCAGAGCGCGCCCCACTGGGAGCAGCCGGCCCCGGTCGGCGGCCAGTGGGGCGGCCAGGAGCAGCCGCACCAGCAGCAGTGGCAGCCTGGCCCGGCGCATTCGGCCTGGGACTCCGAGAGCACCGAGTACGTGGGGGTGGACGGCCTGTTCGGCGGCCGGTCCGCCGAGGCCGCGGCCCGCCCGCCGGCCCAGCAGCCGCCGGCTCCCCCGATGACGGCCCAGCCGCCGGTCGGACCGGCGCCGTTCCCGTCCTCCGCGCCGTTCCCCCCGGCCGGCGCGTACCACGGGAACCCGGGCCACCCCGGTCCGCAGGGCTACCGCAACGGTCCGGAGGGGCAGCGCCCGTTCGTGCCGCCGATCGAGTTCGACCCGCCGCTCTCCGAGGAGGAGGCCACCATGCAGGTGGCGGCGGTCCAGCTGCCGCCCGCGGTGGAGCCGCTGGAGGAGCTGGCCGCCGAGGCGCCCGCCGCACCGGCCCCCGCCACCGGCGGCGGCAAGGTGTCGAGCCTGCTGAACTCCAGCGCCATCATGGCGGCCGGCACGCTCGTCTCCCGCGGCACCGGCTTCCTGCGCACCATGGTGATCGCCGCCGCGATCGGCCTGGGCGTGATGGGTGACTCCTACAACGCGGCGAACACCCTGCCCACCCTGCTCTACATCCTGATCGGCGGCGGCGCCCTGAACGCCGTCTTCGTGCCGCAGCTGGTCCGCAGCATGAAGAACGACGCGGACGGCGGCACGGCCTACGCGAACCGGCTGCTCACCCTGGTGATGGTGGGCCTGGCCGGGGTGACCTTCGTGGCCGTGCTGGGCGCTCCGCTGCTGGTGCAGCTGATCGCGCACCCGCTCATGGGCAACGCCGCCAGCGCCGACACCACGGTGGCCCTGGCCCGCTACTGCCTGCCGACCATCTTCTTCATGGGCGTCCACGTGGTGATGGGGCAGATCCTCAACGCCCGCGGCCGCTTCGGCGCGATGATGTGGACCCCGGTCCTGAACAACATCGTGGTGATCTTCACCTTCTCCGCCTACCTCTGGGTCTACGGCGGCGCCGGCACCACCCAGGTCAGCCCGGAGACGATCTCCCCCGAGGGCGTCCGGCTGCTCGGGATCGGCACCCTGGTCGGCCTCGCCGTCCAGGCGCTGTCGATGGTCCCGTACCTGCGGGCGGCCGGCTTCCACTACCGGCCGCGCTTCGACTGGCGCGGCCACGGCCTGGGCAAGGCCGCCCGGCTGGCCAAGTGGACCTTCTTCTTCGTGCTGGCCAACCAGGCCGGCTACCTGGTCATCACCCAGCTCGCCACCTCGGCCGGGGACTCCGCCGCGAAGGGCGGCCACGGCGGTGTGGGTCTCGTCGCCTTCTCCAACGCCCTGCTGATCTGGCAGCTGCCGCAGGCCGTCATCGTCGTCTCGATCATGAGCGCAGTGCTCCCCCGGCTCTCCCGGGCCGCTGCCGACGAGGACGCCGGCGCGGTGCGCGACGACCTCTCGCACGGGCTGCGCAGCACCGCGGTGGCGGTCGTCCCGGCCGCGTTCCTGTTCCTCTCGCTCGGCCCGGCGATCGGCCGCGCGATCTACGCCGTGGGCGGCAACGAGGTGGCCCTGGACAACGCCACCAACGTCGGTCTGATGCTCTCAGCCTTCGCTCTGGGCCTGATCCCGTACTCGGCGCAGTACGTGATGCTGCGCGGCTTCTACGCGTACGAGGACACCCGGACGCCGTTCTCCAACACCGTCTGGGTGGCGGCCTGCCAGGCCGTGTTCTCCCTGCTCTGCTGGATCGTCCTGCCGTCCGAGTGGGTCGTGACGGGCATGGCGTTCGGGTACGGTCTCGCGTACGCCGTCGGAGTGACGGTGGCGGTGCCCAAGCTGAAGAAGAAGATCGGCGGCCTGGACACCAAGCGGATCGGCAAGACCTACACCCGGCTGATCACCGCCTGTGTGCCGGCCACCCTGGTCGGGCTGGGCGTCAGCCTGGCGGTCCAGCAGGTCATCGACGGCTGGACCGGCAGTGTGCTGACCATCGTCCTGGCCGGCGGCGTCCAGCTGGCCGTCTTCGTGCTGATCGCGAAGAAGCTGCGGATCGAGGAGCTGAACGCCATGCTGGGCATGGTGCGCGGCCGACTGGGTCGCTGACCCTTCGTACCAACCGGTCCGTCCGGACGGCGCCCTGACCGGGCGCCAACCGGACGGACCGGACTCTCCGCCCCCCACGGGCGGGTGCTGGGCCGCCGTCGGTGTCCGGGATCGCCCGGGACCGAGCCGGCGGCCCAGTGTCGGATCTGCACCACATCTCTCCACCGGCACGCAACCGCGGGTACCTTTCAGCGGTCGTACTCGGTGGAGAAGAGTGGGCACAATTGTCCTGGAGCACAGGGCCTCGGCCCGAGCGCTCCAGCGACTCTCTCAGGCCGGGGCGACACAAGGGGAGGCAGGACCACGGTGGCTGATGGCACCAAGGCGGTCGTCGACACGTCAGCAGCTGACGGGGCGGCGGACGAAGCCGCACTGGCCGCGGCGATCGACGAGCTCGCCGAGACGGCCCCGTCCACCACGTCCGGCGAGGACGCCGAGGACGCCGACGAGGACCGGGCGAAGCCCGCGCGCCCCGCCGGCGAGGAGACCTCGGAGATCACCGCGCCGCTCTCCGCCGACGAGATCCGGGCCGAGCTCGCCGCCCGCGAGGCCGGGCCCAAGCCGGCCGCGGCGCCCGCCGGCCGGCCCTCCGGGCGCCCCCCGCAGGACCCGCAGCCGACCCACGACCCCCGTGACACCGCCACCCTCCCGCGGACTCTGCCCGCCCCGCTGCGGCACAGCGGCGACAAGGTCGGCCACCGGTACCGGCTGGAGGAGTGCATCTCCCACACCGAGACCTTCAGCAGCTGGCGAGCGGTCGACGAGAAGCTGCGCCGGGCCGTCGGCGTCCACCTGATGGCCTCCGGTCACCAGCGCGCCCGGGCGGTGCTGGCGGCCGCCAAGTCGGCCGCGCTGCTCGGCGACCCGCGCTTCGTCCAGGTCCTGGACGCCGTCCAGGAGGGCGAGCTGGTCTACGTCGTGCGGGAGTGGCTGCCGCACGCCTCCGACCTCGCCAAGCTGCTCGTCACCGGCCCGATGGAGCCGCACGAGGCCTACCAGATGGTCCGCCAGGTCACCGACGCGGTGGCCGCCGCCCACCGGCGCGGCCAGGCGCATCTGCGGCTCACCCCGCGCTGCGTGCTGCGCACCGACAGCGGCCAGTACCGGATCAACGGCATCGCCGTCGACGCCGCCCTGCGCGGTCTGCCCGCCGAGGGCGCCGACGAGGACGCCGAGCGCACCGACACCCGTGCCATCGGCGCCCTGCTGTTCGCCGCGCTCACCCACCGCTGGCCGTTCCCGGAGGACCGCTACGACCTCCAGGGCCTGCCGAAGGACCTCCGCGACGTCCCGCCGGACCAGGTCCGGGCCGGCGTCCACAAGGGCCTGTCCGAGCTGGCCGCGCGCGCCCTGTTCGACCAGCCGCCGCACCACGCGGAGCCGATCTCCACCCCGGAGGAGCTGGCCAGGGCGATCGCGCTGATGCCGCGGATCCGCCCGCCCGAGCCGGAGCTGCCCGCCTTCACCCCGCCGCCCCGGCACACCACCCACGCACTGCCCACCGCGCCCAACCCGACCCGGGTGGTGGCCGCCCCCGGCGCCGGACCGGCGCCCGCCCCGGCCCGTCAGACCCCGGTCCGGCGCACCCGCCGCCGGCTGCGCCGGGCGCTCAAGGTGACGGCCTGGACGGTGGCCCTCGGCGCGATCGGCGTTGCCTCCTGGCAGCTGGTGGACCACCTGCGCAACCCCGGGACCTCCGTGGCCGCCACCGACCCCTCGCCCTCCGGGACGTCGCCGACCGCGCACACCGCCCCGCACCCGCCGGTGCCGATCCAGATCAAGGACGCCCAGGCGTTCAGCCCGTCGGGCGAGAACAAGTACTCCCCGGCCAAGGCCTTCGACGGCGACCCCGGCACGTCCTGGGTCAGCTCCTGGTACAACGACCAGCTGGGCCCCAAGCCCGCCCTCCGGGACGGCATCGGCCTGCTGCTCGACCTCGGTTCCCCGCAGGCCGTCAGCTCGGTCAGCGCGCAGTTCGTCGGCAGCACCACGGCGGAGTTGCGGATCCCCGGCCCGCAGGCGGCCGGCGACCCGGCCAAGGCACAGCCGGGCGACTTCACGGCGGTCGGCAAGCAGAGCGGCACCACGCTCGACTACGCCCTGGAGAAACCGGTCACCACCCGCTACCTCTTGCTCTGGATGACCAGCCTGCCGAAGGATACGGACGGCAAGTACAAGGCCTACGTCTCCGAGGTCAAGGTCTCCGGCTGACCGGAGCCCGACCGGACGGGCACGGCAGGACGCCGCGCCCCGCCCGACGGGGGCGGGGCGGCAGGACACGGAACGGGCGAGGGGTGGCAGTGGCGGACGGGGCCGACCGGACGGACGACGACGCGGCGCTGCTCGCCCGGCACGTCGCCGGCGACCGGGCCGCCTTCGGCCTGCTGGTCGACCGCCACCGCGACCGGCTCTGGGCGGTCGCCCTGCGCACCCTGGGCGACCGCGAGGAGGCCGCCGACGCCCTCCAGGACGCGCTGGTCTCCGCCTTCCGCGCCGCCCACACCTTCCAGGGCCGCTCGGCCGTCACCACCTGGCTGCACCGGATCGTCGTCAACGCCTGCCTGGACCGCGCCCGGCGCACCGCCGCGCGGCGCACCAAGCCGCTCGACGACGACCCGCAACGCCTCGACGCCATGGTCGGCTCTGCCGAACCGGCCGACTCCCCGGTGGTCCGCGCCGAGCTGCACCGGGAGGTGGCGGCGGCGCTCGGCGAGCTGGCGCCCGAGCAGCGGGCCGCGCTGGTCCTGGTCGACATGCAGGGCTACCCGGTCGCCGAGGCGGCCGAGCTGCTGGGCGTGCCGGTCGGCACGGTGAAGAGCCGCTGCGCCCGCGGCCGGGCCCGTCTGCTGCCCCTGGTGCGGCACCTGCGCGAGGGCGGCGGCGCCGAGGTTTCCCGTGCAGCCGGTGTTTCACGTGCAGCCGATGTTTCACGTGAAACGGGGCCCTCGGGAGCAGCCTCCCCGGACGGCGCCGGACCGTCGGGAACCGCCCCGGGCGGCCGCGCCGCGCCCCCGGGGAACCCGCCCGGGGCCAGGACCGTCAGAGGAACAGGCCCCGACACCGGTCGGCCCATTCTGGAAGGAGACGTGAGCACGCGATGACGGCCCCCCTCTCCTCCCCCGACCCCGTCGGAGCGCACCCCTCCGTCGACGAGCTCGCCGACCTCGCCGAGGAACTGGTCGAGCCCGCGGCCGCCGAGGCGCTGCGGGCGCACCTGGCCGGCTGCGCCGACTGCCGCGAGACCGCCGAGGCGCTCGCCGAGCTCGCCACCCTGCTGGCCGGGGCACCGGCCCCGGTGATGCCCGCCGACATCGCGGCGCGGCTGGACGCGGCCCTCGCGGCCGCGGCGGCCGACGCCGACGCGGCCGACCCCGGTACGCCCCCCGCCACGGCTCCCGAAGGCCCCCACACGGGCACCGGGGCCCCCTCCCGGTCCATGGACCCGGCCGCCGCCCCGCGCCCTGCCACAGCCCCCCTCGGGCCACCCCGACGGCCGGCCACGGCGAACTCCGCCACCGGTCCGGGCCGCCACCGCCCGCGCCGCCGACGGGCCGCGATCCTGCTCGGCGCCGCGGCCGCGCTGCTCGCGGTCGGCCTCGGCAGCTCGCTGCTGCTGCGGCCGGCCGAGCGGCAGACGGCGGACACCGCCTCCGCCCGGGCCGCCGCGACGGCTCCCTCGGCCGGCCCCAAGGCGCAGCTCTCGACCGGCGGCACCGCGTACCAGGACGACCGGCTCGCGGCCCAGGTGCAGCAGCTGCTCGCCCGTAGCGGCGCGACCCCCGACGGCCGGGCCGAGACGTCCGGGTCCGCCGCGCCACCGGCCGACGGCGGACCGGGGCTGGGCCCGGGCGCGACCCGCAAGCCCTCCGCCTCGTCCGCGCCGGCACCCACCGACGGCGGACCGGGCCTCGGCCAGGGCGGCAGCGCCCCGGCCTGCCCGGCCCCCGCCGACGGACCGCTGCTGGCCTCCGAGCGCGGCAGCTACGCCGGTGACCCGGCCGAGCTGCTGGTGTACGGGGTGGCGGGCAGGGCCGACCGGGTCGACGTCTACCTCCGCGCGCCGGACTGCGGCCCGGTGCTGCTGCACCGCGCCGTCCCGGCCCCCTGACCGGCGCGCCGACCGGCGCCCCGCGGCAGGACAGCCGAAAAGGCGCGCCGGGAGACCGGCCCCGGCCGCCCGCCGCGCCCGCACCGTTCCCGTGCGATCCACGCCGGGTGCGGCCCGGCACTCCCACACTGCGGGCGCCTGGTGCCGATCGGCCTGGGAATGCGAGAGACTGGTCAGTCGTTGTCCCGGGCGGCGGAGCAGGACCGCCCTCCCCGCCCTAGCGCGGGTCGCGATGCGAACCAGGAGATGCAGTGAGCGACGTCCGTAACGTGATCATCATCGGTTCCGGCCCGGCCGGCTACACGGCTGCGCTCTACACCGCCCGTGCCGCCCTCAAGCCCCTCGTCTTCGAGGGCGCCGTCACCGCCGGTGGCGCGCTGATGAACACCACCGAGGTCGAGAACTTCCCCGGCTTCCGGGACGGCATCATGGGCCCCGAGCTGATGGACAACATGCGCGCCCAGGCCGAGCGCTTCGGCGCCGAGCTGATCCCGGACGACATCGTGGCCGTCGACCTCACGGGTGACATCAAGACCGTGACGGACTCCGAGGGCAACGTCCACCGGGCCCGCGCCGTGATCGTCACCACCGGCTCGCAGCACCGCAAGCTCGACCTGCCGAACGAGGACAAGCTCTCCGGTCGCGGCGTCTCGTGGTGCGCCACCTGCGACGGCTTCTTCTTCCGCGACCAGGACATCGCCGTGGTCGGCGGCGGTGACACCGCCCTGGAGGAGGCCACCTTCCTCTCCCGCTTCGCCCGCAGCGTCACGATCATCCACCGCCGGGACACCCTGCGCGCCTCCAAGGCGATGCAGGAGCGCGCCTTCGCCGACGAGAAGATCCGCTTCGAGTGGGACAGCGCGGTCGAGGCGATCCACGGCGACCCGAAGCTGAGCGGCGTCACCCTGCGGGACACCACCACCGGCGAGACCCGCGAGCTGGCCGTCACCGGTCTGTTCATCGCCATCGGCCACGACCCGCGCACCGACCTCTTCAAGGGTCAGCTGGAGCTGGACGCCGAGGGCTACCTGAAGGTCGAGGCCCCCTCGACCCGGACCAACATCCCGGGCGTCTTCGGTGCCGGCGACGTCGTCGACCACACCTACCGCCAGGCCATCACCGCCTCCGGCACCGGCTGCTCCGCCGCGCTGGACGCCGAGCGCTACCTGGCCTCGCTCGCCGACCTGGAGGCCGCGGCCGCCACCGTGGCGGTCTGAGCACCCCCCACCGACCCACCCCGGGTGGGGGTGTTCCACGTGAAACACCCCCACCCCCGCCGGGCAGAAACAGAACGGGCCCGCCCGTTGTTCTCCTGGCAGCACCCCCTCCGCACCACCCCGAGGAGTTCCCGTGGCCGGCGCCACCACTACCGTCACCGATGCGACGTTCAAGGCCGACGTCCTGGACAGCGACAAGCCCGTCCTGGTCGACTTCTGGGCCACCTGGTGCGGCCCGTGCCGCCAGGTCGCCCCGATCCTGGACGAGATCGCGGCTGAGCACTCCGACAAGCTGACCATCGCCAAGCTCGACGTCGATGCCAACCAGCAGACGGCTGCCCAGTACAACGTCATCTCGATCCCGACGCTGATCGTCTACAAGGGCGGCGAGCCGGTGAAGTCCATCACCGGTGCCCGTCCGAAGGCCGCGCTGCTGCGCGAGCTGGCCGACTTCCTCTAGGCCGTCGGCCCAGGGCCCCCGGGCCCGGTTCGGCCGACACACCGCGATGGCGGCGCCCCCACCCCGGGGGCGCCGCCATCGTCGTTCCCGGCTTCCCGGTTCCCCGGACAGCGCGGCTCAGAACGGTCGCAGCGCGGGCTCCTTCCGGCCTCCGCCCAGCAGCCGCTCCAGCGCGCCCTCGACATCACCGCGCCAGGACAGCGTGGTGCGTGCCTCCAGCCGCAGCCGCGGGTAGCGGTGGTGCGGCCGGACCGTCTTGAAGCCGACCGCCAGCAGATGATCCGCCGGCAGGACACAGCTCGGCGACTGCCGGCCGACCGCGCCGAAGGCCTCGATCGCCCGGACCCCGCGCCCCATCAGGTCCTTGGCCACCGTCTGCACCAGCACCCGGCCGAGCCCCTGCCGCTGGTAGCCCGGGAGCACGCGGCTGATCATCAGCTGAACGGCGTCCGGCGAGACGGGACTGGTCGGGAAGGACTGCGACCGCGGCACGTACGCCGGCGGGGCGTAGAGCACGAAACCGGCGGGGTCGTCGTCCACGTAGACGACCCGGCCGCAGGAACCCCACTCCAGCAGCACCGCGGAGATCCAGCCCTCCTTCTCCGCCTCCGACTTCCCGGATTCGACGGCCGCCCGGCCGGTGACCGGATCCAGCTCCCAGAACACGCAGGAGCGGCAGGTCGTCGGCAGGTCCTTGAGGTTGTCCAGCGTCAGCGGAACGATCCGGCGTCCCATGCCCCGCACCTCCTCGTCCACTCCACAGTCGAGCATTCCCCCTGAACGCCGATGGGTGCATGTTTCACGTGAAACAGCCGCTCACGTGGAACATGCACCCGTCGAGATCCGTGGTCGGCCCCGGCTCAGCCCTGCGACAGCCGCAGCCCGTCCTCACCCGGCGCCAGGCTGTCCAGGATCCGGTTGAGGTCCTCCACCGAGCCGAACTCCAGGACGACCTTGCCCTTGCCCAGCTTGCCGCCGCGCTGCGAGACCTCCACCTTGACCCGGGTGTCGAAGCGGTCCGAGAGCCGGCTCGCCAGGTCGTTGAAGGCCGGCGAGAGCAGCTTGCCCGCCTGCGGTCCGACCGAGCGCTTGGGCTTCGGCTCCTGGCCGCTCATCAGCATGACGAGCTCCTCGGTGGTCCGCACCGAGAGCCCCTCCGCGATGATCCGCTTGGCCAGCTCCTCCTGGCCCTCGGCGTCCGGCACCCCGAGCACCGCCCGGGCGTGCCCGGCGGTCAGCGTCCCGGCCGCCACCCGCCGCTGCACACCCGGCGAGAGCTTCAGCAGCCGCAGGGTGTTGGAGACGTGCGAGCGCGAGCGGCCGATCCGGTCCGCCAGCTCGTCGTGCGTGCAGGAGAAGTCCCGCAGCAGCTGGTCGTAGGCGGCCGCCTCCTCCAGCGCGTTGAGCTCCGCCCGGTGGAGGTTCTCCAGCAGGGCGTCCAGCAGCAGCTTGTCGTCCTCGGTGGCCCGGACGATCGCCGGGATCTGCTCCAGGCCCGCCTCCCGGGAGGCCCGCCAGCGCCGCTCGCCCATGATGAGCTCGAAGCGCTCGGGCGCGACCTGGCGCACCACCACCGGCTGGAGCAGGCCCACCTCCTTGATGGAGGCGACCAGCTCGGCCAGCTTGTCCTCGTCGAAGACCTCGCGCGGCTGACGCGGGTTCGGCGTGATCGAGTCCAGCGGCAGCTCGGCGAACCGGGCGCCGGGCACCTGTGCCAGCTCCGGTGCGGCGGCCGCCTGCTCCCGCTCGGCCTGCTCCCGCAGGCTCTCGGCGGCCGCCTTGGCCGCCAGCGTTCCCCGCCCGGTCGGCAGCAGCGGCACCGCGCCCGGCGAGACCGTCCCGGGGGACACCACCGTGGCCGCCGAGGCCTGCGTCGCCGCGCCGTCGGCCGCCGGTGCGGCGGGTCCGATCAGCGCTCCGAGCCCTCGTCCCAGACCCCTGCGACCACTCACCGATTGCCCTCCGTCGTGCCGTGCTGTGCCATCGGGGCGTGCTGCCCCGGCTCGCTGCCCTGCTGCTGACCCGCCCGCTGCTGACCGACCAGCGTGCCGCCGGTACCGATGCCCGGCGCCCGCATCGCCAGCTCGCGGGCGGCCTCCAGGTAGGAGAGCGCGCCGGTCGAACCCGGGTCGTAGGTGATCACCGTCTGACCGTAACTGGGCGCCTCGGAGATCCGGACCGAGCGCGGGATCGCGGTCTGCAGCACCTCCTGCTGGAAGTGCGTCCGGACCTCCTCGGCCACCTGGGCGGCCAACCTGGTCCGGGCGTCGTACATGGTGAGCAGGATGGTGGAGACGTGCAGCGTGGGGTTGAGGTGCGCGCGGACCAGCTCGACGTTGCGCAGCAGCTGGCCGAGGCCCTCCAGCGCGTAGTACTCGCACTGGATCGGGATCAGCACCTCCTGGCCGGCCACCAGCGCGTTGACCGTCAGCAGGCCGAGCGAGGGCGGGCAGTCGATCAGGATGTAGTCCAGCGGCTGCTCGTAGGCGGCGATGGCGCGCTGCAGCCGGCTCTCCCGGGCGACCAGTGAGACCAGTTCGATCTCCGCGCCGGCCAGGTCGATGGTGGCGGGGACGCAGAAGAGCCCCTCGACGTCCACCACCGGCTGCACCACGTCGGCCAGCGGCTTGCCCTCCACCAGCACGTCGTAGATCGACGGCACCTCGGCGTGGTGGTCGATGCCGAGCGCCGTGGAGGCGTTGCCCTGCGGATCGAGGTCCACCACCAGCACGCGCAGTCCGTGCATCGCGAGCGAGGCCGCCATGTTGACGGTGCTGGTGGTCTTGCCCACCCCGCCCTTCTGGTTGGCCACCACGATCACCCGGGTCGCGACAGGTCGGGGAAGACCCTCGCCCGCTCGGCCGATCGCCTGTACCGCAGCCTGGGCAGCCCGTGCGATGGGCGTGTCATCGATCTGGTCGATGGTCTCCGAGTCCTGCATGGGGGTCAGTGTTTCACGTGAAACCGGAGCGGCAACAGTCGCCGCCCGGCTGCGACTGAGGATTCCGGAAAGCAGGGAGCGACGTTTCACGTGAAACACCATGCCCGCAATGTCGGAATTCTGACGGTGCGACACTCCGGTGGCCGGGAGTCACCCGGTCGGCCGCCCGCCGGTCGCTCCGGCGTCACCGGGCCCGCCGCCCGCTCCTTCGGCGCGGGCCCGGGTGCCGGAGACGACGACCGCGCGCGGCCGGAACGCCGAACGGGCGGGTGGTCCGAAGACCACCCGCCCGTTCCCGCTCCCGCCCGCTCAGCGGCTGCGGCGCCGTCCGCCCCGGCTCCGCTCACCGGTGCGCGGGGCCCCGGCGTTGCGCCCGGCCCGGGCCGCCCGGGCCCGCCGGGTCGCCGCCTTGACCCCGCCGGGGCTCTCCCCCGCCTTCACCTGGATCACCCGGGTCGAGGTCTCCAGCGTGCCCTCGCCCACCGAGATGACCGTCCACTCGACCGCGCCCAGCTTGGCCAGCCCGGCCCGCGAGTCGGCCAGCTCCTGCTCGGCGCTGTCCCCCTTGAGCGCCAGCATCTGGCCGTGCGGGCGCAGCAGCGGCATGCCCCAGCCGGCGAGCCGGTCCAGCGGTGCCACCGCCCGGGCGGTCACCACGTCCACCGCGAGCTTGCCGACCATCTCCTCGGCCCGCCCGCGCAGCACGGTGACGTTCTCCAGGCCGAGCTCACGGACCACCTCCTCCAGGAAGGTGGTGCGGCGCAGCAGCGGCTCCAGCAGCGTCACCGAGACGTCCGGGCGCGCCAGAGCGACGGGGATGCCGGGCAGCCCGGCCCCGGAGCCGACGTCGCACAGGGTCGACCCGGGCGGCAGCAGCTCGGCGAGCACCGCGCAGTTCAGCACGTGGCGGTCCCAGAGCCGGGGCACCTCGCGAGGGCCGATCAGCCCGCGCTGGACTCCCGCGGTGGCCAGCAGCTCGGTGTAGCGGACCGCCGCCTCGTAGCGGTCACCGAAGACCTCCCGAGCCACGGCCGGGGCGGCGGCCAGCCCCTCGGCCGCCGCGCCTTCGGCGCCCGGGCCCTCAGCGGCCGAACTACCGGCACCCGCCGCCGGATCCCCGGCTGCCGCGCTCTCCGTGTCCATCTCGACCTCTCCGCTCCCCGGATCCACCGACCCGCTCTCCGCACTGTTTCACGTGAAACATCTTTCGCCGGGCCACGCCCCGCGAAGGGACGACGACCCCGCCCGCACGAGGCGGACGGGGTCGAGTCCTCTGAAGGTCACCGGTCGCCGAAGCGGCCGGTCATCGACTTCCCCGGTGTCAGGCCGGCAACACGACCACGCACCGCTGGGGCTCTTCGCCCTCCGACTCACTGCGCAGACCGGCCGCGGCGACGGCGTCGTGCACGACCTTGCGCTCGAACGGCGTCATGGCCCGCAGCTTGACCTGCTCCCCCGAGCTCTTGACCTGCTCCGCGGCCTGGGCCCCGAGCTCGGCCAGCTCGGTGCGCTTGCGGGCGCGGAAGCCGGCAATGTCCAGCATGAGGCGGCTGCGCTCGCCGGTCTCCCGGTGGACAGCCAACCGGGTCAGCTCCTGCAGGGCCTCCAGCACCTCGCCGTCCTGGCCGACCAGGCGCTGCAGGGCGCGGTCATTGCCGTCGCCGACGATGGACACCAGGGCGCGGTCGCCCTCGACGTCCATGTCGATGTCCCCATCGAGGTCGGCGATGTCGAGCAGACCCTCCAGGTAGTCCGCCGCGATGTCGCCCTCCTGCTCCAGGCGGGAGACGAGGCTCTCGTCGGCGCTGGAAGCGGCCTCGACCTCGACGGCGGAGGTGGTGCCTTCCGTCACTGATGGACTCCTTCGGGGATGGGCCCGGATAGTGGGCCGGGAACGAGGTTCAGAGGGCCGCTGGGACGGTCCGGGGCCGGTCGGTCAGGACTTCTTCTTCGGCCGCTGGCCGCCCTGCCCACCGCGCTTCGGCTGCTGCCGGCCGCCCTGCCGGGCCGGGCCGGACTTGGCCCCGGAGGGCCTGGTCGCGGTCGGCTTGGCACCGGCGGACTCGGCCGGGACCGCCGCCTCGGACTCCTCGGCCGGGGCCGGGGCGTCCTTGGTGAGGCTGGCCGTCGGGGTGGCACCGGTGTGCTGGCGCTGCGACTTGGTCTGCTTGCGCGGCTGCTGGCGGCGCACCTGCACCGCGTCCTCGACGACGGCCTCGGCGGACGCGGCCGTCTTCTTCGGGGGCAGCATGCCCCAGAGGGCGCCCTTGATCTCCGAGCCGTCCGGGTTGAGGCGGCCGTTCTTCTTCAGCCGGACCTGGCGCTCGTCCCAGGCCTTGCTGCCGGGCGTCGGGTTGTTCCGGATGACGATCAGCTGCTGGCCCATCGACCAGACGTTGGTGGTCAGCCAGTAGACCAGCACACCGACGGGGAAGTTGATGCCCATCACGGCGAACATGATCGGGAAGACGTACATCAGCATCTTCTGCTGCTGCATGAACGGCGTCTTGATCGTGAGGTCGACGTTCTTGGTCATCAGCTGGCGCTGCGTGATGAACTGCGACAGCGACATCAGGATGATCATCACCGCGGTGACGATCTTGACGCTGACCTCGCTGCTGCCGAGGAAGGTCGCCGACAGCGGGGCGCCGAAGATGTGCGCCTGGCCGGCGCTGGTCAGCAGGTCGCCGTGGATGACGCCGATCGGCTCGCTCTTGGCGACCTTGGCGAGCACGCCGTAGAGGGCGGTGAAGAACGGCGCCTGCACGATGATGGGAAGGCAGCTGGAGAACGGGTTGGTACCCGCCTCCTTGTACAGCTTCATCATCTCTTCGGACTGGCGCTGCTTGTCGTTCTTGTAGCGCTCCTGGATGGCCTTCATCTTCGGCTGGATCGCCTGCATGGCCCGGGTCGCCTTGATCTGCTTCACGAAGAGCGGGATCAGGCAGATCCGGATGACGACCACCATCGAGGCGATGGCAAGACCCCAGGCCCAGCCACCGTTCGGGTCGAAGACGTGGCTGTACAGCGAGTGGAACTGGACGATGATCCAGGACACCGCTGTGTACAGGGGGTTCAGGAAGGAGAAGGTCACCGGTCAGGCTCCTTGGACATTGGGATCGGCCCCACGGGACCAATGGTCGCCGGGCCCTCTGGGTCCGGACCGGCGGGGGGCGTGGCCACCGGCTGATCGGCGGCGGACCCGCGGTTCAGCAGGTCACGCAGCCGGCGGTGCCACACCGGGTGCTTGCGCGGCGGAACATGATCGACCCCGCCGGGCGTCCACGGATTGCAGCGCAGGATGCGCCACACGGTCAGGCCGCCGCCCTTGACCGCCCCGTGCACCTTCACGGCCTCGAAGCCGTAGTGCGAGCAGGAGGGGTAATAGCGGCAGACCGGGCCGAGCAGCGGGCTGATGGTCCACTGGTAGACCCTGATCAGACCCATCAGCAGGTACTTCATCGACCTGCTCCCGTCGGCGCCGTCACGGCGGGCTCCGCCTTCAGCAGCCGCTTGAGCGCCGCGTCCAGGTCGCGTTCCAGGTCCTGGTACGAGGCGGACGCGGCCTGGGGCAGCGCACGCACCACTATCAGGCTACCGGCGGGCAGCCCGGAGAGACGATCACGGACGAGGTGGCGCAGTCGGCGCTTGACCAGGTTACGGACGACCGCCGGACCGACGGCCTTGCTCACGACGAAACCCGCACGCGCCGAAGGAGTCCCCTCGGCGACGTGCGGGCGGGAGTCGCTGGCCCGGTCGGCCTGCCCCGTGAGGTCGCCGTCTCTGCTGAGATGGACGACCAGTAGGGGCCGGCCGGCCCGGCGACCGCGTTTCACCGCGGTCGCGAAGTCCTGGCGCCGCCGCAGCCGATTCTCGGAGGGCAGCACAACAGACTCTGGCGCGGATCAGGCGGAGATGGCGCTGCGGCCCTTGCCACGGCGGGCGGCCAGGATGGCACGGCCGGCGCGGGTACGCATACGCAGCCGGAAGCCGTGGGTCTTCGCGCGGCGACGGTTGTTCGGCTGGAAGGTGCGCTTGCTCACTCGGGGGCTCCTGAGGTGAATCGTAGGATGACGGGAAGTCGCTTGGCCGTCACCGTGCGTCCGCGTGATCTCCCCTGATACGGAAATCCGACCCGTCCTCCCAGTTCGGCTGGGGTTCAGGGCAATCCACGGCGCCCGTGCTGCGCGCCTTATGGAGCGGGTGGACCCGCGGACATGCGGCAGCGGCCATCGACAACTCGACCTGGTTACGGTACGCGGGACGGGGCGCGAGGGTCAAACCAGCCCTTCACGACGGACGCCCCTGGCCGCGCTCACGGCCCCCGTCGCCCACAGCCTGTGGACAACGACTTGATCCGGCTCTGTTCGCTGACTACCGTTGCAGGACTTGTCTGGTTTTGTTCTTCGTCAACGGACACAGATCCACAGTCTCTTGATCCACCACCCCTGCTGGAGCCGCGGGGAACCGAGAAAGCGTGCACCAGTGGCTGATGTCAACAGCGACCTCGTCCCGGTCTGGGCGAGAGTCGTCGAGCGGCTGGTCAGCGACCCGGACGTCGGGGAGATGGACAAGCAGTGGGTGCAGCGCACCCAGCCGATGTGGATGATGCACGACACCGCCCTGCTGGCGACCCCCAACGAGCGGGCCAAGCAGGTGCTGGAGGGGCGACTGCTGCCCCAGCTGACCGAGGCGCTCAGCCGCGAACTCAGCCGCCCGGTCCGGATCGCGGTGATGGTCGACGCCAACGCCGTCCCCACCACCCCCGCGCCCGCGCAGGACGAGCCGCCGGCCGGCGAGCCGTACCAGCGCGACGACGGCGGCGACTACGGGCACCAGGGCTACGAGCGCCGCTACGACTCCGAGTCCGGCTACGAGCACGACCGGTACGACGACGGCGGCGGCTACCAGGAGCACCAGGCCCCGGCGTACGGCTCGGGCCGGCCGCCGGGCGGCGGCTACGGCGCCCCGCCGCAGAACCAGCCCTGGGAGAGCCACCAGAGCCACCAGGGTCACCAGGGTCACCAGAGCCACCAGGGCTATCCCGAGCACGGTTCCGGCTACCCCGAGCAGGAGCCGCCCGCCCAGCGCCCGGCTCCCCGCCCGGCGCACGGCCCCTCGTCGACCACCCAGGGCGACCTCTTCGGCGGCGCCTACGGCCCCGGCCCCGGCGAGCACCCGCGGACCGGCGGTGCCCGGCGCGGTCCCGGCGGGCGCCCGGCCCCCGGCCGGCCCGCGGAGAAGCCCGGCCCCGAGCGCGCCACCGACCGCCCGGCCGTCCCCGGCGTGCCGGCCCCGCCCGGCGCTCCCCCGGCCGGCGGCTCCCGCAAGGACGAGCCCGCGGCCCGGCTGAACCCCAAGTACCTCTTCGACACCTTCGTCATCGGCGCGAGCAACCGCTTCGCGCACGCGGCGGCGGTGGCCGTCGCCGAGGCCCCGGCCAAGGCGTACAACCCGCTCTTCATCTACGGCGAGTCCGGGCTGGGCAAGACCCACCTGCTGCACGCCATCGGGCACTACTCGCGCAGCCTCTTCCCGGGCACCCGGGTGCGCTACGTGTCGTCGGAGGAGTTCACCAACGAGTTCATCAACTCGATCCGGGACGGCAAGGCGGACGCGTTCCGCAAGCGGTACCGGGACATGGACATCCTGCTCGTGGACGACGTGCAGTTCCTGGCGAGCAAGGAGTCCACGCAGGAGGAGTTCTTCCACACCTTCAACACCCTGCACAACGCGAACAAGCAGATCGTCCTCTCGTCCGACCGGCCGCCCAAACAGCTGATCACGCTGGAGGACCGGCTGCGCAACCGCTTCGAGTGGGGGCTGATCACCGACGTCACCCCGCCGGAGCTGGAGACCCGGATCGCGATCCTGCGCAAGAAGGCGATCCAGGAGCAACTCAACGCCCCAGCGGACGTGTTGGAGTTCATCGCGTCCAGGATCACCCGCAACATCCGGGAGTTGGAGGGCGCCCTGATCCGGGTCACCGCCTTCGCCAACCTCAACCGGGCGCCGGTGGACCTGGAGTTGGCCGGCATCGTCCTCAAGGACCTCATCCCCGGCGGGGACGAGGACGCCGGACCGGAGATCACCGCGCAGGTCATCATGCAGCAGACCGCCGCCTACTTCGGGTTGGGCGTGGACGACCTCTGCGGATCCTCCCGCAGCCGGGTGCTGGTGACGGCGCGCCAGATCGCCATGTACCTCTGCCGGGAGCTGACCGACCTCTCGTTGCCGAAGATCGGCGCGCAGTTCGGCGGCCGCGACCACACCACGGTGATGCACGCCGACCGCAAGATCCGGTCGCTGATGGCCGAGCGGCGCTCGATCTACAACCAGGTCACCGAACTGACCAACCGCATCAAGAGCTAGCCGGACCGGCCGGACGGGCCGTCCACACCCCTGCGAGGGCGTCAGGAGCGATCCTGACGCCCTTTCGGCATATCCGGAGGTGTGCGTCGCCGATCGGCTGGGCAGGAATGCCCCGACGGACGCTCCGCCAGTCCGCCGCCCGCGCCGAACATCTGACCGGTAATTCGAACACCCCGGGCGCGCAGGGCCGTTGTCCACAGGCGGAGCCGGTTCTCCACCGTCCACAGGCCACCGGCCCGCGAGTTATCCAGAATTCCTCCACAGGCCGCGCGCCGCTACGCTCTTCCGCGCAGGTCAGGTGCCTGTGGACTTGTGCACAACAGTTATCCACAGGCTGTGGACAATTGGCGGGCCGTCAGTGGGCCATTCGAGTTGTCCACCGGTTGTCCCCAGGGTGGCGGCGGTTATCCCCAGGTTGTCCACAGCCGCGTCCACAGTTCGACAACCGTGGGCCTGCGTTCATGCCCTGGTGTGAAAGGCGTCACGAAATGTTGACCGGCCCCCGTGGATAACCGGGCCCGGATCTGGGGACAGCGCTGGGGATAACCTGTGGATACCCAACGTGCCCTGTGGGTAACGCTCCGCTGTCCACAGCGGGCCCTGTTCGTCCACAGCCGCCGTCCACACCTCCTGTGGACAAAAAACCGGGCCTGACCTGCACGAACAGGGTTATCCACGGTTTCCACAGGCCCTACTACTACCACTACACCTATAGACCAGTTGAAGGGCTTGAAAGCAGGTGGGGCCGAAATCTGTGGACAACCGCTCCCCGACATCTGTTCGGCCTGCTTCCGCCCGTCTGCCCCGTCTGTCGGTGGAGTACGTCAGACTGTCCTCTGCGACTGGATGCGGAGTGGCAGAGCTCGGCGGCCCACCGCACCGACGACCAAGATCAGACCAACCAGACTTTGCGAGCGGGAGCGCTCGATCCAGGAGGCGGTTACCGGTGAAGTTCCGGGTGGAGCGTGACGTCCTCGCGGAGGCGGTGGCCTGGGCTGCCCGCAGCCTCCCGGCACGGCCGCCGGTGCCGGTGCTGGCCGGCCTGCTGCTGACGGCGCAGGAGGGCAGCCTGGCGCTGTCCGGCTTCGACTACGAGGTCTCGGCCCGGGTCGAGCTGGAGGCGGACGTCGAGGAGGCCGGCACCGTGCTGGTCTCCGGCCGGCTGCTGAACGACATCTCGCGCAACCTTCCCAACAGGCCTGTGGAGATCTCCACCGACGGCCAGCGGGTCAGCGTGGTCTGCGGCAGCTCCCGGTTCACCCTCCCCACCCTGCCGGTGGACGAGTACCCGGCCCTGCCCCAGATGCCGACCGCGACCGGCACCGTCTCCGGTGACGTGTTCGCCTCGGCGGTCAGCCAGGCCGCGGTGGCCGCCGGCCGCGACGACACCCTCCCGGTGCTCACCGG
The DNA here is from genome assembly GCF_044540385.1 of Kitasatospora sp. NPDC086009. Lineage (NCBI taxonomy): Bacteria > Bacillati > Actinomycetota > Actinomycetes > Kitasatosporales > Streptomycetaceae > Kitasatospora > Kitasatospora sp. NPDC086009. Next base: position 902,100 of record NZ_JBITSA010000001.1, read on the forward strand.
TGTGCGGGTCGAGATCGAGGGCGACCGGATCACCCTGGCCGCCACCGACCGCTACCGCTTCGCCGTCCGCGAGCTGCTGTGGAAGCCCGAGCAGCCGGACATCTCGGCGGTCGCGCTGGTCCCCGCCAAGACGCTGCAGGACATCGCCAAGTCCCTGGGCAGCGGCGACACCGTCTCGATCGCGCTGTCCTCGGGCGGCGCGGGCGAGGGCCTGATCGGCTTCGAGGGCGCCGGCCGCCGAACCACCACCCGGCTGCTGGAGGGCGAGTTCCCCAAGTTTCGCAGCCTCTTCCCGACGGAGTTCAGCGCCGTCGCCGCGATCCAGACCCAGCCCTTCCTGGAGGCGCTCAAGCGCGTCTCGCTGGTCGCCGAGCGCAACACCCCGGTCCGGCTCAACTTCGAGCAGGGCGTGCTGACGCTGGAGGCCGGTTCGGGCGACGACGCCCAGGCCACCGAGCGGATCGACGCGGACCTGGAGGGCGACGACATCTCGATCGCCTTCAACCCGGGCTACCTGGAGGAGGGCCTCAAGGCCATCGACTCCGCCTACGCCCAGCTGAGCTTCACCACGCCGACCAAGCCGGCGCTGCTCAGCGGCAAGGCCTCGGTGGACACCGAGGCCGACGAGGCCTACCAGTACCTGATCATGCCGGTCCGCCTCTCCGGCTGACCGACCGCCCGGGGCGGCTCCGGCCGCCCCGCCGGTGTCACGAGCGCGCGTCGCCCGGGCTGTCCACAGCCCGGGCGTCCAGCCTGTGGAAGGCCTCCCCCGGTCGGCCCGACCACGGGGAGGCCCTCGCGCTTCAGCGCGTAGGCTCAGGGCAGCGCGGCAACGGCGCCGCAGGCAGGCACGTCACCCCAGGTAAGGACTTGGTCATGGAGCTCGGCCTCATCGGTCTCGGCAAGATGGGCGGCAACATGCGCGAGCGGATCCGCCGCGCCGGCCACACCGTCATCGGTTACGACCGCAACCCCGACATCTCCGATGTCGAGAGCCTCCAGGAGCTCGTGACCAAGCTCCAGGGCCCGCGCGTGGTCTGGGTCATGGTTCCGGCCGGGGCCGCCACCCAGGCGACCGTGGACGAGCTCGCCGAGCTGCTCTCCCCCGGCGACGTGGTCGTGGACGGCGGGAACTCCCGCTGGACGGACGACATCAAGCACGCCGAGTCGCTGGCCGCCAAGGGCATCGGCTTCGTCGACTGCGGCGTCTCCGGCGGCGTCTGGGGCCTGGAGAACGGCTACGCGCTGATGTACGGCGGCGACGCCGAGCACGTCGCCAAGGCGAAGCCGGTCTTCGACGCCCTCAAGCCCGAGGGCGACTTCGGCTCGGTGCACGCGGGCGCGGTCGGCGCCGGCCACTTCGCCAAGATGGTCCACAACGGCATCGAGTACGCGATGATGCAGGCCTTCGCCGAGGGCTGGGAGCTGCTGGAGGCGGCCCCCGAGGTCACCGACGTGCGCGAGGTCTTCCGCAGCTGGCAGGAGGGCACGGTCATCCGCTCCTGGCTGCTGGACCTCGCCGTTCGCGCGCTGGACGACGACGAGCACCTGGCCAAGCTCAAGGGCTGGGCCGCCGACTCCGGCGAGGGCCGCTGGACGGTCGAGGCCGCGATCGACCACGCCGTGCCGCTGCCCGCGATCACCGCCTCGCTCTTCGCCCGGTTCGCCTCCCGCCAGGACGACTCGCCGCAGATGAAGATGATCGCCGCGCTGCGCAACCAGTTCGGCGGCCACGCGGTCGAGTCGAAGTAGTCCGCCCCACCCGGGACGTCCACAGAAGGCGAGCGCAGTCCACAGCCATGCACGTCGCGCATCTGTCGCTCGCCGACTTCCGTTCCTACGCCCGGGCCGAGGTTCCCCTCGACCCGGGCGTGACGGCGTTCGTCGGGCCCAACGGCCAGGGCAAGACCAATTTGGTCGAGGCGATCGGCTACATCGCCACCCTGGGCAGTCACCGGGTGGCCACCGACGCCCCGCTGATCCGGCTCGGCGCCGAGCGGGCGGTGATCCGCACCTCGGTGGTGGCCGGGAGCCGCAGCACCCTGGTCGAACTGGAGATCACCCCGGGCAAGGCCAACCGCGCCCGGATCAACCGCTCCGACAACGTCCGGCCCAGGGACGTCCTGGGCCTGCTGCGCACCGTGCTGTTCGCCCCCGAGGACCTCAGCCTGGTCAAGGGCGACCCGGGCGAGCGCCGGCGCTTCCTGGACGAGCTGCTGACCGCCCGGGCGCCCCGGCTGGCCGGCGTCCGGCAGGACTACGAGCGGGTGCTGAAGCAGCGCAACGCCCTGCTGAAGACCGCCGCGATGGCCCGCCGCTCCGGCGGCGGCAAGGGCGCGGACCTCTCCACCCTGGAGGTCTGGGACGGCCACCTGGCACGTGCCGGAGCCGAGCTGACCGCCTTCCGGATCCAGCTGGTCGCCTCCCTGCAACCGCTGGTGACGGCCGCGTACGGGCAGCTCGCGCCCGCCGGCGGCGAGACCGTGCTGGAGTACCGCAGTTCCTTCGAGGGCGAGCTGCCGACCAGCCGCGAGCAGGCCGAGGAGCAGCTGCTCCAGGCCCTGCGGGCGGCCCGCAAGCAGGAGGTCGAGCGCGGTCTGACGCTGGTCGGGCCGCACCGCGACGAGCTGGGCCTGCGGCTCGGGCCGCTGCCGGCCAAGGGCTACGCCAGCCACGGCGAGTCCTGGTCGTTCGCGCTGGCGCTGCGGCTGGCCTCCTACGAGCTGCTGCGCGCCGACGGCGGCGAACCGGTGCTGATCCTCGACGACGTCTTCGCCGAGCTGGACGCCACCCGCCGCGACCGGCTGGCCGAGCTGGTCGCCGGCGGCGAGCAGGTCCTGGTCACCGCGGCGGTCGCGGAGGACGTGCCGAAGGCCCTGGCCGGGGCCCGGTACTCGGTGGCCGACGGCGCGGTCCGTCGGGTCGACGCCTGACGGACGGCGGCCGCGCGCCCCGTTCCTCCACCGCACCTCCACACCTGCCGCCCCTTCGACCCGCCGTCCGGCGTGCCTTCGTCCCCGTCCGCTCCCGTACGCTGGACGGCTCACCGGCGCGTAGCCGCGACCGTTGTCCACAGGCTGGGGAAAGGAGATCGCCATGAGCGATCCGACCGGGAAGACCCCTCAGCCGGGTGCCCTCCCACTGACCACCCTCCCGCTCACCGCCCTCCCACCGGCCGCCGACCAGCCGGAGGCCGGGCAGCCGGGCGGCCCGGCACCGACCGGCGCCGACCTGGCCCGCTCGGCGCTGCGGGCGGCCCGGGCGCAGGCCCGCCAGCGGGGCGAGCAGGTCCGGGAGAAGCGCGAGGCGAAGCGGTACGGGCTGCGCAGCGGGGCGCGCTCGGACGGCCGTGACCCGGTGCCGCTGGGGGCGGCGCTGAACCGGCTGCTGACCGAGCGCGGGTGGGAGTCCTCGGCGGCGGTCGGCGGGGTGATGGGCCGTTGGGCGCAGATCGTCGGCCCCGACATCTCGGCGCACTGCGAGCCCACCTCCTACGACGACGCGGCCGCGGTGCTCACCGTGCAGTGCGACTCCACCGCCTGGGCCACTCAACTGCGGTGGCTGGCAAGGCAGTTGGTGGCCCGTCTGAATCACGAGCTGGGCCGCGGCACGGTCAAGACGATCAAGGTGCTGGGGCCGGCCGCGCCGGTCCGCGGCTACGGCCGGCTGCGCGCGCCGGGGAGCAAGGGACCGGGCGACACCTGGGGGTGACCGCAGGCGCCCGCGGTCGAGCGGACCGGAATCTTCCGGAACCCCTGACGGCCCTTCCAGGCGCTCTGTGCCCCCGGGGCGAGTATCGGGACATGTGCAGAGGGGATTCAGGGCGGCGTATCTGCCCTCAGGGGCTGCCAAAAGCCCATCTCTGTCAGTCCTACCGGTAGACTGAGAGCCAAACACTGTTGCTAGTGGCAACCGAGTCGAAACGCCGTGGTCGCACGCTCGCCCGCACGGGGCGGGGATGCGGCCCGTGCTGTGCCAGAGAGGGCGCTTCGTGGCCGATTCCGGCAACCCCAGCCAGACCCCAGACCAGACCGAGCAGGCGGCCGAGAGCACCTACACCGGAAGCAACATCCAGGTGCTGGAGGGCCTCGACGCCGTCCGCAAGCGCCCCGGCATGTACATCGGCTCGACCGGTGAGCGTGGCCTGCATCACCTGGTGCAGGAGGTCGTGGACAACTCCGTCGACGAGGCGATGGCCGGGTACGCCGACACCATCGACGTCACGCTCCTCGCCGACGGCGCGGTCCGCGTCGTCGACAACGGCCGAGGCATCCCGGTGGACATCGTCCCCGGCCAGGAGAAGCCGGCCGTCGAGGTCGTGCTCACCGTCCTGCACGCGGGCGGCAAGTTCGGCGGCGGCGGCTACGCCGTCTCCGGCGGCCTGCACGGCGTCGGCGTCTCGGTGGTGAACGCCCTGTCCACCCGCCTCGCGGTGGAGATCCACCGGGACGGGCACCTCTGGACCCAGGAATACAAGATGGGCGCGCCGACCGCCGCCCTGGTGAAGGGGGAGCCGACCGAGCGGACCGGCACCACCGTCACGTTCTGGGCCGACCCGGACATCTTCGAGACCACGGTCTACTCCTTCGAGACGCTCTCCCGGCGCTTCCAGGAGATGGCGTTCCTCAACAAGGGCCTGACCATCTCGCTGACCGACGAGCGGCCGGAGCACGCGGACGAGGAGGGCAACCCGCTCTCCGTCACGTACCGGTACGACGGCGGCATCGCCGACTTCGTCGCCCACCTCAACTCCCGCAAGGGCGACGTGATCCACCCCTCGGTGATCGACTTCGAGGCGGAGGACAAGGAGAAGACGATCTCCGTGGAGGTCGCGATGCAGTGGAACTCCTCGTACACCGAGGGGGTCTACTCGTTCGCCAACACCATCCACACCCACGGCGGCGGTACCCACGAAGAGGGCTTCCGCGCGGCGCTGACCGGCCTGGTCAACCGCTACGCGCGGGACAAGAAGCTGCTCCGCGAGAAGGACGACAACCTCTCCGGCGAGGACATCCGCGAGGGTCTGACCGCGATCATCTCGGTCAAGCTCGGCGAGCCGCAGTTCGAGGGCCAGACCAAGGACAAGCTGGGCAACACCGAGGCGAAGACCTTCGTCCAGCGGGTGGTCCACGAGCAGCTGAACGACTGGCTGGACCGCAACCCGAACGAGGCCTCGGACATCATCCGCAAGTCCATCCAGGCCGCCACCGCGCGCGTGGCCGCCCGGAAGGCGCGGGACCTGACCCGCCGCAAGGGCCTGCTGGAGTCCGCCTCGCTGCCCGGCAAGCTGAGCGACTGCCAGTCCAAGGACCCGGCCGAGTGCGAGATCTTCATCGTCGAGGGCGACTCCGCCGGCGGCTCCGCCAAGCAGGGCCGTGACCCGCGCATCCAGGCGATCCTCCCGATCCGCGGCAAGATCCTGAACGTCGAGAAGGCCCGGATCGACAAGGTGCTGCAGAACACCGAGGTCCAGGCGCTGATCTCGGCCTTCGGCTGCGGCATCCAGGAGGACTACGACGAGTCCAAGCTGCGCTATCACAAGATCGTCCTGATGGCGGACGCCGACGTCGACGGGCAGCACATCCGCACCCTGCTGCTCACCCTGCTGTTCCGCTTCATGCGGCCGCTGGTCGAGTCCGGCTACGTCTACCTCGCCATGCCCCCGCTGTACAAGATCAAGTGGAGCAAGGACGACTTCGACTACGTGTACTCCGACCGCGAGCGCGACGCCACCATCGCGGCGGGCGTCGCGGCCGGTCGCCGGCTGCCCAAGGACGACGCGATCCAGCGCTTCAAGGGTCTCGGCGAGATGAACGCCGAGGAACTGCGGGTGACCACCATGGACCAGGCCCACCGCCTGCTCCAGCAGATCACCCTGGAGGACGCGGCCCGCGCCGACGACCTCTTCTCCGTCCTGATGGGCGAGGACGTCGAGGCCCGCCGCTCCTTCATCCAGCGCAACGCCAAGGACGTCCGCTTCCTGGACGTGTGACGGGGCCCGCCCCTGCCAGCACAGTCCAGTCACGCGTGAAAGGAAACTGACCACCAGTGGTCGACGACAACCGTCCCGACGGCGAGCAGCCGGACGCCAGCACCGCCACCGACACCTTCGTGTCCCGGGTCGAGCCGATCGAGCTCGAGACCGAGATGCAGCGCTCGTACCTCGACTACGCGATGAGCGTGATCGTCAGCCGTGCGCTGCCCGAGGTCCGCGACGGCCTCAAGCCGGTGCACCGGCGCGTGCTCTACGCCATGTACGACGGCGGGTACCGCCCCGAGAAGGGCTACTACAAGTGCGCCCGCGTCGTCGGCGACGTCATGGGCAACTACCACCCGCACGGTGACACCTCGATCTACGACACCGTGGTCCGCCTGGCCCAGCCGTGGTCGCTGCGGATGCCGCTGGTGGACGGCAACGGCAACTTCGGCTCGCCGGGCAACGACCCGGCCGCGGCCATGCGCTACACCGAGTGCAAGCTGATGCCGCTGGCCATGGAGATGATGCGCGACATCGACGAGGAGACCGTCGACTTCGCCGCCAACTACGACGGCCGCTCGCAGGAGCCCACCGTCCTGCCCGCGCGCATCCCCAACCTGCTGGTCAACGGTGCCACCGGCATCGCGGTCGGCATGGCCACCAACATCCCGCCGCACAACCTGCGCGAGGTCGCCTCCGGCGCGCTCTGGGCGCTGGAGCACCCGGAGGCCTCCAACGAGGAGCTGCTGGAGGCCCTGATCGAGCGGATCAAGGGCCCGGACTTCCCGACCGGCGCGCTGATCGTCGGCCGCCGCGGGATCGAGGAGGCGTACCGCACCGGGCGCGGCTCGATCACCATGCGCGCGGTGGTCGAGGTCGAGGAGATCCAGGGCCGCCAGTGCCTGGTGATCACCGAGCTGCCCTACCAGGTCAACCCGGACAACCTCGCGCTGAAGATCGCCGACCTGGTCAAGGACGGCAAGGTCGCCGGCATCGCCGACGTCCGCGACGAGTCCTCCTCGCGCACCGGCCAGCGCCTGGTCATCGTGCTCAAGCGGGACGCCGTCGCCAAGGTCGTGCTGAACAACCTCTACAAGCACACCGACCTGCAGACCAACTTCGGCGCCAACATGCTGGCGCTGGTCGACGGCGTGCCGCGCACGCTCTCGCTCGACGCCTTCATCCGGCACTGGGTCAACCACCAGGTCGACGTCATCGTCCGGCGCACCACCTTCCGGCTGCGCAAGGCCGAAGAGCGGGCGCACATCCTGCGCGCCCTGCTGCGCGCCCTGGACATGATCGACGAGGTCATCGCGCTGATCCGGGCCTCGGCCAGCGCCGACGCCGCCCGCAGCGGCCTGATGGAGCTGCTCGCCATCGACGAGCTCCAGGCCAACGCGATCCTGGAGATGCAGCTGCGCCGCCTGGCCGCCCTGGAGCGCCAGCGGATCATGGACGAGCACGACGAGCTGCAGCGCAAGATCGACGAGTACAACGCGATCCTGGCCTCCCCGGGCCGTCAGCGCGAGATCATCTCCGAGGAGCTGACCGCGATCGTCGAGAAGTACGGCGACGAGCGGCGCTCCACCCTCATCCCCTCCGACGGCGACCTCTCCATCGAGGACCTCATCGCCGAGGAGGACATCGTCGTCACGATCACCCGTGGCGGCTACGTCAAGCGGACCCGCTCCGACCTCTACCGCTCGCAGAAGCGCGGCGGCAAGGGCGTGCGCGGTGCGCAGCTCAAGCAGGACGACATCGTCGACCACTTCTTCGTGACGACGACCCACAACTGGATCCTGTTCTTCACCAACAAGGGCCGGGTCTACCGGGCCAAGGGCTACGAGCTGCCGGACGCCGGCCGGGACGCCCGCGGCCAGCACGTGGCCAACCTGCTGGCCTTCCAGCCGGAGGAGCACATCACCCAGGTGATGGCGGTGCGCACCTACGAGGACAAGCCGTACCTCGTGCTCGCCACCCGCGCCGGTCTGGTGAAGAAGTCCGCGCTCAAGGACTACGACTCGCCCCGCTCCGGCGGCCTGATCGCGATCAACCTGCGCCAGGACGAGGAGGGCCGGGACGACGAGCTGATCGGCGCCGAGCTGGTCTCCGCCGAGGACGACCTGCTGCTGGTCTCCCGCAAGGCCCAGTCGATCCGCTTCACCGCGACCGACGACGCGCTGCGGCCCACCGGCCGCGCCACCTCCGGCGTCAAGGGCATGTCCTTCCGCGAGGACGACGAACTGCTGTCGATGAACGTGGTCCGGCCGGGGACGTACGTCTTCACCGCCACCGACGGTGGCTACGCCAAGCGCACCGGGGTGGACGAGTACCGTGTCCAGGGGCGCGGCGGTTTCGGCACCAAGGCGGCGAAGATCGTCGAGGGCCGGGGATCGCTGGTCGGCGCCCTGGTGGTGGACGACAGCGACGAGATCATGGCGATCACCCTGTCGGGCGGGGTGATCCGCACGAGGGTTTCCGAGGTTCGTGAAACCGGACGTGACACCATGGGCGTCCAACTGATCAACCTCGGAAAGCGCGACGCGGTGGTGGGCATGGCCCGCAACGCGGAGGCCGAGGGCGAGGAGCTGTTGGAGGACGAGGCGTCCGACGCCGAGTCCACCGAGGTGGCCGAGGGTACGGAGACGGTGGCGGGCGGCGAGGAAGCCCAGGCCTGACCCCTACCGCGCAGGCTGGTGCCGTTGCGTCCGAACACGGGCGCGGCGGCGCCGGCCGCCGACCAGTTCCGGGCAATCCCGCCGGGCGCTGGATGACGAGTGACGACGCAGGGCGGCGCCGCCGCCCTGGTGGGAAGTGCGGGAGGACCAGTGAGTGGAGCCACGGGTGCTGCGGGAGGAGCCACCGGCGGCCGTCCGGGCGCAGCACAGGGCGGCGGGGGCTACGGGGTGCCGCAGCCGCCGGCCGAGCACCCCGCCGCGTCCACCTCGCTGATGCCACCGGTCGGTGCGGCGGGTCAGGGCGGGGCGACGTACGGCGGGCAGCCGACCCCTCCGCCGCCGGGAGCGCCGGCGCCGGGCGGTAGCGGGTTCTCGCAGCCGACCACGTACGCCAAGGGGCAGCCGACGCCGCCCCGGGGCACCCGGGTGGGCGGCAACACCCCGCCCGGCGGGACGCCCGTCCCGGGCGGCGCCCCGCGCCGGCCCGGCGCGGCGCCGGCCGTCGGGGGCGCCGGCCTCGGCCGGACCCGCAAGGCCCGGCTGCGGATCACCAAGGCCGACCCGTGGTCGGTGATGAAGGTGAGCTTCCTGCTGTCGCTGGCGGTCGGGATCATCATCATCGTGGCGGCGGCCGTCCTGTGGATGACGCTGGACTCGCTCGGGGTGTTCGACTCGCTCGGCAAGACCCTCAAGGAGGTCACCGCCGGCGAGGCGCCCAACAGCGGCATCAACCTGATGGACTACGTCGGGTTCGGCAAGGTGATGACCTTCACCTCGCTGATCGCGGTGGTCGACGTCGTGCTGCTGACCGCGCTCTCCACGCTCTCGGCGTTCATCTACAACGCGGCCGCCGGCTTCACCGGTGGCATCGAGCTGACCCTGGCCGAGGAGGACTGACCCCGGCCGCGCCGGACCGGGTCTGACCCCCGGTCACATCGTCGTCCGCGGACGGAATGTGCGGGCCCCGACGGCTGTTGCAGCCTTCGGGGCCCGTCGGCATTTCGGGTGACAGCCGGTCCCCGCGGCGTGCCGCCCGGTCGGGCGTCCGCCGCGGTGGGATTAGCTGGGCGCGCTCGTGCCGAATCACCGAGTGCCGCAGGCCCGCCCCCCGGTCCGACCGGCCGGGGCGGGTACGGCTGTGCAGGTACGGCTGGACGGAGGCGCGCGATGGCTCAGCTCGCAAGGCAACTGGTCGAGGCCCTGGAAGGGCTGCTGGGGGTCCCGGTACCGCTGCGGGTGCAGGTGTGGGACGGCAGTGCCGCCGGGCCGCCGGGGGCGCCCACGGTGGTGCTGCGCAACCGGCGGGCGCTGCGCCGGCTGCTCTGGCAGCCGGGTGAGCTGGGCCTGGCCCGGGCCTACGTGTCGGGGGACCTGGAGCTCGCCCCGGGCGCCGACCTCTACGAGGTGCTGACGGTCGTCGCGCACCTCGCCGAGCGCCCCGAGATCCGGCAGCTGGCGCTGGGCCCCGGCGACGTGGTCGGCCCCCGGGGCCGCCGGGTGCTGGGGGCGCTGCTCCGGGCGGGTGCGCTAGGCCCGCAGCCCGCCCCGCCGCCGGAGGAGGCCGGGTCCGTCCGGGGCCGGGTACACAGCCGCAGCCGGGACCGCGCGGCGATCAGCCACCACTACGACGTCGGCAACGACTTCTACGGGCTCGTCCTGGGCTCCTCGATGGTGTACTCCTGCGCCTACTGGGAGCCGGCCGCCAAGAGCCTGGAGGCCGCCCAGGAGGCCAAGCTCGACCTGATCTGCCGCAAGCTCGGCCTGCGGCCGGGGATGCGCCTGCTGGACGTCGGCTGCGGCTGGGGCTCACTGGTGCTGCACGCCGCGCGGCACTACGGCGTCACCGCGGTCGGCGTCTCCATCTCCGAGGAGCAGGTCGCGCTCGCCCGCCGGCGGGTCGAGGAGGCCGGCCTGGCCGACCGGATCGAGATCCGGCTGCAGGACTACCGGGAGATCCCGGACGGCCCGTTCGACGCCATCTCCAGCGTCGGCATGGCCGAGCACGTCGGCTCCGAGCAGTACCGGGTCTACGCCGACGGCCTGTACGGCCTGCTGGTGCCCGGTGGCCGGCTGCTCAACCACCAGATCGCCCGCCGCCCGGACCACCCGGGCGAGCCGCACCGCCCCAGCCCGTTCATCGACCGCTACGTCTTCCCGGACGGCGAGCTCTCCCCGGTCGGTTCCACCGTGGCCCGGCTGGAGGAGGCCGGCTTCGAGGTCCGCGACGTGGAGTCGCTGCGCGAGCACTACGGGCTGACGCTGCGCGAGTGGGTGGCCAACCTGGAGGCGCACTGGACGGAGGCGGTCCGCCTGGTCGGCCGCGGCCGGGCCCGGGTCTGGCGGCTGTACATGGCGGCCTCGGCGCTCGCCTTCGAGGAGAACCGGATCGGGATCAACCAGATCCTCGCCGTGCGCACCGGTCCCGAGGGGGCGGCCCACCTCCCGGCCACCCGTGAGGAGTGGCTGCTCCGCCGCCCCACCGCTTCCCACCAGCGGACTGCCGCCGGGGCCGGTGCCGATCAGGATTTGGGAGATCGGCCGTCGGTCCGCTAATCTTTCAGTGCGGCAAGGGCCTATAGCTCAGACGGTTAGAGCGCTTCCCTGATAAGGAAGAGGCCACAGGTTCAAGTCCTGTTAGGCCCACCACCGCGAAGGGCCCGGAGCGATCTCGCTCCGGGCCCTTCGGCGTTTTCGTGCCCGGACCGGGGAACCACGGGCCCGTCCCGGGGGTTGTCCGGGGGAGGGCGGGTGGAGGGATGGTGGCGGTATGGCGCTGTTCTGGGCGATGAGCATTCCCGGACTGGTCTGCGCGCTGGTCGTGCTGGCCTTCGTCGATCAACTGGCGCTGCGGGCGCGCCGGGCCCGCTGGATCCCCTGGCGGGGGACGGGCCGTGAGGGGCAGATCTCGTCGACCGGCTTCGAGCAGCTGCACGCCCAGTTCGCGGCGGGCAAGCAGCACGAGCTGGACGAGCGGCGCAGCACGCTGATGCTGCGCGACGAGGAGGGGGAGGGGGCTCCGCCGCGGACCAGGGTGGACCTCGCCTCCGGTACCGCCGTGGTGGTCACGCCGCCCCGCCGGTGACCGGTCCGGGTCGGTCCGGAGGGCGTCCTGGGGCCGCTCACCGGCAGGCCGACCGTACGACAGGAGGTGTGGCGTCAATCCTCCGGCCGGACGGGTCGGTTGGCGGCAGCGGTGGCTGGTCACGATTGGGACACCGGTGTGTATCATCGGCCGCAAGGGCAGTCTGGCACCCGGCAGCCCGTTCGTGCTCGTAAGAACCCATGGACTCGTCGGCCCGGCCAATCCGGTCGGCGCACGGCTGTTGAGTCCGATACGCAAGAAGGACGAGGTCCCGCGGTGAAGAAGCTTCTCCTGGTCGCCCTGGTCGCCCTCGGCGGCTTCTTTGTCTACCGTCAGGTCCAGGCGGACCGCGCCGAGCAGGACCTGTGGACCGAGGCCACCGACCCGGTCCCGGCCGGTCGCTGAGGGCCCGGACGATCTGACGATCGACGATCTTCGGAGACGCCGCAGCGCGTCTCCCTGGTCGGTCGGTCCGGTCGGACGACCGGGCCGACCGGCTCTTCCGGCACCGGCCGGGCACCAGTGCGGGGACGGGGCGTGGGATTCGCGCCGGGACCCGGTACGCTAGTGCCCGGCGGTACACGCGGTGCCGTCGAGGGGCTTTAGCTCAGTTGGTAGAGCGCTGCCTTTGCAAGGCAGATGTCAGGAGTTCGAGTCTCCTAAGCTCCACAGACGAACAGCCGATCGGCCGCTGACCTGAATCCGGGTCAGCGGCCGATCGGCGTTCTGCGGGGGTGCGGGCCGGTCAGTGCGGCTTGCGCGGGTCGTGCGGCTTGGGCCGGTCCTCGTCGTGGTCGGGCCCGTCGGGGGTGGACGAGCCTGGTTCGGCGGCGCCGGACCCGGTCGGGACGTCCGGCGCGGCCGCGGTCTCGGCCGTGGAGCCGTTCACCGGGCTGGTGGTGGCCGCGTCGACGGTGCCGTCCGCGGTGCCGGCGCCCGTGGCGTGCGAGCCGCCGGGGCGCGGGGCGGCCGCGGCCTCGGCCGGGCCGGGCGCCGGGGTGGGAGCCCCGGTCGTGGGCTCGACGAGCCACTCCGGGTCGCCCTGGTGCCGCCACCACTGCCAGACCAGGATGCCGCTGCCGATGGCGACGGCGCCCGCCACGGCGAGGCCGGTGGCCCAGCCGTTGCGGTGCTCCTTCCTGGCGTTGCGGGCGGCCAGGTCGCTGATCTCGGCCGAGGTGACGTGGCCCTGCAGCGCGGTCAGCGCGGCGGCGCCGCGGGTCTGCGCCTCCAGCGCGACGGGCGTGACGGTGGCGCGGGCCTCCTCGACCGCGTGGGCGACCTTGGGGACCACGGTGGAGCGGGCCTGGTCGGCGGCGCGGATCGCGGAGAGCCGGGCCGCCAGGGCGGTCTCCTGAGCCCGGTGGAGGGCCTTGAGGGTGTTCTTCTGGGCTTCCGGGGGAAGGCTGGCGAAGGCATGCTCGAACTGCGGGGCGATGTGCTTGGCGTACTGGACACGGGCGCTGTGCGCCGCCTGGGAGGCCTTCGGCCCGACGGCGTCCACAGCGGGCCCCAGCCGCTGCTTCGCGCCGTCCGCGAGGTGCACCGCGGTTTCCTTGGCGGTGGCGGCGTAGGGCGCGAGAGTTTCCCGGGTCTTGCCGGCCGTCTCACGTGCTGAGTCCAAACGGGTCACGAGTCTCTCCTCCTGGTGGCGTCCTATATGCACTTATCCACCTCAATGCTGATCATGCATGTTGATTTGTCTGAGAGCACTCCGGAGTGGGCCGTACGCGGGGTGCGGCGGGTCGCCCGGCCCGGCGTCCGGGGACCGGATCCGGCCGGTGGAGATCGCTCGGCGCCGACCCGCCGCAGTACGCTGACGATCCCGGTGCCACCCGTACGGCGGGTGCCGGCGGGACCGCGCCGCCGACGTACGAGAAGGGGTTACCGCTGATGCTCCCGGACGAGTCCAGGCCGCCGACGGACGAGGACCCGCGGCCGGGCGGCGGGTCCGGGGCGTCCCGCTGCTACCGGCACCCGGAGCAGGAGACCGGTATCGGCTGCTCCCGGTGCGGCCGGCCGATCTGCCCGAAATGCATGGTGAACGCCTCGGTGGGCTTCCACTGTCCGGAGTGCGTCAGCGGGGACAACCGGCAGGTGCGGCAGGCGACCACGCGGTTCGGCGGCAAGCCGGCCGCCGACGGCGCGCTGGTCACCAAGGTCCTGCTCGGACTCAACCTGGCGGTCTTCCTGCTGGCCGCCTACGTGCTGGAGCCGTGGCTGGCCGAGGACCTCTCGCTGTTCAGCGTCGGCCCGCAGATCACCGGCTTCCCGTACGGCGTGGCGGCCGGGCCGGACCAGTGGTACCGGCTGCTGACCGCGACCTTCCTGCACGTCGCGCCGTGGCACATCGCCACCAACATGGTGATGCTCTGGGTGATCGGTCCCTCGCTGGAGGCGGCGCTCGGCCGGATCCGCTTCCTGGCCGTCTACCTGCTGTCCGGCCTGGCCGGCAGTGCGTTCGCCTTCCTGCTGGCCGGCGGCTTCATGAACTCGCTGGGGGCGTCCGGCGCCATCTTCGGCCTGCTCGGCGCGACCGTGGTGATGTACAAGCAGACCAGGACGCCGCTGGGACCGGTGATCGCGCTGCTGGTCTTCAACCTGATCGTCACCTTCTCGGTGTCCGGCATCGACTGGCGGGCGCACATCGGCGGGCTGGTCGCCGGCACGCTGACCGCGATCGGGCTGATGTACGCCCCGCGGGAGCGCCGGACGGTCGTCCAGGCACTGACGGTGGCGGGGGTGGCCGGGCTGGTGCTGCTGATGGTCCTCGTCGGGACGGCCCGCTACGGCGGGTGACCGTCCCGGACGTTTGTCCACAGCGCGTGGGGGGTTGTGCACAGCCGGTGCGCCGGCCGGGCTGTGGACTGTTGTTCTACGCGTGTCCCGCTGTGCGTATTCGGCATTCGGGGAGCGCGCGCACGGGTGTGGACAGCGCGCCGGACGCGAGTTATCCACAGGCCGGGGAGACTTTTCCCCAGTGTGGATAACCATGTGGATAAGCGCGATAAGCAGGATAACCGCCGTCCGGTGTCCGGACACACCGCAGCGCCGCCCCGCACAACGCTGCCGGGGCGGCGGAGCGGACGCTCAGGGCCTGGGCCCCGGCGTCACTTCCACTGGGTGGAGACGCCGAATCCCGCCGCGATGAAGCCGAAGCCCACCAGGATGTTCCAGTTGGCCCAGCTCTCGACCGGCCAGGTGCCACTGGTCACGTAATAGGTGACGATCCAGACCAGACCGACCAGGAACAGTGCCAGCATCAGAGGGGCTACCCAGCTTCGGCCCGAGCTGATTTTCACCGTTGCCACCGTCGGCGGGGTGTAATCGGACTTCTTGCGGAGTCGAGACTTCGGCACGAGGAGCTCTCCTGTCGATGCGCTGTGAGACCGCGCAGGGGTTCAGCGGGTGGGGCGGCTGGTGGGTGGCGGCTGTGGAGAACGTTAGGGGAACCGGTCCCGCACATGCCACCGGCGTCCGTTAGCGTAGTGGCTCGGCGGGTCTGAAGGAGATAAGGGTACGGTGCCTAATTTGTCGATTCCTCCTCGGCCTGCCCGCTCTCGCGCCGCCGGCATCCGAATTGTCGGCCGTGCCCTGACCTGCGCCGTCTTCGCGCTCGCCGGCCTGCTCTTCTACATCAGCGCGCAGACCGCCCGCGGGACGGATCTGCGGACCGACAACTCGCTGCTGAGCCTCGGCGACGTGATACGCCAGCGCAGCTCGCAGAACCAGCAGTCCCAGGAGCAGCTCGCCGACCTCCAGGCGCGTTCCCAGGCGCTCACCGGCCAGCAGGGGCGCAGCCCCGCGGACGCCGCCCGGCTGACCGCCCTCCAGCAGGCCGCCGCCCTGGAACCGCTGCAGGGGCCCGGACTGACCGTCACCCTCAACGACGCGCCGCCGAACGCCACCGCGCGCATCCCCGGGGTGCCCGAGCCCGGCGTCAACGACCTCGTCATCCACCAGCAGGACATCCAGGCGGTGGTCAACGCGCTCTGGCGGGGCGGCGCCGAGGGCGTCCAGGTGATGGACCAGCGGCTGATCGCCACCAGCGCGGTCCGCTGCGTGGGCAACACCCTGCTGCTCCAGGGCCGGGTCTACTCGCCGCCGTACGTGGTCAAGGCGGTGGGGCGCACGGACGCGCTGCGGTCCGCGGTGGACGCCGACCCGACGATCCGCAACTACCTGCAGTACGTGCAGGCGTACGGGCTGGGCTGGAAGGTGCAGGAGAGCGGCGAGCTCAGCGTGCCCGGCTACTCCGGCACGGTCGACCTGGGTTCGGCCGGGGGACAGTGACGGCCGGGGACAGTGACGGCCGGGCCGGTGACCACCGGTCCGGGCGCCGCTCCGGCCCGCCGCCGCGACCCGCCGGGCGGGCCGCCGGAGCACAACGGGCGGGCGCTGCCGGGGAAGGGCGCCTCCCGCGCCCGGATCACGGGTCTACTCTTGACCCCAGTCTGTTGCGTCGAGGGAGCACCATGTACGGCTGGATCTGGCGACACCTTCCGGGGCACCCCCTGGTCCGGGCCCTCATCTCGCTGCTCCTCGTCCTGGGGGTGGTCTACCTCCTGTTCACCTACGTCTTCCCGTGGGCGGAACCGCTGCTCCCCTTCGGCGACGTCACAGTGGACGGCGACGGCGGCGCCGCCGGCTGAGCCCGGTGGCCCTGCTCCTCCTCCCAGTCCCCGCAGCCCACGGAGATAGCGCGCGAATGACCCCCCAGCTGACCTCGCCCCGCATCCTGGTCGTCGACAACTACGACAGCTTCGTCTTCAACCTGGTCCAGTACCTCTACCAGCTCGGCGCCACCTGCGAGGTGGTGCGCAACGACGAGGTGACGGTCGAACACGCGGTGCGCCGCGCGGGCGCGGAGGGCTTCGACGGGGTGCTGCTCTCCCCCGGCCCCGGGGCGCCCGAGGAGGCCGGGGTCTGTATCGAGATGGTCCACCACTGCGCGCGGACCGGGCTGCCGGTCTTCGGCGTCTGCCTGGGCCTGCAGTCGATCGCGGTCGCGTACGGCGCGGTGGTCGGCCGGGCGCCCGAGCTGCTGCACGGCAAGACCTCGCTGGTGGAGCACGAGGACGGCGGCGTCTTCGAGGGCCTGCCCTCGCCGCTCACCGCGACCCGCTACCACTCGCTGGCGGTCGAGCCGGCCACCGTGCCGGACGAGCTGGTGGTGACCGCCCGGACCGAGAGCGGCGTGATCATGGGGCTGCGCCACCGCGAGCTGCTGGTCGAGGGCGTCCAGTTCCACCCGGAGTCGGTCCTCACCGAGGGCGGGCACCGGATGCTCGCCAACTGGCTGGCCGAGTGCGGCGATCCGCAGGCCGTCGGCCGTTCGGCCGGGCTCGCCCCGGTGATCGGCCGGGGCTGAGCGGCATGACCGCGGTGCGTCCGGAGGGGCGATACCAGGCGGGCGCGGATCCGCACGGGGCCGGGGCGCCCGGCCCGGGCGGCCGGCACCGGCAGCCTGCCCCGCAGTACGGCGGCCGGGGCCAGCACCCGCCGGAGAGCCAGTACCAGCAGTACGACCCCTACGGTGCGCAGCCGCTCGGACCGGGCGACCCGGAGCACGGTGGTGCCGAGGACGGCTGGAGCGTCTACGAGCAGGCCGCTCCGGGCGACCCGGCCCACCCGGGGCAGCCCGAGTACCCCTGGCTGGCCGACCAGACCCTCCAGCTGCGGCTCCCGGCCCTCGCCGACGACGGCACTCCCCCGCCGCTCGGCGGCCGGGCCGAACGCCGTCGTGCCGCGCAGGGCCGGATCTCGGTGCGCTCGGGCGGCGGGCGCCGCCGGGCGGCCGACGGCGCGGCCACGGGCCGGGCGCGGCCCAAGGAGTCGCCCGCCGTCGTGGTCGCCCGCCTCGTCGGCGAGCTGTGCATCACGCTCGGCCTGGTGATGCTGCTCTTCGTCTCCTACCAGCTCTGGTGGACCAACGTGCAGGCCGACGCGGCCGCCGACGGTGCCCGCAACCAGCTGGAGCAGCAGTTCGACGCGGCCCAGCCGGCACCCGGCGCGGCCGGGCAGCCCGCGCCGGACCCGGCGAAGCCGGAGACCTTCGAGCCCGGCAAGGGCTTCGCGATCATCCACCTGCCCAAGCTGGGTCTCAAGTTCCCGATCGCCGAGGGCACGTCCAAGTCGGCGGTGCTCGACAAGGGCCTGGTCGGGCACTACGCCGGGACGGGCATGCCGGCCGACAAGGCGGGCAACTTCGCGCTGGCCGCGCACCGCAACACCCACGGCGAGCCGTTCCGGCACATCAACCAGCTCGGCAAGGGCGACAAGATCGTGGTGGAGACCGCCACCGCGTACTACACGTACGAGATCACCGGCGGCATCCCGGAGACCCCGCCGTCCAACGTGAGCGTGATCAAGCCGGTGCCCAACGGCTCCGGGTACACCCAGGCGGGCCGCTACATCACCCTGACCACCTGCACGCCGGAGTTCAGTTCCAAGGCCCGTCTGATCCTCTTTGGCAAGATGATCGAGGAGCGGCCGCGGAGCCAGGGCAAGCCGCCCGGCCTCACGGTCGGCTAGGGCCTGCCGGACAAACCCCGGCGGGCCGCGGCGGACGGCCGCCGCACCGGATGGACAGCACGCGAAGGGGAGTACGAGTGACCCAGGACGAGACGGCGCAGGCAGGCCCGCCGCCCGCGCCCGCCCGTCGGCGACGGGGCCGGGCGCTGGCCGCACTCGGCGTCCTCGGCGAACTGCTGATCACCCTGGGGCTGGTGCTCGGTCTCTTCGTCTCCTACTCGCTCTGGTGGACCAACGTGGAGGCCGACGCCGCCGCGGCGCAGGCGGGTGACCGGCTGCGCGGCGCCTGGGCGGCGGGGCCGACCAACGCCCCCCCGGCCGCCCCCGGCGCCCCGAGCCCCACCGCCGCGCCCGGCACCGGCACCGGCACCGGCCCGGCCCTCGTGGCGGGCGACGGGATCGGCTTCCTGCACGTGCCCGCGATGGGCCGGGGCTACCAGGTGCTGATCCGGATGGGCACCGACGCCGACACCCTGGCCGAGGGCGTCGCCGGGGTGTACGAGCAGCCCTACCGGGCCGCGATGCCCTGGGACGCCACCGGGAACTTCGCGCTGGCCGCCCACCGGGACGGCCACGGGGCGAAGTTCCACGACCTCGACGCCGTCCACCGGGGCGCCGCGATCGTCGTCGAGACCAGGGACAAGTGGTACGTCTACCGGGTCGACAGCACCCTGGCGGAGACCTCCAAGTACGACACCGGCATCGTCGCCCCCGTCCCCAAGGGCTCGGGCTACCAGGCGCCCGGACGGTACATCACCCTGACGACCTGTACGCCGGTCTACACCTCGCGCTACCGGATGGCCGTCTGGGGCAGCCTGGTGCGGGTGGACGACATGGACGCCGCGCGGACCCCGCCGCCCGAGCTGAGGTCCTGACCCGGGCACGGCCACCTGCCGGGCGGACCGGAAAGCCCGAGGGCCCGTCGCAGGCGTTGCGACGGGCCCTCGGGCGTTCCCGGCGTCAGAGCCAGGGGAACCAGGGGTTAGGGGTTGCCCCCTTTGGTGTTGGAGGGTGACGGGTTGGCGGGGTCGCCCCCTTTGGTCGGCTCGGGCGGCTTCACGTTCAGGGTGACCGACTGTCCCGGGTCCAGCTGGGTCCCGGCGCCCGGCATCGAGTTGATGACCGTGCCGTTCGGGTCCTGCGAGCCGAGCAGGGTGTAGCCCAGGCCCTGCTTCTGCAGCTGCGCGATGGCGTCCTTGACCGGGACGTTCTGCAGCGGCGGCACGGTGGCCTTGTCCGGCGCCTTGAAGATCGTCAGGACGATCTTCGAGTTGGCCGCGGCCTTGGTGTTCGGCTGGAGCGACTGCGACGCGACGGTGTTGACCTTGGTCGGGTCGTTGGTCGGCGTCGTCTTCGAGGCGTCGACCTGGAAGCCCGCGCCCTCCAGGGCGGCCTGCGCGGCCTCCTTCTGCTGGCCGACCACACCGGGGACGGAGACCTTGGCCTTGCCCTGTGAGACGGTGAGCTTGATCTGCGCGGTCGGGTCGCCGGCCGCGTTGGCCGCCGGGTCCTGGGCGATGACCGTCTCCGTCGGAGCGGTGTCGTCGTCCTTGTACTCGGGCTGCGCGATGTTGGTGAAGCCGGCGTCGTTGAGCGCCTTGACCGCCTGGTCCTTCGTCAGGCCGATCACCTTGGGCACGGTCGCCTTGGCCGGACCGGAGGAGAGCTGCACCGTGATCGTGGCGGCCTCCGCGACCTGGCCGCCGGCCGCCGGGGTCTGGGTGCAGACCTGGTCCTTCTTGACGTTGGTGTCCGGGCAGGCCACCTTCTCGCCCTCGGTCACCACCAGCTTGGGGCCGCTCTGCGCGGCGAGGGTCTTGGCCTCGGCCAGCGTCTTGCCCACCAGGCTCGGCGCGACGACCTTGACGGACTCCTTCTTGTCGCCGCCCTTGTTGCCGAACATCGCCTGGGCGACGAAGAAGGTGCCGACCAGGACCAGCACGGCGGCGACCGCCAGCACGATCCAGGAGGTGTTGCTCTTCTTCGGCGGCTGCTCGCCGCGCCGGCCCCCGCCACGGCCGTAGCCGTCGTCGTAGCCGTCGTTCCCGCCGCCGCCCGGGGCACCGGCGTAGGTCTGCCCGTAGCCGTCGTCCTGGTAGCCGGGCTGCTGGCCGTAGCCGGCCTGCGGGAGCATCGTGGTCGGCCCGCCGCCGGGCTGCTGCGGCAGCACGTTGGTCTGGCCGTACGGGTCGTGCTGCTGCGGGTAGCCGTTCTGGTCGTAGCCGTACCCGGCCGCGCCGCCCATCCCGTAGGCGGCGGCCTGCTGGGCGGCGGCCACCGGGAGGCCGTCGAGGAAGCGCTCGATGTCGTCGCGCATCTCGTCGGCGCTCTGGTACCGGTAGTCGCGGTCCTTGGCGAGCGCCTTCAGCACGATCGCGTCGATCTCGGGGCGCACCTCGGGATCGAACACCGACGGCGGCTGCGCCTCCTCCCGGACGTGCTGGTAGGCCACCGCGACCGGCGAGTCGCCGACGAACGGCGGCCGCACGGTCAGCAGCTCGTACAGCAGGCAGCCGGTGGAGTAGAGGTCCGAGCGGGCGTCGACCTGCTCGCCCTTGGCCTGCTCGGGGGAGAGGTACTGGGCGGTCCCGATGACGGCGGAGGTCTGCGTCATGGTCATCCCGGCGTCGCCCATGGCCCGGGCGATGCCGAAGTCCATGACCTTGACGTTGCCCTGCCGCGTCAGCATCACGTTGGCGGGCTTGATGTCGCGGTGCACGATGCCGGCCCGGTGCGAGTACTCCAGGGCCTGGAGGATGCCGATGGTCATCTCCAGCGAGCGCTCCGGCAGCAGCCGGCGGCCGGAGTGCAGCAGCTCCCGCAGCGTGGACCCCTCGACGTACTCCATCACGATGTACGGGATGGAGATGCCGTCGATGTAGTCCTCGCCGGTGTCGTACACGGCGACGATCGCGGGGTGGTTCAGTGACGCCGCGGACTGCGCCTCACGGCGGAAGCGGGCCTGGAAGGACGGATCACGGGCCATGTCGGCCCGGAGCGTCTTCACAGCGACGGAACGGCCGAGCCGGGTGTCATGGGCGAGGTACACCTCGGCCATGCCGCCGCGTCCGAGGACGCCGCCGAGCTCGTACCTGCCGCCTAGGCGACGAGGCTCTTCCATAGTTCCGACCCTCTCCCTCACCCGCCGGTGAGGTTGTGACGTAGGTGTCCCCGCACGCTCCGAGTGACGCCGGCGCGGGCCCGGGTGGTTCTGCGATCAGGACCCTTCGACGCTTCGCGGGCGGCAACGGGCACACCCGCTGCTGCGGATACGCTACCGGTCGCACCGCGCCGGACCGGAGTCGGCCGTGGGCCGATACCAGACCGGTATCCGTTCGGCGGGGCCGATCGTGACATTCGACGCACCCGTGACGGCCGCTCCCTACTTGCCGAGGGCGGCCTGCATCACCGCCTTGGCGATGGGTGCGGCGAGCCGGCCGCCGCTGATCCCGTCACGGTTGTTGGAGCCGTCCTCGACCACCACCGCGACCGCGACGGACTGGCCGTCGGGGGTCTTGGCGTAGGAGGTGAACCAGGCGAACGGCAGCCCGGCGTTGTCCTCGCCGTGCTGCGCGGTGCCGGTCTTGCCGCCGACCGTCAGGCCCGGGATCTTGGCGTTCTTGCCGGTGCCGTTGTCGACCACCGAGACCATCAGGTCCTGGAGCTTCTGCGCGGTCTCCGGGCTCATTGCCTGGGAGTACTGCTTCTCGGTGTGCTTGGAGATGGTGGTCAGCGAGGCCGAGCGCTCCTGGTCGACCAGGTACGGCTGCATCAGCGAGCCGTTGTTGGCGATCGCGGCCGAGACCATGGCCATCTGGAGCGGGGTGGCCCGGGTGTCGTGCTGGCCGATGGAGTCCAGCGCCACGCCGTCCGGGGTGGAGTTGGTCGGGAAGACGCTCTTCTCGGACCGGACCGGGGTGTCCACGGTGCTGTTGAAGCCGAACTTCTCGGCCTGCGCCCGCATCTTCTCCTTGCCGAGCTCGGTGCCGATCTTGCCGTAGACGGTGTTGCAGGACCAGTCCATGGCGACCTTGACCGTGGCGTTCTCGCAGGGCTCGTTGTCGCTCTCGTTCCTCAGCTCGGTCTTGGTGCCCGGCAGGATGTACGGCTTCGGCGTCTGGGTCTGGTCGTCGACGCTCTGGAACACGCCGTTCTCGAACGCCGCCGCCGCGGTGACCAGCTTGAACGTCGAACCGGGCGGGTACGTCTCGCGCAGCGCGCGGTTGAGCATCGGCTTGTTCGGGTCCGCGTTGAGGTCCACCCAGGCCTTGGAGTCGCCGGACTCGCTGCCCGCGAAGGCGCCCGGGTCGTAGGACGGGGTGGAGACCAGCGCCAGGATCGCGCCGGTGCGCGGGTCGAGCGCGACCACCGCGCCCTTCTTGTTACCGAGGCCGTCGAAGGCGGCCTTCTGGGCCTTGGAGTTGATCGTCGTGACGACGTCCCCGCCCTTCTTCGGCTCCCCGGTCAGCATGTCCAGGGTGTTCCGGAAGAACAGCCGGTCGTCGCTGCCGGAGAGGATGCCGTCCTCCAGCTGCTCCAGCTGGCTGGCGCCGAAGGACTGCGAGGAGTACCCGGTCACCGGCGCGTACATCGCGCCGTCGACCCAGGAGCGCTTGTACTTGTAGCGCAGGCCGTTGACGAAGTCGGACTGGGTGACCGGCTTGCCGTCGACGATGATGTTGCCCCGCGGGTGGGCGTACCGGTCGTACACCTGCCGCTTGTTGTTCTTGTTGGTGGCCCAGGCCTCGGCCTGGACGCCCTGCACCCAGTTGGTGCGCACCATCAGGGCCAGGATCAGGACCAGGCAGAAGATCGAGACCCGGCGGATCGGCTTGTTCACGAGGCTGCTCCCCCCTGGAGCTCGGTGGCCGGGGCCGGTTCCACCCCGGGGCGGCGGGCGCTGTCGCTGATCTTCAGCAGGATCGCGATCAGGGCCCAGTTGGCGACCACCGAGGACCCGCCCTGGGCGAGGAACGGCATGGTCATACCGGTCAGCGGGATCAGGCCGGTGACGCCGCCGGCGACCACGAAGACCTGGAGCGCCATGGCCGAGGAGAGGCCGACGGCGAACAGCTTGCCGAACGGGTCCCGGGCCGCGATGGCGGTGCGCAGACCGCGCTGCACCAGCAGGGCGTAGAGCATGAAGATCGCCATGATGCCGGTGAGCCCGAGTTCCTCGCCGAACGAGCCGAGGATGAAGTCGCTCTTGGCGGCGAAGTCGATCAGCCAGGAGCGGCCCTGGCCGAGGCCCGAGCCGGTCACCCCGCCGGAGCCCAGCGCCATCAGCGACTGGCCGATCTGTTCCGTCGAGCCCTGGGGCGGTTTGGGCGTGAAGGCGGCCATCGGGTCGAGCCAGGCGTCGATCCGGGTCTTCACGTGGCTGGCGGTGGAGGCGACCGCGACGGCGCCGCCGACGGACATCAGCAGGCCGAAGACGATCCAGCTGGTGCGCTCGGTGGCGACGTACAGCATCACCACGAAGAGGCCGAAGTACAGGAAGGACGAGCCCAGGTCGTTCTCGAAGATCAGGATCAACAGGCTGAGCAGCCAGATCACGATGATCGGGCCGAGGTCGCGGCCGCGCGGCAGGTAGAGGCCCATGAAGCGGCGGCTGGCCAGGGCCAGGGCGTCCCGCTTGACCATCAGGTAGCCGGCGAAGAACACGGTCAGGATGATCTTGGCGAACTCACCGGGCTGGATCGAGAAGGCGCCCATCCGGATCCAGATCTTGGCGCCGAAGTCCTCCTTGCGGGCCGGGAAGAAGGCCGGCGCCGCGAGCAGCACCAGGGCCGCCGCCATCGAGATGTAGGTGTAGCGCTGGAGGACCCGGTGGTCCTTCAGGAAGATCATCACGAAGATGAAGAACGCCACCCCGAGGCCCGACCACATCAGCTGGTTGGCCGCCGCGGGGTAGTTGTTGTGCAGCAGCTTCCCGGCCTTGTCGAGCCGCCAGATCATCACCACGCCGAGCCCGTTGAGCAGGGTGGCGATCGGCAGCATCAGCGGGTCCGCGTAGGGCGCGAAGCGGCGCATCAGCAGGTGCGCGACCAGTGCCAGCGCCCCCATGCCGAGGCCGTAGCCGAGCATGCCGGCCGGTAGCGAGTCGTCCATCGCGAGGCCCACGTTGGCGTACGCGAGGACCGGCAGCAGCACCGCGAACGCCAGCATGGCCAGCTCGGTGTTGCGTCGGTTGGGCGCGCCCTGCGGGGAGATGGTGGTGTTGCCCCGGCGCCGGGAGGAGGCGCGGTCGGCCGGTACGCCGCCGGACCGGCGGTCGCCGGAGCGGTTGTCGGCGCCGTTGCTGAGGTCGAAGGTGCTCACGTGGTGACCGCTCCCTGACGGCCGGCAGGCCCGCTCGGGGCGGGCCTATGTCGGGTCGCGGCCGTCACGGCTTCGGGCAGGAGTCGGCCTTCTGCCGCTCCTCGTCCGTCAGACCGGGCAGGTCGCCCTGCGACCCGGTGGCCGGGGCGGCGGCGCTCTGGCTCGGGGCGGCCGTGGTCGGGGTGGGGGTCGGGGTGGCCGAGGCCGTGGGGGTGGCCGGAGCCGCCCGGCCGGGCACGGAGGGCGACGGCGCGGGCGCGGTGGCCGTCCGGAACCCGATGTGCGCCACGGCGGGCGTGGTGCTCGGCTGACCGGCCGGCGCGGTGCCCGGCAGCGCCGGGTTGGCCGCGGCGGCCGCCCGGGCGTCGGAGACCTTGTGGCAGAACGTCGCCTGCTCGCCCAGCTTCTTCACCTTGTCGTCGGCGTCGCCGAGGCTGCTGGCCGAGATGGTGTTGGTGACGTGGGTGCGCTGGTCCTGCGGCAGGTACTTGAGCTCGATGTCCTTGTACGTGGTGTGCACCGAGGACAGGCTCAGCCCGGCGAGGCTCTGGTTGACGCCCTGGTAGACCGCGACGTGGTCGCCGTCGACGCCGACGTAGTACTGGTCCTGGGTCCACTGGTAGCCGAAGAAGCCGACGCCGCCCAGCACGCCCAGGGCGACCAGGGCCGCCAGCGAGAGCTTGAGCGCCTTGCCCTTGCGCTTCGGCAGCGCCTCGTCGTCGAAGTCCTCGGTGCCGTACACCGGGGGCTCGCCGGCCGCGTAGCCCTCGTAGCCCTCGGCCGGGCCGAAGCCGGCCGGGGCGGCGCCGTAGCCCTCGGCGGGGCCGAAGGCGCCCTGCGGGGAGCGGCCGAGACCGGCCGCCCGGCCGGCCGGGGTGTCCCGGATCGACTGGTCGGCGACGGTCGAGGACGGCGGGGTCTCGGCGACCGCGCCGACGACCACCGGGACGTCGTTGAACTGACCGCTCAGGGTGTCCGTGGCACCGACATCGAGGACGTCCGCCACGATGCAGGTGATGTTGTCCGGACCGCCGCCGCGCAGGGCGAGCTGGATCAGCTCCTGCACGGTCTGCTCGGGGGAGTAGAAGCTCCCGAGGGTGTCCTGGAGGGTCTGGTGGCTGACCGGACCGGAGAGGCCGTCGGAGCAGATCAGGTAGCGGTCGCCGGCCCGGACCTCGCGGATCGACAGGTCGGGCTCGACCTGGCCGCGGCCGTCCAGCGCCCGCATCAGCAGCGAGCGCTGCGGGTGGGTCTCGGCCTCCTCGGGCGTGATCCGGCCCTCGTCGACCAGGCGCTGCACCCAGGTGTGGTCCTGGGTGATCTGCACCAGCGCGCCGTCACGCAGCAGGTAGGCGCGGGAGTCGCCGACGTGCACCAGACCCATCCGCTGGCCCGTCCAGAGCATCGCGGTGAGGGTGCAGCCCATGCCTTCCAGCTGCGGGTCCTCCTCGACCATCTGCCGGAGGCGGTCGTTGGCGCCCTGGACGGCGTCCCCGAGCAGGGTCAGCAGGTCGGCGCCGGGCACGTCCTCGTCCAGCCGGACGATCGAGCCGAGCACCTCGGAGGAAGCGACCTCGCCGGCCGCGGCCCCGCCCATGCCGTCGGCCACGGCGAGCAGCCGCGGCCCGGCATAGCCGGAGTCCTCGTTCCCCTCCCGGATCAGCCCCTTGTGGGAGCCGGCGGCGAAGCGCAGCACCAGGGTCATGCGACCTGAGCCCCCCTCTGGGTCATGGACGGGATGCTGTCCCTCATGCGCTACTACTTCCGCAGTTCGATGACGGTCCTGCCGATACGGATCGGCATGCCCGGCTGGAGCGGGGTCGGCGCGGTCAGGCGCTGCCGGTCCAGATAGGTGCCGTTGGTGGAGCCTAGATCCTCGACCGTCCACTGCCCAGTCTGATCCGGATAGATCCTGGCATGCCGGGAGGACGCGTAGTCGTCGTCCAGCACGATGGTCGAGTCGTGCGCGCGGCCCAGCGTGATGGTCTGGCCCTGCAGCGCCACGGTCGTACCGGCCAGCGAGCCCTGCACCACGACCAGCTGGGTCGGGGCGCCGCGGCGCCGGCCGCCGCCTCCGCCCTGGGTCTGGGCGGCCTGGGCGGGCTGGCCCTGCGGGACCCGCCCGGGCGCGGCCGCGGCGGGGGCCGCCGTGGCGGCGGCCGCGGTCGCGGCACCGCCCCGGCGGGAGGAACGCGGGTTCACCTTCGTGCCGAAGAGGTCACTGCGGATCACCTGGACCGCGACGATGACGAAGAGCCACAGCACGGCGAGGAAACCCAGCCGCATGACCGTCAGGGTCAGTTCTGACATGGCCGGCCCGCCCGTGAGTGAGCGAAGCGAGCGAACAAATCGGACACTACCCTTCGACCTGTCGGTAGACGATGGTGGTGGAACCCACGACGATTCGCGAGCCGTCGCGGAGCGTAGCGCGCTGGGTGTGCTGTCCGTCCACCACGATGCCGTTGGTGGACCCGAGGTCGAGCACCATCGAGGGTGTGCCGGGCCGGATCTCGGCGTGCTTGCGGGAGACCCCGGGGTCGTCGATCCGCACGTCGGCCTCGGTGGAGCGGCCGAGCACGCAGGCGTTCCCGGTGATCTGGTGGCGGGAGCCGTTGACCTCGATCCAGCGCCGGACGGCGGTGCCGTGGCCGGCACCGGGGAACGGGCGGACGTTGCCGCCCGCGGGCGGGCCGGCGGGCATGGCGGGGGGTGCGGCCGGCGGCGGGGGCGCGCTGTAGGGAGCGGCGCCCTGCTGCTGCCACGGTGCGCCGGGGGCCGGGGCGGCCGGCGGCCGGCCGTAGCCGCCCCCCTGGGTGGGGTGCGCCGGGGCCTGCTGCTGCGGCTGCTCCTCGGCGGCCAGCGTGCGGCTGCGCACCCGGTAGAGCCCGGTGTCCAGGTCGTCGGCCTTCTCCAGGTTCACCTGGAGCGGGCCCATGAAGGAGTACCGCTGGGCCTCGGCGTACTCGCGGACCATCCCGGCCAGCTCGGTGCCCAGCTGACCGGAGTAGGGGCTGAGCCGCTCGAAGTCGTGCGGGCTGAGCTCGACGATGAAGTCGTTGGGCACGACGGTCCGGTCGCGGTTCCAGATGCTCGCGTTGTTGTCGCACTCGCGCTGCAGCGCACCGGCGATCTCGACGGGCTGGACCTCGGATTTGAACACCTTGGCGAAGGTGCCGTTGACGAGACCCTCAAGTCGCTGCTCGAACTTCTTCAGCACTCCCATTGGGGCACCCCCTTCCAGGGTTCGTTCGCCTGCCCGCGACCGGATCCCGGGGAGCCGGTCGCGCCTACTTGCGGTACTTCCGTACTGATCGTATCCACGCCGGGGCCATCCATACGGTTCCCGGACCGCGTGGTGACCGGGGGTGGGCTCGGACACACAGGGTGACGCATGGCGGCGGCAGCATGCCAGGGCTACCCGTCGAAACGTGCCCTCATCCCTCGCTCGGCTGTTCGTCCGGGCATCCGTTCGGATGCGCTCGGCCGTCCCGGGAAACGGATTCGGAGGCGGCCCGCAGGTCGTGCTACTGTTTTCCACGTCGGAAGGGGCGCCCGCAAGGGAGCCGGACCGAAGAGCCGCGAAGACCACATGGTACCGAGCGGATCGGCTGGTCGGCTGGCAACCACGACAAACACCCATGCGCGGGTGGCGGAATAGGCAGACGCGCTGGATTCAGGTTCCAGTGCCCGAAAGGGCGTGGGGGTTCAACTCCCCCCTCGCGCACAGCGAAGCCCCGCAGATCTTCGGATCTGCGGGGCTTTCTCGTGTTCGGGGCGTGTCCGGGGCCGCGGAGCCGGCGCGGGCGGGTTCACTCCCGGCCGGCGGGCAGGTCGGCCCGTACCGCGAAGCCGCCGTCGGGGGTGGTGCCGGCGGTGAGCGTGCCGCCGAGCAGCTGGGCCCGCTCCCGCAGCCCGACCAGGCCGTGGCCGCCGCCCGGCAGGGTCTCGGCCGGGCGGACCGGCGGGGCGTCGTTGCGGACCTCGACCCGGAGCCGGCGGCCCGCCGCCCGCACGTAGACGTGGACGGTTGCCTGCGGGGCGTACTTGGTGATGTTGGTGAGCGCCTCCTGGACCGTCCGGTAGGCGGCCCGCTCCACCGCCTCGGGCCAGGGGTGGTCCCCCGGGGACAGCTCGGCCACGGCCGCCAGGCCGCTCTCCTCGATCAGCCGGGGGAGGTCGGCCAGCCGCGGCTGCGGGGCGAGCGGGGTGTCCGGGCGGGAGCCGGCGGCGCGCAGCACGCCGACCATCTGCCGCAGCTCCTCCAGGGTGCGCACGGAGAGTTCGCGGATCGTCCGGGCGGTGCCCGCGGCGGCCGGGTCCGCGGTGCTGACCTGCAGCGCGCCGGCCTGGATGCTGATCAGGCTGACCTGGTGCGAGACCACGTCGTGCATCTCCCGGGCGAGCCGGGCCCGCTCGCTGACCAGGACCCGCTCGGCGAGCAGCCGGTTCTCCCGGGCCCGGCCCCGGGTCAGTTCGTCCAGCCGGGCCGCCAGCTCCCGGCGGGTGCGCGAGAGCAGACCGGTGGCGGCCGGGCCGGCGGCCAGCATCACCGACTGGATGGCGTAGAGCGCGGTCTCCCGGCTCGGTTCGAGGGACTGCTCGGAGAGCGGCCAGTGGAAGAACTCCACCAGGGCGAAGAGGGTCGCGCAGGGGACCACCACCCGGGGCACCGGCCGCTCGGCGGCCACCGTGTACACGGCGGTGATCGGGGCGAGCCAGATGTCGGCGAGGTAGCTGCCCGGCATGGTGAGCAGCAGCACGGTGACCGGGAAGCGCCGGCGCCAGGGCAGCACCGCGGCGGCGAGCAGCGAGAGCAGCACCTGCCACCAGGCCGAGCCGCGGGCCACCAGGGCGGCGTCCATCAGCGAGTAGAGGGCCGGCAGCAGCAGCATCAACCAGGGCGCGGTCAGCCAGGCCGGCAGGCGTCTGGCGGGGGGCAGCTCGCTCGTGGTCATGCCCCGTCGCCGGGTTTCGGCCGGACCAGGCCGGCCCGGTGGGCGACGACCGCCGCCTGCACCCGGTTGGCGGCGCCGAGCTTGCCGAGGATCGCGCTGATGTGGTCCTTCACCGTGCCGGTGCCCAGGAAGAGCCGGTCGGCGATCTCGGCGTTGGACAGCCCCTCGCCGAGCAGCGCCAGGACGTCGAGCTCGCGGCTGGTGAGGGTGCGGGCCAGCGAGGTGGCCTCGGCGTCCGGGCCGCCGCCGTCCACGTAGCCGCCGATCACGGTGCGGGTGACGGTCGGGGAGAGGATGCTGCCGCCGGCCGCGATCACCCGGACGGCGTGGACCAGCTGGTCCGGGGCGGTGTCCTTGAGCAGGAAGCCGGCCGCGCCGGCGCGCAGCGCGGTGCCGATGTACTCGTCGGTGTCGAAGGTGGTGAGCATCGCCACCGCCGGCGGGTCGGGCAGGGCGCGCAGCCGGCGCAGCACCGAGATGCCGTCGAGGTCGGGCATCCGGATGTCGAGCAGCACCACGTGCGGGCGCAGGCGCTGGACGAAGTCCTCGGCCCGGCCGCCGGAGCAGTCGCCGACCACCTCCAGGTCGGGGGCGGAGCCGACGATGAGGCCGAGGCCGGAGCGGACCAGGATCTCGTCGTCCACGATCAGCACGCGGGTGGTGGTGATGGTCCCTCCTCGGTTCGGGCGGCCGGGACCGGCCGGTCCGCTCGCTGCGGTGTGCTTGAGCATTTCGAGACTAGGGCCAGTGGGGGCGGGGTGCCGAACGCCGCCGCTGGGTGGGCACCCCCGCCGTTCGGCGGGGGGCGGAATCGGCTACCGGGTTCACGTCATCCTCGCCCGGGGTGCGGAACGATGGAGTCGGCTGCCCCTCACCGGTTTCCGGTCATGGCCAGGGTCGCCGGTCAGTCCGTCGGGCGCACGGATGCCCGGCGCCGGCCTGTGTGCGGATGCGCCCCACCATCTGATCGTTTGGAATTGAGCTGTGTCGTCCACTGTGAAGCCGGAGCCGTCCGCCGCGTCCACCGGGCCCCGGCCCGCCGGCCTGCTGGAGCGCTGGCGCCCGAGGGCCGCCGCGGCCACCGTCTGGTACCTGCGGCTGATCGCCCTGCTGAACCTCGTGACGGTGCTGCTGGTGCCGTTCCGGGACCAGGTCGAGACGCACAACGAGGGCGAGTACTTCACCCCCTACCTGATGACGGCCGGGCTGAGCACCGCGGTGCTGTCGGTCTTCCTGGCGATCGCGATGCGTCGGCGCAAGCGGGCCGCGTGGATCTTCAACATCGCGCTGGCGGGGCTGTTCGCGTTCCTCTACCTGGCCGCCATGGCGCTGCCCGACGAGCGCTTCAACCGGCACCCGCTCAACTACATCTCCACCGTGCTGACCTGTGCGTTCGTGCTGGCGCTGCTGGTCGGGCGGAAGGAGTTCACCTCCAAGGGCGACAGCTCCAACCCGAAGACCGCGGCGGCCACCTTCGTCGGCGGCCTGGCCTTCGGCGGGGTGGTCGGCGCGCTGCTGGTCTGGGCGAACAACGGCGCCCAGGGCGCCGGATTCTGGGACCTCTTCCGCTACTCGGTCGGCCGGATGATCACCATCACGCCCTCCGAGCACCTGCGCTCCGTGATCTCCGCGCCCACCTGGGTCAACGCCGTCATCAACGCGATGGGCGGGGTGCTCTTCCTGCTGGTGCTCTACGTGGCGTTCCGCAGCCCCAAGGACAAGGAGCTGCTGACCCCGGAGGACGAGGAGCGGCTGCGCGGCCTGCTGGAGAAGCAGGGCGACCGGGACTCGCTGGGCTACTTCGCGCTGCGCCGGGACAAGGCGGTGGTCTTCTCCCCCAGCGGCAAGGCGGCGGTGACCTACCGGGTGGTCGGCGGGGTCTCGCTGGCCTCGGGCGACCCGATCGGGGACCCGGAGGCCTGGCCCGGCGCGATCGACGCCTGGCTGGCCGAGGCCCGCGAGCACGCCTGGGCGCCGGCCGTGATGGGCGCCTCCGAGGAGGCCGGGGTGATCTACGCCCGGCACGGGCTGGACGCGCTGGAGCTCGGTGACGAGGCGATCGTCGAGCTGGACGAGTTCTCGCTGGACGGCCGGGCGATGCGGGTGGTCCGCCAGGCCTACAACCGGGTCAAGCGGGCCGGGTACACCGTGCGGATCCGCCGCCACGAGTCCATCCCCGAGTGCGAGATGGCCCAGCTGGTGGCCAAGGCCGACCAGTGGCGCGACGGCGCGACCGAGCGCGGCTTCTCGATGGCCCTCGGCCGCCTCGGCGACCCGGGCGACGGGCGCTGCGTGATGCTGGAGTGCCACGACGGGGACGGCGAGCTGAAGGCGCTGCTGAGCTTCGTGCCGTGGGGTGCGGACGGGCTCTCGCTGGACCTGATGCGCCGGGCCCGGGACACCGAGAACGGCCTGATGGAGTTCATGGTGATCGAACTCCTGCAGCGCGCCGAGGAGGTCCAGCTGGCCCGGGTGTCGTTGAACTTCGCAATGTTCCGTTCCGTTTTCGAGCGGGGATCGCGCCTCGGCGCGGGGCCGGTGCTCCGGCTCTGGCGCTCGGTGCTGGGCTTCTTCTCGCGCTGGTGGCAGATCGAATCGCTGTACCGGGCCAACGCCAAGTACCGGCCGATCTGGGAACCGCGCTATCTGCTGTTCGAGAAGAGCAGCGAGATTCCGCGCATCGGGATCGCCAGCGCGCGCGCCGAGGGCTTCATCACCGCGCCGAGCCTGCCCGCCCTGTTCCGTCGCCGGCACGCGGGGAGCGCCGGCACGGCGCCCCGCCCGCCGGCGGCCGCGCGGGACGGGAAGGGGTAACCCCTCCGCCGGGGGGCGGAGGGGGCCGGTCGTCCGGATGGGGGGAGCCATCGGGGTTTCTCTCCCCCCAGAGGATGAGGCCGCTCCACTTTTATGCCGATGTGGATTGATTAACCGGCTTCTAATGTTGGAGTGGTCGAGAAGGCGTTCGCGGCTTCGGGGATTTGGAGAGACGGTTGTGATTTACAGGACCCACGCGGGGGGCGTGCGAAAGGGGCCGCTGGCTATTGCCGGTGCGGCCGCTGTCGCCGAGTGGGGGACGTTGTTCGGGACGGTCCGGGACCGGCTGGTGGCGAAGAAGTTCGCCGCCGTTCCGCTGTCGACGGTGGCGACCGCGCTGATCCTGCTGTTCAGCATCGTGCAGCACCTGCCGGGCGGCGAGCGGTTCGTCACCCGGATCGGGGTGGTGAAGGCGGCGCTGCCGCTGGACGTCTCGCTGCTGCGCACACCGCTCTCGCTGTACGTGCCGGCGCTGGACCTGCCGGTCTGGGGGGCGCTGGCCCAGGTGTTCGTGGTCTTCGGGATCGCCGAGATCGTGCTCGGGCGGCGGCTCACCCTGGTGGTGGCCTACGCCTGCACGCTGGCCGGGACGCTGTTCGCCCGGGTCGGTGTGGCGATCGGTCCGGACCACATGTTCGGCTTCCCGAAGTGGGTGGCGTACGTCCGGGACACCGGTCCCTCGGCGGCGGTGGTGGCGCTGGCGATCTGCATCGCGTTCCGCTGCCGGGCCTGGTTCACAGCCGGTGTGGTGGTCGCGCTGATGGTCGGTGAGGCGGTCGTGCTGCCGAACCTGGCGGGCCTGGAGCACGTCGTCGCGGTGATCACCGCGCTGCTGATCGCCGTCTCGGTGGAGGTGTTCGGGGACTTCTGGCCGCGGGTGCTGGCCGGGGTCGGCGCGGCGGCCTCGGTGGCCGCGGCCGCCTCGATCGAGGTGGCCACGGAGGCCCGGCGCCGGCGGTCGGCGGGCGCGGCGATCCCCTAGGGGACGCCGGGGGCCGGTGCGGGGCGTGAGGGAGCTGTCCGGCGGGGCCGGTCGGCCGGGCGCGGGCGGGGGCCCGCACCCGGCGCTCAGCCGGTGGGCGGTAGCGGCAGTTCGAACCAGACCACCTTGCCGACCGCCTTGCGGGCGGTGCCCCAGCGCTCGGCGAGCTTGGTGACCAGCGTCAGGCCGCGGCCGGTCTCGCCGAGCTGTTCGGCGGGCTCCAGCGACGGCAGGTTGTGGTTGTCGTCGCTGACCTCGACCAGCAGCTTGTCCACCCGGATCAGCTGGAGCTGGACGCGGTCCCGGGCGACCCGGACGGCGTTCGTCACCAGTTCGCTGACCAGCAGCTCGGTGGTGTCGCGGAGCCCCTCCAGGTGCCAGCCGGTCAGCTGCTCGCGCACCAGCGCGCGGGCCCGGCCGACCTCGCGGTGGTCCACGGTGAGGTCCCAGGTGGCCACCTCGGTCGGCGCGACGCCGTCGAAGCGGGCCACCAGCAGGGCGACGTCGTCCTTGCGGTCGTCCGAGTGCAGCCGGTCCAGGACGACGTCGCAGGCCTCCTCGGGGCTGCGCTGCGGGTCGATCAGATTGCCGCAGAGCGCGGCCAGCCCGGTACCTATGTCGCCGCCCCTGACCTCGACCAGGCCGTCGGTGCAGAGCACCAGCATCGAGCCGTCCGAGACGTCGATGGTCTTGGCGACGAACGGCACCCCGCCGACGCCGATCGGCGCGCCGGCCGGGATCTCCAGCAGCTCGCCGGTGCCGTCCGGGTGCACCAGCACCGGCGGGACGTGGCCGGCGCTGGCCAGCTCGCAGGTCCGGTTGATCGGGTCGTAGACCGCGTACAGGCAGGTGGCCAGATGGTCGTCGCCGAGCTTCTGGGCCAGGTTGTCCAGGTGGCGCAGCAGCTGGCCGGGCGGCAGGTCCAGGGCGGCGAGGGTCTGCATCGCGGTGCGGAAGCGGCCCATCGCGGCGGCCGAGTGCAGGCCGTGGCCCATCACGTCGCCGACCACCAGGGCGACCCGGCTGCCGGGCAGCTGGATCGCGTCGAACCAGTCCCCGCCGACCTCGGCCTTGGAGTCGCCCGGCAGGTAGCGGTGGGCGATCTGCACGCCGGGGATCTGCGGCGGGCGGGTCGGGATCATCGAACGCTGCAGGACGGTGGCGACCTTGGACTCGGCGCGGTGCAGCCGGGCGTTGTCCAGCGAGAGCGCGGCGCGGGCGGCCAGCTCCTTGAGGGTGGCGGCGTCGCCCTCGTCGAAGGGGGCGCGGTCGGGCAGCCGGAGCAGCTTGAGGATGCCGAGCACGGTGCCCCGGGCGGAGAGCGGCACGACCAGCATCGAGCGGCCGGAGACCACCGGGGCGAGCCGGACACCGCCCAGCGCGGCGGCGTAGTCGACCGCGACGTCCTCGCTGATCACCGGGACCAGGACCGGCTGGTTCAGCTGGAGGGCCATCCCGGGCGGGGTGTGCCGGGGCATCGCGACCAGCGAGCCCTCGGCGAGGACGTGGTCCCACTGGCCGGTCGAGTCGTTGTTGGCCAGGGCGACCCGGCGCAGCATGGTGTCGTCGTCCGGCCGGGCCTCGGGCAGCTCGGAGTCGGAGATCAGGCCGTCCACCAGGTCGACGCAGGCGAAGTCGGCGACCCGGGGGACGAGCACCTGGCAGAGCTCGCGCGCGGTGAAGCCGAGGTCCAGGGTGGTGCCGACCTTGCCGCCGACCTCGCCCAGCAGGGCCAGTTGTTCCCCGGCCTGGCCGTTGGTCAGGAACGGGGAGAGCCGGCCGCCCGACGCGGTGGCGCCCGACGCGGCGCCCGTGCCGCACGGTGCCTCGGCGGGGGAGGGGACGGCGCCGGGCGGGGCCTGGTCACCGCGGTGGACCAGATGCCCGGGGGCGGACGACTCGACGGCGGCCTGCTCGATGGTGGCGCCTCCTCGGGGCGGGGCGGGGACGGCCGGGGCGGCCGCCGAGGCCGCGCCCGCGGCGCCGGCGGGCCGGGCGGCCGGGGTGGCGGGCCGGTCGGCGGCCTCGCGCTGGACGGGCAGTGGACCGGCCGGCCGCCGGCCGGGGGCGGGCTGCTCGGGCTGCGGGGGCGGGCCGAGCCGGGCGGCCCGCTGCTGGGCGGTCGGGTAGCGGCGGCCGATGCCCGCGGCCGCGTGCGCGGTGCCGGCCTGCGGATCGGCCGGCAGGACGGGGAGCACGGTGCCGGCGTCCAGCCGCAGGGCGGGCAGACCGGCCCGGGCGAGCGCGTCGAGCAGTGCGGCCGGGCGGTCGCCGGAGCCGGCCGGCAGCAGCCGGGCGAGCGGCTCGGGCACCGGGCGGCCGGGCGCGGTGAGGGCGGCGGTGAGCCGGTGGAAGCCGCCCCGGGCGGCGGGGGTGGCGGCGAACGGCAGCAGGCGCTCGCCGAGCGCGAGCCGCGGCCCGGTGGAGCGCAGCGGGCGGGCGTCGGCGGCCAGGGCCAGCAGCCCGCCGGTCCGGCCGGCCAGCGGATAGGCCCACCAGAGCACGTCGCGCAGGTGCTCCTCGCGGTCGACGACCGGCATCTGCCCGGCCCACGGACGGCCGCCGGAGGTCAGCTCGGCCAGGGTGTCCAGCGCGTCGCGTCGGTGCCGGACGGCGGGGGCGGCGGCCGGGCCGGGGACGCTGCGCGGCTCGACGGCCGGCAGCAGGCCGGAGGCGGGGCGGTCGTGGGTGACGTCGGCGCGGTGCCCGAACAACTCCTCGGCGGACCTGCTCCACTGCGCGATCCGGCCCGTCCGGTCGACCAGGACGAGGGCGAGCCGGACCAGCGCGACCACCCCTGAGGGCTGGTCGCCCGGTAAGGCCCCGGACCCGGCCGTGCCGGCCGCCGGACGCGGTGTTGAGTTGGGCTCGTCCACCATGGATTCGGTCTGCTCCCGCCTGGCCGCCACGCCTGGAGGTGGCCGTCTCTCTGGAGGAGGCACGCTGTGCGTACCAGCGAAGCACGGACCGGGCCGGGCTCGATAGCGAAACGGGGAGATTCATCAGTATCAGTTGAGCGGCACGGGGGTGCGCCGCCGGCCGCGCTCCTCGTCCACCCGGGAGGAGCAGCGCGCACGGAGGTAGGGTGGCAGGCCGGGCCGCCCCGCGGGGCGGGCGTGCCGCTCCCGGTACGGCGGAGGGCACGGCAGCAGGACGAGCCGGCAGGACGAGACAGAGGCGAGACGTGACCGCGCAGAGCCCCGCCCGTTGGACGGATCCGGAGCAGCAGGAGCTGGAGGAGCGGGTCGCCGCCGCCGAACTCGCCTGGCTGACCATGGACGTCGACACGCAGACGCTGCGGGTCGAGATCGACAACTTCGCGCTGATCCACCATCAGCTGCTCGGCCCGCTCTACGCCCGGCTGGACGAGCTGGACGCGCTGATCGCCGAGACGGTGGCCACCCGGACCGGGCACCCCGAGGACCTCCGGCGGGCCGCCGAGGCGCGCCTGCGGGTGGACGAACTCCCCGACCTGGACGCGCTGTTCGACAGCGTGCAGGAGCAGGACGCGGCCACCGCGCCGCCGGCCGCGCCGGCCCGGGTGCGGCCCGGCCGGGACGCCCAGCGGGTCTACCGCGAACTCGTCCGCCGCGCCCACCCCGACCTGACCACCGACCCGGCCGAGCAGCTGCGCCGGGCGGCCTTCATCGCCCGGGTCAACGAGGCCTACGCGTACGGCGACACCGAGGCCCTGGAGGGCCTGGCCGCCGAGTGGTCCACCGCCCCCGAGGCGGCGCCCGCGGTGGACGCCCCCGACCGGCTCGGCTGGCTGCGCCGGCGGCTGGAGTGGCTCACCGCCAAGATCGCCGAGACCGCCACCGAGCAGGTCAGGCTGGAGAACACCGCGATGGGCCAGCTGCTCGCGCTCGCCCCGCAGGACCCGGACGGGCTGCTGGAGGAGCTCGCCGACCAGTTGCTGGCCAAGGCCGCGGCCCAGCAGGCCGAGCTGGAACGGCTGCTCGGCGGACAGCCGGTGGGAGACAATGGGGCCCACCGGACCGAGCCCCAGGAGAGTCAGACGATGTTCCCGCAGATCCCCACCGCCGAAGCCGCCGCCGTCCCCGCCGAGGCCGCCCTGCTGGACGTCCGCGAGCAGGACGAGTGGGACGCCGGCCACGTGGACGGCGCGCTGCACATCCCGATGGGCCAGGTGATCGCCCGTCTCGCCGAGCTGCCGGACGAGCGGCTCTACGTGCTCTGCCGGGTCGGCGGGCGCTCCGCGCAGGTCGTCCAGTACCTGGTGCAGAACGGCCGGGACGCGGTCAACGTGGACGGCGGGATGTACGCGTGGGAGTCGGCCGGGCGGCCGATGGTGAGCAGCGACGGCCGGGACGCCTTCGTCCTCTAGCCCGTCCTCCGGGGGCGCGGTGCGGCCGCCTCCCCCGCCGCCGCCGGGACCGCCGTCGCCCGGGTAGGGCAGGATGGGCGCTCGACCGAGCCGGGACGGGACCGGCGGCGTACGTCCGGCAGGGTGGGACCCCTCCCGGCCGGAGGCTGGGGAGACGATGCCATGGCCGGGACCGAGGACACCGGGGCGCCGCCCGCCGGGCGGCCCTGGTCGGGGTCGGCCCTGGCCGTGCTCGGGGTGGCCGGCGCGGTGCTGGTCGCGGGCACCGGGCTCTTCCTCGCCGCGGTGTTCCTGCACGTGGCCCCGGCCAACTCGGCCTCCCGGGAGTACCGGGAGCAGGTCGACGGCCTGGTGTACCCGGAGTTCGAGCAGAACTGGAAGCTGTTCGCCCCCAACCCGCTCCAGCAGAACGTCAGTCTGGACGCCCGGGTGCGCACGGTCGCGGACGGCGGTGCGACCAGGACCCACGACTGGACCGGGCTGACCGCCCGGGACGTCGCGGCGATCCGCGGCAACCCCGCGCCCAGCCACGCCGACCAGAACCTGCTCCGCCGGGCCTGGGACTTCTACGAGGGCTCGCACAGCGCGCAGGACGACTCGCTGACCAACCCGCGCGGCAAGCTGGCCGAGCAGTACCTGAAGCGGATCGCGCTGCAGCGGATCGGCCGGAGCGTCGACGGCGAGCGGATCCTGCAGATCGAGTTCCGGGTGACGGCCGCCACCGTCCCGCCGCCGGACTGGAGCGGGGAGGCCGCGCCGCCCGCGCCGAAGGTCCGCGAGCTGCCGTGGTGGCCGGTGGGCGACGAGGACTTCCGGGGGCTCGGGTGAGCGACGTGCCCCCGACGGTCGGGCCGGAGCTGCTCGACGGGATCCCCCGGCAGCCGCGGCCGGAGGCGCCGGCGCTCCCGGCCCCCGGACGGCCCGGTGCGGGCCCCCGCGCCGCCCTCGGGCGGGCCCTCGCGGCCTTCACCGGTCAGGCGCTCGGGCGCCACCAGGCGGCCGCGGTGCGGATCGGCTTCG
The DNA here is from genome assembly GCF_044540385.1 of Kitasatospora sp. NPDC086009. Taxonomy (NCBI): domain Bacteria; kingdom Bacillati; phylum Actinomycetota; class Actinomycetes; order Kitasatosporales; family Streptomycetaceae; genus Kitasatospora; species Kitasatospora sp. NPDC086009. Next base: position 940,811 of record NZ_JBITSA010000001.1, read on the forward strand.
GCCTGGTCTGGCTGGCCTTCCTGCTGCGCGAGTGGCCCCACCGGCGGGTGCTCTACGGCGACACCTCGCCGTGGTCGCTCGACCTGGCCGAGCGGCTGCTGGCGGACAACGGCGCGCTGACGGTGCTGCCGTGGTTCGGCGGGCGGCTCTGGTTCGAGCTGGTCTACCACCTGGCGGTGCTGGCCGCCCTCGCCGTCCTGCTGGGCTGGCGGACCAGGGCGAGCACCGTGCTGTTCCTGGTCACCGTGCTGTCGCTGCAGAACCGCAACGTCTTCCTCGGCGACGGCGGCGACAACGTCGTCCACCTGATGGCCGTCTACCTGGTCTTCACCCGCTGCGCGCGGGTCTGGTCGCTGGACGCCCGGCGGCCGGCCCCCGGGCGGAGCGGGGTGCTGCTCTGGGCGGTGCTGGGGGCGGTGCTGCTGGTCTGCCAGCTCGGCGACTTCTCCGGGGACAGCCTGACCTGGACGGCCGCGACCTTCCCGCACGTCGGCTGGGCGCCGGTGTTCTGGGGCTTGTGGGCGGTGGCCGGGCTCTGGTGGCTGCTCGGGCGGCTGCGGCCGGACGGCGAGCCGCGCGCGGTGCTGGACGCGCTGGCGAACATGGTGCACAACTGCGCGATGCTGGTGATCGCCGCCGAGGTGGTGCTGATCTACGCCACGGCCGGCTGGTACAAGGTGCAGGGCTCGCGCTGGCAGGACGGCACCGCGCTCTACTACCCCTTGCACCTGGACTACTTCACGCCCTGGCCGGGGCTGTCCGGGCTGGTCGGCTCGGCCCTGCTGCCGGTCTTCCTGGTCTCCTACGGGACGGTGCTGCTCCAGGTGGCGTTCCCGTTCACGCTGGTCGACCGGCGGATCAAGAACGTGCTGCTGGCGGTGATGATGGCCGAACACCTGGGGATCGCGGTGCTGCTGGGGCTGCCGGTGTTCTCGCTGGCGATGGTCGCGGCGGACGCGGTCTTCCTGCCGACCGGGGTGCTGCGCTGGGCCGCCGCGCGCGTCGGCGGCCTGGCGGTACGGTCCCGGAGCCTGGTGGCGCGTGCCGGGAGCCTCCGCTCCCGGACGGAGCCGCTCCCCTAAGCTGACCGCTATGTCCTGGTTTGCCGCACTCCGAGACACCGCGCGGACCGGACTGACCCTGGACCGGGCGCTCACCGACCCCAAACGCGCGGCCCGCGGGGCCGTCGCCGTCGCCCTGGTGCTCTTCCCGACCCTGGCCCTGGGCGGGCCCCGGCTCGCCACCTCGGCCGCGATGGGCGCGTTCATCGCCGGGACGGCCACCTTCCAGCGCAGCTTCCGCCCCCGGCCCACGCTCGCCGTCGCGGCCGGGATCGGTCTCGGCACCAGTACCTTCCTCGGGTACCTGGCGGCCGGGGTGTACGGGGCGTTCCCGGTGCTGCTCGCGGTCTGGTCCTTCGGGGCGGGCCTCGCCTGGGCGATCGGGCCGACCGCCGGGGTGGTCGCCGCCAACACCCTCTCGGTCATGCTGGTCGTGGTCCAGCTCCCGGTCAGCGTGCCCGCCGCGCTCGGCCACGGGCTGGTCTGCGCCCTCGGCGGCGTCGTCCAGGCGGCCGTCATCACGTTCTGGCCGATCGGCAGCTGGACCGCCCAGCGCGAGGCGCTCGCCGACACCTACGCCGAACTCGCCGACTACGCCCGGCGGCTGCGCCAGGACCCGACCGCGCACGTCGACCCGGCGCCGTTCATGACGGCCCGGCACGCGGCCGCGCTGACGCCCTGGCAGGACCGCCGCCGGCCGCCCGAGCTGCGCGGGCTGCGCGGCATCGCCGAGCGGGTCCGCCCGACCCTGGCCGCGATCGCCGACCCCAAGGTCGGCGCCCCCGAGGAGGGGCCCGAGCGGGACCGGGCCCGGGCCGTGCTGGCCGCCGCCGCCGAGGCGATGGACGCGCTGGCGCGGGCCGTCCGCACCGGTGATCCGCTGCAGCTGCCCCGCTCCGCACCGGCGCTCACGCTGGCCGCCCCGGCCGACGGGCCGGAGCTGCAGGGCGCCAGCCGACGGGCCGCCCGCCGGCTGGCCGGGCTGCTGCGCAAGGCCGCGGACGCCCTGGAGCGCGGCGACGAGGACACCATCAGCACGCCGGTGGTCGGCGCCGGCGGGGCGCTGCTCAAACCGCCGCTCTCCCGGATGCTGCCGGTCGCCCTGCGAGCGGTGCGGCGCCAGCTCCAGCCGCACTCGGCGGTGTTCCAGCACGCCGTCCGGATCACCGCGGTCGTGGTGCTCGCCTACCTGCTCGCCCGGCTGCTCGGCTTCGAGCACGGCTACTGGGCCCCGATGACCGCCGCCATGGTGATGCGGCCCGACTTCGCGCAGACCTACAGCCGGGGCGTGGCCCGGCTGGCCGGGACGATGGTCGGCGTCGCGGTCTCCACCCTGGTGGTGCAGCTGGCCCACCCCGGCGAGTGGGTGCTGGCCGCGCTCGCGGTGCTCTGCATCGGCGGCGCGTACCTCACACTTCGCACCGGCTACGCGCTGATGACGGTCTGCATCTCCTCGTACGTCGTCTTCCTGCTCGGCCTCCAGGAGGGGAACCCGCTGGTCACCGCCTTCGAGCGGGTCGGACTGACCTTTCTCGGCGGCTCCGTCGCGCTGCTCGCCTACGCGCTCTTCCCCACCTGGCAGACCGCCCGGCTCGGCGAGCGGCTGGCCGAGTGGCTGGCCGCCGCCGGGCGCTACGCGGCCGCGGTGCTCGCCGTCTACGAGGACCCGGGCGCCCCGCGCGGGCGGGAGGTCCGCTCGGCGCTGCTGGACTCCCGGGAGGCCCGGTCCGAGCTGCTCCAGGCGATGCAGCGGGCCGACGCCGAGCCCGGCCGGCACGCCTCCGGGCTGCCCGGGGTGAGCCGCCGCCAGCTGGACCGGGCCCGGGCGGCGGTCGGCCACCTGGGCCGGGTCGCCGTGCTGCTGGAGGCCCACCTGCCCACCGCCGACGCCGATCCGGTGCCGGGCGCCGCCGAGTTCGCCGAGGAACTGCGGCTGGCCACCGCGCTCGCGGCGGCCGCGCTGCTCACCGACCGCCCGGTGGAGTTCGACGCCGTGCGGGAGGCGCAGCGCGGGCTGGAGGACCGGCTGGCGCAGGCGCCGGCGAGCGTCCAGCGCGATGTCGTCCGGACCAGCAGCCGGCTGCTGCTCCAGGCGCTGAAGGACCTGGAGCGCGCGCTGCGCGGGGGCGCCTCGGCCACCCCGGCGCAGCGCGCGCAGGAGTCCACGGCGCGGTAGCCGCGGGCGGTCGGGCGGTGGCCGTCCGGCGGGCCGGCGGGCACGCTGCGGGCACGTCGCGGAGCCGCCGGTCGGAGCGGCGTGGCGGGCCGGGCACCTGCGGGCCTCGGCCGGCGGTCGGCCGCCCCGGCGGGGGCGGTGGGGCGGGGGTGGCAGAGTGGGCGTCATGGACGACGAGCGGGTGCGGGAGTGGCGGGCGGGCGCGGCGGCGCCGGACACGGTGCTGTTGGACGGGTTCCACGCGCTCAAGCACGCGCTGCGCTTCGGCGGGGACGTCCGGCAGGTGCTGACCGCCGACCGGGCCGCGCTGCTGGCGCTCGCCGCCGAGCTGGCCGAGGACGTCGCCCCCGCGGTGGCCGCCCTGGCCGTGGAGCTGCCGGAGGCGGCGCTGCGGGCGCTGGTGCCCAGGCCGCACCCCACCGGGGTGATCGCGCTGGCCGGGCGCCCGACCAGCGCGGCCAACCTGGCGGCCCTCGGCCGGCGGCCCCGGACGGCGCCGGTCGTGCTGCTGGAGAATCCGCGCAACCTGGGCAACGTGGGCGCGGTGATCCGGCTGGCGGCCGGTTTCGGCGCCACCGGCGTGGTGACCACGGGGGACCTGGACCCCTGGCACCCGAACGTGGTGCGGGGCAGCGCCGGCCTGCACTTCGCCACCGCCGTCGAGCGGCTGGAGCTGCCCGAGCTGCCCGCCGGCCCGTTGTACGTGCTGGACCCGGAGGGCTCGGACATCCGGACGGTGGCCCTGCCGGACGACGCGCTGCTGGCCTTCGGTACCGAGCGGCACGGGGTCTCGGCGGAGCTGAAGGCGCGGGCGGACCGGCTGGTCGCGGTGCCGATGCAGCCCGGCGTCTCCAGCTTCAACCTGGCGACCAGCGTGGCGATGGGTCTCTTCCACTGGATGTCGGGCCGCCCGCCCGGCCTTCCCCGGTAGGGCGGGCACCGAGAGGGCTACGGCGCGAACAGCCGGTGCCAGGTGTCCGGCCCGGGGTAGCCGTCCGCCTCGGCGCCGCTCCACCCCTGGGCGAGCTGGAAGGCCTGGACGGCCAGCCGGTCGGCCTCGCCCCAGCGCGGGCCGGGGCCCTCGGTGTAGAACCGGCCGAAGCCCCTGCGGACCAGCTGCTCGCCGAGCCGCGTCACGGACGCGTTGTCGGCGCCCGGGGCGAACCGGTCGCCGCCCGGGAAGGCGGGCACCGCGGTGTCGCCGCCGGGGGCGACCGGGGGCGGGGGGAGCCGGGTGGCGGCGGCGGGGATGTCGCGGCCCTTGTGGGCGACCAGGTAGTTCCAGGTGTCCTTGCCGGGCAGGCCGTCGGCCTCGCTGCCGCGCCAGCCCTGGGCGAGCTGGAAGGCCTCGGTGGCCTTCCGGTCGGCCTCGCCCCAGCGCGGGCCGGGGCCCTCGGTGTAGAACCGGCCGCCACCGCGCTCGACCAGCATCCGGCCGAGCTCGGTGACGTGGGCGTTGTTCGCCCCGGGGCCGAACTTGTCGGCGCCCGGGAAGGCGGTCGACGCGGAGGCGGCGCCGTCGTTGCTGCTGCCGGGGGTGGAGAGCGCCTTGGCGCGGTACGGGAGGTACGAGGCGGAGTTGCTCCAGTAGGCGTACGGGGTGTCCCGCCGGGTGGTGCCGGGGGAGGTCTGCTCGTACGCCAGGTAGCGGGTGCGGGAGGAGTCCGTCCAGCCGCCGAAGAGGGTCACGTGCGAGCCGGCCTGGGGGTTGGCCGGGTTGTTGTAGATCAGGATGTCGCCGGGCTGGAGGTCCGCCTTGGTGATCCGGTCGGCGAAGTCGGGCAGTGTCCAGGTGGTCTGACTGCTGTCCAGGCCCCAGGCCATCGAGACGAAGCCGGAGCAGTCCTGGCGGTAGCCGTCGGACCAGAAGCGGCTCATGCTGTACGGGACCTTCTGGGCGAGCCAGCTCTGCGCCCGCTCGACGATCGCGGCCCTGGTGAGCGGCTCCGCGGTGGCCCGCGGGGCGGCGGGGGAACGGGCGCCCGGCTCCTCGCCGTAGAGGCCGCTCACCCCGCCCTGCGGGGTGGTCGGCGGCTGGGCGGCGCTGGCGCCGCCGGGGGTCGGCGCGGGGGCCGCCGCGGCCCCGGCCGCCCCGCCGCCCAGGGCGGTGCCGACCGCGGCCACCAGGACGGCGGCGCGGCGGCGGACGCTCCGGGCCGCGGCGTGCCCGCCCTCGTGCACCGGCGCGGCGTGCCGCCGGGCCCGGCTGCGGGCCCGGCAGCCCCCGCATATGCAGTCCTCGTCCGGTTCGACCTCGTCGAATTCCAGCAACGGGGCCGATTGCTCGGTGGGGGTCATTCTCCGCCTCTTTCCCGGTCAGTCCTGATGGCACGACAGGAGGGACGTGCCCAGGCCGGTATCGCGTGCTGTCCGACCAAACTCCCAAACCGGACGGGTGCTCGGCGCGGCGGGGTGCGCCGCCCGGGTGACGGAGGGTCGGCGGTCGAGGCGTGGCGCGGGGGAACGGCTGGCGGTGGCACGGCGGCCGCCCCGACGGGCGGTCAGCTCCCGGCGGTGGTGGCCGGACGGGTGCGGGCCGCCCGGCGGCGGTCAGGCGGCGGCGGGCGGGTTGGCCGGGGAGTACTCGGGGCCGGTCCAGGTCAGCGGGGTGGCGTCGGCCAGTTCGACGACACCGGTGACGGTGAGGTCGACCACCCGCTCGGCCCCCGGCAGACCGGCCGCCGCCGCGTCGGACCAGTCGGTCCGGGCCTCACCGGTGATCAGCAGCGCCCCGCCGGTCTCGAAGTCGGGCAGCAGCAGTCCGGCGCGCGGGTCGAGTTCCAGGTTGCCCAGCGTCATGAACATGCTGTTGCCGGCGTACTCGGGCCAGCGCAGCCGGTCCGGGCCGACGGCGCGCAGGAAGCCGGGGTTGCCGCCCCGGTGCGAGGCGTCCACCCGGCCGTCCGGACCGGCGGTGGCGATGAAGAAGGTGTCGGCGGTGGCCGCGGCCAGCCGCTGGGCGGTGGAGAGCACCGCGCCGGCGGCCACCACGTGCGGGACGCCGGCCGACGGCTGCTCCAGCGGGCTGCGGCGCTGGATGTACTTGGGGCAGTTGGCGTAGACCTGGTCGGCGGTGATCACCAGGCCGCCGCGGCCGTCCGGCGCGGAGCGGCCGTTGAGCCGCATCCGCCGCCGGCCGGCCGGGTCCAGGGCGATGGTGCCGACCTCGGCGGGCCCGGCGAGGACGGCGGCCAGCGGGTCCTCGGCGGCGGGCCGGGCCGCCACCGTGAGGGTCCGCTCGTCGGGTGCGCGCAGGAAGCCGGGGCCGCCGGTGAGCTGGGTCGCCCAGAGCCGGCCGGCGGCGTCGGCGGCGCCGACCACCAGCACCCGCCGCTCCGCCAGGAAGCGGGCGGCCACGGCCGGGATGGTGCGGCCGATCGCGCGGCCCGAGTGGTCGGCCCGCTCGGTGCGGCCGGCCCGGGCCTGCACCGCGCGCTCGCCCGGGTGGTACGGCGTGCTGCTGCTGTCCGTCATGGCGGCTGCCTCCCGATCCGGTCGGGCGGGCCTAGAAGAACCCGCAGGTGGGGGCCGTGCCGGTGGGGGCGGTGGCGCCGGTCGCGTCCACGCCCTGCGGGGTGAAGATCTCCAGCCGGATGCCGTCCGGGTCGGTGAAGAAGATCCCGCCGGAGGCCGCGCCCTCGCTGTGCGGGACGACGCCGTCGTGGGCGAACCCGGCGCCCAGCTCGCGCAGCAGCCGCTCGGCCGCGCGGACCTCGTCCAGGCTGTCGACCTGGAAGGAGAGGTGGTGCAGGCCGGGCGCCGCGGTGGCGAAGGCGCCCGCGCTCTGCTGCCAGAGGGTGATCACCAGCCGGCCGTCGCGGCCGAGGAAGGCGAAGCGGCGCTCGGGGTCGGTGCCCTCCTTCACCAGCTCCAGGCCGAGGACGCTGCGGTAGAACGCCGTCGAGCGGTCGAGGTCGGTGACGTTCAGGCCGATGTGGCCGGTCTGCAGGGTGCTGGTGGCGGTGCTGGACATGGCTGATCACTCCCGTGGCCGGGGCGCCCGGAGGCGCCCGCTCCCTAACCTGTACAAGAGACGGTAGTGGTTAGCCTGATGTCCCGTCAACCAGTACTGGCATCGGTAGTGGTTAGGTAGGTCTCGGCGAGCCGGTCCTGGAAGGCCTCGGCGGTGAACAGGTAGTCCTGGCTGCCGGCCGACTCCAGCGCGTACGCCGCCAGCACGCAGCCGATCCGGGCCGAGGCGTCGTCCGGCAGGCCGTCGGCCCGGCCCGCCAGGAAGCCCGCCCGGAACGCGCCGCCCGCGCCGGCGCCGTCCGGCAGCCGGGAGACCGGGGCGGCCGGGACGGCCAGCGAGGGCTCGTCCGGGTAGTCGATCCAGACGCCCTCCGGGCCGAGGGTGGTGACCCAGCTGCCGACCCGCCGCAGCACCTCCTCGGCGGTCCACCCGGTGTGCTCCAGCAGCAGGCCTCGCTCGCGCCGGTTGGTGACCAGGCAGTCGGCGCCGGCCAGCACGGCCTCGGCGCCGGCCGTGCCCAGTTCCTCCGTCCGGCCGGCCACGTCCACCAGGTACGGCAGGCCGAGGCGTCGGCACTCGGCGGCGCGGGCGGCCATCACCTCCGCCGCGGCGGGGCCGAGGAAGACCAGCCCGACGCCCTCCGTCCAGCCCGGCGGGCCCGGGCTGACGTCCTCGGCCAGCGCCCCGGGGTGGAAGGAGGTGATCCGGTTGCGGTCGGCGTCGGTGGTGCTGGTGTAGCGGGCGGTGGCCAGCTCGGTCGAGACCCGGACCAGGGAGGTGTCCACCCCGGCCTCGGTCAGCCGCTCCCGGTAGTCGCCGAAGTCCCGGCCGGCCGCGCCCAGCAGCAGCGGCCGGCGGCCGAGGCGGCCGAGCCCGTAGGCGACGTTGGCGGCCACGCCGCCGTAGCGCACCTCCAGGTCGTCGACCAGGAAGGAGAGCGACAGGTGCTTGAGCTGGGCGGGCAGCAACTGGTGGGTGAAACGGCCGGGGAAGGTCATCAGGTTGTCGATGACGATCGGGCCGGTGACCGCGATTCTCATGGGGGTACCTGCCTCACCGTGGAGGGTCCGGAGTGACGTGGCCGGAGCGGCCGGAGCGGAGCGGAGGGGTGTGCGCGACGGCGGCGGGACGGGCCGGTCCGGCGCTCGTCGGGCAAGCCCTAGAGGGCCCAGAGGACCCAGCCGAGGAGCAGCAGGTTGGCGGTGCCCTGGGCGACGGCGCTGGCCAGCGCCGAGCCCGTCCAGGCGCGGCAGACGCCGAGTGCGAGGCCCATGGTGAAGACGGACGGCAGGACCCCGGTGATCACCCGGGTGTCGAACGGGTTGAGGCCGTAGTCGCCGAGGTGGACCAGCGCCCAGGCGGCCGAGGTGGCGGCGATCGCCACCACCGGACCCCGGCCGCGCTCCACCGCGTGGTACAGCACGCCCCGGTAGCAGACCTCCTCGACCAGCGGCACCAGGACGCCCATGCAGACCACCATGGCCAGGCCCGCGACCACCGGGGCGCCCGGTGCCAGCTGCCGGAACAGCTCCGGGATCAGCGCCGTCCAGTTGCCCCCGCCCCGCCCGAAGGCGGCGCGGGTGGCGAAGACGGTGTCGGCGTAGGCGAGCACCACCAGCGCGGTGCCGGCCGCCGCGGGCCCGAACCGGAAGCGGCGCAGCCCGGCGGCGGCGCGGTCCGGCCGGTCCAGCACGGTCAGGACCAGCGCGCTCAGGCCCACCGACAGGACCATCAGCGGGATCGCGAACGCTCCGGCGATCCGGACCGAGGCCAGCACCGCGAACAGCAGCGCGGCCGAGGCGACGGGCGTGGCGCGGTGGCGGTCGCGCAGGCGGTGCAGGGTGCGAGCCCGTCCGGTGGCGGCGGGCTCGGGGGGCGCGGGCGCCGCCACCGGACGGTTCGCGGTCATCGCGGGCCCACCTCCGCCACCGCGGGGGCGCGGCGCAGCGAGGGGAGCCACCAGTTGTAGCGGCGGAACAGCAGCAGCGTGGCCGGGACGAAGAGCATCCGGATCAGGGTGGCGTCCAGCAGGACGGCCAGGCCGAGGCCGGCGCCGTACTCCTGGAGCATCACCGTGGAGGAGAGCACCATCGTGCCGAGGCTGCCGGCCATCACCAGGCCCGCCGCGTTGATCACCCGGCCGGTGTCGACCACCGCGCCGATGGTGGCGCTCTCCTGGTCGGCCCCGCCGCGCACCAGGTCGCGGACCCGGGTGACCAGGAAGATCTCGTAGTCCATGCCGAGCCCCATCATCAGGACGGTGAGGAAGATCGGCAGGTCGTCGATGATCGCCCGGTCGAGCCAGAAGTGGAAGATCAGCACGGTGATGCCGATCGCCCAGACGTTGCTCATCATGATCGTGAGGATCAGCCGGACCGGGATCAGCAGCGAGCGCAGGGCCACCACCAGCATCACGAACACGCCGACCGAGACCAGCCCGATCATCTGCCAGAAGCTGGAGTTGAGCGCGTTGCCGTACTGGCGGTCGACCTGGGTGGCGCCGCCGACCTGGAGCGCCCCGACGTCCTTCGCGCCCTCGGTGACGTCCTGGATCCGGTCCACGGTGGCGACCGCGGCCTCGGAGTAGGGCGGGTCGGCGAGTTCGACCACGATCCGCAGCGCGCCGTCGTCGGCCAGGTAGTCCCGCCGTACGTCCGCGGTCAGCGCGTCGACCTGGGCGGCCGGCAGCGGGCTGCCGAACGGCCTGGTCACCGCGGAGACCCGGGCGACGCCGGGGACGGCGGCCAGTCGGTCGGTGAGCGCCGTCACCGAGCCGAGGCCGCTCGCGGTGAGCCGGTGGGTGGCCGGGTCGACCACGCCGGCGGCCGGCCGGGTGACCACCAGGGTGGGCAGCACGGCCGCGTCGCCCCACTTCTCGGCGACCAGCTCGAAGCCGGCCTTGGAGTCGGTGGCCGGGCTGAGCGCCACCGGGTCGGCGGTCGAGCGGTGCTGGGCGGTGATCACCGCGAACGGCACCGTGATCACGGCGAACACCAGCACGATCGCCACCTTGCGGCGACGCGCCAGGTCGGCGGCCCTGGCCAGGTGCCGGCCCAGGGCGCTCTCGTGCTCCAGATCGCTCAGCGGGCGCCAGCCGAGCGCGAAGAACCGGTCGCCGAGCAGCACCAGCAGGGCCGGCGTCAGGGTGAGCGCGGCGAGCAGCACGATCGGGATGCCGATCAGCCCGCCGTAGCCGAGCGGCGGGATCCAGTCCACCGGGGAGAGCAGGGTGGCCCCGAAGGCGAGGACCACGGCCACCGCCGCGAGCAGCATGGACTCGCCCGCGTGCGCGGTGGCGTGCACCGCCGCCTCCTTCGGCGGGCGGCCGGCCAGCCGTTCCTGCCGGTAGCGCGAGGAGAGCAGCATGCTGTAGTCGACGCCCGCGCCCAGCATCACGAAGTTCATGATCGTGATGGTGAACTGGGTGAGCGTCACGCCGTGGCCGAGCGCGAACAGCGCCGCCTGGCTGACCGTCATGGCCAGCCCGATCGCGGCCACGGTCAGCACGGCGGGCACCACGGCGCGGAAGAACAGCAGCAGCACCACGAAGATGATCGCGTAGGCGACCGTCTCCATCAGGGCGTTGTCGTCCTCGGCCTTCTTGTAGGTGTCCTTGATCAGGGCGAGCTCGCCGGTCACGTGGGCGTCGACGTCCGGGCCGGCGCCGACGGCGCGCAGCGAGCCGTCGATGGCCGAGCGCAGCCAGTCCACGTCCGGATCGTGCCCGGCCTGTTTGGCGAAGCTGACCGTCACCAGGGCCGCCCGGCCGTCCTCGGCGAGCAGGCGGTTCACGGCGCCGGCGGGCACCGGCACCGGGAAGGAGCGCCAGTCGGTGGCGGCCGCGAAGCCCGCGGCGAGACCGGGCAGCGCCGCGTCGTCGGCGGCCACCCCCCGCTGCGCCAGGTCGGCGAGGCCGGCCGGGACCTGGCCGGCCGCCACCGCCGCGTCCACCGCCTGCCGGCGGGCCTCCGGGGAGGTGCCGGCCCCCGCGGCGGTGAGGTCGCGGTCCACCTGGGTCCGCAGTTGGCGCAGGTACTCGGTGGTGGAGTCCCGGTAGAGGGTGTACGCCGAGACGGACTGCCGGACCTCGCCGGTGCGCTCCTTCCCGGCGATCCGGCCGTCCAGCTCGGCCAGCAGCTTGCGCAGTTGCTCGCCCCTGACGTCCGGGGCGCCGATCGCGACGATCGACTCGCGCTGCGAGCGGTCGGGGAAGGACTGCTCGACGAGCTGGTCGGCCCGGGCACTGCTGGTGCCCGGGACGACCTTGGAGGCGCCCTGTTTGGTCAGGACGTCGTTCAGCTGCGAGGCGAACGGGAAGCAGACCGCGATGACCACGGCCCAGACGGCGAGCACGGTCTTCGGGCGGGCGGTGAGCACCCCGGCGAGGCGCAGCAGGCGGCGTTGCACCGCGCCGTGGGTGGTCTCCGGTGGTGCGGGGGTGAGGGTCGTGGTCATGCGGTGCCGACTCCCTCGCGGTGGCGCCCGCCCGGGCCGGTGCCGGCCGAGGGGGTGCTGGGGCTGGTGCCGGTGACCACCGCGAAGGTGTGCCGCAGCTCCAGCGTGCCGTTCCTGGCCACGTGTTCGGCCAGGCCGGCGCGGATCAGCTCCAGCGCGTGGTCCTCGCGGCGGTGGTCGACCGCGTCCTTGAAGCCGGCCGCCGCGCCGGAGCGCTGGACCCACTCCAGGGCCGCCTCCGGGGTGTCGGCGGGCAGTACCTGGTGGCCGTCGCGCTGGACGTCGACGGTCAGGCCGGCCTTGGTGAACCAGCGGGCCACCGTGGCGGCGTCCTTCGGCAGGTTCACCCGGACCAGACCGGTGAGCAGCGACGGGTCCGCGGCGAAGACCTTCTCCAGCTGGGTGATCAGGGTCTTGAGCGCGTCGCCGCGGGTCTCGATCACCACCACCCGGCCGCCGGGCCGCAGGACTCTCCTGATCTGCTCCAGCAGCTTGACCGGCTTGCTGTAGCAGATCGCCCAGCCGACCACCACGAGGTCCGCCGAGGCGGTCGGGCGGGGGCGCAGGAACTCCTCCATGTCGCCCTCCTGGAGGGAGACGTCGAGCTCCGGCGCGCGCAGGGTGTCGGGGAGGATCTTGGCCTGCGCCACGGCCAGCATGCCGGGGGACTTGTCCACCGCGTGCACCGAGCCGCGGCCCTCCAGCCGGCGGACGATCTCATGGGTCAGGTGTCCGGTGCCACAGGCGAGTTCGATGACGTCATCACCCGGGCGGATCTCCACCTCGTTCAGCGCGGCGACCGAGTGCACCCCCATCACCGGGCTGAAGTAGCTGTCGTAGCTGGAACTCGCGGCGTCGTAGTCGGGCGTGGTGTCGGCGTGGGTGCGGCTCAGGGTGAGGCGCAGGGCACGCGCGGCGAGTCCGAGGCGACTCATGGCTGGCTCCTTCTGATGTGGTCGGATTCCGAGGGCTGCGAGGCGGGTGCCGCGCAGGCGAGGAGCAGGAGGCCGGCCAGGCCGGCCAGGGTGCCGAGGGCGCCGGCGGACACCGAGGGGGCGGTGGCCCCGGCGGCGACGCCCGCGACCAGGGCGAACACCGCAGGGGCCACCACGGGCGCCCGGGCGGCGGGGCGGTCCGGGCCGAGCGCCACCGCGACGGTCAGTGCGGCGACGGCGGTGACCACGGCCGCGAGGACGGGGCTCGCGGTGGTGGCCGAGGCGGGCAGGGCGGCGCCGAGCAGCAGCAGCCCGGCCGCCGGGGCCCGGTGGGGCGGGCCCGGCAGCAGGGCGGCCGCGGTCCGGCGCCGCGGCAGGGCGGCCGTCAGGGTGAGCGCGGCGCCGATCGCGGCGGCGGCGCACCAGGGCCAGTCGGGCGCGCCGCCGCCGGCCGGGGGCAGGCCGGCGCCGAGGACGGCACCGGCCGCGCCGCCGGCCAGCGCGGCGATCGTCGGGGGGCCGGGCGCCAGGGGCGCCCCGGGGCCGGCCGGCGGGCCGCCCGGTGCGCCCGCCCGGCTGCCCCGTGCGGGGTCCGGCGTCCGGTTCACGGCCGGGCGGCGGACGAGTCGGCGAGCTCCGCGAGCTCGGCCAGCTCGTCGGTGGCGTCCGGCTCGCCGTCGCGCAGGAACATGGCCGTCTCGTCGCTGAGCGCGTCCAGCACCCGGTTCAGGTGCTCGGTGGTGTGGGTGGCCATCAGGCTGAGCCGCAGTCGGGGCGAGGCGGCCGGCGGCACCACCGGGTTGGTGTAGACGCCCTTGTCGATGAGCCGGCGCCAGAGCAGCAGGGTGTCGACGACCCCGCGGGTGCGCAGCGGGATCACCGGGGTGCTGCTCTCACCCGGGCTGATGCCGAGGGAGAGCAGGCCGGCCCGCAGGTGGTCGGCGTTCTGCTGGGCCCGCTCGGGGCGCCAGGGCTCCTCGCGCAGGATCCGCAGCGCGGTCAGCGCGGCGGCCATGCTGGCCGGGGTCGCGGAGGCGCTGAAGATCAGGCTGCGGGCGTGGTGCTTGATGTAGTGGATGACGTCGTCGTCGCCGACGACGGCTCCGCCGAGCGAGGCCAGGGACTTGCTGAAGGTGACCGTGATGAGGTCGACCCGGTCGGTGAGGCCGAAGTGGGAGCAGGTGCCCCGGCCCTGGTCGAGGACGCCGAGGCCGTGCGCGTCGTCGACGATCAGCCGGGCCCCGTGGCGCTCGCAGACCTCGACGATCTCCGGCAGGGCGCAGAGGTCGCCCTCCATCGAGTAGACGCCGTCGACCACGACCAGCTTGCCGGCCTGGGCCGGGACGGCGGCCAGGCCGCGGTCCAGCGCGCGGGCGTCGTTGTGCCGGAAGCGCCGGTGCTTGGCGCCGCTGAGCAGGCAACCGTCGACGATGGAGGCGTGCGCGTCGCGGTCGGCGAAGACGACGTCGCCGCGGCCGGCCAGGGCGCTGATCGTGCCGAGGTTGGCCTGGTAGCCCGTGGAGAGCACGGCCGCCGCGGGCTTGCCGTAGAAGTCGGCTAGTTCGCTCTCCAACTGGTCGTGCAGGTCGAGGTTCCCGTTGAGGAAGCGGGATCCGGTGCAGGACGGGCCGTACCGGTCGAGCGCGTCGGCGGCCGCCTTTCTGACCCGGGGATCGGAGGTCAGACCCAGATAGTTGTTGGAGCCGCACATCACCAGCTCACGGTCACCCAGGGTGACCGTGGTGCCTTCGTGGCCGGTGAGCGGGAGGAAGTAGGGATAGATCCCCGCCGCCATGGCGTCCCGGGCAGCACGGTAGTCGGATACCTTGGAGAAAATGTCCACCAGATTCCCTCGAATTCGATGATCGGCGTATTCGACGCATCGGTTCACGCGAATTTTGACCCTGGTTTGAACGGAATACCCGCCGCTTGGGCATGGCCGGGCCGGCCGCATCGGACGGGGCCGTGCGGAAGCCTGCCCCGGGGCGGTGCGCGTCGTTGCGCAGCGGCCCCGGGCGTGGTCGTCGAAGCACGACCGGGCATGGCGGATGAGCCGACGGTGTGTTGACGCGGCGCGAACGGCCGACGCCTCAGCCTTGTTGACGTGTTGTCAGCTAGCGCTCGTGGGCTGCCGGCCTGCGCGGACATCGTCGAATCCGTATGTCTCGCATGATCCCCCGTGGATGTCGAACAGCGTTCCCCCTGGCGCGGAGAAAAATCCCGGCGCCGCTTCTTCGATCATCGTGCGCATGAATCTTGAGGTGGCCGGGCGGCGATCCCCGGGATCTCGCCTGTTTTCGGCCGAGGAAACGTAAGCACGCTCCATTCCGGGCTGTCAACACCCGTCTCTTTCGGGCCACTTGGAATTACCGGCGAGTCACATCGGTTCTGCTAGGGTGGGCGCCGACCGTCTGGACGGTCCGTGACACGGAGAGAGGGACGGAACGGTGCGTGATCATCTGCTCGACGCTGTCGAGCGGCTGCTGGTGCGGGGAGGTCTGGACGCGGTGCGGCTGGACGCGGTGGCCGTCGAGGCCGGCGTCAGCAAGGGTGGGCTGCTGCACCACTTCCCCAACAAGCGGGCGCTCGTCCAGGGGGTCGTCGAGCGGCTGGCGGACCGGTTCGAGGCCGTACTGCCCGGGCCGCAGGCGCCTCCCGGCGCCTTCGCGCTCGCCTGGTTGGAGGTGAGCATCCCGGAGGAGTCACCGGCCGGGGACACCAGCGGGGCGGACCAGGTGCCGGTGGCGCTGCTCGCCGCGGCCGGCGGTCCGGAACTGCTCGACGTGCTGCGGTCCCGCTACGAGCGCTGGCAGCGGCGGCTCGTCGAGGACGGCCTGGACCCGGCCGTGGCCACCCTCGTGCGGATGGCCGTGGACGGCTGGTGGTCGGCCCGCCTGCTCGACCTCAGCCCGCCGCACGACGGGCTGCACCGTGAGCTGCGCAAGCTGCTGGTCGACCTCGCCGGCGGCAGAAGCTAGGTCATCCGAAACGAGACGGGGGACGGACATGACGGCGTACCTGCTGGTGGGAGCGGCCATCGCGGCCGAGGTGACGGCGACACTGGCCCTGCGGGCCTCGCACGGACTGACCAGGCTCGCGCCCAGCGTGGTGGTCGCGATCGGCTACGTCGCCGCGTTCGTGCTGCTGGCCCAGGCGCTGAAGTCGTTGAACGTGGGCCCGGTGTACGCCGTCTGGTCCGGGCTCGGCACGGTCGGGGCGCTGGTCGGCGGCGCGGTCGTGTTCGGCGAGCCGGTCAAACCGGCCTCGCTGATCGGGGCCGTGCTGGTGGTCGGCGGGGTCGCGGTGATGTACCTCGGCGGCGGGCTGAGCCACGAGTGAGCTCCTGATTCGGGGCGCCGCCCGGCGCCCCGCCGCGGGGTGCGCCCCGCTACTCCCACTCCCAGCGGATGCCGACGTGGCCGGGCTGCTGGTCGGGGGCGAGCACGTGGGCGCTGGCCGAGGCACCGATCCACAGCTGCTCGCGGCGGCGGTCGACGTCCTCGCCCGGAGCGCGGTCGTAGCGCTCGCAGTGGACGGGCACGGCCGCCGGGTCGAAGTGCACCTGGAGCACGTACTCGCGCACCGGGATGGCGAACCGGCGGCTGTACTCCATGGTCGGGCCGCCGGGCGGGATCTCCACCTCGTACTCGAAGACCGTGCTGTCCCCGTGGCCGAGCGGGCGGTCCAGCATCAGCTCGCCGACCACCAGGCCGGCCTTCGGCCTGCGGCGGACCCGGCCGAGGCGGCCGTGCCGGACCGAGGTGATCTCGGGGCAGCCGGTGGCCTCCTCGTCGGCCTTGTGCACCACCAGGCAGCGGCCGACGCCGCCGACGGTGGCGCGGACCACCTGGCGCATCCGCAGCAGGTTGCCGCGGCGCTCGGCGTCGACGTAGTACGAGTCGTGGATGGAGAGCCGCTCCAGCTCGCCGACCGGCGGGGCGTCCAGCTCGGCGAAGACCTCGGCGATCTGCTGCTCGCCCGGCCAGACGTCCTCCAGCCGCAGGTGCGCGGTGTTGGCGGCGGCGGCCCAGCGGCCCCGCGGGCGCGGCGGGCCGAGCAGGGCGGAGAGGGTGGAGTGCGGCAGGCCGAGCAGTTCCTCCAGCAGGTGGACGGCGCGCAGCGAACTGGCCCGCTCGGGCTGGCTGCGGCCGCGCCGCCAGTAACTCAGCGTGGTCACGCTGACCCTGACCCCGCGTTGGGCGAGAGCGGCGCGGATCCGGTCGAGGCTCAGGCCGCTGGCCTCGATGGCCAGGTGCAGGGTGTCGGCGAAGCCCCCGGCGGGGGCGGGCCGGCCGGTGCCCGGGGCGGCGGCGGGTGTGGTGGCGGTCGCGGCGGTGGTGACGGTCGTGGCGGGGGGCACGGCGGCGGGTGCGGGCGCGCCGGGGCGCGGTCCGACCAGCCGGAGCCGGGCGTCCTGGGGGTGTTGTGAGCCCATGCGGTTACCTTCCCCAGCAAGCGGGTTCGGCGCGGTCGGTCCGGCGCCGGAGGGCGCCGTGAACGGCTTCACCGAGCTGTGGGGAACCCTATGCACGGTCGAGAGGCTACGTCATCAGTCGTGCGTATGACAGTGGTCACGAGGGGTGGGCCACAGGGTTATCGATCTTGAAACAGAACGGAAACACGCCGTCGGGGCGGTCCCGGTGCGGACCGCCCCGACGGCGTGGGGTCGCGGAGGTGATCAGGAGACGCTGAGCGCGGCGTCGTCGATCACGAAGCTGGTCTTGAGCGAGGCGTCCTCGGTGCCGGTGAACTTGACCGTCACCGTCTGGCCCGCGAAGGCCGACAGGTCGAAGGACTTCTGGACGAAGCCGGTGGCCGCGTTGGCGTTGGACAGGGTGGCCAGCGTGGTCGAGCCGGCCTGGACGGTCAGCTTGTCGTACGCGGTGGAGCCGGACTCGGCGGTGTCGACGTGCACCCAGAAGGAGAGCGTGGCCTTGCAGCCGGCCGGGATCGACACGGTCTGCGCCAGGGTGTCGGTGTGGGCGCTGCCGTAGCCGTCCAGCCAGGCCTTCCAGGAGCCGGCGTGCGCGGCCTCGCCGGAGGCGTTGTCGACGACGCCGGTGGACGCCGTCCACGGCGCGGCGGTGCCGGTCTCGAAGCCGCCGTTGCCGATCAGCTGGGCCGCGGTGCAGCCGCCGGTGGGCGGCGTGGTGGTGCCGCCGAGCAGCGCCGCGTCCAGGGCGTCGGCGATCGGGCTGCCCCAGCCGGTGACCTGGTCGTAGCCGGCCTTGGTGGAGAAGTCCTGGTTCTTGCCGGTGGTCACGTCGTGGAACGTGGTGCCGTAGCCGCTGCCGTTGGCGACGGCGTACAGCCGCGGGCTGGCCTCACCGAGGACGGGCTGCCCGGCCGCCTTGGCCTTCTGGTTGAACTGCGCCGCGTAGCCGGACCAGAGCGGGGCGGCCGCGCTGGTGCCGCCGTAGACCTGCCAGCCGCCGGCGGTGTAGATGGCGAAGCCGCTGGCCGGGTCGGCGTTGGAGGAGACGTCCGGGACGGTGCGCATGGTGCCGCTCACCCCGGTGCCGGTCTGCCAGCTCGGCTTGGCGAAGACGGTGGAGACGCCGCCGCCGGCGGTGCTCCAGGCGCTCTCGGAGGAGTAGGCGCTGCCGGAGACCTTGAGGTTGGTCCCGCCGACGCCGGTCTGGTGCGGGCTGGACGCGGGGAAGTCGACGGCCTTGACGGAGGAGCCGCTGGTGGAGCGGGTGCAGTCGCGCGAGCCGTCGTCGCCGGAGGCCGAGAAGATCGAGATGCCCTGGGCGGCGGCCTGCTTGAAGGAGTTGTCGACCGCCGTCATGGAGGAGGCGGTGGTGTCGGGCTCGCAGGAGCCCCAGGAGATGGAGATGACCGAGACCCGGTTGTCCGCGACGATCTTGGCGGCCATGTCGATCTCGCCCTGGTCGCTGTTGGGGGCCTCGTAGACCAGCTGGGTCGCCTTGGGGGCGACGCCGCGCACGATCTCGCTGTCCAGCTCGACCTCGCCCTGGCCCTCGCCGGGGGAGGAGTCGTAGTTGGCGCCGTCCACCGACACGGTGGAGACGGCCGGGCCGGTGAGCCCGTACTGGCTGTCGTAGGTCTTCAGGTTGTTGGAGCTGTAGCCGTCGAACTCCCAGAGCGCGACGCTGACGCCGGTGCCGTCGGCGCCGGTCTTGTTCAGGTTGTACGCGCCGTCGTACTGGCTCGGGCCGAAGCCGCTGGGGGCGGCGGTGACCGCGTTCGGTGCGGCCGGCGTGGACGGCTTCACGTTGCGGGTGGTGCGGACGGTGTGGTTGTTCAGGCCGGATATGCCCTGCACCACGCCGGCGAGGTCGGCCGGCACGGAGGCCGCCGCGTCGTTGGCGAAGAAGGTGCGCTGCTGCTGCGGGTCCAGGTAGGCGCTCTCGTGGGTGCCGAAGGCCTTGGCGATCTGCTCGGCGGTGCCGTGCGCGTCGACCACCTGGCGGTTGTCGCTGACGGCGGAGACGGTCAGACCCTGGGCCGTCAGGTAGCCGCGGACCTGGTCGACGGCGGCCTGGGTCGGGCCGAACCGGTCGGTGAACTGCTGCGGCGTCAGGTGGGTGCCGAACTCGGGGGCGCCGGGGGTGGCGATCGCGGCGAGGAAGCGGTCCAGCTCGGCGGTGTCGCGCAGCTTCAGGCTGACCGCGACGGAGAGCTGCTGCTCGGCGGGGACGTCGCCCTTCTTCTCGGAACGGGCCACCGCGGGGGTGACGGTGTTCGGCAGCGAGACGCGCGGCGCGGCGGCGTTGGGGGCCGGGGCGGCCTGCGCGGCGGTCACGCCGAGCGAGACCGCGGACAGCGGCAGGACGGCGAGTGCCGCGACGAGGGCGAGGGAGCGAGGGCGCACGGAATCCTCCTCTGGCCGGCATGTGGGGGCCGGCAGGGGCCAGGGCGTCTCTGGGGTGAAACGCTGGCTAGAACATGACAGAGCGGTTCCGGGAATTGGCTTATGGTCAAGCAATTCGTTGCTAAAGAACAGTCAACTGTGGAGAACGGAATGGAGGCGTCTTCATACAGTTAACGGCCGGAATTCACGCTCCGGACCGCCCCGATTCGGCGGCCGCGGGCGACGTAGAATCGGGTACCGGGCGAGACCGAGGGAGTATCCGATGACCGACCGGACGGCAGACCCGCGCGACCCCCGCCCGCTGACCGGCGAGCCGCTCGCGCTCGACCTGCTCAACACGCGGTGGGCGGGCAGCCCGGTGAACGACCTGCTGGACCGGCCGGACGGCTTCGGGGTCTGGCTCTCCTCCGCCGGGCTGGCGGCCCGCTGCGAGGCCGACGACGCGGGGCTCGTGGCGCTGCGGCAGGCCCGGGAGGCGCTCGCCGCGGCGGTCCGGGACCTGGACGCCCGGGGTGAGGTGACGGCGCCCGCGGCGGCCGGTCTGAACGAGGTGCTGCGGCACGGGCGGCTGCGGCGCGAGCTCGGTCCGGCGGGGCCGGCGGCGCACGTCGAGGTGGACGGGCCGCAGTGGCTGGCGGCCTGGCTGGCGGTCGAGGACTTCCTCGACCTGCTCGCCCGGGGCACCCTCCGGATCAAGAAATGTGCCCACGAGGCCTGCATTCTGCACTTCTTCGACACATCGCAGAACGGCCGCCGGCGGTGGTGCTCGATGGCGGTGTGCGGAAACCGCGCGAAAGCGGCCCGGCATTACGAGAAGGCGCGCGCCTAGGGCCGGCGGCGGGGGCGGTGAACCGCCCCCGCACGCGGTCCTCAGCTCTGGTCGGGGGCGCCGAGCCACTGGGCCAGCGCGGCGCGGACCTCGCCCTGGCCCGGGTCGACGGCGGCCCAGGCGGCGTAGCCGTCGGGGCGGACCAGCAGCACGGTGTCACGCAGCTTGCCGTGCGGGTCGGCCGGCGCGACGGTCTGCAGCCGGCCCGCCCACGGCTCGGCGGCGGGCAGCTGGTCATTGCTGACCAGCACGAACGTGCCCGCGCGCAGTGCCTCGTAGAGCCGCTCGGGCGCGGCCGGCCCGTCCTCCCGGGCCTCCTCCAGGGCGGTCAGCCGCAGGTCCGGCACGCGCCGGCCGGCCAGCGGGTGGGCGTCCTTCGGCGCCGCGTAGCGGATGCCGATCCCGGACACCGTCCGGGCGCCGCGCTCGGCGACCACGTCCAGGTGGTCGGCCAGCGTGGTGAGGGCGCCGCGCAGCACCCGGGTGGGAGCGGACTGGGCGAGGGCGAGCCGGATCAGCGCGCCGGAGGTGCGCAGCACCGACTTGCCGACCGGGTGCCGCTCGGTCTGGTAGGTGTCCAGCAGGGCGTCGGTGGCGTGGCCGCGGACGGCGGCGACGAGCTTCCAGGAGAGGTTGGCGGCGTCCTGGAGGCCGGTGTTCATGCCCTGGCCGCCGGCCGGGGAGTGGCAGTGCGCCGCATCGCCGGCCAGGAAGACCCGGCCGGAGCGGTAGTTCGGCACCTGCCGCTCGTCGCTGTGGAAGGTGGAGCTCCACCGGGCGTCGTGCAGCCCGTAGTCCTCGCCGAGGGCGGTGCGGGTCATCTCGGCGATCCGCTCCAGCGAGGGCGGGGCGCCGTCCGCGTGCTGCTCGGCGCGGTCCCAGGCGATGACCCGGTACCAGCCGTCGCCGAACGGCGCGAGGAAGGCGAAGCCGCCCTCGCCGGCGCCGACGGTCAGCAACTCGTCGGGCGCGCGGTCCAGCCGGACGTCGGCCAGCACGACGGAGTTGACCACCGACTCGCCGGGGAAGGGGATGCCGAGCAGGTCGCGGACGGTGGAGTGGACGCCGTCGGTGCCGACCACGTAGGCGGCCCGGTGGGTCTCGGTGGTGCCGTCCGCGGGCGCCTCCCCGCTGCGGGCGCGGGGGCGGGTCTCGACGGTGACGCCCTCGGCGTCCTGCCGCAGCCCGACCACCTCGGCGCCGCGCAGGAGGGTCGCGCCGGCCTTCAGCGCGCGCTCCTGGAGGAGGCGTTCGGTGTGGTACTGCGGGGTGATCAGGACGAACGGGAAGCGGCTCGGCAGGGCGGCGAGGTCGACCCGGAGCCGGTCGAAGAGCCGCAGCGAGCTGAGCGGGCGGCCGGTGGCGATCAGGTCGTCGGCCAGGCCCCGGGCGTCCAGCAGCTCCAGGCTGCGGGCGTGCACCGCGAAGGCCCGGGTGAGGTTGGACTCGGTGTCGCGCTTCTCCAGGACGGTGACCCGGATCCCGGCGGTGGCGAGGTCCCCGGCCAGCAGCAGGCCGGTCGGTCCGGCCCCGACGATCAGGACGTCGGTGACGGTCTGCTTCGCGGTCATGTGTCAGCTCCCGGTGCTCGGACGGAGGTTGGACGCCGGTCCGGGCGCCCTCCCGGCCTCCATCATCGCTGGCGCGGGCGGGGCTGTGAATTCCCGCGGGACGGAACCGGGCCCCGGCGTGGCACCGCCGGGGCCCGCAACCGGATCGGCTCAGCTGTGGCGGCGGATCTCCACGGTGCGGAACCGGTTGGCGACGAAGGCGCCGTCGCAGTAGGCGGCGTTGGCGGCCGGGTTGGCGCCGGTGCCGTGCAGGTCGGAGAAGGCGGCGGTCTGGTTGGCGTACACGCCGCCGGTGAGGTTGAGCGAGAGCGAGACGCCGGAGTCGAGCGCGGCCTCGACCAGCGCGGCCTCGACCTCGGGCGAGGTGGTGTAGCCGGAGGCGGTCATCGCGCCCTGGGTCCGGACGGTGTCGCGCAGCAGCTCGACCGCGGCGGCGGTGGACTCCACCGCGACGGCGAAGGAGACCGGGCCGAAGCACTCGTCGCGCAGGACCGCGCGGTCGTCCGGCTTGTCGGCGTCCAGCTTGACCAGCGCGGGGGTGCGGACGGTCGCGCCGGGGAACTCCGTGGAGGTCACCACCCGCGGGGCGAGGGCGAGTTCGCCGTACTCGCCGCCGGCCGCGGCGACCGAGCGCTGCAGCACACCGGGGTTGACCACGGCGCCGAGCACGGCCGTGGCGCGGGCGTCGTCGGAGAGCAGGCCCTCGATCGCGCCGGCGAGGTCGGTGACCACCTCGTCGTAGGACTTGGCGCCCTGGTCGGTGTCGATGCCGGTGCGCGGGATCAGCAGGTTCTGCGGGGTGGTGCACATCTGGCCGCTGTAGAGCGAGAGCGAGAAGGCCAGGTTGCCCAGCATGCCCCGGTAGTCGTCGGTGGAGTCGACGACCACGGTGTTCACGCCGGCCTTCTCGGTGTACACCTCGGCCTGGCGCGCGTTCTCCTCCAGCCAGTCGCCGAAGGCGGTCGAGCCGGTGTAGTCGATCAGCTTGACCTCGGGGCGGACGGCGAGCGTCTGGGCGACGGTGCCGCCCTCGTGCTCGGCGGCCAGGCAGACCAGGTTCGGGTCGAAGCCGGCCTCGGCGAGCACCTCGCGGGCGGTCCGCACGGTCAGCGCGAGCGGCAGCACGGCGCGCGGGTGCGGCTTGACCAGCACCGGGTTGCCGGTGGCCAACGAGGCGAACAGACCGGGGTAGCCGTTCCAGGTGGGGAAGGTGTTGCAGCCGATCAGCAGCGCGAGGCCGCGCGGGACGACGGTGAACTCCTTGGTCATCACCAGCGGGTCGCGCTTGCCCTGCGGCTTGGTCCAGCCGGCGCTGGCGGGCAGCCGGGTCTGCTCGGCGTAGGCGTAGGTGACCGCCTCCAGACCGCGGTCCTGGGCGTGCGGGCCGCCGGCCTGGAAGGCCATGCCGTAGGCCTGGCCGGTGGTGTGCATCACCGCGTGCGCGAACTCATGCGAGCGCGCGTTGATCCGGGCCAGGATCTCCAGGCAGACGGCGGCCCGGGCGAGCGGGGTCGCGGCGGCCCAGCCGGGCCGGGCCGCGAGCAGCGCGGCGATCAGCGTGTCCGCGTCGGCGTGCGGGTAGCCGATGCCCATCTCGACGCCGTACGGGGACGCCTCGCCGCCGATCAGGTCGCCGTCGGCCGGGTGGCCGTCGAGGGCGAACGGGAGGTTCAGCAGCGCCTCGAAGGCGGCCTTGCCGTCCGCGGCGCCGCTCTCGCCGTAGGCCTTCGGGAACTCGGGGTAGGGCGACCAGTAGTCGCGGGACGCGGCGGCGGCGAGCGCGGCGTCCAGGGTGGCCTGGTGGCGTTCGACCAGCTCGGCGACGAGGGGGTGGATGACCGCTGCGGACATGGTGTGCGCTCCTCAGAGGGGAGGACGGGACACGTCACAGAGTAACCGAACGATCGGTCGGCTCAAGAGGGTGTGCGGATCGGATCCGGAGAACGCGCAGGGGCGCGTCCGCAGCGGACGCGCCCCCGGGGCGGAGCGGGGTACCGGTCTACGGGATGCCGAGCTCGAAGATGACGTACCCGGCGTACCAGCCGGAGGCGATCGCGCCGGTGCCGAGCACCGTCGCCAGCACCGGCCAGCTCAGCTTGCGCATGGCCACCGCCAGGGCGATCAGCAGCGGGAAGGCCGGGAGCAGGTAGCGCGAGGTGTTGCCGAAGATCCCCAGGCTGCCCAGCACCGAGACGATGGTGGCCAGCGTGTAGGCGGTCAGCACCAGCGGCGGACGCAGCCGGACCAGCAGCACGATCAGCACCGGCAGGGTCAGCACGATCAGGGTGGCCAGCAGGTCGGTCACCGGCCAGGCGAACGGGTAGTCCGAACGGCCCAGCAGGACGCCGCGGATCGCCTCGAAGGTGCCGTGGCCGAAGTCGAAGTAGTGCAGCCAGGCGTCGTGCTGGAGCTTGAAGTAGCCGCCCCACTCGCCCGTCCGCCAGCCCACCCAGCCGACGTAGCCGAGCAGGCCGAGCGGGGCCAGCAGCATCGCGGCCACCGGGCGGGCGACGCCGCTCCCCCGCCGGTACAGCTCGACCAGCGCGGCCAGGCCGACGGCGCCGATCAGGGCCGCCGAGGTCGGCCGGTTGAGGCCGGCGACCAGCGTGATCACACCGGCGGCGATCCACTGCCCGGTCATCACGCAGTAGCAGGCCCAGGCCGCCAGCGCGACGAACAGCGAGTCGGAGTAGAGCGCCCACTCGGCGCCGGAGCCCGGGGCGATCGCCCAGAGCCCGGCCGCGATCACGCCCGCGCGCGGGCCGGCCAGCTGGTCCACCACCGCGTAGATCCCGGCCGCGGCGAACAGCGAGGCCACCACCGAGACCAGCATCCCGGCGCCGTACAGGCCGAGCCCGGTGCCGTCCGAGACCAGCCGCATCAGCCCCGGGTAGAGCGGGAAGAAGGCGGCCGAGTTCTGCTCGACGGTGAAGCCGGGGAGGCCGCCCGGGACGGGGACCAGCGCGGGGTGGTAGCCGAACTGGGCGATCTGCTGGTACCACCAGCCGTCCCAGCTGGCCAGCACGTCCCAGGGGTTCGCGCCGCCGCCGAACCGCGGGTGCTTCTTGACGTAGTCGCCCGAGAAGGAGAGCAGCTTCATGAAGACGGTGAAGCCGATCAGCTTGAGCACCGCGTAGCACCACACGGCCGGCCCGAAGCGCAGGACCAGGGCGCGGCCGCGCTCGCGCCAGTCGGCCCGCGCCGCGTCCCCCGGCTCCTCGCTGCGCTGCTCGGGCACGTCGGAGGCGACTGCCGGTATTGCGCTCATGAGACTGGACCCCACCCTGCTGGCCGTGGACGCTGGTCCGCAGATTCTAGGCCGTCGGCCGCGCCGCTGGTGCGGACCAATGGACCCGGGCGCATCGGGCGCAGCGGGGCCGGGGATACTCGGAGGATGGCCGATCACACCACGCGTACCGCCTACACCGTGGAGTCGCTGCTCGCGGTGACCGTCGACGTCTTCAACGAGCGCGGCTACGACGGCACCTCGATGGAGGACCTCTCCCGGGCGGCCGGGATCTCCAAGTCCTCGATCTACCACCACGTCCGCGGCAAGGAGGAGCTGCTCCGGCTGGCCGTCGGGCGGGCCCTGGACGGGCTCTTCGGCATCCTCGCCGAACCGGGCGCGGTCGAGGGCCCCGCGGTGGAGCGGCTGGAGCACGTGGTGCGGCGCACCGCGGAGGTGCTGCTCACCGAGCTGCCGTACGTCACCCTGCTGCTGCGGGTGCGGGGCAACACCGTGACCGAGCAGTGGGCGCTGGAGCGCCGCCGGGATTTCGACCACCAGGTGGCCGAGCTGCTGAGGGCCGCCGTCGCGGACGGCTCGCTGCGGGCGGACGTCGAGCCGCGGCTGGCCACCCGGCTGCTCTTCGGCATGATCAACTCGATCGTGGAGTGGTACCGGCCCGGCGTGAAGGCGGCCGACGGCGTCGCGGACGCGGTGGTCCACCTGGCCTTCGACGGCCTCCGCGCCCGGTAGCACCGGGAGGGGCCGGGGCCGGAAGGTCCGCGCCAAAGGGCCACCCACCCGTCCCGAAAGGGCACCCGGCTCGGGCCCTCAACGGTCGCCCCGCCCGGGCACTACCCGGTCCCAGGGGACGCCCGCCGGGCCCTCAACGGTCGCCCCGCCCCAGTGCGCCCCGGAGGCGAGCGGGCGCCCAATCAAAGCGGCGGCACCTGGTCGGTCTCCTCGAAGACCAGCATGGTGCGGGTGCCGAGCACCTGGGGGATGGACTGGATGCTGCCCAGCACCAGTTCGCGCAGCGCGTGGTTGTCGGCGGTGTGCACCAGCAGCAGCACGTCGAAGTCTCCGCCCACCAGCGCGATGTGCGCGACGCCGGGCAGCTCCAGCAGTTGCTCGCGGACCGTCCGCCAGGAGTTCTGCACGATCTTCAGGGTGACGTAGGCGGATGCGCCCTGACCTGCCTTTTCGTGGTCCACGCGGGCGGTGAAGCCGCGAATGACGCCGTCCTCGACCATCCTGGATATCCGGGCGTACGCATTCGCCCGGGACACGTGCACCCGCTCGGCCACCGAGCGGATCGAGGCGCGACCGTCCTGCTGCAGCAGCCGCAGGATCGCCCGGTCGACACGGTCGAGTCTGGACGTCTGTTCAGCCGACATGACCCCCCACCCCCACGGATTGGACGCTCTGCCACCAGTCGACCGCCACCCGGGCCGATTGTCCACCACCTTGTCACGCTTCTGGTCAAGATGAACAGACGACCGAACAATCGGTAGGGAGCCCCCGCTACCCCTGGAGGTGCCCGAGATGACCGTTCTCGATCACAGACACCACACGGCGGTGCCCGGTTGGCTGCCCGGGGCGACCGCCCCGCGCAGCGACCCGGCCCCGCTGCTTCCGGACGCCTCACCGGTCCGCGTGCTCGGCACCCCCGAGCTGGAGAAGTACGACCCCGCGCTGCTGCGCGAGCTGTACCGCCGCCTGGTGGTCGGCCGCCGCTACAACCAGCAGGCCACCACCCTCACCAAGCAGGGCCGGCTGGCCGTCTACCCGGCGTCCACCGGCCAGGAGGCCTGCCAGGTCGCCGCCGCGCTGGCGCTCGGCGAGCAGGACTGGCTCTTCCCGAGCTACCGCGACACCCTCGCGGTGGTCTCCCGCGGCGTCGACCCGCTGGAGGCGCTGACCCTGCTGCGCGGCAACGCCCACACCGGCTACGACCCGCTGGCCACCCGGACGGCGCCGCTCTGCACCCCGCTGGCCACCCAGGCCCCGCACGCCGTCGGCCTCGCGCACGCCGCCCGGCTCGGCGGCGACCCGGTGGTCGCGCTGGCGCTGCTCGGCGACGGCGGCACCAGCGAGGGCGACTTCCACGAGGCGCTGAACTTCGCCGCGGTGCTGAATGCCCCGGTGGTCTTCCTGGTCCAGAACAACGGGTACGCGATCTCCGTCCCGCTCACCGCGCAGTCCGCCGCGCCGACGCTCGCCCACAAGGCGGTCGGCTACGGGATACCGGGCCGGCTGGTGGACGGCAACGACGCGCCCGCCGTGCACAGCGTGCTGACCGAGGCGGTCGAGCGGGCCCGGACCGGTGGCGGCCCGACCCTGGTCGAGGCGCTCACCTACCGCGTCGAGGCGCACACCAACGCCGACGACGCCACCCGCTACCGGGACGACACCGAGGTGGCGGCCTGGCGGGAGCACGACCCGGTCCTGCTGATGGAGCGGCACCTGCGCCGGATCGGCCTGCTGGACGACGCCCTGGTGCAGGAGTCGGCGGACGAGGCGGAGGCCTTGGCGGCCCGGATGCGGGCCGAGTTCCACGCCGACGCCGAGCTGGACCCGATGGCGCTGTTCGCCCATGTGTACGCCGAGCCGACCCCGCAACTGCGGGAGCAGGCAGCCCAGTTGTCCGCCGAGCTGGCCGCCGAGGCCGAGGTGCAGCACCCATGAGCAACACCGCCCAACCATCGCCCGCCGCCACCCTCGGCCGGCCCGCCGCGCGACCCGCCCCGGCCGGTCCGCGCACCGCCACCATGGCGCAGGCGCTCAACTCCGCGCTGCGGGACGCCCTGCGCGCGGACCCGGCCGTGCACGTGCTCGGCGAGGACGTCGGCGCGCTCGGCGGCGTCTTCCGGATCACCGACGGCCTGACCGCCGAGTTCGGCGCCGACCGCTGCCTGGACACCCCGCTGGCCGAGGCCGGCATCCTCGGCACCGCGATCGGCATGGCGATGTACGGGCTGCGCCCGGTGGTCGAGATGCAGTTCGACGCCTTCGCGTACCCGGCGCTGGAGCAGCTGTTCTCGCACGTCGCCAAGATGCGCAACCGCACGGCCGGGCGGCTGCCGCTGCCGATCACCGTGCGCATCCCGTACGGCGGCGGCATCGGCGGGGTCGAGCACCACAGCGACGCCTCCGAGGCCTACTACACCAGCACCCCCGGGCTGCACGTGGTCACCCCGGCGACGGTGGCGGACGCCTACGGGCTGCTGCGGGCCTCGATCGCCTCGGACGACCCGGTGGTCTTCCTGGAGCCCAAGCGGCTCTACTGGGGCAAGGCGGAGTTCGACCCGGCGGCGCCGGTCGAGCCGATCGGACGGGCCGTCCTGCGGCGGACCGGGACGTCGGCGGTGCTGATCACCTACGGCCCCTCGCTGCCGGTCTGCCTGGAGGCGGCCGAGGCGGCCAAGGCCGAGGGCTGGGACCTCGCGGTGCTCGATCTGCGCACCCTGGTCCCGTTCGACGACGAGACGGTCTGCCGGGTGGTGCGCTCGCTCGGCCGGGCCGTGGTGGTGCACGAGGCGACCGGCTTCGGCGGCACCGGTGCGGAGATCGCCGCCCGGGTGACCGAGCGCTGCTTCCACCACCTGGCGGCCCCGGTGCTGCGGGTCACCGGCTTCGACATCCCGTACCCGCCGCCGATGCTGGAGCACCACCACCTCCCCGGGGTGGACCGGATCCTGGACGCGGTCGCCCGGCTGCAGTGGGAGGCCTGAGGATGATGCCGGTCGTACGCGAGTTCACGCTGCCCGACCTCGGTGAGGGGCTCACCGGGGCGGAGGTGGTGCGCTGGATGGTCGAGGTCGGTGAGGTGATCGCCGTGGACCAGCCGGTGGTGGAGGTGGAGACCGCCAAGGCGGTGGTCGAGGTGCCCTGCCCGTACGGCGGGGTGGTCACCGCCCGGTACGGCGAGCCGGGCGAGGAGGTGGCGGTCGGCGCGCCGCTGGTGACGGTCGCGGTGTCGCCCGCCGCGGGCGCGCCGTCCCCGTCCGCCGAGGTGGAGCGTCCGCTGGTCGGGTACGGGGTCGCGGAGCCGGACAAGGGCGGCCGGCGCCGCCGGGTCGGGGCTCCGGCCATCGCTCCGGCGCCTGTTCCGGCGGCTGCTCCGACGGCCGTCGCCGCGCCGGTGGCCGTGGTGGCGCCCGCCGCTCCGCCGGCCGTGGCCGTGGCCGTCGCGCCGGTGGTGGTGCCGGTGATCTCGCCGCTGGTCCGGCGGTCGGCCCGGGAGCACGGGATCGATCTGGCGGCACTGACGGGCAGCGGGCCGGACGGTCTGATCATGCGCGCGGACGTCGAACGGGCGATCGCGGCGCTGGCCCCCGGCGGTGCGCCGGCGGCGGTGCCGGTGTCCAACGGGGCGAGCGCGCCGGCCGGGGCCGAGGTGGTGCCGCTGC
This sequence comes from Kitasatospora sp. NPDC086009, assembly GCF_044540385.1. Classification (NCBI taxonomy): domain Bacteria; kingdom Bacillati; phylum Actinomycetota; class Actinomycetes; order Kitasatosporales; family Streptomycetaceae; genus Kitasatospora; species Kitasatospora sp. NPDC086009. The sequence goes on from NZ_JBITSA010000001.1 coordinate 970,287, forward strand.
GCGGTCTGCGCAGGGCGGTGGCCGAGAAGCTCACCCGCAGCCACCGGGAGATCCCGGCGGCGACCTGCTGGGTCGACGCGGACGCCACCGAACTGATGTTGCTGCGAAGGCAGTTGAATGCCACCGCCGGGCCGAAGGTGAGCGTGCTGGCGCTGCTCGCCCGGATCTGCACGGTGGCGCTGGCCCGCTTCCCCGAGCTCAACTCCAGTGTCACCGAGGACGGTTCGGGCATCCTCCGGCACTCCGCGGCGCACCTGGGCTTCGCCGCCCAGGGCGAGCGGGGCCTGGTCGTTCCGGTGGTGCGCGACGCCCAGCGGCTGAGCACCGAGCAACTCGGCGCCGAACTGGCGCGGTTGACCGAGTCGGCCCGGACCGGGGCGCTCACCCCGGCCGAGCTCACGGGTGGGACCTTCACCCTGAACAACTACGGGGTGTTCGGGGTGGACGGCTCCACCCCGATCCTCAACCACCCCGAGGCGGCGATGCTCGGGGTGGGCCGGATCGTCGCCAAACCCTGGGTTCACCAGGGAGAGTTGGCGGTGCGCGAGGTGACCCAGCTGTCGTTCACCTTCGACCACCGGGTCTGCGACGGCGGTACCGCGGGCGGGTTCCTGCGGTTCGTCGCGGACTGCGTCGAGCAACCGGGCATGCTGCTGCGGCAGTTGTGACCGGCGTCCGGGCGGTCGCCTTGGGTGGCTGCCCGGACACCCAGGGCGACCGCAGATCGAGCGAGAGTAGCGCGTACGGGGGGCGGGTGTCCGGCCTTCGCGCGATTTGTCGGATGAGCACTTCGGGCGTGCCACGCTGCCTAGGCGTCAGCAGGAACAAGCCAGGTGGTGGCACAGGCCGGCCGGAGGCGAAACGATTCTCTTGGGTACTCGAAACGTTGCGGTGAAGTCACGCAGAACTCTCCTGGTCCGCACCGGACACGGCTCGGCGGCAGCCGCGGCCGTCCCGGGGATGCCGGACTCCGGCCCGGAGCCGGCCCCGGACACCGTGCCGACCGCGGCGGCGGCCGTCCCGCCGATGCCGCTGGACCCGCCGGACCTCCCGCCGGTCTCCGCCGCCCAGGTGCCGGTGGCTCCGCTCGTCCCGGCCCCCGCCGCGGCGCTGCGGGTGGCGATCCCCGAGCCGCCGGCCCGGCCGCCCGCGATCCCGGCGCCGTCGACGCCCGCCGGGCCGCCGGTGCCCGCGATCGAGCCGCTGTTCACCCGGGCCCCCGGCCTCAACTGGACCGCCGTGGGCGGCGATCCCGCCCGGCCGCCGGTCGCCGCCGTGGCCGGCGGGGCGACCGCAACCGAGCCGGTGCCCGCCGCCGTGTCCGGCCCCGGTCCCGCCGTGTCCGGCCCCGGGTCCGCCGCCGCGCAGCAGCCGCCCACCGCCCGGGACATCGAGCTGATCCGGGCCAGCCTGGCCGTGGTCGAGCCGGTCGCCGACCGGGCCACCGCGCACTTCTACGCGCTGATCTTCCTGCACCACCCCGAGGTCCGCGCGCTCTTCCCGGCCGCCATGGACGTCCAGCGCGACCGGCTCTTCCGCGCGCTGCTGATGGCCGCCCGCAGCGCCGGCGACCCGGAGGGCCTGCGCGGCTACCTGAGCGCCCTGGGGCGCGGCCACCGCCGGTACGGCACCCTGACGGGTCACTACGGGCCGGTGGGGGAATGCCTGGTGGCGGCGCTGGCCCGGTACTCGGGCAGCCGCTGGGACGCCGAGACCGAGCTGGCCTGGCGGCGGGTCTACCGGCTGGTCTCCTCGATCATGATCGAGGCCGCCGAGGATGACGCCCGCACCTCGCCGCCCTGGTGGCAGGCCGAGGTGGTCGGGCACGAGCTGCGCACCCCGGACGTCGCGGTGCTCACCCTCCGCCCCGACCAGGCCTATCCGTACCGGGCCGGGCAGTACACCAGCCTGGAGACGCCCTGGTGGCCGCGGGTCTGGCGGTACTTCTCGTTCGCCTCCGCGCCCCGGCCGGACGGTCTGCTGACCCTCCACGTCAAGGCCGTCCAGGCGGGCTGGGTGAGCAACGCGCTGGTGCACCGGGCCGCACCGGGCTCGGTGCTGCGGCTGGGCCCGGCGGCGGGCACGATGACCGTCGACCACACGTCCGGGGCGGACCTGCTCTGCCTCGGCGGCGGCACCGGGATCGCCCCGATCAAGGCGCTGGTGGAGGAGGTGGCCGAGTACGGCGCGGCGGGCCGCGCGGTGGACGTCTTCTACGGGGCCCGGCGGGCCGCCGAACTCTACGAGCTGGCGGCGCTGCGCGCGCTGGCCGAGCGCCACCGCTGGCTGTCGGTGCACCCGGTGCTGTCCGGGCCGGGGCCGCAGGCCGGTGGTCCGGTGCCGGGCGGCGGAATGCTCACCGGTGAACTGCCCGAGGTGGTCGGCCGGTTCGGACCGTGGGCGGACCGGGAGGCCTTTCTGGGCGGGCCGGCCGCGATGGTGCGGCGCGGCGCCGGGGTGCTGCTGCGGGCCGGGGTGGCGCCCGAGCGGATCCGGCACGACCTGGTCGGCGATCTGGCGGCGGGCTGACCGGGAGCCGGACCGCCCGGCTCCGGCTCCGGCTCCTGCCCTGGGCCCCGGGCCCGTCAGTCGAAGTCGGGGGCGAGCAGGGCCCGGACGCCCTCGATGTTGGCCGCCAGGTACGCCCGCAGGCTGGGCGGGACGACGTTGACCGAGGTGACGCCCTCCCGGGTGAAGGGCACCCGGACCACCTCGTACTCGCCGTTGGGCTCGTCCACCTCCGGCCCGTGCCGGCGGTCGAGGTCCATCGAGGCGAGCCGGCAGACGAAGAAGTGCTGGACCTTGACCCCGTGCGGGTGGAGCAGTGTGCCGTCGTCGTGGTGGGTGTGGCTGATGGTGTCGACGAAGGCGGGGACGAGGTCCACGACCTTGCCGCCGAGCTCCTCGTCCACCTCGCGGTGCAGGGCGTCGGTGACCGTGCGGTCCTCGCTCTCGACCCCGCCGCCGGGGGTGATCCAGTACGGGTGCGGGGAGCCGGGCCGGGTGCGTTTGATCAGCACGATCGAGGCCGGTCCATGGGGATCGGCCGGGTCCAGCTCCAGCAGGATCGCCCGCGCGGTGCGTTTGACGACGGGTCGGGGCGGGGTGCGCATGGCCACCTCCGGGGCTGGAGCGTTGTGCGGGAGTCTCCCGCACGCCGACCGGCCCGAAACTCGGACCTGCTCGGGTGCGTCCGTTCGGGGCGTGTTCACAGCGCCGATGGATCTTGGATAGCCAAGGTGAATGTTCACCTGATCTTCAAAATATCGAACTGATCTCCACCGTTACCTTCAATCCAAAGGAATTTGTCGATCGAACGGCCGGAGAGTGATTGCAGCCGCGCCCGGCCTGTGCTGCGATGAGCGACCAGCCACCCGGCCGGGCAGAACGAGAGGTACTGGCGCCATGCAGCACAGCACAGTCCAGGGTCACCTGGTGATGAGCCTCGTGGTCTCCACCGAGCTCTCCTTCCGCCTCGTGGCCGAGCTGGAGTACGACCCCGCCGACCCGTTCGCGGTCCGCCTCACCTTCCACCTGCCCGGCGACGCCCCGGTCACCTGGGTCTTTGCCCGGGAGCTGCTGTTCGACGGGGTCGGCCGGCCGACGGGCGAGGGCGACGTGCACGTCCACCCGGTCGGCGAGGAGCTCTCGGAGGTCTGCGTCGTGCTGCGCTCCCCCGAAGGACATGCCCGGTTGCGCGCCTGCGCGGCGCCGCTGACCGCCTTCCTCGCGCGGACCGACCGGCTGGTGCCGAGGGGCCGGGAGCTGACCGGCGGGGAGATCGACGCGCAGCTCGCCGAAATCCTCGGAGGCTGCGAGCGGTGACCGGTCGCCCGCCGGCGACGGTGGGACGAAGGGGCCCGCCCCGGTGCGGAACCGGGTGCGGGCCCCTTTCGCGTGCCCGGGCACGCGGACGGCGGCGCGTCGCTCAGTCGTCGTCGCCGAGCGCCAGGTTGAGGCCCCAGGAGACCAGGCTGATGATGAGCGCGCCGAACAGCGCCGCCCAGAAGCCGTCGACGTGGAAGTCCAGGTCGAGCTTGTCCGAGGCCCAGGAGGTCAGCCAGAGCATCAGGGCGTTGATGACGAAGGTGATCAGGCCCAGGGTGAGGATGAACAGCGGCAGCGAGAACAGCTTGACCACGGGCTTGATCAGCCAGTTGACCACGCCGAAGATCAGTGCGACGGCGATCACCGTCAGGGTCTTGCTCTGCCAGTCGTCGCCGGTCAGCGTGATCCCGGAGACGATCCAGGCGGCCACCCAGATGGCGGCCGCGTTGATAAGTGTCTTGATGACGAAACCCTTCATGGGGCCAGCGTCCCAGGCCGGTCGGGGCGGGGGAAGCGCCCGACCGGCATGTTTGGTGTTGAATGCCCCCTGGACCCGGGCCAAGGACGAGGAGGGGGCACCCCCGATGAAGCTGTTCCGGCTGGACGAACTCGACGCCGAGCGCGCCGCCAACGACGGTGCCTATCTGCGCTTCCTGCGCGAGCCGCGGATGTCCGCCGGGCTCTACGCGCTCTCCCCCGGCGCCACCGACCCGCAGACCGCGCACGCCCAGGACGAGATCTACCAGGTGGTCAGCGGCCGGGCCGAGTTGACCGTCGGGAACGAGACCACCACGGTGGCCCGCGGCACCGTGGTCTACGTCCCGGCGGGAGTGCCGCACCGGTTCCACCACGTCACCGAGGAGTTGCGGGTCCTGGTGGTGTTCTCCCCGCCGGAGGACTGACGGCCGGGGCCCGCGGCGGTCCGGCTAGGGTCGGGGCATGAGCCTGAGCCTGACGGAAGAACTCTGGGCGGCGATCGAGCCGATCTACGCCGAGATCCTCGACCACCCCTTCATCGGCGGCCTCACCGACGGCACCCTGCCGCGCGAGGCGTTCCGCCACTTCGTCGTCCAGGACTCGCACTACCTGCGCGACTACGCCCGCGCGCTTGCCGTCTGCGCCGCCAAGGCGCCCGGCGAGGAGGACGTGCGGGCCTTCGCGGACGACGCGGTCGGCGCGCTGGCGGCCGAGCAGGGCATGCACGCGGAGTTCATGACGGCCTTCGGCGCCGACGCCGAACAGGCCGCCGCCGAGCCGGTGCTGCCCACCACCCGGGCCTACACCAGCTACCTGCTGGCCACGGTGTACGGCGGCTCCTTCGCGGAGGCGGTCGGCGCCGTGCTGCCCTGCTACTGGATCTACGCCCGGGTCGGCGACCGGCTGCTGGCCGAGGGCTCCCCCGACCCGCTCTACGCCAAGTGGATCGCCACCTACGGCGACGAGGCCTTCCAGTCCGTGGTGCGCCGCGTCCTCGCGCTGGCCGACCGGCTCGGCGAGGAGATCTCCCCGGCCGAACGCCGCCGGGTGGTGGAGCACTTCACCACCACCTCGCGGTACGAGTGGATGTTCTGGGACGCCGCCTGGCGCGGCGAGACCTGGCCGGTCTGACACCCTACGGGGCCGGCGTCCGGGCCGTTCCCCCGAGCCTTCCCGGGGCCTTCCCGGGTGCCCTTTCGGGCGTCCTCCCCCGGGTCTCCCCGGGGGCCGGAGTAGGGGTGATCTCCGGGTTCTCTCCGGGCCATCGGCCCTCGTTCCGACCCGTGCGTCACCGTACGATCGAAGTATCGAAGCAAGCGGGATGCGGCACCGGACGGCAGCCGGCCCGAGGGGAGAGAAGGAACGGACATGGCTGAGTTCTGGAAGTCGCTGCCCTCGTGGGTGCGCAACATCGTCGTTCCGGTGCTGGTGCTGATCCTGGCCTGGAACATCATCGGATTCGTCTTCGGCGTGGTGGGCGCGCTGCTGAGCCTGGTCATCAAGCTGCTGGTGGTGGTGGGCATCGCGGCCGCCGTGGTGATCCTGGTGAAGAAGGCCGCCAGGAGCTGAGCCGCCGGTCCCGGACGCCCGTACCCCCTCGGGGGTGCGGGCGTCAGTCGTCGGCGGACGCGCCCCGGGCGGCGGCGGTGGCCCGGTCGAGCAGCAGGACGGTGTCGAGGTCCCAGAGCGGCCGCCAGTGCTGGGTCCGGGACCGGCCGAGGTCGAGGGTGACGCCGGTGGCGAGCTGGTCGACCGCGTACGGGGTCAGCCCGGGGACGCGGCCGGTCCGGGCGGCCAGCCGGGCGAGCGGCGCCGGCACGTGGCCGATCCGGGCCCGCACGCCGTGCGCGGCGAGCACCCGGCGGACGGCGTCGTCGCGCCGGTAGTGCCGGTCGTCGGCGATGTTGTACGCGCCGGGCGTCCAGGCGCGGCCGCCGGTCAGGCCCAGGGCGGCCAGGCAGGCGTCGGCGAGGTTCTGCACGGCGGTCAGGCTGATCCGGACGTCGCCGCCGGGGAGCAGCAGCAGTCCGTGCCGCACCCGTGCCAGCAGTTGGGGCGCGAGGTGCGGATCGCCCGGCCCGTAGACGGCGCGTGGGCGAAGGACGACGGCGCCCGCCTCCAGCGCGAGCCGTTCGGCGGCCGCCTTGGTGCGCCCGTAGGCGTTGAGGTGGCCGCCCTCGGTGGGGTGGTGCTCCATGATCCAGGAGCGGCCGATCCGGGGGTCGTAGACGCTGGCGCTGCTCACCTGGACCACCGGACGGCCGGCGGCGGCGCGCAGCAGCCGTGCGGTACCGGTGACGTTCACGGCGTACTGCCCGGCCTCGCCGGCGGAGCCCCGGGGGAGGTCGGCGACGGCCGCGGCGCAGTGCACCACCAGGTCGGCGCCGGTCAGGTCGGGGTCGCCGGTGGTGGCGTCCCAGTGGACGTGGCGGCCGACCGGGCCGGGGGACCGGCCGTAGCAGAGCACGTCGAGGCCCAGCGCGGCGGCGGCGAGGGCGACGTGCGAGCCGCAGAAGCCGCCGGCGCCGGTGACGGCTATCCGCATCGGGACTCCTCAGGCCGCTCGGGTGTCGTGGGACGGGCCGCCCCGGGCTCCGGTGCGCGCCGGACGGTGAGCTCCGCGTAGCCCGGGAGCGCGGACCGCCGGTCGACCCGGGCCCGGACGACCACCGGGCGGTGCGGGGCCAGCGCGAGCAGCACGTCCGTGAGCAGGGCCCGGGCGAGGCCGGCGCCCGGGCAGGCGTGCGGGCCGGCGCCGAAGACGGCCTGGGTGGCGGCCGGGCCGGGGGCCGGTCCGGTCCGGTGGGCCCCGGCGGCGTGCCGGGCGACCAGGACCAGGCGGTCGCCGGCCCGGACGGGGCAGCCGGCCAGCGTGGCGTCGGCGGCGGTGACCCGGGGGAGCAGTGGCGAGGGCGCGGTCAGCCGGAGGAGTTCGGCGGCCAGGCCGGGGGCCGTCCCGGCGTCCACCCCGGTCCAGAGGCCGGCGTCGGCGCACCAGGCGGCGGCCCGGGGCAGGGCGGCGACGGAGGTGGTGACGGCGGCGACGGTGAGCATCGCGTCGAGCGGGTCCGGGAGCAGCGCGGTGAGGTCGGCCGCCCTGGCGGCGGCGGTGGCTCCGGCCCTCCGGCGGCCGGGCAGCCGAGGGCCGGGCAGGTGGTCCCGGGCGGTGGCCGCGGCGGCGGCGGCGCAGGCCTGGGCGAGGGTGCGCGGGTCGGCGCCGGAGCCGGTCAGCGCGGCCGCCGTCACTCCGGCCAACTCCTCTGCCAGGGTGACGAGTTCGAGTGGCCCGGTGGCCAGTTCGGGGACGCGTTCGGCGAGCACGGCCTGCCAGTGCGGGCGGATCCGGTCGAGTGCTCCGGTGCCGAGGTCGGCCGCCACCGCCCGTCGCGCGGCGCGGTGCCGGGCGCCCTCCTGGTCGAACAGCAGCCCCCCGCCGCTGAGTCGGGCGGCGGCCCCGCCGGTGGTACCGGCCGCGGTGCGGTCGAGCGGGACGCGGGTGAGCGCCTCGCGGTAGGCCTCGGTGCCGTGGACCAGGACGGTTCGGCCGAGCCGGACGACCGGGCGGCGGCGGGTGAGGCAGAGCAGCGCGAACAGCACGGGGTGGCTGCGCAGGTAGACCCGGCGGTCGCGGCGGCGCGCGGCCCGGTCGGCGGCGGGTGCGTGGGCGGCGGGTGCGTGGGTGGGCGTGGGGCCGGGCGTCGGGGTGGGTGCGCGGGCGGGCGCGGGGGCGGGTGCGCGGCCGGTGCCGCGGTCGGTGGTCATGCGGACAGCTCCCGGGCGCAGTGGGCGGCGGCCGCCGCCCGGTCGGGCTTGCGGGAGCGCCCGGCCAGCGGGACCTCCCCGAACAGCACGGCGTCCGGCCGGGCGCCGCCCATCCGGTCGAGCGGGCCCCTCAGGGCGGCGCGCAGCCGCCGCGGATCGGCGCCGGGACGTGGCTGGACGAGGGCCACCAGCCGTTCGTCGCCCGGCGCGCCGGCGGCCGGGACCCCGACCAGGACGGCGAGTTCGACGTCCGGCAGGTGCAGCGCGGGCTCGTACAGGCCCGGGTAGATGTTCTCGGCCCGGCGCAGCACCATGTCCTTCAGCCGCCCGGCGAGCACGATCCGGCCGTCCGGGGCGAGGGTGGCCCGGTCGCCGGTGCGGACCCAGGGGTCGGGTTCCTCGCCGAGGTAGCGGTGCCGGGCGCCCGGGCCGGTGAGCAGGAGCTCGCCCTCCGGGGTGAGGCCGGTGCGCACCCCGGGCAGCGGTGCGCCGACCAGGTCCCCGGGCCCGGTGTGGGCGCTCTTCCCGGTCTCTTCGACGGCGGCGGCCGGGAACAGCTCGGTGAGTGCGTACACGCCCCAGGCCTGGTCGGCGCCGGCCTGCTTGACCCGGCGCAGCAGGGCGGCGTCGGCGGGCGCGGAGCCGGTCCAGACCCGGCCGTGGAAGCGGGCCCCGGCGCCGAGCGCGGCGCGCAGGGCGGGCGGGGTGAGGTAGGTCTGGGCCGGTGCCAGCCGGGCGAGTTGGCCGGCCAGCGCCCGCGGGCGCCGGGCCGGCAGGGCGACGGCGGCGCCGGCCGCCAGCGCGGGCACCAGGACGAAGAAGGTGCCGCCGAGCACGGTGCTGCCCGGGCGGGGGTCGACCAGGTCGGTGACGGTGCGCAGACCGGCCGCCAGGCCCTCGCGGGTGTGCACGACGGCGCGCGGGCGGGCGGTGGTGCCGGAGGTGAAGACGATCACCGCGTCGGTGTCCGCGCCGCCGTCGCGGGGCACGGGCGCGGCGCCGCCGGTGACCGCGAGCCGGGGGGCGCAGCCGGGCAGCCGGCGGCCCAGGGTGGCGACCGGGCCGAGCGCCGACAGCCGGGGCAGTGCGAGGTCGGCGCGGCGGGCCAGCGGTCCGGCCCAGCCCGCCACCGCCTGGGCGGCGGCGTCGGCGAGCACGAGGTCCGGCCGGGCCAGGGCGAGCCGGGCGGCCAGCACGTCCGGCCCGGCGGTCGGGTCGAGGACGGCGGCGCGCAGGCCGAGCCGGTGGGCGGCGAGCAGGACGGCGAGCGCCCGGGGGCCGGGGCGGACGGCGACGCCGAGGGTGGCGCCGGGGCCGAGGCCGCAGGCGTGCAGGGCGGCGGCGTAGCGGTCGGCCAGGTCGGCGAGTTCGCCGCGGCGGATCAGGACCCTGGTACCGCCGGTGCGGCCGCGGCCCAGGACGGCGGGCCGGTCGGGGTGGACGGTGCGCAGGGCGTGGGCGAGCCGGTCGAGCACGGGGCCCTCCTCGACGGGGTTGCGGTGGTCGGTTCTCCGGGCGCTCGGTTCTCCGGGCGCCCGGTTCCGGGGTGCGCGGTCAGCGGGTGCGCGGTTCCCCGGGCGTGCGGCCGGTTCAGCGGACGTCGACCGAGCGCCGGCCGGCGCCGCGCTCCAGGTACCAGCGGGCGGTGCCGACCACGCCGTAGGCGCGGATCCGCCGGGTGGAGTTCTGCACCACCATGTCGCGGCGGTGGACGATCGCGGTGGTGTGGCGGCGCACCCGGTTGATGAACATCCGGTCGGTGGGCGACGGCCGGCGCGGCATCCCGCCGACGGCCCGGTACAGCTCCGCGGTGATCGCCATGTTGTTGCCGGCATGCATCCGGTAGGGCGTGAGGTAGCCGTGCCGGCGGCGGTGCGCGGGCCGGATCCGGCCGAAGAGGGCGCCGAGCGCGACCAGCACCAGGAACACCGCGCGCCCGGCCGGCCCGTGCTCGTCCCGGCGGGCGGTCACCCGGCCGCAGACCAGCCCGCCGCAGGCGCGCATCCCGGCCCGGGCGGCCGCCGTCCAGCCGGGTTCGGGCAGGCAGTCGGCATCGGTGCGGGCCAACAGGGTGGCGCCGTGCGCGATGGCGTACCGGAAGCCGGTGTCGATCGCCGAGCCGACGCCCTTCTCCGGCTCGACCAGCACCTCGACCGGGAACGGCGCCCGGGCGGCGAAGGCCCGGACCTTCGCCACGGTGGCGTCGCTGGAGCCGTTGTCGGCGACCAGCAGGGTGAACGCGCGGTCGCGCTGCGCGGCCAGGGCGGCCAGGGTGTGCTCGATCCTGGCCTCCTCCTGGTAGGCCGGCACGACCACCCAGAGGTCCGTCCCGGTGCTCATGACGCCTCCCAGACCATCGTCATCAGGCTGACGCCGCCACCGAGGCCGATCAGCAGCACCTTGTCCCCCGGGTTCAACTCCGGGGTTATTCGTTCGAGTTGGATGCCCAGGGCGGCGCTGGCGACATTGCCCAGCTCCGGCACGGTGAGGACCAGCTTCTCCGCGGGCACGCCGGTGAGCTCGACGAAGCGCTCCAGGTAGGGGACGGTCACCTGGTGCACCAGCACCCGCGCGTAGTCGTCCCAGCCGAGGCCGGTACGGGCCGCGACCCTGGTCAGGATGGCGCCGCCGATCTGCTCGAAGACCCCGCGCAACTCCTTTCCGCCGCCCCGGAAGTAGCTGTACTCGTCGCCGCGCGGGTGGCGCGACCCACCGCCGGGGATGCCGCCGGCCGCCCAGTGCTCGGAGGCCGTCTCGGTCTCGATGTCCAGGATGCCGCCGCGCTCGACCGCCTCGACGACCACGGCCGCGCCGGCGTCGCCGAAGGTGTACCCGGCGAAGCCGTCCCGGAAGTCCTCCTGACCGGCCGGATCGCGGCGCATCGCCCGGCTCGGCGTCTCGCCGGTGACCACCAGGGCGCGCCGGGCGCGGCCCGCCAGGATCATCGCGCGGGCCAGGTCGATGCCGTTGAGGAAGCTGTTGCAGGCGTTGCTGACGTCCAGCGCGTGGGCCCGGGAACCGAGTTCGGCCTGGACGAGGTGGGCGGTGGCGGGCTCGCAGACGTCCCGGGTGGCGGAGGCGTACAGCAGCAGGTCGAGGTCGAGCGGGTCCAGTCCGCGGGCCGCCAGGGCGCGCCGGGCGGCGCCGACCGCCAGCGTGGAGGCGTACTCGCCCTCGGCCGCGAAGTGCCGGGTGACGATCCCGGTCGCCTTCTCGAACATCCGCTCCGGCAGCCGGAGCCGACCGCCGGCGGTGACCTCGTCCTGGAGCTGCTGGGAGGTCAGGCGGTGGGCGGGGAGGTGGGCTCCGACGGCGGTGATGCCGATCCGCGCGGTGGCTGGAGGGTGCATGCCCCCATGCTCCGGCCGGCGCCGCCGCGCCCACCTGAGTACGGGTACTCAGGTGGGCGCGGGCGGCTACTCGACCGGGCCGGGAGCCGTCACTCCTCGACCGGGATCTGCTGGACGGGCACCACGACGGCCGCGCCGCCCGCGGCCGTCCCGGCCACCGCCGGTGCGGCGGCTCCGCCCGGCGCCGCGGTGTCCGGCGCCGGGCCGGGCTGCCCCGGCCCGTGCAGGGTGGTGAGCAGTTGGCGGGCCAGGCCGAGGCCGGTCCCGCCCATGGTGAGCGCCTTGGCGAACAGCTCGCCCACCCCGTCGGCGCCGTTGAGCAGCACCATGTGCTCGACGTTGCCGAAGGACTGCGCGGCGGCCAGCACGATGTCCGGCCACTTCTCCGCCAACTCCTGTGCCACCACGGCGTCCTGGTTCTCGGCGAGGGCGGCGGCCCGGGCCTGGATGCCGGCGGCCTTGGCGAGCCCGATCGCCTTGGCGGCCTCCGCGTCCGCCAGCCCGCGGGCCTCGGTGGCCGCGGCCTCGGCCTGCCCGGTGGCCCTCGTCGCCTCGGCCTCGGCCAGGGCGCGAAGCCTGGTGGCGTCCGCCGCGGCCTGGGCCGCGATCCTGACCTGGCCGGCCTCGGCGGCCGCCTTCAGCTCGGTCTCCTGGGCCTGGGCCTGCGCCGCCGAGATCCGCGCGTCGCGGTCGGCGTCCGCCCGGGTGCGGGTCTCGTACGCCTTGGCGTCGGCCGGCTTGCGGACCTCGATCTGCAGCTGCTGCTCCTTGCGGCGCGACTCCAGTTCGGCGACCTTCGTCTCCTGGACGACGACCTCCTGCCGGGAGGCGGCCTCGGCGAGCGGCCCGGCCTGCTGGGCGCGGGCATTGGCGGTGTCCCGTTCGGCCTGGTAGGCGGACTGCTGGATGGCGCTGTTGCGGGTCGCCTCGGCCTTGCGGGCGGCGGCCTCCTGCTCCGCCTCGGTGGCCATCCGGTCGGCCGCGGCCTGGGCGATCCGGGCGTCCCGCTGGACGGCGGCGGCGTGCGGGATGGCGAGGTTCTTGATGTAGCCGGTCGGGTCGATGATCTCCTGGATCTGCAGGGTGTCGATGATCAGCCCGAGCTTCTCCATCTCCAGCCCGGAGGCGGCCCTGGTCTCCCCGGTGAGCCGCTCGCGGTCCCGGATCATGTCCTCGACGGTGAGCCCGCCGACGATCGAGCGCAGGTGGCCGGCGAAGACGTTGTGGACCCGCTGGCTGATCAGCTTCTGCTGGTCCAGGAATCGCCGGGCGGCATTGGCGATGGAGACGTCGTCGTCGCCGATCTTGAAGATCACCACGCCCTTGACCCGGACCGGGATGCCCTGCGTGGTGACGCATTCGACGTCCAGCTCGGCCTCGTTGAGGTCCAGCGAGAGCCGGCGGACGCCCTGCAGCCCCGGCGTGACGAACGTCCCCCGCCCGGTGACGATCCGGAAGCCCAGGCCGTCCCCGACCCCCTCGGTCCGGTGCCGGGAGCCGGAGATGATCAGGGCCTCGTTGGGCTCGGCCACCCGCCACATGAGCTTGAAGAGCGTGACACCCACCAGCAGTACCCCGGCGGCGGTCCCGATGATGACGAACACCATGGTTCAACTCCCCCTTTCGGCGCATGAGATGCGCCGACTCGGATTGTCCGCCCGGGACAACCGGAGGAGAAGGGATCGCACATGACCGTCCGTCACAACCCTGTCACGGCAGGATCGGTGCCACGTAGACGGTCCGGGGCGGGTGGTACTCGATCACCACCACGGGCGTCCCGACCGACAGCCGGTCACCCGGCACGGCGAGATAGGCGAGGAACGCCTCCGTGCCCCGGCGCTCCGGGACGTGCACCATCACCTCGCCGACCAGTCCCGCGCCCACCGCTCCGCTGACCCGCCCCGTGCTCCCGATCACTGCGCTCCTCCTTCGCCGCCCGCCCCGCGTGACTGCCAGTCTGCCCGCCCCGGAGCGCCGCGGCGCCCCGTGGTCCGGGTCGCCGCCCGGGGACCCCCTCTGGACCAGCGGCGATCCGCTCGCTACGGTGTTGGACGTCATGCGCAGGCAACACCGCCTGCGGACACGGGAGCTCGGAGCACCGGGCTGAGAGGGCGCTGACCGGAACGTCGCTGGACGTGCCGACCGCTGCGTCGACCGCAGGAACCTGACCGGGTAATGCCGGCGTAGGGAGTAGAGGGTCTGATGACCACGTTCGACGCACAGCCGCAGTCTGCCCGGAACCAGGCCGCCGGAAGCGCGGCCACCGGCTACCCGACCCCGGCCTGGCGCAAGGCCTACCGCCAGGGGTCCCGCCCCGACCTGCGGGTCCCGTACCGCGAGGTCGTCCTGACCAACGGCCGGACCGTCCCGCTCTACGACACCTCCGGCTCGTACACCGACCCCGCCTACGAGGCCGACGTGCGGCGCGGCCTGCCGCCGCTGCGGGACGCCTGGATCCGCCAGCGTGGCGACGTCGAGGAGTACGACGGCCGCGAGGCCCGCCCGGAGGACGACGGGATCAAGCACACCTCGCCGCGCGGCGGGAACCTGCGCAACCTGGACGCCGTCTTCCCCGGCCGCCCGCGCCGCCCGCTGCGCGGCCGGTCCGGCGCCTCCGTCACCCAGCTCGCCTACGCCCGGCGCGGCGTGGTGACGCCGGAGATGGAGTTCGTGGCCCTGCGCGAGGGCCTGGACCCGGAGTACGTCCGCGCCGAGGTGGCGCGCGGCCGCGCCGTCATCCCGGTCAACGTGAACCACCCCGAGGTGGAGCCGTCGATCATCGGCACCAACTTCCTGGTGAAGATCAACGCCAACATCGGCAACTCCGCCGTCACCTCCTCGATCGAGGAGGAGGTGGAGAAGATGACCTGGGCCACCCGCTGGGGCGCCGACACCGTCATGGACCTCTCCACCGGCCGCAACATCCACACCACCCGGGAGTGGATCCTGCGCAACTCCCCCGTCCCGATCGGCACGGTGCCGCTCTACCAGGCGCTGGAGAAGGTCGACGGCCGGGCCGAGGAGCTCAGCTGGGACGTCTACCGGGACACCATCGTCGAGCAGTGCGAGCAGGGCGTCGACTACATGACCGTGCACGCCGGCGTGCTGCTGCGGTACGTACCGCTGACGGCCCGTCGCAAGACCGGCATCGTCTCGCGCGGCGGCTCGATCATGGCGGCCTGGTGCCTGGCCCACCACCGGGAGAACTTCCTCTACACCAACTTCGAGGAGCTCTGCGAGATCCTCGCGAGCTACGACGTCACCTTCTCGCTCGGTGACGGCCTGCGCCCCGGCTCGATCGCCGACGCCAACGACGAGGCGCAGTTCGCCGAGCTGCAGACGCTGGGCGAGCTGGGCCGGATCGCCCGGGAGCGGGACGTCCAGGTGATGATCGAGGGCCCGGGCCACGTCCCGATGAACAAGATCAAGGAGAACATGGATCTCCAGAAGGAGATCTGCGACGAGGCGCCGTTCTACACCCTCGGCCCGCTGACCACGGACGTCGCCCCCGGTTACGACCACATCACCTCGGGCATCGGCGCCGCGATGATCGCCTGGTGGGGCACCGCGATGCTCTGCTACGTCACCCCCAAGGAGCACCTGGGCCTGCCCAACCGGGACGACGTGAAGACCGGCGTCATCACCTACAAGATCGCCGCCCACGCCGCCGACCTGGCCAAGGGCCACCCGGGCGCCCAGGCCTGGGACGACGCCCTCTCCGACGCCCGCTTCGAGTTCCGCTGGGAGGACCAGTTCAACCTGGCCCTCGACCCGGAGACGGCCCGCGAGTTCCACGACGAGACCCTCCCCGCCGAGCCCGCCAAGACGGCCCACTTCTGCTCGATGTGCGGCCCGAAGTTCTGCTCCATGAAGATCTCCCAGCAGATCCGCGCCGAGCACGGCGACGGCTCCTCCGCCGTCGCCTCGGACTACGACGCCGAGGCCCTGGCGGGCATGCGGGCCAAGTCCGAGGAGTTCGCCGAGCACGGCAACCGGGTCTACCTGCCGATCGCGGACTGACTCTCCACCGACTGCACCGGCCCGCGTCCCGTGGGGGGAGTCGCGGGCCGGTGCGCTTTCACGTCGTCGGATGTCGTCGGACGTCCCGGGGGGCCACGATCGGCGCCGGCCGGGTCGTCCGCCGTCGCCGCGAGATCCGCGGGGTTTGCCGGGTTTCGTCGGGGTCAGTGCCGTCGGCGGGCCGCGGCTCGTCCGCTTCGCCTCACCAGGACGACGAGTGCACCGCCCAGGGTGAGGGCGGCCGTCGAGCCGACCAGGAGGCCGATCGATCCACCCGAGCCGGTGGCGGCGAGTGCCGGCCCCGACTCATCCGGGTGCTGCACGGGACCGCCCTGCACGGGAGCGCCCGGTGCGTTGCCGTGAGGGCCGTGGTCGTTCCCGTGATGACCTTGCTCATGACCACCGTGACCCTGGTCGCCGTGCCCCGGCCCGCCGTGACCGCCGTGGCCGCTTGGAGACTGGGACGGCCCTGCGGGGCCCGCCGGTCCTGCCGGGCCTGCCGGGCCTGTCGGACCTGCGGGTCCTGCCGGTCCTGCGGGGCCGGGCGAGCCGGGTGCGCCGGGTGAGCCGTTGGCTCCGGGTGAGCCGTTCGCGCCGGGCGAGCCGTTGGCTCCGGGTGAGCCGTTCGCTCCGGGCGTGCCGTTCGCGCCGGGCGTGCCGTTCGCGCCGGGTGAGCCGTTCGCTCCGGGCGTGCCGTTCGCGCCGGGCGAGCCGTTCGCGCCGGGTGAGCCGTTCGCGCCGGGGAGTCCGTTGGCACCGGGTGAACCGTTGGCACCCGGAGCACCAGGCGCACCGGGAGCTCCTGGGGCGCCGTTGGGGCCGGGGGCACCCGGAGCACCAGGGGCGCCGGGTACGCCGGGAGCGCCGTTGGGGCCGGGCGAACCAGGTGCACCGGGGGCTCCTGGGGCGCCGTTGGGGCCGGGGGCACCCGGAGCACCAGGGGCGCCGGGTACGCCGGGAGCGCCGTTGGGGCCGGGTGAACCAGGTGCACCCGGGGCGCCGGGTACGCCGGGAGCGCCGTCGGGGCCGGGCGCACCGGGCGAGCCGGCCGGACCGGCGGGTCCAGTCGGACCGGTGGGTCCGCTCGGACCGGCAGGCCCGCTCGGACCGGCAGGCCCGCTCGGACCAGCAGGCCCGCTCGGTCCGGGCGGGCCGACGGTGCAGGCCGCCCGCGTGATGGTGTTGTCGTCCAGCGTGACGGCCCCCGTGCGGGCCAGGGCACGGCCTTCGATCACCGAGGCGTGGTTCACGGTGATGGACGTCATGGCGAGGATGTTGCCCTTGAAGAAGGAGCTGACGTCGATGGTGGCGGAGCTGCCCACCTGCCAGAACACGTTGCAGGGCTGCGCCCCGTTGACCAGGCTGACGACGCTCGACGGTGCCGTGATCAGGGTGGAGGCGATCTGGAAGATGAAGACGGCACTGGGGTCGCCCAGGGCGTCGAGGGTGACGGTCCCGGTGAGGTTGAGCGACGACGTGGCCTTGTAGACGCCGGGCGTCAGCGTCAGTCCGCCGATGTCGCCCGGAGAGGTCAGGCTGGCGGTGGGGGCTCGGCCCGCGGCGTCGTTGTAGGCGATGACCAGGTCGGACTGGGCCTGTGCGGCCTGGGCGTCGTTGACGTGCTGGACGCCGTTCACGATCCCGGGCGGAAAGCCCGTCACGCTGGTGCCCGGGCTGAGGCCCAGGTCTCCGTTGATCACGCTGGGGCCGGTGTTGGTGACGGTTGAGGCGGCCAGGATCGCGTAGCTGGTGTCGGTCCCCAGCGTCACCGGTGCCGTGGCGGCGTGCGCGGGGCTCGCGACCAGACCTGCTGTCGCCAGCAACGTGAATCCGGAGAGCAGGACGAGCGCCCCCGTGAGGCGGGAGCGTCGGCGCCCGCTGTCGGGTGGGGCGGGCGGAATGGCATCGACTGCCATGGAACGGGACCCTTCTTGTCGTTGTTGAGCTCCGTCACCCGGAAAGAGGTGTTTCGGAGCACTGATGGTGAGTTCTGGTCGGCCCACAAGCCCTCGTACGTGCGCCGGGGCGCCACGGGCGTCACCCCGGGAGGGCCACAGAGCGACAGTCCGCCAGGGATGGTGATGCACCGTCACCAACTCAGTACACCGTGCAACAACAACATGAGAAGGAAAGAACAATAAAGATGCAAAAGGGTGAAGCGATGGCGCGGTCGGGGTATATTCACCTCTGCCCGGCGCGTCGTTTGTCTACGTACTCAACGCCGCGTACGGAGCCTCGGCCTCAGCTCCGGTCAGCTCCTCCGGATCCGGCTACGCTCACGGAGTCCGACGTCGTTCCCGCATGGGACCGGTGGACCCGAATGCCGTCGTAATCCTCCCCTGAGTGCCTTCCACGCCTTAGCAGTACCGTTTTTCCTCTTGGCCGCGTCCATGGTGGTGAAATGACGTATCGCTCGGGGGATCGAGTCGTTGGCCTGCATATGAACGACCCAATGAATCGGCAGGGCGGGCTGCTCGCGGCGACCGAGGGCGACGCCGGTACCGTGGCCGAACGCTGCCGTCTCGTCGGCGGCCTGCTCCGAGTCACGCTCGGAGAGCTGCGCGAGGAACTCGGATACCGCAGACTCGGCAAGTACGTGCTGGACGAAGTGGCCGAGAGCCTCGCGGCGGAGGGTCTCGGCTGGTTCCCGGCCTGGCGGCTGTCGCCGAGGGAGAACGCCGAACCGCGCAAGGAGCACGAGCTGTGGGTGTTTCTGCGGGACGACGGTCTGCGGTGCCAGGTCATCGACGCGATCCAGGCCCCCGACGGGTTCGACGTCCCCACCGTCCTGAACGGTCTGCTCGCCGACCGCCCCCGGGGCCTCTCCCCGGAGCGCAAGCTCGGCCTCATCCGCGAGATCCTCGGGCTCTGAGCGGCCGTCACCCCGGAGGTCGGCGGGGCGGGGGCAGGGGAGTTCGCCCGCCCGGGGTGACCGCGCCGCGCTGACCCGGCCGGACGGTCAGCCGACGGGCTGGGGGGCCGTCAGGCCGGCCACGCGGTCGGCGGTGAGGATGCCGAGGAGGTAGCCGTCGTCGTCGATGACCGGCCAGATCGCGAGGGACTTGATCCTCATCGCCAGCGCCGCCAGGCCGAGGGCCATCCCGGGCCAGGCGAACGGGCCCCGCTGGTGCGCGGTGTCGCGCAGCGCGGTCCGCTCGGCGTACCAGGAGCGGGTCAGGAACGAAGCGAGACCGGCCCGCGTCACCAGCCCCTCGCAGCGGCCGTTGTGGTCGCGGACCAGCAGGTAGGCGACGTGGGCGCCGCGGAAGATCTCGTCGGCCCGGTCGACGGTGATGTCGTCGGCGATCTGGTACTCGTAGGGCTCCATCGCGTCCGACACCGTGAGGCCGTGGCTCGCGGACTGTGCGTACTGGGTGGTCATGACGTCGACCCGACCCGCCTCCGGGCGGTTCTGCGCCGCCCGGTGCTGTCCTGCACCCAGAACGAAGCCGGAACGGGACCGGATGCGGAATGCCCTGGATGAAGCCCAGGCTACTCCGGTCGGGCCCGGCCCGGCGGTACGGAGCAGTCTCGGGAAACGGTCCAGGACGCTTCGCACCCGCGGGGCGCGGCCGCGCGGGGAACCACACACCGGCGGAGGCGCCACTCAACCTGGGCCTGCCCGACCGGGACGACGTGAAGACCGGCGTCATCACCTACAAGATCGCCGTCCGTGCCGCCGACCTGGCCAAGGGCCACCCCGGCGTCCAGGCCTGGGACGACGCCCTCTCCGACGCCCGCTTCGAGTTCCGCTGGGAGGACCAGTTCAACCTGGCCCTCGACCCGGAGACGGTCCGCGAGTTCCCGCGACCCGAAGGGGGGAGTCGCGGACCGGTGCGCTTCCACGTCCGATCGACCGCGCCGGGATTGCGGTGCCCGGGCTCGCCGTCGGGGGTGGAATGCATTTGACAGCAGCATGTTGATCACACGAATGTGTGCTCCGCCGTTCTGGCGCCATCGCGTGAATCATGGGGGAACCACCGTGCGAAGAGCACGTATTCCGGCTGCAGTCGTTCTGGTCCTGTCGATCACCGGGGCGATCACCTCGGTCGCCACCGCGAGCGCCGACGCCACCGACCTGTACGTGGACAACAAGTCCGCGTCCTGCTCCGACTCCGCGCCCGCCGCGGGGGGTCAGGGCACGCCCTTCTGCACCATCGCCGCCGCGACGGACGTCGTCCGGCCGGGGCAGACCGTGCACATCGCGGGCGGTGACTACAACGAGCCGATCGCGCTCACCCGCTCCGGGACGCCGACGGCGCCGATCAGCTTCGTCGGGACGCCCTACACCGAGGACCCGGCCGGCCGGGGGACGGTCCTCGGGGAGTACGGGGGCCTCAGCAGCGTCGTCGCCCTCACCGGCGTCCACGACGTCGTGGTCCGGCACCTCTTCGGGCGCTCCGGTCGGGAGGCCGTCCTGGTCACCGACTCCAGCCGGGTCACCATCGACGACCTGGTCGTCTACAGCTCCGGCTGGGACAGCACGGTCGACACCGGGTACCCGAGCGCGCGGATCACCGGTGCGAGCAGCGACGTCACACTGAGCCGCAACGACATCAGCGCCTCGCACGCGGGCGGCGTCCAGGTCGACGCCGGAGTGCGGCACGCGGTTCTGACGACCAACTACCTCAGCTCCAACTCGGGCGTCGGGGTGCGGATCACCGACGCTCCGGACGCGGTGGTCACCGGCAACACCGTCCAGGCCTCCTGCGGGCCGCTGGTCGAGCTGGCCGGGGCGTCCACGGGCGCGACGGTCGAGAACAACGTGCTGGACGGGGACGAGAACGGCCATCCGAGCTGGGGCGGCTGCGCGTCCACCGGACACGAGGACCTCTCGGTGTCCGTCGGCTCGACCGCGGGGACCACGGCGGACTACAACCTCGTCACCACGCTGACGCGGACGCCGTACAGCTGGGCGGGCCGGACGTACGCCACGGTCGCGCAGTTCCAGCAGGCCTCCGGCCAGGGCGCGCACGACCTGTCCGCCTCCCGTGAGGACCTGTTGCGGCCCGACTCCCCCGCCGTCGACTCGGCCGACGCGACCGCACCCGGCACGCTGACCACCGACGGGCGCGGCAGGCCGCGGGCCGACAACCCGGTGGTCGCCAACACCGGGACGGGTGTCGGCTACTACGACCGGGGCGCGGTCGAGGCGCAGGACCCGCTGGCCGTGTCGCTGAGCGTCTCGTCGACCCCGCCGGCCGGGCAGCCGCTGACCGCCGTGATCAACGGCCGGGTCGATTCGCCCTGGTCCCCCGCGACCGCCACGCTGGACTTCGGCGACGGCAGCGCACCGGTCGGCCCGGTCACCTTCCCGGCGCGGCACGACTACGCCCCGGGGACCTACACCGCCACGCTGACGGCGACCGACGGCCTGGGCCTGACGAAGACCACGTCCACCCGGGTCACGGTCGCCGCTCCCGGCCCGGTCCGGCCCGCTCTCGCGCTGTCGCCCTACGACACGGGCGGCCAGGAGGTGCTGGCCGACGGCACCGCGACGGTCAGTCCGTGGCCGGTGGCCACCCGGAGCTTCGACTTCGGTGACGGCACCGCGCCGGTGGCGGGGAGCGCCACCACCGCGCGCCACTACTACGCGAAGCCCGGCACGTACACCGTCACCCACACGGTGACGGACGACCACGGCCGCTCGGCCTCGATCACGTACCCGGTCTCGGTGGCCACTCCGATCGCCGGCCGCTGGACCACCGGGCAGCCCGCCAGGGTGGCGTTCTACCGGAACGGCGCGCTGACCCCGCTGACCACCAACGCGCCGACCGGCCAGGGTGAGCGGATCTACCTCGGCCAGGCCGGTGACACTCCGGTCGCGGGCGACTGGGACGGCACCGGGCACGACCAGGCGGGCGTCTACCGGCCGGGTTCGAGCACCTTCGGCCTGCGACACCAGGACGGCAGCGTCACCGCCGTGCCGATGGGCGACCCGGGGGACGTCCCGGTGCCGGGCCGCTGGGACGGCAACGGGCACGCGCAGCTGGCCGTCTACCGTCCGAGCACCGGGGCGTTCATCGTGCGGCACGACGACGGCAGCTTCAGCAGCGCCGTCTTCGGCGACGCCGGCGACCTGCCCGTGGTGGGCGACTGGGACGGCGTCGGCCACACCCAGCTGGGGATCTACCGGCCGGCCGAGGGCCTGAAGGGCCTCGGTGTCTTCGCGCTGCGGCACGACGACGGCAGCGTCTCCACCGCCGGCTTCGGCGCGCCCGGCGACCTGCCGATCGTGGGTGACTGGAGCGGCACCGGCCGCACCACCTACGGCGTGTACCGGCCGTCCGAGGCCCGCTTCCTGCTCAGCCGCGCGTACACCGGGCAGTCCGACATCGACTTCGTCCACCCGAACGTGTAGGCGGTACGGCCGGGGCCGCCATCGGCCCCGGCATCCCCGCCGGATGTCGGCCGAGGGCACGCCGGACCCCTGTACCGGCGTGTCCTCGGCCTGTTCGTGGGCCGGGTCCGGCGCTCAGGAAGCGTCCTCGGGGTACCAGCGGAGTTCGACGGTGTTGCCGTCCGGGTCCTGCACGTAGACCGAGGTGGCGCTGCCGCGGGCGCCGTAGCGGGGGACGGGGCCTTCGAGGACGGTGAAGACGCCGGAGTCGATGACCTCCTGCCAGTCCAGGGGGTCGACGGTGAGGCAGATGTGGTCGACGTTGGACCCGCCGCGCTCGCGGGCGGTCAGGTCGATGATGGTCTCCGGGCTGACCCGCACGGAGGGGAACGAGACCTTGCCGGCCCGCCACTCGTCGACGCGGACGGGGGCCAGACCGAGTAGGCCGGCGTAGAAGTCCAGCGAGCGCTCGACGTCCCGGACGTTGAGGACGAGGTGGTCGAAGGCCTTGACGCGGACGGCGCTCACTGGGGACTCCCGGGGGTGGTGCGGGCGGGGTGACGTGCTTCCATGATCGGACCGCCCCGGGCGGGGGATCAACGCTCGATCGGTCCAGGATCGTTCACCGGAAGTAAACGATGGGAGCCGGCCGTGTGGGAGCGCCACGAGATCGAGGCGCTGCTGACCCTCGCCGAGGAGCTCCACTTCGGGCGGACCGCCGAGCGCCTGGGAGTCAGCACCGGCCGGATCAGCCAGGTGATCGGGAAGCTGGAGCGGCGGATCGGCGCCCGGCTGTTCGAGCGCACCAGCCGGACCGTGCGGCTCACCGCGATCGGGCAGCGGCTGGCCGGGGACCTGGCGCCGCTGGCCGCCGGGATCGAGGCGTCGGTGCGCCGCGCCGTCGACGCCGGGCGCGGGGTGACCGGGGAGCTGCGGGTCGCCTTCCTCGGCGAGTGGACCGCGCCGGTGCTGCTCAGGGCGGTGCGGCTGTTCACCGAGCGCCACCCGGGCTGCCGGGTGGACGTCCGGGAGGTGCAGCTGTTCAACTCCCGGGCCAGCCTGCTGGACGGCTCCGTCGACCTCCTCATCGCGGCCTTCCCGTTCGACGGGATGGCCCGCGGGCCGGCGCTGATGGAGGAGCGGCGGGTCCTGGCGGTGGCCGCCGGGCATCCGTTGGCCGGGGCGGAGTCGGTCTCGCTCGAAGTCCTCGCCGAGCACCCGGTGGTGCAGTACCCGGCGGTCACCTCGGTCGAGTTCAAGCGGGACCGGACGCCGGAGCGCACCCCGGCGGGCCGGCCGGTGCCCAAGGGGCCGGTCGGCAACACCTTCTCGGAGATGCTCTCGCTGGTGGCGATGGGCCGGGGCGTCCTGCCGGTGGGCGAGCACTCCCGGCGGTACTACCCCCGCCCGGACGTCGCCTACGTGCCGATCCACGACGCGCCGCCGATCGAGCGCGGGCTGGTCTGGTTGGAGAGCAACACCACCGAGCGGGTCCGCGCGTTCGTCCGCGCCGCGACGGACGCCGGCGCGGGGCCGGAGCCCGGCGCCGATCCGGTCGCGGCGGCAGGTCCGGTCGCGGGGGCAGATCCGGGTTCGGTGGCCGATCCGGGTGCGGCCGCGGCGAACTGACGCCGGGTGGGTCCGGGCGGCGGCCCACCCGGGCCCACCCGCCCCGGCCCACCCGCCCGTCCCTCGGGGTCAGACCTCGTCCGGCCCCGTGAAGCCCGGCCCGGTGTAGCCGGGGCCGGTGAAGTCCGGGGTGCTGAAGGAGGCCGTGCGCGGCTCCCGGCCCTGCGGGTCGGTGAGCCCCTCGGCGCCGGGGCTGGTGAAGCCAGGCCCGCTGTAGCCCGGCCCGCTGTAGCCGGGGCTGCTGAAGTCCGGGCGGGCGGTGTCCGGGCGGGTGGCGTCGGGGTGGGCGGTGTCGGGTTCGGCGCCCGGTCCCGGTATGCCCGGCGCCGTGGTGGGGTCGGCGCGCAGGGCGGTGTGCAGGTAGGGCAGCAACGCCCGCTCGCGCAGGGCGCGCTGCCAGTCGCGCCGGGCCTCGGCGAGCTCGGCGGCGAGGTCCGGGTCGGTGCCGGGGGGCGTCGGGGTGCCGGCGCCGTCCCGCAGGGCGGTGAGGATCAGCCCGACGATGCCCACCGCCATCGCGACCACGCCGGCCGCCAGCGCCAGCCAGCCGGCGGTCAGCAGCGAGCGGGCCAGCCGCAGCTCGGGGTCGGCGGCCCGCAGCGTGTAGCCGATCAGCAGCAGGACGAGTGCGGCGGCCCAGGCCAGGATCGGGGTGAGCACGGTGAGCACCGGGAAGAGCCCGGCGCCGCCGTTGGCGGAGCGCAGCTGGGTGAGCAGGCCGGGCGCGCTGGGCTCGCCGCTCCGGGCGGGCGGTGGTGTCTCCCGCAGGCTGTCGCGGAGCCGCAGGTAGTGCGTGTACTCGGTGGCCGCCGCGGCCGCGACGCCGTCGGCGGCGCGCAGGGCCTTGATGCGCAACTGGTCGGTGGTGAGTGCGCCGGGCGTGCGCAGGGCGGTGAGGACGGTGCCGTCACGCAGTGCTTCGTCGAGGAGGCGCTCGTAGTCAGGGCGGTCCTCGGCGAGCAGGTGCGGGGCGTTGTTCATGGGGACCCCGTTCATGCCAACCCCGTTCGCTCCGTCGCGGTGCACGGAGACGGGTAGGGAGACGGGCCGTCACACGGGCGGCCGGGTGTGGTGTGCCCTCGATGGTAGGGGTGGTCACGGCCGCGCAGACAGTAAGTTTCCGGAATTTCGCGCCCCGGGCCGCGCGTGCGCTACGGCCCGGGCGCCGGGAACGGGTGTTCGCCCTGGGGTCGGTGGGGCGGCCGGGAGGTCAGATCGGCAGCCGTGCGACGAGCAGCCGCCCCTCCATGGTGACCCCGCCGTCCATGGCGACGGCGAGCTCGTCGGCGTAGACGTACGGGCCCGGGATGTGCGGCGGCGCGCCGTCGTCGGCGTGCACCGCGCCGGTCAGGTACGGGATGGGGCTGTGGCCGTGCACGATCCGCGCGCCGCCGTAGGTGTCGAGCAGCTCGTGGGCGGCCGTCGGGCCGCCGTCGCCGCGGAACGCGAAGCGCTTGGTGAACCGGCGGAAGCAGTCCCACCACTCGTCGACGCCCTCGTCCGCGAGCAGGTGGTGGACGGCGTCGTTGACCTCGGCGATGGAGTCGCCGTACTCCAGGTACGCGGTGGTGTCGGAGTGCAGCAGCAGGTGGCCCTCCTCCAGCGCGATGGCGGGCAGCCGGGAGAGCCAGCTGATGTGGTGCGTCTCCAGGCGGTCCAGGTCGTGCTGCTGGCCGCCGTTGAGCCGCCAGGCGGCCAGGAAGGAGGCCGTACCGGCGGTGGACTGGACGGGTTCGTCGCCGTACCGGGCGGCGCCCAGGAAGAGCAGTTCGTGATTGCCCATCAGGGCCCGGCAGTAGCCGCCCGCGGCGGCGGCCTCGGCGGCGAGCTGCATGACCAGGTCGATGACGCCGATGCCGTCGGGGCCGCGGTCGGTGAAGTCACCGAGGAACCAGATCCGCGAGCGCCCGGCGGCCCAGTGGCCCTCGGCGTCGATCAGGCCCTGGTGGCGCAGTTCGGCGAGCAGCTCGTCGAGGTAGCCGTGCACGTCGCCGACCACGTAGAGCGGGCCGGGCGGCTCGTTCGGGGCGGGCGCCGGGTACGGGTGGTAGGGCAGGCCGGGCTCGGGCAGCGGGGGCCCGAGTTCGATGGTCGGCGGGTCGTCGTTCTGGTGCGCGGGCGAGGGCCGGTCCGGCAGGGTCGGCTCGTACCCGCCGTGCTCGGTCTGCGCGGCGTGCGGGTGCCCGACGTCGTGCGGGTGACCGGTGTTCTGCGGGTGCCCGGCGGCCGGCCAGTGCTGTTCGAGGTAGCGGGCGCCGCCGTAGCCGCTGTAGGTCTCCGACTCGTAGGCCGCCTCGGCGTACCCGGTCGGCTCGGGTTCGTAGTAGGTGCCGAAGGGCAGCACGTCGAGGTCCGGCTGGTGGCGGGGGCCTGAGTCGGGGTGTTCAGGCCCGGGGAAGCGGTCCTCGGGTGTCATTCGCCCATCATAGGAAGACCACTCTCCCGGCGTCGTCACCTGGTGGGTATCCAATCCTCCGGAGCGTCAGCCGGGCGGTCCGTCAGGTCCGTTTTGTCCCGGCTAGGTATGGTCTAGACCGCAAGATGATCACCTGCGGCCGTCCGTGGCGATGCGTGCCGGTCCGTGACAGGGTCATGCCGAGCTGGAAGTCGGGGACCGGTCGCCGCACCGGTGCTCGGCCCACGCACCGGCCCACGCACCGGGCCGGGCGGCCGGCCCGGACGGGCTGCCCGACCGCCAGCGCCGACCCGCGCACCGCCCGTCGGCCCCCTACACCTCACCCGGCGGGCGCGGCGGGCTGACGGTGGTGCGCGGACTCCGCCGTTGGGAGGACGCGCGGACGATCAGCTCGGTGGGCATCAGCGTGCCGGGCGGCGGCCCCGTCCCGGCGGTGCGGAAGCGGGGCGGGAAGAGCCGGGCGATGTCGACGCCCGTCCCGGAGTCCACCCCCTCGATGGCGTCGATGAGCAGGTTGACCACCGTCGTCCCGATCCGCCGGGGCTTGAGCGAGAGCGTGGTGATCGGCGGCTCGGTGGTCGCGTACACATCGCTCTCGCTGCAGCAGACCAGCAGCAGGTCGTCCGGCACCCGCAGGCCGTACCGCCGGGCGGCGGCGAGCAGGTCGGTGCCGTTCGGGTCGAAGAGCCCGTAGACGGCGTCGGGCCGGTCCGGGCGGGCCAGCAGCCGGTCGGCGGCGACGGCCCCCGCGGCCGGGTCGTGCGCCGGGTAGGTCTCGTAGACCGGCTCCTGGCCGACCTTGGCGCACCAGCCGAGGTAGGCCTCGGTGGAGAGCCGGGTGTAGGTGTCGGTGCTGGTGCCGGTGAGCAGGCCGATCCGGCGGGCGCCGGCCTCGGAGAGGTGGTCGAGGATGCCGAGCACGGCGGCCTCGTGGTCGTTGTCGACCCAGGCGGTGACCGGGCAGTTGCCCGGCTTGCCGTCGCTGACCACCGGGACGCCGGACCGGTACAGCTCGCTGACCAGGGGGTCCTGGTCGGGCGGGTCGATCACCACGGTGCCGTCCAGGGCGATGTTGCCCCAGACGTCGTGCCGGGAGGAGGCGGGCAGCACCACCAGGGCGTAGCCGCGGCCGAGCGCGGCGCTGGTGGCGGCCCGGGCCATCTCGGCGAAGTAGGCGAACTCGGTGAAGGTGAACGGCTCTTCGCCGTAGGTGGTGACGGTCAGTCCGATCAGGCCGGAGCGCCCGGTGCGCAGGGTTCGGGCGGCGGCCGAGGGGCGGTAGCCGAGGCGCTCGGCGACTTCGCGCACCCGGCTTCTGGTCTCGTCGGGCAGGCGGCCCTTACCGTTGAGCGCGTCGGAGACGGTGGTGATCGACACTCCTGCGGCTGCTGCCACATCCCGGATGCCGGCCCGCTCCAGACGCCGCGAGGTGGTGGGTCGCCGACCGCTCTGGTTGGCTGCTGCTGTCATGGCGGACCGATCGTATGGCTCCTGACAAGGGTCTGTGACCGGCGCATCGGGGGTCCTTGGAGATACGTTTCTCCAAGAGTGAGCCCGTGTGCGCCCCTTCGATACCCGCACGAAACCAGCCGTCTTACCTCTGACATGTGCCAAAGGAACCCTGCAGAATGGCTGATCTGCACCAGTAACCCGACCGGGCATCTCACTCCTACGGGTGAGCCGCGGTCGGTATCGTTCAGGGCACCCGACCGGGGTGGTCCGGTGCGTTGCGAGATCCCGGGGCACGGCGGCGATCCCGTCCGGCGCGGGAGCTGACGCACCAGCGGGCCCGACGCAGTGGGCCCGACGGAGAGAGAAGGAGAAGGACCGTGAGCGGAACGGCAGCGCAGGGGCCTCGGCTGAGGTCGAGCCTGGACGGCATCCCCACCTACAAGCCCGGCAAGCCCGCCGGCGCCGACGCCTACAAGCTGTCCTCCAACGAGAACCCGTACGAGCCGCTGCCCGGCGTGCTCGAAGCGGCCGTCGCGGCGGCCGGCTCGCTCAACCGGTACCCGGACATGGCGGTCACCGAGCTGACCGCCGAGCTGGCCCGGCGCTTCGACGTCCCGGCCGAGCACATCGCCACCGGCACCGGCTCGGTCGGCGTCGCCCAGTCGCTGATCCTCGCCACGGCCGGCCCGGGCGACGAGGTGATCTTCGCCTGGCGCTCCTTCGAGGCCTACCCGATCATCACCCAGGTCGCCGGCGCGACCCCCGTCCCGGTGGCGCTCACCGCGGGCGGCGACCACGACCTGGACGCGATGCTGGCCGCGGTCACCGACCGCACCCGGCTGATCTTCGTCTGCAACCCGAACAACCCCACCGGCAACGTGATCCACCGCGCCGAGCTGGAGCGCTTCCTGGACGCGGTGCCCGCCGACATCCTGGTGGTCGTCGACGAGGCGTACATCGAGTTCATCCGCGACGCCGACGTCCCCAACGGCATCGACCTCTACCGCGACCGCCCCAACGTCTGCGTGCTGCGGACCTTCTCCAAGGCGTACGGCCTGGCGGGCATGCGGGTCGGCTTCGCGATCGCGCACGAGCCGGTGGCGAACGCGCTGCGCAAGACGGCGGTGCCGTTCGGCGTCACCCAGCTCGCGCAGAACGCGGCCGTCGCCTCGCTGCGCGCCGAGGAGGCCCTGATGGTCCGGGTCGACGCACTGGTCGAGGAGCGCACCCGGGTGGTCGCCGGGCTGCGCGCCCAGGGCTGGGAGATCCCGGACTCGCAGGCCAACTTCGTCTGGCTGGCGCTCGGCGAGCGCTCCCAGGAGTTCGCGGCGGCCTGTGCCGACGCCGGCGTGATCGTCCGCCCGTTCCCGGAGGGCGTCCGGATCTCGATCGGCGAGGTCGAGGGCAACTCGATCTTCCTCACGGTGGCCGAGGCGTTCCGCAAGACGATCGACGGCTGACCTCGTACGGACACCGGCTTCACCAGGGGCGCACCGCTCGGCGGTGCGCCCCTGCGTCGTCCTGTCCGGGCGCTGCCCCGGTCCTGCCCGGGTGCTGCCCCGAGCCGGTGACGCCGTGGTCCGGGCACTCATCCCCGCCGCAGGAAGAGCGCCGAGGCGAGGGCGGCGAGCAGCACCAGCGCGGTGTTCACGGCGATCGCCCAGGTGACCCCGGTCAGCACGGTGGTCCCGGCGGCGGCCGCGGTGGCGACCGCGCTCATCACCGGGGTGCCCAGGGTGATGCCGACCTGCTGGGTCATGGTGGCGACGCCCGTGGCCAGCCCCTGCTCCTCGTCCGGCAGGCCCGAGGTGGCCGTCACCATGAAGCCGACGATCGCCAGCATGTTGCCGACCCCGCCGACGAAGGTCGCCGCCAGCAGCAGGCCGAGCCAGGCCCGGTCGGCGCCGAGCAGGAGCAGCGCGGCGGTCGCGGCGGCCTGCACCAGGAATCCCGCGAGCAGCGCGCCCCGGCTGCCGAGCCGCCCGATCAGCCGCGGCGCGACCACACCGCCGAGCACGGTGCCGGCACCCAGGACCCCGAAGGCCAGGCCGGTGGCCAGCGCGGAGAAGCCCAGCACCCGCTGGAGGTAGAGGGTCAGCAGGAAGACCAGCGAGGTCTCGGTGGCGAAGGCCAGCAGGCCGGCCGCGTTGCCCCAGACCACCGTGCGCCGCCGCAGCACCCGGACCGGCACGAGGGGCGAGGCGGCGGTCCGCTCGACGAACCAGAACGCCACCAGCAACGCCGCGCCCAGTCCCAGCGAGCCGAGCGCGAGCGGGTCACCCCAGCCGTGCTCACCGGCCGCCGTCAGTCCGTGGACCAGGGCGAGCAGGCCACC
Organism: Kitasatospora sp. NPDC086009; assembly: GCF_044540385.1. Taxonomy (NCBI): domain Bacteria; kingdom Bacillati; phylum Actinomycetota; class Actinomycetes; order Kitasatosporales; family Streptomycetaceae; genus Kitasatospora; species Kitasatospora sp. NPDC086009. The sequence goes on from NZ_JBITSA010000001.1 coordinate 999,896, forward strand.
GGTGACGGTGACCGCCCCCGGGAAGTCCATCCGGACCTTCCCGGCCGGCCGGCTCTCCGCGATCAGCCGGGGCGCCACCAGCAGGACGGCCAGGGCCACCGGCACGTTGACGAAGAACGCCCAGCGCCAGCTCAGCAGGTCGGTGAGCAGCCCGCCGAGCACCGCGCCCGAGGTGAAGCCGGCCGACATCAGCGCGCCGTTCAGGCCCAGGGCCCGCTCGCGCAGCGGGCCCTCCGGGAAGGCGGTGGTGAGCAGCGCCAGCCCGGCCGGCGTGACGGCGGCGGTGGCCAGGCCCTGCGCCACCCGGGCGGCCAGCAGCAGCTCCGGGGTGGTGGCCAGCCCGCCGACCAGCGAGGAGACGCCGAGCACGGCGAGACCGAGCAGGAACACCCGGCGCCGCCCGAAGAGGTCGGCGACCCGTCCGAACAGCAGGGTGAAGCCCGCCGCGCTCAGGGCGAAGGCGGTGGCGATCCACTGCAGGCTGCCGAGCCCGAAGCCGAGGCCCTGGCCGATCACCGGCAGGGCGACGTTCAGGATCGAGAAGTCCACGGCCAGCATGAACTGGGCGGCCAGCAGCACGACCAGGACGAGTCGCTGCCGGCCGGTCATTCCGGCTGGTGTGCGGGGGAGGGCTGGTGCTTCGGACAGGGTGGCGGTCATCGCTCCGCTGCCTTTCGACTCGACGGGGTGTTCCGGGTACGGCAGCAGCCTGCTGGGCCGCGCCGGGGGTACCCAGACCCCCGCGGAGGGTGGCACCGGCAGGGACAGGCTCGGCGCCGCCCGGCGGTGTTCACTGGAGGCATGACCGCACCCGAGACACCGTCAGCGCAGCAGCCCCGGTCGGCGGAGAGGCCGTCGTCGGCCCCCTCCTCGGCGGCGTCGGCCTCCTTGGCGTCTTCGGCCTCCTTGGCGCCGTCGGCGGGGGCGGAGAAGCCCAGCGAGCTGGGCGAGTTCCTGCGCACCCGCCGCGCCCGGCTGCGACCCGAGGACGTCGGGCTGACCACGTACGGCAGCCGGCGCCGGGTGCCCGGGCTGCGGCGCGAGGAGCTGTCCCAGCTGGCGGGCGTCAGCATCACCTACTACACGCGGCTGGAGCAGGGGCAGAGCCGCAACGTCTCCGACGAGGTGCTGGACGCCATCGCCCGGGCGCTGCGCCTCGACGGCGACGAGCACGCCCACCTGCGCAACCTGGCCCGCCCGGGCCGGCCGGCGAAGGGCCGCCCGGCCGAGCGCTTCGAGCGGGTCCGGCCGGCGGTGGGCCGGCTGATCGCGGCGATGGCCGACGTCCCGGCGGTGGTGGTCGGCCTGCGCAACGAGGTGCTGGCCTGGAATCCGCTCGGCCATGCACTGCTGGCCGGGCACCTGGACGCGGCGGCGCCGGACTCGCCGTCGGCGCGCCCCAACCTCTCCCGACTGCTCTTCCTCGACGCGCGGACCCGGGAGCTCTACCCGTGCTGGGAGACCGAGGCCCGGGCCCAGGTCGCCTTCCTACGGCTGGCCGCCGGGCGGCACCAGGAGGACCGGCAGCTGGCCGAGGTGATCGGCGAGCTGTCGATGAAGAGCGCGGAGTTCGCGGCGCTCTGGTCGCGCCACCCGGTGCACGACTGCCTGTTCGGCACCAAGGAGTTCCACCACCCGGTGGTCGGGGACTTGGCGCTGGACTTCGAGGCGCTGCCGCTGCCGGAGGCGTCCGGGCACCGGATGCTGCTCTTCAGCGCGGTGCCCGGCTCGTCGTCGGAGGCGGGCCTGCGGCTGCTGGCGGCCAGCGCGGCGGCCTCGGGGTGGGCCCCGGGGTGGACGTCGGCGGATCGGGAGCCCGTCGAGGACTGAGCCGGTCGGCACCCGGGAACGACGAGGGGCCCCGCCTCCGCACCGCCGTGCGGGGGCAGGGCCCCTGTGGTGGCCCGTGGGCCGGTCAGCGCTGGGGACGCAGCCGGCGCACGGCGATCAGAACGCCCGCGCCGAGCGCGACGAAGGCGGCGGAGGCGGCGGCGAGGAAGCCGTTGGGGGTGCCGGCGCCGGTCTGGGCGAGCTCGGGGGTGCCCGCCGGGGCGGTGGTGGCGGGCGCGGTGGTGGCGGAGGCGGTCGGCGTGGCCTTGGGGGTGGCGGGGGTCTGGGTCTTGTCCTCGACGGGGGCGACGGGGGCGGCGGACTTCGGGGCGGCGGGCTTGGCGCTGGGCTTGGCCGTGGTCGTGGGCTTGGCGGCCGGCTTCGCGGTGGTCGACGGCTTGGCCGGGGCGGCGGTGCGGACGACCGTGTAGGTGTGGCTGCCGCCCTGCTCCATGGGGTAGCCGTCGGCCCTGCCGCCGATGAAGACCTCGAAGCTCTTCAGGTCGGCGGCGGCGTTCGCCGAGACGGAGACGCGGAAGGCGAAGTTGGCGGCGCGGCCGTCGGTGAGCTGCTTGACCTTGAGCGAGCTGGTGTCGGCGACGATCGCGGGGTCGCAGCCGTGGTGGAGGGTGAGCTTCTTCCAGCCGCCGGCGGTGGCGGCCTCGACGGTGAAGTCCTCCAGCCGGTTGGGACCCTGCGGGTTGTAGATCGCGAAGGAGGGGCCGACGTTCTCGTACGGGGCACCGGTGAAGTTGGTGACTCCCACGCCGATCTCGGCCTTGGCGCCGCCGGCGGTGATGCTCTGGCCATCGGGGGTCATGTGGAACCCGGCGGTGAGGTCGCCCTTGTGCGCGGACGCGGGGGTGACCGGCTTGGCCTCGGCGGCGGCCGTGTTTCCCGAGCCGCAGGCCCAGGAGGCCTCGGCGGTCATCAGCTGGACGGAGCCGGCGAGGACGACGGTGGCGGCGACGGCGGCGAGCCGGCGGCGGCCCGAGGTGGCGGTGATGTTCTTCGCGAAAGAGGGCATAACGGACTTGCGCATGACGTGTTTCCCCAGGGTCATGGTGCTGACGGTGTGTGAAGACGACCGGCCCCGCTGTCAGCGGTAGCGCCCCCCGGCCTCGCCGGTCTCGCTCTCCGTGCCTTCATCCGTATAGACGCGCATCCCGGCCGGTGGTTGCAGGTGGGGTCGGAGTTATTTTCGGAACCCTTCGCGCGGGCCGGTGACGGGCGTGGAGTACCGGCGGTCACTGCGGTCGAAGACCGGAGAGGCCCTCGCCCGGTGGGCGAGGGCCTCAACGTGCCGGCTCGGGCGGATGCGCGGTGCCGGCCGGGGTGGGGTCGCTTCGATGGCGGATCTCGGGGCCGTGGCGGCCGGGCCGGCCACCGCCCGGGACGTGTGCTCCCGCGCCTACCGCTTGACGATCCGGTCGAGGACGGCGGCGAGGCGTTCCTTGACCGCCGCCCCGTGGGGGAGGGCCTCCGGTGCGGCATCGGTGTTCGGTGCCCGCACGCCGCGGTCCGCGAGGACGTAGAGCAGGCGCAGCGTGCGCAGGCAGTTGCTGAGGTGGGCGGGCACCGGGGTACTGAGGCGGTCGGCCCCGAAGCGGGCGGCGACCGGGTCCAGCCACGTGGTCGCGTCGGACTCGCTCAGATCGGGCCGGGTGAGCACCCGGGCGACCGCCCGCGCCAGCCGGTCGTCCTCCAGCTGGTCGAACACGTGGTCGGTGGGCGCCGTCAGCCGCGCGGCGGCGAGGTGAAGCATCCGCACCGGATCCACCTCGGGGTGGCGGCCGAACCGGTCCAGCAGGTCCGCGCCGTGCGCGACGGCGTGGAGCCAGCCGAGCTTCTCGTCATGGCCGCGCAGGTCCGTCTCCGCCGGGTACCACCGCTCGAACGCGTCCACCCAGCCGGCCTCGAAGTCCCCCTTCTCCACCAGCATGTCGAGGACGAGGGGGGCGAAGGTGCGGGCCTGGATCTGCGGGTCGAGGAAGCGGGCGGCCATCTCGTCCCCCAGCGCCAGCCGCCGGGGCCCGTCAATCACCCCGCGCTCGATCCAGGTCGCGAGGACGGCGTACGGCGCTCCGTCCCGGACGTCCGGATCGGGGTCCGCCAGGGCGCCGGAGAGTTCGCGGACCAGCTCCTCCAGTGGCCGGTCGGCGGGTACGGCACAGTCGGCGGCTTCGATCCTGCTCCAGTCGGTCACGGCAGGCAGGATAGGTCCGAACCGGCTCGCCACACCGGGAATTTCCGTGCGGTGGCGGCGAGGCCCCTGCCCGGGTGGGCGGGGGCCTTCGCTTTGCCGCTGCTAGGTGGGTATGCGGTGTCGGCCGGGCGTCGGGGGTTGCTGTCGGATTTCGGGGCCGTAGTGGCCGGCCTGGCGGGCGATCCAGGCGTATTCGGTGGTGCCGTCCGGGAGTTGGCGCAGTTCCCAGCGCCCGTGGCGGGTGATGGGTTTCGGCGCGAGGGTGTGCTGGTCGCCGTTGACCTTGAGGGCGGTGATGACGCCGAGGGTGACGGTGGTGAGGGCGAGGGCTAGGAGGGTGAGGAGGGCCGCGCCGATGAGGAAGTTGGCGGTGCCGGTTCTCATCGGCGGATTCCCAGGACGCGGTGGCCGAGGTGGGCGGCGAGGTCGTGGAGGAGTTCGTGGGCCTGGTCGTGGGTGAGGGGGAGGGCGAGGTGTTCGCCGGGGCCGGTGTGGATGTCGAGGTCGACGGCGAGGCGGAGCTGGACGGTGGCGTCGGGGGCGTGTTCGACGGTGAGGTAGGCGACGGTGGTGCGTTCGGTGTGGATCGCTTCGGTGACGAGGGGGATCAGGACTCCCACGGCTCGTTCCTCTCGGTGTCGCGGAGCAGGTGGAGGAGGTTGAGGAGGGTGGCCACGGGGGCGTTGCCGAAGTCGACGAGGATGCGGCCGTCGACGGTGCCGCCCACGGTGGTGGCAGAGGCCCACTGGATGCCGAACCTGGCGCCTCGGGTGTGGAGTTCGCCGAGGAGGGTGGTGATCTGGGCGTGGGTGTAGTCGCGCACGCGGGGGTCGTCGGGCGCGATCGGGGTGCGGCGGGCGGCGCTCACGCGGCGGCGTCCAGTTCGAACCAGACGCGTTTGCCGTGCTTGCGGGGGTCGGTGCCGAAGCGGTGGGTGAGGGAGCGGACGAGGTGCAGGCCCCGGCCGGAGAGGGCGTAGGGGTCGGCGGGGGTGCGGGGTTCGGGGAGGTGGGGGTTGTCGTCGGCGACGGAGACGCGCAGGGTGTGGTCGCGGAGCAGGACGACGACGAGCGGGGCGGAGCTGCCGCCGTGGCGCCAGGCGTTGATGTAGAGCTCGCAGAGGGCGAGTTCGGCGTCGTGGATGAGGTCGTCGGGCCAGCCGGCGAGGTCGAGGGCCTCGCGCAGCTCCTCGCGGGCGGCGGACCAGTCGGGCGGTTCGGGCAGGGTGAAGGCACACATGAGGGACCTCCGAAGAGAGGCGGAGTGGAGTGGGTGTGGTGTCACCGGCGGATACGTCGCCGTGAGCCAGGCCGGGACGGGACTGGGAGTGCCGCGTACGGCTGCTCTGCGGTGCGCGGGCAGCAGGCGCCTACTGCCCTGGAAACAGGCGTTACTGACGATCCATCGGATCGATGTGAGACGACCATAGCGCAGAAGCACTTAAGATTAAGTGGATCCTGGAAAGCTTCCCTCTTCCGTGGGACAGATGGCCGTGACGGCTGCCGTCGCGGCAGACTGATGCCACGAAACGCAGAGAGGACGCCATGCCCGGTCGCCAGAGCCCAACTCTTCGTCAGCGCCGCTTGGGTGCCGAGCTGCGGAGAATGCGCGAGCAAGCGGGTTTGGGCGGCAGCCAGCTCTCCCGAGTCCTCGGCGTCAGTGCCGCCCAAGTGACGCAGATGGAGAACGGGAAGAGCAGTGTCAGCGCGGAGCGTCTCCAGACGATCGCGGCGGGTTGCAAGTGCACCAACCAGCCTCTGATCGATGCACTCGCCGACCTCATCGCAGCGCGCGGAAAGGGCTGGTGGGAGGAGTACCGCGGCGTCTTGTCGACCGACTTTCTGGAGGTCGCGGAGATGGAGTCCACGGCGCAAAAGCTCTACACATGGGCAACCACCTACGTGCCTGGCCTACAGCAGACCAAGGCTTACGCCTCTGCGGTGTTCGCCCGCGTCTCACCGCCGCTACCACCTCGCGACATCGAGCTCAGAACTGCATTTCGCGTCCAGCGCCAGCACGCCATTCGGTCGAGTGGCACGCCGTACGTGTCCTTCATCCACGAGGCCGCGCTACGGATGCAGTTCGGCGGCCCTCACGTGCTCGCAGCGCAGCTCGGTAGCCTGATCGAGGACTCAGAGCGGCGAACCTGCTCGTTGCGAGTGGTGCCGTTCGACATGGACACGTTTCCTGGCGCGGGCGAGAACATCATGTTTGCCGAGGGACCGGTACCGGAGCTCGCGACCCTCCAGATGGACACCGCGCAGGGCGTCCTCTTCTTCGACTCCCCAGCAGACCTGGCCAGCCACCGCGCAACGTTCACCCGCCTTGACTCCCTCGCCCTGTCGGATGATGACTCGCGAAAGTTCATTCGATCTATCAGGGATGAAATGAAGGGTAGGTATGAGTAGGTCCGAGTGGCAGAAGTCGACCTTCAGCGGTGCATCGAACGAGTGCGTCGAAGTCCGCGTCGTCGACGGCACGGTCGAACTCCGCGAGTCCGACGCCGGCGACATAGTCGTCCGCACCACCCCGCCCAAGTTCGCCAAGTTCGTCCAGGGCATCAAGGCCGGCGAGTTCGACCACCTCACGACCTGACCCGACAGCGCCCCCTCGCTCGAGCGAGGGGGCGCCACCAACCGATCCACCTCGTTCACACCGGCAGGTCCCAGCCCGGGAAAAGTCGGCGGCTCCGACTTCCCACTCCGACCCCCCGCTCACAGGGGCAGGGTTTTGAGCATCCTGATCCGATCCCGATCAGCCGAGCTGATCGGGATCGGCCGCCACATGTAGCCGTCCGAGTATTCGAGGAACGGCACCGAGTTCGCGAGAGCCAGCCGCTTCAACTCCGGACACGATTCGGCTCGTTTATCGACCAGTTCGCGGTTGATCTGCGTCCCGTCCGGGCAGATGTTGAGGTGGACGACCGAGGACTCGTCGAGCATCCACCAGTCCTGGTCCGGGATCCCGAAGTCCTGCTCGGTGGCGTCGAGGATGCGGACGTCCTCCCGGCCGCGAGGTTGCCGGGGATCCCCCAGGCGAACTGGTACCGCTGGTAGTCGGTCAACGGCCCTCGCACCACCCGGACCCGGCCGATCGTCCCGTCGAAGTGGTGGCGCCACTGGTCACCATCCAAGAGCACGGACAGCCTCCTCAAGGGTTGCTCCGGCCATTCTGCCCTCGGGCACGAAGTTAGGGACGGCGGAAGCAACTGTCCACTCCGACCAGGCCGGTGTTGCCGTGTGGGGCCACGAATCGAGCGGCGCGGTCAGGAAGCCGTCACAAGGGGTCCCATACGGTGCACCCAGCATGGTGCGGAGCAGTCTCGACGGCCTGTTCACGGCGAGGGCGGGGCGTCCAGACATAAGACGACTTCGGGCTCGCCTTCCTCGGGTATGACCTCGGCGTCGGCGATCGCGTAGAGGTGCTCGACTCGGGCTTTCTTGGCCGCGTAGTCGGGGTCGCGTGAGGTCTTCCAGGTCTTTATGCGTTGAAACGAGACGCCTTCCTCGCGGAGGAGGATGCGCAGGCCCTCGTGGCTGATGTCGTCGACCACCCCCTCGGCGACCAGGAAGTCGGCCAGCTTGGTCAGGCTCCAGGTCGAGAACGGCAGGCCATGTTCGGCTGGCTTCGACTTGGCGATCTTCTTGATCTCCCGACGTTCCAGGAGGGTGAAGGTCTTCGGCCTGCCACCCTTGTACTTCGGGTAGAGCAAGTCGAAGCCATCGGCGTTGAAGTTGTGGATCACGTCCCGGACCCGGTCCGCACTGGTGGACGTCACCTCGGCGATCTTCGCCACGGGCATGCCCTGCGCGGACAGCAGTACCATCTGCGCACGCCTCCAGACCACCACCGACCCGGTGCCGCGCCGCACGATCCGCAACAGCCGGGCACCCTCGTCGTCATCGATCTCGCGCACCTGCACCCGCTCGGCCATGCCGAACAGTCTGGACCGAACGAGCTGGCCGGAAACGAGTTCCGGCCAGCTCGCCGAGCACTGCGATCTCGTGTCAGCTCAGATGCCGCGCGAAGAACCGCAGCGCGCTGTCCACTTCGAACGACGGCACATCCCCGTGCTTGCCGGGGTTGGCGTGCAGTGTCTTCTCAGCCGAGGCCAAGGCGTCGAACAACGCCAGACTCTGGTCCCGCGAAACCATCTGGTCGTCCCACTGGACCAAAAACTGGACCGGCACGGTGATCCGCGCGGCGTCCTCGGCCAGCCCGTGCACACCGAGCAAACCCAGCACGGCGGCGCGTATCCGGGGCTCCGCGGCGATGAGCGCAATGCCGAGCCCACAGCCCATCGACATCCCGCAATAACCCACCGGGCCGACGCCGACCCGGTCGAGGCGCTGGACCGCAGTCAGGACCGCCTGCCAGTCCGCGACAGCCTGAGGGGCCAGATAGCTGTGCATGCTGGCGACCAGCGCGCCCGGATTCTCACCGGCGGCCATGCCGGCCCGCATCTCGGCCGCGATCCGACCGAACTCCTCGTCCTTGGGCCGACCACCGTGGTTGGGCGCGTCGATCGCGACGACCGCGAAACCCTCGGCGGCGTAGCGACGCGCACGGGACACGGTGCCGGGGGCGGTCTTGTGCAGCCCGCCGCCGTGGCCCAGCAGAATCAGGGGACGAGTACCGCAGGCGCCTTCCGGCGTCCACAGCACGCCGGGGATTTCGTCAAGGGTAAAGAACTGTTCGGTGACGCCGTCCGACGACGTCTGGGAGGTGAAGCGCATTAGCGTTTCAAGCCTTTCGGGATGCCTTGTGCGGGCGCTCCCTAGACCATGCAAAGGAGGGAGCCCCGACCTGTCACAGTGTTGATCGGTCTCACCTCCTCGAATGTGCAGTGGTGCACGGCGACGCCGAAACTATCACAAAGATCATCATCACTCGCGCCTCGCCGGGGCGAACGTTGCCTGATACGGCACTAGCCGTCGAATGCGCCAGTTCGGGCGGCGAAGGCGCGTAGTCCGGGGAGGCGGGCCGAGGAGTGCACGAGGCCGGACGTGATCGCCCGAACGGACGGCCGGCGCAGTTCTTCGGGCGCCACGCGTTCCATGGCCTGCAACGCCGCGTAGGTCCGACCGTCGTCCCCCAAAGCGGTCCAGAGCCGGGCGGCGTCGGTGTAGAACCGAGCCCGCCGTTCCTGCGTCGGAAGGAGGGCAGGGTTGAGCGCGCGGGCGTGGAAAACGCCGGAGTCCGGGTCGTTGAGCGTTGTGGCGATGCCGATCCGGTAGAGCGTTACTTGCTCTGGGGTCGCCTCGACAGTGAACAACTCTCCTGTACGCCCTGAGGGAATCCGCTTGGCCAGCAGCTCCGCCTCGTCGATCAGTTCGTTGGCAGTATGGCCGTCTCCTCCGGTCGCAGCGGTATAAGCAGCGGTCAGGAGCAGTGTGGTGCGGACGGCGCGTAGGTCGTCCTCGCGCCCGGCCCGCGCGTGCAGGTTGGTCGCGGTCGAGGTGAGAAGTTGGACGGCAGAGGTGATGCGTCCGGAGCGGCGCATGGTGATGGCGAGCACCCGGGCTGCCTCTCCGACCACGACGGGTGAGCCGGAGGCGCGGGCTGCGGTCAGAGCGCGGTCAGCGGTGGCCCAGGCGTAGTCGGCGCTCTCCTTGACCGCGAGCTCGGTCGCAAGCACGTAGGACCGGGCGACGGCCGCGCACGCTCGCTCACGTGCCAGGCCGGTACCAGCGTTCCGCGCTGCCTCCGCCCCGCTGATCAATGCGGGCAAGGCGTGGCGCAGACGGGAGTAGCGTGCTGCGCGGAAGTCGGCGTGGGCGGTGGCGAGGGTGACTGCGAGGCCGGGCAACGGGGTGGCCGGGCCCGGGGCGAACAGCGCCTCTTCCAGCGGGTCCCTGCCGATGCCGGACTTTCAGGCAGCCGTCACCGCGTCGGCCTGCTCGGTGCCAATGACCACTGCGCCCATGCCTGCGGCTCCCGCCGCGAGGAATCGCCTTCGCCGCACCTCGTCCTCCGACTTTTGGTGGCCTGTCGTCACCCTAGTAGCAACCGTGCTGCCGGGGGGTGTAGTCCGCGTGTGTCGGGCCGGGTGGTCGCGGCGGAGTCCGAGTTGGGTCGGCGGGATGTCCAGGAACTCCGCGATGCGGAGCAGGGCGCCGTCGGCCACGGCCATCTGGCCTCGCAGAATCCGGGACATGGCTGAGGCGGAGTAGCCGGCGTGCGCGCCTACTTCCGCAAGGGTCACCCGCTTCACCGCCCGGGCGGCGCGCAGGATGGCCGGTACGTCGACGACCGTCTCTGTGCGAGACACGATCCCTCCCCGGGGCCGACAGGAACGGTAGTGACGGTCAGGGGGCGCTCATAAAGGCGTGCACCGCGGGGTAAGGCCCCCTGTCCTTCCGACGGTTGTCCTGATTCATTGATCGCCTCTAGAGCCCAGCCGTGGCCTCTGCCGTCAGCAGCAGCGTCCCCAGGACGCTGCTCTCCCGGGCCGGAATCACCAGTGCGCTGATGTGGGTGAAGCCGTGGCGCTTGAGCAGATCGGTCCACTGTTCGGTTGTGTACTGCCAGCGCAGGACCGTCAGTTCGGTCTCGCGGCCCTCCAGCCACTTCCCTCCCATGACCTGGGCGCCGTATGTTCCGGCAGCCGGTTCACGATGGGAGAACGCGAAGGTGCCGCCTGGGGCCAGCCGCTTGGCGATCCGGGGGAGCAATTCCTCGGGATCGGTGAACCAGACCGCACCCCAGGTCGAGTAGATCGCGTCGAACGACTTCACCTCCTCGTCCAGGAACGCGCAGGCCTCGGCGTGGACGAACTCCAGCGCCGACAGATCGGTCCAGAACGCGCGGGCACGCTCGACCTGGAAGAGCGAGAAGTCCACGGCTACAACCTCGACCCCTTCTCTCGCGAGGAACGCCGCGTTCGCGCCCTCGGCGGGTCCGAGGTCGAGTGCTGTCCCCGGATTTCGCAGGATCTCCGCGCCGGGTCCGTGACCGGGGACACCGGTCCAGTCGAAATGGTTCGCCGCGGGACGGGCCTGAGCTCCGTCTCCGCGGTGGGGCCGGTACCTGTCCCAGTACTCCGGGGCGGTTCGGGGCGCGCTGGACATGGGTGCTCTCCGGGGCGACGAGGTGGGCGGTGCCGTGTCGAGTCCGGCGACAACCTACCGGCGCGTGCTCCCGGGAAAGAGGGGAAAGGAAGCAATTCAGTCGGATGGGGCCCGGAGGCGTGAATCGCCTCCGGGCCCCGGGTTCAGCCCCCCAGGTCAGTGGCAGTTGGAGCCGGGGCTGCACGGGCCGCACTTGGCGTAGTCCGCCTCCCACAGCTTCCAGTCCACCTCGAACCCGTTGTCCGCGATGATCTGGGCCGTCCGTTCCACGGAGCCGTCGTACTTGAACGCGATCTCCGGGATGTGTTCCAGGAACCGGCCGCCGAAGTGCGCAGCACAGAACTCCCGGTAGTTCGTGGTGTCGAGGATGAAGACGTGGACGGCGATGTCCACGATCCGGCCGCAGCACATCTCCAGCCCCTGGCCCCACTTCTCCATCGCCGTGATGAGGTAGGAGACGGCCGCGCCGAACAGGCGGGTGGCCATCACCTCGTCGTAGGGGTGGTCGCGCATCAGTAGCGCGACCTCGCGATCCCACACCTCGGGCTTGACGAAGTCCCGGGGGTTGCGCGGCTCGCGGACGACCAGATCGATTGACTCGATGGACGTGGTGGTCATTTGGTGCTCCTCTCGATGACGTCGAGTGGTGCGTAGGTGGCGATGCACCTGCACCAGTGACGCTAGCCACCCAGGAAGAGAGCTTCCAGGAATCCGGACGGGTGCGCACGGCATGCGCGAGGGTCCGCACGCCGTGTGCGAGTTCGCCAATTCAGGCGTGCACGGCTTGATGCCCGTTCCGCGGATGTCGGAGAGCTTGACCGGCTCCGGAGTGGGAAGTCGGACCAGCCGACTTCCCACTCCGTCCGCTCGGCTCAACCCGGTCCTGGCAGCCGCCATCGTGAGCGGGGTCGGGCGATCGCCTGTGCAGTGGAGCGAACCGGGCCATCGGATGATCCGACGGGTTACGCCGCCGCCCCGGGCGTGCTGCCGGATGGCTGGGGATGGCTGGGAACCTCCTGGGAGTTCGGCCAACGGTTGGGCGGGGGGTGGGCAAGGTGAGGGCTGGGGGCGGGGGGAGCGTGGCGGAATGCCCGGATTCGGCCGGTCAGGGTTCTCCCAGGTCGCGCCCAGGGTGCCGCAAGAGCGTCCGGCGAAGCTGTGCGCCATGAAGGTGCTTCCGCGACGGCGTGGTGCCGTCCTCCTGAACTCCGCACTGGGCGTGGCCCTGGTGGGCGCCGTGGCCCTGGCGTACACCACGTTGGACAGCGGGACGGAGAAGGCGGCCGGCAAGGCCCAGGTCCGAACCGCGACCGTGGCGAAGGGCACGGTCCTGGCCACCGTGTCCGGAACCGGCACGCTCGCCTCGCCGACCGACGCCGCCCAGGACTTCACCACCGGCGGGAAGCTGACCGCCGTCAAGGTCGCGGTGGGCGACACCGTGACCAAGGGACAGGTGCTGGCCACCGTCGACACCACGGCGGCCCAGCAGCAGGTGGACGCCGCCCAGTCGGCGCTGACCACGGCCAACGCCAACCTGACCAAGGCGCAGGCCGGTGTCACCACCACGACCACCCAGCAGATCCCCGGCAGCTCGAACAAGTCCGCCAGCGGCTCCGGCGGCTCGTCCAACGACTCCACCGGTGACGGCGCCGGTGGCGGGGAACGGGGAGCGGGCGCGAGCAGCGCGCCCGCTCCCCAGACCACCCCCGTCCCGCAGACCACCACGATCACCACCACCAAGGTGGACGAGGCGGCCGTGGCCCAGGCCCGGCAGCAGGTCGCCACCGCGCAGACCAACCTGGCCAACGCCCAGGCGGAGCTGGCCGGTACGACGCTCACCGCCTCGGTGGACGGCACGGTCGCGTCCGTCTCCAACAAGGTCGGCGACACGCTGGGCGGCGGTACCGGGAGCGGCGGTACCGGGAGCACCGCCAAGTCCACCGGGACCACCACCGGCTCCGGCGCCCCGAGCGGCTTCATCGTGCTGACCAACCCGACCGGGATGCAGGTCACCGCCAACTTCTCCGAGCTGGACTCGCTGAAGCTCAAGAAGGGCGAGTCGGCCACCGTCGCGCTGAACGCGCAGTCCGACACCAAGCTCAACGCCACCGTGCTGTCCGTCAGTTCGCTGCCGGTGAGCAGTGGCGGCAGCGGCGGCGCGGCCGCCGTCCAGTACGCGGCGACGCTGCAGATCACCGGCGACACCAGCAAGCTGCGGACCGGCCTCAGCGCGACCGTCTCGGTGGTCACCGGCGAGGCCGACAACGCGCTCTCGCTGCCCACCGCCGCCCTGGCGGGCACCGGCACCAGCCGGACGGCGACCCTGGTGCAGCCGGACGGCTCCAGCGAGCGGGTCACTGTCGAGGTCGGCGTCGAGGGCGACACCACCGTGCAGGTGGTCTCCGGGCTGAAGGAGGGCGACAAGGTCGAACTCGCCACCACCAGCGGGACCAACGGCTTCCCGAACGGGTCCTTCCCGGGCCTGACCGGCGGTCAGGGCAACCGCGGCGGCACGGGAGCCGGCGGCGCGGCCGGCGTGGCAGGCGTCGGCGCGGCCGCCGGCGGCGGCACCGGCCGGGGCGGGAACCGCTGATGGGGCGCAGGACCGCCCCCGCGCCCCAGAGCACGGCGGCGGCGCCCCCGGTCATCCAGATCCGCCGGCTCACCAAGTCCTACGGCCACGGCGACGCCACCGTGCACGCGCTGCGCGGCCCGTCCGACCCGGCCACCGGCGAGCCGCTGGGCGTCGACCTGGACATCGAGCAGGGCGACTTCGTCGCGGTGATGGGCAGTTCGGGCTCCGGCAAGTCCACCCTGATGAACATCCTCGGCTGCCTGGACGTACCGACCGCCGGCCGCTACCTGCTGGACGGCATCGACGTCGGACACCTGGACGAGCAGCAGCTCTCGCTGGTCCGCAACCGCAAGATCGGTTTCATCTTCCAGTCCTTCAACCTCGTCCCCCGCACCACCGCGCTCGCCCAGGTCGAGCTGCCGCTCGCCTACGCGGGCGTGCGCAGCGCCGAGCGCCGGCGCCGGGCGCTGGCCGCGCTCTCCCTGGTCGGCCTCGCCGAGCGCTCCGGGCACCGACCCAACGAGCTCTCCGGCGGCCAGCAGCAGCGCGTCGCGGTGGCCCGGGCGCTGGTCACCGCGCCCGCGATGCTGCTCGCCGACGAGCCCACCGGCAACCTGGACAGCCGCTCCACCGACGAGGTGCTGGCCCTGATCGACGGCCTCAACGCGACCGGCCGCACGGTGGTGCTGATCACCCACGAGGACGAGGTCGCCCGGCACGCGAAGCGGGTGATCCGGCTGGTCGACGGCGCGGTCGTCAGCGACGTCCGGCAGGCTCCGGTGGAGGGCCCGCCGCCCGCCCTGCTCGCGGCCGACCTCCAGGGGGTGCTCGCATGATCCTCTGGCAGATGCTCCGGTTCGCCGTCGGCGGCCTGGCCGCCAACAAGGTGCGCTCCGCCCTGACCATGCTGGGCGTACTGATCGGCGTGGCCTCGGTGATCCTGCTGCTCGCGGTCGGCAACGGCTCCTCGGTGGCGGTCAAGGAGTCGATCACCTCGCTCGGCACCAACTCGCTGACGGTCACCGCCGGGTCCTCCTTCGGCGGCTCGCGCACCGCCTCCACCGCCAAGAAGCTCACGGTCGCCGACGCCAGGGCACTGGCGAGCGACCCGGAGGCGACCTCGATCAAGTCCGTCGCGCCGGTGGTCACCGCCAGCGGCACCGCGCTGTACGGGGACATCTCCTACAGCCCCGGCTCGATCGTCGGCACCTACCCCGCGTACTTCGAGACCGCCAACCTGAAGATCGGCCGGGGCGAGTACTTCACGGCCGACGACGTGCTCGGCTCCCGCAAGGTCGCGGTGCTCGGCGCCACCACCGCCAAGCAGCTGTTCGCCACCACCGACCCGGTCGGCAGGGCGATCACCGTCGGCGGCACCCCGCTCACCGTGGTCGGCGTGCTCCAGGCCAAGGGCGGCACCGGCTTCACCGACCCGGACGACGTGGTGATCGCACCGCTGCCGACCGTGCAGAACGCCTTCACCGGCTTCGGCCCGGTCAGCCAGATCCTGGTGCAGGCCACCTCCGCCGAGACCACCACGGCCGCCCAGGCCGAGGTCACCCGGGTGCTGCTCGGCACCCACGCGATCGCCGACCCGAGCAAGGCGGACTTCCGGATCGGCAACCAGGCCTCGCTGCTCACGGCCCGGGAGTCGACCACCAAGACCTTCACCGTGCTGCTCGGCGCGGTGGCCGCGATCTCGCTGCTGGTCGGCGGGATCGGCATCACCAACATCATGCTGGTCACCGTCACCGAGCGGACCAGGGAGATCGGCATCCGCAAGGCGCTCGGCGCCCCGCGCGTGGCGATCCTCGGGCAGTTCCTCGTCGAGTCCACCCTGCTGTCGGTGATCGGGGCCGGACTCGGGGTGCTGGCCGGTCTCGCCGGATCGCACTTCTCCGTCGTCGGCATCAAGCCGGTGGTGATCCCCGAGTCGGTGCTCGGCGCGTTCGGCATCGCCGTCGCCATCGGCCTGTTCTTCGGCAGCTACCCCGCCAACCGGGCCGCCTCGCTGCGCCCGATCGACGCCCTCCGCCACGAGTGACCAAGGACCCGCAGACCATGAGCAACGAGATCGAGCTGCGCACCCCCGCCGAGCAGGTGGTCCTGCTCTCCACCGCGCCGGACGCCCGGGACGTCACCGCCGAGCTGGCCGCGCCACCGCGCCGCCGGCTGCCGTGGCCGACCCTCGTCCTGGCCGGCGCCGTGCTCGCCACGGCGGCCTTCGCGGGCGGCGTCTGGTACCAGCAGGACCACGGCTCCACCGGCTCCGGCAAGTCGGCCGCGGCGGGGCAGCAGCCCCGGGCGGCGGCCTCCGGCTTCGGCGGCGGGCAGAACGGCACCCGCCGGGGCGGCCAGGGCACCGGGCAGGGCGCCGGCGCCGGTCAGGGCACGGGTCAGGGCGGTGGCCAGGGCGCGCAGGGCGGCTTCACCCGGGGCACCGTCAAGGCCGTCGACGGCACCACCGTCTACCTGACCGACGCCAACGGCAACACCGTCAAGGTGACCACCGGCGACGCCACCAAGGTCCAGCTCAACAAGGAGGGCAAGGTCACCGACCTGCAGCCCGGTCAGAGCGTCACCGTGGTCGGCACCCCGGCCGCCGACGGCGGGTACGCCGCCACCCAGCTCGTCGAGGGCGCCGCCGGCTTCGGCGCGGGCGGCTTCGGCGGCGGCGCCGGTGGCCGGGGGACCCAGAACCAGACCCAGACGCCTCCCTCCTAGCCCGTCCACGGGTGGGAGGGGGCCTGGCGGCTGACCCCGCAGCCCCCAGGCGCCCGCGCGGCCCGGCCGAACCTCCTCCGGCGGCCGGGCCGCGCGCTGTCCGTGACCGGGTGGCGTGCCGGGCCAGGGGCCGCGCGGTGTCCGTGACCGCGAGGTGTGTCCGTACCCTGGGTCACGCGCGGTCTTCACTCCGGCCGGGAACCGCCCGGCCTCCGGCCGGGAACCGACCGCCCCGGTCCGGAACCGCCCGGCCCCCGGCCGGGAGCGGCTCCGCGCCGCGGCCGCGCGGCGCCTCCGCCCTGTCCACCGGCTCGTACGCACACCATCCAGCCCGACCGCGCGGGCTCGTTCGCCCATATCCGCCCGCTAAGGTGTTAATCCAACATTCATCGACGGCGCATAGCCTCCCCGGGCTAGCCTCAAGCTGAACGCCATCGTCCGACCGGGAGGCGGAACCCCCGTGCAAGGCACTGTGTCCACACCTGGCAGCTCCGCCGTGGCGGGCGGCCCGGGCGAGGCGTTCCTCCTCGTCGTCGACGACGAACCCAACATCCGGGAGCTGCTCTCCGCCTCCCTGCGCTTCTCCGGCTTCCGGGTCGCCTCCGCCGCCAGCGGTACCGAGGCGCTCGAACTGATCGCCGTCGAACGCCCCGACCTCGTCGTCCTCGACGTGATGCTGCCCGACCTGGACGGCTTCACCGTGGTCGAGCGGCTGCGCGAGCAGACCACCCGGGGCCAGATAGCCGGGCCCGCCCACGGCCACCCCGGCGACCACCTGCCGGTGCTCTTCCTGACCGCCAAGGACGGCGTCGGCGACAAGGTCCAGGGCCTGGCCGCCGGCGCGGACGACTACGTCACCAAGCCGTTCAGCCTGGAGGAGCTGATCGCCCGGATCCGGGCCATCCTGCGCCGGGCCGGCGGCCCCGCCGAGGACGGCCGGCTGGTCGTCGCCGACCTCACGCTGGACCCGATCGCCCACGAGGTCACCCGCGGCGGCACCCCGGTCGCGCTCTCGCCGACCGAGTTCAAGCTGCTGCACTACCTGATGGCCAACGTCGGCCGGGTGGTCTCCAAGGCGCAGATCCTCGACCACGTCTGGGCCTACGACTTCGGCGGGGACCTCTCCATCGTCGAGTCCTACATCTCCTACCTGCGCCGCAAGCTCGACTCCGGCCCCGCGCACGGCCCCAAGCTGATCCACACCGTCCGCGGTATCGGCTACGCGCTGCGCCGGCCGCCGCAGAGCTGACCGCCCCCCGTGTTCCCCCGCTTCTCGCTGCGCGTCCGGCTGCTCGTCCTCGTCCTCGCCCTGGTCACCACCGGGCTCGCGGTCAGTGACGCCGTCGTGCTCGGCACCGTCCGGATGCAGCTGGTGGAGCGGCTCGACGACCAGTTGCAGCGCTTCGCCGAACCGCTCTCGCACCGCGCCCCCGGCCGGACGACCTGGCCGGAGAGCCGGCAGCCCTCGGTCGGCGGGAGGCGGCCCGCGGCGGCGCTGCCCAGCCAGTACCTGGTCCAGTACCTCTCGGCGGACGGCAAGGTCCAGCAGGTGGTGCGCCAGCCGGTCTCCGAGAACGACCCGGCGCCGCAGCTGGCCGGTCTCGACCCGGCGGCCGCCGCCCCGGACACCCCCTTCGACCTGCCCGACCAGCGCGGCCAGCGCAGCTGGCGCACGCTCGTCCTGCCGCTCCAGCGGCCGCCCGCCCTCGGCCCCGCTCCCCCCAGCGCCTTCGCCGTGCCGACCCCCACCCCCGCGTACCTGATGGTCGCGGTCTCCCGGGAGGACATCGACGCCACCGTCGCCCGGCTGCGCACCTCCTTCCTGGCGATCGGCGGC
Source organism: Kitasatospora sp. NPDC086009 (assembly GCF_044540385.1). NCBI lineage: Bacteria > Bacillati > Actinomycetota > Actinomycetes > Kitasatosporales > Streptomycetaceae > Kitasatospora > Kitasatospora sp. NPDC086009. The sequence continues at coordinate 1,018,138 of NZ_JBITSA010000001.1, forward strand.
GCGGTGCTGGTGCTGATCGCGGCCCTCGGCTTCTTCGCCGTCCGGGCCGGGATGCGGCCGCTGCGCCGGATCGAGGAGGGCGCCGAGCGGATCGCCTCCGGCGAGCTGTCGCACCGGATGCCCGAGCTCGCCACCCGCACCGAGGTCGGCCGGCTGTCCGCCGCCCTCAACGCGATGCTCACCCAGATCGAGGCCGCGTTCGCCGCCCGGGCCGAGTCCGAGGCACGGATGCGGCGGTTCGTCGCCGACGCCTCGCACGAGCTGCGGACCCCGCTGGCCGGCATCCGAGGCTTCGCCGAGCTGTACCGGATGGGGGCGCTGCCCACCGAGGCGGACGTCAAGCGGACGATGTTCCGGATCGAGAGCGAGGCCGTCCGGATGGGCGCCCTGGTCGAGGACCTGCTGGTGCTCGCGCGGCTCGACGAGGAACGCCCGCTCGACCTCGCGCCGATGGACCTGCGCACCCTCGCCGCGGACGCCCTGCACGATCTCACCGCCCTCGACCCGTCCCGCCCGGTCGCCCTCACCGGTCCGTCCGGCACCGGCGCGCCCGGCCCCGCACCGGTGCTCGGCGACGAGGCGAGGCTGCGTCAGGTGGTCACCAACCTGGTCGGCAACGCCGTCAAGCACACCCCGCCCGGCACCCCGGTGCGGATCGGCGTCGGCACCGCCGAGGGCCTCTGCCTGCTGGAGGTCGCCGACTCCGGTCCCGGCCTCACCGAGGAGCAGGCCGTCCGGGTGTTCCACCGCTTCTACCGGGTGGACGCCTCGCGCAGCCGCCACGACGGCGGCGGCGCCGGCCTCGGCCTCGCCATCGCCACCGCGCTCACCCACGCCCACGGCGGCACCCTCACCCTCCACACCGCCCCCGGCACCGGCGCCACCTTCCGCGTGGAGATCCCCCACCAGCGCTGAAACCGCCCGTTCGGGTGAACCGCCCTGGTTCTCTCCGCCCGGTCTCCGGTCGTGTGCGACCGTACGGCCGCGGCTTGATGCGGATCGCGCGAGCCGACCACACTGGACGGGAAGAGGTGTCTCAATGACCGCGCTCGTAGCCGAGGAGACCGTCGTGGACCTGGACCAGGCGCTGTGGCAGGTGTGGAAGGAGATGGACGTCCCTGAGGGCTTCAGGGCGGAGATCATCGAGGGAGTCATCGAGATGTCGCCCACCGGCGGGACCCGCCACCTGACGATCAACCGCCGCGTGCTGCTGGCGCTGCACGACCAGTTGCGAGCGACCGGCTGGGCCCCCGCGAACGACGGTAACGTCATCCACGGCTTGAGGGTGATGATCCCTGATGTCTTCGTCGCCCCCGATGACCTGGAGGAGATCGAGCACCCTGAAGGGCTGGGCGTACTCGCCTCGGGTCTCGCGATGGTGGTCGAGACGGTGTCACCCGGAAGCAGGAACCGCCGACGAGACGTGGTCCTCAAGCACCGCGCCTACGCGACCGCCGGCATTCCGGTGTACGTGATCATCGACGACTTCGACGACGGCGGCGCCGTCACCGTCCTGACCGGCCCCGACATCGAGCGCGGTGCCTACGCCCGTTCGGTCCGGACGCCGTACGGGGAGGAGGCGTTCGTGCCGGAGGGGCCGGCGAAGGGGTTCGTGATCGGGCCGGAGATCACCGGCGGGCGGCGGGGGTGACGCCGTCCTCCAGCAGCTCCCGGGCCAGCAGGCCGGCCTGGAAGCGGGAGGTGGCGCCGAGGGTCGTCATCAGGTCGGCGACCCGGCGGCGGTAGGTGCGCAGCGAGAGGCCGAGCAGGCGGGCGCCGGTCTCGTCGGTGTGGCCGGTCGCGAGGGCGCTCAGGATCTGCCGGGCCTGCTCGGTGAGGTGCGGCGGCCGGGCGCAGTCGGCGAGGTCGGTGGCGGTCTCCCAGGCGGCGCGGAACAGCGAGCGCACGCCGTCGACGACCTCCGGCGACTGCACCACGGTGTACGTCCGCACGCCGCGCACGGGGGCGCCGGCCAGGATCGCGGTGCGCCGGTCGATGATGATCGCCTCGCGCGCGAGCGGTCCGTCGCTGATCCGTACCTCGATGCCGGTGCCGGCGATCCTCACCAGCCGCCGGTGCGACTCCGGATCGGCCAGGGCGCGCCGGGTGTACAGCTTGCGCATGGTGAGCCCGGGGACGAGGTGCGGCCGCTTGCCCTCCGCGAAGGCGGCGTTGACGCCCGACGACCAGGTCAGCAGGTCGGTGGCGGCGACCAGGAACTCCTCACGCGAGGCGACGAAGAGGTGGCCGGCCCGCTGGACGAGCTCCCGCTCGCCGTGCAGGGTGATGATCGGGTCGGTGCTCATGGCAGCAACATGCCAGATCGGTCGGGCGACGGGCGAGCCGGGCGGAGGCTTACCGACATGACGACCACCTCCCACGCCTCCGCCGCCGGCTCCCTCCTGCTCGGCGGCGACCTGCCGATCGCCCGGATGGGCTTCGGCGCGATGAAGCTGCCCGCCCGCGACTGGGACGGCCCGGCCTGCGACCCCGTGCGGAGCCTCGCCGTGCTGCGCCGGGCGGTCGAGCTCGGTGTCGACCACATCGACACCGCCTGGTTCTACTTCCACGAGGACGTCTCGGCGAACGGCCTGATCCGCGAGGCCCTGCACCCGTACCGCGACGGCCTGGTGATCGCCACCAAGGTGGGCCCCGGCCGCAACCCCGACGGCAGCTGGCTGGAGCCGGCCGGTCCGGCGGAGCTGCGCGCGGCCGTCCACCGCAACCTGCGTGAGCTGGGGGTGGACCGGCTCGACCTGGTCTACCTGCGGCGGATGCCCAGCCTGCGGTCGATCGCGACGTCCTTCGCGGCGCTGGCGGAGCTGCGGGAGGAGGGGCTGATCCGGCACCTCGGGGTCAGCAACGTGGACGCGGCCCAGCTCGCCGAGGCCGAGGCGATCGCACCGGTGACCGCCGTGCAGAACCGGTTCAGCGTGCTGGAGCACTCGGCGGAGGACGCGGCGCTGCTGGCGGACTGCACCGCGCGGGGCATCGCCTTCGTGCCGTTCTTCCCGCTCGGCGGCTCCGGGGTGCCCGAGGACCCGGCGCTCCAGCGGGTGGCCGAGCGGCACGGCGCCACCCGGGCACAGGTGATGGTGGCCTGGCTGCTGGCGGTCTCCCCCTCGATCCTGGCCATCCCGGGCACCTCCTCGCCGGTCCATCTGGAGGAGAACGTCGCGGCCGCCTCGCTGCGGCTGGGCGCCGAGGACCTGGCGGAGCTGGCGGCACTGGCGGCACTGGCGGCGCCGGTCCGGCCGTGATCCCCGCGTGGGCGAAGCGGTATGACGGTCGGACCGATCCGACCGATCCGACCCGTCCGACCCGTCCGACCGATCCGACCGATCCGACCGGTCCGGCGGGGGCTGGTCGGCGGGTGCCGCCGCGGCCTAGGATCCCGGTACGGCATCGCGTGTCGGTCACCGTCCGGGTGAGGCATGGAGGTAGCCCGTGAGTGCCTTACGGAGGCATTCGAAGCATGACAGTCCAGCTCGATCACACCATCGTTCACGCCCGGGACAACCGGGAATCCGCCGCCTTCCTGGCGGCCATCCTCGGCCTTGAGGTCGGGACGGCCTGGGGTCCGTTCGTCCCGGTCGCCACGGGCAACGGGGTGACCCTCGACTTCGCGTCCGTCCCGGCGGAGGCGATCGCCCCGCAGCACTACGCCTTCCTCGTCTCCGACGAGGAGTTCGACGCCGCCTTCGCCCGGATCGAGGCGGGCGGCATCGCCTACTACGCCGACCCGCAGCTGAAGCTGCCCGGCGAAATCAACCGCCACCACGGCGGCCGGGGGCTGTACTTCTTCGACCCGGCCGGCCACGGCATGGAGATCATCACCCGCCCCTACGGCAGCCGCTAGGCGCCGGGCCCGTGCCCGGCCGGGTCACCACCCGGCCGGGCACGGTCGCGCGTGCCGCGGCGATGGGCCGAATGTCAAGCGCCGGATCGTCCAAGATCGTTCCGTGAGTCGCCCGGGCGCTCGTTGTGGCAGGCCAGGGCCGGTCCGCAGACTGTGCGCACGGCATCGCCGGTCAATCCCACCCCGCCTGCAAACCACTCGTAAGCATGATGGATACTGGCCCTTGTGAACGTGTTCACGTTCACAAGCGGACAAGCTTGCACGGGTACGCAGCGGTCTGCAGCCATAGATGAAGTTTGTCCGGAAAGTGACCTTCGAGGTCGGGTCGGAGAGAGGGCGACGTGGAACTGGCAATCGCTCACGAAACCATCGCGCGTTGGCAATTCGGCATCACCACCGTCTACCACTTCCTCTTCGTACCGCTCACCATCAGCCTGGCCGCCATCGTGGCCGGACTGGAGACCGCCTGGGTCAGGACGGACAAGGAGAAGTACTTCCACGCCACGAAGTTCTGGGGGAAGCTCTTCCTGATCAACATCGCGATGGGCGTGGTCACCGGCATCGTCCAGGAGTTCCAGTTCGGGATGAACTGGTCGGACTACTCCCGCTTCGTCGGTGACGTCTTCGGCGCCCCGCTCGCGATGGAGGCGCTGATCGCCTTCTTCTTCGAGTCGACCTTCATCGGGCTCTGGATCTTCGGCTGGGACAAGCTGCCGAGGAAGCTGCACTGCGCCTGCATGTGGATGGTCTCGCTCGGAACCGTGCTCTCCGCCTACTTCATCCTGGCGGCCAACTCCTGGATGCAGCACCCGGTCGGCTACTCGGTCGACCCGGTCACCGGGAAGGCGCAGCTCACCGACATCGCCCGGGTGCTGTTCCAGGACACCACCGTCACCGTCGTCCTGCACACCCTGACCGCCGCCTTCCTCACCGGCGCGGCCTTCATGGTCGGCATCGCCTCCTTCCACCTCTGGAAGGCCAAGCGCCGGCCGGAGGCCGCCGACCCCAAGCGGGTCGCGGTGATGCGGACCTCGCTGCGCCTCGGCCTGGTCCTCGCGGTGGTCTTCGGTCTCGGCACCGCGCTCAGCGGCGACTCGCTCGCCAAGGTGATGTTCCGCCAGCAGCCGATGAAGATGGCCGCCGCCGAGGCGCTCTGGGACAGCCAGGCCCCGGCGCCGTTCTCGGTCTTCGCGGTCGGCGACGTCGGCAAGGGCCACAACTCGGTCGAGCTGGAGATCCCCGGGATACTCTCCTTCCTCGCCAACAGCGACTTCAGCTCCTCCGTCCCCGGCATCAACGACACCGCCAACGCCGAGGCCGCCCAGTACGGCGGGGATCCGAAGGACTACATCCCGAGCATCTTCGTCACCTACTGGGGCTTCCGCCTCATGATCGGCTTCGGGATGACCTCCTTCGTGGCGGGGGTGGTCGGGCTCTGGACCACCCGGCGGAAGTGGCTGCTGGCACCGGAGTTCCGCACCGGCGACACCGAGGTGCCGAGACTGATGCTGCTGCCGAAGCGCGAACTCGGCCCGGCCCTCACCAAGTGGAGCTGGCGGATCGGCATCCTCACCATGGGGTTCCCGCTGATCGCCAACAGCTTCGGCTGGATCTTCACCGAGATGGGCCGCCAGCCGTGGGCCGTCTTCGGGCTGATGACCACCGCGAGCGCGGTGTCGCCCAACGTCGGCATCGGGACCCAGATCGGGGCCCTGACCACCTTCACCGTGCTGTACGCGATCCTCGCCGTCATCGAGGTGCGGCTGCTGGTCAAGTACGCCAAGGCCGGGCCGGTCACCTCCGAGCGGCCGCCCACCGAGGACCCGACGCTGCGCGGCCCGTCCCCGGACGAGGACGCGGACAAGCCGCTCGCCTTCGCCTACTGAGCCCGGGCCCCCACCCGAGCCACCGGGCCCGCCCGGTTCACCGAGCCCCACCGCGGACTACCGAGGACTACTGAGGATCCGACATGCAACTCCACGACGTCTGGTTCGTCCTGATCGCCGTCCTGTGGATCGGCTACTTCTTCCTTGAGGGCTTCGACTTCGGCATCGGCATCCTCACCAAGCCGCTGGCCCGCTCCACCGCCGAGCGGCGGGTGCTGATCAACACCATCGGCCCGGTCTGGGACGGCAACGAGGTCTGGCTGCTCACCGCCGGCGGCGCCACCTTCGCGGCCTTCCCGGACTGGTACGCGACGCTGTTCAGCGGCTTCTACATCCCGCTGCTGGTGATCCTGGTCTGCCTGATCGTGCGCGGGGTCGCCTTCGAGTACCGGGCCAAGCGCTCCGACGCGCGCTGGCAGCGGAACTGGGAGGAGGCCATCTTCTGGACGTCACTGCTCCCGGCCTTCCTCTGGGGCGTGGCCTTCGCCAACATCGTCCGCGGCGTCGACATCGACGCGCAGAAGAACGTCGTCGGCGGCTTCTGGGACCTGCTCAACCCGTACGCGCTGCTCGGCGGACTGGTCACGCTCACCCTCTTCACCTTCCACGGCGCGGTGTTCGCCGCACTGAAGACGGTCGGGGAGATCCGCGACCGGGCCCGTGCCCTGGCGCTGCGACTCGGCCTGGTGACGGCGGTGCTGGCACTGGCCTTCCTGCTCTGGACCCAGGCCGACCACGGCAACGGCTGGAGCCTCGCGGTCCTGGCCGTCGCGGTGCTGGCCCTGGTCGGCGCCCTGGTGGCCAACCAACTGGCCCGGGAGGGCTGGGCGTTCGTCCTCTCCGGGGCGACCATCGTGGCCGCGGTCGCGATGCTCTTCCTCTCGCTGTTCCCGGACGTGATGCCGTCCACCCTGAACCCGGAGTGGAGCCTGACCGTCACCAACGCCGCCTCCTCGCCGTACACGCTGAAGCTGATGACGATCGTCGCGGCCGTGTTCACCCCGCTCGTGCTGCTCTACCAGGGCTGGACGTACTGGGTCTTCCGCAAGCGGATCGGCGTCCAGCACATCCCCGGGCACGACCCGGCCGCCGCGCTCGACCAGGGCTGAGCCGTGAAGCCCGTCGACCCCCGACTGCTCGGGTACGCCCGCACCACCCGCGCCTTCCTCGCCGGATCGGTCCTGCTCGGCGGGGCGGGGGCGGCCCTGGTGGTCGCCCAGGCGAGCCTGATCGCCGAGATCGTCGTCCGCGGCTTCCAGCAGCGGGCCGGCCTCGACGAGCTGACCGCGCCGCTGCTCTGGCTGGCGCTGACGGCGGTCGGCCGCGGGCTGGTCGGCTGGCTCACCGAACTCACCGCGCACCGCTCGGTGGCCCGGGTGAAGTCCACCCTGCGGCGCCGGCTGCTCGACCACGCCACCGCGCTCGGCCCGGCCCACCTGGCGGGCCGGCGCACCGGCGGACTCACCACCCTCGCCACCCGGGGCGTCGACGCGCTCGACGACTACTTCGCCCGCTACCTGCCGCAACTGGCGCTCGCCGTGGTCGTCCCGGTGATCGTGCTGCTGCGGGTCGTCGGCGCCGACCTCACCTCGGCCGCGATCATCGCCGGGACGCTGCCGCTGATCCCGCTCTTCATGGCGCTGATCGGGATGGCCACCCAGAGCCGGATGGACCGGCAGTGGGAGACCCTCTCGCGGCTCTCGCACCACTTCCTGGACGTGGTCGCCGGCCTGCCCACGCTCAAGGTGTTCAACCGGGCCCGTACCCAGGCCGCCACCGTCGCCAGGATCACCGCCGACTACCGCCGGGCCACCCTGCGCACCCTGCGGATCGCCTTCATCTCCTCGTTCGCCCTGGAGCTGCTCTCCACCCTGTCGGTGGCGCTGGTCGCGGTCTCGATCGGCTTCCGGCTGGTGGACGGCACGCTCGACCTGGAGACCGGGCTGCTGATCCTGATCCTGGCGCCCGAGGTCTACTTCCCGATCCGCCAGGTCGGCGCGCTGTACCACTCGAGCGTGGAGGGGCTGACCGCGGCCGACGAGCTCTTCGCGGTGCTGGAGACCCCGCTGCCGCCGGCCGGGACCGTCCCCGCCCCCGCGCTCGCCGGCGCCGTCGTCGAGGCCGAGGGCCTCACGGTGCTGCACACCGGCCGGAGCGCACCGGCGCTGGACGCCGCCGGGCTGACCCTGCGGCCGGGCACCACCACCGCGCTCACCGGCCCGAGCGGGGCCGGGAAGTCCACCCTGCTCGCCGTCCTGCTCGGCCTCACCGTGCCGGACGCGGGCAGCGTCCGGATCACCGCCGCCGACGGGCGGACGTACCGGCTGGACGAGCTGGAGCCGGCGAGCTGGCACCGGCAGATCGCCTGGGTGCCGCAGCACCCGCACCTGTTCGCCGGCACCGTCGCCGAGAACCTGCGGCTCTACCGGCCCGGCGCCGGCGAGGACGAGCTGTGGGCGGCGCTGGAGTCCGCGCACGCGCGGGACTTCGTGCGGCGGCTGCCGCACGGGCTCGCCACCGTGCTCGGGGAGGACGGCGCCGGCCTGTCGGCGGGCCAGCGCCAGCGGCTGGCGCTCGCCCGGGTACTGCTCGCCGACGACCGGCCGCTGGTGCTGCTGGACGAGCCGACCGCCGGCCTGGACGGCGCCTCGGAGGCGGCCGTGGTGGACGCCGTCCGGGTGCTGACCGCCGATCCGGCGCGCACCGTGCTGCTGGTCGCGCACCGGCCGGCGCTGCTGGCGGTGGCCGACCGGCTGGTCCGGCTGGAGGGGCCGCCGGTGCCCGCGGCCGCCGCCGCGCCACCCCGGCCCGCGCACGACGGGCGGCCGGTTCCGGCCGCCGACACCCTGCCGGAGGAGCCCGCCGGAGCGGCGACCGTACGGCCCCGGCTGGCGCTCTCCGTCCTGCTCGGCGCGCTCGCGCTCGGCTGCGCGGTGGCGCTGATGGCCACCTCCGGCTACCTCATCTCCTACGCCTCCGAGATGCCGCCGGTGCTCTACCTGATGATGGCCGTCACCTCGGTGCGGGCCTTCGGCATCGGGCGCAGCGTGTTCCGCTACGCCGAGCGGCTGGTCTCGCACGACGCCGTGCTGCGCACCCTCGGCACCCTGCGGGCCGCCGTGTACCGCCGGCTGACCGTGCTGGCCCCGGCCGGGCTGCCGGCCTTCCGGCGCGGGGACCTGCTCTCCCGGCTGGTCGCCGACGTCGACGCCGTCCAGGACCACCACCTGCGCTGGCGGCTGCCGGCGGCGGTGGCCGCGGTGGTGTCTTCGGCCGCGACGGCGGCGATGGCCGCCTTCCTGCCCGCGGCCGGCCTGGTCCTCGGGCTGGGGCTGCTGCTGGCCGGGGCGGTGGTGCCCGCGCTGGCCGCCCGCTGGTCGGCCGGTGCCGAGCGGCGGCAGGCCCCGGCCCGCGGCCGGCTGGCCACCGCCGTCGTCGACACCCTCACCGGAACGGCCGAACTCACGGTGGCCGGGGCGCTGCCGGGCCGGCTGGCCGCCGTCCGGTCCGCCGACGCCGCGCTGACCGGGCTGGCCGCCCGCTCGGCCGCCACCACCGCGCTCGGCACCGGGCTGATCGCGCTGCTCACCGGGCTGACGGTGGCCGCCGCCGCGGCCGTCGGCATCCGGGGTGTGCAGAGCGGTGCGCTGGCGCCGGTCTGCCTGGCGGTGGTCGTGCTGACCCCGCTGGCCGCCTTCGAGGCCGTCACCGGGATGCCGCTCGCCGTCCAGGCCCGCCGGCGCAGCCGGACCGCCTCGGCCCGGCTGGCCGAGGTGCTGGACGCGCCCGCCCCGGTCACCGAGCCCGCCGCCCCGGCGGCCCTGCCCGGGCAGCCGCTGCCGATCACCGTCCGCGGGCTGACCGTCCGCCACACCGGACAGGAGGCGGACGCGCTGGTCGGCCTCGACCTGGACCTCGCCGCCGGCCGCCGGATCGCCGTGGTCGGCCCGTCCGGCTCCGGCAAGACCACGCTCGCCCAGGCGCTGCTGCGCTTCCTGGAGCCGGCCGCGGGCCGGATCACGTTCGCCGACGGCCGTCCACAGGCTGTGGACAGTCGGGAGCTGGCCGGGGACGACGTCCGCCGGGTGATCGGGCTCTGCGCCCAGGACGCGTACGTCTTCGACAGCTCGCTGCGGGAGAACCTGCGGCTGGCCCGGCCCTCGGCCGACGAGCGGGAGCTGCGCGCCGCGCTCGCCGCCGCCCGGCTGCTGGACTGGACGGACACCCTCCCGGCGGGCCTCGACACCATGGTCGGGGAGCACGGCGCCCGGCTCTCGGGCGGCCAGCGCCAGCGGCTCGCGCTCGCCCGGGCGCTACTGGCCGACTTCCCGGTGCTCGTGTTGGACGAGCCCGCCGAGCACCTCGACCTGCCCACCGCCGACGCGCTCACCGCCGACCTGCTCGCCGCCACGGCCGGCCGGAGCACCGTGCTGATCACCCACCGACTGGCCGGCCTCGACGACGGCTCCGTCGACGAGGTCCTGGTCCTGGACGGCGGCCGGGTGGTCGAACGCGGCACCTGGTCGGAGCTGGTCGCGGAGCCGGGCGGCCGGCTGCGGGCGATGTGGGAGCGCGAGCGCGCGGCGGACGGCCCGGTGGCGGTGGGCACCGCCGCAGCCGGTCGCCCGCCGGTGGTCGCGCCGACCTTCGGCTGAAAACCGTACAAACTACGCTCGACACCATGGACCCCACGCCAGACCTGCCACCCGCCGCCGCTCCCGACCCGGCGCCCCACCGGGTGCCCGAGATCTCCTCGCTCGGGCTGGACACGCTGGTCACCGAGGTGGCGGAGCGGCTGCAGTCGGCGGCCGCCGTCACCGACCGGATGCAGCGGCTGCTGGAGGCCGTCGTGTCGGTCGGCGCCGGGCTGGACCTGCACGCGACGCTGCACCGGATCGCCACCGGCGCCGCCGAGCTGGTGGACGCCCGGTACGCGGCGCTCGGCGTGATCGCACCGGGCGGCCACGGCCTGGCGGACTTCATCCACGTCGGCGTGGACGACGAGACCGCCGCCGCGATCGGCGAGCTGCCGGCCGGCCGGGGCATCCTCGGCGCCCTGATCGACCGGCCCGAGCCGCTGCGCCTGACCGACCTGGCCACCGACCCGCGCTCCTCCGGGTTCCCGCCGGAGCACCCGGCGATGAAGACCTTCCTCGGCGAGCCGATCCGGATCCGTGACGAGGTGTTCGGCAACCTCTACCTCACCGAGAAGCAGGGCGGCGGCGCCTTCACCCCCGAGGACGAGCAGGTGGTGCACGCGCTCGCCGCGGCCGCCGGCGTCGCGATCGAGAACTCCCGGCTGTACGAGGAGGGGCGGCGGCGCGAGCGGTGGATCGCGGGCGCGGCCGCCGTCACCACGGCGCTGCTCTCCGCCGACGAGGCCGAGGTCGCGCTGACCGTCGCGGCCGAGCAGGTGCGCGAGCTGGCGGACGCGGCGCTCGGCATGATCCTGCTGCCGACCGTGGACGGCGAGGGCGACGGCCAGATGCGGGTGGCGCACGCCTCCGGCGAGGCCGCGGAGTTCGTCCAGGGCGAGCTGCTGCCGAAGGAGAGCTTCGGGGCCCGGCTCCTCCAGGGCGACAGCGTCTACCTCGACGACATGTCCAGCGACCCGACCGTGGTGATCCGCCTGGCGCGCAGCTTCGGCCCGTCGATGGCGGTGCCGATGGTCGCCGCCGGCCGGGTGCTCGGCGGGCTCTGCGTCTGGCGCCCGCGCGGCGCGGTGCCGTTCACCGACACCGAGAAGCAGCTCGCCGAGACCTTCGCCTCGCAGGCCGCGCTGGCCCTGCGGCTCGCCGAGGGACAGCGGGACCAGCAGCGCCTCGCCGTCTTCCAGGACCGCGACCGGATCGCCCGCGACCTGCACGACCTGGTGATCCAGCGGCTGTTCGCCACCGGGATGATGCTGGAGAGCGCCGCCCGGCGCGCGGTCGTGCCCGAGGTGAAGGTCGGCATCGGGAACGCGGTGGACGAGCTGGACGCCACCATCCAGGAGGTCCGCACCACCATCTACGCGCTCCAGCACGACAACCACGGCGACGCGCCGGACACCCTGCGGACGCGGGTGCTGCGGGAGGGCAGCCAGGCCGCCGCGGCGCTCGGCTTCAAGCCCTCGGTGACCTTCACGGGCCCGGTGGAGAGCCTGGTCGGTGAGAAGACCGGCCGTCAACTGCTGGCCGCGTTGCGCGAGATGCTCTCCAACACGGCCCGGCACGCACGGGCCTCGCGGGTCGGCGTGGAGGTCGACGCCACCGTGCACCTGGACGACGAGGGACGCCCGGTGAGCGGTGACCCGGAGTCACTCGACCGGGCCGGGCGTCCCGGGGTGCTGCTGACCGTGACGGACGACGGCGTCGGCATCCCCGCCGGCGGCCGCCGCAGCGGTCTGCGCAACCTCACCCGACGGGCCGAGGTGCTCGGCGGGGACGCCTGGCACGAGCCCGGTCCGTACGGAAAGGGGACGCGGGTGCGCTGGACCGCGCGGCTCTGAGTCTTCACGCGATCGAACGGTCTGTGCCGGTCAAGGGAGTTCGGTGAGGGGGCCGGGCGTGTGGTTGGTGTGCAGTCGGTGAATGTTTAACGAGGGAGAACTTCGCGGCCAACGGAGCAAGTTGTGCATTTCCTTCCCTTCCGGCGTGCTCGTGTGCACACATAGCTTTACTCCCGTCTCGGAGGGAACCGGACTGGGGGAGCAGTGGACGCGTCGAACCGCGGTCACACCGCAGCAGGTGCAGGGCGTGGGGGATTCCGGGTCGAACGGGCACCGGACGGGCGTTACCGCTGGCAGCTGAAGGCCCCCAACGGCCGGGTCGTCGCGGTCACCGCGGCCGGATACGAGACGGCCGCGGACGCCGAGCGCGGCTTCGACGGGCTACGCGCCGGCGCCGACGCCCTGGTCGCCCGGATCACCCACGTCCGCGACGGCATCGGCTGGGTCTGGGTCGTCCCCGGTTCGCGCCTGCTCCCCGAGGTGCGCTCCAGCCGCGCCTACGAGCGGTACGCGACCTGCCAGAACGCCTTCCGCCGGTTCGTGGTGCTGCTCGCCAAGCAGCCCGCCCTCGAACTCCCGGAACGCGCGGCACCGTTGAGACGCTCCGATGCCCGCCGCTGAGCGGCGCGGTCCGCGCCTGCTGATCGTGCCCGCCGCCGACCGGTGCCTCGGCTGGTCGCTGCGCGCCGCCAACGGGAGACAGCTCGGCGTCGGCGTCCGCACCTATCGCAGCGAGGACGAACTCGCCGACTCGGTCAGAGAGTTGATCATCGAGCGGGCCGCCCTGCGGTGTACCGTCGGGCAGTCCGAGGCCCGGCTCTGGGTCTGGACCGCCCAGCTGCCGGTGCGCAGCACCCGGCCCGGCGTGGTCGAGGCCGGCCCGATCGCCCGCAGCGCCCGCGGCTACCTCCGGCGCGACCAGTGCCAGGCGGGCGTCGACGGCTTCCTGGCCGGGCTCCAGTGGATCGGCCGGGAGCTCCGCAGAACCGGCCGGGACGCCCGCCGGCCCTGGTAGTACCCTCGCCCGGTGCGCGGCGCCCTGACGGCCCCCGCGGATGGCGCCTCGTCAGACCCCCGTTCCGGCCGGCCGGGATGCCGTGCGTCCCGCCGTCCGCGCCCGGCGAGCCCGGCCCCGGCTCTGGCCCCGTCCGCGCCCGTTCCCCCCGGTCCGGTGAAGCGCAGGTTTCCGGCAACCCCCCGAGCCGCCACCTGGAGAAGAACGTCATCGGCCTCCGACCTGCGGCTTTCCACTCCGCTGCGGCCGGGCTGACCAGTCACTAAACCTGTCCTAACCGATGAGTCGACAATCGCCGGCCGCCGCTGACGGCCCTTCCGGGGGAACAGCCCGTCCCGACAGGATCAGCTCTGCCGGAGCGGCCACCGCGGATGTGGCCACCGGCCCCGGACCCCCAACCAGGGCCCGGGCAAGCGATGCACCTCTCTCCCACCGGAGGAACAGGAACATGCGCAAGACCGCTGCCAAGCTGCTCGCCGTCGCCGCCATCGCCACCTCGCTCGCCACCGTCGCCGCCGGCACCGCCAGCGCGGACCCGAGCGTGACGCCGGCCGCCCAGGACATCGTGAGCGCGGGCTCCGACACCACGCAGGCCGTGTCGACCCGGCTCTCGACCGACTACAACGCCTACCTGACGAGCATCGGCGACACCACCTCGCCGCGCTACTACAGCTGGGACGCCACGGGCTCGACGAACATCACGCTGAAGTCGGGCGCCTCCTCGATCGTCCGCCCGAACGGCTCCGGCGCCGGCATCACCGAGCTGAACACCTCCGGCTCCGCGCTGGACGTGGCCCGCTCCTCGCGCGCCCCGAAGTCCACCGACCCGGCGTCGGACATCTTCGTCGCGTTCGCCAAGGACGCGGTGACCTGGTCCGCCAACTCCGGCGGCCACGCCCCGGCGAGCCTGACCGCCGCCCAGCTCAAGGGCATCTACGACTGCTCCATCACCAACTGGACGCAGATCAACGCCTCGCTGACCAACGCCACGATCAAGCCCTGGCTGCCGCAGGCGAGCTCCGGCACCCGCGCCTTCTTCCTGACCGCGATCGGCAACCCGACCGTGGGCAGCTGCGTCCAGGACGGCCCGGAGGAGAACGAGGGCGTCGACACCCGCCTGGCCGGCGCCGACACCGTCTTCCCGTACTCGGTGGCCTCGTACCTGTCCCAGACCGTGGGCGGCCACTCCACCCCGACCTCCGCCCCGGGCAGCCTGACCCTGCGCAACGTCGGCACCCTGGTGCCGGTCAACACCACCACCAACACCATCAACGCCCCGTTCGCCGCCTCGGCGTTCGGCCGCGTGGTCTACAACGTCGTCCGTGACGCCGAGTGGACCGCCACCAACGCCCACGGCACCGCGCTGCGCGCGATCTTCGGCCCCTCGGGCTGGATCTGCGCCAACGGCACCAACGACATCAAGAGCTACGGCTTCCTGCCCCTCCCGGCGGCGGCCTGCGGCAGCACCACCCACAGCTGATCACACCCGCTGATCACACCCCGCACCATCCGGCGGCCACGGGCTTCGTGCCCGTGGCCGCCGGCCACACCCGGGCACCCCTTCGTGCCCGTCGGAGCCGGCCGGGCGCCCATCGACTTCGGCCTCCTCCGCCCGCCGGGCAGTGCGGAGGAGGAAGGCCGTCGGGGCGGTCGAAGGACCGCCCGCACCACCCAGCACATCACCTCTCCCAAGGAGTTCAGCATGACCCGTACCAGCGCCCGCTTTGCCGCCACCGGTGCCGCAGTCGTCCTCGCCGTGACCGGTATGAGCGGTGCGGCTGCCGCCGACGCCGCCCCCGCGGCCCCGACCGGCAGCGCGGTGGTGCACGAGAGCACCGCCTTCCTGAAGGACTCCGCCCTGAACGGCCTGGTGGTCATCCCGCTGCCCACCGCCACCCCGTCCTACGACTCCACCACGGGCTTCTCCACGTCGTTCCCGGTGACGGGCGGCGACGTCAACCTCCAGGGTTACTACGGCAACGTCCAGCTGGGCGGCAGCCTGCTCTTCGTCAACCTGTTCACCGGCAAGACCGCGGTCTTCAAGCAGCTGGCGTTCAGCGCCGACAGCTGGGCGATCACCGGGGTCCCGGTCGGCGGCACCGCCCCGGTGGCGCTGCTCGACCCGGCCGGCACGACCGACATCACCCGCACCGGCGCCACCCAGACGGTGACCGCCGCGGACCTGAAGGTCGACGCCGAGGGCGCGCAGTACGTGGACACCAAGCTGAACACCACCTTCTTCAAGGCCGGCCAGTCGATCGGCAACTTCTCGCTGAGCTTCACCACCGGCAGCTGAGCTTCACCACCGGCAGCCGACACCTGCGACCGGCTCGGTGGGACGGCGGGCCCGTGCGACGGCACGGGCCCGCTGTTCGCAGGTGGAGTTCGCAACTCCGCTACAGAGTCGTCGCGTTGTGGTCTCGTACATCGGTACGACCGGATCCGGCCATGTAGGGCTGGCCGAATGGATGCGAACCGGAACCGCCGGCCTGCTCGCCGCCTGATCCACTCTCGCGCCGCGTCACGGCGGTGCGCGTTCGCACGGAGGTGCCCGTCATGAGACTCCGACTACTACCCGGTACGAGACGCGGGGGGTGGTGCCGGAGGTTGCCGGCGGTCGCCCTCGTCTGGTCGGTGGTGGTGGCGCTCGGCGTGGCCCCCATCGGCCTCGGCACGTCGTCGCAGGCCGCGGCGGCGACCTCATCCGCCGTGACCAAGCCCGGCCCCAAGGTGTGGGACCCGAACACCTGGGAGGAGGGCGCCGAGGGGAGCGTGACGGTCGCGCAGACCCAGAACCTGTCCAACCAGGTGCTGCAGGTCTCCTGGAGCGGATTCACCCCGACCGTCGACACCTCGGGCACCCCGCTGACCATCGTCACCAAGGGATCCAAGCAGGCGCTCTACGCCGTCCGGGTCTACCAGTGCCGCGGTCTCGACCCCAAGATCACCGACTGCTACGGCAGCAAGCTGTACAACGCCGACGGCGGCAAGGGGTTCAACCAGAAGGCCCCGGCGGAGGGCACCACGACGCCGGACTTCCCCTCGAACATGGCGATCGCGCCGACGGGCGCCGACGGCTCGGGCGAGACCTCCATCGAGATCTGGACCGCCACCCAGAGCCCCTCGCTCGGCTGTGACGCCGCGCACCCGTGCTCCCTGGTGGTCGAGCCCAACTACGGCGGCGACACCCAGGACCCGTACAAGGCACGGAACGGCGCGGTCGACTGCACCGACCACCTCAGCGACGTGGACGGCTTCTTCAACACCGCGAGCGACGGCGGCCTGGAGGCCTACGCCGGGGCGTGGGACGGCAACCAGTACGCCGGGTACCAGGTCGGCGAGCAGTGCGCCTGGGAGAAGCGGACCGTCGTCCCGCTGCACTTCTCGCCCACCGCCGCCGACTGCGACAACCGCGCCGCCGACTTCAAGGCGGCCGGCCTGGAGATGGCCAACCGGGCCGTCCAGCAGTGGCGGACCGGCCTCTGCCTGGCGTCCTCCCCGCTCGCCTTCCAGTACTCCTCCTCCGGCGGCGAGCCGCAGGCCAGGGCGGCGTTCCTGGGCGGGTCGGCCGGCGTGGACGTCGCGCTGACCGCGTACCCCGACACCGCGACCCCGGCCCGGCCGTACGTCTACGCGCCGCTGGCCACCACCGGGATCTCGGCGGTCTTCCTCGTCGACGACCCGGACACCGGCCGCCAGCTCCGGGACATGAAGCTGACCCCGCGCCTGATGGCCAAACTGCTCACCCAGTCCTACGCGCCGCTGGGAAGCCCGGTCGCGTCGGTGAGCGGCAACCCCAGCTGCGTCTTCCTGGACGAGGACTTCCTCCAGTACAACCGGTTCCCGGAGAGCAGCGGGCTGCACTGGCCCCGCTCGTGCACGCCCGCGGAGTTCGAGCCGACCATCGTCGGCGGCACCACGGACCTCGTCTACCAGCTGACCGCGTGGATCGCCGCCGACCCGGAGGCCGTCCGCTTCCTGGACGGCGAGGACGACCCGTGGGGGATGCGGGTGAACACCTTCTACCAGCGGGGCGCCTACTCCGGGTACCCGGCCGACACCCTCCAGCCGCAGGACTTCACCGGGCCGACCGACGTCAGCGAGGCCGCCAAGCGGATGCGGCAGTACGAGTGGAACCCCGTCCTCGGCGGTCTCACCCAGGTGCTGCGGACCATCCTGGAGAACCGGTCCACCTGCCAGCTCTGGATGGCGGACCCGGCCACCGGCAACCACCTCAAGTGCGACCCGATGGCCCGCGGCGAGCGGAAGCTGTTCGCGATCATGGACAGCGCCCAGGCCAAGGCCTTCTCGCTACCCGAGGCCACCCTGCGCAACCCGGCCGGCGGCTTCGTCTCGCCGACCACCAACGGGTTCCAGTCCGCGGTCGGCGACATGCCGACCGACGCCGCCACCGGGACCCAGCTGCTGCCCTACGGCGTCGCGGGCACGGCCTTCGCCCGGGACACCCAGGCCTACCCGCTGACCACCGTCCAGTACGCGATGGTGCCCACCGGCGGGGCGGCGGACAAGGCGCCCGCGATCACCCGGTTCCTGACCACCGTCGCCAACGGCGGCCAGGTCTACGGCGTGGAGCCGGGCAAGCTCGCCCCGGGCTTCCTCAGCCTCACCGGTGCCCAGCGCCAGCAGACGCTCGACGCGGCGAAGCATGTGGAGACGCAGGACAACAAGTGGCCGGGCAACCAGGTCGCCCCGCCGCCGACCACCCCGTCCGGCGGTGACGGCGGGACGACCGGCGGGGCCGGCGGCGCCACCGGCGGCGAGTCGGGCGGCACCGGCGTCACCACCACCCCGGTCACCGGCACCGGCGACGGCACCGGCACCGGCGGCTCGTCCACCAGTGCCGGCTCCGGCACCGGCGGGCTCGGCGACGGCGCCGTCGGCGGTGCCGGCGGGCTCGGCACCGGGGGCACCGCGAGCGCGGGCGCCGCCGGTGGCGCGGCCACCGGCGGCGCGGGGGCTCCGGCCGCCGCGGCCGGCGGGGCCAAGGCCACCGCCACGCCGGGCGCTTCGGCGGGCCCGCTCGCGGCCGCTCCGGTCGCCGCCGGCTCCCCGGCGGCCGACCGCGCCGGCACCGCCCGGCTGCTGCTGCCGATCGCGGTGATCGCAGGCCTGGTGCTGCTGATCGGCGGCCCCGCCGCGCTCTTCCTCGGCGGCACGCCCGCCGGCGAACGCGCCGTCTCCGCCGTGGGCCGGACCTGGGCGCGGGTGCGCCGCCGGCCCTGATCCAGCGGTCGCACCGGCTCGGCGGGGCCGCCGTCACGGCCCCGCCGGGTCCTCCGCCCCGGGCGCCACGGCCCGGGGCCTCCCCTGTACCGAGTACTTCCGTACCGAGCGCGCCGGAGAGCAGACCATGACAGCCGCCGCCGAGCCCGCGGCACCGTACGCCGGGGCTCCACGTCCACCAGAACCCGATGTCCCCCGCGTCATCACCGCCCCCGCCACGCCCGGAGACCGGGTGTTCCGGGGAGCGCTGAGGGTGGCGGGCCTCTCCGTCTTCGCGATCATGGGACTGATCGCGTTCTTCCTGATCCTGCGCGGCGCGAACGCGCTGGGCGAGGTGGGCTGGTCCTTCCTCACCGAGCAGAAGTGGCAGACCCAGGCCCACAACTTCGGGATCGCCGCCGTCCTGCCGAACGGCCTGCTGATCGCGGTGATCGCCCTGGTGATCGCCGTGCCGGTGGCGCTGACCACGGCGATCTTCATCTCCGAGTACGCGCCGACCAGGCTGCGGGCGACGCTGGTCTCGCTCATCGACCTGATGGCCGCGATCCCCAGCATCGTCTACGGCCTCTGGGGGCTGTTCTTCCTCCAGCCGCGCATCATCGGCTTCGTCCGCTGGCTGACCAACCACCTGGGCGACGCGATCCCCTTCCTCAAGGTGCGCACCGGCGACATCGGGACGTCCTACACCTCCTCCACCTTCATCGCCGGGGTGGTCGTCTCGCTGATGATCATCCCGATCGTCGCCTCGCTCAGCCGGGAGGTGTTCTCGCAGGCCCCGCAGGGCGAGCGGGAGGGCGCGTACGCGCTGGGCTCGACCCGGTGGGGGATGGTCCGCGCGGTGGTGCTGCCGTTCGGCCGCGGCGGTGTGATCGGTGCGGTGATGCTGGGCTTCGGCCGGGCGATGGGCGAGACGATCGCCGTCGCGCTCATCATCTCGCCGAACTTCAAGGCCATCAGCCACATCCTGGAGAACGGCGCCAACTCCATCTCGGCGCTGATCGCGCTGCGCTTCGGCGAGTCGGACGAGCTCTCGCTCTCCGCGCTGATGGCGGCCGGGCTGGTGCTCTTCGCGCTCACCCTGCTGGTCAACCTGGGCGCCGGGTTCGTGATCAACCGGTCCCGCTCCGGCGCTTCGACGGCGGACTGACCATGGCCCACCCCGCCACCCGCCGCCCGTTGCCGGGCCGCCCGTCACCGCGCGGCCCCTTGTCGCGCCGCCCGTTGCCGCTCCGCCGTGAAGGGACCGCCCGATGACCACCCTCGACCTGCCCCCGGCCACCGTGGCCGCGCCGGCCGACCCACCCGCGGCCGCCGCCGCCCCGCGCCCCGAGAAGCGGGTCCGGCTCGGCGGCTTCACCCGCGAGGACGTGCTGACCCTGGTCGGTGCGCTGGTCGGCTCGCTCGCCCTGGACTGGATGCTCTACGAGCGGATCCTGCCGTTCAGCGGTGCGCAGGGCTTCCTGCTCTGCTGGTACGCCCTGTTCCTGGTGGGCTACTTCGCCATCGGCCGCCTCCAGTGGAACCCGCTGATGGTCCGGGACCGGCTGGTCTCGGTCGTCGCCTGGAGCTCCGGCCTGCTGGTCGTCGGCCTGATCGCCGACCAGATCGGCTACGTGCTGGTGCGCGGCTACGACGCGGCCCGGCACCTCAACTTCTTCACCGAGTCGATGGACCACACCGCCCCGCTCTCCCCGATCACCTCGGGCGGCGCGCTCAACGCGCTGGTCGGCTCGCTCGAACAGCTCGGCCTGGCCACGCTGTTCGCGGTCCCGCTGGGCATCGCGGCGGCGGTCTTCATGTCCGAGGTCGGCGGCCGGATGGCCCGGCCGGTGCGGACCCTGGTCGAGGCGATGACCGCGCTGCCGTCGATCGTCGCGGGCCTGTTCATCCTCGGCGTCGTGATCATCACCTTCGGCTTCGAGAAGAGCGGCTTCGCGGCCTCGCTGGCCCTCACCGTGATGATGATGCCGATCGTCACCAGGGCCGCCGAGGTGGTCATCCGGCTGGTGCCCGGCACGCTGCGGGAGGCCTCGTACGCACTCGGCGGCAGCCAGTGGCGCACGGTCTGGAACGTGGTGCTGCCGACCGCCCGCCCCGGACTGGTGACGGCCGTGGTGCTCGGCATGGCGCGCGGCGTCGGCGAGACCTCCCCGGTGCTGCTGACCTCGGGGTTCACCTCGCAGTTCAACGGCAATCCGTTCAGCGAGCACCAGGTCTCGCTGCCGCTGTACATCTGGAACTACGTCAAGCAGCCCTACCCCGACATGATCGCGCGCGCCTTCGCCGCCGCGCTGACCCTGATGATCGTGGTGCTCGTCCTGTTCGTCACCGCCCGCGTCGTCGGCGGCCGCAAGCCGGGTCAGCTGACGCGCCGCCAGAAGCGTCGGATCGACCGCGCCGCCGCCGTCGCCGAGGCCTCCGCCCGGGGCGGCCACCGGGGCTCCGCCCGGCCCTCGACCGCGGCCGCCGCCCGTACCGCCGCCCGGCCCGCCGGCGTGGCCACCGCCCTCGGGGAGCACTGATGTCCCGCCCAAACGCCTTCAGCACCAGAGGAGTTCCCATGTCGTGGGAGGCCCCAAGCCGCCCCGTGGCACGCACGTTCGCCGTGCTGCTGTCCCTGATCCTCGCCGCGGGCTCCCTCCTGCTGGGGCAGAGCACCCCCGCCTTCGCGGCCACCGCGCTCAACGCCGACGGCTCCAGCTGGGCCGGCCCGGCCATCGACCAGTGGCGCCAGGACGTCGCTCCGCAGGGCATCCAGATCAACTTCAACCCGATCGGTTCGGCGGCCGGCCGCAACCAGTGGAGCATCGGCCAGGACGACTTCACCGCCTCCGACGTGCCGTTCCGCTCGCAGACCGACACCGGCCTCGGCCAGGCCGGCCAGGCCGGCGGCTCCGGCAAGGCCGAGAACCCCCGGTACGGCTTCTCCTACGTGCCGATCACCGCCGGTGGGACGACCTTCATGTACAACCTGGTCGTCGCCGGCAAGCAGGTCCGCGACCTGCGGCTCTCCCCGCAGACCGTGGTCGACATCTTCACCAACAAGATCACCAACTGGAACGACCCGAAGATCACCGCGGACTACGGCAAGGCCCTGCCGAGCCTCCCGATCACCCCGGTGGTCCGCTCCGACGGCTCCGGCGCGACCGCCCAGTTCACCCGCTGGATGAGCCACACCCACGGCGCGCAGTGGGAGGAGTACTGCAAGAGCGTCAACGGCGTCAGCTGCGGTGACTACACCGAGTTCTTCCCGCCGTCGGGCCGGATGACCGCGCAGAACGGCTCCGACGTCGTGGCCGGCTACATCAAGGCCCCGTCCGGCCTCGGCACCATCGGCTACGACGAGTACGCCTTCGCCAAGCGCAGCAACTGGCCGGTCGTGAAGGTGCTCAACCCGGCCGGCTACTACACCCTGCCGACCGCCTCCAACGTCGCCGTCGCGCTCACCGCCGCCAAGATCCGCGGCGTGGACGACAGCACCGCCGCCGACGACCCGGACTACCTCCAGCAGAACCTCGACGGCGTCTACTCGATGAACGACCCGAGGTCGTACCCGCTCTCCAGCTACAGCTACCTCATCGTGCCGCGGGCCGGGGCGGCGCTCCCGCCGCCGCCGCGCTTCACCAACGACAAGGGCAGCGCCCTCAGCCGCTTCCTCGCCTACGTGCTCTGCGAGGGCCAGGGCGAGGCGGACGGCCTCGGCTACTCCCCGATCCCGCGCAACCTGGTCCGCGGCGGGCTGCTGCAGACCCAGCACATCCCCGGCAACGCCAGCCCGGTCGACGCCAACACCCTCTCCAACTGCGCCAACCCGACCTTCAACTCGGCCGGCCGGCTGACCGTGCTGGACAACGCCCCGCAGCCCAGCCCGTGCGACGCCAAGGGCGCCCCGCTGGACTGCACCGTGCAGGGCGGCCAGGCGGTCAAGTCCGGGTCCGGCTCGGGCTCCGGCACCGGCGGCTCCGCCACCGGGGGCGCCGGCTCCGCCACCGGCGGGACGGGCGGCAGCGCGAGCGGCGGGGCGGGGAAGACCCCCTCGGCGAGCGGCACCGGCAGCGGATCGTCCGGAACCGGGGGCACAAGTGGCGCGGCGGGAGCCGGCGGGACCACCGGCGGCGGCACCGGCGGCGCGGCCGACCAGCCCGGCGCGGTCGACCCGGCCGCGGGCACCGGCACCGAGGGCGACCAGGCCGCGGCCGAGGACGTCGTCGACCCGCAGACCGGCCAGGTGGTCGCGCGCGGCCGCGCCGCCACCGCCGGCGAGGTCACGGCCAACGTGGTCGCCGTCGACGGGCGGCCGGACGACTGGATGCTGTCCACCCTGACCGCGCTCGAACTGCTCGCCGTCGTGCTCGTCCCGCCGCTGCTCGGCCGCCGTCTGATGCGGCGCCGCAACTCCGCCGGCGGCCGGTCGTGACCGCCCCGGCGCTGGAGAAGCCGGCGCCCCCCGCCCCCGGCACCCCGGCCGCGCCGGCCGCCGCGACGCCCGTCCCGGACCCGCGGGCGGCCGGGGCGGGCCCCGGCGCCGCCCGGCCGGCCCGGCGGCGGTTCCTCCAGGGGGCCTGGGCGGTCAGCCTGCTGGCGGCACTCACGGTGGGATTCGTCGGGTACCTCTTCACGCTCTCGCACCTCCAGCAGCGGCACTACCAGTCGACCGCGTACAAGACCTTCCGGGACCAGCTGGCCAAGGCGGTCGCGCCGACCGGCGGCGCCGCCGACGGGGACCCGGTCGCGCTGCTCGACATTCCGGCGATCGGTCTGCACGGGGCCGTCGTGGTGGAGGGCACCACCGGCCGGGACCTGATGCGCGGGCCCGGCCACCGCCGGGACACCGCGCTGCCCGGGCAGAGCGGGGTCGCGGTGGTGTTCGGCCGCGGGGCGACCTTCGGCGCGCCGTTCGCCGAGCTGTCCAGGCTCAGGGTCGGCGACCGGATCGAGGCGACCACCGGGCAGGGCAGGTTCACCTACACCGTCAACGTCTACGGGGACGGCGACCACCCGATCAGCGACCCGGTCCGCAACCGGCTGGTGCTGGTCACCGGGGACTCCGACTGGATCCCCGGCTCGACGGTGATGATCGGCGCCCGGCTGGACGGCGACCCGGAGGTCAACCCCGGCGGGCGCCCCGCCACCGTGCCGTACGACAAGGCGCTGGCCGCCGACAAGGGCGCGCTGGCCACGCTGCAGCTGTGGTCGCTCGGGCTGCTGGGCGCGGTGGTCGCCGCGATCCTGCTGGCCCGGATCTGGCGCCGCTCGGCCGCCTGGCTCGGCATCGCGCCGGTGATCGCCGCGATCCTCTGGGCCGTCTACGAGAACGCCGCCGCCCTGCTGCCCAACCTCTACTGAAGCGCGCCCGGAGGACCGTACCGATGACGGATGCACCGATGACCGACGTACCGCCGCTCGACCCGTTCGCCCCGCTCGACCGGGGCGGCTCCGCGAGCGAGACCACGCTGACCCTGCCGCCCGTCCACCCGGCGGACGCCGCCGGCGCCCCGCTGGCCGGCCTGGAGACCAGGGACGTCTCCGCCTGGTTCGGCTCGCACAAGGTGCTGGAGCGGGTCTCGCTCGGCATGCCCGCCGGGGAGGTCACCGCGCTGATCGGCCCCTCCGGCTGCGGCAAGTCCACCTACCTGCGGATCCTCAACCGGATGCACGAGATGGTCCGCGGCGCGCAGCTCGCCGGGGAGGTGCTGCTGGACGGCGACGACGTGTACCGGCCCGGCCGGCGCCCCGCCGAGGTCCGGCGGCGGATCGGGATGGTGTTCCAGCGGCCCAACCCGTTCCCGGCGATGTCCATCCAGGACAACGTCTCCAGCGGGCTGAAGCTGGCCGGCATCAAGGTCTCCAAGGAGGAGCGCGAGCACCTGGTGGAGAGCAGCCTGCGGCGGGCCGGCCTCTGGGACGAGGTCGCCACCCGGCTGCACACCCCGGGCGGCGCGCTCTCCGGTGGGCAGCAGCAACGCCTGTGCATCGCCCGGTCGTTGGCCGTCTCGCCGGACATCCTGCTGATGGACGAGCCGTGCTCGGCGCTCGACCCCACCTCGACCCGCCGGGTGGAGGAGACCATCGCGGAGCTGCGGGGGCGGCTCACCATCGTGATCGTGACCCACAACATGCAGCAGGCGCAGCGCGTTTCGCAGTCCTGCGCGTTCTTCCTGGCCACCCACGACACCCCGGGGCGGATCGTCGAGGCCGGACCGACCGAGCAGCTGTTCACTGATCCGCGGGACCAGCGGACCGCGGACTACGTCAACGGCCGCTTCGGGTAGCCGGACCGCCCGGCCGGGCCCGGCCGGGTCGGAGCGGCAGGATGCCGGTCCGGCCCGGCCTCCTCGCGTTCCCGGCCTCCTCGCGTTCCCTTCGCGGCGCCTTCGCGTTTTCGGCTCAGTGGCCGAGCAGCCGCTCCAGCACCGCCGCGACGCCGTCCAGCTCATTGCTCACCGTGTGCAGCGGCACCGCCGCCAGCACCTGCGGGTGCGCGTTGGCCACGGCGTACGCGGTACCGGCCCAGGCCAGCATCTCCAGGTCGTTCGGCATGTCGCCGAAGGCCACCACCTCGCTCCGGTCGATCCCGCGCCCGGCGCACCAGCGGGCCAGCGTGCTCGCCTTGGTGACGCCGGGCGCGCTGATCTCCAGCAGCGGGATCGGCGCGGACCGGGTGATCTCGGCGAGGTGCCCGGCCGCCTCGCGGGCCACCGAGAGCAGCTTGTCGGGGTCGAGGTCCGGGTGCTTCGCCAGCAGCTTGAACAGGCCCGTGACCGGCCCCCCGGCGCCGAGCAGCTCCTCGGCCGGGCCGATCGGGTGGTTCTCGTCCTGGCCCCACATCCGCACCTCGTAGCCGGGCTCGCGGGCGAACCCGGCCGGGTACTCGAAGGCGAAGGCGGTGCCGGGCAGCTTCGCCCGCAGCGCCGCCACCACTGCCAGCGCGGCCTCCGCGCCGAGCGGGAACGACTCCAGCAGCTCGCCGCGCCGCACGTCGACCACCGCGCCGCCGTTGGAGCAGATCGCCACGCCGTGGCCGCCGATGTGGCTGCTGACCTGCTGCATCCAGCGCGGCGGCCGACCGGTCACGAAGACCACCTGGACCCCGGCCGCCTCGGCGGCGGCCAGTGCGGCGGCGGTCCGCTCGGAGACGGTGCCGCCGGCGCACAGCAGCGTGCCGTCCAGGTCGGTGGCGATCAGGCGGGGGGCGGTGCGGGGAGTGGTCACCGCTCCATCTTCGCCTACCGCCGTCGGGAGGTCACCGCCGCGACGGCGACCTCCTGACGGCGCGGCCCGCTAGCCGACCCGCAGGGTCAGCGCGGCGGTGTGCAGCGTGCCGCCGGTCATGAACGGGAGGAAGAGCCGCCAGTCCCCGCCGGTCCCCGCTGGCCGGCGGTTCGGCGGGGAAGACAGGGCCGGGCCGCCGCCCGGCCGCGTCCCCCGCTGCGCTGTTCGCCCGCCGCCACGGGCGAGACGATACCCCCGGCCGGTATCCGATCGGCGTAAGCGCCCGCCGCCGCACCGTATTTCGGCCCCCGAGCCGTTCTTTCCGGCCGTTCCCCCACCGTGCCGGGTGTCCTGCTTCCTCTTCCCGGGCATGACTGATCCCGGCCACCCCGTCGGCAGGAAGAGCCATGCGAACTCGCCACGCCCGAGACGAGCGCCCACCGACCACCCCGCCGGACGCCCCGCGCGAGACGCGCGACCCGGTCCTGATCGGCGACTTCATCTTCGACACCCTCGCCGAGCTGGCCCGGCACACCACCCCGGACGCGACCCCGCACGTCCCCACCCAGCGCACCCGCCCGCACCCGTGACGGTTACCGGCCGGCCACCGCACCCGCGGTGGCCGGCTCCGGTTCACCCCAGCTGGGCGAGGCCCTCGGTGGCGATCTTCTCGAAGACGGCCAGGTCGTTCTCGAAGATCGAGCCCGGCACCGGCCAGTGGATCACCAGCTCGGTGATCCCCAGCTCCCGGTAGGTGCCCGCCCAGTCCACGAACGCGTCCAGCGAGGCGAGCGGCTTCTCCGCCGTCGAGCCCTGGAGCAGCACCTTCTCCAGCTCCGCCGCGTCCCGGCCGCGCGCCTCGCAGGCGGCGGTCAGCTTCGCGATCTGCGCGGCGATCACGGCGGGCGCCTGCGCCACCGGCACGTCCGCCGGCCCCTTCGGGTCCCCGTACGTCACCCAGCCCTGCCCGTGCTCCGCCGCCAGCCGCAGTCCGCGCGGTCCGGTCGCGGCGACGTAGAACGGCACCCGCGGCCGCTGCACGCAGCCGGGGATGTTCCGCGCCTCGACGGCGGAGTAGTACGTGCCCTCGCGGGTCGTGGCGTCCTCGCGCAGCAGCTCGTCCAGCAGCGGCAGGAACTCCCCGAACCGGTCCGCCCGCTCCTTCGGCGACCACGCCTCCTGGCCCATCGCCGTCGCGTCGAACCCCGTCCCGCCGGCCCCGATCCCGAGCGTGAGGCGCCCGCCGGACACGTCGTCCAGCGACACGATCTCCTTCGCCAGCGTGACCGGGTGCCGGAAGTTGGGCGAGGTCACCAGCGTGCCCAGCCGCAGGCGTTCGGTCGCCGTCGCGGCCGCCGTCAGCGTCGGCACCGCCCCGAACCACGGCTCGTCCCGGAACGAGCGCCAGCTCAGGTGGTCGTAGGTGTAGGCGGCATGGAACCCGAGGTCCTCGGCCCGCCGCCAGATCTTCTGCCCCTCGCTCCACCGGTGGATGGGGAGGATCACCGTGCTCAGTCGCATGCTGCCGACCCTATGTGGCGAAACCTGACCAAGCCGACGCATACCAGGAGTATGCTTGCCCCATGGCAGCCACCACGCGCATCACGGTCACCCTGCCCACTGAGCAGGTGGCCGAGTTGAAGAAGCTTACGGACAACGTCTCCGGCTACGTCGCCGAAGCGGTCGCCCGACAGATCAGGCACCAGTTGCTCGGCGAAGAGCTCCGCCGGTACGAAGAGGCGCACGGTGCGTTCACGGAAGAGGAACTCGCTGCCGCGCACGCGAGGATCTTCGGTTCGTCCGAGCCCGGCAGTGCGGCGAACGCCGCGTGAGCGAGCGCATTGAGACCGTCGTGCTGGACTCCCAGGGAGTGTCTGCCTGGATTTCACAAGACCGCGACGTGCTTGCGATGATCAAATCTTTTCACTCCATGACGGCAAGCCTGGTGGTCGGCGCCAACACCATCGCGGAGGTCTCGCACGCACGAGTGAATGCTGCTCGGCTGAACTGGGTGCTGTCACAGGTCAAGATCGAGGCCGTCACTGAACAGGCCGCCAGGGCCTCCGCAGCATTGCTCAAGCACACCGGCCTGCATGGCCACAAGCACGCGATCGACGCGACCGTCGCCGAGATGGCGCTGCGGCAGCCGGGGCCGGTGGCCATGCTTACCTCGGACGTCGACGACATGGCGAGGCTCTGCGGCGACCGCGTCCGGCTCATCGCGGTCTGAGGCCTGGCGTAGCGGGGCCTGGCTGTTCCACTGGCTTCCCGCAGGTCAGACCGTGATAGGTGCAGGAGGATTGACCGAGGTGGCGAGGGTGCCCAGCCGGATCCGCTCGGTCGCGGTCGCGGTCGCGGCCGCCGTCAGCGTCGGCACCGCCCCGAACCACGGCTCGTCCCGGGAACGACCGCCAGGACAGGTGGTCGTAGGTGTAGGCGGCATGGAACCCGAGGTCCTCGGCCCGCCGCCAGATCTTCCGCCATCGCGGTGTGAGGCCCGCCGACGAGGCGGCGGCACCTCCCTCGACCCGCTCCCCGGAGTAGTCCGTGGGAGGGGCTAGTCTTTCCGCCGCACGCCTCACAATCTGATCATGCGTCAAACGGGGGTTCTTTCGGCATGCCCATTTTCCGGAGAGTATGCGGCGTCGGCCTGGTCGCGGTCGCCGCGCTGGGGCTCACGGCCTGCGGGCCCGACAACGCGTCGGACCAGGCGGGCGGCGGCCCGGTGGCCACCTCGCCCGCCGTCGCGCCCGCCACCTCGTCCGCCGCCGCGCCGACGGGTGCCGCGCCGTCGGGCGGCAAGAGCGCCAAGCCGTCGGCCGGTGCGAGTGACGAGCCGGAGGGGTTCTGCGACGCCGCGCCGCTGCCCGCCGGGCAGAAGTGGGTCTACCCGGTCAAGGGGACCACCACGACCACGCTGGTCTACAAGGACACCAAGACCGCGTGCGGGGTCAACGACGTGGTCTTCGAGCCGGTCGGTGCCGAGAAGAGCGCGCCGTTCGCGCCCGCCGCCAAGGGCCACCTGAACTCGGTCCTGGCCCCGTCCAAGGACGTCAACGTCGCCGATCTGGTGAAGCACATCGGTGAGTGCCTCACCGATCCCACCAGCACCAAGGGCTTCTACCCGTGCTCCGCCGGGGACTACAAGGTCGCGATCGACTCCGCCGGCAAGGTCGTCGAGCTGACCGAGCGCGCCCACTCCTGATCCGTCCCGCCGATCGGCCCGCCCGGTGGTCTCCCACCGGGCGGGCCGAACGCGGTCTCCGGGTGCCGATTGCGGTTCGGTCACGGGATGTCCGATTGATTGATCATTGGGTGGGAGTGCGGTGATTGATTTTGTTGGCACACCTCCCGGGCGACTCTCATAATTCCTGGTGAGACGCGTGACGGTCGGCCTGGAGAGCCACGGGGGGTGGCCCGCGAGGGGCCCGTGCGCGACATTCCACATTCCCCGGGGGAGCTCCTTGTCCGCGCCCGAAAACGTGCCGTCCGCCGCCGAACCGGCGAACGGTGCGTCGTCCGAAACCCCTGCCGATCCCGCGGCCGAAGCCGCTGCCGCACCCGCGGCCGTACCGGCCGCTGATCCCGTGGCCGCCGCGCCGGTGGCCGCCTCCGGGCGGAAGCTGCCGCGCGCCGTCGGCGTGGCCCTGGCCACCGCCGGGCTGCTCGCCGTGACGGCGACCAGCGCCGCCGTCACCGTGGCCGTCGGGAAGCCCGACGACCGGCCGGCCGTCGTGGCCGCCCCGGCCAAGGCCGCGCCGACCGCGACCGCCGGCGCGCGTGCGAGCACCACCGCGTCGGCCTCGCCCACGGCGGTGCCGACCACCGCCGCGCCGACCACCGTCGCACCCGTCCCCCGGCCGGTGAGCACCCTCAAGG
Organism: Kitasatospora sp. NPDC086009; assembly: GCF_044540385.1. Taxonomy (NCBI): domain Bacteria; kingdom Bacillati; phylum Actinomycetota; class Actinomycetes; order Kitasatosporales; family Streptomycetaceae; genus Kitasatospora; species Kitasatospora sp. NPDC086009. The sequence goes on from NZ_JBITSA010000001.1 coordinate 1,047,723, forward strand.
GCACCGTCAGCGGGGGCCGGCACGAAGGCGACCTGCGGTACTTCCTGCTCCCGATCCCCGACGCCGGCGAGTCCTACGGGCCGCCGGACGGGATGAAGCTGACCGACGACGAGGTGGCCGACCTCTTCGACAACCAGGACGGCATCATGCGCATCCTGGGCTCCTACGGGTACAAGGAGGCCGCCGCCCGGACGTACCGCACGGCGGACGGCAAGGCCGAGGTGACGGTCACCCTGATGCGCTTCGGTTCGACCGCGATGGCGAGCGAGTTCGTCCAGGGCTACACGATGAAGCTGGACCCGATCGCGATCGACGGCGATCCCGCCGCCCACGGCTACGTCCGCAAGCCCAAGCAGCAGGCGTACACCGGCTCGATGACCGGCATCTCCAGCCAGGGCGACGTCCAGTACACGCTCGACGTCGAGGTGAAGGGGACCCCGGACAAGGCGCTGCTGAGCGAGCTGATGAAGCGCCAGCGCGAGCGGCTCTCCTCCGGCGGCTGAACCGCTCCGCCGCCCACGCCCGACGTCACCTTTCCCCCTCCTGGAGCCACTCCGTGACCACCCGTCCCGTGGAGCCGTCGCCCGCCGACGGACCCGCGCCCGAGGCGCCCGCCGAACCGGCCGCCCCCGCCGCTCCGCCCGCCGAACCGGTTGCCCCGGCCGATGGACCCGCGCCCGACGCCCCCGCCGCGCCGCCCGCCGAACCGGTCGCCCCCGCCGACGGACCCGCGCTCGACGCCCCCGCCGCGCCGCCCGCCGTGGTCTTCGCCGACGGGTTCGCGCCCACCGCCGCCGTCCTGCCGCCGCACCGTCCGCGCCGGCCCCGGCCGGTGCTGCTGCTGACCTGCGGACTGCTGCTGGGCACCCTGCTCGGCGGCGCCGTCGGCTACGCCGTGCAGGCGAACCGTCCGCCGACCCCGTTGCCGCCGATCCAGGTCGCCCGGCCGTCCTACCCGGCCGAGGTGGTGGACCCGGCGGCCGTCGCCGCAGCGGCGCCCAGGCCGCCGGCCGTCGACGGCGACCTGCGGAAGCTGCTGGTGACGGCGCCGGCCGGCAGCACGGCCTGGGCCGACTTCCCCGACACGCCCAGCTGGATCACCATCGGCGAGCTCGCCGAGCACACCGGCCGGTCGGCGGAGGTCTTCCGCGCCCTGAACGTCGCGGAGTTCCGCCGCGCCGTCGAGGTGGACTGGAAGAAGGACGACCTGAAGGTCCGGGTCTCGCTGATCCAGTACGCCCCCGACCACGCCGCCTCGGCGAAGTACGCCGCCGCCGCCTACCGGCTCCAGCCGTTCGCGGACGACGCGAACGGCGGCTTCCACGTCGACAGCGAGCCCTCGCACTGGGCGGAGTCCACCGAGCAGTACTACCTGGGCACCGCGCTGGCGCAGCGCGGCACGCTGGTGATGAAGGTCGAGGCCTTCGGCACGCGGCCGGTGAACCCCGATGTCGTGAAGGACATCGCCAAGCAGCAGTGGGAGCGGCTGGTATGAGCGACAGCACCGTGACCGTGACCGAGGCCGCGAACCCCGCGCCGGTCCCCGTCGAGCCGTTCGAGCCGTTCGGGCCGCCCGGGCCGGTCGAGCAGGCCCCCGTGCCCGGGCCGGCCGCCGCCGGCCCGGAGCGGCCCGGGCCCACCGGTCGCCGGCTCCTCCGGGCCACCGGCGCGACCGTGGCGGCCGCGCTGGTCGGCGTGGTCATCGGCGTCGGCGTCATCGAGACCCGGTACGACGACCCCGCGCCCGCCAGCGCCGCCGCCGCACCGACGGCGGCGGCGCCCGCCCCGACCGCCACGCCCACCCCCTTCGGCGCCAAGGCCAACGGCAACCACTTCGGTTCGCTGCGCGACCTGCTGCTGCCCGTCCCGGCCGGCTATGCGCTCGGCCCGGACGACGGCGGCTACGGCAACGACGTCGAGCTGTCGGCGGACCAGCTCTCCGCCGAGATGGACAGCGACCTCCAGCAGATCCCCAAGGAGAAGCGGGACAAGCTCCGCCAGTACTGGGAGGGCCTGCACGTCAAGGCCACCGGGGTGCGCACCTACAAGACCGGTACGGACGACCTGGTGATCGGTCTGAGGCTGCGGCAGTTCAACCAGCAGGAGGTGCAGAAGGCCAACGAGTACACGGCCGTCTTCACCGGCGACACCGGGCTCTTCCGGATCGGCCCCGGGATCCCCGGGCACCCCGAGGCGCACTGCTACCTGATGCCCGCTCCGCCGTCCGCGCCGATCGACTACCTGGAGTGCTCGGCCGCCGAGGGCGACCTCCTGGTGATCATGAGCGCCGAGGGTGCGGCACCGCTGCCCAAGGACAAGATCGTCACCCTCTTCAGCCAGCAGCTCGACCGCCTCGCCAGCCCGGGAGCGTCCGCATGACCGACCACGCCACCCCGCACGACAGCGCGGCCCCTGCCGGGGCCGACGCGCCCCCGGCGCCCCCCGCACCGTTCGCGCCCCCCGCCGCTCCGGCCGGCCCGCCCGCCGAGGCGGTCCCGGGGGCCGACCCCTGGGCCGTCGCCCCCGGGGCCGGGACCCTGCCGTCGCTCCCGCCGCCGAGCCCCGAGGAGCTCGCGGCCCGCCGCACCCGCCGGCGCAACGCGGCGCTGCGCTGGGGCGCGGCCGCCCTGGTCTGCGTGCTGGCCGGTACCGGCGCCGCGCTGGCCGTCACCGCGCCCGAGCGCACCGACATCCCGGGCCTGGCCACCCGGGGCGACGGCCGCTACACCTTCCCCGCGCTGGCCCTGCCGCCGCTGCCGTCCGGCCAGGCGGCGCCCGGTGAGAACAAGAGCCGGCACGCCGCCGACCTGCGGTACCTGCTCCTGCCGGCCCCGAAGGAAGCCGGCGGTTCGTCGGCCCCGGCGGTCTTCCCGACCCCGACCGCGACCCCCACCGCGGCACCGACCGCGAGCCCGGCCGGGTCGTCGCCCGCCGCGCCCGACGGTGCCACCGCGAGCGCCCCGGCGGCCACCGGCGGGTCGGCCGCCCCGACCCCGGCCGCCGGCACGGCTCCGGCGGACTGGGTCGCCTGTGACGCGATGGCCGCCGAGCAGAAGGAGCCGGCGAAGCTGCGGGCCCTGCTGCTGCGCGACGTCTGCCGCGCCGCCACCGTCCGGGAGTGGACCGCCTCCGACGGCACCCGCACCCAGATCCGGCTGCTCCGCTTCGGCTCCTCCGTCGAGGCCTGGGACGTCTTCGCCGACCTGCGCGGCGACGGCGAGCCGAAGGACCTGCCGGGTCTGCGGCCCGCCTCCGTCATCGGCTGGGACAGCGTCTCCGGCGTCGACCTCGCCACCCGCGAGAGCACGACGCTGGCCGGGGAGGGCCGGACTACGGGGTACCTGGCCTACCTGAGCGCCGGCGACATCATCGGCGTCATCACGATGACCAACGCCCGGGGCGTCCAGCCGCCCGCGTTCCGGCAGGTCGTCACGCTCCAGTCCGACCTGCTGGCCTGATCCGGCGCCACCCGGTGGGCGGCGTGCCTGGCACGCCGCCCACCGGTCGCCCCGCGCCGCCGCGGCGACCGCCGCGGCGCGGGGTGGCCCTCAGCCGCCGGAGCTCTGGCTGCCGGAGGAGCCGTCGGTGTAGCCGTCGAGGGCCCGGTCCCCGGCGCTGTCGGCCAGCCGCTGGATGTCCTCCGGGCTGAGCTTGGTGCCGTTGGCGGCGTCGATGACGGCCTGCTTCGCCCCGACCGCCGCGCCCTCGCGCCCCTCGGCGACGAAGTCGCGCCCCTCCTGGTTGCCGTCCTCGGTGGTGTCGCGCTCGTTGGCCTTCACCACGCTGTCGGTGATCTGCTCGACGAGGAAGTCGGCCGCCTCGCCCGCCAGCGGGACCCGCTCGGTGGCCAGGCCGATGGTGGTGCTGAACGCCGTCTGCGCGTACCCGGCGTTCTTCTCCAGGGCCTCGTTGTACTCCTTGTCGGAGGACGCGTGCTCCTGGTGGACCTCGTCGATCCGGGCCTCGTTGAGGATGCCGCTGATGACGCCGCCGGCCCGGGAGGTGGAGTCGATCTCCGACTCCAGCCGGGCGAAGTCGGTCTGCCCGCTGTCGATGTGGCCGCGCACCACCGCGGTCGAGTACGCCTGGTTGGCGTTGACCACGGCGCCGTACGCGTCCGGGTCGCGGCCGAGCGCGTCGAGCAGGCCGCGGACCGGCGCCTCCTTGAGCCCGGCCGGGGCGCCGTTGACCGGCAGGTCGTCCTTGTGCGGGGAGAGCGCGCGCTGGGTGTCGCCCATGTAGTCGGCGGTCATGTGCCCGAGGCTGTCCCGCAGCGGCGCGAACTTGGCGTCCTCGCCCTTGAGGTCGTCGAGCACGCCGCCGTTGCCGTGGGTGCCGAAGGTCTGCACGACCCGGTTCATGACCTCGGCCTGGTCGGCGGTGTGCTTGGGCGCGACCCCCGAGTGGTCGTCGTACGGCCGGCCGGTGGTGGCCGCCTCCAGGGCGTGGCCGAGGGCGTCCGGACCGCTGCGCATGCCCTGCTGACGCAGTTCGTTCTTCTGCGAGACGGTGTCCGGCGTGTACTCCTTGTCGTGCGTGAAGTACGTCAGGTAGTCCGAGGGCTTGACCTTGCCGTTCGGGTTGACCGAGCCGTCGGTGTTGTACGCGGTCGGCTGGTCGTGGAAGAACTTGGTGGCCGCCTCCGGGCTGTGGCCGAGCGCCTCCAGTACGGCGGTGGTCGGCTCCCAGCCCGAACCGCCCTCCTGGCCGAGGAGGTTGTAGCCGCGCCGGTCGCTGCGCGGGCCCATCACCGGGGCCGGCCAGTACTTGTCGTCGGTGTCCAGCTGGGTGATGTGCTCGGCGATCGGGTTGAGGAAGTGCGGGTCGTAGTCGCCGGTCCGCAGGATGCCGGAGAGCACCTGGTAGCCGTAGGGCGAGTAGTCCAGGCCGCTCTGGCGGTACGGCTTGTCCCACATCGTCTCGGAGCCGGCCTTGCGCAGGTCGGCGGCCCACTGGTCGGACAGGTGGGGCTCGTTGGTGGTGCGGGTGGCGGTGGCCAGGTTGAGGCCGAGGTTCTTCTGCAGCTCCTGGTACTGCTTCCACCGGGCGTCGCTGGCGCCGTTGAACTGCTGCTCGTCGCCGACCATGCTGTTCCAGGCCTGCAGCGTCCCCTTCGGGCCGAGGTCCTGGTAGAAGCGGGTGGAGAACTTCGGGTCGTTCGCGTTGGCGGCCAGCAGCGAGTTGAGCTCGGTGAGTTCGGTGTCCGAGATCTTCCCGCCCTTGCCGGCGAGCTGGGCGGCCCGGATGCCGTCCGCCTCCGGTCCGCCGCCGACGGCCTTGGCGTTGAAGGACTTCACCTCGTCGGCGGAGGCGTCCGAGCGCAGCGCCCAGGCGGCGCGCTCGTCGGCGGCGGTGGCCTCCTGGACGGCCGCGTCGATCGCCTTGCGGGCCGCTTCGGCCTTGGTGCGGTTCTCGTCGTTGTAGGCGCGGCTGGCGTCCGGGTCGTGCCGGGTGGCGTTGTCGGCCGGCGGCCAGCTCACGGTGCCGTCGTCGGTGACGGTCAGCCCGGCTCCGCGGGCGTCCGCGACGGCCTTGTCCAGCTTGGCCTTGGCCGCCTGGAAGTCGTTCCCGGCGTCCTTGAGGATCGAGCCGATCGCGGTGGCCTCGGTGACGGCGGCGGTCAGCTGCTCGTTGGCCCGCTGGAGCTTGGGCCGGGCCTGGTCGGCGGTGGGGCCGCTCCAGTTGGCGGAGTTGACCTTGGCGATGACCGTGTTGTCCCAGTCCTCGTCCATCGCCTTCAGCTTCTTGGCGACGTCCTCCCAGGCGGTGGCGGCGGTGCCGAGGACGTCCAGCTTGGCGGTGCTCAGTTCGTGGAAGTCGACCATGTCGTCCGCCCCCTCAGCCCTTCATGTCGTGCTTGACGGCGGTTTCGTTGTTCCGGTAGTTCGTGGCGCTGTCCCGCAGGGCCTGGGTGAGCTCGCCGATGGTGCTGTTCAGGGCGGCGATCTGCTGGTCCCAGGTGGCGGCGGTCTGCGCGGCCGCCTTGCCGGTGCTCCAGTTGGCCAGCGAGGTGGCCACCTGGGCGGTCTCGTCGTCGGCGGCCCGGCCGTCCCCGTTGAGCCGGCCGTGGATCTGGTCCGACGAGTTGGCGGCGGAGTCCAGCGCCGCGGGGTCGACCCCGACGGTGCCGCCGTCGCCGGGGGCGTTCGCCGAGTTGATCCGGGTGCGGGCACCCTCCTGCTGCCTGGCCGCGGTGGTCAGGTTCCCGTCGGCGTCGTACGCCCAGGGGTTCATCATCCGGTCAAATGCGGTCGCGCGATCCGACATGGTGCTCTCGTCCCTCCCTGCCGGGCACTCTCCCCGGCGGCCCCCGTGTTAGGAATTCGCAAAGAATACAAGGGCGGTGGCGGGCCGGAACCCCTAGGGGATCATCGGGCGGATGTCATACCGCAGCAGCACGGGGCGTCGTCATTCCAGCTCATGGCCCGGACGGTCCGGCCGCACTACGGTGAGGGACGTGTCCACTGTCATCAAGACGGACGGCCTCACCAAGAGGTTCCCCCGGGTCACCGCCCTCGATCAGCTCACCGTAGAGGTGGAGCCCGGGGTGGTCGGCCTGGTGGGGGCGAATGGCGCGGGCAAGTCCACACTCATCAAGATCCTGCTCGGGCTGGCCCCGGCGACCTCCGGTACGGGGCGGGTCCTCGGCCTCGACATCGCCACCCAGGGCTGGCAGATCCGTGAGCAGGTCGGCTACATGCCCGAGCACGACTGCCTGCCGCCGGACGTCTCGGCGACGGAGTTCGTGGTGCACATGGCGCGGATGGCCGGGCTCCCGGCCGCCGCGGCCCGCGAGCGGACGGCCGACACGCTGCGGCACGTCGGGCTGTACGAGGAGCGGTACCGGCCGATGGGCGGGTACTCGACGGGCATGAAGCAGCGGGTCAAGCTGGCCCAGGCGCTGGTCCACGACCCGAAGCTGGTGCTGCTGGACGAGCCCACCAACGGGCTGGACCCGGTCGGCCGGGACGACATGCTGGCGCTGATCCGCCGGGTGCACACCGACTTCGGCATCTCGGTGCTGGTCACCACCCACCTGCTCGGCGAGCTGGAGCGGACCTGCGACCACCTGGTCATCATCGACGGGGGCAAGCTGCTGCGCTCCTCGTCGACCGCGTCGTTCACCGGAGTGACGGCCACCCTCGCGGTCGAGGTGACGGACTTCCCCGACGACCACACCCGCGACGCGAGCGCCGCCGTGCGCGAGCGGCTGACCGCCGCCGGGCTCGCGGTCGAGCCGGAGGGCGCGCGGCTCCTGCTGGTGCGCCTGGCCGGCGACGACACCTACGACACCATCCGCGACGCGGTCGCGGACCTCGGCCTCGGGCTGGTCCGGCTGGAGCAGCGCCGCCACCGGGTCGCCGAGCTGTTCACGGAGACCAGCGGTCAGCAGAGCAAGGGAGGTCCCGCAGATGGCACTGCCCTCTGAGGCCAGGTCGCTCGACACCGGCGTCATCCACGACATCGGGTACCGCGGCTACGCCGGCCCCCGGCTCGGCCGGGCCTACGCCACCCGTTCGCTGTTCACCCAGAGCCTGCGCGCCGCGTACGGCCTCGGGCGCTCGGGCCGGTCCAAGGTGCTGCCGATGCTGCTGCTCGGTCTGGTCACCGCGCCGGCCGCGATCATGGTGGCGATCGCCCTCGTCCAGCGCCAGGACGAACTGCCGGTCGACTACCCGGAGTACCTGGGGATCGTGGGCCTGCTGGTCTCGATCTTCCTGGCCTCGCAGACGCCCGTGCTGCTCTCCCGGGACCTCCGCCACCACACCGTCCCGCTGTACTTCTCCCGCCCGATCACCCGGGCCGACTACGTCCGGGCCAAGTACGCCGCGATGGCCTGCGCCCAGCTGCTGCTGATGACGGCCCCGCTGCTGGTGCTCTACGTCGGCGCGCTGCTCGGCGGGCTGGACTTCGGGCACAACACCGCGCACGTCCTCTACGGCCTGGTCACCGCCGTGCTGTACGCCCTGGTGCCCACCTCGGTCGCGCTGGTGATCGCCGCCACCACGCCGCGCCGCGGCTTCGGGGTGGCCGCGATCATGGGCTACCTGGCGATCAGCACCGCCGTGGTCGGCGTCGTCAGCGGCATCAGCTCGGAAGGCCGGGCCGGCCTGCCGGACTCCGCGCAGTGGACGGCCCTGCTCGCGCCGAACGAGCTGGTGGAGAGCCTGGTGAACCAGCTCTTCGACCTCGGCAGCGGGCCGGACCGGCTGCACGCGCCCGGCGCCCTCGGCGTGGTGGTCTTCGCCGCCACCGCCGCCGCGATGGTGGCCGGCTCGTACGCGCTGCTGCTGCGCCGCTACCGCAACATCTGACAACGCAGGATCTGAGAGGGCGTCATGGCCACCATCACCATCGACAAGGTCTCCCGCTGGTTCGGCAACGTGGTCGCCGTCAACGACGTCAGCATGGCGATCGGTCCCGGCGTCACCGGCCTGCTGGGGCCCAACGGCGCGGGCAAGTCGACCCTCATCCACATGATGAGCGGCTTCCTCGCCCCCTCCACCGGAGCGGTCACCCTGGACGGCGCGCCGATCTGGCGCAACCAGCAGGTGTACCGGCAGATCGGGCTGGTCCCCGAGCGGGAGTCGATGTACGACTACCTGACCGGTTGGGAGTTCGTGCTGGCCAATGCCGAGCTGCACGGCCTCGCCGACCCGGCCGCGGCGGCCCGGCGGGCGCTGTCCCTGGTGGAGATGGAGTACGCCCAGGACCGGAAGACCGGGACGTACTCCAAGGGCATGAAGCAGCGCGTCAAGATGGCCTCGGCGCTGGTCCACGACCCCGCCGTGCTGCTGCTCGACGAGCCGTTCAACGGCATGGACCCGCGCCAGCGGCTGCAGCTGATGGAGCTGCTCCGCCGGTTCGGCGCCGACGGCCGCACGGTGCTCTTCTCCTCGCACATCCTGGAGGAGGTCGAGCAGCTGGCCCGGCACATCGAGGTCGTGGTGGCCGGCCGGCACGCCGCCTCCGGGGACTTCCGCCGGATCCGCCGGCTGATGACCGACCGGCCGCACCGCTACCTGGTCCGCTCCAGCGACGACCGCCGGCTGGCCGCCGCGCTGATCGCGGACCCGTCGACGGCCGGCATCGAGCTGGACGTGCCGGGCCCGGACACCAGGGCGGCGGCGGGCGAGGCGGGCGGGCTGCGGATCCAGGCGGTCAACTTCCAGGGCTTCACCACCCTGCTGCCCAAGGTCGCCCAGCAGGCCGGCGTCCGGCTGTACACCGTCGCCCCGGCCGACGAGTCGCTGGAGAGCGTCTTCTCCTACCTCGTCTCCGCGTAGCCCCACCCCCGGAACCGGACCCCAGGAAGGCCGACCAACCATGAACCCGACCGTCGCCAGGCTGACGCTGCGCGGCCTGCTGGGCCGCCGCCGCGGCATCCTGCTGCTGGTGGTCCCCGCCCTGCTGCTGCTCGTCTCGGCGATCGCCAGCGGCTCCAGCGGGGACAAGCACGACCTGACCGTCAAGATCCTCGGGCAGCTGGGCCTCGGCACGCTGCTGCCGATCCTCGGCCTGGTCGTCGGCACCGGCGCCATCGCCACCGAGATCGACGACGGCTCGATCGTCTACCTGCTGGCCAAGCCGCTGCCCCGCTGGAAGATCATCACCACCAAGCTGGCGGTGGCGGTCGGCACCACCTGGGTGTTCTCTGCGGTCCCGATCCTGCTGGCCGGCCTGCTGCTGTACGGCACCGAGGACGGCCTGGCGCTCGGTTACACCGTCGCCGCGCTGGTGGCCGGTGCCGCGTACAGCGCGCTGTTCCTGCTGCTCGGCGTCGTCACCCGGCACGCCGTGGTGGCCGGGCTGGTCTACGCGCTGATCTGGGAGTCCCTGATCGGCAACTTCGTGAAGGGCGCCAAGACGCTCAGCGTCCAGCAGTGGGGGCTGTCGGTGGCCGAGGCGGTGGCCGGCGAGGGCGCGATCACCGCGGACGTCGCGCTCGGGGTGGCCGTCCCGTTGCTGCTGGTCCTCACCGTGGCGGCGACGCTGCTCGCCTCGGTGAAGCTGGCCGGTCTGACCCTGGCCGCCGAGGAGTAGCGGGCCCGGCCGGCCGCGGGGCGGGCCCGCGGCCGGCACCGGGCCCGCGGCCGGCACCGGGCCTCAGAGCGTCCGGTCGCGGCCCGCGCCCCAGCCGGCCACGGCGGCGACCGCCGCCAGCACCAGCATCAGCAGCAGCGGGACGTTCCAGCCGCCGGTCAGCTGGTGCAGGGCCCCGGCGCCGACCGGTCCGGCCGCGGCCACCAGGTAGCCGACCGCCTGCGACATGCCGCCCAGCTGGGCGGCACCGGCCGCGCTGTCGGTGCGCAGCACGATGAAGGCGAGGGCGAGGCCGAGCGAGCCGCCCTGGGCGATGCCCAGGATGGTGGCCGACACCCAGGCCCCGGACACCGGCGAGACCAGCAGGACCGTGATGCCGACCGCGTTCAGCACGGCCATCACCACGGCCAGCGTCCGCTGCCGGGTCATCCGGCCGGCCATCAGCGGCACCAGGAAGGCCCCGGCCACCTGGACCAGGTTGGAGAAGGCGAAGACCAGACCGGCCTCGCTCCGGTCCATCCCGTGGTCGGCCAGGATGGTCGGCATCCAGGCCACCAGGGTGTAGACCAGCAGCGACGAGATGCCCATGAAGAGGCTGATCTGCCACGCCAGCGGCGAGCGCCAGACCCCCTCGATCGGCCGGCCGGCGGGGGCTGCCGCCACCGCCGCCTTCTCCTGGCGCGAGCGCAGCACCTGCGGCAGCCAGGCGACGGCGGCGATCAGGGCCAGCAGCGACCAGGCGCCCAGCGAGGCCCGCCAGCCGCCGCCGAGGGCGTGCTCCAGGGGCACCGAGGTGCCCGCCGCGAGGGTGGCGCCGACCAGCATGGTGGTCGAGTAGACGCCGGTCATGGTCGCCGCCCGGCCCGGGAACTCGCGCTTGACCAGGCCCGGCATCGAGACGTTCAGCACCGCGATCGCGACCCCGATCACCACGCAGCCGGCGTACAGCGCGGCCACCGAGGGCAGCACCCGCAGCAGCACGCCCGCGCCGAGCACCAGCACCGCGCCCAGCACCACCCGCTCGGTGCCGAACCGCCTGGTCAGCCGAGGGGTGAGCGGGGCGCCGGCGCCCTGGAAGAGCACCGGGACGGTGGTGATCAGACCGCTCGCCGTCGCGGAGAGCCCGAAGGTGTGCTGGATCTCGCCGACCATCGGCGAGATCGCCGCCAGGCAGGCCCGCATGTTGAGGGCGACCAGCACGATGCCGGTCAGCAGCAGGGCGGGGTGGGCCAGCCGGGTGCGGACGGGGAGCGGGGCGGGAACGAGGACCGGCTGCTGGGCACGGGTGACGGCCATGGGACGTGCTGCTCTTTCGTGAAAACGGGGGACGGACGCGGGAGGGCGGCGGCGGGTGCCGCCTACTTCCGGGCCGCGATGGCGGCGAGGAGCTGCTCGACGGCCGCGGTCGGCTCGGCGAGCAGCGTCCGACACGCGGCCTCGGCGCGGTCCGGGTCACCGCTCTCGATCGCGTCCACCAGCGCCGCGTGGGTGGCCACGACCACCTCGGGCATCTCGTGGTCCCCGAAGGCCGTCCGCATCGACTCCCGCACCGAGGCGCCGAAGTAGCGGTACACCTCGGTCAGCGCGGGGTTGTGCGCGGCCTCGACCACGGCGGTGTGGAACTCCAGGTCGTGCTCGACGGTCGCCTCGCGGCCGGCCCGCTCCGGGTGCGCCGCGATCACCTCCGCCTCGCGGGCCAGCGCGGCCCGCATCCGGACGATGTCCTCGGGCGTGTGCCGCAGCGCCGCCAGCCGGGCGCCCTCGGCCTCCAGCGCCGCCCGGACCTCCAGGACGTCCCGGACGCCGGAGCGCTGCACGCCCCGCAGGACGGAGGCCGGGTCGCTGGTGCTGCGCACGAAGGTGCCCTCACCCTGCCGGGTGGCCAGCATCCCGGCGTGCACCAGCACCCGGATGGCCTCCCGCACGGTGTTCCGTCCGACCTGAAGCCGCTCGGCCAGCTCGTGCTCGGTGGGGATCCGCGAGCCGACCGGCCAGCTGCCGGCGGCGAGCTGCTCGCGCAGCTGGTCGATGGCGGTGTCCACCAGGGAGCGCCGGCCGGCGGCCTGCAAGGTGTCCTCGCTGTGGCCGGATGCGGTCATGGCGGAGCTCCCCTCTGCGCGTCGATCTGCGGTCATCGGTCATCCTACAATCGCTTGCCCGGTCATCCTACAACTGGCTCGCACCTGCGCGGGGGAACCGTCCGGGCCGTCCTGGCGTTCCTCCCGACGACTTCGGTCCACCCCTATTTCGAGGAGAGCGCCCGCATGGTGTTCAAGAAGCTGCTCGGTGCCCTGGGCGTCGGCGGTCCCGGCGTCGACACCGTCCTGACCACGCCGGTCGTGCAGCCCGGCGGCACCCTGCACGGAACGGTCGAGCTGACCGGCGGGACGGTCGAGGCGGACATCCGGGGGATCACGCTGACCCTGGTCGCCCGGGTGGAGATCGAGCACGAGGAGGGGGAGAGCACCGGCCTCTACCCGTTCGCGCGGTTCTCCGTCACCGCGCCGCTGGTGCTGGCGCCCGGCGAGAACCGGTCGATCCCGTTCGCCGTCCAGGTGCCGTTCGAGGCCCCGGTCACCGTCGTCGCCGGGCAGCACCTGCACGGCATGCAGCTCGGCGTGCGGACGGAGGTCGACATCGCGGGCGCGCTCGACAAGGGCGACTCCGACCCGCTGGAGATCGAGCCGCTGGCGGTGCAGCGCCGGATCCTGGACTCGCTGCTGCAGCTCGGCTTCCGGTTCCGCTCGGCCGACCTGGAGGCCGGCCACATCCGGGGCACCGGCCAGACGCTGCCGTTCTACCAGGAGATCGAGTTCTCCGCCGCGCCGCAGTACGCGCACGTCTGCAACTCGCTGGAGGTCAGCTTCGTCACCACCGCGCAGCGGGTCGAGGTGGTGCTGGAGGCGGACAAGCGCGGCGGCCTCTTCGGCCACGGCGGCGGCGACGTCATCCGCACCCACGTGGTCGAGCACGGCCAGGCCGACCAGGACCTCACCGCGCTGGTCGACGGCTGGGTCCGGGCCGCGCTCTGACGGCCGCGCCGCCGGCCCTGGGGCGTCCGGGGGCCGGCGGCGGGTCCGCGGCGGCTAGCCGTAGGAGACGTTGCTGCAGATGTCGTCGTCGGCCGAGCGGGCCTCGTTGACCACCTCGGTGGGCAGCGGGGCCGGCACGTTGGGCGTGGCGCCGGTCGCGGCCGGGTTGGCCGCGGCGTAGTCCTTGCCGAGGACGAGGCTGATGCCGGCCGCCGAGGTGGGCGTCAGCTGGGCGCCCGGGAACATCGCCGCGATCCGCTCCGCGTTGGCCTTCTGCCCGGAGCCGTACTCCACCGTGGTGGTCGCCTTGTTGGTGTTCTTGGCGGTGGTGGTGCCGGTGACCGTGACCTTGTTGGTCTTGAGCGTCTCGGCCGCCTTGGCGGCCAGCCCGGTGACGGTGGTGCCGTTGTAGACCGCGACCTTCACCGGCGGGCCGTCCACGGCGGTCGGCGAGGGCGCGGCCGGCGTGGTCTCGGCGGGGGCCGGGGTCTGCGGCGCGTCCTCCTGCTTGCCGGTGGCGTCCTCGCCGTCGATGGTGCGGTCGGCCTGGAGGGTCTTCCAGAGGTTGTCGACGGCCGGGTGGACCAGGTCGATCCGGGGGCCGTTGTAGCGCCACGGCGTGGTCAGGAACTTGACGTCGTGCAGGTCGATGTTCTTCATCGACAGCGCGAAGTCCATCAGCTTCTTGGCCGAGTCCAGCCCGGGGTCGACCGTCATCGACTTGGTGGCCGCGTCGGCCAGCGGCAGCAGCGTGGTCGGGTTCAGGCCCTCGCCCTTGACCTTGGCCATCAGCGAGGACAGGAAGGCCTGCTGGCGCTTCATCCGGCCGACGTCGGACTCGTCGCCGATGCCGTGCCGCAGCCGGACGTAGTCCAGCGCCTTCTGGCCGGAGAGCTTCTGCTTCCCCTTGGGCAGGACGACCTTGCCCTTCTTGCCCAGGTTGGGGTTGAGGTGCCCCTCGTAGATGTCGTTCGGCAGGCAGACGTCGACGCCGCCGACGGCCTCGGTCATCGCCGCGAAGCCCTCGAAGTTCACCTCGATGGTGTGGTCGACCCGGATGCCGGTGAGCTTCTCCACGGTGTTCTGGGTGCAGGCCGGGTTGCCGGCCTCGCTGTTGCCCACCGAGAACGCCGAGTTGAACATCTGCCCCGGCGACTCCTTGGTCCACTTGCCGTTCGGCAGCTTGCAGGCCGGGATGGTCACCAGCGCGTCGCGCGGGATCGAGATGCCCACCGCGTGCTTGTGGTCCGCGTAGACGTGCAACAGGATCGTGGTGTCCGAGCGGGCACCGTCCTCGTTGCCGCCGCCGAGGTCGCTGTTCTTGCCGGCCCGCGAGTCGGAGCCGATCAGCAGGATGTTGACGGGCTTGTTGCCGTTGGCGTCGGCGACCGCCTCGGGCGGGCGGTCGGTGGCGATCGCGTCCGCGTCGAAGGACTTGATGTTGCCGTTCAGCTTGTAGTAGATCGCGCCGCCGGTACCCGCCAGCGCCACCAGGACGCCGGCCACCGACCAGGCCACGATCTTCTTGGTGTTCCGTTTCGGCTTGCGGCTGTTGCGCGCGGCCGCGCGGCCGCCCGTCGCGGTGCCGTCGGCCTTCCCGTCCTCGGACCGCCCGCCGTCGCCCTTGCCGCGGCCGCCGCCCTTGCCCTGGGCGGCCCGCCGGGCCTCCGCCCGGCCGCCGGGCCGGGGCGCGGGCACCCGGGCGTCGTCCGCCGGTCCGTCGGTGCCGGCGCCGCCGCGTGAACCGCCGGTCCGCGGGGTGCCGGCCGCGCGTGCGGCGCCGGTGCCGCGGGGGCCGTTCGCGGCGCGCCGCCGGCCTTCCGCCCCCGACGTGCTCTCGTCCCACTGGCCTGACATGCGCGTACCTCTCAGCGGCGGAAGCAGCAATCCTGTACGTGTCCGGCGGGCACGGCCCGGGTGGGCCGGGACAACCGCACAGGAGCACCGCACCGGGAGACGCGGAGCTTCAGCGGAGCATACAAACTCTTTCTTTCACGGTCAGCATCCGGGTGCCGTCGGGCGGCCCGGCCGGTGCTCAGTGCCGCGGGTAGAGCCGCTCCAGGACGACGGCGACGCCGTCCTCGTCGTTGCCGACGGTGACCTCGTCGGCGACCGCCAGCAGCTCCGGGTGCGCGTTGGCCATCGCGACGCCGTGCGCGGCCCAGCCGAACATCGGCACGTCATTGGGCATGTCGCCGAAGGCGATGGTGTCGGCGGCCCGCAGGCCCAGGCGGCGGGCGGCGACGGCCAGGCCGGTGGCCTTGGAGAGGCCCAGCGGGAGCAGTTCGACGATGCCGGCGCCGGACATCACCACGCCGACCAGGTCGCCGGCGACCCGGCGGGCGGTCTCGGCGAGCGCGTCGTCGGTGAGCCCGCGGCACTGGATGTAGAGCTTGCTGAGCGGGGCGGCGAGCAGCTCGCCCTTGTCGACCCGGACCACCGGCAGGTCGGAGCCGATCAGGAGTTCGTAGCCGGGACCGGCCAGGACCTCGCCCTCCAGGCCGTCCTGGTTGGCGGCGACGGCCAGCGGGCCGGTCTCCGCCTCTATCTTGGCGATCGCCAGCGCGGCCAGCCTGCGGTCCAGGGTGAGCGAGGTGAGCAGCTTGTGCGCCCCCGCGTCGTAGACCTGCGCGCCCTGGCCGCAGACCGCTATGCCCCGGTAGCCGATCTCGTCGAAGACCGGCCGGGCCCAGGCGGCCGAGCGGCCGGTGACGACGATGTGCACCGCTCCGGCGCCGGTGGCGGCGGCCAGCGCGGTGCGGGTGCGCGCGGAGACGGTCTCCTCGCTGGTGAGCAGGGTGCCGTCGAGGTCGGTGGCGACCAGCCGGAAGGGCAGGTCGCCACCGGCGCCGGGGGAGACGGGGCTGGGGCTGGTACTGCTCATGGGCCGTGCGTCTCCCGGGAGTTGCATTCGGGCGGTGGTGCGGTGGGCGTTACTTGACCGGGGGCAGGACGGAACGCCCGCCGAGGAACGGCCGCAGCGCCTGCGGGACCACCACCGAGCCGTCGGCCTGCTGGTGGTTCTCCAGGATCGCCACGATGGTGCGCGGAACGGCGACCAGGGTGCCGTTCAGCGTGGCCAGCGGGCGGACCTTGCCCTCCTCGCGCATCCGGATGGAGAGCCGGCGCGACTGGTACTCGGTCGTGTTGGAGGTCGAGGTGACCTCGCGGTACTTGCCCTGGGTCGGGATCCACGCCTCGATGTCGAACTTGCGCGCGGCCGAGGAGCCGAGGTCGCCGGAGGCGACGTCGATCACCCGGTAGGGCAGCTCCAGGGCGTTCAGGAAGTCCTTCTCCCACTGCAGCAGCCGGCGGTGCTCCTGCTCGGCGTCCTCGGGCGTGGTGAAGACGAACATCTCCACCTTCTCGAACTGGTGGACGCGGATGATGCCGCGGGTGTCCTTGCCGTAGGTGCCGGCCTCGCGGCGGAAGCAGGACGAGTAGCCGGCGTAGCGCAGCGGCAGCTTGTCCGCGTCGATGATCTCGTCCATGTGGTACGCCGCGAGCGGGACCTCGCTGGTGCCGACGAGGTAGCGCTCCTCCTCTTCGAGGAAGTACACGTTCTCGGCGGCCTGGCCGAGGAAGCCGGTGCCGTCCATGGCGGCCGGGCGGACCAGGGCCGGGGTGATCATCGGGGTGAAGCCGGCCGCGGTGGCCTGGGTGATCGCCATGTTGACCAGGGCGAGCTCCAGCAGCGCGCCGACACCGGTCAGGTAGTAGGACCGAGCGCCGGCGACCTTGGCGCCGCGCTCGGTGTCGATCGCGCCGAGGATCTGCCCCAGCTCGACGTGGTCACGGGGCTCGAAGCCCTCGGCGGCGAAGTCGCGCGGAGTGCCGATCTCCTCCAGCGTGACGAAGTCCTCCTCACCGCCGACCGGGGCGGCCGGGTCGATGAGGTTCGCCAGCGAGCGGAGCAGGCGCTCGGCCTCCTCCTTGGCCACGCCCTGTTCGGCGTCGGCGGCCTTGACCTCCTCGGCGAGCGCCTTGGTGCGCTGCAGCAGGGCGGTCTTCTCCTCGCCCTGGGCCTTGGCGACCTGCTTGCCGAGCGTCTTCTGCTCGTTGCGGAGCTCGTCGAAGCGACTGCCCGAGGACCGCCGCCGTTCGTCGGCGGAGAGGAGGGCGTCGACCAGGTCGACGTCCTCGCCACGGACGCGCTGCGAGGCGCGCACTCGGTCAGGGTCCTCACGGAGCAGGCGAAGGTCAATCACGGAGCCAAGCCTACCGGGCGGGGGCCCGTCCACCGGTAGCGGATTTCCCCTGGGGATAACTCGCCCCATCCTGTGGATAACTCCTGTGGGCAAGCGCCGGGGGGTGAGTTATCCACAGGTGGATCGGGTGGGCTGTGGATGGCCGGGATACGGGTGGGGAGAGAGGCCGCAACCTAGGAATTGAGGCTTCAAACCTCATTTGACCTTCCCGGGTGAGGGAATTGAAGCACTCAGACGGGTGATTTGCTGGCACACGGGTGACTCTGGTCCGATTAGTCATCTCTGCGCCGCTAACCGGTGTTCCGACCGAAACGGCCGATGGCTATACCGGTTTGTCGACTCGTCCCCAGGTCTGTGGATAACTTTCGGCTGTGGACAGCCGCCGGGCCTGTGGACAGCCGGTTCCGCCGCTGCGGAGCCTGTGGACGACGGGTGCGGTCACCTGCCCCGGTGGCTGAGTTCAGTCGAAAACAGTCAAGAAAGAACAGGAAAACGAAAGTCGGCGATCAAATGTCCGGGCGGCCGGGGTCACCCGGATGCCGCAGCCGGCCGCGCCGCCCCGCAGGCCCGGGACACCCGGAGCCGGGTACCCCGGTCGCCCCGTCCGCCCCGGCGGCCCCGCGCGCCTCAGATGTCGCCGCGCCCGTCGAGGCAGCGGGAGAGCCAGTCGGCCGCCGCGCCGAAGTCGGCGTCCGAGGTGCCCGGCCGCCGGTGCTTGGTGACCTGCCGGTCGGCGCGCGGATAGGAGCCGAGGAAGCGCACCTGCGGGCAGATCCGCTTGAGGCCCATCAGCGCCTCGCTCACCCGGCGGTCGGCGAGGTGGCCCTCGCAGTCGATCAGGAAGCAGTAGCTGCCGAGCCCCTCACCGGTCGGGCGGGACTCGATCCGCATCAGGTTGACCCCGCGCACCGCGAACTCCTGGAGCAGCTCCAGCAGCGCGCCCGGGTGGTCGTCCGGCAGCCAGACCACCATCGAGGTCTTGTCCGCCCCGGTCGGCGAGGAGACCCGACCCGGCCGGCCCACCAGGATGAAGCGGGTGGTCGCGTTCTGCGCGTCGGCGATGTCCTTGACCAGCGGGTCCAGGCCGTAGATCGGCGCCGCGAACTCGCCCGCGAAGGCGCCGTCGAACCGCTCCTCGGCGACCAGCCGGGCGCCGTCGGCGTTGGAGGCCGAGGACTCCCAGCGGGCGTCCGGCAGGTTGGCGGCCAGCCAGCGGCGCACCTGCGGCTGGGCGACGGGGTGGCTGGTGACGGTCTTGATGTCGCCCAGTTCGGTGCCGGGCCGCACCAGCAGCGCGAAGGAGATCGGCAGCAGCACCTCCCGGTAGATCATCAGCGGGGTGCCGGCGGCCAGTTCGTCGTTGGTCGCGGTGACGGCGCCCTCGACGGAGTTCTCGATCGGCACGAACGCGCCCGAGGCCTCGCCCGCGCGCACCGCGTCCAGCACCAGCGGCACCGAGGCCAGCGGCACCAGCTCCCGGGTCGCCGCCTCCGGCAGGGTGCGCAGGGCCGCCTCCGTGAAGGTGCCCGCCGGGCCGAGGTAGGTGTAGCGGGTGGCCGACATGCCGCCTCCATGCGAAAGGGTTACCGAGCAGATCACCTTAGTCACTTCGCCCGCCTCCCACCGCCGCGTTCCGGTCCGTGGGAATCCCGGGCGGGGGGCCGGGCCGGGCGCGGGGAGGTGCCCCGGCCGCCGGCCGGCCGCTACTCCAGCAGCGACTGCCCCACGTAGCCGCCCTCCGGCGCGCCGGGCGGCACGGCGTACAGCCCGCTCGCCTCGTGCCGCAGGAAGCGGGAGAGGCCGTCGCCCCGGGAGAGCTTGCGCTGCACCGGGGTGAAGCCCCGGCCCGGGTCGGCCTGGAACGCGAGGAAGAGCAGCCCGGCGTCCGGCGAGCCGTCGGCCAGCAGGCCGTCGTGGTAGGAGAAGCCCCGCCGCAGCATCGCCGCCCCGCCGTTGGCGGCCGGTGCGGCGACCCGGATGTGCGCGTCGGCGGGGACGGCCAGCGTGCCGTCCGCCCTCTGCGCCGTCAGGTCCACCGGTGTGGTCTCGCCGGCGGAGGCGGGCGCGGAGAGCGGCGCGCCGTCCGTCTTGCGGCGGCCGATCACCCGCTCCTGGCGGTCCACCGGCAGTGCCTCCCAGGAGTCCAGCAGCATCCGGATCCGCCGGAACACCAGGTACGAGCCGCCGTTCAGCCAGGCGCTCCGCTCGTCACCGGCGGTGCAGAACACCTTGTCGGCGAAGCCGTCCTCACCGGGCCGGGGGTTGTTGGTGCCGTCGATCTGGCCCATCAGGTTGCGCCCGGTCATCGGCCGCGCGGTGGCACCGGGCGTCCGGGCGAAGCCGGCCGCCTGCCAGCGCAGCGCCGCGGTGCCGGCCGCCCGGCGCTGGAGCACCCGCAGGGCGTGCACGGCGACCAGCGCGTCGTCGGCGCCGATCTGGACGAAGAGGTCGCCGTCACCGCGGGCCGGGTCCAGCGCGTCCGCCGGGAAGGCGGGCAGCGGCTCCAGCGCCGCCGGGCGGCGGTCGGTCAGTCCGGCCCGGTCGAACAGGGTGGCGCCGAAGCCGAAGGTGACGGTCAGCGAGCAGGGGCCGGCGTCCAGCGCCACCTGGTTCTCGAACGCGTCGGCCGGCTCGCCGGCGGCCAGCAGCGCGGCCGTCCGGGACCAGTCGCGCAGCAGCGTCCGCAGCCCGTCCCGGCCGACGCCGGCGGCCAGGTCGAAGGCGGCCAGCTGGACCCGGGCCTGCTGCGGTTCGAGGATGCCGGCCTGGTGCTCGCCGTGGAACGGCACCCGTCCGGCGCCGAGCGCGCCGCTCGGCCCGGCGGCGGGTACGGCCGCGGGCGCCCGGTCCAGGGCGACCGCCCCGGCCGCGCCCGCGCTCGCACCGGCCACCAGCCCGGCCCCGGCGGTGCCCAGCAGGGCCCGCCGGGTGACGCCGGCGCGCGGGCCGGGCTCCGCGCCGCCGGGCGGCCGGCCGGTGTCCGTGGTGCTGCCCATCGCGCTCACCCGATCTTCAGCTGCTTGATCTCGGTGGTCTGGTCGATCTCCGAGGAGCGGACCTGCACCGACACCACCCAGTTCCCGGCCAGCGGGAGCTGCGCGGTACCGCTCCAGCGGCCCGGGCCCTCGGCGGTCAGCGGCACCGGCAGCGGGCCGAGGTCGCGGTCCGGCAGGGTGAAGGCGAGCTCCACCTCGGGGACCTCGACCGGCTTGCCGTCCGCCCCGTCCAGGCTCAGGTGGACTTCGTTGGGGCCGGTCCGGGCCGGGTTGAGGGTGACGGTCGCGGTGCCCTTGGCGTTCGGCGTCCGGCCCTTGGTGTCGTACGGGAGCTTGAGCTCCATGGTCTGGCCGGGCACCGTCTGCGGGGCGGGCACGCCCGGCGCGGGCGCGGTGGCGCCGTTGGCGGTGCCGGCCGCCGCGATCTCGCTCGCCACCCGGCCGGGCGGGGAGTTGGTCAGCATCGTGGTGACCACCAGCACGGCCACCGCCGCCACCGATTCGATCAGCACCGAGCGGCGCAGCCCGGCCCGGGTCGGGGTGAGTCCGCGGTCGCGGCCGGCGCTCGCCCGGGCGGCCCGCTGGCGGTCCAGCTGGGCCTGCCGGACCGGGTCGTCGGAGTGGGCCGCGACGGCGACCGGCTCCGGTGCCTCGACCGGCCGGGCCGCCTCGGCCTCCGCCGGAGCGGCCCGCAGCCGGGCCAGCCAGGCCCGGGAGATCCAGGCGACGCCGAGCATCGCGACCACGCAGCCGGTCTTCACCAGCAGCAGCCGCCCGTACTCGGTGTCGGTCAGCGCGCTCCAGCTGCCGAGGCCGCGCCAGGACTGGTAGATCCCGGTGGCGGTGAGCACCGCCACCGAGCCGAAGGCGACCTTGGAGAACCGCTCGGCGGCCGCCGCGCCGATCCCGTGCCGCAGCCCGACCGCCATCGCGGCCAGGCCGCCGAGCCAGAGCGCCATCGCGATCAGGTGCAGCATGCCGAGCGGCAGTGCCAGCCAGACCTGGATGCCGACCGAGGCGTGGTCGGCGCCCACCCAGGTCGCCGAGAGGGCGATGGCCAGCACCAGTCCGGCCACCCCGAGGCCCAGCCGGGTCTCGTGCTGCGGGCGCTCGGCGGCGCGCCGCTCCAGCTGCCGCAGCTCGGCCTCCTCCGCCTCCTCGGCGGTCCGTGCGTCGCCGTTCGCCCGCGCGTCGTCCGCCTCCTCCGGGCGGGCGGCCGGCGCGGGCTGTCCGAGCTGGCCGACCAGCAACGACAGGAAGACCCCGCTCGCCGCGAGCAGCAGCAGCCGGGCGGCCAGCGCGGTGCCGATCCGCTCGTCGAGGGTGGCGCGCACCAGCGACAGGTCGAAGGCCTGCCCGACGCCCGAACCCCGCTCGTACGGGCCGCGCAGCATCAGCACCGCGACGGTGGAGACCAGCAGCGCCACCCATCCGGTCATCAGCAGCCGCTGCACGGCGCGCTGCGCCGCCCCGGCCGGCCAGCAGGCCAGCACGAACGCGGCCGCGCCGACGAGCAGCGCGAACGCCCCGTAGGCGACGGTCCGGCCGGTGCCGTACAGCGCGGCGACCACGCCGTCGGCCTCGGCGCCGCTCAGCGCGGTGGTGGAGACGGAGGTGTCCGAGGGCGCGCCGATCGAGAAGGTGAACGCCCCGCCGATCGGGTGCGAGTCCTCGGAGACCGCGCGCCAGGCCACCGTGTAGGTGCCGTTGGCCAGGCCGCTGTTCAGCCCGACCCGGGCGGTGTTGTCCTTGCCGTCCGCGTGCGCGGGGTTGCCGCCGTCGACCGCCTTGCCGGCCGGGTCGAGGACCCGGACCGAGTCCCCGGAGAGCGACACCGACTCGCTGAAGGTCAGCGTGACCGCCTGCGGCGCGGTCGCGACGACCGAGTTCTGCGCGGGGTCGGTGGACTGCAGGGTGGCGTGCGCGGAGGCGGGGCCGGCGCCGGCGAGCAGCAGCGCGAGCACCGCGCCGAGCAGGCCCAGCAGCCCGACGGTCCGGCGGCGGGTGGTGGGGTTCGGCAACGCGGCCGTCAGCATCTCCTGGATCCCTTACTGCTGGCCGGGGCGGTAGGTGAGTTCCCGGACCGGCACCTTGACCGAGACGGTGCCGGTCCGGGCGAAGGTCAGGTCGAGTTCGAGCTCGTCACCGAGGGCGGGGGCCTTCCGCCATCCCATGATCATGAGGTGGTTGCCGCCCCGGGCGAGCTCCAACGCGCCGTGCGCGGGGACGTCCAGCCGCTCGACCTGCTCCATGGTGGAGGCGGTGGAGCGGTGCATGGTGACCGACTGCGCGGCCGGGCTGGAGACCTTGACCAGCTGGTCCTCGCCGCCGTCGTTGCGCACGGTGAGGTAGCCGGCCGCCATCCCACCCGCCGGGGGCAGCGGGATGTAGGAGTCGGCGACGCTCAGCAGGGCCGGACCGTCGGCCCGGGCCTCGCCGTCGCCCGCGCCGCAGGCGACCAGGATGGCGCCGGCGCCCAGTGCCGTCGCCAGCACCGCCCCCGCGAGCGCGGTCCGCCGGAACCCGCGCGGACCGCCGGCGCCGTTCATGCCGCGACCCCCTGGGCGAGCAGCGGGAGGTCGTGCTCGTAGGTCTTCTCCTCGGTGCCGCTGAGGTAGAGGACGTGCGCCTTGTCGTCCGAGGGCAGGAACGCCAGCACCTGCGCGCCGTGGGTGGAGGTGACCGTGCCGTCCGCGTTGACCACCGGGTCCTCGATCAGGATGCCGAGGGACTTGGCCGCGGCCTTCACCTTGGCCAGGTCCCCGGTGAGGCCTATGAAGTCCTTGCCCATCGAGTCCAGCCAGGTGCGCAGCACCTGCGGGGTGTCGCGCTGGGGGTCGGTGGAGACGAAGACGATGTCGACCTTCTGGCGCTCCTCGGGGGAGAGCTTGGTCATCGCCACGCCGATGTCGCCCATCGTGGTCGGGCAGACGTCCGGGCAGCTGGTGTAGCCGAAGAACAGCAGGGTGCTCCGGCCGTTGGTCTTCTGCCGCAGGTCGAAGGGCTGGCCGGCGGTGTCGGTCAGCTGGAGGTCGGGCTTGTCGAAGTGCTTGCCGAGCACGGTGCCCTGGTACGGGGAGTCGGCCTTCTGCTGGGTGACCTTGGCGGGGCCGGTGGAGCCGTCGGAGCCGCAGGCGGTCAGGGTGAGGGCCGCGGCGAGCGCGACGGCGGCGGCGCCGGCCAGCCGGGCGGTGCGGAGGGTGCGGGACATGGGGGATCCGATCGTGCGCGGTGGATCACCGGCGGGGCCGCGCCCGGGCCCGGGTGCGGTACGGGCGCGGCCCCGCCGGTGCGGGGGTCAGGAGGCGGAGCCGCCGTTCTTGCGGCGCAGGCCGAGCACGCCGAACGCCGCGCCGACCAGGCCGACGACGATGCCGACCACGGCGAGGACGCGGGCGGTGGAGTCGCTGCCCTTGTCCGAGGAGGCGGCGGCCTGGGTGGTCGCGTCGCCGTGCCCGTGGCCGTCGGCGGTGGCCGTGGGGGCGGCGGTCGCGCCGTGCTCGCCGCCGGCCGCGGCCTTGTCGAGGGCCAGCACGGGGGCGGGCTTGGCCGGCTCGGGCTGGCCGTCCTTGGCCTCGTCGATCCAGCGCACGACGTCGCCGTTGTCGTAGCTCTGCAGCGCCTTGAAGACCAGCTTGTCGGTGTCGGTCGGCAGCGGGCCGATCGAGACGCGGAACTCCTGGAACTGGCCGGGGGCGATCTTGGTGCCCGCGTCGGCGGTCCAGGTGATCTTGGAGACGGCCTCGTTGACGTCGTTGCCGTGCACCTTGATCGGCTTGTCGAGCTTGGACTTCTCGACGGTCGTGGTCCAGCCCGGCATCGGCAGGGTGCGGACGGAGGCCAGCGGGTGGTCCAGCGGGAGGTTGACCTCCAGCTTCACCGTGGACGCGTTGTCGTTCTCGTTCGGCACCCGGAAGTCCACGGCGGTGTAGCCGCCCTGCTGGGCGTTGCCCGGGTTCACGGTCACGTGCGCGAAGGCGGGGCCGGCCAGCGCCACGACCGACGCGGCGGCGGTGAGGGCGACGGCGGCGATACGGCGGGTGGGGAAGGAACGCATGATTCGGGTCTCCGTTCGGAGGCTCGGCGGCAGGACCGCTCCCGGACACGGTGATCCGTGCCTCGGCGGGGCCGCGCGGCGTGGGGACGAGTGGGAGCCGCACGCCGCGGGGGTGCGGCGGGTACGGCGCGGTCGCCGCGTACACCCGGACCCGGTACGGGGCCTTGCCGGCACTCCGTCGGGGCGGGTCAGTACGCGAGGGCCCCGAACGGGGGACCGCGCCGCACCACGCTGTGCCGCAGTGCGGCACGGGCCGGCGGCCGGCTGTCCCCGGCCCGCGCGCCGGAGCGGCGGGCGGGACCGGCGGGCGTGCCGAGCAGGCCCCGCAGCAGCGCCGCGGCCAGCGCGAACGCCGTCCGCAGCGGGGTGGTCCAGTGCTCCCGGGCGGCCGTGGCGGTGATCCTGACCAGCCGCCAGAGCGCCGCCTCGCCGCGCCGCAGCCACCAGCCGGCCGCCAGGGCGGCGGCCAGGTGGCCCGCGAGCATCGACGGCGTCATCCCGAACAGGCCGTCCTGCC
Source organism: Kitasatospora sp. NPDC086009 (assembly GCF_044540385.1). Classification (NCBI taxonomy): domain Bacteria; kingdom Bacillati; phylum Actinomycetota; class Actinomycetes; order Kitasatosporales; family Streptomycetaceae; genus Kitasatospora; species Kitasatospora sp. NPDC086009. Next base: position 1,072,577 of record NZ_JBITSA010000001.1, read on the forward strand.
ACCAGGGCGCGACGGCGAACGCCCGCGGGTCCAGCCCCGCGCCGGCGACCAGCTGCTCGGCCGACGGGCTGCCGGGCAGGCCGGCCAGCGTGCCCGGACTGGCCTCGTTGCAGATCAGCCGGCCGGCCACCTGGGGCAGCGTCAGCGGGCCGGAGCCGCCGTGGTGCATCCCGGCCATCGCGCCGGCCGCCGCGGTGGCGTGCCCGCCGAAGGCGTGGAACAGGCAGTGCAGCCCGAGCTGGCCCGCACCGAGCGCGCCGGCGATGGCACCGAGCGAGCGCTCCCGCCCGCCGAAGGCCACCGCGAGCACCAGGACGGCCGCGAAGCCGGTCGCGAGCGCGGGCAGGGCCACGTTCCCGCCGCCGGCCAGGGCGTGCCCGGCGGCCGCGATCAGCGCGCAGACCAGGGCGAACGGGACGGCCCGCGCAAGCCGCAGGTCCCAGGCGGCGGCCCCCACCGGTGCGTCCGGTGCGGGGGCGCCCGGGTGCGGGGCGGCGGCGAGGGCAGTCATGGCCGGGCCATCATCTCATCGCCCCCCGCGCCGCCGAGGGCAGGGTGGGAAATCCCTACGAATGCCCCGTTCGGCCCGGCGTGCGGACCCCGGTGTGCGCCGCTCGGCACACACCCCGGCCCCAGTCCATCCGCCGAACGGGCGGTAGCCGACCCCCTGCACGGTTCACCGCATGATCGCCCGGAGATACCTAGTTGTATGTGGAGCCGCAGCCAGGAGGGACCTCCCGTGGACATCTGGTGGACTCTGCACCTCAAGCGCGACCCGGCCAGCGTTCCGCTGGCCCGGCGCATCCTGCTCGGTGCCATGGCGACGGCGGGCGTCGACCCGCAGATCGCCGACGACCTCGGGGTCGCCCTCAGCGAGGCCTGCGCCAACGCCGTGGAGCACGGCGCCTGCGGCCGCTCGGACGACGGCTTCCAGGTCACCGCGTCGATCAGCGGGGACCTCCTGCGGATCGAGGTCACGGACTCCGGCCCCGGCCTCGCCGCGACCGCCGCCCCCGCCCCGTTCCCGCCGCGCCGGCCGGCCGCCCCGCCGGCCCGTCCGGCCGCGACCGGCCGGGGCGCCCGCCGCCCCCGGCGCGGCCGCGCCAGCGTCCCCGGCCCGGTCCTGACCACCCGCCGCCCCCGCCGCGACGACCGCCCCTACGACACCCACGTGCTGCCCCCCTGCCACGCCGGGGCCCCCGCCCCCACCCTGCGCCCGGTCGACCTGGACACCCTCCCCGACCTCACCGCCGAGTCCGGCCGCGGCCTCTTCCTGATCCACGCCCTGACCGACCACGTCCAGCTCCGCAACCACCCCCTGCGCGGCGCGATCGTCAGCTTCGACAAGATCCTCAAGTGGCAGGACGACGCCCTGCTGCGGGCCTGCTGACCGCGGCGGACACCCCGCCCGGCGCCGGCCCGGGCGCGCCCTCCGGGGCGGCCGGGGCGGAACTACGCTGGCGCGATGGGTGCGGTGGGTGAGTGGGATCTGCGGCGGCTGCGGGTGCTGTGGGCGGTCGGTGAGTGCGGGACGGTGACGGCCGCGGCGGAGCGGCTGCGGCTCTCGCCGTCGGCGGTCTCGCAGCAGGTGTCGGCGCTGGCCAGGCAGGTGGGCGCGCCGATGCTGGAGCCGTACGGGCGGCGGGTCCGGCTGACCAGTGCGGCGCGGCTGGTGCTGCGCCACGCCGAGGTGGTGTTCGGGCAGCTGGAGCGGGCCGAGGCGGAGCTGGCGGGGTACCTGCACGGCGAGGCGGGTGAGGTGCGGGTGGGCGCCTTCGCCACCGCGATCGGCGGGCTGCTCGTCCCGGCGATCGCCCGGCTGCGGGCGGACGCGCCGCGGCTGGCGGTGCGGGTGGTGGAGACGGAGGCGGCCGGGGCCTACGGGCTGCTGGCGGCGGGGGACGTCGACCTGGCGCTCTCGCTCGCGGTGCGGCCGGCCGGCGGCGATCCCCGCTTCGTCGAGTCCGTCCTGCTCAGCGACCCGCTGGACGTGGCGCTGCCGCCCGGGCACCCGAGGGCCGACGCCCCGGACCTGCGGCTCGCGGACCTCGCCGACGAGCCGTGGATCTACGGCGCCGCCGGCCCCTGGCGGGAGATCACCCTGACGGCGTGCGCGGACGCCGGGTTCGTGCCCGAGCGCGCGCACACCGCCGCGGACTGGTCGGCGATCCTGGCGATGGTCGCGGCCGGACTCGGGGTGGCGCTGGTGCCCCGGCTGGCCTCGGCGGGGCGGGTCGGCGGGGCGGTGGTCCGGGCGCTGCCCGCCGACCTGCCGACCCGCCGGGTGGTCGCCGCGGTCCGCGCGGGGACGGAGGGGACGCCGCCGCTGCGTCGGGTGCTCGCCGCCCTGGCCGGGGCCGCCCGGGACGTTCAGTCCGGCTGAACGTTCTGGTCAGATCTTTGTGATGGACCTGACGGGTGTGCCGGGGTGACCGTGGAGGCATGACCACCGACGCGACCGCCCCCGAGACCGCCGCCCCCGAGACCGCCGACGCGCTGCCCTACGCGGGCGGCAACCCCTACGCCGACTACCGCTCCGGCAGCTTCGCCTTCACCGCCCTCACCGACCTGGCCGACCGCCGGCTCGGCGGCGCCGTGATCGCCGCCAACGACGAGCTCTTCGCCGAGCGGGAGAACCTGCTGCTGCCCGAGCCCGCCGAGTTCCGCCCGCACACCTTCGGCAACAAGGGCCAGATCATGGACGGCTGGGAGACCCGCCGCCGCCGCGGCGCCGGCACCGACCGTCCGCACCCGACCGCCGAGGACCACGACTGGGCGCTGATCCGCCTGGGAGTGCCGGGGGTCGTGCACGGCGTGATCGTCGACACCGCGCACTTCCGCGGCAACTACCCGCAGCGGATCGCCCTGGAGGGCGCCGAACTCCCCGGCACCCCGGGCCCGGAGGAGCTGCTCGCCGACTCCACCGTCTGGCACCCGCTGGTGCCCGCCTCGCCGGTGCGCGGCCACGCCGCCAACGGCTTCGCCGTCGAGGACGGCCGCCGCTTCACTCACCTGCGGCTCAGCCAGTACCCCGACGGCGGCATCGCCCGGCTGCGGGTGCACGGCGAGGCCCGGCCGGACACCGCCTGGCTGGCCGCGCTCGGCACCTTCGACCTGGCCGCGATCGAGCACGGCGGTGCGGTCGAGGACGCCTCCGACCGCTTCTTCTCGCCCCCGGCCAACCTCGCGCTGCCCGGCCGGTCCCGGGCGATGGGCGACGGCTGGGAGAACCGCCGGCGCCGGGACGCCGGCCACGACTGGGTCCTGCTGCGCCTCGCCGGGCGCGGCGCGATCCGCGCGGTGGAGATCGACACCGGCTACTACGTCGGCAACGCGGCCGGCTGGGCCGCGCTCCACGGACGGGACGAGCGGGCCGCCGACCCGCAGGAGTGGTTCGAGCTGGTGCCCCGCACCCGGCTCCAGCCCGACGCCGTCCACCGTCTGGTGCTGGACGCGCCCCGGCCCGCCACCCACGTCCGGCTCGACGTCTTCCCCGACGGCGGCATCGCCCGGCTGCGGCTGCACGGCAGCCTGGTCTGACCGGGTACGGCCGGGGGCGGGCGGCGCCGTCGGCCCCCGGTTGCCGGGGCCGGAGGGCCGCCGGACGATGGGGGAATGATGCACCAGATGCGCGCCGAGTACGGTGACGGCGGTCCGTCCGCCGGGGTGAGGCTCTGGCACATGGTCCGCGGCTCCGAAGCCGTCGCCATGTGCGGCCGGGAGCTGGACGAGGGGGCGCAGCTGCGGGATCCGGCGGACTGGGGCAAGACGCCCGAACTCTGCTGCCACACCTGCGGCGCGTACTTCCTGCGCGAGACCCCGTACCTGGCGACCGAACACCCGTAGCCCGGCGGCGGCCGCCCGTGGCGCGTCCGGCGGCTCCGGCCGCGCGCTGATGCGGCGCGAACCGCCGGGCGGGCCCTAGCGTGGTCGGCATGGAGAAGTCCCTGGTCCGTCCGCGGTCGCTGGCCGACGAGGTCGCGCGGTCGCGGGGCGGTGACGCCGACCTCGCCGGGCGGGTCGACCGGCTCTGCGGCCGGATCGAGCGGCTGGACCCGCTGCTGCACACCTTCGTGCCCGAGGCCGGCCGGCCGGAGCGGCTGCACGCCGAGGCCCGCGCGCTGGCCGCCCGCCACCCCGATCCGGCCACCGCCCCGCCGCTGTACGGGGTGGCGGTCGGGATCAAGGACATCGTCCACGTCGACGGCCTGCCCACGCACGCCGGATCGGCGCTGCCGCCGGGCGTGCTGGCCGGTCCGCAGGCCGCCGTGGTGGACCGGCTGCGGGCCGCGGGCGCGCTGGTGGCGGGCAAGACGGTGACTGCCGAGTTCGCCGGCAGCGCTCCGGGCCCGACCCGGAACCCGCACCACCCCGGGCACACGCCGGGCGGCTCCAGCAGCGGCTCGGCGGCGGCGGTCGCGGCCGGGCTGGTGCCGCTGGCGATCGGCACCCAGACGATCGGCTCGGTGGTCCGGCCCGCCGCCTACTGCGGAGTGGTGGGCTTCCGGCCGACGTACGGGCGGATCCCGCTCGACGGGGTGATCCCCAACGCGCCGAGCTTCGACACCGTCGGCCTGTTCACCGCCGACCTCGCCGGGGCGGCCCTGGCGGCGCCGCTGCTCTGCGACGACTGGCGGGGCGAGCGGCAGGGCGGTCCGCCCGGCGACGGCCCGCCCGTCCTCGGCCCGCCCGTCCTCGGGGTGCCCGCCGGGCCGTACCTGGAGCAGGCCGGACCGGCGGCGCTGGCGGCCTTCCGGGCGCAGCTGGACCGGCTGGCCGCCGCGGGGTCGACGGTGCGCGAGATCGAGTTGCTGCCCGACTTCGCGTGGCTGGTGCGGCAGGTGCGGACGATCAACCGCTTCGAGCAGGCCCGCGGCCACGCCGACTGGTTCGCCCGGTTCGGCGGCCTCTACCGGCCGGAGACGGCGGCCGGCATCCGGCACGGCCAGGCCGTCCGGCCGGAGGACCACGAGACGGCGCTCGGCGTCCGCGAGCACGTCCGCGCCCGGCTCGCCGAGGCCTGGGCGGCCGCGGGGGTGGACCTGGTGGTCGCGCCCTCCGCCACCGGGCCGGCCCCGTCCGGGCTGGGCAGCACCGGGGACGCGGTGATGTCCCTGCCGTGGAGTTACGCCGGGCTGCCCGCCGTCAGCCTGCCCGCCGGGGTGAGCGCGGACGGCCTGCCGCTCGGGCTCCAGGTGGTCGGCGCGGCCGGTGCGGACGAGTCGCTGCTGGCCCTGGCCGCGCCGCTGGAGCGGGCCCTGGGCGGCCCGGCCCGCTGAGCGGCGCGGCGGGCGGGGTCAGCGCCGGTCGCGCTCCTCGTCGGGGAAGCGGGGGCCGCCGATCAGGAACAGCAGGGCCGCGGTCGGAAAGCCGATCGACGCGGCCACCAGCACGATGAACTGCCAGAACATCCGTCGCTCCTCGTCCTCGTCAGTCCCGTGCGGCCCGGCCCCTCGAAGGAGACCGCGAAACCTGACAGGCCCTGATTGGCCGAATTGTCCACTCGATATCCGACGGTATGGCCGAATTACCCCCGCTGCCACCGGACGGTCCGGCGCCGGCGGCGCGCACCGCGTGCACGGGTCTGGGCGCGCGCCCCACCCGGCGTCCACACTGTCGGGATGCAGGTACAGCTGGCAGGGGAAGCACGGCGGCCGGACCGCGAGAGTGAGGACTTCGCGGCGGCCTCGCCGGAGGCGCTCGTACTGCTCGACGGCGCGAGCTCGCCGACCGGGCTGGAGTCGGGGTGCCGGCACGGCACCCCCTGGTACGTACGGCGGTTGGGGGTGCACCTGCTGGCCCGGCTGACCGACCGGGCGGACCGCTCGATCGCCGAGTGCCTGGCCGACGCCATCGTGGAGACGGCGGCGCTGCACGGGGGCCGCTGCGACCTCGCCCACCCCAACACGCCCGCCGCCATGGTGGTCGCCGCCCGGCGGCACGGCAGTGCGCTGGAGTACCTGGTGCTCGGGGACTCGCTGCTGGTGCTGCAGTACAAGGACGGGCCGCTCAAGGTGATCGGCGACAACCAGCGCTTCCCCGCCGGTGAGGAGGTGCGCCGCCAGGTCTGGTCGACGGTGCCCGGCTCCACCGAGCGCGCCGCGCTGCACCTGGAGTACGCGCTGGCCGTCCGGGCCGCCCGGAACTCCGGCACCGGCCCGTGGATCGCCGCCGCCAGCCCCAAGGCCGCGCAGCACGCCGAGACCGGCTTCGTCGAGCTGGAGCGGCTGCACGCGGTGGCCGCGCTGAGCGACGGCGCCTCGCGCTACACCGAGCGCTTCGGACTGGGCAGCTGGGCGGACGCCCTGCGACTGCTCGCCGAGTCGGGGCCGGGCGAGCTGATCGCCCAGGTGCGGGCGGTCGAGCGGTCGGACGCGGCCTGCGAGCGGTGGCCGCGCGGCAAGGCGCACGACGACGCCTCGGCCCTCTACGCGCTGCTGTAGCGGACCGGGCGGGGGCGGCGGACTTGCGCGGCCGACCGCCCGATATGGGCGCGGTATAGGAGCGGGCGGCACCGTGGCGGTGCTGATAGATCGGCATCTCCATGGCCGCACCCCTCCCCCGAAGGACGCTCATGACCGACTCCGTGGCGCTGTGGTTCCGCACCTACCACACGGCTCCGGCCCCGCGGCTGCGGCTGGTCTGCTTCCCGCACGCCGGCGGAGCACCCACCGCCTACTGGTCCTGGGCCCGCGAACTGCCCGAGGACATCGAGGTGCTGTCGGCCTGCTACCCGGGCCGGCAGGACCGCCTCGGCGACCCCTACGCGCCCTCCGTCCACGCGATGGCGGACGAGATCGCCGCCGCCCTGGCCGTTCTGACCGCCGACGGAGTGCCGCTGGCCCTGTTCGGCCACAGCATGGGCTCCGTGGTCGCGCACGAGGTGACGCTGCGGCTCGGCGCCGAGCACGGCGTGCGCCCGGTGCGGCTGTTCGTCTCCGGCTCCGAGGCCCCGCACCGCCGTGAGCGCGAGGAGTCGGCGGCCGCGGACGACGCCGACTTCCTGGCCGAGCTGCGCCAGCTCGGCCACAGCTCGCTGGCCGACATGGACCCGGGCCTCCTGGAGCTGGTGCTCCCCAGCATCCGGGCCGACTACCGGCTGTCGGCCGCCTACCGGCCCGACCCCGCGGCCGGACGCCACCGGGTGCCGGTCGTCGCCTACGTGGGGGCCCGGGACGCCGAGTGCGCGCCCGACAACGTCGCCGCCTGGTCGGACACCACCAGCGCCGGCTTCGAGCTGCGGATCTTCCCCGGCGACCACTTCTACCTCCAGGCCCAGGAGAAGCAGCTGCTCGCCCACATCGCCGGGCACCTGCAGTCCGACCTGCGGCTGCGCCAGGTGCTCGGCACCGGTCGCGCCTGAACCCCGCCCCGCCCCGCCCCGCCCGCGCCGCGCCCGCCCGTCGCCGTCCCCGCGGGCGCCGGCGTCCCGCCCCGCCACCGTCCACCCCTGACCGAAAAGAGGCCGTGCTGATGGCCGATCACCTGGTGACCCGACTGGAGCGGCACGGCCGCGAAACCCCCGACCGCACCGCCCTGGTCTTCGTCGAGGCCGCCTCCGACGGCTGGTCGGAGCAGCCGCTGAGCTTCGGTGACCTCGACCGCGCGGCCCGCTCGGTCGCCTCCTGGCTGCGCGAGCGGTGCGCCGTCGGCGAGCGCGTGATGCTGCTGTACGGGGCCGGACCCGAGTTCGTGACCGCGCTGGCCGGCTGCCTGTACGCGGGCGTGGTGGCCGTTCCGGCGCCCCAGCCCAGCACCCAGCGCGGCCACAGCTCCCGCGTCGACGGCATCGTGCGGGACGCCGACATCCGCCTGGTGCTGACCGACTCGGCCAACCACGGCACGGCCGTCGCCATGCTGGAGCAGGCCGGTGTCACCGAGCTGCCCTGCGTGGCCACCGACCTGCTGGACCTGGCGCCCGCCCCCGACTGGCAGGTGCCGCCGACCGCCGACGACGACCTGGTGTTCATCCAGTACACGTCGGGCTCGACCAGCGCGCCCAAGGGCGTGATGGTCACCCAGCGCTCGCTGCGCCACAACATCGGCCTGATCGCGCGGGCCTTCGCGCTGGAGTACGACAGCCGCGGCGCCTGCTGGCTGCCCCAGCACCACGACATGGGCCTGATCGGCGCCCTGATCGCACCGCTGTACGTCGGCGCCCTCGGCTACCAGCTCGCCCCGATGGCCTTCCTGCGCCGCCCGCACCTGTGGCTGGAGCTGATCAGCAGCCGGCGCGCCACCCACACGTCGGCCCCGAACTTCGCCTACGACCTGTGCGCCCGCCGGGTGACCGACGCCCAGCTGGCCGGACTGGACCTGGGCAGCCTGGTCAGCGCGGGCAACGGCGCGGAGCCGGTCAGCGCCGCCACCCTGCGCCGGTTCGTCGAGCGGTTCGCCCCGGCGGGCTTCCGGCTCGACCAGTTCAACCCCTGCTACGGCATGGCCGAGACCACTCTGCTGGTCTCCGGCACGCCGCGCGGCGAGACCCCGGCCCTGACGGCCGTCGACGCCGAGGCGCTCGCCGCCAACGAGCTGCGTCCGGTCGCCCCGGGCGGCGACGGCCCGCTGCTGGTGAGCAGCGGCACCGTCCACGACCTCGACGTGCGGATCGTCGACCCGGCCACCGCCGCCACCCTCCCGGACGGCGGGATCGGTGAGATCTGGATCCGCGGCGACAGCGTGGCCGCCGGCTACTGGCGCAACCCCGAGGCCACCGCGACGACCTTCCGCGCCGTCACGGCGGAGGGCGCGGCGGGCTACCTGCGCACCGGCGACACCGGCGCCCTGCACGAGGGCCGGCTGTACGTCACCGGGCGGATCAAGGAAGTCCTGATCGTCAACGGCCGCAACCTCTACCCGCACGACATCGAGCGCGAACTCGCCGAACTGGACGAGGCGTTCAACGGGCTCAGCGGCAGCGTCTGCACGGTGCCGGGCACCGGTGAGCAGATCGTGGTGATGCACGAGGTCCGCCGCCGCCCCGGCGCCCCCGAGGAGCTGGCCGAGTTCGCCCGGCAGCTGCGCGGCCGGCTCGCCGAGCGGGTCGGCGTGCGGATCCCCAACCTGGTGCTGCTGCGGCCCGGCCAGGTCCGCAAGACCACCAGCGGCAAGGTGCAGCGCTCGCTCATGCGCGAGCTGTTCATGACCGGAGCGCTGGAGCCGGTGGTCGAGGACCTCGACCCGGCCACCGCCGCCCGCTACCGCAGCGCGGCCGGTGCGCGATGACCCACGCCGCCACCCACCCCTCCCGCCGGATCGCCGGCGAGCTGGACCGCGCCCTCGGCGACCCCGAGGACGGCGGACGGCTGTTCTCCTACGCGCGCTGCGGCGCGCTGGACGACCGGGAGGAGTTCCCGGTCGAGATCTGCCGGGAGCTGGACCTGCTGGGGCTGCCCCGGCACTACGTCCCGGCCGAGTACGGCGGGGCGCTGGAGAGTTACGAGCACGTCCTGCAGCTGATGCGCGCGGTCGCCCGCCGGGACCTCACCGTCGCCATCGCGCACGGCAAGACCTTCCTGGGCGCGGTGTCGGTCTGGGTCGGCGGCAGCCGGGAGCAGGCCGAGCGGCTGGCCGCCCAGGTGCTCGACGGGACGGTGGTCTCCTGGGGCCTGACCGAGCGCGACCACGGCAGCGACCTGCTGGCCGGCGAGGTCGTCGCCGTGCCGACCGGGGACGGTTACCGGGTGAGCGGCGAGAAGTGGCTCATCAACAACGCCAACCGCGGCCGGGCGGTCTGCCTGCTGGCCCGTACCGGCGAGGCCGGCGACGCGCGCGGCTTCAGCCTGCTGATGATCGACAAGTCCGCCGTCGCGCCGCCCGGCTACCGGCCGCTGCCGGCCGTGAAGCTGCACGGCATCCGCGGCGCCGACATCAGCGGGGTGGCCTTCACCGACGCCCGGGTGCCGGCCGACGCGCTGGTCGGCGGCGAGGGCGACGGCGCCGAGATCGTCCTCAAGAGCCTCCAGCTGACCCGCACGATGTGCGCCGCGCTGTCGCTCGGCGCCGCCGACAACGCGCTCACGCTGGCCGCCGGCTACGCCCTGGAGCGGCGGGCCTACGGCCGGCTGCTGGCCGAACTCCCGCAGACCCGCAGGCTGCTGGCGCAGTCGTACGCGGACGTGCTGCTCGCCGAGGCGGTGAGCACGGTGGCCGTCCGCAGCATCCACGCGCTGCCCGGCGAGCTGGCCGTCTCCTCGGCCGTCACCAAGTACCTGGTACCGACCCTGGTCGACCAGGTGATCGACCGGCTCGGGACCGTGCTCGGATCGCGCTCGCTGCTGGTCGGCGAGACCTACCAGCACGGCCGCTTCCAGAAGGTCCAGCGCGACCACCGGATCGTCGGCATCTTCGACGGCAACGCGCTGGTCAACCTGCACGCGCTGATCAACCACTTCCCCCTGCTGGCCCGCCAGTTGCGCAAGCGGACGGTGGACGCCGCCGGGCTGGCCGAGGCCACCGACCTGGCCGCGCCGCAGGCCCCGCTCGACCGCGAGCGGCTCAGCCTGCTCCCGCGCGGCGGCTCCAGCGTGCTGCAGGCGCTGCCCGCCGCGGTGGCCGAACTCGGCCGGCTGGCCGCGCACGGCGCCGTCCCGGCCTCGCTCGGCCGGCGGGCCGAGGCACTGCTGGCCGCGGTCGACGGCCTGGCGGTCGAACTGGCCGCCCACCGGCCGGTCCCGGTCGAGGCGCCGCGCGCGGCCTTCGACCTGGCCGAGCGGTACGCCCTGCTGTACGCGGCCGCGGCCGCCGTCCAGCTCTGGCTGCGCAACCACGAGGCACCCGAGCACCAGGGCGGCCTGTGGGCCGACGGGCTCTGGCTGGAGGCGGCGCTGGCCCGGGTGCTGACCCGGCTCGGCCTCGGCCCGCGGCGCCCGGTGGCCGGCGACGACCTGCTGGAGCGCCTGGTGCCCTTCCTGGAGGAGCAGCAACGCAGCGGCCTCCTCCCGTCCCTGCTGTCCTACCCCCTGGTGAAGGGAAGCAGCCGATGACCACGGCCACCACCCCCGACTGCTACGCCGACCTCGGCAACCCGGCACCGCTGGAGGCCCTGTTCGGCGACCCCGAGTACCAGGACAACCCGCTGGGCTTCGCCGCCTTCGTGGCCGCCGACGAGCGCGGCGACCTGCTCCCGGCCGGTGAGCGCGTCCTGGACGCCTACGGGCTCGGCGCCGAGTTCGTGCCGCGGCGGCTCGGCGGCCGGCTCGACCGGGCCGACCGGCTGGCCCGGGTGCTGCGCCCGCTGTTCCGCCGCGACGCGGCGCTCGGCCTCGGCCACGGCGCCAGCAACCTGGTCGGCGCGGTCAACGTGTGGGCCCAGGGCGGTGACCAGCAGCAGCGGTGGCTCGCGGACGTCCTGTGCCGCAACGGCCGGATCGCCGCCGCCTACACCGACATGTCCACCGGCAACGACGTCTCGAACACCGCCTTCCGCGGCACCCTGCGGCAGGACCACCTCGTCCTCGACGGCCACAAGGAGATCATCAACAACCTGGCCCGTGCCGAGGCCGTCACCGTGCTGGCCCGCACCAGCCCGGAGCCCGGCAGCCGCAGCCACTCGATGGTGCTGGTCGACATGGCCACCGCGCCGCGCGACCGGCTGCGCTTCCTGCCGCGCTACCGCACCGTCGGGGTGCGCGCGATGTACCTGGGCGGGCTGCAGTTCGACCACTGCCCGGTGCCGGTGACCGCGGTGGCCGGCGAGGTCGGCGCGGCCATGGAGACCATCCTGCGGTCCTTCCAGGTCACCCGGGCGGTGCTGCCCGCCGCCGCGCTCGGCGCGGTGGACCAGCAGCTGCGCACGGTCACCGGCTTCGCGCTGGGCCGGCGGCTGTACCACCGCACGGTGGCCGACCTGCCGCACGCCCGCTCGGTGCTCACCGACGCCTTCGTGGACCTCCAGGCGGCCGACGCCTTCGCCACCACGGTCTGCCGCGCGCTGCACCTGCTGCCCGGGCAGACCAGCGTCTACGCGGCGGCCGTCAAGTACCTGGTGCCGCTGCTCTTCAAGGACACCGTCGACGCCCTGGGCCAGGTGCTGGGCGCCCGCTCGTTCCTGCGCGAGGGGCCGCACGCGGTGTTCCAGAAGCACGCCCGGGACCTGCCGGTCGCCTCGCTGGTGCACGCCGGCGGCACGGTCTGCCAGGCCACCGTCATCCCGCAGCTGCCCCGGCTGGCCCGCGCCGCCTGGCTGGTCGGCGAACCGGCCCCGGCCGGCGTCTTCCACCTGGCGGGGGACCTGCCCGAGCTGGACTTCGACCGGCTGAGCACCACCGCCGGGCGGTACGACCCGCTGCTGGGGAGCCTGGTGGACGCGGCCGCCCGGGTGCGCGACGAACCGGTCCTGGGCCGGCTCACCGCCCAGCTGGTGGACGAGCTGACCGCGCTCAAACAGGCCTGCCAGGAGCTCGCGCCCCGGGACCGCACCCCGCTGGCCGGCCCGGTGAGCTTCGAACTCACCCACCGCTACGCGGTGCTGCTGGCCGCCGCCTGCTGCCTGGGCGTGTGGCTGAACAACCCGGACCACCCGGGCGCGTACGCGCGCCGGCCCGAGTGGGTCGTCGCGGCGCTGGCCCGGCTCACCGCCCGGCTCGGCTGCCCGCCGGTGCCTGGGGCGGAGGCCGTCCGTCCGGCGGTCTTGCGCGAGCTGCTCGACCGCTACGAGAGCGGCGCCGGATTCGACCTCATCGGCCGGCACCTCGCCTGACCGGCCGGCACCTCGCGCACGCGGACCGGTGGCTCCCGGCGGGAGCCGCCGATGACGCCCAGTGACAGGAAGAGAGCATGGGAAAGTACGTACGGGTCGAGGAGGCCGGGCCGGTGGCGACCGTCCGGCTGCTGCGCCCGACCATCAGCGGCGCCGACCCGGTGCTGCCCGCGGAGCTGGCCGAGGCCGCCGAGCGGGTCGGATCGGACCCGGCCGTCCGGGCCGTGATCCTCACCGGGGGCCGGCGCGTCTTCGGCTCCGGCGCGGACCTCGCGGCGATGGCCGAATGCACCCCCGCCGAGGTGGACGCGTACACCGCCCGGCTGCACGCCGGGTTCGCCGCGATCGCCGCGATCCCCAAGCCGGTGGTGGCCGCGATCGTGGGCTTCGCCCTGGGCGGCGGGCTCGAACTCGCCCTCTGCGCCGACTTCCGGGTGGCCGGGTCCGGGGCCGTGCTCGGTCTGCCGGAGATCCGGTTGGGGATCATCCCCGGCACCGGCGGCACCCAGCGGCTGCCCCGGCTGATCGGCCCGGCACGGGCCAAGCGGCTGATCATGACCGGACGGCAGGTGGACGCGGCCGAGGCGCTGGAGCTCGGCCTGGTCGACGAGGTCGTCCCGGACACCGAGGTGCACGCCTCGGCCCAGCGGCTGGCGGAGCGGTTCGCCGACGGGCCGACAGCCGCCCTGGGCGCCGCCAAGCGGGCCGTCGACGAGGGCCTCGGCCGGCCGCTGGCCGAGGGACTGGACCTCGAACGGCACCGGTTCGCCGCCCTGTTCGCCACCGCCGACCAGCGGGAGGGCCTGCGGGCACACCTCGCCGGGGAACCCCCGCGGTTCATCGGCCACTGACCCGCCCACCCACCGCAACGAAGGACGTCGATGTCCAGCCCGCACCCCCTCTCCCACGCGCAGCAGTCGCTCTGGTTCCTCTACCGGCTGGCGCCGGACGCCGCGGTCTACAACACCGGGGTGGCCCTCACCGTCCGCTCCGCCGTCGACCTGCCCGCCCTGGAGCGGGCGATCGAGGCGACCGCCGAGCGGCACGACATGCTCCGCTCGCTCTTCGCCGAGCACGACGGCCGGGCCGCCCGCACCGTCGCCGACCGGCACCCGCTGGGCCTGGAACTGCGCGAGCTGCCGGGGCTGACCGACGAGCGGTTCCGCACCGCGGTGCGGGACGCGCTGCGCGAGCCGTTCCGGCTGGAGCGCGACGGCGCGTTCCGCTTCGTCCTGCTGCGCCGCGGTGCCGAGGACGCCGTCCTGCTGATGGCCGGCCACCACATCGGCACCGACGCCACCTCCAACTGGCTGATCCTGCGCGACCTGCTGCAGAGCTACCGGCGGCTGGTCGACGGCCGGGAGCCCGACCTCGCACCCCTCACCGCGGACTACGACGACTACACGGCCCGGGAACGCGACCTGCTCGGCTCGCCGCGCGGCGCCCGGATGGAGCAGTACTGGCACGATTTCTGTGCCGGGGCGATCCCGGCCGAGATCCCCACCGACCGCCCCCGGCCGACGAGTCCGGGCTACCGCGGCAGCACCCACCACCTGGACCTGAGCGGCCCGCGGGTGGCCGGGCTGCGCGAGCTGGCGCTGGCCGACGGGGTCTCGCTGTTCTCCCTCCTGCTCGGGATCCTCCAGGGGCTGCTGCACCGCTACACCCGGCAGAACGCCTTCCTGGTCGGCGCGCCGACCACCACCCGGCTGAGCCCGGCGACCCGCGAGGTGGTCGGGAACTTCATCAACACCCTGCTGTTCCGGGCCGACCTGGCGCCGGGGGCGAGCTTCCGCGACGCGGCCCGGGCCGCCGACGCGCAGGTCAAGGCGGGCCTCGGCCGGGTCGGTTACCCGTTCGAGCTGCTCACCCGGACGGTCAACCGGCCGCGGACCGGCGCCGGCTCCGCGCTCTGCCGGATCACCTTCAACATGATCGGCACCAGCAGCCCGGACCCGCTGCTGAGGCTGCTCCTGGACGCCGCCGACGGCGCACCGGCCGAGTTCGCCGGACTGCGCATCGCGCCGTTCGAACTCCCTCAGGCAGAAGGCCAGTTGGACCTCGCGGTGAATGTGCGGCAGAGCGTGGACTCGCTGGCCGTCGACTTCCGCTACGACGTCGACCTGTTCGACGAGGCCACCGTCGAGCGGTTCGCCGGCTACTTCGTCCGGGCCGTCGACGCGGCCCTGGCCGACCCGGACGCCGCCGTCGCGCGCCTCACCCTGGTGGACGCGGCCGCGATGGACCGGATGTTCGGCTTCGCCACCGGCGGGGGAGGGCGGCGCGTTGGCTGAGATCGTCCACCGGACCCTGCGGGTGGCCGGCCGGCGGATGCACGTCGCCGAGGCCGGCGAGGGGCCGCTGATCGTGCTGGTGCACGGCTTCCCCGAACTCTGGTACTCCTGGCGCCACCAGCTCACCGGGCTGGCCGAGGCCGGCTACCGGGTGGTCGCCCCCGACATGCGCGGCTACGGCCTCAGCGAGGGCCCCGCCGAGGCCGACCAGTACACCATCCACCACCTGGTCGGCGACGTCGTCGCGCTGATCGGCGCGCTCGGCGCGGACCGGGCGGTGGTGGCCGGGCACGACTGGGGCGCCCAGGTCGCCTGGCACACCGCGCTGATGCGCCCGGACCTGGTCCGCGGCGTGGCCGGGCTGAGCATCCCCTACCGGCCGCGGGCCGGCCTGCCGCCGCTGCCCGCGATGCGACGCGCCATGGGCGAACGCTTCTACATGCTGTACTTCCAGGAACCCGGCGCGGCCGAGCGGGAGCTGGAACGCGACGTGCCCGCCGCACTGCGCCGGCTGCTGGCCGGCACCAGCGGCGGCGCGCCGCCCTTCGACCCGGTCGTGCCGGACGGCGGCGGCTTCCTCGACCTGTACCCGGAGCCCGACCGGCTGCCCGGCTGGCTGACCGAGCCGGACCTCGCCGTCTACGCCGAGGCGCTCGGCGCCACCGGCTTCACCGGCGGCCTGAACTGGTACCGGAACCTGCACCGCAACTGGGAGCTCACCGCGCCGCTCAACAAGGCCGCGATCCAGGTCCCGGCGCTCTACCTGGCCGGTACGGACGACTTCGTGGTCCGCGGCCAGGACCCCGACCGGCTGGCGGACGAGCTGCGGCGCTGGGCGCCCCGGCTGCACCGCAGCGTGCTGCTGCCCGGCTGCGGCCACTGGACCCAGCAGGAGCGTCCCGCCGAAGTCACCGCCGCGCTGGCCGAGTTCGCCGCCTCGCTGGACTGACCGGCGCCCCGTCACCACCCCCACGATTTCCGACCCTCCCGAGGAGTTATCACCATGACCACGTCCATCGAGCAGACCCACGACCTCACCGAGCTGCGCGCCTGGCTCACCGAGCGGGTGGCCTTCTACCTGGAGATCCCGGTCGAGCAGATCCGGCCCGACGTCAAGCTCGTCGAGTACGGCCTGGAGTCGGTCTACGCCCTCGCCCTGTGCGGCGACGCGGAGGACGAGTTCGAGGTCGAGCTGGAGCCCACCCTGGCCTGGGACTACCCCACCATCGACGCCCTCTCCGGACTGCTCGCGGAGAAGATCGCCGAGCGGGCCTGACCCCGCACCGGCAGAGAGGAGGACGACCATGCGTGCCGCCATCACCCGTGGGGGCGCACTCGTCGTCGAGGAGGTCCCGGACCCGGTGCCGCAGGCCGGACAGGTGCTGGTCCGCACCCTGGCCTGCGGCATCTGCGGCTCGGACCTGCACGCCCTCGACGACCCCGAAGCGTTCGGCGACGTCATGCGCCGCACGGGCGGGAGCACCCACGACATCCGCGAGGGACTCGTGCTCGGCCACGAGTTCGCCGCCGAGATCGTCGACTACGGCCCGGGCACCGTCCGGGCCCTGCCGCCCGGCACCGTGGTGTGCGGCCCGCCGATCGGCTTCGGACCGCAGGGCAGCGGGATCATCGGCTACACGCCGGCCTTCCCCGGCGGCTTCGGCGAGTACATGCTGCTCTCCGAGGCCTTCACCATGCCGGTGCCCAACGGGCTCGACCCGAAGACCGCCGCGCTCACCGAGCCGTTCTCGATCGCCGCCCGGGCCGTCCGGCGGGCCGAGGCGGCCCCCGGCTCGGTCGCCGTGGTGATCGGCCTCGGCCCGGTGGGCCTGGGCATCGTCGCGGTGCTCAAGGCCAGGGGCCTCGGCCCGGTCGTCGCGGTGGACTTCTCGCCGCGCCGCCGGGCCCTCGCCGAGCGACTCGGCGCCGACATCCTGATCGACCCGGCCGTCGAGTCCCCGTACGACCGCTGGACCTCGCTCGGGGTGATCCCCGGAATGATGGACCGGATGGCCGCCGAGTACCGGGGCGTGCGGATCAAGGACGCCGTCATCTTCGAGTGCGTCGGCACGCCCGGCATGCTCGCCCGGGTCGTGGACGGGGCACCGGCCGGCGCCCGCATCGTGCTCGTCGGCGTCTGCCTGCGCCCGGACACCTTCGACCCCGGCGTGGCCGTCGGCAAGGAGCTGGACATCCGCGGCTCCTTCGGCGGCAGCCCGACCGAGTACCGCCAGACCCTGCGCGACATCGCGGAGGGCCGGATCGACGCCGGCGCCGTGATCACCGGGGTGACCGGCCTGGACGGACTGGCCGGGGCGATCGCAGAACTGGGCGAACCGGACCGCCACGCGAAGATCATCGTCGATCCTTCGCTGGACCGGTTCGTCGTCTGACCCAGCCAACCAAGCGTGGAGGACCAATGCTCGTCGACACGTCCGAACAGTCCGCGGCGGTGGGCCTGCTGGAACGCCCCGACCCGGGCGACCTCGCCCCGCCGTCCACCTACCGACGACTCCTCGACCTGTTCCACCGGGGTGACATCGCCTACCGGCTGATGGACCACCCGCCGGAGGGGCAGACCACGCTCGCCAGCGAGCTGCGGGGCCACGAGCTCTCCGCCGCCGCCAAGTGCATGGTGGTCACCGTCACCAAGGGCGGCCGGCCCGCCCGCCACGTGCTGGCCGTGATACCCGGCGACTGCCGGGTCGACCTCAAGCAGGTCGCCCGGGTGGCCGGCGGCGGCAAGGCGCGGTTCGCCGACCAGGGCGTCGCCGAGGCGCTCGGCGCGACGGTGAGCGGGACGATCACCCCGTTCTCCTTCCACCCGGACCTCCAGGTCCTCGCCGACCCGGCCCTCTTCGACCAGCCGGAGCTGTACTTCAACGCCGCCCGGCTGGACCGGTCGGTCGCGATCAAGTCGGCCGACTACCTGCGGCTGGCCCGCCCCCAGGTGGTCCCGATCACCTGATCACCACAGGGCTCCACACCGGTGGCACTCCTTCTCGACAAGGGGTGCCACCTTCCCTTTTCCCCGGAACGGGCGCGACATGACACTCCTTCGGCCTGCCAACTACGGTGGGCGCATGACAACCGGCACAGCCCCGCGGCGGCTGCTCACCCTCGCGCTCCGCCGCGCGCCGTGGTCGGTGCGGGTCTGGCGGGACATCGTGTTCCTCTGCCTGGGCGTCCCGCTCCAGCTGGCCTCCTTCTCCCTGGTGGCGGTGCCCTGGCTGCTGTTCGTCGAACCCGCCGACGACTGGCTCTACTGGCCGCTGGAGACCACCCAGCTGATGCTGACCGTGGTCGGACCGCTCGCCTTCCTGCTGCTCTCGGTCACCGCCCTGAACGAGGCGCAGCACCGCCGGTTCCGCTACCTGCTCGGCGAGTCGATCCCGCGTGCCGCCCACAGCACGATCCGGCTCAGCTGGCGCGGGCTCGCCACCTCGGTCCGCTCGCAGGCCGCCTGGCGCCAGCTCGGCTACCACGTCCTGGTCGGGCCGGTGCTCGGGCTCGCCGGGCTCGCCGTGCTGGCCGGCTGGCTCTACGCCATCGCCCTGGCCGGCGCGTACGGCTGGATCTGGGCCCTGCCCGAGCAGGTCCGCCAGCGCGCCGCCGTGTTCACCGCCGGCGGCCTGCTGCTCGTCCTCGTGATGCCCTGGGTGACGGCGCTGGTGGTCGGCGCGGACGGCTACCTGGCCCGCCGGCTGCTCGGGCCCAGCCGGGCCGAGCGGCTCGCCGAACGCGTCGACGACCTGACCGAGGGCCGGAACGGCCTGGTGGCCGCCGCCGACGCCGAACGGCGCCGGATCGAGCGCGACCTGCACGACGGCACCCAGCAGCGCCTGGTCGCCCTGGCGATGACCCTCGGCCTGGCCCGGGCCACCCTGACCGACGCCGGGCCGAACGCGAAGGGCGTCATCGACAAGGCGCACCGGGAGGCGCTGGAGGCCATCGCCGAGCTGAAGCACGTCGTCCGCGGCCTGCACCCGGCGGTCCTGGACGACCGCGGGCTGGACGCCGCGCTGTCCGGGGTCGCCGCCCGCGCCCCGCTGCCCGTCGACCTGGCGGTCACGGTGGACCGCCGCCCCGCGACGGCCATCGAGTCCGTCGCCTACTTCGTCGTCGCCGAGGCGCTCAACAACGTCGCCAAGCACGCCCGCGCCGAGCGCGCCGCCGTGCGGGTGGACCGCGTCGCCGACCTGCTGCGCGTCGTCGTCACCGACGACGGTGTCGGCGGCGCCGACCAGAGCCGGGGCACCGGCATCGCCGGCCTCAGCCGTCGCGCCCGCTCGGTGGACGGCACCTTCCGGATATCCAGCCCCGTCGGGGGCCCGACCACCATCACCGTGGAGCTGCCGTGCGCGTCGTGATCGCCGAGGACTCCGTCCTCCTGCGAGTCGGCCTGACCAACGTCCTGGAGACGATGGGCTTCGAGGTCGCCGCCGCCGTCGGCGACGCGGAGGAGGTGCTCCTCGCCGTCGAGAAGCACCGGCCGGACGTCGCCATCCTCGACGTCCGGATGCCGCCCTCGCACACCGACGAGGGCGTGCGGGCCGCGCTGGTGATCCGCCGTCGCTGGCCGGAGACCGCCCTGCTGCTGCTCTCCCAGTACGTCGAGGAGCGCTACGCGGCCGACCTGGTCGCCACCAACCCCAGCGGCATCGGCTACCTCCTGAAGGAACGCGTCGCGCACGTCGAGGAGTTCGTGGACGCGCTGCGCAAGGTCGCCGCCGGCGGCACCGCGCTCGACCCCGAGGTCGTCTCGCAGCTCCTGCTGCGCCGGCAGAGCGGCCCGCTCGACCGGCTGACCGAGCGGGAGCGGGAGGTGCTCGCGCTGATGGCCGAGGGCCAGTCGAACTCCTCCATCGCCGCCGCGCTGGTGATCAGCGACAGCGCCGTCGGCAAGCACATCAACAGCATCCTCACCAAGCTCGACCTGCCCCGCGAGGACGCCGGCGGCCACCGCCGGGTCCGCGCCGTGCTGCGCTTCCTGGAAGGGCGCTGACCGGCTGGGTCCCCGAGCCCGATCGGGCCTGGTCGGGCCGCGAGGTCCGGTCCGGGTCCGGTCGGGCCGCGCGGTCCGGCCCGGGTCAGGGCGGCCGCGCCGTCCGGCCCGCCCTGACCCGTTCCGCCCCGAGGGCCCCGCGGTCGTACCGACCGCGGGGCCCTCGGGCGTTCCGCCGCTAGTGGACGGTGCCGACGCCGGTCACCACCCGCTGGGCGCGGGTCCGCAGCTCGTCGAGCACGTCCTCGGAGTCCGGCGCGGACCCGCCGGACACCAGGGCGGTCACCGCGTGGCTGTCGAAGCCCGCCGCCAGCAGCAGCCGCCAGTCCTCCGGCGTGGCCTGCACGTGGGTGACGCGCTGCGTGTCCATCAGGGCGACCAGCGCCGCCGGGTCCGCGGCCTCGGCCTCGGACGCCAGCACCACCCGGGCGCCGCCGGTGAGCGGCAGGTGCAGCTCCGCCGCCGCCCGCAGGCCGGCCCCCGGAGCGGCCGCCAGCCAGGCGCCGCGCCGAATCCCGCCGAGTTCGGCCCGGACCTTCTCCAGCAGCCGGCCCAGCTCACGGTGGTCGACCAGCACGCCGTCCAGCAGGCAGGCCGCCCCCTCCGGCGAGGCCGCGAGCGGCAGCGCCCCGGTCGGCCGGGCGGCGAGCGGCGCCGCCTCGTCGTCCAGCCGCAGCACCCCGCCGGTGAAGCCCCCGGCCACCGCCCGATCGGTGATCAGGAAGGTGACCCGCGGGTCGACCTGCTCCGCCGCGGCGGCCGGGTCGATCAGCTGGTACGCGGCGCCGGCGCGCCAGACGCCCTGGAGCACCGGGACCAGCTCGGCCCGGCGGGCCAGCGCCACCCCGACCACCGCGCCCGGGCCGACCGCGAGCGCCGTCAGGTGGTGCGCGATCCGGTTGGCGTACTCGTCCACCTCGCGGTAGCTCAGCGTGCGCCCGGACGCGACCACGGCCACCGCCTTCGGCGTGCGGGCCGCCTGCTCGGCGATCAGCCCGACCGGCAACGGCTGCTCCAGCTCGGCCGCGGGCGTACCCGCCGACGCCGTGGGGGCCGGCAGGTAGCCGGCGGTCGCGTCCCCGTCCGGGTCGGCGGCCATCGCCTCCAGCACCAGCCGGTACATCGCGACGAGCTGCGCCAGCTGCGCTCGGCCGAGCGCGCCGGCCCCGGTGCTGAGCCCGATCCGGCCGCCGGTGGCGATCACGGTCAGGGCGAACTCGTTGGAGCCGTCGTTCATCGAGGCCCGGACGTCCACCGCGCCGCGGTCGACCTGGTGGAAGTCGAGGAACTCGAACATCACGCTCAGCGCCGCCCGGCCGGGGCCGGCCGCCCGCTGGATGGCGGGCAGCGGGTAGCGGCGGTGCGACCAGAGCTCGGTCTCGGTGCCGAAGACCCGCGCCACCAGCTCGCGCCAGGTCTTCGCGCCCCGGGCGGCCGGGAAGGGCAGGGTGTTGAGGTGCATGCCGAGCACCCGCTCCGCGCCCGGCGCCTCCAGGCGGCCGTGGTAGACCACGCCCGTGTGGAAGGCCGGGGCCGTGCTGAGCGAGCCCATCACCGTGAGGTGCGCGGCGAGCAGCACCGTCTTGAGCGAGGTGTTCGCGCCGACGGCGAGCGCCCGCAGCCGCTCCTCCAGGTCCGCGTACTCGACGTTGAGTAGCAGCGACCCGGCGCTCCGGTCCCGCCAGGTGGCGGGCAGCTCCAGCGGGCTGTGCCGGTCGACCACGTCCTGCCAGAAGGCCTGGTCGGCCGGGTCGGACAGGGCGGTCAGCTCGGCGGCGACGTAGTCCGCGTACCGGACCGCGGGGGCCTGGTAGGCGGCCGGCGTCCCGCCGTCGCGCAGCGTCCGGTAGGTGTCGAGCAGCTCCATCAGCAGCGAGTTGAGCGTCCAGCCGTCGGTGACGGCGTGGATGTGGCTCGCGGTGACCCGCCAGGCCTCGTCCGACTCGACGTGCACGGCGATCCGCAGCAGCGGCGCGGCCGTCAGCTCGAACCCGCGGGCCCGCTCCTCGGCCACGTAGCCGCGCGCCCGCTCGGCCCGCTCGTCCTCGGTCAGGCCGCGCAGGTCGTGCACGGTGACGGGGACCTCGGCGGTGGCGTGCACCAGCTGGAGCGGCCGGCCGAACCCGGTCAGGTGCACCGAGGTGCGCAGCAGCTCGTGGCGGTCCGCCAGCAGTGCCAGGGCCCGCCGCAGCGCCGCTTCGGCGAACGGCCGGGTGTCCGGGATCCGGAAGGAGTTGATGTGGTGGTAGGCCGTGCCGCCCTCGCCCGCCATCAGCTCGACGAGCATGCCGGTCTGGATCTGGGAGAGCGGGTAGGCGTCGACGACGTCGGCGGGCAGGGCCGCCCGGTCCTCCTCGTCGACCAGCGCGAACGGCTCGACGGCGGTGATCAGCGAGCGGCCGTCGCCGCCGGGCAGGGCCGCGGCCAGGGCGGCGACGGTCCGCCGCTCGAACACGTCGCGGATGGTCAGGTCGTGGCCGGCCTCGCGCAGCGCGCCGACCAGGCGGACGGCCCGGATCGAGTCGCCGCCGAGGTCGAAGAAGCTGTCCTCGACACCGACCTGCGCCAGGCCCAGCACCTCGGCCCAGACCGCCGCCAGGGCGGCCTCCAGCTCGGTGCGCGGTGCGAGGTGGTGCTCGCCCACGACGCTCACCGCCTGCTCCGGCGCGGGGAGCGCCCGGCGGTTCACCTTGCCGTTGGTGGTCAGCGGGATCCGCGCCAGGGTGACGAACGCCGCCGGCACCATGTACCCGGGCAGCGCCGCCGCCAGGTCCGACCGCACCGCCGCGAGGTCCGGGGCGGCGGAGCCGGCCGGCACCAGGTAGGCGACCAGCGACTTCTCGCCGGCCTCGTTCCGGTGCACGATCACGGTCGCCTCGTCCACCAGCGGGTGCTCGCGCAACCGGGCCTCGATCTCGCCCAGCTCGATCCGGAAGCCGCGGACCTTCACCTGGCCGTCGATCCGGCCCAGCGACTCGTAGCGGCCGTCGGGCAGGCGCCAGGCGAGGTCGCCGGTGCGGTACAGGCGGGAGCCGGCCGGGCCGTACGGGTCCGGCACGAACCGCTCGGCGGTCAGCCCGGGGCGGTTCAGGTAGCCGCGGGCCACGCCCGGGCCGCCCACGTGGATCTCGCCCGGCACGCCGTCCGGCACCAGGTGCCCGTTGGCGTCCAGCAGGTGGATCACGGTGTCGGCGACCGGCAGGCCGATCGGGGACGCCGCCCGGGGCAGGTCCGACTCCGTCACCCGGTGGTAGATCGAGTGCACGGTGGTCTCGGTTGGCCCGTAGATGTTGACCAGGGCCGTCCGCACGCCGAACTTCGCCGTCCAGGGCGCCAGTTGCGACATGTCCAGGCGCTCACCGCCGAACACGACCGCACGCAGCCCCAGCCGGTCGACGCGCGGGTCGCCCTCCTGCACCAGCCCGGTCAGCGAGCGGAACGCGGACGGGGTCTGGCAGAGCACGGTGACCCGCTCGGCCACCAGCAGCTCGACCAGCTCCTGCGGCGACCGGGCGACCATCGCGGGGACGACCACCAGGCGGCCGCCGTGCAGCAGCGGGGCCCAGATCTCCTTGACCGAGAAGTCGAAGGCGTAGGAGTGGAACAGCGCCCACACGTCGTCCGCGGCGAACGGGAAGTCCGCACGGGTCGCGCCGAACAGGCGCGGCACGTTGGCGTGCGCGGTGCCGACGCCCTTCGGCAGGCCGGTCGAACCGGAGGTGTAGATGACGTACGCCAGGTTGTCCGGGCGCACCCCGGTGGCCGGGGCGGTGGCCGGGCGGGCGTCGATCGCGGCCCGGTCGGCGTCCATCAGCACCCGGGCGCCCGCGAACTCGATCGGCTCCAGGGCGGAATGGGTCACCAGGATCGGCGCCTTGGCGTCGGCCAGCATGTAGGCGAGGCGGTCGGCGGGGTTGGCCGGGTCGAGTGGCAGGTAGGCGGCGCCGGACTTCAGGATGCCCAGCAGGGCGGGGACGAGGTCCGGGCCGCGCTCCAGCGACAGGCCGACGACCCGCTCCGGCCCGGCGCCCAGAGCGACCAGGTGGTGGGCGATGCGGTTGGCCCGCTCGTCCAGCTCGGCGTAGGTCAGGCTCTGATCGCCACTGGTCAGCGCGACGGCGTCCGGGGTGCGGGCGGCCTGGGCCGCGAACAGCTCGTGCAGGCAGCCGGCGGCCTGCTGCTCGACCGGTGCCCGGAGCACCGGGACGAGCCGGCGGTCGGCCTCGGCCAGCGGGACGGGCAGGGCGTCACCGTCGGCGTCGGCGGCCATCGCCTCCAGCACCGACCGGTACATCGCGCCCAGCCGCTCCAGGTTCTCCCGGCTCATCGTCGAGACCGCGGCCCCGAGGCTGAGCCGGCCGACCCCGGCGATCGCCATCAGGCCGAACTCGTTGCGGCCGTCGTTCAGACCACCACCGGTGTCCACCGTGCCGGTGTCGACCTGGTGGAAGTCCTGGTGGTCGAAGAGCACGGTGAGCAGGTCGCGGGTGTTCCCGGCGGCGCGCTGGACGGCGGGCAGGGGGTAGCGGCGGTGCGACCAGATCTCGGTCTCCGTCGCGTAGGTCCGCTCGACCAGTTCGCGCCAGGTCTTCGCGCCCCGGGTGGTCGGGAAGGGCAGGGTGTTGAGGTGCATGCCGAGCACCCGGTCGGCGCCCGGCGCCTCCAGGCGGCCGTGGTAGACCACGCCGGTGTGGAAGGCGTCCTCGGCCGTCAGGCTGCCCATCACCTTGAGGTGGGCGGCCAGCATGACGCTCTTGAGCGAGGTCTTCGCCTCGGTCGCGAGCCTGTGCAGGCCCTCCTCCAGGTCGGCGAACGGCACGCCGATCGAGTGGCGCTGCTCCGAGTCCTCGGCGCCGGCCCAGGTGGCCGGGATCCGCAGCGGGGTGTACCCGTCCACGACGTCCTGCCAGAAGACCTGCTCCTCGGTGCTCGCCAGGGCGGCCTCCTCGGCGGCGACGTAGTCGGCGTAGCGGACCGCCGGGGCCACGTGGGCGGCCGGCTCGCGGCCGTCCCGCAGCGCCTGGTAGCAGCCGACCAGCTCCATCAGGAAGGAGTTGATCGTCCAGCCGTCGGTCACCGCGTGCAGGTGGCTGACCGTCAGGCGCCAGGCCTCGGCAGACTCGATGTGGACCGCCAGGTGCAGCAGCGGGCCGTTCACCAGGTCGAACCCGGCCGTCCGGGCCGCGGCGACGAACGCGCGGCCGTGGGCTTCCTGCTCGGACTCGGTCAGGCCGCGCAGGTCCTCGACGACGAACGGGATCTCGACGTCGGCGTGGACGAGCTGGAGCGGCCGGCTGTAGCCGGTCAGGTCGACCGAGGTCCGAAGGATCTCGTGCCGGGCGGTGACCAGGCCGATGGCCTCGCTCATCGCTGCGGCGTCGAAGGCCTTCGCGTCCGGCAGACGGAAGGAGTTGATGTTGTGGTAGCTGTTTCCGCCGTCCGCCGTGAGCATCTCGACGAGCATGCCGGTCTGGATCTGGGAGAGCGGGTAGGCGTCGACGATGTCGGCCGGGAGGGCCTTGCGGTCCTCGTCGCCGATGAGGGCGAAGGGCTGGACGGCGGTGATGAGGGATTCGCCGGTGCCGTCGCCGACCGCAGTGGCCATGGCGGTGATGGTGCGCTGCTGGAAGACGTCGCGGATGGTGACGTCGTAGCCGGCGGCGCGCAGGGCGCCGACGAGGCGGACGGCGCGGATGGAGTCGCCGCCGAGGTCGAAGAAGCTGTCGTGGATGCCGATGCGGGGGAGGTCGAGGGTCTCGGCCCAGATGGTGGCGAGGCGTTCTTCGAGGGGGGTGCGGGGGGCGGTGTAGTGGGTGGTGGTGAGGGTGTCGAGGTCGGGGGTGGGGAGGGCGCGGTGGTCGATCTTGCCGTTGGGGGTGAGGGGGATGGTGTCGATGGTGAGGTAGGTGGTCGGGACCATGTAGTCGGGGAGTGTGTCGGCGAGTTGGGCGCGTAGTGCGTGGGTGTCGATGGTGGTGTGGGTGATGAGGTAGGCGGTGAGGCGCTTGTTGCCGGGGCTGGGTTCGCGGACGGTGACGACGGTGTCGGTGATGTGGGGGTGTTCGCGCAGGCGGGCTTCGATTTCGCCGAGTTCGATGCGGTAGCCGCGGATCTTGACCTGGTTGTCGATGCGGCCGAGGGTTTCGAGGGTGCCGTCGGGGAGGTAGCGGGCGAGGTCGCCGGTGCGGTAGAGGCGGGTGCCGGCGGGGCCGTGGGGGTTGGGCAGGTACTTCTCTGCGGTGAGGTCGGGGCGGTGGTGGTAGCCGCGGGAGATGCCGGTGCCGTCGATGTGGATCTCGCCGGGGACGCCGACGGGGACGGGGTGGAGGTGCTCGTCGAGGACGTGCATGCCGGTGTTGGGGAAGGGTGTGCCGAGGGGGACGGCTTCGAGGGTGAGGGTGGTGTCGACGGGGCAGCCGGAGTTGCCGATGGTGATCTCGGTGGGTCCGTACTCGGTGGCGAGGCGGGTGCCGTGGGGGCCGGCGAGGTCCTGCCAGCGCTGGGCGAGGGTGAGGGGGAAGTTGTCGCCCGCGGCGATGACGATGCCGGCGAGGTCGCGGGCCTGGGTGGGGGTGAGTTGGTGGGTGAGGAGGTCGAGGTGGCCGGGGGTGAGCTTGACGAAGGAGAACGGTCCGGCTTCGACCAGTGCCGTGCCCAGGCTCGCCGTGTCCAGGCCGTCCGGGAGGAGGGTGAGGGGCTGGCCGGTGAGGAGGGGGGTGAACAGGTTGGGGATGCCGAGGTCGAACGCGATGGAGGAGAACAGCGGTGCGCCGCCGGTTCCGGCACTGGCGTAGAGGTGGGTGGTGTGGTTGAGGTAGTTGACCAGGCCGTGGTGGTGGACGAGGACGCCCTTGGGGCGGCCGGTGGAGCCTGAGGTGTAGATGGCGTAGGCGAGGTTCTGGCCGTCGAGGGTGCGCTGGGGTGTGGTGGTGGGGTGGCGGTCGATGCGGCGGTGGTCGCGTTCGAGGACGACGAGGGTGGCGTCGAAGACGGGGGTGAGGGTGGCGGTGAGGGCGCCGGAGGTGACCACGATCGGGGTGGCGGTGTCGGTGAGGACGTAGGCGAGGCGGTCGGCGGGCCAGGACGGGTCGAGGGGGAGGTAGGCGGCTCCGGCCTTCCAGACGCCGAGGAGGGTGGGGACGAGGTCGGGGCCGCGCTCCAGGCAGACGCCGACGAGGACGTCCGGTCCGGCGCCGAGCGCGAGCAGGTGATGGGCGATGCGGTTGGCCCGCTCGTCGACCTCGCGGAAGGTGAGGCGGACGTCCCCGGCGATGACGGCAACCGCGTCCGGCGTCGCGGCGGCCTGGGCTTCGATCAGGTCGACGGTCAGACCCGCAGGCCAGTCGACCGAGCCACCCGCGGCCCAGGTCGTGAGCTGGGTGCGCTCCGCCTCCGGCAGGTGGGAGAGGGTCGCGTCGCCGTTGGGGTCGGCGGCCATCGCCTCCAGCACCAGCCGGTAACGCTCACCCAGCAGGCCCAGCCACTCGCGACCCACCACGGCGGTCGGGGCACTGAGGTTCACCCGGTCCGGGCGGGCCAGCACGTTGAGGGCGAACTCGTTGGCGCCGTCGCCCAGCGAGCCATCGGTGTCGATGGGGCCGTCGTCGACGAGGTGGAAGTCCAGGTACTCGAAGAGGATCGAGACCAGATCGCCGGAGCTGCCGGCGGCGCGCTGGACGGCGGGCAGCGGGTAGCGGCGGTGGGACCAGATCTCGGTCTCGGTGGCGTAGGTCCGCTCGACCAGTTCGCGCCAGGTCTTCGCGCCCCGAGTGGTCGGGAACGGCAGGGTGTTGAGGTGCATACCGAGCACCCGGTCGGCGCCCGGTGCCTCCATCCGGCCGTGGTAGACCACACCGGTGTGGAAGGCGTCCTCGGCCGTCAGGCTGCCCATCACCTTGAGGTGCGCGGCCAGCAGCACGCTCTTGAGCGAGGTCTTGGCGGCGGTGGCCAGTCGGGTCAGTCCGTCCTTGAGGTCCAGGAACGGGACCGGGACACCGTGGCGCTCGTTCCCGTGGCGCTCGCCCTCACCCCAGGAACCGGGCAGGACCAGCGGGCTGTGGGCATCGACGAGCTGCTGCCAGAAGGCCTGGGTGGCCGGGTCGGCCAGCGCGGTCTGCTCGGCGGCGATGAAGTCCGCGTAGCGGACCGCCGGCACCTCGTAAGCGGTCGGCTCCTCGCCGTTCCGCAGGCTGCGGTAGAGGGTCACGATCTCCATCGCCAGGGTGTGGTAGCTCCACCCCTCGGTGACGGCGTGAATGTGGCTGAACGTCAGGCGCCAGCTCTGGTCCGACTCGACGTGTGCGGCGATGCGCAGCAGCGGGGCGGCGGTCAGGTCGAAGCCCGTCGCCCGCTCCTGCTCGACGTAGGCGGTCGTGCGCTCCGTGATCTCGGCCTCGGCCAGTCCGCGCAGGTCGTGCGTGGTGATCGGGACCTCGGCCGTGGCGTGGACGAGCTGGAGGGGCTGGCTGTAGCCGTCCAGGTGCATCGAGGTGCGCAGGATGTCGTGCCGGGCGACCACCGTGTCGACGGCCTGGCGCAGGACGTCCGGCGAGAACGACAACGCGTCCGGCAGGCGGAACGAGTTGATGTTCCGGTAGGTGCTGCCGCCCTGTGCCGCGAGCATCTCGACGAGCATGCCGGTCTGGATCTGGGAGAGCGGGTAGGCGTCGACGACGTCGGCCGGGAGGGCCGCGCGGTCGTCCTCGCCGATCAGGGCGAAGGGCTGGACGGCGGTGATCAGGGACTCGCCGGTGCCGTCACCGACCGCGATGGCCATGGCGGCGATGGTGCGCTGCTGGAAGACGTCCGGGATGGTGATGTCGTAGCCGGCGGCGCGCAGGGCTCCGACGAGGCGGACGGCGCGGATGGAGTCGCCGCCGAGGTCGAAGAAGCTGTCCTCCACACCGACCTGCGGCAGACCCAGCACCTCGGCCCACACCGCTGCCAGGCGCTCCTCGACCGGAGTACGCGGGGCGGTGTAGCCGGTGGTGCTGAAGGCGTCCAGGTCGGGCGCGGGGAGGGCGCGGGTGTCGGCCTTGCCGTTGGTGGTCAGCGGAATCGTGTCCAGGGTGACGAACGCGGCCGGGACCATGTACTCGGGCAGTGAGGTCCCGAGGTGGGTGCGGAGCGCGGTCGTGTCGAGGACGGTATCGGTGGCCGGGACGACGTAGGCGACGAGCATCTTCTCGCCGTTGGTGTGGCTGTCGCGAACGGTGACGACGCTCTGGCGGACGGTGGGGTGTTGGGTGAGTGCGGCTTCGATCTCGCCGAGTTCGATGCGGTAGCCGCGGATCTTGACCTGCTTGTCGATCCGGCCGAGGGATTCGAGGGTGCCGTCGGGCAGGCGCAGGGCGAGGTCGCCGGAGCGGTAGAGCCGGGAGCCGGCGGGGCCGTGGGGGTTGGGGAGGAAACGTTCGGCGGTGAGTGCGGGGCGGTTGAGGTAGCCGCGGGCAACGGCGGGGCCGGTGACGTGGATCTCGCCGGGGACGCCGGTGGGGACGAGGTGTCCCCGGGCGTCGAGGAGGTGGATGGCGGTGTCGTCCATCGGGGAGCCGACGGGGCTGTGCGCGGTCCGGGTGACGTCGGTGCCGGTGATGCGGTGGTAGGTGGAGTGCACGGTGGTCTCGGTGATGCCGTACATGTTGACGAGTGCGGTGTGCTGGGTGCCGACGCGGTCGGTCCAGGGGCGCAGTTCGGTCATTTCGAGGCGTTCGCCGGCGAAGACGATGGCACGCAGGGCGAGTTGGTCGATCCGGGGGTCGTTGTCGGCGGCGAGCTGGGTGAGGGTGCGGAACGCCGACGGGGTCTGGCAGAGGATGGTGGCCTGTTCGGTGGTGAGCAGGTCGAGCAGGTCATGCGGGGAGCGGGCGATCGCGGAGGGAACGACGACGAGTCGGCCGCCGTGGAGGAGGGCACCCCACATCTCCCAGACGGAGACGTCGAAGGCGTAGGAGTGGAAGAGCGGCCAGACGTCGGTGGGGCCGAAGTGGTAGTTCTCGCGGGTGGCGGTGAACAGGCGGGCGACGTTGGCGTGGGTGAGGCTGACGCCCTTGGGCAGGCCGGTGGAGCCCGAGGTGTAGATGACGTAGATCTGGTTGTCCGGACGCACGTCCGTGACCGGCGGGGTCGCCGGGCACGCGTTGATCTCCGCCGCGTGGACGTCGACGAACACACGGGTCCCGGTGAACTCCAGCTCGTCCAGGGCGGAGTGGGTGACGAGCAGGTCGGCCTTGGCGTCGGTGAGCATGTAGGCGAGGCGGTCGGCGGGGTTGGCCGGGTCGAGTGGCAGGTAGGCGGCGCCGGACTTCAGGATGCCCAGCAGGGCGGGGATGAGGTCGGGTCCGCGTTCCAGGGAGAGGCCGACGATCCGCTCGGGGCCGGCGCCGAGGGCGATGAGGTGGTGGGCGATGCGGTTGGCCCGCTCGTCCAGCTCGGCGTAGGTGAGGCTCTGATCGCCACTGGTCAGCGCGATGGCGTCGGGGGTGCGGGCGGCCTGGGCGGCGAACAGCTCGTGGACACAGTCCTCGACCGGCTGCTCGACGGTGGTGTTCCAGGCGTCGAGCAGTCGGGAGAGTTCGTCGGCCGGGAGGTGGGCGGCGCGGGCGTCGCCGTCGGCGTCGGCGGCCATGGCCTCCAGCACCGACCGGTACATGGCACCCAGCCGCTCCAGGTTCGCCGCGGTGAAGAACTCCGTCGAGCTGCTCAGGTTGACGTGCCCGCCCTGCGGGATCGCCATCAGCGCGAACTCGTTCGCACCGCCCGCCATGGTGGCCTCGACATCGACGGAGTCGGTGTCGACCTGGTGGAAGTCGTGGTGGTCGAAGAGGACGGTGAGCAGGTCGCGGGAGCTGCCGGCGGCGCGCTGGATGGCGGGCAGCGGGTAGCGGCGGTGGGACCAGATGGCGGTCTCCGTCGCGTAGGTCCGCTCGATCAGTTCGCGCCAGGTCTTCGCGCCCCGGTCGGTCGGGAAGGGCAGCGTGTTGAGGTGCATGCCCAGCACCCGGTCGGAGCCCGGCGCCTCCAGGCGGCCGTGGTAGACCACGCCGGTGTGGAAGGCGTCCTCGGCGGTGAGGCTGCCCATCACCTTGAGGTGGGCGGCCAGCATGACGCTCTTGAGCGAGGTCTTCGCTTCGGCCGCGAGCTTGCGCAAGCCGTCCTCCAGGTCCGCGAACGGCACCCGGACCCCGAGGCGCTCGCCCGGCTCACTGCCCCAGGTGGCGGGCAGGACCAGCGGGCTGTGGGTGTCGACGACGCGCTGCCAGAAGGCCTGGGTCGCCGGGTCGGAGAGCGCGGTCTGCTCGGCGGCGACGAAGTCGGCATAGCGCACCGGAACCGGCTCGTGGGCCGCCGGCTCAAGGCCGTCCCGCAGTGCCCGGTAGGCGCCGTGGAGCTCCATCAGCAGCGAGTTGAGCGTCCAGCCGTCGCTGACCGCGTGGTTGTGGCTGATCGTCAGGCGCCACGCCCGGTCGGACTCCACGTGTGCGGCGAACCGCAGCAGCGGAGCCGTCGTGAGCTCGAACCCGTGGGCCCGCTCCTCCTCGGCGTAGGCGAGCGCACGCTCCGTGATCTCGGCCTCGGCCAGACCGCGCAGGTCGTACACGGCCACCGGGGCTTCGGTGGCGGCGTGGACGAGCTGGAGGGGCTGGCTGTAGCCGTCCAGGTGCATGGAGGTGCGCAGGATGTCGTGCCGGGCCACCACCGTGTCGACGGCGCGGCGGAAGGCCTCGGCGTCGAACGGCTGCGGGTCGGGCAGCCGGAAGGAGTCGATGTTGTGGTAGACCGCACGGTCGACCGCGGACATGACCTCCACCAGGATGCCGGTCTGCGCCTGGGAGAGGGGGTAGGCGTCGACGACGTCGGCCGGGAGGGCCGTGCGGTCGTCGTCGCAGATGAGGGCGAAGGGCTGGACGGCGGTGATCAGGGACTCGCCGGTGCCGTCACCGATCCGGGTCGCGAGGGCGGCGATGGTGCGCTGCTGGAAGACGTCGGGGATGGTGATGTCGTAGCCGGCGGCGCGGAGGGCGCCGGTGAGGCGGACGGCGCGGATGGAGTCGCCGCCGAGGTCGAAGAAGCTGTCCTCGACGCCGACCTGGGGGAGGCCGAGGACCTCGGCCCACACCGCTGCCAGGCGTTCTTCGACGGGGGTGCGGGGGGCGGTGTAGCCGGTGGTGGTGAAGGCGTTGAGGTCGGGGGTGGGGAGGGCGCGGCGGTCGGTCTTGCCGCTGCTGTTGAGGGGGATGGCGTCGAGGGTGACGAACGCCGCGGGGATCATGTATTCGGGGAGGGTGGTGGCGAGTTCGCGGCGCACGGTGGTGAGGTCGAACCCGGTGTTGTCGGTGACGAGGTAGGCGAGGAGGGTGTCGTCGCGGACGATGGCGACGGCCTGGTGGATGTGGTCCAGGGCGGTGAGGGCGGTTTCGATCTCGCCGAGTTCGATGCGGTAGCCGCGCAGTTTGATCTGGTTGTCGATGCGGCCGAGGTAGTCGATGGTGCCGTCGGGGAGGTAGCGGGCGAGGTCGCCGGTGGCGTAGAGGCGGGTGCCGGCGGGGCCGTAGGGGTCCGGCACGAACTGCTCGGCGGTGAGTTCGGGGCGGTTGAGGTAGCCGCGGGCGACGGCGGGGCCGCCGACGTGGAGCTGGCCGGGGACGCCGATGGGGACGTGGTGGCCGGCTCGGTCGAGGAGGTGGATGGTGAGGTCGGTGAGGCGGGTGCCGATGACGCTGCGGCGGGGGCCGGTGAGTTCGGCGGGGGTGACCTGGTGGAACGTGGCGTAGACGGTGGTCTCGGTGGGGCCGTACATGTTGACGAGGGCCGGGTTGTTCCAGCCGAACGTGTGGGTCCAGTCGGTGAGTTCGGTGACGTCGAGGCGTTCGCCGGCGAACACGACGGTGCGCAGGGCGGTACCGGTACCGGTGTCGGTGCTGGTGGTGAGGGTGGTGGCGAGGGTGCGGAACGCGGAGGGGGTCTGGCAGAGCATGGTGATCTGCTCGATGGTGAGCAGGTCGGCCATGTCCTGGGGGGAGCGGGCGATCGCGGTGGGGACGACGACGAGTCGGCCGCCGTGGAGGAGGGCGCCCCACATCTCGAAGACGGAGACGTCGAAGGCGTAGGAGTGGAACAGGGCCCACACGTCGTCGGCGGTGAAGTCGATGCGTTCGCAGGCCGCGGTGAACAGGCGGGCGACGTTGGCGTGGGTGAGGCTGACGCCCTTGGGCCGGCCGGTGGAGCCTGAGGTGTAGATGACGTAGATCTGGTTGTCCGGACGCACGCCGGTCACGGGTGCGGTGGCCGGGCGGGTCGCGATCTCGGCCGCGTGGGTGTCGACGAGGACGCGGGTGCCGGTGAACTCCAGCTCGTCGAGGGCGGAGTGGGTGACGAGCAGGTCGGCCTTGGCGTCGGTGAGCATGTAGGCGAGGCGGTCGGCGGGGTTGGCCGGGTCGAGGGGGAGGTAGGCGGCGCCGGACTTCAGGATGCCCAGCAGGGCGGGGACGAGGTCGGGTCCGCGTTCCAGGGAGAGGCCGACGATCCGCTCGGGGCCGGCGCCCAGGGCGATCAGGTGGTGGGCGATGCGGTTGGCGCGCTCGTCCAGCTCGGCGTAGGTGAGGTGGGACGAGCCGCTGGTCAGGGCGATGGCGTCCGGGGTGCGGGCGGCCTGGGCGGCGAACAGCTCGTGGACGCAGTCGTCCACCGGCTGCTCGACGGCGGTGTTCCAGGTGTCGAGCAGTCGGGAGAGTTCGTCGGCCGGGAGGTGGGCGGCGCGGGCGTCACCGTCAACGTCGGCGGCCATCGCCTCCAGGACCGACCGGTACATCGCGCCCAGCCGCTCCAGGTTCGCCGCCGTGAGGAACTCCGAGGAGCCGCCCAGCTGAACGGCACCACCGCTGGCGATCGCGTTGAGGGCGAACTCCGTGGTGCCCTGGTTGAGTGAGGCCTCGACATCCACCGCGTCGGTGTCCACCTGGTGGAAGTCCTGGAACTCGAACATGACGTTGATCAGGTCGCTGTTCCCGGCGGCGCGCTGGACGGCGGGCAGCGGGTAGCGGCGGTGGGACCAGATGGCGGTCTCGGTCGCATGGGTCCGCTCGACCAGTTCGCGCCACGTCTTCGCGCCCCGAGTGGTCGGGAACGGCAGGGTGTTGAGGTGCATGCCGAAGACCCGGTCGGCGCCCGGTGCCTCCAGGCGGCCGTGGTAGACGACGCCGGTGTGGAAGGCGTCCTCGGCGGTGAGGCTGCCGAGCACCTTGAGGTGCGCGGCCAGCATGACGCTCTTGAGCGAGGTCTTCGCCTCGGTCGCGAGCTTGCGCAGGCCGTCCTCCAGGTCCGCGAACGGCACCCGGGCCGTGACGGACTCGCCCGGCTCGCCGCCCCAGGTGGCGGGCAGGGCCAGCGGGCTGTGGGTGTCGACGACCTGCTGCCAGAACTCCTGGGTCTGCGGGTCGGAGAGCGCGTCCTGTTCGGCGGCGATGTAGTCGGCGTAGCGGACCGACGGCACCTCGTGTGCCGCCGGCTCAAGGCCGTCCCGCAGCGCCTGGTAGGTGCTGAGGAACTCCATCAGCAGCGAGTTGATGGTCCAGCCGTCGGTGATCACGTGCAGGTGACTGACCGTCAGGCGCCAGGCCTGGTCGGACTCGACGTGCGCCGCGAACCGCATCAGCGGGGCCGTGGTCAGCTCGAAGCCCGTGCGGTTCTCCTGCTCGACGTAGGCGCGGGCCTGCTCGGCGATCGCGGCCTGGCTCAGGCCGCGCAGGTCGTGGATGGCGACCGGGATCTCGACGTCGGCGTGGACGAGCTGAAGCGGCTGGCTGTAGCCGTCCAGGTGCATGGAGGTGCGCAGGATGTCGTGCCGGGCGACCACGAGGTCGGCGGCGCGGCGGAAGGCCTCGGCATCGAAGGGGTGGGGGTCCGGGATGCGCGAGGAGTTGATGTTCCGGTAGACGTGCTCGTTCTCCGTGGACATCAGCTCGACGAGCATGCCGGTCTGGATCTGGGAGAGCGGGTAGGCGTCGACGATGTCGGCCGGGAGGGCCTTGCGGTCCTCGTCCGAGATCTGGGCGAAGGGCTGGACGGCGGTGATGAGGGACTCGCCGGTGCCGTTGCCGGGGAGGGCTGCGGCCATGGCGGTGATGGTGCGCTGCTGGAAGACGTCGCGGATGGTGACGTCGTAGCCGGCGGCGCGCAGGGCGCCGACGAGGCGGACGGCGCGGATGGAGTCGCCGCCGAGGTCGAAGAAGCTGTCCTCGACACCGACCTGGGGCAGGCCGAGGACCTCGGCCCACACCGCTGCCAGGCGTTCCTCGAGGGGGGTGCGGGGGGCGGTGTAGCCGGTGGTGGCGAACGCGTCCAGGTCCGGCGTGGGGAGGGCGCGGGTGTCGATCTTGCCGTTGGCGGTGAGGGGGATGGCGTCGATCGTCAGGTAGGCGGTCGGGATCATGTACTCGGGGAGCTTGTCGCCGAGTTCGGCGCGCAGTGCCGGAGCATCGAGCACGGTGTCGGTGACGAGGTAGGCGACGAGGGTCTTCTCGCCGTTGGTGCTCTCGCGGACGGTGACGACGGTGTCGGTGATGTGGGGGTGTTCGCGCAGGCGGGCTTCGATTTCGCCGAGTTCGATGCGGTAGCCGCG
The DNA here is from genome assembly GCF_044540385.1 of Kitasatospora sp. NPDC086009. Classification (NCBI taxonomy): domain Bacteria; kingdom Bacillati; phylum Actinomycetota; class Actinomycetes; order Kitasatosporales; family Streptomycetaceae; genus Kitasatospora; species Kitasatospora sp. NPDC086009. The sequence continues at coordinate 1,108,195 of NZ_JBITSA010000001.1, forward strand.
GATCTTGACCTGGTTGTCGATGCGGCCGAGGGTTTCGAGGGTGCCGTCGGGGAGGAAGCGGGCGAGGTCACCGGTGCGGTAGAGGCGGGTACCGGCGGGGCCGTGGGGGTTGGGGAGGTACTTCTCTGCGGTGAGGTCGGGGCGGTGGTGGTAGCCGCGGGAGATGCCGGTGCCGTCGATGTGGATCTCGCCGGGGACGCCGACGGGGACGGGGTGGAGGTGCTCGTCGAGGACGTGCATGCCGGTGTTGGGGAAGGGGGTGCCGAGGGGGACGGCTTCGAGGGTGAGGGTGGTGTCGACGGGGCAGCCGGAGTTGCCGATGGTGATCTCGGTGGGTCCGTACTCGGTGGCGAGGCGGGTGCCGTGGGGGCCGGCGAGGTCCTGCCAGCGCTGGGCGAGGGTGAGGGGGAAGTTGTCGCCCGCGGCGATGACGATGCCGGCGAGGTCGCGGGCCTGGGTGGGGGTGAGTTGGTGGGTGAGGAGGTCGAGGTGGCCGGGGGTGAGCTTGACGAAGGAGAACGGTCCGGCTTCGACCAGTGCCGTGCCCAGGCTCGCGGTGTCGAGGTTGTCGGGGAGGAGGGTGAGGGGCTGGCCGGTGAGGAGGGGGGTGAAGAGGTTGGGGATGCCGAGGTCGAAGGCGATGGAGGAGAAGAGGGGTGCGCCGCCGGTTCCGGCACCGGCGTAGAGGCCGGCGGTGTGGTTCAGGTAGTTGACCAGGCCGTGGTGGTGGACGAGGACGCCCTTGGGGCGGCCGGTGGAGCCTGAGGTGTAGATGGCGTAGGCGAGGTTCTGGCCGTCCAGGGCGCGCTGGGGCGCGGTCACCGGGTACTGGCCGATGGTCGCCTGCTCGCGCTCGACGACGACGAGGGTGCCGTCGTACTGGGCGCCGACGGTGTCGGCCAGGGCGGCGGAGGTGACGATCACCGGGGTGGCGGTGTCGGTGAGGACGTAGGCGAGGCGCTCGGCGGGCCAGGACGGGTCCAGCGGCAGGTAGGCCGCGCCGGCCTTCCAGACGCCGAGGAGAGTGGGGACGAGGTCGGGGCCGCGCTCCAGGCAGACACCGACGAGGACATCCGGTCCCGCGCCGAGCGCGAGCAGGTGGTGGGCGATGCGGTTGGCGCGCTGGTCCAACTCGGCGTAGGTCAGCCGGGTCTCGCCGGCGATGACGGCGACCGCGTCCGGCGTCGCGGCGGCCTGGGCTTCGATCAGGTCGACGGTCAGGCCCTGCGGCCACTCGACCGAGCCGCCTGCGGCCCAGGTCGTGAGCTGGGTGCGCTCCGCCTCCGGCAGGTGGGAGAGGGTCGCGTCGCCGTCGGCGTCGGCGGCCATCGCCTCCAGCACCAGCCGGTAGCGCTCACCCAGGGCGTTCAGGTTCGCCCGGTCGATCGCGGTGCTCATGCTGTCGAGGTTGATTCGGCCGCCACGCACGATCACGTTGAGGGCGAACGAGTTGGAGCCGTCGCCCATCGACCCGTCCAGGTCGACGGAGTTCTCGTCGACGACGTGGAAGTCCAGGTACTCGAAGAGGACGGAGACCAGCTCGCCGGAGTTGCCGGCGGCGCGCTGGACGGCGGGCATCGGGTAGCGGCGGTGGGACCAGATGGCGGTCTCCGTCGCGTAGGTCTGCTCGACCAGCTCACGCCAGGTCTTCGCACCCTGAGCGGTGGGGAACGGCAGGGTGTTGAGGTGCATGCCGAGCACCCGGTCGGCGCCCGGCGCCTCCAGGCGGCCGTGGTAGACCACGCCGGTGTGGAAGGCGTCCTCGGCCGTCAGGCTGCCCATCACCTTGAGGTGCGCGGCAAGCAGCACGCTCTTCAGCGACGTCTTCGCCTCGGTGGCGAGCCGACGCAGACCGTCCTCGATGTCGGTGTAGGGCACCCGGGCATGCAGCTGCTCGATGCCGGCGTCCGGGGTGCCGAAGGAGGTCGGCAGGACCAGCGGGCTGTGGGTGTCGACGAGCTGCTGCCAGAAGGCCTGGGTCGTCGGGTCGGAGAGCGCGGTCTGCTCGGCGGCGACGAAGTCCGCGTAGCGGACCGACGGCACCTCGTAGACGGCCGGCTGCTCGCCGTTCCGCAGGCTGCGGTAGCAGGCGAGGATTTCCATCACCAGGGTGTGGTAGCTCCACCCCTCGGTGACGGCGTGGATGTGACTGAACGTCAGGCGCCAGGCCTGGTGCGACTCCAGGTGGACAGCGATGCGGACCAGCGGCGCCTCGGCCAGCTCGAAGCCCAGGGCGCGCTCGGAGGTCATGTACTCCTGCTTGCGCGCCGCGATCTCCTCGGCGGCGAGCGCACGCAGGTCGTGGATCGCGACCGGGACCTCGGCGGTGGCGTGGACGAGCTGGAGGGGCTGGCTGTAGCCGTCCAGGTGCATGGAGGTGCGCAGGATGTCGTGCCGGGCCACCACGGTGTCGAGGGCGCGGCGGAACGTCGTTGCGTCGAAGGGGACTTCGTCGGGGACGAGGAAGGAGTTCAGGTTGTGGTACGTGTTGCCGCCCTGTGCCGCGAGCATCTCGACGAGCATGCCGGTCTGGACCTGGGAGAGCGGGTAGGCGTCGACGACGTCGGCCGGGAGGGCCTTGCGGTCGTCGTCGCCGATGAGGGCGAAGGGCTGGACGGCGGTGATCAGGGAGTGGCCGGTGCCGTCACCGATCCGGGTCGCGAGGGCGGTGATGGTGCGCTGCTGGAAGACGTCGGGGATGGTGACGTCGTAGCCGGCGGCGCGGAGGGCTCCGACGAGGCGGACGGCGCGGATGGAGTCGCCGCCGAGGTCGAAGAAGCTGTCCTCGACACCGACCTGGGGAAGACCCAGCACCTCGGCCCAGACCGCGGCCAGGCGCTCCTCGACGGGGGTGCGGGGGGCGGTGTAGCCGCCGGTGGCGAACGCGTCCAGGTCGGGGGCGGGGAGGGCGCGGTGGTCGACCTTGCCGCTGTTGCTCAGCGGGACGGCGTCGATCGTCACGAACGCGCCCGGGACCATGTACTCCGGCAGCTGCCGGCCCAGTTCGCGCCGTACGGCGGCGATGTCCGGCGCGCTGCCGTCCTCGGTCACCAGGTACGCGACGAGGGCCTCGTCGTGGACGGTCACGACGGCCTGGCGGACCTGCTCCAACCCGCTCAGGACCGTCTCGATCTCACCCAGCTCGATACGGTAACCACGGACCTTGACCTGGCTGTCGATCCGGCCCAGGCACTCCAGACTGCCGTCCGCCAGGAACCGCGCCAGGTCACCCGTCGCGTACAGCCGCGAACCCACCGCCCCGTACGGGTTCGGCAAGAACCTCTCCGCCGTGAGGTCCGCCCGCCCGTGGTAGCCCCGGGCCACCCCGTCACCGTCGATGAACAACTGACCCGTCACCCCCGACGGAAGCAGCCGCAGCCCCTCGTCCAGGACATAGACGCCGGTGTTGGCCAACGGGTGGCCGACGGCGATGGTCTCCGGCTCCTCGGGGACGTCCCAGAAGCTCGACCAGATGGTCGTCTCCGTCGGACCGTAGACGTTGACCACCCGCCGCGTGACCGCCGACAAGGCGGACGCGAGGTGTCCGGGCAACGGCTCGCCACCCGTCAGCGCGGTGACCGAACGCTCCTCGAAACCCGCCTCCAGCAGCAGCCGCCACGCCGACGGCGTCGCCTGCACATGACTCACCCCCTGCGCCCCGACCAGAGCGATCAGCGCCGCCGGATCCTTCACCTCGTGGTCGCGCGCCAGCACCACCCGACCACCCGTGACCAGCGGCAGGTGCAGCTCCAGACCCGAGATGTCGAACGACACCGACGTCGAGGCCAGCCACACCGAACCATCCGGCACACCCAGGTCGTCCCGCACCGAAGCCAGCAGGTTGTGCAGCGCACCGTGCCCGATCATCACGCCCTTCGGACGCCCCGTCGAACCACTCGTATACAGCACGTACGCCAACCGCTCCGGAACCACCACACCCGGCACCGCAAGAGTCGGCGTCTCGTCGAACACCACCGTGTCCAGGTCGATCCTGGTCCCGGCGAAGTCCACCGACCGGCCGCTCACGGTGACCAGCACCGCCGCGCCCGAGTCCGCCAGCATGTAGTCGATCCGCTCACCCGGCAGCGCCGGATCGATCGGCAGATACGCCCCACCGGCCAGCCACACGCCGTGCAGCAGCGGCACCAGATCCGCCTCACGCGGCAGGCACACACCCACCACGCTCTCCGGACCGACACCCGCCGCCCGCAACAGGGCACCGAACCGCGCCGCCCGCTCCGCCACCTGCCCGTACGTCAGCTCCACATCACCGACCACCACCGCGACCGCGTCCGGCGACTCCACGACCCGGGCCGCGAACGCCTCCGGCGCACTGGCCGTCGACCACACCACCTCACGCCCCGGCGCGGACAACACCGCCACCTCGGCTCCGGACAACGGCACCACACGCGCGTCACCCTCCGGATCCGCCGCCATCGCCTCCAACACCGACCGGTACAACCCACCCAACCGCTCCAGGCCCTCGGCACCGAAGGCCTCGGTCGTGCTGCTGAGGTGGAAGCGCCCGTCACGGGTGATGACGGTCAGCCCGAACTCGTTGGCGCTCTCCCGCAGTTCGGCGGAGGTGTCGACCTCATCGGCGTCCAGTTGGTGGAAGTCGTGGAAGTCGAACATCACGGAGACCAGCTCGCCGCTGCTGCCGGCGGCGCGCTGGATGGCGGGCAGCGGGTAGCGGCGGTGGGACCAGATGGCGGTCTCCGTCGCGTAGGTCCGCTCGACCAGCTCACGCCAGGTCCTCGCACCCCGACTGGTCGGGAACGGCAGGGTGTTGAGGTGCATGCCGAGCACCCGGTCGGCGCCCGGCGCCTCCAGACGGCCGTGGTAGACCACGCCGGTGTGGAAGGCGTCCTCGGCCGTCAGGCTGCCCATCACCTTGAGGTGCGCGGCCAGCATGACGCTCTTGAGCGAGGTCTTCGCTTCGGCCGCGAGCTTGCGCAGCCCCTCCTCCAGGTCCGCGAACGGCACCTGCAGACCGGTCCGGCCGCCCGCGTCACCGCCCCAGGTGGCGGGCAGGACCAGCGGGCTGTGGGTGTCGACGACCTGCTGCCAGAAGGCCTGGGTCGCCGGGTCGGCCAGCGCGGTCTGCTCGGCGGCGACGAAGTCCGCGTAGCGCACCGGGAGCGGCGCCGGGGCGGCGGGCTCGCGGCCGTCCCGCAGCGCCTGGTAGTCGCCCAGGAGCTCCACCAGCATCGAGTTGACGGACCAGCCGTCGGTGATGGCGTGCGGGTAGGTGAGGGTCAGGTACCAGGACTCGTCGGACTCCAGGTGTGCGGCGACGCGCATCAGCGGAGCGGCCGTGAGCTCGAACGCGGCGGCGTGCTCGGCGGCGGCGAAGGCACGGCCGTGCTCGGCCTGCTGCTCGGCGGTCGAGCCGCGCAGGTCATGGACGGTGACCGGGATCCCGGCGGTCGCGTGCACCAGCTGGAGCGGCTGCGAGAACCCGTCCAGGTGCATCGAGCTGCGGAGCGTCTCGTGGCGCGCGGTGATCAGCTCGACGGCGCCGCGCAGGGCGTCCGGCGAGAACGCCTGGCGGTCCGGAAGGCGGAAGGAGGTGATGTTCTGGTAGACGTTCCGCCCGTGGGTCGCTGCCAGCATCTCGACGAGCATGCCGGTCTGGACCTGGGAGAGGGGGTAGGCGTCCACGGCATCGGCGGGCAGCAGCGCCCGGTCGTCCTCGCCGATCAGGGCGAAGGGCTGGACGGCGGTGATCAGGGACTCGCCGGTGCCGTCGCCGACCGCGATGGCCATGGCGGCGATGGTGCGCTGTTCGAAGACGTCGCGGACCGTGATGTCGTAGCCGGCGGCGCGGAGGGCTCCGGTGAGGCGGACGGCGCGGATGGAGTCGCCGCCGAGGTCGAAGAAGCTGTCCTCGACGCCGACCTGGGGGAGGCCGAGGACGTCGGCCCAGACGGCGGCGAGGCGTTCCTCGACGGGGGTGCGGGGGGCGGTGTAGCCGGTGGTGGCGAACGCGTCCAGGTCGGGGGTGGGGAGGGCGCGGCGGTCGGTCTTGCCGCTGCTGTTGAGGGGGATGGCGTCGAGGGTGACGAACGCCGCGGGGATCATGTATTCGGGGAGGGTGGTGGCGAGTTCGCGGCGCACGGTGGTGAGGTCGAACCCGGTGTTGTCGGTGACGAGGTAGGCGAGGAGGGTGTCGTCGCGGACGATGGCGACGGCCTGGTGGATGTGGTCCAGGGCGGTGAGGGCGGTTTCGATTTCGCCGAGTTCGATGCGGTAGCCGCGCAGTTTGATCTGGTTGTCGATGCGGCCGAGGTAGTCGATGGTGCCGTCGGGGAGGTAGCGGGCGAGGTCGCCGGTGGCGTAGAGGCGGGTGCCGGCGGGGCCGTGGGGGTTGGGGAGGAAGGTGTCGGCGGTGAGTTCGGGGCGGTTGAGGTAGCCGCGGGCGACGGCGGGGCCGCCGACGTGGAGCTGGCCGGGGATGCCGATGGGGACGTGGTGGCCGGCTCGGTCGAGGAGGTGGATGGTGAGGTCGGTGAGGCGGGTGCCGATGACGCTGCGGCGGGGGCCGGTGAGTTCGGCGGGGGTGACCTGGTGGAACGTGGCGTAGACGGTGGTCTCGGTGGGGCCGTACATGTTGACGAGGGCCGGGTTGTTCCAGCCGAACGTGTGGGTCCAGTCGGTGAGTTCGGTGACGTCGAGGCGTTCGCCGGCGAACACGACGGTGCGCAGGGCGGTACCGGTACCGGTGTCAGTGCTGGTGGTGAGGGTGGTGGCGAGGGTGCGGAACGCGGAGGGGGTCTGGCAGAGCATGGTGATCTGCTCGGTGGTGAGCAGGTCGGCCATGTCCTGGGGGGAACGGGCGACCATGGCGGGGACGACGACGAGTCGGCCGCCGTGGAGGAGGGCGCCCCACATCTCGAAGACGGAGACGTCGAAGGCGTAGGAGTGGAACAGGGCCCACACGTCGTTCGCCGAGAGGGCCAGCTGGTCGCGGGTGGCGGTGAACAGGCGGGCGACGTTGGCGTGGGTGAGGCTGACGCCCTTGGGCCGGCCGGTGGAGCCGGAGGTGTAGATGACGTAGATCTGGTTGTCCGGACGCACGCCGGTGACGGGTGCGGTGGCCGGGCGGGCCGCGATCTCGGCCGCGTGGGTGTCGACGAGGACGCGGGTGCCGGTGAACTCCAGCTCGTCGAGGGCGGAGTGGGTGACGAGCAGGTCGGCCTTGGCGTCGGTGAGCATGTAGGCGAGGCGGTCGGCGGGGTTGGCCGGGTCGAGCGGGAGGTAGGCGGCGCCGGACTTCAGGATGCCGAGGAGGGCGGGGACGAGGTCCGGGCCGCGTTCCAGGGAGAGGCCGACGATCCGCTCGGGGCCGGCACCGAGGGCGATCAGGTGGTGGGCGATGCGGTTGGCCCGCTCGTCCAGTTCCGCGTAGGTGAGGTGGGACGAGCCGCTGGTCAGGGCGATGGCGTCGGGGGTGCGGGCGGCCTGGGCGGCGAACAGCTCGTGGACGCAGTCGTCCACCGGCTGCTCGACGGCGCTGTTCCAGGTGTCGAGCAGCAGCTCACGCTCCGCGGCCGGCAGGAAGTCGATCGCGGAGAGCCGGGCGTCCGGCGTCGCGGTGAGGCCGGCCAGCAGGTTCAGGTAGTGCGCGGCCATCCGCTCGATCGTGCCGCGGTCGAAGAGGGCGGTGGCGAAGCAGAGCCGGGCCTCCAGCGGCCCGTTCACGCCGTCGGTGATGTCCAGGGTGAGGTCGACCTTGGCGATCCGGTCGGCGGACTCGGGACGCACGGTCAGGCCGGGCAGCTCGAAGGCGGGCGCCTGGTGCTCGCGGAGGATGAAGTCGACCTGGTACAGCGGCGTGCGCGAGAGGTCGCGCTTCGGCTGCAGCTCGTCGACGAGGCGGGCGAACGGCACGGACTGGTGCTCGTAGGCGTCCAGCATGGTGTGGCGGCCGGTCGCGAGCAGCTCGCGGAAGGTCGGGTCGCCCTGCCAGTCGAGGCGGTTGACCACGACGTTGATGCCGTAGCCGATCAGCCGCTGGAGCTCGGGGCGGGCGCGGCCGGAGACGGTGACGCCGACGGGGATGTCGGTGGTGCGGGTGTAGCGGGAGACCAGCGACTGGAAGGCGGTGAGCAGGACGACGAACCGGGTGACGTCGTTCTCGGCAGCCACCCGCTGGGCCCGCTCGGCGAGTTCCGCCGGGATCGTGAAGGTGACGGCGTCGCCGGCGGACTCGCGGCGGGCGGGGCGGGGGCGGTCGGTGGGCAGGTCGATGACCGGGACGTCGGACAGCCGGCCGCGCCAGTAGTCGAGCTGGCGGTCGAGCACGTCACCGCTCAGCTCCTTGCGCTGCCAGGCGGCGAAGTCGGCGAACTGGACCGGCAGCGGGGCGAGCGGGGAGGGCGCGCCGGTGGTGAACGCGGTGTACAGGGCGCCGAGTTCCTCCGCGAAGACGCCCATCGACCAGGCGTCGCACGCGATGTGGTGGAAGGTGACGACCAGGATGTGCCGGTCCTCGGCGAGGGCGAGCAGCCGGGCGCGGACCGGCCAGTCGCGCTCCAGGTCGAACGGGGTGACGATCTCCTGCTCGGCGAGCTCGCGGGCCCGCGCTTCGCGGTCCTGGACGGGGACGTCCGCCAGGTCCACGACGGGGAACGGCGGGGCCGCGGGAGCGTCGACGATCTGGACCGGCTCCTCGCCGGCCAGCAGGTAGCGGGTCCGCAGGATCTCGTGGCGTGCGACGATCTCCGTCCACGCCGCGCGCAGGGCGGCGCGATCCAGCGTCCCGTCGAGCCGCAGCGCCAGCGGTACCAGGTACTCGGCGCTGTCGGGCTCCAGGCGGTTGAGGAACCACATCTGCTGCTGACCGAACGTGACGGGCAGCGGCTGGTCCCGATCAACCGTGGTGATCAGGGACCGGCGACCGCCCCGCTTGCCGGCCAGCCGGCGCCGCAGCAGCTCCTCGCGCTGCGCTGCCACGTCCTGCTTGGTCGACTTCATGTCGCCGGTGTTCATTCCTAGTTCTCCTTGGAGTTCGTGGCGGCGGCGCCGGCCGTGGCGGTGCTGGGGGCGAAGAGGTCCGACTCCGCGATCTCGGAGTCGCTCAGCTGCTCGATCTCGGCCCTGATCTGGTCCTCGATCGCCGCGGCCAGACGGCCGACGGTGGGCTGGGCGAAGACGGTGCCGATGGAGAGGTCGATGTCGAACTCGTCCTGGAGCTGGGAGGTCATGCGGATGGCCAGGATCGAGTGGCCGCCGAGCGTGAAGAAGCTGTCCTGCACGCCGACCCTGGGCAGTCCGAGCAGCTCGCCCCAGATCTGGGCGATCCGCTCCTCGGTGGGGGTGGTGGGCGGCTGGAAGCCGTCGTCCCCGGCGTCGATGTCGGGCAGGGCCCGGCGGTCGACCTTCCCGTTGGCGGTGAGCGGGATCCGGTCGATCACCGTGAGGGCCGACGGGACCATGTAGTCGGGGAGGCGCTCGGCGAGCGCGGCCCTGACCGGTGCGAGGTCGACGGGCCCGGTGCCGTCCGTGACCAGGTAGCCGACCAGCGACTTCTCACCGGTGGTGCTCTCCCGGACGATCACCACGGCGTCGCGGACCGGTGCCAGCTCCGACAGTACGGCCTCGATCTCTCCGAGTTCTATGCGGTATCCGCGCAGCTTGACCTGGGTGTCGATGCGGCCGAGGAAGGAGATGCTGCCGTCGGACAGCACCCGGGTCAGGTCGCCGGTGCGGTAGAGGCGGGAGCCGGGCGCGCCGTAGGGGTTCGGGACGAACTTCTCGGCGGTCAGCTCGGGCCGGCCGTGGTAGCCGCGGGCCAGGCCCTCGCCGCCGACGTGGAGTTCGCCGGCGACGCCGACCGGGACGGGCCGGCCGGACCGGTCCAGCACCAGGGTGGTGGTGTTGGGCAGCGGGCCGCCCAGCGGTACGGCGGCGGCCTGCGGCCGGTCGACGGGGTGCACGGTGGAGCCGATCGAGGCCTCGGTCGGTCCGTACTCGTTGATCAGCCGGCCGGGGCCGAGGGCCGTGAGCCAGCGGTTGGCGAGGCGGGCGGGCAGTTCCTCGCCGGCCACCAGCACCAGCCGGGCCAGTGTCGACATCCGGTCGTCGGTCAGCTGGTCGGTGAGCAGTTCGAGGTGCCCGGGGGTGAGCTTCACGAAGGCGTACGGCGCACCGGCCAGCAGCGTCTCGCCGAGGGTGGCGAGATCCAGGTCGGCGGGCAGGACGTGCACCGCGCGGCCGGTGATCAGCGGCACGTACAGGTTGGTGGCCGGCAGGTCGAAGGCGATGGAGCTGAACAGCGGGGCGCCGCCCTCGGCGCCGGTCAGGTCGCGGGCCGCCCAGCGCAGGTGGTTGGCCAGGCCGCGGTGGTGCACCATGACGCCCTTGGGGCGGCCGGTGGAGCCGGAGGTGTAGATCGCGTAGGCGAGCAGCTCCGGGTCCCCGGAGCGGGCGGGCCGCTCGGCCGGGCGGGCCTCGACGGCGGCGCGGTCGGCGTCCAGCAGGACGAGGGCGCCCTGGTGGCCCGCCGTGGCGGAGGCCTGGTCGGAGGTGGTGACGAGCAGCGGCGAGCGGCAGTCGGAGAGGACGTGGCGCAGCCGCTCGGCGGGCAGCGACGGGTCCAGCGGCAGGTAGGCGGCGTCGGCCTTCCAGATGCCGAGCAGGGCGGGGACGAGCTCCGGTCCGCGGGCCAGGCAGAGGCCGACGACGGTGTCGGGGCCGGCGCCCAGGGCGATCAGGTGGTGGGCGATGCGGTTGGCCCGCTCGTCCACCTCGGCGTAGGTCAGCCGGGTCTCGCCGGCGATCACGGCGACGGCGTCGGGGGTGGTCCGGGCCTGCTCCTCGAACAGGTCGAGGGTGGTGCCGGCCGGCCAGTCGGCGTGCTCGCCGGTGCCCCAGCCGGTGAGCTGCTCGCGGTCCCGCTCGGCCATGATCCCGGCGGCCGCGAGGGTGACGGCGGGCTCGGCGGTGACGGACTCCAGCAGGCGCAGGAAGTGGTCGGCCAGCCGCTCGACGGTGGTCCGCTCGAACAGCGCGTCGGTGTACTCGAAGGCGCCGCTCCAGGTGCCGTCGGCCTCACTGCGGACGTAGAGGGTGAGGTCGGTCTTGGCGACCTGGCGGGCCGGGTGGAGGTAGTCGATGTCGGCGCGGTCGGGCATGCCGCCGATCAGCTGGCCGTCGTGCAGGTTGAAGGCGACCTGGTAGAGCGGGGTGCGGGACTGGTCGCGCTCGGGGCGCAGCTCGTCCACGATGTGCTCGAAGGAGAGGTTCTGGTGGGCGAAGGCCTCGCGGCAGACCACCCTGACCTTCTCCAGGGCCTCGGTGAAGGTCAGGCCCTCCGCCAGCCGGCAGCGCAGCACCAGCGAGTTGAGGAAGAAGCCGACGGTGCGGTCGACCTCGGGCCGGGTGCGGCCGGCGACCGGGGTGCCGATCACCACGTCCCACTGGCCGCTGAGCCGGGCGAGCACGGTGCCGAAGGCGGTCAGCAGCGTCATGAACGGCGTGGCCTCGCGGCTCTGGCCGAGGTCGGTGACCGCGGCCATCAGGCGCTGCGGGATGTCGAAGGTGACGACGTCGCCGTGCGGGTCGCGCTTGGCGGGGCGCGGGTGGTCGGCGGGCAGCTCCAGCGGGACGAGCCCGTCGAGCGCGGTGCGCCAGTAGTCGAGCTCGTCGGCCAGCCGCTCCTTGGAGTGCCACTCCTGCTGCCAGCCGGCGTAGTCGGCGTACTGCACCGGGACGGCGGGCAGCCGCGGGGTGACGCCGGCCCGCAGGGCGGCGCACAGCTGGTGGAACTCCTCCTCCAGGACGGCGGCCGACCAGCCGTCGCAGGCGATGTGGTGGATGGTGACGAGCAGCAGCTGCTCGTCGCCGTCGGCGGGGGTGCGGGCCAGGGTGGCGCGCCAGAGCCGGCCGGAGGCGAGGTCGAAGCCGGTCTCGAACTGCTCGCGGAAGAGCTCGACGATCCGCTCGCGGCTGCCTTCGGCGCACCGCAGCTCGATCGGCAGGGTTTCGCCGATCTCCTGGAGCGGTTCGCCGTCGACGACGGTGTAGCGGGTGCGCAGCGCCTCGTGGCGGTCGGCGAGGGTGTCGAGCACCAGGCGGACGGTGTCGGCCTCGACGTCCCCGGGCAGCCGCAGGAACAGCGGGGCGGTCCACTCCGGGCTGGGCTCCATGGTGTCGAGCAGCCAGATCCGGCGCTGGCCGTACGAGAGCGGCAGCGGCCGGTCGCGCGGCACCGGGGTGATGCCGGCGGCGGTCGGCCGGGCGTCCGCGAGCAGGGCGACCTGCTCGCGGACGGTGACCGCGCCGAACAGGTCGGCGAGCACGATCGGGGTGCCGGTGGCCGCGTGGAGGCGCTTGGCCAGCTCGGTCATGATCAGCGAGTAGCCGCCGAGCTGGAAGAAGTTGTCGTCCAGGCCGACCTGCGCCACCTCCAGCAGCTCGGACCAGATCCGGGCCACGGTCCGCTCGACGGCGGTCACGGGGGCGACGTGGGCGGGGCGGCCGGGCGCGGTGTCGGCGGGCGCGGCCTGCGGGCGGTCGGCCTCGTCGAGCAGCTCCAGGACGCCGTCGCCCTGCCAGCGGACCAGGTCGCCGGTGGCGTGCATGCGGCTGCCGGCGGTGCCGTAGACGGCGGGGCGCAGCCGCTCGGCGGTGGTGCGCGGGTCGTCGAGGTAGCCGGCGCCGGCGCCGAGGCCGGCCGCGTTCAGCCGGCCGGGGACGCCCGGCGGGACGAGGTCGCCGTACTCGTCGAGGACGAGCAGCGGGATCCGGTCGATCGGGCGGCCGAGCAGGGTGTTCGGGCCGGTGCGGTCCGGGTCGACGGTGTGGGCGGTCACCGCGAGGGCGCCGTCGAGCAGGTGGACGCTGCACACTTCCTCGGCGCCGGCGGCGGTCAGGGCGCGCGCGGTGCCGGCGGTCAGCCCGGCGCCGGCGGCGAGCACCAGGCGGGGGGCGGTGCCGGGCCGCAGGTCGGCGGCGGCGAGCAGCGCGGGCGCGCCGGCCAGTACGGTGGCCCGCTGCTCGGCGGCGACGGCGGCGAGGCCGGCGGGGTCGGTCACCGGGACGGCGGTGGCCCCGGCGGCCAGCGCGGCGAACAGCGGGGCGAACCAGCCGTCGGTGCCGCCGGCGCAGAGCACCCGGTCGCCCGGCTCCAGGCCGAACTCCTCGACCAGCCAGTCGATCTGGTGCAGTACGGCGGCCTGGTCGAGGACCAGGGTGCGGCCGGTGGCCGGGTCGTGGCGCAGCCAGGCGGCGTCGGTCGGCCCGGCGGGTCGGCCGGGGTGGTCGGCGGGCCGGTCGGCGAGGTCCCGCGCCAGCGCGCGGGGGCCGACGACCCGGGCGGCGCCGTGCCGCTCGGGCGCGTCCTCGTCCAGGGTGAGGACGAGCTCCACCTGGGCGGGCAGGGAGCCGAGCGGGAGGTCGGCGGGCAGGGGCAGGACGGCCGCGCCGGCGCGCCAGATGCCGAGGGCGGTCCGCGCGAACGCCGCCCCGGGGGAGAGGCGCACGCCGACGACGCCGCCGGGCGCGATGCCCGCCTCGGCGAGGAAGTGCGCCAGCCGGCCGGCGTGCTCGTCGAGCCGGCGGTAGTCGGCGCGGTCCTGGTGGTCGGACACGGCGACGGCGTCGGGAGCCCGGCGGGTCGAGCTCGCAATCAGGTCGTGCAGGGAAGGCCGCGGGGTCACGAGAGCTCCTCGCTCGGTGTCACGGTGGGGGGGCGGTACGACGACGCGCGCTCTCCCGCGGCGGCCGGTGGGGGCCGCCGCGGGAGAGCGGGGTCGTTCAGTTGGCGGCGGCCTGGGCGGCCATCCGGGTGCGCAGGCTCAGCGGGCGCATGTCGGTCCACACCTCGCCGATGCGGGTGAGGCACTCCTGCTTGGTGCCGCCGGTGCCCTCGGCCCGCCAGCCGTCCGGCAGGGCGCGGTCCGCCCACCAGATCGAGTACTGCTCCTCGTCGTTGAGCACCACGAGGTAGGTCTGCTCGTCGACAATCTGCTCAGCCATGACGCTCCCAGGTCGGTTGAGGCCGGTGCCGCCATGGGCGGCTGGATGCACGGGACGGCCGAGCTGTTGGGCGGGCCGGCTGCCCGCACACTCGTCCGACTGCCCGGGAAGTCTGCGGTGGCCCGCTATAGACGCTCTATACCGCCGGATCCGGCCGCCGGCGTGCCTTCCGGCGCAGGTCACGAGGGGTGCGCGGGCCCCGGATCGGGGCGGTCCGGGGCGTGGTGGAAATCACGATTGCTTATATCGAGGGGTTTGCGGTGGCCGAAAAATGCCCTTCCGCCACCCTGGGTGTCCATTACTTGACTTCATGTCATTCGATGACAGAAACTCGACCGGGGGCGTGCAGGGAGTGACATTTCCGTGGCTCGGCCCAGCCGGGGGGCAGCCATATTCAAGGCCCCCGTGTGAAGAAGTTCAGAGATTCCTCGGGGGACGTTTCACCATGTCAGACCTGCTTCGTGTGATCAGACCGCGTCTGTGTCCAGCCTCTTCGCATTCCGACTGTCCAATGTCGACTGATTCTTGACGGGCCATCAGACCACCCTCCCTGGACAATTGGATTCACGGCAATGCTGGAGAAGCTGGGCCTCGGTGCCGAGGCCGGTTCGGTCTACAAAGAAATGCTCAAGGATCCGCAGAGCGGACCCGCCGACATCGCCGGCCGGCTCGGCTGGACCGAGGCCCGGGTGCGGTCGTCCCTGGACGAGCTCGCCCGCCTCGCGCTGCTGAGACCGTCCTGGCAGGACCCGGGCGTGCTGAAGCCGGTGGAGCCGGAGGTCGGGCTGCGCTATCTGCTCGACCGCCGGGAGGCCGAGCTCCAGCGGCGCCTGCTGGAGATCGAGCAGGGCCGCCGCGACCTCGTCGAGGTGGTCGCCGAGTACGCCAACCTGACCCGGTCCTCCCGCACGAGCGCGGACGTCGAGGTGCTGGAGGGGATCGACTCGATCCGGCTGCGGATCGAGTCGCTGGCGACCGGCTGTACCGAGGAGGTGCTGGGCTTCGTCACCTCGGGGGTGATGTCCGAGGCGAACATCGAGGCCAGCCGTCCGCTGGACCTGCGGGTGCTGCGCGGCGGGGTCCGGCTGCGCTCGATCTACCTGGAGAGCATCAAGAACGACAACAACACCATTGCGTATGCTCATTGGCTGACGGAGCAGGGCGCCCAGGTGCGCGTCGCGCCGACGCTTCCGCCGCGCATGGTGATCTATGACCGGTCCACCGCTATTGTTCCGGTGGACCCCGAGGAGACCCGCAGGGGCGCCCTCGTGCTGCGCGGCCACGGAGTGGTCGGCGCGCTGTGCGAACTGTTCGAGCGGGTCTGGCAGAGCTCCCTGCCGGTCGCCTCCGAGCCGGAGGCTCCGGTCGGCCGGGAACAGCCCGAACTGTCCCCGCGATCGCAGGCCATCCTGGTCCTGCTGGCCAAGGGCGCCACCGACGAGATGATCGCCCGCAGGCTCGGCGTCTCGGTCCGCACCGTACGGCGCGGCACCGCCGAGCTGGCCGCCCAGCTGGGCGCCAAGACGAAGTTCCAGGCCGGGATGATGGCGCTCCAGCACGGCTGGGTCGATCCCGCCCTGCTCTCCTGACACCGGCCGCCGCCGGACCCGGACCCGGGGCCGGCGGCGCTCGGCCCGGTCGGGAGCGTCGGCGGCCGGCCGGGGCGGGAACGCCGGTGCCGCGCCCCGGGGGAACCCAACCCGCCGCATCCCCGTCCTCGCGGGCCGGGCCGGCCGCCCCGTGCCACCGGGGGTGTAGCCAGCCATACCCCGGGACTGAATCCCAGGCCATTGAGCCGCACCCACCCCGACTGATGGGCTGAGACTATGAACGCCACGGACTTTGCCGTTGAACTCCGATCGGTCTGCCGGACCTACCGACGCGGACCCGAGCCGGTCGTCGGCCTGGACGACGTGAGTGTCGGATTCCCCTTCGGGACCTTCACCGCCGTCATGGGCCCCTCCGGCTCCGGCAAGTCGACCCTGCTGCGGTCCGCCGCGGGCCTGGAGCCGATCGACCAGGGGGAGGTACGGGTCGACGGCACCGCCCTGGGCGGCCTGCGCGACAACGACCTGACCGTGCTGCGCCGGGAGAAGATCGGCTTCGTCTTCCAGTCCTTCAACCTGCTGCCCGCCCTGACCGCGGCGCAGAACGTGGCGCTCCCGGCCAAGCTGGCCGGCCGGCACCCCGCGCCGTCCGAGGTGACCGCCGCGCTGGCCGTCGTCGGCCTCGCCGAGCGGGCCGGACACCGGCCGGGCGAGCTCTCCGGCGGCCAGCAGCAGCGGGTGGCCATCGCCCGCGCGCTGATCACCCGCCCCGCGGTGCTGCTGGCCGACGAGCCGACCGGCGCCCTGGACACCAAGAGCGGCCGCGAGGTCCTGGCCCTGCTGCGCTCCATGGCCGACGAGCCCAGCCGCGCCGTGGTCATGGTCACCCACGACCCGGTCGCCGCCTCCTACGCCGACCGCGTGGTCTTCCTCCGCGACGGCCGGTTGGCCGGCTCGCTGGAGCGGCCCACCGCCGAGCAGGTCGCCGCCCGGATGACCGCGCTGGAGGCCGTGGCATGCTGAGCCTCGCCCTCGCCACCATCAAGCTGCGCTGGGCCTCGTTCGTCGGCAGCTTCGTCGCCCTGGCCTGCGGTGTCGCCCTGATGGCGACCTCGATCCTGGTCATGGCCGCCACCTCGGACATCCCCGACCAGGAACGCCAGCGCTTCTCGCAGGCCCCCGTCCTGGTGTCCGCCTTCCACACCCTGGACTTCAGGCGGGACGACGGCGACGTCTCCCCGACCCCGGTGGCCAAGCAGCAGGGCCTGCCGGCCGAGCTGATCGCCGCGGTGGCCGCCACCGGCCGGACGGTCGAGGACCGCACCTTCTACGCCCAGCTCGCGGACGGCCCGCACGACCAGGTCGGACGCGCCTGGTCCAGTGCGGAGCTCGGCGGCTACCGGCTGACCGCCGGCTCGGCGCCGACCACCGACGAGCAGATCGTCATCGGCGGCGGCAGCCCCGACCAGGTCGGCCGGCGCGTCCAGTACGTCACCGCCGACGGCCTGCACAGCGCGACCGTCTCCGGCGTCACCGAGGCGGAGCCGTTCGAGCACGCCGTCTTCTTCACCGACGCGCAGGCCGCCCGCTTCTGCCCCGCCGTCGGCGTGCTGGCCGCCTTCGGCCCCGTCGACGCGGTCCGCCAGGCGGTGGCCGGCGCCGGCGGCGCGACCACCGCCCGGGTGCTGACCGGTGCCGAGCGCAGCCAGCTGGACCCGCACCACATCGACGTCGCCGGTCAGCTGGACAACGTGCAGACCCCGCTCGGGCTCTCCGCCGCGGTCTCCGGCGGCACCGCCGTGTTCGTGGTCGCGGGCACCTTCGCGCTGTCGATCGCCCAGCGCCGCCGTGAGCTCGCCCTCCTCCGCCTGATCGGCGCCACCCGCAAGCAGCTGCGCACCCTGGTCAACCGGGAGGCCCTGCTGGTCGGCCTGCTGGCCTCCGTCACGGGCTGCGTGCTCGGTGCGGTCGGGGCGCCGCTGGCCGGCCGCTGGCTGATCGACCACGACATGGTGCCGGCCGACTTCACCGTCCCGATCAGCTGGTGGGGGCTGCTCGTCGCGGCCCTGATCGGACTGCTGACCGCGATGACCGGCGTGGTGCTCTCCTCGTTCAAGGCCGGACTGGTCAGCCCCGGCGAGGCGCTGATGGAGGCCGACGTGGAGCGGCGCTCGCGGGTCGCCCTGGCGGTCCGCTGGATCAGCGGCCTGCTCGTGCTCGGCGGCGGCATCGCGGCGCTCGTGGTGGTGGCCCGGACCTGGCCCGACGCCGCGGCCAGCGCCGCCGACTCGCTCGGACTGCTGCTGGCCGTCGTCGGCGGCTGCGTCCTGCTCGCGGGCGTGCTGGCCACCCCGGTGATCCGGCTGCTGACGGTGCTGCCCACGCTCTCGGCCCGGCTGCGCGGCCGCCCCGCCGAGGACGGCGGCGGCATCGTCTGGGCCACCGCCCGGCAGAGCGCGCTGACGGCCTTCCGGCGCACCGCCGCCACCACCACCCCGGTGGTGCTGGTCGTCGCCTTCGCCGGCTGCCTGCTCGGCAGCGTCGACACCATCAACCGCTCGAAGGTCACCGAGGTCCGCGGCCAGCTGGCCGCCACCGACTTCGTCGTCGCACCGGCCGGCACGCCCGGGCTGAGCCGGACCGTGGTGGACCGCGTGCGCGCCGTCCCCGGCGTGCGGAGCCTGGTCATCACCCCGACCCTGGTGATGGCCGACCAGGACGGCCAGGCCCTGGTCGCCTTCCCCGCCGCGACGGCGGACGCCGCCGCGCTGGCCGAGGTCGACCGGCTCCCGGTCGTCGAGGGCTCGCTGGCCGACCTCGGCCCCGACTCGATCGTGCTCAGCCGCACCTGGCCCGGCTCGCCGCGGACCGGGCAGCAGGTCCCGGTCTGGCTGGCCGACGGCACCCCCCGGACCCTGCGGGTCGCCGCCGTCCTCGGCACCGGCGCCGAGACGGTCCAGGCCTGGGTGACCGGGCACAACGCCGTCACGGGCGGGGTCGGCGGCCAGGCCCTGGCGAGCCAGATCCACCTGCGGGTGCTGCCCGGCACCGACCGGCAGCAGGCCGCCGACGCCCTGCGGACGGCCGTGCAGGGGCTGGGCGCCAAGCTCGCGACCTCGGAGGAGACCTGGTCGGCGGCCACCGACAGCAACGAGGAGGCCTCCTGGAACGCCCTGCTGATGATCCTCGGCCTGGCGATCTGCTACGCGGCCATCGCGCTGGCCAACTCGCTGGTGATGACCGTCGCCGACCGCAGGAAGGAGCTGTCGCTGCTGCGCCTGGCCGGCGCCACCAAGGCCCAGGTGCTGCGCACCGTCGCCGTCGAGACGATGCTGTGCGTGGCGGCCGGGACGTTCCTCGGCCTGCTCGGTACCGCGATCAGCATCGGCGGCTCCTGGGCGGCCCTGACCAACCTGGTCGGCCCGACGCCCGCGGTGGTGCCCTGGGGCACGATGGGCGTGCTCGCCGCCTGCTGCGCGGCCATCGCGCTCGTCTCGGCGGTACTGCCGGCCGCGCTCGCGCTGCGCGACCGGGACGGCCAGGGCATCCTGCGCGGGGCCGCCGGTTCGGCCTGACCACCCCGCCAGCGGCTCCAAGTGCCGGGAACTCCACGGGAGTTCCCGGCACTTTCGGTTTCCGGAGGCGGTGCCGGAGCGGCCGGCCCGGCGGCGTATAGGGGCGTTATAGCGAGGCTGCGCAGACTGGCCGGGAATCCCATCCCACCGTGAACTCGGGAGCGTCATGGCTGAGCAGATTGTCGACGAGCAGACCTACCTGGTGGTGCTCAACGACGAGGAGCAGTACTCGATCTGGTGGGCGGACCGCGCCCTGCCGGACGGCTGGCGGGCCGAGGGCACCGGCGGCACCAAGCAGGAGTGCCTCACCCGCATCGGCGAGGTGTGGACCGACATGCGCCCGCTGAGCCTGCGCACCCGGATGGCCGCCCAGGCCGCCGCCAACTGACCCACCACCGACTCGTCCGGGGAGGCCGCACGCCCGCTGGGGGCGACGCCGGCCGCCCCGGACGGTGATGTCACCGCCAGCTACCCGCCCGAAGTGGAGCAAGTCGAAGTGTCAGGATCGCGGATCGATGCGAGCAACCCCGTACTGACCGGCGAGCTGTTCGCAGCCCAGGCGGCGGCCACTCCGACCGCGGTCGCGGTGGTGGTCGGTGATGTGGAGCTGACGTACGGGCAGGTGGCGGAGCGGGCGGCGCGGTTCGGTGCGCTGTTGCGGGCGGCGGGTGTCGGTCCGGAGAGCGTGGTGGGTGTGTGCCTGCCGCGTGAGGCGGATCTGGTGCCGCTGCTGCACGGCGTGTGGCTGGCCGGTGGCGCGTATCTGCCGATCGATCCGGCCCTGCCGGGTGAGCGGATCGACTACATGCTGG
This sequence comes from Kitasatospora sp. NPDC086009, assembly GCF_044540385.1. Taxonomy (NCBI): domain Bacteria; kingdom Bacillati; phylum Actinomycetota; class Actinomycetes; order Kitasatosporales; family Streptomycetaceae; genus Kitasatospora; species Kitasatospora sp. NPDC086009. The sequence continues at coordinate 1,128,112 of NZ_JBITSA010000001.1, forward strand.
CGGACTCGGGCGCGGCGGTGCTGGTCACCGTGAGCGGCCGGTCGGTGGACTTCGCCGGGACCAGGATCGACCTGGACACGGTGGTGCTCGACGAGGTCCCGCCGGTACCCGCTTCGGGCGCGGTGACGGATCCGGAGCAGTTGGCATACGTGCTGTACACGAGTGGTTCGACGGGGCGTCCGAAGGGCGTGATGATCGGGCACGGTGCGCTGCACAACCTGCTCGCCTCGATCCGGGACGACCTGGGGGCCCAGGGCCGTACGGTGTGGCTGGCCTCGACCTCGGTGTCCTTCGACATCTCGGGTCTGGAGCTGCACCTGCCGCTGGTCACGGGTGGCCGGGTGGTGCTGGCACGGGACCACGAGGCGAAGGACCCGGCGGCGCTGATCGCCCTGATCGGGGCCCACCGGGTGACCCATGTGCAGGCGACGCCGTCGGCGTGGCGACTGCTGCTGGAGGCCGGCTTCGACGACTGGACGGTCACCGCCCTGACCGGCGGCGAGCCCCTCCCGGCGCACCTCGCGACCCGGCTGATCGAGACCACGCAGCGGGTGGTCAACGTCTACGGTCCGACCGAGACCACCATCTGGTCGAGCTTCTGGGACGTCCCCGAGGAGCCGGAGACCATCGCCGTCGGCCACCCGCTGGCCAACACCGGCCTGTACGTGCTGGACGAGCGACTGCGGCAGCTGCCCCCCGGAGTGACCGGCCAGCTGTTCATCGACGGTGACGGGGTGGCCCGGGGCTACCACGGCCGGACGGACCTCACGGCGGAGAAGTTCCTGCCGAACCCGTACGGGGCGGCGGGTTCGCGGCTGTACGCGACGGGTGACCTGGCCCGGTTCCTGGCGGACGGCAGCCTGGAGTGCCTGGGCCGGATCGACAGCCAGGTCAAGATCCGCGGTTACCGTATCGAGCTGGGTGAGATCGAGACGGTCCTGAGCGGGTTGGAGCAGGTCCGCCAGGCCGTCGTGACCGTCCACGACGAGGCCCTCGTCGCGTACGTCGTGCCCGCCGGCGGCCGGGTGGACGCGGGGGAGCTGCGGGCCCGCCTCGCCGAAACCCTGCCCGAGTACATGGTCCCGGGCGCGTTCGTGGCGATCGACGCCGTCCCGCTGAGCAACAGCGGCAAGGTCGACCACCGCGCCCTCCCCGCGCCCGACCTGGACGCGTTCGCCACCGGCGGCTACACCGCCCCGCGTACTCCGGTCGAGGAGCGCCTGGCCGCGGTCTGGGCCGAGGTCCTGGGTCTTCCCCAGGTCGGTGTCGAGGACAGCTTCTTCGACCTCGGCGGCGACTCCATCCGCGCCGTCCGCCTCGTCGGCGCCCTGCGCGCCGCCGGCTACGACGTCACCATCCCCGACGTCTTCCAGCAGCGCACCATCGCCGCCCTCGCGGCCCGGATCGGTGACGGCACCGGCCACTCCCTGATCACCGCCGTCCAGCCCTTCGCCCTCATCGGCGACGACGACCGCAAGGCCCTCCCGGCCGACATCGTCGACGCCTACCCGCTCTCCCAGGCGCAGACCGGCATGCTCGTCGAACTGGCGGCGGCCCAGGACTCGACGCTCTACCACAACCTCAACTCCTTCCGGATCGCCGAGAGCATCGGCTACGCGGCGGAGGAGCTGCGCCGCGCCGTCGACATCCTGACGGAGCGTCACGAGATCCTGCGCACCTCGATCGCGCTGTCCGGGTACGCGCAGCCGCTGCAGCTCGTGCACGCCTCGGCGCGGATCCCGCTCACCACCGTCGACCTGCGCGGCCTCACCGCCGACCAGGCGCGGGACCGGGCACGCGAGTACGTGCGGCAGGAGCGCGCGGCCGGCTTCGACCTGACCGCCGCCCCGCTGCTGCGGATCGCCGCGCACATCGAGTCCGACCGGGCGTGGCACCTGACCTTCAGCCACAGCCACACCGTGACCGACGGCTGGACGCTCAACTCGCTGCTGATGGAGCTCCTGGGCGTCTACCAGGCGCTCTGCGAGGGCCGCGAACCGGCGGTCCACGAGGCTCCCGCCGTCCGCTACGCCGACTACATCGCCGCCGAACAGGCCTCCCTCGCCGACCCGGCCGACCAGGCCTTCTGGCAGCAGGTCGTCGACGAGCACAGCCCGCTGGTGCTGCCCGGCAGCTGGGCGGACCAGGCGGGGCGGGCCCCGGTCGACCGGACCGTCGACTACACCGACCTGGAGGACGGGCTGCGCGTCCTCGCCGGCCGGGCGAAGACCTCGCTCAAGAGCGTGCTGCTGGCCGCGCACCTCAAGGTGCTGTCCGCCCTCACCCCGGACGAGGCCTTCCACACCGGCGTGGTCTACCACGGCCGTCTGGAGGCGCCGGGCGCCGACCGGGTGCTCGGCATGCACCTCAACACCCTGCCCTTCCCGACCACCCGCGGTGCCCGCACCTGGCGCGAGCTGGTCGAGCGGACCTACGCCACCGAGACCGCCATCTGGTCCCACCGCCGCTACCCGCTGCCCGCCGTCCAGCGCGCCGCGGGCGGCGTCGGCCTGCTGTCGACCCTCTTCGACTACCAGGACTTCCACCAGGTCGACAGCGGGAAGGCCGGCGGCGGCATCGGCATCGACGGCGGCCTGGACGGGGGCGGCAACGAGTTCGCCCTGATGGCCATCGCCGGCAACGGACGACTCAGCCTCGCCGCCGGAGCCGGCGCCCTCGGCAGCGCGAACCTGGAGCGGCTGGCCGCCCTCTACCGGCTGGTCCTGGAGTCGATGGCCGCCGATCCGGACGGTGACGCCCTCGCCGTCCCGCTGCCCGAGACCGACCGCCGGCTGCTCGCCGACTGGCAGCGGCGCACCGAACTGCCCGTGGCCGACTGCCTCCACGAGCTGTTCGCCGCCCGGGCCGCCCGCACCCCCGACGCCGTCGCCCTGACCAGCGGCTCGGCCCACCTCACCTACGCCGAGCTGGACGAGCGCGCCAACCGCATCGCCCACCACCTCACCGCCCTCGGCGCCCGTCCCGACACCGTGGTCGGCGTCAGCCTGGAGCGCGGCCCCGACCTCGTCCCGACTCTGCTCGGCGTCCTGAAGTCCGGCGCCGCCTACCTGCCGCTGGACCCCTCCAACCCGGCCGACCGCCTCGCCTACATGCTGGCCGACGCCAAGGCCGACCTGCTCGTCACCCACTCCGCCCTGGACGAGCTGGAGTTCACCGGCACCCGTGTGTTCGTCGACGCCCACGCCGCCGAGATCGCGGCCCGTCCGGCCACCGCGCCGGTCACGGATGTGCGTCCGGACAACCTGATCTACGTCATCTACACCTCGGGCTCCACCGGCCTGCCCAAGGGCGTCAGCCTCACCCATGCCAGCGTCGCGCGCCTGTTCACCACCACCCGCGACCAGCTGGCCTTCTCGGCGGACGACGTGTGGGCGCTGTTCCACTCCTACGCCTTCGACGTCTCCGTCTGGGAGATGTGGGGCGCCCTGCTGCACGGCGCCCGCCTCGTCGTCGTCCCGCCGACCGTGAGCCGCTCCCCGCACGACCTGATCGACCTGCTGGTCCGCGAGCGGGTCAGCGTGCTGTGCCAGACGCCGTCCGCCTTCCGCGCGCTGTCCGGCCTGGCCGAGCAGGACGACCCGCGGGTGGACCGACTCGCCCTGCGCACCGTCATCTTCGCCGGTGAGCGTCTCGACATGGCCGAACTCCGCTCCTGGGCGGCCCGCAAGGGCACCGAGCGCCCGGCCCTGGTCAACATGTACGGCCCCACCGAGATCACCGTGTACGCGACCCACCACGTGATCACCGCCGACGAGGTGGCCACCTCCCACCGCAGCAACATCGGCCATGCGCTGGGGGACCTGAGCATCCACCTCCTGGACACCGCCGGCCACCCGGTGCCGGTCGGCGTGCCCGGTGAGATGCACATCGGCGGCCCGGGCCTGGCCCGCGGCTACCTCGACCGCCCCGGGCTGACCGCCGAGCGGTTCGTCCCCGACCCCTTCGGCGCGCCCGGCTCCCGCCTCTACCGCACCGGCGACCTCGTCCTCCGCCTGCCCGACAGCGCCATCGACTTCCTCGGCCGGATCGACGGCCAGATCAAGATCCGCGGCTACCGCGTCGAGCTCGGCGAGATCGAGGCCGCACTGGCCGCCTGCGCCGGGGTGCGCCAGGCCGTGGTCACCGTGCGCGAGAACGCGGCGGGGGAGAAGTCCCTGGTCGGTTACGTCGTCACCGGGACCGCCGGGGCGGGCGTCGACACGGCGGCGCTGCGCGCGGCGCTGGCCGTCACCCTGCCCGAGTACATGGTCCCGGCCGCGTTCGTCGCACTGGACGCCCTCCCGCTCAGCAACAGCGGCAAGCTCGACCGCCGTGCGCTGCCCGCGCCGGACCTGGACGCCTTCAGCACCGGCGGCTACACCGCCCCGCGCACCCCCGTCGAGGAGCGCCTCGCGGCGGTCTGGGCGGAGGTGCTCGGCCTGTCCGAGGTGGGCGTCGAGGACAGCTTCTTCGACCTCGGCGGCGACTCCATCCGCGCCGTCCGCCTGGTCGGCGCGCTGCGCGCGGCCGGCTACGACGTGAGCATCCGCGACGTCTTCGACCACCGCACCGTCGCCGCCCTGGCCGCCACGGTCGGCGACGGCGGCGCGTCGCTGATCACCGCCGTCGAGCCGTTCGCGCTGATCGCGGAGGAGGACCGCGCGGCCCTGCCCGCCGATGTCGTCGACGCCTACCCGCTCTCGCAGATCCAGACCGGCATGCTGGTCGAGCTGATGACCTCCGGCGACCGCGGGCTCTACCACAACCTCAACTCCTTCCGGATCCCCGACGCCGTGCCCTTCGACGCCGTCGCGCTGCGCGGCGCGCTCGACCTGGTCGCCGCCCGGCACGAGATCCTGCGCACCTCGCTGCACCTCGCGGACTTCTCCCGGCCGCTCCAGCTGGTGCACGCCGCCGTCACCTTCCCGCTCGCCGTGCACGACCTGCGCGGCCTCACCGCGGAGCAGGCACAGGACCGGGCGGACACCTACCTGCGGGAGGAGCGCGCGGCCGGCTTCGACCTGACGGCCGCCCCGCTGCTGCGCTTCGCCGCGCACATCGAGTCCGACCGGGCCTGGCGCCTGACCTTCAGCCACAGCCACACCGTGACCGACGGCTGGACGCTCAACTCGCTGCTGATGGAGCTCCTGGACGTCTACCGGGCGCTGTCCGAGGGCCGTGAGCCGGCGGTGCACGAGGAGCCCGCCGTCCGTTACGCCGACTACATCGCCGCCGAACAGGCCTCCCTCGCCGACCCGGCCGACCAGGCCTTCTGGCAGCGGATCGTCGACGAGCACAGCCCGCTCGCGCTGCCGGCCGGGTGGGGCGGCGAGCGCGGCGGGCAGGTGAGCCACCAGGTGCCGTTCGCGGACCTGGAGGACGGCCTGCGGGCGCTGGCCGCCGAGGCGAGGACGTCGATCAAGAGCGTGCTGCTGGCCGCGCACCTCAAGGTGCTGGGCAGCCTCACCTCCGAGCAGGCCTTCCACACCGGCGTGGTCTACCACGGCCGCCTGGAGGCCCCCGGCTCCGACCGGGTGCTGGGCATGCACCTCAACACCCTGCCGTTCCCGGCCACCCGGGGCGCGAAGACCTGGCGTGAGCTGGTCGAGCGGACGTACGCGACCGAGAGTGCCATCTGGTCGCACCGCCGCTACCCGCTGCCCGCCATCCAGCGCGCCGCCGACAACACCCGTGACCTGATCACCGTCCTCTTCGACCACCACGACTTCCACCAGGTCGACACCGACACCGTCGACGTGGACGGCGGGATCAACGACGGCGGCACCGAGTTCGCGCTCAACGCGATCCCCTCGAACGGGTACTTCAACCTGAGCGGCTCGACGGAGTACTTCACCCCGGCCAACCTGGAGCGGCTGGGCGCGATGTACCGGTCGGTACTGGAGGCGATGGCCGCCGACGCCGACGGCGACGCCCGCGGCGCCCACCTGCCGGCCGACGAACTCTCCCGACTGCTCGACACCTGGAACAGCGCCGTCGAGCAGCCGGTCGAGGACTGCGTCCACGAGCTGTTCGCCGCCCAGGCCGCCCGCACCCCGGACGCCATCGCGATGACCAGCGGCTCGTCCCACCTGACCTACGCGGAGCTGGACGAGCGGGCCAACCGCATCGCCCACCACCTGATCGCCCTGGGCGCCGGCCCCGAGCGGATCGTCGGCCTCTCGCTGGAGCGCGGCCCGGACCTCGTCCCGGCCCTGCTGGGCATCCTGAAGTCCGGCGCCGCCTACCTCCCGCTCGACCCGGCCAACCCCGCCGACCGCCTCGCCTACATGCTCACCGACGCCAAGGCCGACCTGCTCGTCACCCACTCCGCCCTCGAAGAGCTGGAGTTCACGGGCACCCGTGTGTTCGTCGACACCCACGAGGCGGAGATCGCGGGCCGCCCGGCCACCGCGCCGGTCACGGATGTGCGTCCGGACAACCTGATCTACGTCATCTACACCTCGGGCTCCACCGGCCTGCCCAAGGGCGTCAGCCTCACCCACGCCAACGTCGCCCGCCACTTCGCGGCCACCCGGAAGCAGTTCGGCTTCCGGCCGGGCGACGTGGTCACCCAGTCGCATGCCTACAGCTTCGACGTCTCCGTCTGGGAGATGTGGGCCGCCCTGCTGCACGGCGGCCGGCTCGTCGTCGTCCCCTCGGCGATCGCCCGCTCGCCGCACGACTTCCTGGACCTCATGGTCGAGCAGCAGGTCACCGTCCTGCTGCAGACGCCCTCCGCGTTCTCCGCGCTCGCGGCGGCCGCCAAGGACGGCGACCCGCGGCTCGACCGGCTGGCCCTGCGCCTGGTCGCCTTCGGCGGTGAGCGGCTGGAGGCCGCCGAACTCCAGCCCTGGATCGCCCGGATGGGCCTGGACCACCCCGAGCCGGTCAACCTGTACGGCCCGACCGAGACCACCATGCACTGCGCCTACCACCGGGTCGGCGCCGAGGACCTCGCCGACCCGCGCCGCAGCGTCATCGGGCGCCCGGTCGGCGACCTCACCATCCACCTGCTGGACGCGGCCGGCCGCCTGGTGCCCACCGGCGTTCCCGGCGAGATCCACGTCGGCGGCCCCGGCGTGGCCCGCGGCTACCTCGACCGCCCCGCCCTCACCGCCGAGCGCTTCGTCCCCGACCCGTTCGGCGCGCCCGGAACCCGCCTCTACGCCACCGGCGACCTCGCCCGTCGCCTGCCCGACGGCAGCCTCGACTCCCTCGGCCGGATCGACAGCCAGGTCAAGATCCGCGGCCACCGCGTCGAGCTCGGCGAGATCGAGTCCGCGCTGACCGCCCACCCGGACATCCGCGACGCCGTGGTGACCGTCCACGAGCCGGCCCCGGGGGTCAAGCGCCTGATCGCCTACCTGGTGGCCGCCGAGCCGCTCGACCTGACCGGGCTGCGCGCCCGGCTCGGCGAGAGCCTGCCGGAGTACATGGTCCCGGCCGGGTACGTCCTGCTCGACCGGATCCCGCTGACCAGCAGCAGCAAGGTCGACGTGCGTGCGCTGCCCGCCCCCGACGCCGAAGCCTTCGACGCCTCGGAGTACGTCGGCCCGCGCACCCCCGCCGAGGAGCGGATCACCGCCATCTGGGCCGACGTCCTCGGCCTGTCGCAGGTGGGCGTGCGGAGCAGCTTCTTCGACCTCGGCGGTGACTCGATGCGGGTCGTCCGGCTGGTCGGCGCGCTGCGCGCGGCGGGCTTCGACATCACCGTCCCCGCGGTCTTCGAGCACCGCACCGTCGCCGCGCTGGCCGCCACGGTCGGGACCGGCGGCGAGTCGCTGATCACCGCCGTCCGGCCGTTCGCGCTGATCGGCGACGGTGACCGGGCGCTGCTGCCCACCGACGCCGTCGACGCCTACCCGCTCTCCCAGGTCCAGACCGGCATGCTCGTCGAGCTGCTCGCCACCACCGCCGCCCCCGGGAAGCAGCGCAGCCTGTACCACAACGTCAACTCCTTCCTCATCCGGGACGGGCAGCCCTTCTCGCTGGAGTCGCTGCAGGGCGCCGTGGACACCGTGGCGGCCCGCCACGACATCCTGCGCACCTCGATGCACCTGGAGGGCTTCGACGAGCCGCTGCAGATCGTGCACGCCACCGCCGACTACCCGGTGGTCCTGGAGGACCTGCGCGGCCTCGACCAGGCCGAACGGGCGCGGCTCAAGGGCGAGTTCCTGACGCGGGAGCAGTCCCGGACCTTCGACCTCACCGTCGCGCCGCTGCTGCGGGTCTCGGCGCTCGTCGAGTCCGAGGACTCCTGGCGGCTCAACTTCACCTACAGCCACGCCATTTCGGAGGGCTGGAGCTACAACTCGCTGCTGATGGAGGTGCTCGACTGCTACCGCGCGCTGCGCGCCGCGGGCGCGCCGGACGCCTACGAGCAGCCGGCGGTGCGGTACGCGGACTTCATCGCCGCCGAGCAGACCGCGCTGGCCGACCCGGCGACCCAGGCCTTCTGGCAGCAGATTGTCGAGGAGCACACGCCGCTGGCGCTCCCGGCCGGCTGGGCCGCCGAGGCGGGCGAGGCGACCCGCCGGCACCTCCAGGTGCCGTTCGCGGACCTGGAGGACGGCCTGCGGGCGCTGGCCGCCCGGGCGAAGACCTCGCTCAAGAGCGTGCTGCTCGCGGCGCACCTCAAGGTGCTGTCCGCCCTCACCCCGGACGAGGCCTTCCACACCGGCGTGGTCTACCACGGCCGTCTGGAGGCGCCGGGCGCCGACCGGGTGCTCGGTATGCACCTCAACACCCTGCCGTTCCCGGCCACTCGGGGTGCGAGGACCTGGCGTGAGCTGGTCGAGCGGACGTACGCGACGGAGACCGCCATCTGGTCCCACCGCCGCTACCCGCTGCCCGCCATCCAGCGCGCCGCCGGGAACACCCGCGACCTGCTCACGGTGCTGTTCGAGTTCCTCGACTTCCACCAGGTCGACACCGAAGCGGTCGACGTGGACGGCGGAGTCAGCGACGGCATCAACGAGTTCGCGCTCAACGTCATCCCGACCCGCGGCAGCGTGAACTTCCACGTCTCGGCCGGGGTGCTCAGCGAGGCGAGCCTGGAGCGGTTGGGTGGGTTGTACCGGTCGGTGTTGGAGTCGATGGCGGCGGATCCGGAGGGTGACGCGCGTGTGGTGGCGTTGTCCGGGGCCGAGGTGGCGGTGTTGTCCGCGCCGGGGCGTGAGGTGGTGTGGTCGACGGCCAGTGCGCCGGAGGCGTTCGCGGCCCGGGTCGTGGAGTCGCCGGACGCGGTCGCGGTGGTGGTCGGTGATGTGGAGCTGACGTACGGGCAGGTGGCGGAGCGGGCGGCGCGGTTCGGTGCCCTGTTGCGGGCGGCGGGTGTCGGTCCGGAGAGCGTGGTGGGTGTGTGCCTGCCGCGTGAGGCGGATCTGGTGCCGCTGCTGCACGGCGTGTGGCTGGCCGGTGGGGCGTATCTGCCGATCGATCCGGCGCTGCCGGGTGAGCGGATCGACTACATGCTGGCGGACTCGGGCGCGGCGGTGCTGGTGACCGTGAGCGGCCGGTCGGTGGACTTCGCCGGGACCAGGATCGACCTGGACACGGTGGTGCTCGACGAGGTCCCGCCGGTGCCCGCTTCGGGCGCGGTGACGGATCCGGAGCGGTTGGCGTACGTGCTGTACACGAGTGGTTCGACGGGGCGTCCGAAGGGCGTGATGATCGGGCACGGTGCGCTGCACAACCTGCTGGCTTCGGTCCGGGACGACCTGGGTGTGCCGGATGGTTCGGTGTGGCTGGCCTCGACGTCGGTGTCGTTCGACATCTCGGGTCTGGAGCTGCACCTGCCGCTGGTCACGGGTGGTCGGGTGGTGCTGGCGCGCGACCATGAGGTGAAGGATCCGGCGGCGCTGATCGCTCTGGTCGGGGCGCGTGGGGTGAGCCATGTGCAGGCGACGCCGTCGGCGTGGCGGCTGCTGCTGGAGGCGGGTTTCGAGGAGCGTTCGGTCACCGCGCTGACGGGTGGCGAGCCGTTGCCCGGACACCTCGCGTCCGCCTTGTCGGCGGTCACGCGGCGGGTGGTCAACGTCTACGGTCCGACGGAGACGACCATCTGGTCGAGCTTCTGGGACGTCCCCGAGGAGCCGGAGACCATCGCCGTCGGCCACCCGTTGGCCAACACCGGCGTCTATGTCCTGGACGAGGGGCTGCGGCTGCTTCCGTCGGGGGTGACGGGTCAGTTGTTCATCGACGGTGACGGGGTGGCCCGGGGCTACCACGGGCGGGCGGACCTCACAGCGGAGAAGTTCCTGCCGAACCCGTACGGGGCGGCGGGTTCGCGGCTGTACGCGACGGGTGACCTGGCGCGGTTCCTGGCGGACGGCAGTCTGGAGTGCCTGGGCCGGATCGACAGCCAGGTCAAGGTCCGCGGTTACCGTATCGAGCTGGGTGAGATCGAGACGGTCCTGAGCGGGTTGGAGCAGGTCCGCCAGGCCGTCGTGACCGTCCACGACGAGGCTCTCGTCGCGTATGTCGTGCCCGCCGGCGGCCGGGTGGACGCGGGGGAGCTGCGGGCCCGCCTCGCCGAAACCCTGCCCGAGTACATGGTCCCGGGCGCGTTCGTGACGATCGACGCCGTCCCGCTGAGCAACAGCGGCAAGGTCGACCACCGCGCCCTCCCCGCCCCCGACCTGGACGCGTTCGTCACCGGCGGCTACACCGCCCCGCGTACTCCGGTCGAGGAGCGCCTGGCGGCGGTCTGGGCCGAGGTGCTGGGTCTGCCGCGGGTCGGTGTGGAGGACAGCTTCTTCGACCTCGGCGGCGACTCCATCCGCGCCGTCCGCCTCGTCGGAGCCCTGCGCGCCGCCGGCTACGACGTCACCATCCCCGACGTCTTCCAGCAGCGCACCATCACCGCCCTCGCGACCCGGATCGGTGACGGCACCGGCCACTCCCTGATCACCGCCGTCCAGCCCTTCGCCCTCATCGGCGAGGACGACCGCGCGGCCCTCCCGGCCGACGTCGTCGACGCCTACCCGCTCTCCCAGGTCCAGACCGGCATGCTCGTCGAACTGCTGGGTTCGGGGGACCGCGGGCTCTACCACAACCTGAACTCCTTCCGGATCCCGGACACCGCGCCCTTCGACGCCGTCGCGTTGCGCGGCGCGCTCGACCTGGTCACCGCCCGGCACGAGATACTGCGCACCTCGCTGCACCTCGCGGACTTCTCCCAGCCGCTGCAGTCGGTGCACGCCACCGCCGAGGTCCCGCTCACCGTGCACGATCTGCGTGGTCTGACCGAGGCCGAGGTGGCGGAGCGCACGACCGCCTACGTCGAGCAGGAGCGTGCGGCGGGCTTCGACCTGGCCGCCGCCCCGCTGCTGCGGATCGCCGTGCACATCGAGTCCGACCGGGCCTGGCGGGTGACCACCAGCCACAGCCACACCGTGACCGACGGCTGGACGCTCAACTCGCTGCTGATGGAGCTCCTGGAGGTCTACCGGGCGCTGCGCGACGGCCGCGAACCGGCGGTCCACGAGGCTCCCGCCGTCCGCTACGCCGACTACATCGCCGCCGAGCAGACCGCGCTCTCCGACCCGCAGACCCAGGCCTTCTGGCAGCACCTGGTCGACACCCACAGCCCGCTCGCCCTCCCCGGCAGCTGGGCGGATCCGGCGACCCCGGGTACGCCCGTCGGCCGGATCGTCCACTACGGCGACCTGGAGGACGGTCTGCGTCGGCTCGCCACCGAGGCGAAGACGTCGATCAAGAGCGTGCTGCTGGCCGCGCATCTCAAGGTGATGGGCAGCCTCACCGCCGAGGACGCCTTCCACACCGGCGTGGTCTACCACGGCCGCCTGGAGGCGCCCGGCGCGGACCGGGTGCTCGGCATGCACCTCAACACCCTGCCGTTCCCGACCACTCGGGGTGCGAAGACCTGGCGTGAGCTGGTCGAGCGGACCTACGCCACCGAGACCGCCATCTGGTCCCACCGCCGCTACCCGCTGCCCGCCGTCCAGCGCGCCGCCGGCAGCTCGGGCGATCTGGTCTCGATCCTCTTCGAGTACCTGGACTTCCACGTCGTCGACGAGAACTCCGTCGACCTGGACGGGTCGATGGGCGACGGCGCCAACGAGTTCGCCCTCAACGTGCTGGCCCGGCGCGACCATCTGACGCTGGCCGGTACCAGTGCGGCCGTCGACCGGTCGCGGCTGGCCCTGCTGGGTGAGCGTTACCGGCTGGTGCTGGAGGCGATGGCCGCCGACCCCAACGGCGACGCGACCCTCTCCCACCTGCCCGAGACCGAGCGCACCCAGCTCACGACCTGGGCCGCGGGCGACCCCGTCGACTGGCCGCAGGGCCTGACCGTCGACCTGATCGAAGCCCAGGCCGCCGCGACTCCCGACGCCGTCGCCGTCATCGCCGGGGACGTCCGCCTCACCTTCCGCGAGGTCGACGAACGCGCCAACCGCATCGCCCACCACCTGCTCACCCTCGGCGCCGGACCGGACGTCCTCGTCGGCGTCTGCCTGGAGCGCGGCCCCGACCTCGTCCCCACCCTCCTCGGCGTCTGGAAGGCCGGAGCCGCCTACCTCCCCCTCGACCCGTCCTGGCCCGCCGACCGCCTCGCCTACGTCCTCACCGACACCGCCACCCCGATCGTGGTCACCTCCGGCGCCCTCACCGCCACCCTCACCCCCGTCTTCGACGCCACCCTCGTCGTCCTCGAACGCGACCACCGCCGCATCGACCGCCACCCCACCACCACACCCCAGCGCACCCTCGACGGCCAGAACCTCGCCTACGCCATCTACACCTCAGGCTCCACCGGCCGCCCCAAGGGCGTCCTCGTCCACCACCACGGCCTGGTCAACTACCTGAACCACACCACCGGCCTCTACGCCAGTGCCGGAACCGGCGGCGCGCCGCTGTTCTCCTCCATCGCGTTCGACCTCGGCATCCCCAACCTCTTCACCCCCCTCCTCACCGGCCAGCCCCTCACCCTCCTCCCGGACGGCCTGGACACGGCGAGCCTGGGCACGGCACTGGTCGAAGCCGGACCGTTCTCCTTCGTCAAGCTCACCCCCGGCCACCTCGACCTCCTCACCCACCAACTCACCCCCACCCAGGCCCGCGACCTCGCCGGCATCGTCATCGCCGCGGGCGACAACTTCCCCCTCACCCTCGCCCAGCGCTGGCAGGACCTCGCCGGCCCCCACGGCACCCGCCTCGCCACCGAGTACGGACCCACCGAGATCACCATCGGCAACTCCGGCTGCCCCGTCGACACCACCCTCACCCTCGAAGCCGTCCCCCTCGGCACACCCTTCCCCAACACCGGCATGCACGTCCTCGACGAGCACCTCCACCCCGTCCCCGTCGGCGTCCCCGGCGAGATCCACATCGACGGCACCGGCATCTCCCGCGGCTACCACCACCGCCCCGACCTCACCGCCGAACGCTTCCTCCCCAACCCCCACGGCCCCGCCGGCACCCGCCTCTACCGCACCGGCGACCTCGCCCGCTACCTCCCCGACGGCACCCTCGAAACCCTCGGCCGCATCGACAACCAGGTCAAGATCCGCGGCTACCGCATCGAACTCGGCGAAATCGAAGCCCGCCTGCGCGAACACCCCCACATCACCGACACCGTCGTCACCGTCCGCGAACCCAGCCCCGGCAACAAGCGCCTCACCGCCTACCTCATCACCCACACCACCATCGACACCCACGCACTACGCGCCCAACTCGCCGACACACTCCCCGACTACATGATCCCGACCACCTACCTCACCATCGACGCCATCCCCCTCACCCCCAACGGCAAGATCGACCACCGCGCCCTCCCCACCCCCGACCTCGACACCCTCACCACCACCCACTACACCGCCCCCCGCACCCCCCTCGAAGAACGCCTCGCCACCATCTGGGCCGAGACCCTCGACCTCCCCCGCATCGGCATCCACGACAGCTTCTTCGACCTCGGCGGCGACTCCATCCGCGCCGTGCAGGTGCTGGCCAAGTGCCGGGAGGCCGGCGTGCCGCTGGCGCTGTGGATGATGCTCCAGGCCAAGAGCCTGGCCGAGGTGGCGGGCATGATCGACGCCGAGCCGGCCGGTCCGGCCGGGGAGGACGTGCCGCTGACCCCCAGCCAGCACCGGCTGCTGGCCTCGGCCGACGGCGGTGCCCGGACGGTCCGGCTGGCGCTCGGGCGGCTGCCCGACGCAGCGGTGCTCGCCGCCGCGCTCGGCGCGCTGGTGGCCCGCCACGAGGCTCTGCGGCTGCGGATCTCCGCCGACGGCCGGTCGGCGGAGCCGGTCCCGGCGCCCGCCGGGACGGCCCTGCTCTCGGTGCTCGATCTCGGTACCGTGGCGCCCGCCGACCGTGCCGGCGAGCTCGACGGCGCGCTCGCCCGGGACCGGGCCGAGCTGGTCCCGTCCGAGGGTGCGATGCTCCGCGCCACGCTGGTCCGCTTCGACGACGAGAAGCGTCACGAGCTGTGGCTGACGATCCACCAGCTCGCGGCGGACTCCGCCTCCTGGCCGATCGTGCTCGCCGATCTGAACGCGGCCTACGCGCAATCGGCGGCGGGTGCTCCGGTACTGACGGCCCCGGTCGAGGTGCCGTGGCGGGCCTGGGCGCAGGAGCTGGGCGAGCAGGCGCGCTCCGAGCGGGTGGCCGAGCAGGCGGAGTACTGGCTCGACCGGGCCGAGGCCGTGTCGCTGCCGGTGGACCGGGTCGGGGACCAGGCGCCGTGCCGGGCCACCGAGGAGACCGTCACGGTCGTGCTCCCCGCCGAGCGGACGGCCGCGCTGCTGGCCGGTCCGCGCCCCGAGCAGCCGTTGCTGACCGCCCTCGGCCAGACCCTGGCGCAGTGGGCCGGCGGCGACCGGATCCTGCTCGACGTCGTCACCGATCCGCGCCATCAGCAGGCGCTGGCATCCGAGTTGGCGAACACCGTCGGCCCGCTCGCCGACCTCTACCCGGTGGTGCTGCGGATCCCGAAGGGGCGTGAGCTGTCCGCCGTGCACACCGCGGTGGCGCGCCGGCTGCGGTCGGTGCCGGCGCCCGCGCACGGCTACGGCCTGCTCCGCTACCTGGCGCCGGATGCCGAGCTGGCGGCCGAGCTGGCGGAGCTGCCGACCGGCGAGGTCCGGTTCGGCTTCACCCCGGCCGCGCCGACGGCCGCCGCGCCGCCGCTCACCGGTGCCGAGCGGGACGGCGAGCCGCCGCTGGTGTTCGTCCCGGGCCGGATCGAGCTGCGGGCGGCCCCGGACGCGCCGTCGACCCACCTGCTCGACATCGCGGCCGAGGTCTACGACGGCCGGCTGTACCTGCACTGGACGTACAACACCGCCGTCCACGAGCCGGCCACCGTCCAGCGCCTCGCCGCCGAGCAGCTGCGCTTCGTGGCGGAGCTGCTGGACCAGGCCGGTGACCGGCCGGCGGCCGCCCCGCGCGGCCGGTCCGCGGCGGCCCCGGCGGGTGTCGCCGGGGTGGCCGAGGTGATGGCGCGGCACGGCATCCCGGGTGCCTCGCTGGCGCTGATCCGCAACGGCGAGCTGGCGGCGGTCCAGCAGTTCGGCGTGCTCGGGGTGGAGGACCCCGCACCGGTGACCGCCGAGACGCTGTTCCCGGCCGGTTCGATCTCCAAGCACGTGACCACGTTCGCCCTGTTGCGCCTCGTCGAGGCGGGCGTGATCGAGCTGGACCGCGACGTCAACGAGTACCTCACCTCCTGGCAGGTCCCCGCGCTGCCCGGGGTGTCGACCCCGGTGACGCCCCGGCTGCTGATCGCCAACCTGTCCGGCATCGCCCCCCATCCGGACGTCGACGGGAACTACCACCGCCACGACCCGGTGCCCACGGTGCTCGACGTGCTGAACGGGCGCCCGCCGGCGATCACCCCGCCGGCCCGGCTGCTGGACGAGCCCGGCGCCACCTTCCGGCAGATCCCGCTGAACTACTCGGTGCTCCAGCAGGCCATGGCGGACGCCACCGGCGAGGAGTTCCCGGCCCTGGTGCACCGGCTGGTACTGGCGCCGCTGGGGATGACCGGCAGTGGCTTCGGGGTGGCCGTCCCGGACGAGCTGGGCCGGCCGTACGCGCGCGGCCACCACGCCGACGGCACCCCGGTGTCCGGCGGGTACGTGCTCAATCCCGAGCTGGCGGCCGGCGGCCTGTGGACCACCGCGGCCGATCTGGCCAGGCTGGCCGTCGAGGTGCGGCGCTGCCACTTGGGGCACCCCGGCGGCCTGGTGGGCGCCGAGCTGGTCCGGCGGATGCTCGCCCCGCAGTCCGGCCGCTCCTACGGCTGGAGCACCATCGTCGACGACACCAGCGGCGACCTCGAGTTCGGGCACGGGGGCCAGGCCGTCGGGTTCCAGGCGATGACCGGCCTGCGGGTGCACTCCGGCACCGGCGTGGTGCTGCTGTCCAACGCGGTCACCGGGCGCGAGCTGGTCAAGCACCTGCTCGCCACGGTGTGGACCGGCCAGAACCGGCTGGCCCACCTCTGGCAGCAGGCGATCGACGAGGCCACCGAGGCGGAGTCGCGGCTGGGCTGAGCCCCGGCCGGGCCGAGCCGCTGAGGGCCCGGCCGCCGGCCCCCGTCCCCCCGCCGCGCGCGGGGCGGGCGGGGGCCGGTCCGCGTGCGGCGGCCGTGGCCGGAGCCCCGGTCCGACGCGGGTTGCCGAAGCCCCGGATGGCCCCGGACCGGCCCCCGGGCCTACCCCGAATCGCCCCGGGCCCGCCCTCCCGGGCATGACCACATCGTGCCAGTGCAGCGTCCTGACGTCGCCGGACCGCTGACTGGGCCCCCCGACCGGCCCAGAATCCAGAGGGGGGCCGCCGGCCGGTGTCGGCGCGCCGGATCGCGGGTCCGCCGCGGACGCGGCCGTCCGCACGCATTCGGCACAGCACAGGGGGAATCATGGAACTGCGCGTCCTAGGCCCAGTCGAGGTCCTCGACGACCAGGGCCTCCACATCGAACTGCCGGGCGTCAAGGCGCAGACGGTGCTCGCCAGCCTGCTGCTGGCGAACGGCCAGACCGTCTCCGACACGCACCTGAGCGACATGCTGTGGGCCTGGGACCCGCCGACCACGATGACCGCGCAGATCTACACCTACGTCTCCCGGCTGCGGAAGCGCCTGGGGCCGCACGTCGAGCTGGTCCGCCGCCCGCGCGGGTACCAACTGGTCATGCACGAGGCCAAGTTGGACCTGACGACGTTCGAGCGGCTGGCCCGTCGCGGTCGTGACGCGCTGACCCGGGGGAACCTGGCGCAGGCCGCCGACGACCTGCGGGCGGCCGTGTCCCGCTACCGCGGCACGGTGCTCGGCAACGTGACCGAGTTCCTGGCGGACGCCGAGCGGCCCCGGCTGGAGGAGCTGCGGCTGGCCGCGCAGGAGGACCTGGTCGAGGTGGAGCTCGCGCTCGGCCGGCACCAGCGCCTGGTGCCGGAGCTGACCGCGCTGGCCACCGAGCACCCGACCCGGGAGCGGCTGAGGGCCCAGCTGATGACCGCGCTGTACCGGTGCGACCGGCAGTCGGACGCCCTCGCGGTCTTCCACGCGGGGCGCCGGATCCTGGCCGAGGAGCTGGGGATCGACCCGGGGGCCACCCTGACCGGCGTCCACCAGGCGGTCCTGGAGGGCACCCTGGGTCTGCCGGCCGCCGGCCCGGCGCCGTCGGGCCCGGTGCGGCTCGGCCTGCCCGCCGCCGGGCGGCCGGCGCCGGCCATGCTGCCGCCGGACGTCGCGGACTTCACCGGCCGCCGGGCGGAGCTGGCCCAGCTGGAGCGGTTGGTGGCGTCGGACGCGGCCGGTGCCGGCCCCCGGCGCGCGCTGATCACCGGGATGGCCGGGGTCGGCAAGTCGGCGCTCGCCGTCCACCGGGCGCACGGCCTGCGGGACCACTTCCCGGACGGTCAGCTCTACGCCGACCTGACCGACCAGGACGGCACCTCGCGCTCCCCGGAGACCGTGCTGACCTCCTTCCTGCACGCCCTCGGCGTCGAGTCCGCCGATCCCGACCGGGGGCTGCTGGAGCTGATCCGGCTGTACCGCACGCACTGCGCCGGGGCGCGCCTGCTGGTGGTGCTGGACAACGCGGTGAGCAACGCGCAGATCGCCCCGCTGCTGCCGAACGGGCCCGAGTCGGCGGTGATCGTCACCAGCCGCCGGCACCTGCTGGCCGCCTCGGGGCGGGACACCCTGGCGCTGCCGGTCTTCGACGACGGGGAGTCGATGGCGCTGCTGGCCGCGCTGGTCGGGCCGGAGCGGGTCGCCGCGGACCCGCTGTCGGCCCGGGCGATCGTGGACAGCTGCGCGGGCCTGCCGCTGGCCGTCCGGATCGCCGGGGTGCGGCTGGCGGCCCGGCCGCACTGGCCGCTGTCCCGGCTGGCCGGGCGGCTGGCCGACCAGAGCACCCGGCTGGACGAGCTGAGCTTCGGCGAGCTGCGGGTGCGCGAGACGATCCGGCGCTCGCTGCGCGAGGTCAGCCTGCGCGGCCGGCAGGTGCTGAGCAGGCTCGCGCCCTTCGGGACGGGCGTCTTCCCCGCCGAGGCGGCCGCCTGGGAGCTGGGGCTGCCGCAGGCGACGGCGGAGCAGGTGCTGGAGGAGCTGGTGGACATCCGGCTGCTGGAGACGGCCGGCGCGGGCGGTTCCGAGCGGGGCGGGTACCGGCTGCACGAGCTGGTGGTGCTGCTGGTGTCGGCGCCGGGCGCGGGCGGCGTGCCGAGCCAGCGCGGGGCGCCGCGGTCCCGGACCCCGCAACTGCTGGCCGGCTGACGGCGGCGGCGCCGCGGGAGCCTCCCGGCGGGCTCGGCCGGGAGGCTCCCGCGCGCTGCTACGCCGGGGCCTCCCGCCCGGCCGCCCGGACGGCCGGGCTGAGCGTCACGGCGGCGGTCAGCAGCAGCAGGACGGCGGCCATGACGATCGCGGTCCAGGTGGTCCCGGCGCGGGCGAGCAGGTAGCCGGCGGCCAGTGAGCCCAGCGCGTTGGCGCCGGAGGTCAGGAAGGCCGAGGTGGCCGTCACCCGGCCCTGCAGCTCGTTCGGGGTGTTCCGGGCCATGTAGACGCCGCCGCAGACGTTGAACAGCCCGGCGACGAACATGATCCCGGCGGCCACCAGGCCGATCGCCACCGGCTGGTGCAGCAGCGCGACCAGCGGCATCAGCACCAGCCAGACCAGGTGGCCCAGCACCGCGGTGGCGTACAGGCCGACCCGCTTCGCCCACCAGCCGGCCGCCAGCGCGCCGAGCAGGCCGCCGACCCCGGCCACCCCGGAGACCAGGCCCAGCACCGCGGGGCTGCCGCCGTGCTCCTTGATCACCACCATGACGGTGAGGCTCAGCATCTGGAAGAGCAGGTTGCTGCCGGCGAACACCGCGGTCATGATCCGCAGGAACTTCTGGCGCCAGAGCCAGACCACGCCGTCCTTGATCTCGTGGTGCAGCCGCTGCGGCGGACCGGTCGGGGCCGCCCGCAGGTCGCGGCGGATGAAGGTGAGGCAGATCAGCGCGACCAGGTCGGCCACGGCGGTGACGGCGAACGGCAGCCAGCGCAGCACGGTGAAGAGCAGCCCGCTGAGCGGCTGGCCGAGCAGGCCGATGGCCGCACCGCGGGCCTGGTTCTGGGCGAGGGCGGCCGGCAGCTGCTCGACGGGGACGACGTTGCGGACGGTCACCTGCTCGGCGGTCGAGTAGAAGATCCCGAGCGCGCTCTCCACGAAGGCGGCGGCCATGATGAACGGCACCCAGACCCAGTGGTGGTAGGCGGCCAGCGCGACGGCGGCGAAGGCGAGCATCCGGACGGCGTCGCAGACCAGCATCACCTTGCGCCGGTCCCAGCGGTCGACCAGCGCCCCGGCGGGCAGTTGGACCAGCAGGTTGGGCAGCGCCGCGGCGAACGCGACGTAGCCGCAGGCGGTGGCGGAGCCGGTCTGCCAGAGCACCAGCATCGGGTAGGCGACCATCGAGACGGTGGAGCCGAACTTCGACAGGCCGGCGCCGACCCAGAGCCGCAGGAAGTCCATGTTCCGGCGCAGCGGCACGGCGGGTGACGGCGCGTCGGCCCCGGCGGCGGCGGTGTCGGCGCCGCCTGCGGCCCCCGGCTTGTGGGCTCCCGGTTCGGCGGCCTCCGGTTCGTCGGCCGGTGTTCCGTCGACCGGCGTTCCTTCGGTGCCGGCCGTCGGCCCGGTTCGGTCGGGCCGCCCGCGCGCGTCGGTCGCTGTCGGTATGGTCATGAGGGGCCCTCTCGCTGCCATCGGACCGTTTCCGGCATTGGCTCGCCAGCCTTGGGCCGCCTGCTATCGATTCCCTATACCCCGGCCCGGGCGCGGTCCGGGCGGTGCGAATATCGCTGGAATATAGGACCTTTCGGGACCGTCCTCCTGCCACGGATTTCCGCGTGGCCGTCTGTCGACCTGGAAGGGGGTCGCGGCATTGGGCGCACGTCCCGCCTGGAAGCCGTTGGAGATCAGCCCGGAATCACTGTCCGTGTCCGAAGACTCGGGCCTCGACGGGCTGCTCGAATGGCTCGATTCCAGCCCTGATCTGGAGTCATTGCTGGACCGGGAGAAGGCCCTGGTGTTCCGGGGCTTCGGCGCCACCGAGGAGCGGCTCGCACCGGTCATGGACCGGCTGCTGCCGAACCGCCTCGCCTACGTGCACGGGAACTCGCCGCGCACCAAGGTCGGTGACAACGTCTACACCTCCACCGAGTACCCGGCCGAGTTCACCATCTCGATGCACAACGAGCTCTCGTACGCGCACCAGTGGCCCGCGCGGCTGCTGTTCTGCTGCGTCACGGCCGCCGCGACCGGTGGGGCCACCCCGGTGGTCGACGCGGCGCTCTGGCTGGAGCTGCTCGACGACGAGGTGCGCGAGCGCTTCGCCGACGGTGTCCGGTACACCCAGAACCTGCACGGCGGCCTCGGCCTCGGCAAGAGCTGGCAGGAGACCTTCGAGACCGGTGACCGGGACGAGGTGGACGCGTTCCTGGCCGCCTCGCACGCCGTGAGCCAGTGGCGGCGGGACGGCAGTCTGCGGATCGTCCAGAACCGCCCGGCGACCGTCCGCCACCCGAGGACCGGCGCCGAGGTCTGGTTCAACCAGTCCGACCAGTGGCACCCGGCCGCGCTCGGGGACGAGACCGCGGCCGCCCTGGCCAAGGTCATGCCGCAGGAGGACCTGCCGCAGTCGGTGGCCTTCGCCGACGGGTCGCCGATCCCGGCCGAGCACGTCCTGCAGGTCCGCGACCGCGGTCTGGCGGCGGCCGTGGACGTGGACTGGCGCCAAGGCGACGTCCTGCTGATCGACAACCTGCTGGTCGGCCACGGCCGCCGCCCGTTCACGGGGGCACGCCGGGTCCTCGTGGCGATGTCCGACTGACTTCCGGTTGAGAACCGGCGAAGAAGCCTGAAAGGGGTCATCCGATGACCACGGTGTTGTCGTCGTCAATCCACACCACCAGTGCCGTCACCCTGACCGACGCCGAGCGCGACGAGGTGTACGCCCTGGCCGTGCAGCTCGTCGGGGTCGAGCGCGGCATGGTCGACGAGATCGCGTGGATGGGAGCCGCCCGCAAGCTCTCCGCGCGGCTGCCGCTGCGCGTCCGGGAGGCGGTCCGCCGCTACCGCCACGACCCGGGCCCGGACGGCCTGCTGATCCTGCGCAACCTGCCGAACGACGTGGACGCGCTGCCGGTGACCCCGACGGTCCCGGAGTCGGTCGAGCGCGTGGCCACCGTTCCGGCCGCGATCTCGGCCCTGGTCAGCCTGGCCCTGGGCGAGGTCGTCGCGTACCGCGAGGAGAAGTCCGGCGCCCTGGTGCAGAACGTCGTCCCGGTGCCGGGGCGCGAGGAGTCGCAGAGCAACGCCGGCTCCGGCACGCTGCTGGAACTGCACGTGGAGAACGCCTTCCACCCGCACCGTCCGGACTACGTCGGGCTGTTCTGCCTGCGCAACGACCACAGCGGCACCGCCGGCACCCTGGTGTCGTCGATCCGCCGGGCGCTGCTGATCATCCCGGACAACGTGATCGAGGTCCTGATGCAGCCGCGCTTCGTCACGCAGCCGCCGCCGTCCTTCCACACCGGCGCCGGGACCGAGTACCACCCGGTGCTGG
This sequence comes from Kitasatospora sp. NPDC086009, assembly GCF_044540385.1. Lineage (NCBI taxonomy): Bacteria > Bacillati > Actinomycetota > Actinomycetes > Kitasatosporales > Streptomycetaceae > Kitasatospora > Kitasatospora sp. NPDC086009. The sequence goes on from NZ_JBITSA010000001.1 coordinate 1,150,192, forward strand.
AGGGCGCGGCGGACGACCCGAACATCCGGGTCGACTTCAGCGCCACCACCGGTCTGGACGAGACCGCCACGGCGGCCCTGGAGATCCTGCGCGGCGCCCTGCTCGACGTCTCGGCGATGCTGGTGCTCCAGCCCGGCGAGCTGGCCTTCGTGGACAACCGCCTGTCGGTGCACGGGCGGACCTCCTTCGAGGCCCGCTACGACGGCCACGACCGCTGGCTGCACCGGACCTTCGTGCACCTCGACCACCGCCGCAGCCGCGGCCACCGGGCCGACAACGGCCTGGTCCTGTACTGACCGCCGCGGTGGGAGGCGGTCGCCGGTCCCCCGACAGCGGCCGCTTCCCGCCATCCCTCCCTGGGTAGCCATGCACATCGTCCTGGCCGATCTGGCCATTCCGGCCGACGGGCCCTCCGCGGAGGAGGTCCGCGGCGGCCTGCTGCGCTGCGCCGAGCCCGGGCACGGGCTGCGGCACGTCTACGCCGAGCCCCGGGACGGGGCGGTCCGCGCCGTGCTCTTCCTCTCCCGGGCCCTGGTCCGGGAGGCCGAGGAGGCCGCCCGGGAGCTCTGCCTGGCCTACTGCTCGGGCCTGCGGGGCGGGCACCTGGTCCGGGTCGGGGCGACGCTCGTCCCGCAGTTCGGGGAGGTCCTGCTGTCCGGCGAGCCGGACGCGGAAGGGTGACGACGGCAGCAACGTGACATGGCAACACCCTGGCCTACCGATTCCATGGTCAGGCCATCTCGACCGTGTGAGAGTAGAGGTGTCGGCAGGGGGAGCTCCTCGGAAACCAAGGAGAAGCCGCCGAAAGTGCCGAGCCGGATCAGGCTCGCCACGAATTCACACGTCAGTGCCCGCGCCATCTCGCGGGCAGGTAATTGGGGGAATTCCAATGAACGCCATGGCCATCGTCCGCCGTATCGCTCCGGCCGCGGTCGTGCTGTCCGTCACCCTGCTGGTCGCGCCGGCCGTCTCGCTGATCGACGCGGCGACCGGTGCCCGGGGCGGGGCCGTCACGGTCGCCATGAACAACGGCTGGGACTGACGGTCCGTCCGAATCCGACGATGGCTCACATCGCCGTACCGGCGGCGGTGGGAGACAGCGCGGCGGCCCGCCGAACCCCGTACGGGATTCGGCGGGCCGCCGCGGTCGTACGCCGGTCCCGCGGTGTTCAGTTGGCGCCGGCGGGGATGGTGCCGAGGCGGCCGGCCTGGAAGTCCTCCATGGCCTGCTGGAGCTCGCGGTGGCTGTTCATCACGAACGGGCCGTAGTGGGCGACCGGCTCCCGGATCGGCAGCCCGCCGAGCAGGACGACCTCGAAGCCCTCGCTCCGGGAGTCCTGGGCGTCGTCGGCCCGGATGGTGAGGGAGTCGCCCTCGCCGAAGACGACGGCCTGGCCCAGGTGGAACGGGCGCCGCTCGGTGCCCGCCGAACCGCTGCCGGCGAGGCCGTAGGCCAGGCCGTTGAAGTCGGCCCGCCAGGGCAGGGTGACCTGGGCGCCGGGGTTCACGGTCAGGTGGATCATCGTGATGGGCGTGTGGGTGGCGCCGGGGCCCTGGTGGCCCGCGATGTCACCGGCGATGAGGCGGACCAGCGCGCCGCCGTCCTCCGAGGCGAGCAGCTTCACGCTGCCGCCGCGGATGTCCTGGTACTTCGGCGCGATCATCTTGTCCGCGGCGGGCAGGTTCACCCAGAGCTGCAGCCCGTGGAAGAGTCCGCCGGACATCACCAGCGACTCCGGCGGAGTCTCGATGTGCAGCAGGCCGGAGCCGGCCGTCATCCACTGGGTGTCGCCGTCGGTGATGACGCCGCCGCCGCCGTGCGAGTCCTGGTGGATGAAGGTCCCGTCGATGATGTACGTGACCGTCTCGAAGCCGCGGTGCGGGTGCCAGGGGGTCCCCTTCGGCTCGCCGGCCGCGTAGTCCACCTCGCCCATCTGGTCCATCATGATGAACGGGTCCAGGTACTTCTGGTTGATCTTCGCGAAGGCGCGGCGGACCGGGAAGCCCTCGCCCTCGAAGCCGCTGGGGGCGGTCGACACGGCCAGCACGGGACGCGGCCGGGAGTCGGCGGCGGGCGCCGCGATACGCGGCAGAACGAGCGGGTTTTCGACGGTCACGGCTGGCATGTCGGCCTCCTTCGGGGGTTCCTCTTGCCTACGTCCACGAGATTAGTTCAACTCTCAACAAGAAGCAAGTTGAACATTGAACTATGTCCCGACGGGAGGGCCGGGGCCCGTTGCGCGGGGGCCCGCCGGCCGCGGCGGTGGCGCCGGCGGCCGGGCGGGCCGTCAGCCGTACATGCGGCGCATGGTGAAGTCGACCATCTGCTCGACCGCCTTGGCGTCGAACACCATCCGGTGCTCGCCCTCCATGTCCAGCGCGAAGCCGTAGCCGGTCGGCAGCAGGTCGAGCACCTCGGCACCGGTGACGGTGAAGTGCTTCGAGTCCTTGCCGGCGTAGCGGCGCAGCTCCTTCAGCGAGCTGAACATCGGGATCACCGGGGTCGGCGTGTTGTGCAGCGCCAGGAATCCGGGGCGTTCGCCGCGCGGGCAGTGCACCTTGGAGGTGATGAAGATGGCCTGGAAGTCCTCCACCGCCATCGAGCCGGTGGTGAAGGCCCGGACCGCGTCCGCCAGCGACGGCGGGGACGGCTCGGGGTAGAGGGACTGCTGCTGCGCCGCCTGCGGCTGCTCGCCGTACGGGCCGGGGCCGGCGCCGGGCATGCCGTTCATGCCCGGCTGCGGTCCCGCCTGCTGCTGGTAGGGATCACCCGGGTATGCGTTCTGGTCATAGCCGTACACACGGACAGGCTAGCGGGAGCGCACCCGCCCGTGCGGGCGTCGATCCTGACAAGGAGTGGCCGTCCCGCCTTGTGGGACGTGACCACGTTCATAGCGGATTCACGGTCAGGGGCTTGAAACATGTTACCGCTGGGTAGCATCATGATGCCTACTGGTGGGTACGGGGCGCCCGAACGCGGCGGTCTCCCGGAAGCGACGAACCGGAGAAAACGGCGATGGGTCACTACAAGTCCAACCTGCGGGACGTGGAGTTCAACCTCTTCGAGGTGTTCGGCCGCGAGCAGGTCTACGGCACCGGACCGTTCGCGGACATGGACGTCGAGACCGCGAAGAACATCCTGAGCGAGATCACGCGCCTTGCCGAGAACGACCTCGCCGCCTCCTACACCGACACCGACCGCAACCCGCCGGTCTTCGACCCGGAGACGAACACCGCGCCGATCCCGGACACGTTCAAGAAGAGCTACCAGGCCTTCATGGACGCCGAGTGGTGGCGCCTGGGCATCCCGGAGTCCATCGGCGGCCAGGTCACCCCGTCCTCGCTGATCTGGGGCTTCGCCGAGCAGATCCTCGGCTCGAACCCGGCCATCTGGATGTACTCCTCCGGCCCGGCCTTCGCCGGCGTCATCGCCGACGAGGGCACCGAGGAGCAGCTGGAGGTCGCCAAGCGGATGACCGACCGCCTCTGGGGCTCCACCATGGTGCTGACCGAGCCGGACGCCGGTTCGGACGTCGGCGCCGGCCGCACCAAGGCGGTCAAGCAGGAGGACGGCTCCTGGCACATCGAGGGTGTGAAGCGCTTCATCACCTCGGGCGAGCACGACATGTCCGAGAACATCATCCACATGGTGCTGGCCCGCCCCGAGGGCGGCAAGCCGGGCACCAAGGGCCTCGGCCTCTTCATCGTGCCGAAGTACGACTTCGACTGGGAGACCGGCGAGCTCGGCGAGCGCAACGGCGTCTACGCGACCAACGTCGAGCACAAGATGGGCCTCAAGGCCTCGAACACCTGCGAGATGACCTTCGGCGCCAAGCACCCGGCCAAGGGCTGGCTGCTGGGCGAGAAGGTCGACGGCATCCGCCAGATGTTCAAGATCATCGAGTTCGCCCGGATGATGGTCGGCACGAAGGCCATCGCCACCCTCTCCACCGGCTACCTGAACGCGCTGGAGTACGCCAAGGAGCGCGTGCAGGGCGCCGACATCTCGCAGTTCCTGGACAAGACCGCCCCGCGCGTCACCATCACGCACCACCCGGACGTTCGCCGCTCGCTGATGACCCAGAAGGCGTACGCCGAGGGCATGCGCGCGCTGGTCCTGCTCACCGCCTCCACCCAGGACGACGTGCTCGCCGCCCGCCTGCGCGGCGAGAGCGACGAGGCCGCCGAGCGCCTGAACGACCTGCTGCTGCCGATCGTCAAGGGCTACGGCTCGGAGAAGTCCTACGAGCAGCTCGCCCAGTCCCTGCAGACCTTCGGTGGCTCCGGCTACCTGCAGGAGTACCCGATCGAGCAGTACATCCGGGACGCCAAGATCGACACCCTCTACGAGGGCACCACCGCGATCCAGGGCCAGGACTTCTTCTTCCGCAAGATCGTCAAGGACGGCGGCCAGGCGCTCACCGCGCTGTCCGAGCAGATCCAGAAGTTCCTCGGCTCGGCCGCGGGCGGCGACGCCCTGGCCGCCGAGCGCGAGCTGCTCGCCAAGGCCGCCGGCGACCTGGAGGCGATCGTCGGCAAGCTGCTGGCGGACCTCTCCTCGGTCGAGCAGGACGTCAAGAACATGTACAAGGTGGGCCTCAACACCACCCGCCTGCTGATGGTCTCCGGCGACGTCGTGGTCGGCTGGCTGCTGCTGCGCCAGGCCGCGGTGGCCCTGGCCAAGCTGGAGGCCGGCGCCTCGGAGAAGGACATCGCCTTCTACCAGGGCAAGGTCGCGGCGGCCCGCTTCTTCGCCAAGAACATCCTGCCGACCGTCGGCTCGCAGCGTCTGATCGCCGAGGGCATCGACAACGAGATCATGGACCTGGCGGAGGAGGCGTTCTGACGCCCGCACCCCCGATGACCGCCTGACCCCACCCTCACACCGAAGGGCCCGGTTCCTCGACCGGGCCCTTCGGTGTGCCCGGCCCGGCCGCCCCGGCGGGCCGCCGCCCCCGGTCACGGGCCCGGGATGACGGTCCGCTACCGGGCGCGGTCGCAGGGTGCGCGGGGCCCGGCGCGGCGTCAGTTCACGTTTCTGTCCGCGTTCTGCATCCGTTGGGGGGATCCGAGTGTCCTGTCCGTGTACGGGCATATGCTCAAGGTGCGAAGCCGACCCCCCATCCGGCTTCAGCCCTCCCTCGACTCAGGAGCAGCATGTCGACCGCCGCCCGTCAGGCTTTCTTCGACCGGACGCACACCGATGATCTGATTGCCTTCCTCGGTACCTCACCGTCGCCCTACCACGCGGTCGCCAGCGCCGCCGAGCGGCTGGAGAAGGCGGGATTCCGGCAGGTGGCCGAGACGGACGCCTGGGACGCGACGGCCGGGGGCCGCTACGTGATCCGGGGCGGCGCGCTGATCGCCTGGTACGTGCCGCAGGGCGCCGGTCCGCAGACGCCGTTCCGCGTCGTGGGCACCCACACCGACTCCCCGAACCTGCGGGTGAAGCCGGTGCCGGACACCGGGTCGGCGGGCTGGCGACAGGTCGCGGTGGAGATCTACGGCGGCGTGCCGCTGAACACCTGGCTCGACCGGGACCTCGGCCTCTCCGGGCGCCTCGCGCTGCGGGACGGCAGCTCGCGGCTGGTGCAGCTGGACGAGCCGCTGCTGCGCGTGCCGCAGCTGGCGATCCACCTGGACCGCCAGGTCAACGAGGGGATGAAGCTCGACAAGCAGCGCCACCTGACCCCGATCTGGGGCCTCGGCCCGGTCGACGAGGGTTCGCTGATCGACTACGTCGCCCAGCGCGCCGGGGTGGACGCCGCCGAGGTGGCCGGCTGGGACCTCATGACGCACGACGTGCAGCCCGCCAGCTACCTGGGCCGGGACCGCGAGCTGCTGGCCGGACCGCGCCTGGACAACCTGCTCTCGGTGCACGCGGCCACCGCCGCGCTGGCCGCCGTGGCCGGCGACGACCTGCCGTACATCCCGGTGCTGGCCGCCTTCGACCACGAGGAGACCGGCAGCGAGTCGGACACCGGCGCGCAGAGCCCGCTGCTCGGCAACGTGCTGGAGCGCAGCGTCTACGCGCGCGGCGGCAGCCCGGAGGACCGCGCGCGGGCGCTGGCCGGCACCGTCTGCCTCTCCTCCGACATGGGCCACGCCGTCCACCCGAACTACAGCGAGCGGCACGAGCCGGGGCACCACCCGATGCCCAACGGCGGACCGATCCTGAAGGTCAACGTCAACAACCGGTACGCGACCGACGGTATCGGCCGGGCGGTCTTCGCGGCGGCCTGCGAGAAGGCCGGCGTGCCGTGGCAGACCTTCGTCTCCAACAACGCCATGCCCTGCGGTACGACGATCGGCCCGATCACCGCGGCGCGGCTCGGGATCAGCACGGTGGACTGCGGCATCGCGGCCCTGTCCATGCACTCGGCGCGCGAGCTGTGCGGGGCGGACGACCCGTTCCTGCTGGCGTCCGCGATCAAGGCCTTCCTGGAGGGCTGAGCACGCCCCGGGGGTCCACGGACCCCGACGCCGAAGGGCCCGGCCGGGTGGCCGGGCCCTTCGGCGTTCCCGGGCGTCGCCCGGAACGCGGCTACTCCATCCCGGCGAGCACCAGGGGCAGCCGGCGCGTGCCGTCCGCCGTCAGCTTCACCGGCACGCCCCAGTCCTGCTGGTGGACGTGGCAGGACGGGAACTCGATCTCCGGGTCGTCGTCGCAGGAGGCGGCCATCGCCGAGACGTGCAGCACGCCCTCGGCCACCTGGTCGGAGAGCACCAGCTCGCGGGAGAGCGCGGAGTCCGCGCCCGCGCCGGAGACCAGCAGCTCGGGCGGCGTGGAGCTGACCAGCAGCCGGGTGGACGGGCCGTAGCGCTCGTCCAGCTTCTGGCCGGTGGGCGCCGAGAAGACCACGTCCAGCTGGAACGCGCCGGCGGCGACCTCGGTGGCGGCCCGCTGGGTGCGGTGCGCCACCGACTCGACCCGGACGGCCTCCTCGGGCAGCCGCAGCCGGGTGAGCCGGTGCCGGGCGGACTCGATCACCACGATGTCGTCGTCGACCAGCACCGCGCCGGAGGGCTCGCGCAAGTCGGTGGCGAGCGTGGTCACCTCGCCGCCGGCCGGGTCGAAGCGGCGCAGCGCGTGGTTGTAGGTGTCGCTGACGGCCACCGAGCCGTCGGGCAGCACGGTGACGCCCAGCGGGTGCTGGAGCAGCGCCTGCCCCGCCTCGCCGTCGCGGTGCCCGAAGTCGAAGAGGCCGGTGCCGACGGCGGTCTCGACCGCCTTCGTTTCACGTGAAACCGAACGCAGCGCCGAGGTCTCCGAGTCGGCCACCCAGAGCCGCTCGCCGTCCGCCGAGACCGCCAGGCCGGACGGCTGGGCGAACCAGGCCTCGGCGGCGGGGCCGTCGACCAGGCCCTCGTTGGTGGTGCCGGCCGCGACCCGGACGGTGCCGGCCGCCGGGTCGTACGCCCAGAGCTGGTGGACACCGGCCATGGCGATCCAGACCTCGCCGTCGAACCAGGCGACGTCCCACGGCGAGGAGAGGTCGACCTCGCGGGCCGGGCCCTCGGTGGCCGAGCCCTGCCACCACTGCCGGCCGGTGCCGGCCAGGGTGTCGACGCTGCCGTCGGCCAGCCGGACGCCGCGCAGCGCGTGGTTCACGGTGTCGGCCACGATCACGTCGTAGGCCGAGCCCTCGGGGAGCAGGGCGAGACCCTGCGGCTCGCTGAACCGGGGGGAGGTGCCGTCGACCAGGCCGCGCACGCCGTCCCCGATCCGGCGGACGACGCTCTCGCCGTCCTCGGCCAGCTCGACCAGCGAGTGGTGCCCGGAGTCGGCGACCAGGAAGTGCCCGTTCGGCAGCCGGACGGCCTTGCCGGGGAACTTGAGGTCCCCCGCGGTGGGCTCCGGCGCCACGTACGGACCGTCGCCGCGGCGCAGCGTGCCCTTGGCGGCGTGCTCCTCCTCCAGCTCCTCCACCAGCCGGGCGATGGCGTGCGCGTGGCCCTCACCGGCGTGCTGGGCGACCACGTACCCCTCGGGGTCGATCACCACCAGCGTCGGCCAGGCGCGCACCGCGTACTGCTTCCAGGTGGCGAGCGCCGGGTCGTCCAGCACCGGGTGGTGCACCTCGTACCGGGCGACGGCGTCGACCACGGCCTGGTGGTCGGCCTCGTGCACGAACTTGGGCGAGTGCACGCCGACGATCACCACGGTGTCGCGGTGCTTCTCCTCCAGCTCACGGAGCTCGTCCAGGACGTGCAGACAGTTGATGCAGCAGAAGGTCCAGAAGTCCAGGACGGTGATCTTGCCCCGGAAGTCGGCGAGGGTGAGGTCCTTGCCGCCGGTGTTCAGCCAACCGCCTGCCCCGACCAGCTCGGGGGCGCGTACACGTGCACGAGATGCCATACCCCCATCAAACCGCACGTGGGGTGCTCCTCATTCCTGTGGTCGGCGGGGGATTGCGCCCGGGGGCCGGGGGCTTCCGGCGGGTGGTCACTCCGGGCGGGGGCTGCCGGCGAGGGCGGGGGTGGCCGGGGGGTCGGCGGTGGCGTCGGGGGCGACGGCCGGGGCGGGCACGGTGGGGCGGGCCCGTCGGGAGACGGTGTCGCACCAGGTGATCAGACGGCGGCCGGCCTCGATCATCGGTGTCTCCAGGCGGCGGTGCAGCAGGTCGGCGGCGGCCAGCGCGACCAGGCAGACGGCGGCGGCGAACGTGGGGGTGCCGCCGGGCAGCCACGGGGCCAGGGCGGCGGTGAGGCTGACGGCCGAGGCCTGGAGCAGGTAGAGGCCGTAGGAGCGCTCGCCGACGAAGACCAGCGGGCGCAGCGAGAGCAGCAGGCGGCCCGGGCCGGGGCCGAGCAGGGTGGGCAGCAGGAGGGCGACGCCGAGGCCGAAGAGGAAGATGGTGGGCTGCTCGCTGCCGAAGTGGTCGGTCAGGTCCGGCAGGTGGGCGTGCAGGACGAGGAAGCCGGCCCCGGCCACCGCGCCGACCACCGGGTGGGTCAGCGGGCTGAGCAGGGCGAAGCCGCGGCGGCTGTGCAGCAGGACGGCGAGCAGCGCGCCGATCAGCAGCACCGAGTAGTGCAGGCCCATGCCCTTCCAGGTCTCGTTGTACGGCACCAGGACGAGGGCGATCGCGGCCACGGCGAGCGGGATGCGGAGCCGGTCGGAGATCAGGCCGACCAGGATCAGCGCGAGCGGCCAGACCAGGTAGAACTTCTGCTCGATGCCGATGGTCCAGGTGTGCAGGTACGGGGTGTCGCCGGCGAGGTGGTACTCGTTCATGAAGCCGAGGTAGTTCGGCAGGTGGTCCATCAGCACCGCCCAGCCGTGGCCGGAGCGGTAGACGGCGACCATGGTGATCAGCAGCCCCAGGTAGTACAGCGGCACGATCCGGAACACCCGCCGGATGTAGAAGTTCCGCAGCGATATGCGCCCGGTCCGGTCCCGTTCCCGGAGCATCAGGGTGGTGATGAGGAAGCCGGAGAGTACGAAGAAGGCGTGCACCCCGATCCAGCCGGAGAGGAACCGGGACTGCGGACCGCCGTAGTGGAAGAAGACGACGATCACGGCGGCGACGGCGCGCAGCCCGTCCAGCGCGTCGAACCGCCGCATCGCGAGGAATTCGGCATGGGTCAGTCGGCGCATGGGGAGTCTCCGGGCGGGCGTCGTCGCCGGGGCACCCGTGCGGGCACCCCGGTCAGGGCAGCGACATCATGGCCGACCGTGGCCGTTCTTGACCATCCGGTGGTGGAGTGTGACGGTTCCGTGTGCCCGGAGCCGGCTCGGGACCGGACCGCGCTCGGGAGTGGATCCGCTCAGGACCGGGCCGCGCTCAGGACAGCGGCGCCGAGCGCCAGCGGACCTCGCCGTCCTGCCGCTCGTCGGTGGGGCGCAGGCCGAGCGCCCGGGCGACGGCGGCGGAGGCCCGGTGGTCGGGATGGACGTGGGCGAGGACGGTGGTGACGCCGGACGCCCGGAGGTGGTCGAGCAGGGCGCGCGCCGCCTCGGTGGCGAGGCCGCGCCCCTGCCAGGGGGTGCCCAGGACCCAGGCGATCTCGGCGGTGTCCGGGCCGATGGTGGCCTGGACGTAGCCGGTCAGCCGGCCGTCGGCGCGCAGCCGGAGCACCCAGTTGCCCCAGGCCTCGGCGGGATCGGGAGAGCCTGCCGCGAGCCGGGCGTAGCGGGCCCGCAGGGCGTCGGCGGTGGCCGGTCCGCCGCCGGTGAAGGTGTAGAGGTCCGGGTCGGCGAGGGCGGCGGCCATCCCCTCGGCGTGCTCGGGGCCGATCGGCAGCAGGTCCAGGCGCTCGGTACGCAGGACGGCGGCGGTGACGTCGGTGTCGTCGGTGACGGCTGCGGCAGCGGTGACGTCGGACGGATCGGAGCGGTCCACGGGCCCATTCAACTCCGTCGTGTGGCGGTGCTTCGCACGGGGAGGCCGATCGGGTCGAATGGATCGCACGTCCACGCGAAGGAGGCGGTATGCGGTACCTGGTCAGGGAGAAGCTGTTCGCGATCGGTGACGACTACTGGATCGAGGACGATCAGGGGCACAAGGCGTTCCTGGTGGACGGCAAGGTGCTGCGGCTGCGCGACACCTTCGAGCTGAAGGACGCCGACGGCCGGCTGGTCGCGGTGGTGAAGGAGAAGGCGTTCACCGTCCGGGACGCGATGAGGATCGAGGACGCCGACGGCGAGGTGGTGGCGACCGTCCGGGAGAAGCTGTTCACGCCGTTCCGCGACAAGTACCTGGTGGAGCTGGCCGGTGGCGGCGAGCTGAAGGTCCACGGGGACCTGATCGACAAGGACTACCGGATCGAGGACGAGCACGGCGACGAGCTCGCCCGGATCTCCCGCAAGTGGTTCCGGATCCGTGACACCTACGGCGTGGAGGTGGCCGACGGCGCGGACGTGGGGCTGCTGCTGGCCGTCGCCGCCTGCGTGGACCACCTGACGGCGCAGGACTGACCCGGGTGGTCCGCGGCGGGTGCGGGACCGGCCGGTCCCGCACCCGCACCCCTCACGGGCCGGTCAGACGATGACGTGCGGCAGGAAGCGGGCGCCCTGGTGGGTGATCGGGCTGTCGTCCGTCTCGCGGATGCCGAGGCCCGCCGCCTCGCCGTCGATCACCCAGGTGCCGAGTACCGGGCGGTTGCCGTCGAAGTCGGGCAGCGGGTGGTACTGCTGGTAGCAGTGGCCCTCGGCGCCGTAGCGGTCCGGGTCGCCGGCCCAGTCGGCGAGCCGGGTCTCGGCGCCGTCCGGTCCGACGATCCGGATGCCGGCGCCCTCCCGGCCGAGCAGCGGCTTGGCCGCGTACCCGGGGCCGCCCGGGTCGGCGAGTTCACGCGGGCCGTCCAGGTAGGCGGGCAGCAGGTTGGGGTGGCCCGGGTAGAGCTCCCAGAGCACCGCCAGCAGCGCCTTGTTGGAGAGCAGCATCTTCCAGGCCGGCTCGATCCAGAGGGTGGAGCCGGTGCCGCCGCCGTGGTCGATGACGTCCAGCAGCTGCTCGCCGAACTCGTCCTCGGCCAGCCACTCCCACGGGTAGAGCTTGAACGCCGAGCGGATGAAGCGGTGTTCGAGGTCGACGAACCGGCCGGAGAGGCCGTCCCAGCCGATGTCCTCCATCGCGATGCCGACCGTCTCGATGCCGGCCTGTTCGGCGCACTCCTGGAGGTAGAGGGTGGTCATCCAGTCCTCGCCCTCGGTGTCGCCGCGCGAGTGGGCGAAGTGCACCGGGCCGGACGGCAGCAGGTGCTTCTGCCGGGCCCAGGACGCGACCAGCCGCTCGTGCAGCGAGTTCCACTGGTCGGCGGCGGGGAAGCGCTCCTCCATCCAGAACCACTGCGGGCCGGCCGCCTCGATCAGCGAGGTCGGGGTGTCGGCGTTGTACTCGAACAGCTTGGCCGGTCCGGTGCCGTCGTACGCGAGGTCGAAGCGCCCGTAGAGGGCCGGCTGTTCGGCGCGCCGCCGCCAGGACTCGGCGACGGTCATGGCGAGCCGGGGGTCGGTGATCCCGTAGTCCGCGAACCGGCCGGTGCGGACCACGTGGTCGGCGGCCGCCAGGCACATCACATGCAGTTCCTCGACCACCTCCTCCAGCGCCTCCACCTCGGGCAGCGAGAACTCGTAGTACCCGCTCTCGTCCCAGTAGGCGTGCGGGCCGCCCTGGTTGCAGGGGTCGGAGCACATGGCGTAGATCAGGCCCTGGCCCTCGACGGTGGCCAGCCAGTCCGGGCGCGGGGCGATGGTTCTGCGGCGCACCGCGGTCAGCCCCCGCCCGAGCCGCTGGAGCCGGCGGGGCAGCCGAACCCGCCGCGCTTGGTGGCGGCCTTGTCGAAGGTGCCGCCGAGCGCGGTGGTGCCGCCGGAGCCGCAGTAGTACCAGCGGCCGGCGGCGGTGGTGGTGCCGCCCGTGCACGCGTGGCTGTCGAGCACCTTGAGCGTCGTCGGGTCGACGCAGCGGCTCGGCGGGGTGCCGCCGCCGGAGGAGCAGCCGGAGAGCGCCAGGGCGAGGGTGCCGACCATGCCGAGGGTGACGAAGCCCGAGCGGCGCCGGGCGTCCGGCCCCGGGCTGCCGGTGCCGGTGGCTGTGGTGGGGGACTGGGACGGCGTCATGGCGCCCGATGGTACGCGTGGGCCGGGATGGTACGGGAGGGGCCCCGGATTCCTGTTCCGGCCACGCCCGATGGGATATGTTTTGCCGATCCTTGACGGTCGGACCGGGCCGAGCCGGACCGGGCGGCCTCCAGTGAGCGGACACGGGGGACGAACACCCATGAACGACATCCTGCACGGCCTCGGTGCGGCGGCCGCCTTCGGCGCCGTCGGTGTGGTGCTGCTGCTCCTCGGCGTCGGCCTGGTCGACGTCCTGACGCCGGGCAGGCTGGGCCACCAGATCTGGGTGGAGCGCAACCGCAACGCCGCTGCGGTCCTCAGCTCCGCGCTGCTCGGCATCGGCGGCATCGTCTTCACGGCGATCATGTACACCTACGAGGACTTCGGCAAGGGCCTCGTCTCCACGGCCTGCTTCGGCCTGCTGGGCCTGGTGTTGATGGCCGTCGCGTTCTGGGCGGTGGACGTCCTGACGCCCGGCAAGCTCGGCGCGATCCTGGTCGACCCCGAGCCGCACCCGGCGGTCTGGGTCACCGCCAGCTGCAACATCGCGGTGGCGGCGATCGTGGCGGCCGCGATCGCCTGAGCCGCCGTCGGAGGCCCGCGCGCCCGCCCCCCCCCCCGCGGGCTCGGGACCACGCCGTCCGACCCGCGCGCCGTTCGACCCGCGCGCCGTACGGGCCCGCGCGCCGTACGGGCCCGCGCCGTCCGGGCCCTACGCGGCTCCCCCGCCGGGGTGCGGGGCCCCGCCGAGGACGTGCTCGCGGCCCCAGGCCCCCAGCGGTGCCAGCGCGGCGTTGAGCCGCGCCCCGACCGGCGTCAGCGAGTACTCGACGCGCGGCGGCACCTCGTCGTACGCCTCGCGGCGCACGATTCCGTCGGCCTCCAACTCGCGCAGATGGGCGGCGAGCACCTTCTCGGTGATCCCCGGCCCCAGGCGGCGCAGCTCGCCGAAGCGGCGGTTCGGCCGCTCGTCCAGCGCCCAGAGGATCAGTACCTTCCACTTGCCGCCGATCACGTCCATCGCCGCGTCGATCCCGCAGACGTACCCGCCCGGCCTCGGCACCGTCGCCATGCCCACCCCTTCCGACCTGCTCGCTCACCCCAGGGTAACCACCCACTTCGAGGTGCGTACTTGTCCGCCGGCGGCCCGGGCGACGAGCCTGATCGGCATGGCAGAGAACAGCATTGACCCCGTGTCGAAGTCCACCCCCGCTCCCTCCCTCACCCTGCTCGGCCTCGGCGCGATGGGCACCGCGCTGGCCCGGGCCTGGCTCGCCGCCGGGCATCCGCTGACCGTCTGGAACCGCACCGCCGCGCGGGCCGAACCGCTCGCCGCCCTGGGCGCCACCGTCGCCGCCACCCCCGCCGAGGCGGTCGCGGCCAACCGCCTGGTGGTCGTCTGCCTGCTCGACGACGCCTCCGTCGAGGCGGCGCTGGACGGCGTCGACCTGGCCGGCCGGGACGTGGTCGACCTCGTCACCAGCACCCCCGGCCTGGCCCGCGCCCGCGCCGCGTGGGTCGAGCAGCGCGGCGGCCGCTACCTGGACGGCGGGATCATGGCCGTCCCGCCGATGATCGGCGTTCCGGAGGCCGGTCCGTACGTCTTCTACAGCGGCTCGCAGGCGCTGTTCGAGGAGCACCGCGACACCCTGTCCGTCCCGGCCGGCACCCGCTTCGTCGGGGCGGACGCCGGGTTCGCCGCCCTGTACGACGTGGCGCTGCTGAGTGCCATGTACGGCATGTTCGCCGGGGTGGCGCACGCCTTCGCGCTGATCGGCGGGGAGGCGGTGGCCCCGAGCGACCTCGCGCCGCTGCTGACCTCCTGGCTCCGGGCGATGGCCGACTCGGTGACGGGGACCGCCCTGCAGCTGGAGAGCGGTGACTACACCGTGGGCGTGGTCTCCAACCTCGCGATGCAGGTCGCCGGCACGCCCACCTTCCTGCGCACCGCCGAGGAGCAGGGTGTCAGCGCCGAGCTGCTCGCCCCGTACTTCGCGCTGATGGCCCGCCGGCTCGCGGAGGGCGCCGGGGCGGAGGACCTGACCGGCGTGGTCGACCTGCTGCGCCGGTAGGCGGAGCGGGCGGGCGGGCCGGCGCTCGCCGCCCTCAGCCCGCCGCGCGGTCGGTCCCGGGGCGGCGGCGCAGCGCCGCGTCGGTGAGGGCGGGCGGCTGCCAGACGCCGTCCGGGTGGTAGACGTTCGTGCCGGGCGCCACGATGGCGTCGATCCGGTCGAGGGCGGCGTCGTCCAGGGTGAGGTCGGCGCCCTTGAGGGCCGCCGCCAGCTGCTCCCCGGTGCGCGGGCCGATGATCACCGAGGTGACGGCCGGGTGCGCGAGCGGGAAGGCGAGGGCCAGTTCGGGCAGGGTGCGGCCGAGGTCCTCGGCGAGCGCGGTCAGCTCCTCGACGGCGTCCAGCTTGGCCACGTTGACCGGCAGCGCGGGGTCGAAGCGGCCGGGGTGGAGGGCGGCCCGGCCGGTGCCGAGGTCGATCGGGCGGCCCTTGCGGTAGCGGCCGGTGAGGAAGCCGGAGGCGAGCGGGCTCCAGGTCAGCGCGCCCATGCCGAGCCGCTGGACGGTCGGCAGCACGTCCCGCTCGATGCCCCGGGCGAGCAGCGAGTACGGCGGCTGCTCGGTGCGGAAGCGGGGCAGGCCGCGCCGCTCGGCGACGTGGTACGCCTCGACGATCTCCGCGGCGGGGAAGGTCGAGCAGCCGAAGGCGCGGATCTTGCCGGCCGTGACGAGGTCGCCGAGTGCGGAGAGGGTCTCCTCGATGTCGGTGGTGTGGTCGGGCCGGTGGACCTGGTAGAGGTCGATCCGGTCGGTGCGCAGCCGGCGCAGGCTCTCCTCCACCTCGTGGATGATCCAGCGCCGCGAGTTGCCGCCCCGGTTGCGGCCCTCGCCCATCGGGAAGTGCACCTTGGTGGCGAGGACGACGTCGTCGCGGTTGCCGCGGCTCTGCAGCGCCTTGCCGACGATCTCCTCGGACTCGCCCGCCGAGTACATGTCGGCGGTGTCGACGAAGTTGATGCCCTGGTCGAGGGCGGTGTGGATGATGCGGACGCAGTCGTCGTGGTCGGGGTTGCCGACCGCTCCGAACATCATGGTGCCGAGGCAGTAGGCGCTGACCTCGATGCCGGTGCCGCCGAGGATGCGGTAGCGCATGGTGCTGGTCCCCCTGCTGTGGTGGGTGGCCGTCCCCGGCCGGGAGCCGGGTCGCTCGCCCCCGACGGTAGATCTTGGAGTGCACTCCAGGGCAAGGGGCGGCGGCGTCCCGTCGGTGACCGGCTCCGGCGTGACCCCGGTGGTCGCCGCGCGTCGTCCGGTGTCGCACCGGGGACCGGCCGGGGCACGGTTTGCGGAACCGGCAACAAAGCTTGCCGATGATGCGGGGCCCGTCGCAGGCTGGCGGTGCCGGCGACCGCACCGGTGGGGCCGCCGCCGGGGTCCGCCGCCGGGGCCCGCCACCGGACCCGCTGCCGGGCTCGCCGGACCCGACGCCGACGCCGAAGCCGCCACCGACCTGAACGGAGCACCCCATGCACCGCCCGCACCACCACGACGCCCCCGCTCCCGCCCCCGCCCCCGCTCCCGAGTCGGCGAACGCCGACGCGCACGGCCATGGCCACAGCCACGATCACGGCCACCACGGCTCCGGGTCCGACCCGGACTGGGCGGCGCTCGTCACCTACCTGGAGCGCGAGGGCGAGCTGAACACCCCCGCGTTCGTCGGGGCCGCCGGGTGGCTGGGCGAGCTGATGGACGGCATCCCCGTGGGGCGGGTGCTCGACATCGGCAGCGGCCCGGGGGTCGTCGCGACCGTGCTCGCCGATGCCTTCCCGGCCGCCGAGGTGGTCGCCGTCGACCAGTCCGCCGCCCTGCTGGAGCGCGCGGTGGCCCGTTCGTCCGGCCGTGTCACCGCCCGGCAGGCCGAGCTGCCCGCCGAGTTCGGCGGGCTGGGCACGGCCGATCTGATCTGGTCCTCCCAGGCGATCCACCATCTCGGCGACCAGCAGGCGGCGTTGACCGAGCTGGCCGGCTCGCTGCGTCCGGGCGGTCTGCTCGCCGTCGCCGAGCGCGGCCTGCCGCTGCGCTTCCTGCCGCGTGACCTCGGCCTCGGCCGCCCCGGCCTGCAGGCCCGGTTGGACGCGACCCATGAGGACGTCTTCGCCGCGATGCGCGCCCAACTCCCGGGCTCCGTTGCGGAGGTGGAGGACTGGCCGGGCATGCTGTCCCGCGCGGGCCTCACCCCGGCCGGCTCGCGTACCTTCCTGGCGGAGTGGCCGGCCCCGCTCGCCGCCCCGGGGCGCGAGCACCTGTACGCCCATGTGGAGCGCCGCCGCGCCCAGGTGGACGCGGGCCTGGACGCGGAGGACCTGGCCACTCTGGACGCCCTGCTCGACCGCGAGGCGCCGACCGGCATCCTGAACCGCCCCGACGCCTTCTACCTCACCGCCATCACCGTCCACACCGCCCGGGCGGCCGGCACGGCCTGACGGGGACCGCCCGGGCGGGCGCGCGGACGGCGCGCCCGCCGCCGGTCAGAGGCCGGAGGCCAGCTTCAGGGTGACGGCGCCGGCGATGATCGCAGCGAAGGAGAGCAGCTTGGGGAGCGTGATCCGCTCCTTGTAGAGCACGGCGCCGAGGACGACCGTGCCGATCGAGCCGAGGCCGGTCCAGATGGTGTAGCCGACGCTGACGTCCAGCGTCCTGAGCGCCAGGCTGAGTGTGAAGATGCCGCCCGCGGCGGCCAGCAGGGTGAGGACGGACGGCCAGAGCTTGGTGAAGCCGTGGGTGGCGTTGGTGCCGAGGGCGAAGACGATCTCGAAGACGACGGCGATCGCGAGGAAGGTCCAGGCCATGACGGTGGGCTCCTTGGGTGGTGGGGCGGCGGGGGAGGGCGGGGTCGGTCGGCTGCGCGGGCTCAGGCGGTGGCCGGCCGCTCGGCCTTCCCGGCCGGCCGGCCGGTGCCCCCGGTCGGCTGCCCGGCGCTCCCCGCCGGCTGCTCCGCGCCGCCGGGGCGGTCGGAGAGCTTGAGGCCGAGCACCCCGCCGATGATCAGGACGAAGGCCGCCGCCTTCCCGGGGTTCATCGACTCGTGGAAGATCACCGAGCCGAGGACGACGGTGCCGACCGAGCCGATCCCGGTCCACACCGTGTAGCCGACCCCGACGTCCAGGGTCTTCAGGGCGAGGCTGAGGAAGAAGATCCCGCCCGCCGCCGCCCCGGCGGTCAGCAGGGACGGGACCAGCACGGTGAAGCCGTGGGTGGCGTTCGTCGCGAGGGCGAAGACGACCTCGAAGAGCGAGGCGATCAGCAAGTAGATCCAGGCCATGGGAGAACCCCCGGGTTCGTCGCGGATAAGTGATTGCATGTATGTGCAAATTGATGTCGACTGGGCAAGAGCATGCATGTACAAGTAACCTGTGTCAATCCGCCCCGCCTGTGCCAGGAGCAGCCCATGGACCCGGAACCCAGCCCCACCAGCGGCGACCCGGACGCCGGGCCGTCGGATTCCCGGATGTGGAGCCGGCTCACCGCCCTCCACGCCCATGTCGAGGGCCGGCTCGCCACCGCCCTCCAGCGCCGGCACGGGCTCGGCCTGTCCGAGTACCGCGCCCTCGGCTTCCTCTCCGAGGCCCCCAAGGGCGAGCTGCGCATGCAGGACCTCGCCGCCGTCCTCGGCCTCAACCAGAGTTCGGTCACCCGACTGGTCGCCCGCCTGCACACCGCGGACTTCACCTACCGGGACCTCTGTCCGGACGACAAGCGCGGCGTCTACACGGTGATCACCACCGCCGGCCGCGCCCGTCACCAGGAGGCCCGCGCCACCTACGAGGAGACCCTCGGCGCCGCCCTGGACGAGGAGGCCGCCGCCGCCCCCGACCTCGCCCCGCTCCTCGGTACGGCGCGCCGCTCCCTCGGCTGAGCGCACCACCCGGCCGCTCCCGCACCCGCACCCCGCTCACCCTCGCGCGCAGGAAGTCGGCCCGGCCGACTTCCTGCGCGGCCCGGTGCCGAACGCCGGGCGCGACGGTGCCACACGCCGCGCGGCCCGGTGCCGAACGCCGGGCGGTACGGTCGCCGCATGGCAGCTTCGAACCCCGATGTCGTCGTGGTCACCACCACCCACGACGACGAGTCCAAGGCCCGCGCCCTGGCCGCCGCCGCGGTGCGCGAGCGGCTGGCCGCGTGCGCGCAGCTCTACCCGGTCCGGTCGGTCTACCGCTGGGACGGCGAGGTGCGGGAGAGCGCCGAGTGGCGCGTCGACCTCAAGACCCGCGCCGGGCTCACCACCCGGCTCACCGCGTTCATCACCGAGCACCACGACTACGACACCCCCGAGGTCGTCGCCGTCCCGGTGGTCTCCGGCAGCGGCGACTACCTCGCCTGGGTGGCCGCCGAAACGGGCCCCTGACCGGCCGTCCTCGCAGGAGCGGCCCCCGTCGCCGACCGGCGACGGGGGCCACCACGCCTACGGTGTGCCGCTACTCACCGCCGCCGAAGCGGGCGGTCCAGGCGGCCAGGTCCTCGTCGGTGATCTTGGCGAACAGCACCGGCGGCACGGTGAACGCGGTGCCCGCCGGCACGAAGTCCAGCGCGCGCGCCTCCTCGGCGCTCACCCACGCCCGGGTGCGGGCCGGGGCGTCGTCCGCGAGCGCGAACGCCTCGCGCATGGCCTGCGCCGCCGCCGGGATGAACGGCTCGGAGACGACGGCGTAGAGGTGGATCAGGTTCATCGCCGTCCGCAGGGTCAGCGCGGCGGCCTCGGGGTCGGTCTTCACCTGGAGCCAGGGCGCCTTCTCGTCCAGGTAGGCGTTGCCGGCGCTCCACAGCGTGCGCAGGCTCTGCGCGGCCTTGCGGAAGTTCAGCGCCTCCAGCTGGGTCTCGTACTCGGCCAGCAGGTCGGCGATCTGCGCGCCCAGCCGCTGCTCCGCCTCGCCCGCCGCGTGCCCGGCCGGGACGTCGCCGCCGAACCGCTTGCGGCTGAAGGAGAGCACACGGTTCACGAAGTTGCCGAGGGTGTCGGCGAGGTCCTTGTTGACGACCGAGGAGAAGAGGTCCCAGGTGAAGCTGGAGTCGTCCGACTCGGGGGCGTGCGCCATCAGGAAGTAGCGCCAGTAGTCGGCCGGCAGCAGCTCCAGCGCGACATCGGTGAAGATGCCCCGCTTCTGGCTGGTCGAGAACTTGCCGCCGTAGTACGTCAGCCAGTTGAAGGCCTTGACGTAGTCGACCTTCTTCCACGGCTTGCGCGAGCCGAGCAGGGTGGCCGGGAACATCACCGTGTGGAACGGGACGTTGTCCTTGGCCATGAACTCCGTGTACCGGACGGTGTCGTCGGCCTCGTACCACCAGGACTTCCAGTCCCGGGTCTCGCCGCCGACCGCCGAGTCCGCCCACTCCTTGGTCGCGCCGATGTACTCGATCGGGGCGTCGAACCAGACGTAGAAGACCTTGCCCGCGGCCGCCAGCTCCGGCCACACGTCGGCCGGCACCGGAACGCCCCACTCCAGGTCACGGGTGATGGCGCGGTCCTGCAGCCCCTCGGTCAGCCACTTGCGGGCGATCGAGGACGCCAGGACGGGCCACTGGTCGCCGTGCGCGTCGACCCACTCCTCGACCTGGTCGGTCAGCTTCGACTGGAGCAGGAAGAGGTGCTTCGTCTCGCGCACCTCCAGGTCCGAGCTGCCGCTGATCGCCGAGCGCGGCTCCAGCAGGTCCGTCGGGTCGAGCACCCGGGTGCAGTTCTCGCACTGGTCGCCGCGCGCCTTGTCGTAGCCGCAGTGCGGGCAGGTGCCGACGATGTACCGGTCCGGCAGGAACCGCCCGTCGGTGACCGAGTACACCTGGCGGATCGCCCGCTCCTCGATGAACCCGTTGGCGTGCAGCTCACGGGCGATCTCCTGGGTGATCTCCCGGTTCTGCTGCGAGGAGCTGCGCCCGAAGTGGTCGAACGACAGCCGGAACCCGTCGTAGACGGCCTTCTGCTGGTCGTGCGCCTGCGCGCAGAACTCGGCGACCGGCAGCCCGGCCTCCTGCGCGGCCAGCTCGGCCGGCGTCCCGTGCTCGTCGGTGGCGCAGATGTACAGCACCTCGTGCCCGCGCTGGCGCAGGTACCGGGAGTAGACGTCCGCCGGGAGCATGGACCCGACCATGTTGCCCAGGTGCTTGATCCCGTTGATGTACGGAAGGGCGCTGGTGATCAGGTGCCGAGCCATCCTCGGATGCTCCAATTTCTCCCGCACGCACCCCAGCCCGGAGTGCCGTGACAGGCGCAGGGTCTGGGGGCCGCAACGGAGTCCCGGCACGCGCGGCCGGACTCCGGGCTGCCACACAGAGCGAAGGTCCACTGTGGGCGTGCGCAGTGTATCGAAGCCCGGGCGACCTCCTCCCGCCCTTTTCACCGCTCGGACGGCGCGCGGCCGCCGTCAGCCCGCGGCCGCC
Organism: Kitasatospora sp. NPDC086009; assembly: GCF_044540385.1. NCBI lineage: Bacteria > Bacillati > Actinomycetota > Actinomycetes > Kitasatosporales > Streptomycetaceae > Kitasatospora > Kitasatospora sp. NPDC086009. The sequence goes on from NZ_JBITSA010000001.1 coordinate 1,171,201, forward strand.
CGGCGGTGCACCTGGACGACCGCGTGCCGGCCGGTGGTGCGCCACGGAGCGCCGGTGGCCTCCAACCGGGCGAGGACGGCGGGTTCGACGCCGACGACCACGTCCGACTTGAGCGTCCGCAGCGCCGCGACGGAGGACGGGAAGTGCGCCACCGCCGCCGCGAACGGCGTGGTCGGCGGCCAGAGCCGGTCGCCCACCAGGCGGCGGTAGTTGAGGTCGCCCTTGAAGACCGTCATGGCCGCCCCGGCGAACTCCGCCCGGAGGCCGGCGGGCAGGTCGTGGAAGGTCAGCGGCGCGCAGAAGAACGCGTCGGCGCGGACGGTGAGTTCACCCGTGCCGAGGGCCCGCCACAGCCGCCGGCCGATCGCCGCCGCCCGGGGCGTGGGCGCCGCCCGCAGGCGCTCGACGGTGGCGAGCAGGTCGGCCGGGGTCGCGTCCGACACGAAGTACGGCCGGGGCTTCACGTACAGCGCCACCTCGGCGGCCAGGCCGTCGTCGAGCAGGTGGTCGATCAGCACCAGGTCCGGCAGCAGCTCCCGGCCGGCGTTATCCGCGACGACGCAGACCCGGCCGCCGCGGGTCCGCTCCAGCTCGGTCCAGAACAGTGCGCTGTCGTCGGCGACCAGCTCGGCGACGGGGCCGTCGTCGGCCGCCGTCAGCCCGAAGCTCAGGTCCGCGCGGTTGCCCCACAGGGCCGACGTCACCAGGGCGCGCGCCCGCTGCCGGGGTGGCAGTTCGCCCAGCGGCTCCAGCGCGGCCAGCTCGTCGTCCACCGCCGGGCCCGCCAGTTCGGCGGCCTTGAACGGGCCGAACGGGTCGATGCCCTGCCAGGCCCCGGGGCGGAAGTAGCCGGTGGCGTCGAGCAGACGGTGGTAGAACCAGTTCTCCGCCCACAGGAACGGCGCCTCGCCCCACGGCCGGCCCCAGAGCCCCTCGCCCCACGCCAGCCACCGCTCCCGGTCGTGGACGCCCGCGCCCGGCGGCGTCAGGACGCCCGCGGTGCTCTCCACCAGCAGCCGCTCCACCGCCGCCCGCTCGCCGGGACCGTACGGCAGCGCGTCGAGGACCTGGCCCAGGAGCTTCGGGTGGCGCTCGTGGAACACGCTCCAGGGGAAGGAGCCGGGGACGTCACTGCGGATCAGGGGCGCGCTGGTCGGCACGGGCGGCTCGTCTCTGTCGATCGGTCAGCGCCACCCGGTCCGGTGGGCGATCCAGGCCCGTCCGACCGCCGCCATGCGGGCCTGGTAGTCGCGCAGGTACGGCACACCGGGCGGGGCCGGGAGGCGGGAGTTGCGCTCCCAGTATCCGGCCTGGGCGACCGCGAACGAGGTGACCGCCTCCGGCGGGGCGCCGTGCCAGGAGGCGGCGCGCCCGATCAGCTCCTCCGCCCGGCCGGCGGTGTGGCCGGCCCGGATCAGCTGCGGGACGAGGAAGGCCGGGTCGATCCAGGCGGCGCCCTGGTGGAGGTAGGTCCAGTCGACGGCGAGGGCAGCCCCGTCGCGCATCAGCATGTTGTCGGCGCGCAGGTCCACATGGAGGAGGCAAGCGCCGCCGGAGTGGTCGAACCAGTCGTGCTCGACGGCCGCCAACCGCTCGACGTGGCGCGCGGACCACGGATCGAGCTCGGCCTGCTCCTCGGCCAGGAGCCGCCAGCCGTGGAAGCGGTCCCCGAGGGAGGCGGCGACGGTCGGCCCGTCGGGTACGGGGGACGGGTCGACGGTCGCGGGGAGCAGGTCGAGGAGCTTCAGTACCGCCGGGAGGTCGGGCGAGCCGGGCCCGAGGTCGGGGTGGCCCCCGGCCACGTCCTCGAAGGCCATCAGCAGCCAGCCGCCGCCCTCCCAGGAGTCGATCATCCGCGGCGCGGGCACCCGGGGCCCGAAGCTGCGGTTGACGGTCGCCTCGGTGGCGTACGTCGGGTGGACGGGGTGGTCGGCGGCGACGCCCTTGAGGAACACCGCCCGCCCGTCCGCGAGCCCGGCCCGCACGGCGAGCCCCGGGCTGAACCCGCCCGCCTGCGTCACGGCCGCGGCGACGGGCGAGCCGAGCACGGACTCGACGGAGTCCCGGACGGCCGCCGGAAGCGCCTCCCACGATGGCCGCACGGAGGTACGGGAGTAGAGATCGTTCGAGGCCACAGCGCCTTCCCGGCTTCGAGTACGTCGTTCGCCCGAGCGTAGTCCGGGTCCCGGAACCGGCTCCACCGACTTCTACGGGAGCACACCGGGCAGAGACTTCGGCCGTGCGGGCGAACCGGTTGGCCCTGTGCCGGCTGACCGCGCGGACGTCGGCCCGGGGCCTGGACCTGTTCGGCCTCCAGGCCCCGGATCGGATGTAGCCCTGGCGGGCGGGGCCCGCTCCCACCGGAGGAACCGCGCGGCGCTCGCAGGAGCCGACGTCGTTGGCCGCCGTCCTGCCGAGTCCGGCGGCCCCGGACCATCCGGGCCCGCCGGGTGACCAGCGTCCCTGCTCGCTGCCCAGGAAGTCGGCCGGCCCGACTTCCTGTGCAGCCGGGCCCGGCGCCCACGATGACGCTTCAACCACCTAGTTCGTAGCCCGGTCGTCCTTGTCCGTTCCCCGAACACGGCCAACTCCTGCGGACCGCGCAGTAGTGCAACAAGTACGTAGTGGCAAGGCCGTTGGTGTCGCTCATGCTTCCCCCTGCGTGGGGTGTGGATCGTCTAGCCTGGGTGCTCCCCGAGGCCATCGGAGCACTCGTGTATCGCATGCGCCCCGCAGCTCTCAGCGATCGAGGACGGATCGAGGAGTTTGCCTCGCGCCGCTTCGTCTGGATGAAGCGGGCCGGACACGAGCCGTGGCCACAGACTGCGGAGCTGATCGCCAGCAGGGCCGGTGACGGGGTCGCCCCGATGTGGGTCATCACCGGAGCCGACGACATCGCCCTGGGGTGCACCATCGTTCTGGACAGCCTGGGGCGGGCCGTATTCACCGACGAGGAGCGCGCCGAGGAATCGCTGGTCCTCGTGAGCACGCTCACGGACCCGGCCACGATCGGAGAAGGGTTGGGCTCCCGTATCGCCTGGTGGGCGGTGGACCGGGCCGGCCGTGAGGGCAAGGCGTGGGTGCGGCGCGTCACCTCCGAAGAGGGCCTGGTCCGGTATGACAAGTCCCAGGGCTTTGATGTGGTCCGCGTCCGGGAGTTCCAGGGCCGGCCCGTCGTCGGAATGCAGCGACGGGCGCAGCTCCTCGGCCCCATGGACCGGCTCATCGAGAAGTGACGACGAGGCTGCGGGCGAGGTGAGCGCCGGCAATACGGCGAAGCTCAGCCGCGAGCAGAAGGGCAGGTTCGTCGCGCTCTGCTGGATTGCCCAGATCCACAAGCACATCGAGAATCCGAAGCCGGGCTATGTCGCGGACTGGGACGCGCTGCCGGAGTGGCAGCAGAAGACGGACGCGGACATCTTCGAACACATTGAGGCGACCGCCTGATCACGGGCTGTTCCGGTGGCCCCTTGCGCGCGCAAGGGGCCACCGGAACGATTCGCTCAGGCGACGAAGTGGTCGAACTCGCCGGCCTTCACGCCGAGGAGGAAGGCGGCCCACTTGCGTGGGGTGGTGCGGACGATGATGTCGCCGGTGCCGGGATCACGGATTTCGACCATGTCGTCGGCGGTGCGGACTTCGAGGGACTCGTGGGCCTCGCCGCCGAGTGAGGCCTTCTTCCAGTCGTTCATACTCCTCAACCCTTCAGATCGGTGGACTTGACCCGGCGGCCCCTCGCGGCCTGCGAGGGGCCGCCGGAACGATTCGTCTAGGCGCGGCCGAAGTGGTCGAACTCGCCGCGCTTGACGCCTTCGAGCCAGAGGGCGAACTTCCTGGGCGTGGTGACGACGATCGAGTCGGGGTCGTCGGACTCGCGGATCTCGATCAGGCCGTTGCCTGCCACGCGGACCTCGACACACTGGTTGCTGTTCCCGCTTGCGGAGGACTTCTGCCAGTCGCTCATGGCCCGCTAGCCCTTCAGGTCGGTCATTATGTGGCGGATGAACTCGCTGGTCTCCGACGGGCCGAGCGCGATGGTCTCGGATTCGGCGACGATGGCGCGGTACGAGTCCAACTCTGCCTCCGCGTGAATGAATTGCGGACCCTGTGTGAGGTCGATCTGTACCGTGTCCAGTTCGGGTACCGCGCCCTGCGCGAAGAACAGGTCCTCGCCCGATCCGGGGTAGGTGTCGACGCTGAAGGGGATCGCCCGGATGGTGATTCCGGGGCGGTCGGCGTCAGCGAGCAGCCTCGCGAGCTGGCCGCGGAGGACAGCGGGCCCGCCGAACTGCATCCGGAGAGCGGCCTCATGGATGAAGGCGGTGAACGGGCTGGCACCGTCGGCGAGGATCCGCTGGCGCTGGGCACGGAAGGCCGTCCGTACCTCGGCGTCATGGCGGGGAAGTGGCGGACGGAGCCGGGTGAACATGGCGGCGGAGTATCGGTCGGTCTGAAGCAGTCCTGGAATCGAGACCGTGTTCAGCACCAGCAAGGACTCGGCGTGGTGCTCAAGTTCGGCGATGTCGAGCATGCCATTGGGTACCCTGCCGCGGAAGCTGTGCCACCAGTGCCTGCCGCGATCGTGGGTCATCAGCGTCAATGCCTCAATGAGCGCGGTGTTGCTGCACTTGCTGTTGACAGCCCAGGAGTTGAGGCGGTCCGCGCTGATCCCGGACTTGCCGTTCTCTATCTGGGAGATCTTGGGTACGTCGGTGCCGAGGGCTGCTGCCATGGCTTTGGGGGTCATGCCCGCGTGCTCGCGCATCTTGCGCAACTCGATTCCGAGCCGCTGCTGGCGCACGGTCGGGGACAGGCGGGGTGGCACGCTTTTCTCCCCTCGGTCGCTGCTTCCGGTGCAGTCTGCCGCCCCACTCTCAGCGGGTCCACCTGTGGGGGTGTCGGGCCAAGGAGGGTCCCTCGTTGGAGTGAAGAGAGCGAGCTTCAGTAGCAAATCTTGACCCTCTGAGCCTACCTTCACTCCTAGAGGGCCTGACGAACTGACAGGAACTCCGAAGTGCACCCCGGGTGGGCGTGCAGGCTGCCGACGCCTGCCCTCCTCATCGTCGGCGGGGGCAAGCCACGGGGGGTGGCCCTCTCCTCCGCACCCTCACCTCAACTGGACTGGAGACAGTCGATGTTGCTCCCGCTCCTTCGCCCGCCGGCCTCCGACCCGGCTGTCGAGTTCAGGCTCGACCTCTTCCCGCCGGCCCTGCCGGAGATCGTCGGGGCGCTCCGCCGCCTCCTGCGCGACACCCTCCGCAGCATCGGCCTCGACTCCGACGCCCCCTGCCTCGTCCTCTCCGAGCTGGTCGCCAATGCCCTGGTCCACGGTGACGGCCCGCCGACCGTCGTGCTCGAACTCCGGTGCGGCAGGCTCTACATCGCCGTCTCGGATGCCTCCGCCGCCCCCGTCGTCCGCCCGGATCCGAACGACTCCCGTACAAGCGGACGGGGGCTTGACCTCGTGGCCGGGCTTGCCGATGAGTGGGGTGTGAAACTCATCGGGTCGTACGGCAAAGCGGTGTGGGCCGTGGTGGCGGTCGGCGGCTGATGGGCGTCGTCCTGCTGGCCGGACTGCTGGCGTCGGTGCTCTTCGTCGGCGTCGTCGCGCAGCTCATCGCGCACCGTCAGCCGCGGGAAAGGCGCTCCACCAGGCGGGACTTGGCCGCCGGCCACTCGTCCGCCAGCATCGAGAAGTAGGCGCTGTCGCGCCAGACCCCGTTGGCCCGCAGCTTCTCCCGGCGGTGAATGCCCTCGTACTGAGCCCCCAGCCGCAGGATCGCGTTGCGGGAGCGGTCGTTGAGCGCGTCCGTCTTCCAGAACACCCGGCCCATGCCCAGGTCCTCGAAGGCGTGGACGAGCAGCAGCAGCTTGGCCTCGGTGTTGATCGCCGTCCGCCAGGCCGACCGGGCGTACCAGGTGCCGCCGATCTCGACCAGCTCGTTCTGGGCGCTGAAGTCGTAGTACCCGGTGATGCCGACGGCCCGCTCGCTCGCGAGGTCGATCACGGCGAACTTCACGGCGGTGCCGGCCGCCACCTCGGCCAGGCGGATGTCGAGGACCTCGCCCAGCTCCTCCTCCGTCGTCGGCGGGTGGAACGGGATCCAGCGCCAGACGTCCGGGTCGGGGCCGACGGTGGCCCACAGGTCGGACGCGTGGTCCCGGCTCAGCGGCTCCAGGCGGACGTGGCGGCCGGTCAGGGTGACGGGGGCAGGCAGTTTCGCAGTCATGATCCCGAAAGTAGCCAAACTCTGCACTAGATGCAAGAGATTATTGCACTAGTGCAGATCCGAAATGCCAAGAAGAAGGCCCTGCGGGACGCAGTGTCCCGCAGGGCCTCACATGCTCAGGCTCAGACGAACGAGTTGATCTGGATCGTCTCGTACCGGCCCGGGCCGACGCCGATGGCGGAGATCGGGGCGCCCGACATCTCCTCCAGCGCCTTCACGTAGGCCTGCGCGTTCTTCGGCAGGTCGGCGAAGGTCTGGGCCTTGCTGAGGTCCTCGGTCCAGCCCGGCAGCGTCTCGTAGATCGGCTTGGCGTGGTGGAAGTCGGACTGGTTGTACGGGAGCTCCTCGACACGCTTGCCGTCGATCTCGTACGCGACGCAGACCGGGATCTGCTCCCAGCCGGTCAGCACGTCCAGCTTGGTGAGGAAGAAGTCGGTCAGGCCGTTGACCCGGGTCGCGTAGCGCGCGATCACGGCGTCGAACCAGCCGCAGCGCCGGTCGCGGCCGGTGGTCACACCGCGCTCGCCGCCGATCCGGCGCAGCGCCTCGCCGTCGGCGTCCAGCAGCTCGGTCGGGAACGGGCCCGAGCCGACGCGGGTGGTGTACGCCTTCAGGATGCCGATGACCCGGTCGATCTTGGTCGGACCGATGCCGGCGCCGGTGCAGGCACCGCCGGCGGTCGGGTTCGACGAGGTCACGAAGGGGTACGTGCCGTGGTCGACGTCGAGCAGGGTGCCCTGGCCGCCCTCCAGCAGCACGACCTTGTTGGCCTTCAGCGCCTCGTCGAGCACCAGGGTGGTGTCGGCCAGGAACGGCTTGATCTTGTCCGCGTAGCCGAGGTACTCCTCCAGGACCAGCTCGGCCGGGATGGCGCGGCGGTTGTAGAGCTTCACCAGCAGCTGGTTCTTGTCGTGCAGCGCGGCTTCGATCTTCTGCTGCAGGATCGACTCGTCGAAGAGGTCCTGGACCCGGATGCCGACGCGGTTGATCTTGTCCGCGTAGGTCGGGCCGATGCCGCGGCCGGTGGTGCCGATCCGGCGCTTGCCGAGGAAGCGCTCGGTGACCTTGTCCAGGGTGCGGTGGTACGGCGTGATCAGGTGGGCGTTGCCCGAGATCAGCAGCTTGGAGGTGTCGATGCCGCGCTCGTTCAGCCCGCTGAGCTCGGAGAGCAGCACGCCCGGGTCGATGACGACGCCGTTGCCGATCACCGGCGTCACATTCGGGCTGAGGATGCCGGAAGGCAGCAGGTGCAGGGCATACTTCTGGTCGCCGATGACCACCGTGTGACCGGCGTTGTTGCCGCCCTGGTAGCGAACGACGTAGTCGACGGAGCCGCCGAGGAGGTCGGTCGCCTTCCCCTTGCCCTCGTCCCCCCACTGAGCGCCAACGAGCACGAGTGCCGGCACAGGCGTACACCCCTTCCGGTTGGGGCATCCTGCGAAGGCCGCAGTCTGCCCCGAGATAGACGAAGCCCCTGGCGCAATAGCGCAAGGGGCTCTTGCACCGAGAGATTACCTGAGGAAGGACCGGTCGTGTCGTCCCTGTCCACGCCCGCAACCGGCGGCCCCGAACCGCTCCTCCTGCTCCTCGACCCGGCGGCCCGGCAGACCGACGGCGAGTCGGTGCGGATCGCGAGGGACGTCCTGTGCGGAGGGGCGGACGCCAAGGTGGCCTACCCGGAGAGCCCTTCCGAACTCGACCGGGTGCTTTCGCACCGGGGCCGCCGCCGACCGGTGGTGATCGGCTCCGACCTGGCGATGCAACGGGTGCTCCAAGCCCTCTACCGCCAGCGTGAGCTGGGTGCGGACCCGGTCGGCATGGTCCCGGTGGGCCGGGCCGACGAGCTGGTGGCGGCCCGCGCGCTCGGTGTGCCGGGCGAGCCGGTGCCGGCCGCGCGGGCGGTGCTCGGCGGCGTGCCGCGCAAGCTGGACCTGCTGGTGGACGACGGTGGCGGAGTGGCGCTCGGCAAGGTGCGGATCTCCGGCAGCGGAGCGCGCCGGATAGCGGGCCGTACGGGTGGCTGGCGTTCGCTATGGGCGAAACTGGCTGCGGCCGAGCAGGGGACCTCACTCACGGTCGAGGCCGGCCGGGGCGAGCACAGCGCGCTGCTCCGGGTCGAGGCGGACGGCCGGCTGCTGGCCGACGTCCACCAGCCGGTCCGGGTGGTCGAGGTGACCCTGCCGGGCGGGGAGGCGATCGGCGGCGTGATGGAGATCGTGGTCCGCACGCCCGGCGCACTCGTGCGCGCCCGGGCGGCGACCCTCGCGGTGACGGGGCGCGGGTTCGGCTACGAGGCGGACGGCCAGCCGGTGGGTCCGGTCCGGGACCGGACCTGGACGGTGCACCCGGGCGCCTGGGGGCTCCTGCTCCCGAGCGCCTGAGGCCGGGGGAGGCCAGGGGAGAGCCGAACCGAGGACTGAACCGAGGACTGAACCGAGGACTGAACCGAGGACTGAACCGAGGCCCGAAGGGGTCGAAGCGGAGGGCCGAAGACGGCCCCGCGAGGCCCGGCGGCCCCGCCCGGCCCCCGTCGGCCCCTGGGTGAGCAGGCTCACGTTGCCCGCCGTTAACCTCCGGGCCGTCCGCGGGCGGAAAGGCCCCAACGGGCGCGACCCACAAGGCCAAGCGCCCCTCGACCGAATTCCGCGCCCTCGAAATCCGCCCCCGGTAAGGGGTTTTGTCTACGCGCGTTGCCGAGCGATCGCCCAAGAATCCGCGCCGCCCTGGTTCCGGAAGCCTGTGCCAACTGCCCTAGACTCGAAGGCGTGCCACGTGGTGACGGAAGACTCAACCACGATCTTCTTCCCGGCGAGAAAGGCCCCCAGGACGCTTGCGGCGTCTTCGGTGTCTGGGCTCCCGGCGAGGAGGTCGCCAAGCTCACGTTCTTCGGCCTTTACGCCCTGCAGCACCGCGGTCAGGAATCCGCGGGCATCGCAGTGAGCAACGGCTCCCAGATTCTCGTCTTCAAGGACATGGGACTCGTCTCCCAGGTCTTCGACGAGGCCTCCCTGGGGTCGTTGCACGGGCATATCGCCGTCGGACACGCCCGCTACTCGACCACCGGTTCCTCGGTCTGGGAGAACGCCCAGCCGACCTTCCGCGCGACCGTTCACGGTTCGCTGGCCCTCGGGCACAACGGAAACCTGGTGAACACCGCCGAACTGGCGGCCATGGTCGCCGAACTGCCCGGTGAGGAGCACGTCTCCCGCTCGGGCCGGTCCGCCGCGACCAACGACACCGACCTGGTGACCGCCCTCCTCGCGGGCCACCCGGACCTCTCCATCGAGGAGACGGCCAAGCTCGTCCTGCCCAAGGTCAAGGGCGCGTTCTCGCTCGTCTTCATGGACGAGCACACGCTCTACGCCGCCCGCGACCCGCAGGGCATCCGCCCGCTGGTGCTCGGCCGGCTGGAGCGCGGCTGGGTGGTCGCCTCCGAGACGGCGGCGCTGGACATCTGCGGCGCCTCCTTTATCCGCGAGGTCGAGCCCGGCGAACTCATCGCCATCGACGAGAACGGCATGCGGACCTCCCGCTTCGCCGAGGCCAAGCCCAAGGGCTGCGTCTTCGAGTACGTCTACCTGGCCCGCCCCGACACCTCCATCGCCGGCCGCAACGTGCACCTCTCCCGCGTGGAGATGGGTCGCAGGCTGGCCGCCGAGGCGCCCGTCGAGGCCGACCTGGTGATAGCGACCCCGGAGTCCGGCACCCCGGCCGCCATCGGCTACGCCGAGGCCAGCGGGATCCCGTACGGCTCGGGCCTGGTGAAGAACGCCTACGTGGGCCGCACCTTCATCCAGCCCAGCCAGACCATCCGCCAGCTCGGCATCCGGCTGAAGCTCAACCCGCTGCGCGAGGTCATCCAGGGCAAGCGCCTGGTGGTCGTGGACGACTCGATCGTCCGCGGCAACACCCAGCGCGCGCTGGTGAAGATGCTCCGCGAGGCCGGCGCGGCCGAGGTCCACATCCGGATCTCCTCGCCGCCGGTCAAGTGGCCCTGCTTCTTCGGCATCGACTTCGCCACCCGCGCGGAGCTGATCGCCAACGGCATGACCATCGAGGAGATCGGCCGCACGCTCGGTGCGGACTCGCTCTCCTACATCTCGATCGACGGCATGATCGAGGCCACCAAGCAGCCGAAGGACCGGCTCTGCCGGGCCTGCTTCGACGGCGAGTACCCGATGGAGCTGCCCGACCCGGCGCTGCTCGGGAAGCTCCTGCTGGAGGCCGAGATCAAGGGCGGCCAGCAGCCGCCCGCGGTCCGCGGCAAGCCGACCAGCGGCAGCGACCTGGACGGCGTCCAGTCCCTGCTCGGCGGAGCGGGCGCGGCCGACGCCCTGCGCCGCCCGTAACGACCTGACGGTGGGGTCCCGGAACCCGGGGCCCCACCGCTGTTCCAACCCCCACTGACCCGAAAGGGCCGCACCGCAGTGACCACGAACCAGAACGGCGCCACCTACGCCGCCGCCGGCGTCGACATCGAGGCGGGCGACCGCGCCGTCGAGCTCATGAAGCAGTGGGTGAAGAAGGCCAGCCGCCCCGAGGTGGTCGGCGGCATCGGCGGTTTCGCCGGGCTCTTCGACGCGTCCGCCTTCAAGCGCTACGAGCGGCCGCTGCTGGCCTCGGCCACCGACGGCGTGGGGACGAAGGTCGCCATCGCCGCCGCCATGGACAAGCACGACACCATCGGCCACGACCTGGTCGGCATGGTCGTGGACGACCTGGTGGTCTGCGGCGCCGAGCCGCTGTTCATGACCGACTACATCTGCGTCGGCAAGGTCGTGCCGGAGCGGGTCGCCGCGATCGTCAAGGGCATCGCGGAGGGCTGCGCGCTGGCCGGCTGCGCCCTGGTCGGCGGCGAGACCGCCGAGCACCCGGGCCTGCTCGGCCCGGACGAGTACGACGTGGCGGGCGCCGGCACCGGTGTGGTCGAGGCGGACGCCCTGCTGGGCGCCGACCGCGTCCGCGCGGGCGACGTGGTGATCGCGATGGCCGCCTCCGGCCTGCACTCCAACGGCTACTCGCTGGTGCGCCACGTGCTGCTGAACGAGGCCGGCTGGAAGCTGGACCGCAAGGTCGAGGAGTTCGGCCGCACGCTCGGCGAGGAGCTGCTGGAGCCGACCCGGATCTACTCGCTGGACTGCCTGGCGCTCACCCGGGCCACCGAGGTGCACGCCTTCTCGCACGTGACCGGCGGCGGCCTGGCGGCCAACCTGGCACGGGTGATCCCGGACGGCCTGCACGCCCGCCTGGACCGCGGTACCTGGACGCCGCTGCCGGTGTTCCAGACCGTCGCCGAGGTCGGCAAGGTGGCCACCCTGGAGATCGAGAAGACCCTGAACATGGGCGTCGGCATGGTCGCGGTCGTCCCGCCGCACTCGGTGGACGTCGTGCTGTCGATCCTGGAGGACCGCGGCGTCGAGTCCTGGCTGCTCGGCGACATCGTCGAGCGCTCCGGCGAGCACGAGGGCGGCGCGGCGCTCTACAACGCCTACGAGGCCTTCACCGCGGGCTGAGCGGCATGACGAAGGGCCCCTTCCGGCGGGAGACCGCGGGAGGGGCCCTTCACGTGTCTGGAGAGCCGTGACGGGACCGGCAGGGCCGGAGCGGAGCGCCCGCACTCGGGGAACGCCGAAAACCGGCCCGGCGCTCTGGGCGCACGGGCCGGTCAGGCCAGACTGTGACTACGCGCGGCGGCGGGCCTGCGAAGGCCCGGTCCCCGACGTGCTGTCATCGTCCTCGTCGTCGTCGGCGTACCGAGCCGCGTATTCCGCGTAGGGGTCGTCGTCCTCTTCTTCCTCGATCGGCTCAGGCTCGATCGAGGCGGTAGAGGGCGATACGCCCAGCTCGTTGGACAGACGATTGGCGTCGAACCCGCCGCTGTTGTACTTCAGCTCGCGGGCGACCTTCGTCTGCTTGGCCTTGGCCCGGCCGCGCCCCATGGGTCGACCCCCTCAACGATGGGGCTCACGGCCCCGAGTCTGACACGTGTTCATGATCAAGAGCGGCCTGCCCGAATGGGGAGAACCGTCCCTTGGAGCATTAACGGTACCTGTTTCTGCCGCTGGACGGTACGTCGTCGGTGTGACGTGGCGCGCACCGGCCGCACCCGAGACCAGGTCTTCCCAGGTCACGGGAGGTTTTGCGGCAGTTTGCGCGCTGTCCGGAGGTAGCTGAGGTCCGTCGTTCCGGGATCGATTATCCCCCCAAGGGGGGTGGTGGATCACCCGATCGGGCGCAGAAGTGAGAATCCGGTTCCACATCGTGATGCGCGCGGGACGAGTCGGCCCGGGCCCCCGCGGCGGGGCCGGGAGGGCCTTCGGGGCCCCGTGGCGGGCCGGAGACGGAGGAGCCGCCCCCCGGGCGCGTCACGGAGTCCGCGACGCGCCGGGGAGCGGCTCCGGCCGCTCGGGGGTCAGCCCCGGCGGGCACCCGGCAGCAGCACCGAGCGGAGCGCGCTGATCTCGCGCATCCGCTTCTCGGCGAGCCGGTCGGCGGCGACGGCCGGCGGCACGCCGTCGGCGGCGGCCCGGGTGAAGATCTCCAGGGTGGTGTCGAAGATCCGGGTGGCCTTGTTCTTGGCCCGGTCGAAGTTGAAGCCCTCGATCTCGTCGGCGACCTGGATCACGCCACCGGAGTTCACCAGGTAGTCCGGGGCGTAGAGGATGCCGCGGTCGGCCAGGTCCTTCTCGACGCCGGGGTGGGCGAGCTGGTTGTTGGCCGCGCCGCACACGACGGAGGTGCCGAACTCGCCGAGGGTGCCCACGGTGTCGTCGGTGAGGGCGCCGCCGAGGGCGCAGGGGGCGTAGACGTCCAGCTTGCTCTGGAGCAGGGCGGCGCTGTCGGCCACCACCTCGACCTCCGGGTGAGCGGCGCGCACGCGGTTCACGGCGGCCTCGGAGACATCGGTGATGACGACGGTGGCGCCGTCCGCGACCAGGTGGCCGACCAGGTAGTGGCCGACCTTGCCGACGCCGGCCACACCGACCCGCTTGCCGCGCAGGGTGGGCTGGCCCCAGCGGGCCTGGGCGCTGGCGCGCATGCCCTGGAAGACGCCGAAGGCGGTCAGGATGGAGGAGTCGCCGGCGCCGCCGTTCTCGGGCGAGCGGCCGGTGACGAACCCGGTCTCGCGGGCGATGACGTCCATGTCCTGCACGTAGGTGCCGACGTCGCAGGCGGTGATGTAGCGCCCGCGCAGGGACTCGACGAAGCGGCCGTAGGCCCGCAGCATCGCCTCGTTCTTGTCCTTGTTCGGGTCGCCGATGATGACGGCCTTGCCGCCGCCGAGGTCGAGCCCGGCCAGCGCGTTCTTGTACGACATGCCGCGCGAGAGGTTCAGCGCGTCCTCCAGGGCCGCTTCCTCCGAGGCGTACGGGAAGAAGCGGGTGCCGCCGAGGGCCGGGCCCAGGGCGGTGGAGTGGATGGCGATGATGGCCTTGAGGCCGGAGCTGCGGTCGTGGCAGAGGACGACCTGCTCGTGGCCGTCGCCGGGAGCGGCGCCGTCCTGGTCGGTACGGAAGATCCTGCTGAGCACTCCGGGTGCGGGGTACGCGGCGGATGCGGTCTGTACGTCGGTCACTGTGGTGACTCCAGTATCCGAGGCCCGCTGCTGTGGTGCGGGCGCCTAAGGCGAAGCGTAGTCGCGCGGTCGTCCTCGATCTGCCCTCTTGTACGAGCTTGCGCGGGTTGTCCGCGTACTGAGACGGGGGCGGGCGGAGCGCGTTCCCGCACGGCTCCCGGCCGAAGGCCTCCCGGGCGGGGGCCGGTGCGTGCGACGATGCAGAACGTGACCGTCGTGCGCACTTCCGTACTGCCGCCCTACGCCGCCCACCTGCGGGTCTACGAGCCGCTGGCCGCCTACCCGGAGCCCGAGCGCGCGCGCTGGCAGGCCTACGCCGCGGCGCACGGGCCGGATGCCGCGGAGGCCGGCCGTCCGGTCGCGGTGGCGGCGCTGGAGGAGCAGCGGGCGGCGCTGGCGGAGCTGGTCGGCCGGACCCCCCGCGCCCTGCCGGAGCGGGAGAGCGAGCGGGCCTTCGTGCGGTCGGTGGACGGGGTGCTGTACGTCTGCCCCTGGGCGACCCGGCTGCGCACCTGGCAGGCGCTGGACGAACTGCGGGCGGCGGCGCCCGTGGCGCTGCTGGACACCGCGCTGCCGCCGGCCACCCGGGCGGCCGCCGAGGCCGACCGGGAGCGCTGGCGGGCCGAGCACCCGGACGCCCGGCCGTGGATCGTGACCAGCCGATGGGAGGTGCCGGTGCGCTGGTTCCTGCCGTTCGGGGAGGAGGACCGCTGCTTCGTGCCGGCGGGCGGCCCGGGCGGGACGGGCGATCAGGAGCCGGCCGGGGGCGCCGCGGAGCCCGGTGGCGCGGCCGGGCGGCCGGGTGCGGCCTCGGCGGGCGGCGCCGGGTTCGACCGCGGGGAGAAGGGGGAGCAGGCGGCGCTGTTCTACCTGACGCCGATGGCGCAGGCGCGCCGCCGGGTGGCCCGGGCCTACCGGGCGCTGCGCGAGGCCGTGCCGGAGGGGGACCTGGTGCGCGGGGCGGAGCTGGTGGGGCGGTGGCTGGAGGAGTTCCACCCGCGTTCCCTGGTGGAGCTGGACTACGGGGGGCTGGTGCACCTGCTGGGGCCGGAGCAGTTGCTGGCGGACCGTTCGGCGGGGGAGCTGGAGGACGGGCTGCGGGCGCTGCGGGCCGGCGAGGCGGCGGAGGCGCTGCGGGTGTACGAGGAACTGACGGTGCGCTGGCGGCGGGTCCTGGCACTGCGGTACGCGAACTGAGTCAGCGGGTAGGGGAGGGGGGTCGGTCCGGCCCGGGGGAGGCGTCGGAGGGCCACGGGGAGGGGTGCGAGGAGGGGTGCGCGGTGCCGCGGGGGCCCGGTCGACGGGGCGTCAGTGCTGGCGGGGCGGGGTGTCGGTGGTACTTGTAAGACTGGAAGAGTCCTACGGCCCGGGCCGTATGACCAAGGTCCTGGTTCGGGTCAATAGCTATCGAACGTGACACTACTCACCGTTGACGCGAACTTACCCCTATGTGCAAAAATGGGACAACCAGCCCAACTTCACATGAGCGTGCCCACTTTTGGGTGGTTCTGGAACCGATGCGTACCTTGCGAGGAAACAGCGGGTCTGGTCTCCTCGTAACCGGATGTCACTATAAGGTGACTGCCCGTTATGGGGTGGTCCATCGCCATCCGTCAGCCTTGAACCCGTGAGGGGTCAATTTTGGCGGTTTGGTCGATAGGGCTGGACGGATGGTGTAGTTGTAGACACCAGGACAAGCCGTTCGTCCTATAACCGACTCGGCCCGTCTATGCCATTTCGGGCATCGCGGGCCAAGGTGCAGAATTTGAAGGATAGAACCGCCCTGGTTCGGTTCTCCCGAGGAGGCCGCTCATGACCGCTCGTACCCCTGATGCTGAACCCCTGCTGACGCCGGCAGAGGTCGCCACCATGTTCCGCGTGGACCCGAAGACGGTTACCCGCTGGGCCAAGGCAGGCAAGCTCACGTCCATTCGCACGCTTGGCGGGCACCGTCGTTACCGCGAGGCGGAGGTGCGCGCCCTGCTGGCCGGTATTCCCGCCCAGCGAACCGAGGCCTGATAGGCCGAAGGCTCTTTCAAAGGGGCTGCTTACCGGACTCCGCCGGGTCCGGTAAGCAGCCCCTTTGCATGCCCGCGGGCGCTCCCGGAGATCGTGCCGGGCGGCCGGAATGTTGAACTCCGGATAACGATTCGAGGCCCCTGGGGCGGGGGGGATATACAGTTCATAGCTGTGCAATTTTACATATTAAATTGGCACCCCTGGGGAAGGGGTGCCATGTGTCCGGTCTCGGGAAAAGATAAGTGACGACGATCACGCGGGTCGTTGCTTGTGGTCTAGACCTAGTCCGGGGTAAGGATCCCTCCCGGGGCAAACGCGAGAGGCCCGGAACCAAACGGTTCCGGGCCTCTCGGCTACGGCGATCCTGACGGGACTTGAACCCGCGACCTCCACCTTGACAGGGTGGCGAGCTAACCAACTGCTCCACAGGACCAGAGTGTTCTGATCTTGTTCACTCGCTTTGCTGCGCTGCGAACAAGACAGACTGTAGCCCATGGTGGGCCCCCAGGTCGAACTGGCTCCTGAGGGCCCCTCCCAGCTCAGAGCGTGGCCCTGGCCGCCTCCATCGCCTTGGAGATCCGCTTCTCCGAGACCGGGGTCGGCGTACCCAGTGACTGGGCGAAGAAGCTGACCCGCAACTCCTCGATCATCCAGCGGATCGCCAGCACCGCCGGGGACGGCTGCTGCCCGGCCGGCACGGCCGCCAGCAGCTCCCCGTACTCCTGCTGCACCTGCTGCACCTTCAGCAGCTGCTGGGCGTCCCGCTGCGGATGGTTGGGCAGCGCCTCCAGCCGGCGGTCCACCGCCAGCAGGTAGCGCTTGAGGTCCGGCAGCCGCTGCCAGCCGGCCTCGGTGACGAACCCCGGGTGCACCAGCGAGGCCAGGTGCAGCCGGATGTCGTTGACCGCCGTCAGCAGCACCGGGCTGCTCACCGCCTTCAGCCGGGTCGAGGCCCGGTGGAAGGCGATCAGCGCGGTGGCCGTCTTCAGCGTGGTGTCCGCCGACAGTTCGTAGAGGTCGGTGCGGACCTTCTCGTGCAGCTTGCCGAAGGCGGCCTCGTCCCAGGCCGGTCCGCCGGCCGAGGTCATCAGCCGGTCGGTGGCGCAGGCCACCACGTCCTCGAACAGGGCCGGGATCGACCCGTGCGGGTTGTACGACAGGGCGAGCTTCGCCTGGTTGCCCAGCCGCCCCTGGATCGACTTGGCGGGCGAGTTGGTGGTCAGCATCAGCAGCCGCCGGGTGCCCTCCCACATCGCCTGGGCCTGCGCCTGCGGGGTGTCGAAGAGCTTGATCCCGACCGTGTCCCGCTCGTCCACCAGGGCCGGGTAGGCGCGCAGCGAATGGCCGCGCGAGCGCTGCTCGAAGGTGCGCTGGAGCACCGGCAGCGAGGCCGGCCAGGCGGTCAGCCCGGACTGCTCGATGCCCTGGCCCGAGGCGGCCGAGGAGAGGGTCTCCTTGAGCTTGGGCTTCAGCTGCAGCCGGAGGTCCTCCAGGTCCTTGGACTCGGCGAGCTTCTTGCGGCCGTCGACCACCCGGAAGGTGACCTTGAGGTGGTCCGGCACCCGCTCGTCGTCCCAGGCCTCCGGCGGGACGGTGATCGCCGTCATCCGCTTCAGGACGTGCTCCAGGGTGGGCAGCAGGGGCTCCTGGCGGTCCTTCACCTGGCGCAGGGCCGCCTTGGCGTAGTCCGGGGCCGGGACGAAGTTGCGGCGGATCGCCTTCGGCAGCGCCCGGATGTAGGCGGTGACCAGCTCCTCGCGCAGGCCGGGGATCTGCCAGTCGAAGCCCTCGGCGGTGACCTGGTTGAGCACCGGGAGCGGGATGTGGACGGTCACGCCGTCCGCGTCGCTGCCCGGCTCGAACTGGTAGGTCAGCTTGAAGCGGAGCTTGCCCTGCTGCCAGTAGTCCGGGTAGTCCGCCTCGGTGACGCCGTCCGCCGAGTCGTTGATCAGCATCGACTTCTCGAAGCTGAGCAGGTCCGGCTGGTCGTGCCGGGTCTTCTTCCACCAGGAGTCGAAGTGCCGGGTGGAGACGATGTCCTCGGGCAGCCGGCTGTCGTAGAAGTCGAACAGGGTCTGGTCGTCGACCATGATGTCCCGGCGGCGGGCCCGGTTCTCCAGCTCCTCGACCTCGCTGAGCAGCTTGCGGTTCTCGGCGAAGAAGCGGTGGTGGGTCTCCCAGTCGCCCTCGACCAGCGCGTTGCGGATGAACAGCTCGCGGCAGAGCTCCGCGTCGATCCGGCCGTAGTTGACCTTGCGCTGGGCGACGATCGGCATCCCGTAGAGGGTCACCTTCTCGTAGGCCAGCACCGCGCCGGCCTTCTTCTCCCAGTGCGGCTCGCTGTAGCTGCGCTTGATCAGGTGGCCGGCCAGCGGCTCCACCCACTCGGGCTCGATCTTCGCGTTGATCCGCGCCCAGAGCCGGGACGTCTCGACCAGCTCGGCGGACATCACCCAACGCGGCGGCTTCTTGAACAGGCCGGAGCCGGGGAAGACCGCGAACCGGGCGCCGCGGGCGCCGCCGTACTCGCGCTTCTCGACGTCGTAGAGGCCCAGGTGCGAGAGCAGGCCGGCCAGCAGCGACTGGTGGATCCGGTCGGCGTCCGGTTCGGCGTCGGGATGGGGCTCCTCGATGGTGACGCCGAGCTGTTTGGCGACCGTGCGGAGCTGCGAGTAGATGTCCTGCCACTCCCGTATCCGCAGGTAGTTGAGGAACTCGGCCTTGCACATCCGGCGGAAGGCCGAGGAGGAGAGCTCCTTCTGCTGCTCCCGCACGTAGCGCCACATGGCGAGGTAGGAGAGGAAGTCGGAGGTCTCGGACTGGAAGCGGCGGTGCCGGTCGTCGGCGGCCTGGCGCTTCTCGGTGGGGCGTTCGCGCGGGTCCTGGATGGAGAGCGCGGCGGCGATCACCATGACGTCGCGGACACAGCCGTTCTTGTCGGCCTCCAGGACCATCCGGGCCATCCGCGGGTCCACCGGGAGCTGCGCCAGCTGGCGGCCGAGCGGGGTGAGGCGCTTGCGGACGTCCTTCTCGTCGGGGTCGAGGGCGCCGAGTTCGTGGAGGAGGTTGACGCCGTCCTTGATGTTGCGGGAGTCCGGCGGGTCCAGGAACGGGAAGGCGGCGATGTCGCCGAGACCGGCGGCGGTCATCTGGAGGATGACCGAGGCCAGGTTGGTGCGCAGGATCTCGGCGTCGGTGAACTCGGGGCGGGAGAGGAAGTCCTCCTCCGAGTACAGCCGGATGCAGATGCCGTCCGAGGTACGGCCGCAGCGGCCCTTGCGCTGGTTGGCGCTGGCCTGGCTGATCGCCTCGATCGGCAGCCGCTGCACCTTGGTGCGGTGGCTGTAGCGGGAGATGCGCGCGGTGCCCGGGTCGATCACGTACTTGATGCCCGGGACGGTGAGGCTGGTCTCGGCGACGTTGGTCGCCAGGACGATCCGGCGGGAGCTGGAGCGCTGGAAGACCTTGTGCTGCTCCGCCGAACTCAGCCGCGCGTAGAGCGGGAGGACCTCGGTGAACTTCAGCTTCAGCTTGTTGAGGGCGTCGGCGGTGTCGCGGATCTCGCGCTCGCCGGAGAGGAAGACCAGGATGTCGCCGGGGCCCTCGGCCTGGAGCTCCTCGGCGGCCTCGCAGATCGCCTGGATCTGGTCGCGGTCCCGGTCGGCGTCGCTGGGGCCGTGGTCGCCGTCCGCGTCGTCGGCGTCCTCGACGATCGGCCGGTAGCGGACCTCGACCGGGTAGGTGCGGCCGGAGACCTCGACGATCGGGGCGTCGCCGAAGTGGTGGGCGAAGCGCTCGGGGTCGATGGTCGCCGAGGTGATGACGACCTTGAGGTCGGGCCGGCGGGGCAGCAGCTGCTTGATGTAGCCGAGGATGAAGTCGATGTTGAGGCTGCGCTCGTGCGCCTCGTCGATGATCAGGGTGTCGTACTGGCGCAGCTCACGGTCGGTCTGGATCTCGGCGAGCAGGATGCCGTCGGTCATCAGCTTGACCAGGGTGTCCGGGCCGACCTGGTCGGTGAACCGGACCTTCCAGCCGACCGCCTCGCCGAGCGGCGTGCGCATCTCCTCCGCGACGCGCTCGGCCACCGTCCGGGCGGCGATCCGGCGGGGCTGGGTGTGCCCGACCAGGCCGCGGACCCCGCGGCCCAGCTCCAGACAGATCTTCGGGATCTGGGTGGTCTTGCCGGAGCCGGTCTCACCCGCCACGATCACCACCTGGTGGTCGCGGATGGCGGCGAGGATCTCGTCCTTCTTCTGGCTGACCGGCAGCTCGGCGGGATAGGTGATCTCGGGGACGGCGGCCCGGCGCTGCGCGACCAGCAGCTCGGCGCGCTCGACGTCGCGGGCGATCTCGGCGGCGACCTTCTGCCGGGCCTCGGGCTTGCGGACCCGCCGGGCGCCCTCCAGCCGCCGCCCGATCCGCACCTGGTCGCGCAGGGTCAGTTCGGGCAGACGGGCGGCCAGCTCGCCGATACCGGGGCCGCCGCCCTCCGTGGACGCGTCGGCGGACTGGACTGCGGGAGAACTCACTGCGGGCATCCCTCTAGGTTCGCAAGGAGATGCGGCGGCGCGCACCTCGGTTTTCGAGCCCCTCCAGTGTCACAGCCGCCACGGCCTCCGGGCGAACCCCGCCCGGGGCGGCGCCCGGAGAACCGCGGCGGACCGGGGCGGCGGTCGGTGCTCCGGGCGCCGGGCGCCGAGGACGGCCCGCCCGGAGGCCGTCAGCCGTCCAGGGCCGCCTCGTCCGGGCCGGGCAGCCAGTCACGGGCCGGGTCGTACTCCAGCCAGCGGTTGCGCCGGGCCGCCTCGGTGAACGCCCCGAGCAGCGGGTCCAGCCGGGCCGCCGGTTCGTCGCCGTCGCGCCAGAGCAGCGACCAGGCGTAGAGCGGGGTGGGGTCGACCAGCGGGACGGTCCGGATGCCGGGGCGGCCGGGGCCGCCCGCGGGGCCGGGCAGCGGGCAGTCGGCGGGGAGCAGCGAGAAGCAGGACGGGTCGGTGCGGATCCGTTCGGCGAAGCTCTCCAGGCCCAGATTGGTCGAGCCGGCCCGCTCCGCGATGCCGAAGCGGTCCGCGAACCGGGTCAGGAAGTCCAGCCGGTCCACCGCGGCCGGGTAGCGCAGCACGCCGGAGCGCAGGTCCTCCGGGCGCAGCACGTCGCGGTCGGCCAGCGGGTGGTCGGTGCTCAGCAGCGCGTCCACCGGCTCCAGCCGGACCAGCCGGTGCGCCAGCCCCGCGTCCCGGCCGTCGGGCAGCGGGTGTACCCGGCCGAAGCCCGCGTCCGACTCGCCGCGCAGCAGAGCCGCCGCCACCGAGGGGAGGTCCCGCCCCGGGACGGGCTCCACCTCCAGCCCGGGCACCCCGTCGACGGCCCGGGCGACCGTCCGCATCGGCGCGTACAGGTGCCCCCAGACGTCGACGCGCAGCGGGCGCCGGGTACGGGCCACCGCCGCCACGGCGCGGTCGCCCTGGGCGAGCAGCCGCCGGGCGGGCTCCAGGAACCGGTGCCCGGCCCCGGTGAGCCCGACGCCGCGCGGGTCGCGGTCGAGCAGCCGGGCGCCGAGCGCCGCCTCCAGCCGGGCGATCCGCTTGGACAGGGCCTGCTGGCTGATCGCCAGCCGGGCGGCGGCGCGGCCGAAGTGCAGTTCCTCGGCCGCCGTGGTGAAGGCGCGGACCTGGGAGAGATCGAGATCCATGGCCGCCCACCCTAGGGCCTCCCGGCCCGCCCACGGCCTGCCGCTGCCCGGAAGGCCCCGACAACGGTCGGTTGTCGGGATCGCCGAGCGGTTGTTGGACCGGCTCCGGGCGGTCGCGGTCTGCTGGGACCACGAGCTCGGCCGGACCGGCCGGCGAGGGGAGAGGGAGGGCGAAGGCCATGAGGGCGCTGACACCGACCGGACGGGCGGACGCGACGGTGGCGTTCACGGAGGTGACGCAGCCGCGACCGGGACCGGGCGAGGCCCTGGTGAAGGTCGAGGCGTTCGCGGTGAACCGCGGCGAGACGTTCCAGCTGGAGGCGCCCCGGCCGGGCTGGCGCCCCGGCAAGGACATCGCGGGCCTGGTCGTGCAGGCCGCCGCCGACGGCTCCGGGCCGGCCGTCTGCCGCCGCGTCGTCGGCCACCCGCCGGCCGGCGGCTGGGCCGAGTACGTGTGCGTGCCGGTCGGCTCGCTCGCCGAGATCCCGGACGGGCTGGACGCCGTCCGCGCCGCCGCCCTGCCGCTGGCCGGTCTCACCGCGCTGCGGCTGCTGCGCACCGCCGGTGCGCTGGCCGGCCGCCGGGTGCTGCTCACCGGCGCCTCCGGGGGCGTCGGCCACTACGTCACCGAGCTGGCCTCGGCGGCGGGTGCGGAGCTGACCGCGGTCACCGCCTCGGCGGAGCGCGGGCGGCGGCTGGTCGAGCTGGGTGCGGCGGAGGTGGTCCACTCGGTGGGCGCGGCCCGCGGCCCGTACGACCTGGTGCTGGAGTCGACGGGCGGCGCCGACCTGCCGCTCGCGCTCGCCCGGCTGGCCCGCCGGGGCACGCTGATCTGGTTCGGCCAGGCCTCCCGGACCCCGGTGACGCTCGACTTCTTCGACTTCTTCGCCGGGCCGGAGTCCGCCACGCTCCGGCACTTCCACTACACGGACTCCGACGTACCCGACGGTGAGGACCTCGCCACCCTGGTCCGCCTGGTGGGGGAGGGGCGGCTGACCCCGGAGGTCGGCCGGGTCGCGCCCTGGGCGCGGACCGCCGCCGTGCTCACCGATCTGCGGGAGCGGCGGATCCGGGGCAAGGCCGTCCTCACCCTGCCCTGAGCACCCTTGAGAGCCCTGAGCGCCCTGAGCGCCCTGAGCGCGCCCCGAGAGCCCTGACCGCCCGTCCTGACTCCGCCCGACCGTGCACCACCGACCATGAGATGAGCGTGCTCCCCGATGACCGGCTCCCCCGACCTGTCCTTCCTCGACCACCCCGACCTGCCGGCCGCCCTCGTCGAGGAGAACCGCCCGCGGGCCACCGGCGCCGGCCTGGACCCGCACGAGTACACCCGGGTCACCTCGGCGCTGCGCTCCGCACAGGAGTGGCCCGAGGCGTTCCGGGCGGCCGGCCGGCGGCACCGCGTCGCCGCCGACCGCGCCGCCGCCGAGGGCCGGTCGGTCTCGGCCGGCGAGGCCTACCGGAGGGCCGCCCGCTGGTTCCACTTCGCCGGCCTGCTCCCGCACCCCGACCGCGCGGCGGCCGGCGCGACCGCCACCGAGGCGGACGAGGCGATGCGGGCCGCGCTGGCCCACCTCGAACCGACGGCCGAGCGGATCGAGGGCGAGTCCTTCGTGGGCTGGCTCCGCCGCCCGGCCGGGCCCGGCCCCGCACCGCTGGTGATCGTCGTCCCGGGGATGGACTCCGGCAAGGAGGAGTTCCACGCGGTCGCCGAGGCGCTGCTGGCGCGCGGTACGGCCGTCCTCGCCCTGGACGGCCCGGGGCAGGGCGTCCTGGCCGGGGCCGCCGCGCCGGAGCCGGACTACCACCGGGTGGTCGGCCGGGCGATCGACGCGGTCACCGGCCGGGAGGGCGTGGACACCCGGCGGATCGGCGTGACCGGGCTCAGCCTGGGCGGCTACTACGCGGCGGTGACGGCCGCCCGCGAACCGCGGATCCGGGCGGCCGCCGTGGTCAGCGGCCCCTGGCGGCTGGACTGGGACGCCCTGGTCCCGTTCGTCACCGCGACCCTGATCCAGCGCTGCGGGAGCACGGACGCGGCCCGCGCCTTCGCCCGCCGGGTCGACCTGACCGCCCTGGCCCCGGAGATCACCGTCCCGCTGCTGGTCGTCGAGGGCGGCGAGGACCGGATCCCCGGTGTCACCAACGCCGAGGCACTGGCCCACCGGGCACCCCGGGGCGAACTCCTGCACGTCCCGCACGGCAACCACCTGCTCGGCAACGCCCTCGCCGACTGGCTCCCCGCCACCGCGGACTGGCTCACCACGGAGCTGACCCGTCCGACGGAGACCCGGACGTCCTGACGGGCGGCGCGGGCCCCGGCGCCGGGGCCCGCTCAGTACGGCAGCAGGTCGCCCGTGACCAGGTCGAAGCCGAAGGGCTCGGGGATGTGCAGCGTCTCGCCGAAGTCGACGTCTTCGCGGCGGTGGTACTTCGTGCCGTCGGGCCGACTGAACAGGGTGACGGTCCGTTGCCCGGCGTCGATCAGCAGATAGAGCGGGATGCCCATCTGGGGGTAGTCGCGGACCTGCCGACCCAGTCGTTCTCGGGGTTCGAGGGGGAGACCAGTTCGACGGCGACGGCGACGGCCTCGGCCGGCACCTGATTGTCGGTGGTCTCCAGCACCTCGCTCGGAAGGTATGTGAGATCGGGGTTGCGGCTCTTGCCCACGGCGGGTGAGACCAGGTCGGTGTTCTCGCTCGGCAGCAGCTCCAGCGGGGCGTGCGCGTCGAACTGGCGGCGGATCAGCAGCAGGTTCCGCTGTTCCCGGAGCGTCGGGCGGTGGCGCCGTGCGGGCGGTGGTGCCTTGCGGGCGGTGGGTGTCGGGTGGGCCGTGGTCCGGTGGGGTGGGGCCGGTCGCTCGGGGCGGCGCGTGCTCCGGACGCCGATCGGCCGGGGCCGTCGAAGGGCCGTTGACCTGCGGTGGAACCGGTGGAGCGGGACGGCCCGAAGATTCTTCGAATTCACCTGCAACCCGGGCGGGGGTCACACGTCTAGTTCAGTGAGAGGCACGGAAGGTGGGCCACCTTCCGAAGGCGGGGGGATCCTTCGCCCGTGACCCGGTGGTTCACGGGCCGTCTCGGCCACTCACTCACACATCCAGTCTTCGCCGGCGTCGCCGGGCGTGTCCTCGGCATGCCCGCAACCGGCACGTTCCAGGGGGAACCATGTCCAGCACCGCCCGCGTCAGCCGTTCGCGCCGCACCGCCGCCGTCGCCGCCACGCTCGCAGTCGTCGCACTCGGCGGCTCGCTGGCCCTGCCGACGCAGGCGTTCGCCGACGAGGTGAAGGGCGCGAAGCTGTCGGTCCAGGCGCCGGCGTCGGTCGGCTTCGCCGGGCAGCCGGTCGCGTTCACCGAGACCATCACCAACACCGGCGAGAAGACCACCGACTTCCTGCTCGAACTGGGCACCACCAGCGACCTCGGCACCCCCTCGGACGCCATCACCATCGACTACCGGAACCCCACGACCGGCAGCTGGGAGTCCGTCCCGCTGTCGTTCCAGTCCGGCCCCGGGTCGGCCAGCTACGAGGGCAGCGTGCCCGGCATCACCGTCGCGGCCGGCCGGACGGTCACCGTGGACCTGCGCATCGGCGCGCCCATGGGTCTGCCGCACCACGGGGCGACCAACGGCGGCTTCGACTCCATCGGCCTGCGCTCCGTCGTGACCGCGCCCGGCGGCTGGGTCACGCTCGCCGAGCAGACCAGGACGATCGGGGTCGACTCCATCCGCACCTCCCTCGCCTCCGTCCCCGACACCGCGGTCGCCGGCGGTGCGCCGATCGAGTTCGACGCCGTCCTCACCAATGCCACCGCGTCCGGCTACGTCAACCTCGGCAACGTGCTCTTCAGTGACCCCCACGCCACCGTTCAGATCCGCAAGGCCGACGGCACCTGGGACACCCTCGCCAAGGTCACCGGCGGAGTCGGCGACGAACTGTCCGGCGTCTACCTCCAGGGCCGCAACTCCGGCATCGCCGCCGGCCGGACCGAGACCACCCGGGTCCGGGTCGCCTACGACGTGAACACCCCGCTCGGGGCGACCCGGCTCAGCCCCTGCCTCTTCGTCAACGAGGGCGACGCCCCGTTCGAGGGCACCACCATGTGCGAGACGGGCAGCACCGTCACCGTCCTCGCACCGGCCCCGACGCCGACCGCGGCGCCCACCACGGCGAAGCCCGCCGCAGCGAAGCCGGCCACGAGGAAGCCCACCGCCCCGGCCGCGGTCAAGCCCGCCGCCGAGGTCAAGCCGGCCGCCGCCCCCGCCGCCCCGGCCCCGGCCGCCGCCCCCGCGGTCGCCGCCCCGGCCCCGCAGGCCGCCGCCCCCGCCGCGGCCGCCCCGGCCGCCCAGACCACCGGTGAACTCGCCGCCACCGGCTCCGGGTCCGGCACCGCCCCCGCGATCGCCGCCGCCGTCCTCGCCACCCTCGGCGCCGGCGCCGTCCTCCTCGGCCGCCGCCTGCGCCGCCGCTCCTGAGGCGTCGACGCGCCGGTGCCTCCCCGACCCCCGGCCGGGGAGGCACCGGCGCGTGCTACCCGGGCTGGTCCCCGGCCGTCGCCCGCGCGGTGACCAGTCCGGACTCGTAGGCCGCGATGACCGCCTGGGCGCGGTCCCGGACGGCGAGCTTGTCGAAGATGCTGGTGATGTAGTTCTTGACCGTGGAGACGCTGATGTCCAGCGCGCGGGAGATCCCGCCGTTGTCGAGGCCGGTGGCCATCAGGCGCCACACCTCGACCTCGCGCGGGGTCAGGTCGCCCAGACCGGTGGGCGCCGGCTGCGGACCGCCGGGGGCCCGGACGTAGGTGGAGATCAGCCGGGTGAGCAGGCGCGGCGCGACGGCGGCCTCGCCCGCGTGGACGGTGTGGATCGCCGCGGCGAGGTCCTCCGGGGAGCTGTCCTTGGGCAGGAACCCGTAGGCGCCGGCGCGCAGGGCGCCCACCACGTACTCGTCGAGGTCGAAGGTGCTGAGGGCCAGGACGCGGCAGCCGGGCACGGTGGCGGCGAGTTCGCCGGTCGCGCCGACCCCGTCGAGGACGGGCATCCGGATGTCCATCACCACGACGTCCGGGCGCAGCCGTTGGGCGAGGGTGACGGCCTCGGCGCCGTTCTCGGCCTCCCCCACCACCTCGAAGGACGGGTCGGGGGAGAGGATCAGTGACAGGCCGCGCCGGACCAGCGGCTGGTCGTCCACGATCAGCACCCTGATCCTCGGCGGTGTCGTCGGCCCCGTCCCGGTCATCGGTACGCCCCTTCCTGTCGGACGGCCGCCCCGGCCGTCCGGTCCGTGTCAGCCGTGTCAGCCGTGTCGGCCGTGTCGTTGCCGGTCAGCGGCAGGTCGGCCAGCACCGCGAAGCCGCCGCCGGCCTGCGGACCGACGGTGAGGGTGCCGCCGTGCAGGGCGACCCGCTCGCGCATGCCGATCAGGCCGTAACCGCCCGGACCCGTCGCCGGCGTCCGCTCCGCCGGCGCAGCGCCCCCGCCGTCGTCCCGCACCTCGACGGTGACCCCGTCCCGGCGGTACGTCAGGTGCACGGAGGCACGGGCCGGCCCGGCGTACTTGCGGGTGTTGGTGAGGGCCTCCTGGACGATCCGGAACACCGTGAGGCCGACGGTCGGCGGCAGCGGACGCTGCGGCCCGCGGACGACGAACTCGGTCGGCAGCCCGCCGAGCCGGGCCTCGCCCACCAGGCGGTCGAGGTCGTCGGCGCCGGGCTGGGGCGGCGACGGCGCGGCCTCCGGTTCGTCGCCGGCCCGCAGCACGTCCAGCAGCTGGCGCATCTCGCGCAGCGCGAGCCGCCCGGAGGACTCCAGGGTGACCAGGGCCTCCCGGACCACCTCCGGACGGCCGAGGTTGGCCCGGGCGCCACCGGCCATCAGCTGCATGGTGGTGATGTGGTGGGCCACGATGTCGTGCAGCTCCCGGGCAATGCGGCGCCGTTCGTCCGCCACCGCGCGGTCGGCGAGGAGCTGCCGGTTGGCCGCCACCTGCTGCTGCCACTGGTTCACCGCCAGCGCGGTGCCGACCACGATCAGGGTGGAGAGGACCGCGCTGACGGTGGCCTCCCAGGTGGGCGTCCGGCCGTGGCTCTGGCTCAGCAGCGTCAGCGTCACCGTCGCGACGGCCGCGACCGCCGTCACCCGGCCGGTGCAGGCCCGGGCCGCCGAGAACAGGGCGACCACCAGCACGGACCCGAAGTGGACGGGCAGGGACGCCGTCAGGGAGGAGGCCGCGTCGAGCACCAGGACGGCGGTCAGCACCGCCCCCGGGTGGCTGCGCCGGGCGAGCAACGGCAGGGCCGCCAGCGCGACGAGGAGGAACCCGAGCACGCTCACGGCGTGCCGGCCGTCGGGATAGGCGAAGAACACGTAGCTGAGCAGGTTCATCGCGCAGGCCCCGCCGGTCACCAGCGCGTCGTTGCGGGTCCACGGCGGCTCGAAGCCGTCGGCGTCCAGCGGCTCCCGGGCATCGCCGGGCCCGCTCCGTCGGTTCCTGGGCATCTGGGTACTCCCCCTGCGTCCGGCCTCCTGTCCCCCCGACAGCCTCGCACAGCCGCCGCCGTGCGCGGACCCGCCCGACGGCCGGGGACGGGGCCCTGACCAGGACCAGGGTCCTGGGTGCGGGCCCGGGCGGGAGCGCGGGCCCCGGTGCGGATCATCCGCCGCCACGACGCCCGGAGGGCCCGCGCGGTGATGGTCTTGAGACCGGTCGGGGAGTCCGTCCCCGGCAGGCATCCGCACTCAAGTCCGTCCGTCGGAGGACATCGTGATCCGCGCCCTGACCGGGTACTCCACCAGACATCCCTGGAAGGTCGTCGCCCTCTGGGGCGTGCTGGCCGTCGTCCTGACCGCCCTGGCCCCGATGCTGATGTCCCGCGTCACGCAGAGCCAGACCGCCGACTTCCTGCCCCGCAGCTACGACTCGGCCGCCGCGATGCGGATCGCCGAGGAGCAGTTCGGGCTGAACCCCGACGCCACCGTCGTGACGGTGCTGGTCGCCCGGTCCGACGGCAAGGCCCTCAGCGCGGCGGACCAGACGCGGGTCGAGGCCGAGGCGGAGAAGCTGGGCAAGCGCCGGGTCGCCATGCCCAGGGCGGACGACGAGCCGACGTTCCTGCTCCCCGACCGTTCCCAGACGCCCCGGATCGCCCCGGCGATGGTGGCGCCCGACCGGAGCTTCGAGCTGCTCTCGGTCGAACTGGTCGGGAACGCCGCCGACCAGGGCGTCCAGGGCGTCTACCGGGCCTTCCGGGACGGCACCCGGACGCAGTTCGCCGAGGCGGGGATGCGCACCGGCTTCACCGGCGGCCTCGCCGACGCCGTCGACTCCGCCGACTCCCACAAGACCGCGTCCACGGTCGGGGGCGCCGTGGTGATGGGGCTCATCGTCCTGCTCAACGTGCTGGTGTTCCGCAGCGCGCTGGCCGCGGTGCTGCCGCTGCTCGCGGTCGCCCTGATCGGCGGCGTGGCGGGCGGGGCCGTCGCGGGGGCCGCCCTGCTCACCGGGCTCAAGCTGGACGCGGGCACCCCGGGGCTGATCAGCGTCGTCCTGCTCGGCATCGGCATCGACTACATGCTGTTCCTGCTGTTCCGCTTCCGCGAGCACCTGCGCGCCCGGCCCGAGCAGCCGGCCCGGGAGGCGGCCGCGCAGGTCTCCGCCCGGGTGGGTACCGCGATCACCTCGGCGGCGCTGACCATCGTGGCCGCGTTCGCCACGCTGGGCCTGGCCACCTTCGGGCAGTTCCGCTCGATGGGCCCCGCGATAGCCGTCGCGGTCCTGGTGATGCTGCTGGGCAGCCTCACCCTGCTGCCGGCGCTGCTCGCCGTCGCCGGGCGCAAGATGTTCTGGCCCTCCAAGGCGCTGCTCCGCGAGCCGCGCGACCGCCGCGCCGCCCGCTTCGGCGAACTGGTCGCCCGGCGGCCGCTGCTGATGCTGGCCGCCTCCGTCACGCTGCTCGCCGCACTGGCGGCCGGGACGATCGGCCTGCGGATGGACTACGGCCGGGGCGACTCCGGCCCGCAGACCGCGGCGGCGGCCACCGCGGTCGAGATCTCCCACGCGCTGCCGGCCGGCGTGTCGGACCCGACGAGCGTCTACGTCACCGTCACGGACGGGGGCACCCTCAGCACGGACCGGCTGACCGGCCTCTCCGGGGCCCTCGCCCGGGTCGACGGCGTGGGCCAGGTCGCGGCCACCGTGCTGAACCAGGACCACCGCGCCGCCCGGATCGACCTCTACCCGACCGTCGACCCGCAGAGCCCGGAGGCCCGTGACCTGGCCTCCGGCCCGATCCGGGCCGCGGTCGCCCAGCACACGCCCGCCGGGACGACGGCCCACGTCGGCGGCACACCGGCGATCTTCGCCGACGTCTCGGCCGCCGTCGACCACGATCTCAGGATCGTCTTCCCGGTCGCGGCCGCGCTGATCGCGCTGATCCTGCTGCTGCTCCTGCGCAGCCTGCTCGCCCCGGTGGTCCTGATGCTCTCGGTCGGCCTCGGTTTCGTCGCCACCCTCGGCGCGGCGACGCTGCTCTTCCAGCACGCCCTCGGCGAGCCGGGCATCAGCTTCACCCTCCCCCTGGTGCTGTTCCTGTTCGTGGTGGCACTGGGCACCGACTACAACATCCTGATCACCGACCGGATCCGCGAGGAGATGCAGCGCCCGGGCCCGGCCCGGGGCGCCGTGGCCCGAGCGGTCCGGCACACCACACCCGCCATCGCGATGGCCGGACTGGTGCTCGCCGGCTCCTTCGCCACCCTCGCCACCACCCCGGGCAGCGAACAGGTCGCCTTCGCGATGGCGCTCGGCATCATGCTCTCGGCACTCGTGCTCTCCCTGGTCCTGGTCCCCGCCCTGGCCGCCCTCCTGGGCCGCTCCCTCTGGTGGCCGGTCCGGCCCCGCCCCGCGGCGGTCGCCCATCCCCGGCACGCGGCGGCCGGCGCCGCGCGGGAACCCGAGCGGATCTCGGCCTACTGAGGCCCCTCCCGGCCGGGAGCCGGAGGACCGGCGCGCACAGCACACCGCCGACGGGGCGGGTACTCGGATCGAGTACCCGCCCCGTCGGCGTGCCCCGGCGCCCGGTGGACGCGGCAGGCACGCAAAAGGCCCCGGAGAGCGAACTCTCCGGGGCCTTTCTGCTGTTCGCAGCTGTGGCCAGGGCCGGGGTCGAACCGGCGACCTTCCGCTTTTCAGGCGGACGCTCGTACCAACTGAGCTACCTGGCCGTACTGCACCGTCTCTTGCGAGACGAGCGATCCCGACGGGACTTGAACCCGCGACCTCCACCTTGACAGGGTGGCGAGCTAACCAACTGCTCCACGGGACCTGGTGTGGATTGCTCCACATAGGTCTTGCGCACTGCACTTTACTACGGTACTGCTGTGCCCCCAACGGGATTCGAACCCGTGCTACCGCCTTGAAAGGGCGGCGTCCTGGGCCACTAGACGATGAGGGCTTGCGGCCTGTCCGGCTGTTTCCAGCGTTCGGGGACGTCGAGAAGCATATGGGATGTCGGGCGGATCGCCAAAACGACTTCGGCCCGGCCGGGTGGCGGGCCCGGCGGGCCGGTCAGGACCAGCCGAGCTCGTCGAGCTCGTGGTCGTCGAAGCCGAAGTGGTGGGCGACCTCGTGGATGACCGTGGTGCGGACCTCCTCGACCGCCTGCTCGTGGGTCTCGCAGTGCCGCAGGGTCGGGCCCCGGTAGATGATGATCCGGTCGGGGAGCACGCCGGCGTACCACTCGCCGCGCTCGGTGAGCGGGGTGCCCTCGTAGAGGCCGAGGAGCTCCGGGTCGGCGGGGTCGGGCTCCTCCTCGACGAACACCGCGACGTTGTCCATCATGGCCGCGAGTTTCGGGGGGATCCGGTCGAGGGCGTCGCTGACGAGCGTCTCGAAGTCTTCCCGGGTCATCTCCACCGGATCATTGTCGGGTCTGCGGTGACGGTGTGCCAGGCGGTGGGGGCCGGTGTTTCATGGGCCCATGACGACATCGGAGAGCGGGGCGGGCGTGGCGGCCGACGCGGTGCCCCCGCGCCGGGAGCCGGTGCTGCGCGGGCAGGGGCCCGCGGTGGCGGCGGTCGCGCTGGGCGGCGCGATAGGGGCGTCGGCGCGGTACGGGGCCGGCCTGCTCTGGCCGACCGGGCCGGCCGGCTTCCCGTGGACCACGCTGGTCGTGAACGGGACCGGCTGCGCGGTGATCGGGGTCTTCCTGGTGGTGGTCACCGAGGGGCGGCCCGCGCACCCGTTGCTCCGGCCGTTCTTCGGCACGGGGGTGCTGGGCGGGTTCACCACCTTCTCCACGTACGCGCTGGACGTCCGGCTGCTGCTGGCGCACGGGCGGCCCGGGGCCGGGGCGGCCTACCTGGGGCTGACGCTGCTGGTGGCGCTGGCCGCGGTCCGGGTGGCGGCGGGGATGACGCGCCGTCTGCTCCCGGGCGCGGTCCGGAGGCCGGGGTGAGATGGTCGGCGGGGTCGGCCGGGGCGCCCGCCGTTCAGGCGGCGGAGGGGGCGGGGCGGTGAACTGGTTGCTGGTGGTGGCCGGGGCGGTGGTCGGCGCGCCGCTGCGGTACCTGACCGACCGGGCGGTGCGGGCCCGGCACGACTCGGCGTTCCCGTGGGGCACCTTCACCGTGAACGTGGCCGGCTGCCTGGTGCTCGGGCTGGTGACCGGGGCGGTCGCGGCCGGCGCGGCCTCCTCGCACCTCCAACTCCTGCTCGGGACGGGCTTCTGCGGGGCGCTGACGACCTATTCGACCTTCTCCTGGGAGACCCTGCGGCTGGCCGAGGGCGGGGCCGGACGGTACGCGCTGGCCAACGTGGCGGGCAGCGTGGCGGCGGGGCTCGCCGCGGTGTACGCGGGGGCGGAGGCGGCCTCGGCGCTCTGGGGCTGAGCGGGCCGGGCGGGCCGGGCGGGCCGGGCGGGCCGGGCGGGTCCGGCGCGGTGGTCGGGGCTTCCGCCGGCGCTCGTACCGGTGTTCGGCGTCGTGGTGAGCGCCGTGGTGAGCGCCGTGGTGAGCGCCGTGGTGAGCGCCGGGGTTCGCGCCGGTGGTGTTGCGCCGGGTGGATGGCGCCGGGCGCTTCCTGTCGGGCGGCCCGTGTCCCGGTGCCCGGGGCGCGCGTTGGGCACCGAAAGTGCCGCGCGCGACGGCGGCGGCCCGGGCCCGGGTGGGGCAGTGGAAGAGGGAGCTCGGTGGCGGCGATGCGTTCGGTGCGCGAGGTGGGTGCTCAGGAGGAACGTTCGGCCGGTCGGGCGCCGGTGGTCCGTCCGGCGGTCGACCGGCCGGTCGTGGTGCGGGCCGTGGTGGTCCGGCAGGCGCCGGAGCGCAAGCCCAGGGCGGTGGCGGTGCGCGACGGTGTGGTGCGCGCGGCGGCGGTGCTGGCGGTGGCCGGGTTGGGCCTGACCGGGTGCATGTCGGTCGGACCGGGCGCGGACGAGAAGCACGGCACCGTCCCGGTCGGGCAGGCCGGGACGGTGGGCAAGCCCGCGGGCGGCGCGTCGGCCACGCCGGCCGGCGTCCGCCAGGGTGGCGCGTCCGGGCGGCCGGAGCGTTCCGGGAGCGCGCAGCCCGGGGGCACGCCGGGAGCGGGCCAGACCGCGGTGGCGGGCGGGGCGTCCTCGGGCGCGAACGGTGCGGCCGCCGGTGCGGAGGAGGCCCCGGGAGCCGTCCCCGGGCAGGACGCGCCGGGCGCGAACGGTGATGCCGGGGGCGTGAACGCCAGTAGCGCACCCCAACCGGGTACCGGTACCTCGGCCGGCGGGGCGGCGGCCGGTACGGGTGGCACAGGCGGTGCGGGGGCGGCCGGAGGCACCGGCAGCGGCGGTTCCACCGGCGGCACCGGGGACGGGCGCTCCGGCGGCGGCGCCGCGACCCCGCCGGCGGCGAGCCCGACCGTCCGGCCGTCGGCCTCCCCCGATCCGAGCCCGGTCACCCCCGCCCCGCCCGCCACGCCGGCGCCCGAGCCCACGCCCGGCAACTCCGGATCTTCGGCCCCGAGCGCCGCTTCGGGCGGCCACTAGCGCGCTGGCCAGTGCATTTGCCTTTGATCCCGAGGTTCCCCTATGGTGGTAGATCGTTCGTTTGATTCATTTGACTGGCGCCCTAATTCCCATCTGGCGCCCTTGGCGCGTACCGGCGATCCGTGGCTGACCGCATAGAGGCGGTTGTGAAACAGAACCCGGACTTTGGCGCGTGCCACTTCCGGAAGGTTTTGCATGTCTCTCGTTGACGACGCCCGCTTCGCCATGCCCGCGAGCGAGTCCGCCGCCGATGTCACCCTCGTCGATGCCCCCGAGGTCGAGCTGTTCGACGCCGACCAGGACATCGACCCCACCGCCGACCAGGACGCCGCCGACGAGGCCGCGACCGAGGAGAGCGCCGAGGCCGCCGAGCCCACCGTCACCTTCGGCGACCTGGGCCTGCACGACGACGTCGTGCGCGCCCTCGCCAAGCGCGGTGTCACCACCCCGTTCCCGATCCAGGCCGCGACCATCCCGGACGCGCTGGCCGGCAAGGACGTGCTGGGCCGCGGCCGTACCGGCTCCGGCAAGACCCTCAGCTTCGGCCTGCCGCTGCTGACCCGCCTCGCCGGCGGCGAGCGCACCAAGCCCAAGCACCCGCGCGGCCTGATCCTCGTCCCGACCCGCGAGCTGGCCATGCAGGTCGCCGACGCGCTGGAGCCGTTCGGCTCGGTGCTCGGCCTCAAGCTCAAGGTCGTCTGCGGCGGCACCTCGATGTCGAACCAGATCTACGCGCTGGAGCGCGGCGTCGACGTCCTCGTCGCCACCCCCGGCCGCCTGCGCGACCTGCTGAACCGCGGCAGCGCCAAGCTGGGCGAGGTCAAGACCGTCGTGCTCGACGAGGCCGACCAGATGGCCGACATGGGCTTCCTGCCCGAGGTCACCGAGATCCTCGACCAGGTGCCGGCCGGCGGCCAGCGCCTGCTGTTCTCCGCCACCCTGGAGAACGAGATCGACAGCCTGGTCAAGCGCTACCTGAAGAACCCGGTCACCCACGAGGTCGACCCGTCGGCCGGCGCGGTCACCACCATGACCCACCACATCCTCGTGGTGAAGCCCAAGGACAAGGCGCCGATCACCAACGCGATCGCCGCCCGCAAGGGCCGCACGATCATCTTCGTCCGCACCCAGATGGGCGCCGACCGCGTCGCCGAGCAGCTCATCGAGGCCGGCGTGAAGGCCGACGCGCTGCACGGCGGCATGACCCAGGGCGCGCGTACCCGCGTCCTCGGCGACTTCAAGGACGGCTACGTCAACGTGGTCGTCGCGACCGACGTCGCCGCCCGCGGCATCCACGTCGACGGCATCGACCTGGTCCTGAACGTGGACCCGGCCGGTGACCACAAGGACTACCTGCACCGCTCCGGCCGCACCGCCCGCGCCGGCCGCTCCGGCGCCGTCGTCACCCTGGTGCTGCCGCACCAGCGCCGTGGCGTGTTCCGCCTGATGGAGGACGCGGGCGTCGACGCCTCGCGCCACATCCTCGACCACGCCTTCGACGCCGAGGTCGCCAAGATCACCGGCGCCCGTTCGCTGATCGAGGTCCAGGCCGAGAGCGCCGCCGGCATCGCCGGTGCCGCCGAGCGCGAGCTCGCCGACATGACCCGCCAGCTGGAGCGCGCGCAGCGCCGCGCCACCGAGCTGCGCGAGGAGGCCGACCGCCTGGCCGCCCGCGCCGCGCGCGAGCGGGCCGACCTGGGCATCGAGGACGAGGCGCCCGCCGCCGAGGCCGAGACCGCCGAGACCGCCGAGACCACCGAGGTTCCCGCGGAGACGGCCGCCCCGGCCGCCGCCGTGACCGAGGAGCGGGCCCCGTCCTACCGCGAGGCGCGCACCGAGCGCCCGGCGTACAACCGTGACCGTGACGACCGCGGTGGCCGTTCCTTCGGTGACCGTGACAACCGCGGCGGTGGCTTCAACCGTGACCGCGACGACCGCGGCGGCCGCTCCGGTGGCTTCAACCGTGACGACCGTGGCGGCCGTTCCTTCGGTGACCGTGACAACCGTGGCGGTGGCTCCGGTGGCTTCAACCGTGACGACCGCGGTGGCCGTTCCTTCGGTGACCGTGACAACCGCGGCGGTGGCTTCAACCGTGACCGTGACGACCGCGGCGGCCGCTCCGGTGGCTTCAACCGTGACGACCGTGGCGGCCGTTCCTTCGGTGACCGTGACAACCGTGGCGGTGGCTCCGGTGGCTTCAACCGTGACGACCGCGGTGGCCGTTCCTTCGGTGACCGTGACAACCGCGGCGGTGGCTCCGGTGGCTTCAACCGTGACCGCGACGACCGCGGCGGCCGCTCCTTCGGCGACCGTCCGGCCCGCACCTTCGGTGACCGCCCGGCCTTCGGCCGCGACCGCGACGAGCGTGGCGCCGCCGGCAGCAGCAGCCGTCCGTTCTCCCGCCGTGACGACCACCGCTCCGGTGGCCGCCCGCAGGCCTCCGGCGGCTTCAACCGTGACCGCGGCGACGACCGCGGTGGCCGCTCCGGCGGCTTCAACTCCGGTGGCTTCAACCGCGACGACCGCAAGCCGCGCTGGAAGAACTGACCCCGCGTAGCGCATCCGCGCCGACGCCCGACGGGCCCGCTCCACTTCGGTGGGGCGGGCCCGTCCGCGTTCCCCCGCCCGCCGGTCGCCACGTTGTTCTGCCGGTGAGAATAACCAGTGGCGCGCGGGCGGCCCCGTCCCTTACGGTCACGGACATGAGCAGCAGACTGCATGGCGTGGCGGTGGTGAACGAGGAGATCGCCGAGCGGGGGAGCTACCGGGCAGCCGGGGGCGAACTCGTCCAGGTGACGGAGCGACTGGCGGCGGCCAGGGCGGGGACGGTGTCGTACCGGCCGCAGACGCTGGACGAGCTGCT
Source organism: Kitasatospora sp. NPDC086009 (assembly GCF_044540385.1). NCBI lineage: Bacteria > Bacillati > Actinomycetota > Actinomycetes > Kitasatosporales > Streptomycetaceae > Kitasatospora > Kitasatospora sp. NPDC086009. The sequence continues at coordinate 1,207,600 of NZ_JBITSA010000001.1, forward strand.
GCGGGCGGCGGCGCCCGGGCCCGGTCCGGCCCCGGCGGCGTCGGGGGCGGCGGCCGTCGAGGTGACGGCCGAGGGCAGCATCGCGGCCGCCCGGCGCCTGGTGGCGGCCGGTGCGGGCCGGGTCGGGGTGCTCAACTTCGCCTCGGCGCGCAACCCGGGCGGCGGCTATCTGCGCGGCGCCCGGGCCCAGGAGGAGGACCTCTGCCGCAGCGCCCTGCTGTACACCTGCCTGCGCGAGGCCCCGGACTACTACGCGGCGCACCGCGCCAGTGACGACCTGCGGTACAGCCACCGGGTGATCGTCTCGCCCGACGTGCCGGTGATCCGGGGCGGGGACGGCGAGCTACTGGCAGAGCCCTACCCGGTGACGTTCCTGACCTCGCCGGCGCCCAACGCCGGCCAGTTGGCACGGCGTTCGGCGGAGGTGGACGTCCGGGGGGTGCTCGCCGAGCGGGCGGTCCGGGTGCTCGCGGCGGCGGCCCGGCACGAGGTGCGCGCGCTGGTGCTGGGGGCCTGGGGCTGCGGGGTGTTCGGCAACGACCCGGCACAGGTGGCGGAGGCCTTCGAGGGGGCGCTGGCGCAGTACGGCGCGGCCTTCGAGCGAGTCGTGTTCGCGGTCTGGGACCGCACGCCCGTCTCGCCGAACCGGGCCGCTTTCGAGGCCAGGTTCGGCGCGGTGGCCGGCTGACGGGCGGCCGCCACCGGGGGCCGGGCGGGCCGGCTCAGCTCCGGCGGGAGCCCAGCACGCTCGCGGCGGTCGAGGCGGCGGCGACCACGCTGGTGACGGCGAGGACGGACGGCCAGGCGCCGATCCTCTTCGCCAGCGGATGCGAGCCGCCGAAGGCCGCCACGTAGAGGCCGGTCAGGGCGGCGGCGGTGGCCGCGCCCGAGCTGCGGTGCCACTGCGCGGCGGCGCCCGCCCCGGCCACGGCCAGGACGGCACCGCCCAGTTCGCGCCGGCCGGTCCACCGGGCGACGCCGTAGCCGCCGACCAGGCCGCTCGCCGCGGTCAGCGCGGCGGGCGCGGCGGTCGAGAGCACGTTCGGGATCCTCGCCATCGTCGACTCCACTCCTCGGCATCCTCGGATCGTCCGACCCTAACCCGCCGGACTCCCGGCCCCGGCTCCAACCCGGCCCGGCTCCGACCCGGCCCGGCTTCGGGCCGACGGGCGCCCCCTACCGGGCGGGGCCGCCCGAACGGCTACCGGAAGGCCTCCTCGAACGGCAGTGCCCGCGCCGCCCGGGAGAGCCGCTCCGCGGCCTCGGCCGGTGCCAGCACCCGCTCCAGCCGGAGGTCCCCCGGCACCTGCTGGATGTACCGGCCCGCCGACCAACTGCGCTCGTACGCCTGCGGCTCCAGCACCAGGGTGCGGAAGCCGTCCACCACCGGGATGTCGCTCGGCGTGCCCTCGTTCCAGATCCACGTCCCGTCGGGCGCGACCAGGTTGAACGAGCCGTACGCGGTGACCCGGCGGCGCCCGTCCAGCTCCTCGGTCCGGCTGAGCGCGACGGCCTCCGGGTCCGGCGGGGAGCCGGGCAGGTGTCCGCCGCCGATCAGCACGTCGGCGAGCAGCGTGTGCAACTGGAAGTTGTCGGTCAGACCGTCCATCCGCAGCAGGTAGCCGGTACTGCTCGGGCGGTCCAGCACCAGCAGCGGCTCGTCGTCGAGCGTCTTCGCCAGGTGGGTCAGGCCCTTGAGGTCGTGCTGCCCCTCGCCGTAGCGGTCGATCAGTTCGAGCAGGACGTCCATCACGCCGTCGGCCCGGGCCGCGGTGCGGACGGCCGCATGGGTGCAGACCGCGAACGAGGCCATCTGCCACAGGTGGAGCGTCCACCAGCCGATCACCGCCCGGTGGGCGTGCCACTCGGCCAGCCGGTCCGGGTCCTCGATCCGGGCGTGCGCCAGAGCCGGGTCGTCCTCGTCCGGGTCGGGCAGGTCGCCGCCGCCGGTCTCGGCCCAGCGCTCGACCAGCAGCAGCGCGCCGCTCAGCGCTCCGCGCAGGCCCGCCAGCACCTGTCCGGCGCAGGCCACCGGGTCGGCGCCGCGCTCGACGCAGGCGCCCACCATCATCGCCAGCCGCGCCCGGGGGAACGGCGGCAGCTCCGGGAGTAGCGCCGCCAGCCGGGGGCCGACCGCCGCCGACTCGGCCTCGCCGGCCGGGCCCAGCAGCCCGCCGAGCCGTTGGAACGCGGCCGCCACCCGCTCGTCGTCGCCGGCCGCGACGGCCGCCTCCAGTTCGGCCGTCGCCCGGTCGAGGGCGGGTTGCTGACGGTCCGACGGATCCGGGGAGCCGTCGTGCGGGGGAATGCGGTCGGACACCATTCGCCGCAGCATAGGCGCCCGCCCGGCGGTGGCCCGCTACCGGGGGGCGACGATCCGCCCACCGGCCCGGTCGGCCGTCGGGACTGCCCGGCCGAGCCGTCGGGCACGGGGGCGGCCGCCCCGGTGAGAGACTGCCGGCGTGACTGACCACGTGATCACGGACGGCCTCTACCGGGTGCGCAACGTCGGCAGCGGGCTGCTGCTGGAGGTCGCCGACGGGAGCCGCCGCAGCGGTGCCAAGGTCGTCCTCGGAGCGGAGAGCGGCTCCGAGGCCCAGCTCTGGCGGTTCGGCGCCGTCCACCCGGGTGGCGCCCTGTACCACGTCGAGAACGCCGCCAGCGGGAAGCGCCTGGACGTCACCGGTGCCTCCCCGGAGGACGGCGTCCTGATCCAGCAGTGGTCGCCCAACGCCTTCGGGGCGCAGGAATGGCTCCTCGAACACCACCTCGACGCTCCGGGCACCTACACTCTGACCAGCTTCATCAGCGGCAAGCCGCTCACCGCCACCACCCCCGGCAATCCGGTCGAACAGCGCGAGGACGACGACTCGCCCGCGCAGTGGTGGCGCCTGGAGCGCCAGGGGTAGGGGGTGCCCCGCGGGCCCGGTCAGGCCGAGAGGTTGGTCCGGAGGGCGGTCAGCTCCTCGTCGGTGGTGCCGTGGGCGCGCAGGTAGTCGGCGACGGAGCCGTGCCGGGCCCGGATCCAGCTGAGGGACGAGGCCAGGAGCGGGGTGGAGATCGGGCGGGAGACGCGTTCGGTGCCGGTCTCGTCGAGGTAGGGGGTCGGGCCGTCGAGCAGGCCGAGGCCGGCGTTGGAGAGCAGGAAGTCGGCCATCAGCTCGGCGTCGGAGGCGCCCAGCAGGGACTGCACGACCGCGATGGTCAGACCGGTGCGGTCCTTGCCGACGGCGCAGTGCACGACGGCCGGTACGCCGCCGGGGGTACCGAGCCGGCGGATCGCGGCGACCAGCGAGGGGCCGGCGGTCTCGGCCATGAAGGGGTAGAGCTCGGCCTGGTCCTCGGGCCACGGACGGTCGATGTCCTCGCGGTTGGCCGGGAGGGTGGGGAGGCTGAGCGCCTCGTGGTCGAGCCCGAACCGCAGGTCGGGCCAGGTCGCCAGCTCGAAGGGGCTGCGCAGGTCGATCACGGTGCGCAGGCCGAGGTCCTTGAGCCGCTGGGCGCCCTCCGGCGTGAGGTTGTGGAAGGAGCCGGAGCGGTAGAGCACGCCCGTGCGCAGGGCGCCGACGCCCCCGGCGTCGCGGAAGTTGCGCACACCGGGGATGTCGAGGAACGCGGACGGCAGGTCGGGTTCACGGTCCGGCAGGTCGTCGGTCATGGCCTCCACCGTACGGGCGGGAGAGGCGGCCGGGGAAGGAAACGGACGGCGTCGTCTCAGCGGCCGCCGGAGACGTCCAGGAAGGTGCCCGTGCTGTACGAGGCGGCGGGGGAGAGCAGGTAGAGGATCGCCTCGGCGACCTCCTCCGGCCGTCCGCCCCGCCGCATCGGCAGCCCGGGCGCGACCCGGTCCACCCGGCCGGGCTCACCGCCCAGGGCGTGGATGTCGGTGTGGATCAGGCCGGGGCGCACGGCGTTGACCCGGATGCCCTCGGCGGCGACCTCCAGGGCGAGTCCGCGGGTCATCGAGTCGACGGCGCCCTTGGCGGCCGCGTAGTCCACGTACTCGTTCGGCGAGCCGAGCCGGGAGGCGGCGGAGGAGACGTTGACGATGGCGCCGCCGCGCCCGCCGTACCTGGTGGACATCCGGCGGACGGCCTGCTTCGCGCAGAGGAACGGGCCGGTGATGTTGGAGGCCCAGATCCGGTTCAGCCGGTCCTCGTCGATCTCCTCCAGCCGGCACTGCTTCTCCAGCGTGCCGGCGTTGTTCACCAGGGCGGTGAGCGGGCCCAGTTCGGCGTCCACGGTGGCGAACAGCCGCTCCACCTCGGCGGTCCGGGTGACGTCGGCCCGGACGGCGAGAGCGGTACCGCCCCCGGCCCGGACGGCGTCCACCACGGCGGTGGCGGCGGCCTCGTCGGCGCGGTAGTTGACGCAGACCCGGTAGCCGCGCCGCCCGGCCAGCAGGGCGGTGGCCGCGCCGATGCCGCGCCCGGCACCGGTGACCAGGAGGACCTCGGGGCGGTCGGCGGCGGCGGGAGGAAGGGAGGAGTCCATGGTCCGCACGCTACCCCGGTGGCCGGCGGGAGCGGCCGACACCGGTTCGGGGCACCGGAATTCGTTCGCCCCGAGCGGCCCGGGCGGGGCACACTCCTCGGACCGCCGCGACCCCCGAGGAGACCTCATGCCCCCCGCACCCGGCACCGTCCTGCTCGCGGGCGTGGTCGGCTCGACCGCGTACGGCTTCGCGCACGCCGGCTCGGACGTCGACCGGCTCGGCCTGTTCGCCGCGCCGACCGAGGACTTCCACGGCCTGCACCGCCCGGCGGAGTCCCAGGTCACCACCGAGCCCGACACCACCCTGCACGAGGCCGCCAAATGGTGCCGCCTGGCGCTCACCTGCAATCCGACCGCCTCCGAACTGGTCTGGCTGCCGGCGGACCTGTACGAGGTGCGCAGCCCGCTGGGCGAGGAGCTGATCGCGATCCGCGGCTCCTTCCTGAGCGCCACGGCCGTCCGGAACTCCTATCTCGGCTACGCCGACCAGCAGTTCCGCAAGCTGCTCGGCCGCGACACCGCGGACCCGGCCGGTCTCCGCCGGGCCGCCAAGCACGCCCGCCACCTGGTCCGGCTCACCGAGCAGGGCGTCCGGCTCCACGAGACGGGCGAGAACGTCGTCCGGCTGCCCGACCCGGAGCGGGTGCGCGCGCTCGGCGACCGCATCGCCGAACACCCCGCCGCCGCCGAGCCGCTGCTCGCCGCCGCCGCCGAACGCTTCGCCCGCCCCGGCGCCCTCCCCCCGGCGCCGGACCCGCGCCCCGCCGAGGCCTGGCTCCGCCGCGTCCGCGCCGCCCACTACACCCCGCCCGCCCAGGACACCCCGCTCGTCCGCACCCCACCCGTCCCCGCCGCCCGCTGAGCCCGGCGCGTCCGCACAATCCACTGGCGGAGGCGTGGGCGCCAACGGGTAGGATCGCCCTGGCCCGCCCCGCACGGGGCGGCCGACGGGCCGCTAGCTCAATTGGCAGAGCTGCGGACTTTTAATCCGTAGGTTCAGGGTTCGAGCCCCTGGCGGCCCACCCGTGAAGGCCCCGGTCAGACACCGTCTGACCGGGGCCTCGCGTGTCGGTGGAGCTGACGGGCCGGCGGTTCTGCCGTGCCCGCCGCCGAGTCCTCTCCTCGGGGGCTCGGCGGTCTAGCAGGTCGGCCAGGTGATCGTCTGCCGCTCTGGGGAGACGCTGATCTCGAACCGGTCCAACGACGGAGCACCGTCGTTGGACCAGCGGGTGAGGTGCTCCTCCACCTCGTCCCAGATCCGGACCGGCCCGCCCTGCCGGACTGTCCCCTGACCTCCGTCCTCGCCCAGCGCCGCCCATGCGCCGGCCTCGACGTCGAGCAGCACGTGCTCGACCCGGCCGTCGCGGGTGAGGGTGATGCGCTGGGTCCGGGGTGCGGCGATCTGGGCGACAAACCGGGCGGTCCAGTCGTCCAGCACCTCCGCCCCGTGCGTGGCCTCGCGCTCCTCGCCGTCGTCCAGGTCGGGCAGGATGCCGAGCGGGGGCGGGAGCTGGGTGCGGGCGAGCATGAAGGAGATCTGTCCGCCCAGGAAGCGGCCGACGGCTGTCCCGTCCTCCCGTACGGTCAGGCGGGCCACCTCGGAGGAGTACAGCCATCCGCAGACGGTGGCCAGGATGATGCCACCCGGGCGGGTCTGCTCGATCCACTCCAGCGGTACCTCCAGCACCCCGCACGTGGCGATCGTCCGGTCGTAGGGTGCCCCGTCCTTGTGTCCGACCAGACCGTCCCCCACCACCAGGTCCGGCCGGAAGCCGCAGGCTCCGAGGGCGTTCCTGGCCCGCAGGCTCACATCCGGGTCGACCTCGACGGAGGTCACGAGGCCGTCACCGAGCCGGTGGCACAGGAGCGCGGTCGAATAGCCGGTGCCGGTGCCGATCTCGACGACCCGGTGGCCGGTCTCGACCTGAAGGTTTTCGAGCATCCGGACCACCAGGCTCGGCATGGTGCTCGACGAGGTGGGGGTGCGCAGGATCTCGCCGCGGATGTCGCCCGGCACGATCGTGCCGGCGATCTGGGTCACCAGTGAGTCGTCCCCGTAGCAGCGCTCCAGCCAGTCCTCGGCGCCCGGCATGACCGGCCGCCAGGCGGTCGGGGCCGAGCCCGGAACGGGCTCGAAGTATCCACCGCGGAGGAACTCGTGGCGGGGTACGGCCTCGACCGCCCGACGCCATGGGCCGGTTCGCAGGTGGCCGGTGTCGGCGAGGCCGGCGGCGAGCCGCTTGCGCAGATCGGCATCAGTGGTCATCCGGTCCTCCTCTCCAGCAGGTCCGCCATCGCCGTGACCATGGGCAGCCCTGTTTCCGGTTCGAGCCACGCCCACTGTCCGGACGGATTGCACTCCAGGAACCACCATCGCCCGTGCTGGTCGATCGCGAAGTCGAAAGCACCGAAGACCAGCCCGAAGCGGTCCAGGTAGGCGCGCAGTTGTCGGTCCAGGCCGACGGGTGGGAGGACCACCGAGTACGTCAGTCGGGTGTAGTCGGTGCGCCAGTCCAGCAGGTTCGAGTCGATGCGGACGCAGAACACCTGGTCGCCCATGACGGTCACCCGGACGTCGGCGATCTTGTCGATGCGCTGCTGGAACAGATGGGCTGTGCCGGCCACGGCGTCGTCGATCTCGTCGACGGTAACGTCGGCGACCTCGACCGTGCACGAGACGCCGTCGATCCGGTAGAGCGGTGTGGACAGCGGTTTGTAGATGACGGGGCCGACGCGCCTGATGAAGGTCCGTGCGGTGGCGGGCTCGGAGGTGATCAGGGTGGCCGGAAGCAGGAAGCCGCACTCGGCGGCGACTGCCAGGCCGGAGGGCTTGAACTCGGCGTCACCGATGCGGTGCGGGTGGTTCACGTACAGGCAGCCCGGCAGCGAGGCCATGACGCCGCCGAGGCCGTAGCGGGCCTGCGTGACGGCGAATCGGGCGGACTGCTCGTCGAGGTGGGGAAAGGCGAAGCCGGACGGCCGGCGATAGTACAGGGAGCGGATGTTGGACAGCCCCGCCGTACGGGTGGGCGTCGTGAGTGAGCCTTCGATGCCGTGAGGCGTGATGGTGGCCGCGAATGACAAGGTGGTGGGGAAGTCCCCGGAGTCGAACCGCACGATCGGGAGACCCCGGTCGTGCAGCGCGTCAATCACCAAATCGGTCGTGGGGTCATCCAGATTGGTGACGACCAGAACCGGACCCGGATCGATCACTGATCGGTGTCGTTGCCGGTGTCCTGGTCCCCGCCGCCGGACCCGCCGGGCCCGGAGCCGTCGGACGGGTTGCCCGTGTTGGTCGACGGAGTGGTGCCGGTGCTGGTGCCGTGGCCGGGCATTTCCATGACCCGGCCGGTGGCGTCGAAGTAGCGACCGGTCTGGGTGACGGGGTCCAGTTCGACCCGGTCGTAGCGCAGGGCATGTGCCGGGTAAGGGGCCATCCGGCGGACTCCCCACGGGGCGAGCGTGGCGATCCCGTTCGGCAGCGGTGTCCCGGTCGGGAGCCGGTCGGAGTGAGCGAACATCGGTACCTCCTGTTGTCGACGGTGCAGATGGACTTCCTGGTGGTGCCGACCGCCCGCACGAAGCCGACGGCGGTCGGCACCCGGTCGGTCCGGCCGGTGCGGATTCCGGCCCGTGCGAGGAGGCTTGAGGGGAGGGCGGCCAGTGCGGCTACGGACCTTCTCAGCTGCGCGTTCGCACGGTCTTCGTCAACGGGTCGAGAAAGGCGCCTCACCGGTCTCGGCCGGGGTGAAGCGGTGGGGGTCGGCACACTCCAAGCGTCGGCCGACAGGTCATCAATCACGATACCCAGACGGTAATCTCACCGTGAGATAGCCCCGACGACGGGACCGCCATGGGGACCGCACTCGAACCGATTGCTCTGCCCGAGACGGCGTGGCAGACCAGCCAGATCCGCGCCGCACTCCACGACCGCGACATGGGCAGCCTCTTCCGCTACGTGCAGCATCGCAGTGGCGCCAGTCAGGCCCGCATCGCCGTACAGGTCGGCATGACGCAGGCCAGGGTCAACGAGATCATCAACGGCCGGCGCGAGGTCGTCCGCCTCGACGTCTTCGAGCGCATCGCCGACGGGCTGAACATGCCGAATGATGCCCGCCGACAGCTGGGCCTGGCACCGCGCCGGGAGAACCGGGCTCCGGGCGCCGCGTTCGACCTCGCGGCGTTTCCCGAGATCGTCCGCGTCTATTCCGACCAGGCGGCCGCTGCTGCGGAGATCCGAGGCTCGGCCCGGTCGGCGACGGAGCTCGACATCCTCGCTGTCCGCGGTCTGGGGCTGCTGGCCCTTCGGGACTCCCTTCTTCGGCCGCACCTGGACCGGGACGGAGACGAACCGCTCCGCCTTCGTGTCCTGCTGCTGGATCCGGACTCGCCTGCGCTGATCCGCCGGGCTGCGGAGATCGGGGAGTCGCCCGAGTCGCTGTCCGGCGGGGTCCGCCTTGCCGAAGCCCGACTGCGGGAGCTCGCAAAAGTCGGCCACGTGGAGGTCTACCGCTACCGCACCCTGCCCGTGTGGCGTGTGATTCGGCTCGACAAGACGCTCTACGTGAGCTCCTTCGACACCGATTGGGAGGGCCACGAGTCGGCAACCTATAAGGTGCTGGCCACCCCGTACGGCCCGCTGTACCGGGGGTGGCGTCGCGAGTTCGATGCCATGGTGGACGGTGCGGAGCGGATGATCTGACGAAGGGGCAGCAGTGGCGATCGAGGCGGAGCTCAAGGCCGTGGTGCGCGACCCTGAATCGGTTCTCCGGCAGTTGGAGGACCGGTACGGGCCCGGTCGGGCGGAGGTGTACCGCGACGCCTACTACGACGCACCCGACGGCTCGCTCATGGGCACCGACCGGGAGCTGCGGATCCGCACGGTGCACGGCCCGGATGACACCCGCACCGTCCTCACCTACAAGGGCGCCCGCGTCGACGAAGCCTCCGGATCCAAGCCCGAGGCGGAGACCCGCGTTGAGGACGCCGGGGCCATGCGGGAGATCATCCGTGGGCTCGGGTTCGTTCCGCGCATCGCCTTCGAGAAGCGCTGCCGCAACTACGACTTCCAGCACGAGGGCCGCCGGTTCCTGGCCACGCTGGTCCGGGTGCCCGAGATCGACGGGACCTTCATCGAGCTGGAGACCATCGCGATGGCCGAGGACGACCTCGTGCCGGCGCTCGCCGTCGTTCGATCCGTTCTCACCGGGTTCGGCATCGCCGAAGATGATCTGACAACCGAGCAGTACACCGACGCGGTTGCCGCCGTTCGACCGCGCTGAGCCCGGACGTGATGGGACGCCCTCGCCCGGACTCACGGGCGGGGGCGTCGTGGTTCGGCGGGCGGACGCCGAGGTCGCGCACGTACGGCCGGGCACCTCCGGAGCGGCGCGATCCCCCTGGCGGCCGAAGTGCCCTGGGGGCCGGGGGAGATGGGGGTGGGGTTCTGGTCGGGGGATGGGGGTGGGCGAGGCGGCTGGAATAATACGACCGGCTTGTATGCTCCGACAGGGGCTTGTGGTGCCTGCGGGGGCTCCGGGGGACGGGGTGGGAAGGGTCGCGGGGGCGTTCGTCGGTCATTACGACCTTCGTATGTGCAACCTGGGGGCGGCCCGGACCGTCCTTCTTGTATGCGGAGTGCCCGGTCGTGGGGCGTCGCGTCGGCCGGTGAAAGGTACACGGATGTCAGGTCAGTGGGGCGAGGGCCCGGCTCGTGGTGACGACGCGCCCGGCGCGCTCACGGCCGAGGACGGCGACGGCGGGGTGCCGCAGCCGCGGGCCGGGGGCCGGGCGCAGGCGCGGCGCGCGGCGCAGGGCAACGGGGGCCGGGCGGCCGGCGCGGCCGGCGCCGGTGGGGCCGCGGCCGGCGGCGGCCGGGCGGCGGCCCGCAACAGCCGCAAGCCGAAGAAGAACGTGAAGAAGATCGTCGCCTGGTCGGCGGCCGGTGTGCTGGTGCTGATGGCCGGCGCGGGCGGCGCGATCTACCTCAAGCTCAACGCCAACATCAAGACCTTCGACGCGGACGCGATAGCCGGCGACCGGCCGCCGGAGGCGCAGGCCGACGCGGACGGCAACAAGCCGGTCAACGTCCTGCTGATCGGCTCGGACAGCCGCGGCAAGAACAACGCCGACCTGGGCGGCGGCGAGGACGGCGGCGCCCGCTCGGACACCACGATCCTGCTGCACGTCTACGCGGACCACAAGCACGCCGTCGGGATCTCCATCCCCCGCAACGCCATGGTGGCGATCCCGTCCTGCAAGCTCCCGGACGGCAAGTGGACCAAGGCCGCCACCAGCGACCTGTTCAACGCGGCGTTCTCGAAGGGCGAGAGCGACGACGGCAACCCCGCCTGCACCCAGAACACGGTGGAGAAGCTCACCGGCATCCGGGTGGACCACACCATCGTGGTGGACTTCCAGGGCTTCTCCGCGATGACGAAGGCCGTCAACGGGGTCGACGTCTGCCTGCCGAAGCCGATCTACGAGAACGACATCAACCCCAAGCTCCCCAAGAAGGGTGCCGTCGTCCTGCCGCAGGGCAAGCAGAAGGTCGAGGGCCAGCAGGCGCTGAACTTCGTCCGGCTGCGGTACGGCATCGGGGACGGCTCCGACATCGGCCGGATGAAGCGGCAGCAGGCCTTCCTCGGCTCGCTCGCCTCCAGCATCAAGAGCCAGGGCCTCAACCCCACCACGCTGCTCCCGCTCGCGGACGCCGCCACCAAGTCGATGACCGTGGACCCGGGCCTCGGCTCCGCCGACAAGCTGCTCTCCTTCGGCCTCTCGCTGAAGAACATCGACATGCACGAGCTCAAGTTCGTGACGCTGCCCTGGCGCTACCGCACCCAGGACAAGAACATCGACATCATCCAGCCGGACGCCAACAAGCTCTGGGACGCCCTCAAGGCCGACCGGACCATCGACGGTCAGAACGCCACCGGCCAGCAGACCGACGCGCCGGCCGCACCGACCGACGCCGGCTCGCCGAGCGCTCCGGCGGCGCCGACCACGCCGCCCGCCGCGGCCTCCGACCCGGGCAACGCCGCGGTCAAGGTGTCCGTCTACAACGGCACCACCACCACCGGGCTGGACGGCAAGGCGAGCGAGGCGCTCAAGGCGGCCAAGTTCACCGCCACCAAGGCCGGCCCGGCGGCCAGCACCAAGTACGCGACCACGATGATCGAGTACGGCTCCGGGCAGAAGGCCAACGCCGAGAAGGTCGCCGAGCTGTTCCCGGGGGCCACCGTCGAGGCGGCCAAGTCGGCCGGCATCACCGTGATCGTCGGCAAGGACTTCGCGGCGGCGAACGGCGGTGGCGCGGCCGCCCCCGGTACCGCCGCGGCCCCCGGCGCCGCGGCCGCCCCCTCGGTGCCGGCCCCGCTGCCCACCAGCGTGACCAACGACGCCCGCTCGGCGGACGAGGACATCTGCGCCGACGTCTCCTACGGCTGACCCGACCGGCGCGAGAGCGCCCGCGGCGGCCCCCGTCCGCCGCCCGCGTCCGGGTGGCCCGCCGGGTCGCCGTCCGGTGGCGGGATCGCGGTGGCCCGGTGAAGGTGGGCGGTGTACCGCCCGCCGGTCGCGCCGTCGCCCGGGCCTCCGCCCGCGTCGCGGCCCGGGGCCCGGGCACCCCGGCCGGTCGTGGCGGAGGACGAGGAACCCGTACTCCCGGAGGCCCAGCAATGCCCGAAGTGACCGCTCCGTACGCGCCCGGCACCCCGTGCTGGATCGACCTGATGGCGAGCGACCAGCAGGCCGCCCTCGACTTCTACCGCGACCTGTTCGGCTGGCAGGGGGAGGTCGGCCCGCCCGAGTTCGGCGGCTACGCCGTGTGCGCGCTGAACGGGAAGCCGGTGGCCGGGATCATGGCGCAGATGGCGCCCGAGGGCCAGCCCCTCCCGCCCGTCGGCTGGACCACCTACCTGGCCTCGGACGACGCCGACGCCGCCGCCCGGTCCGTCGCCGAGAGCGGCGGCACGATCCTGTACCCGGTGATGGACGTCGGCACCGTCGGCCGGATGCTGGTCGCGGCGGACCCGACCGGCGGGGTGTTCGGCGTCTGGCAGAAGGTCGACTTCATCGGCGCGGGCGTCGTGAACGAGCCCGGCGCGCTGGTCTGGAACGAGCTCAACACCACCGACACCGACGCGGCCGGGGCGTTCTACCAGCGGGCGCTGGGCCTGAGCCCGGCCGCCCTGGAGAGCGTGGAGGGGTACTACTCGCTGAGTGTCGGCGACCGCTCGGTGGGCGGCATGCAGCGGCTCCCGGACTACCTGCCGCCCGGCACGCCCCCGCACTGGCTGACCTACTTCTCGGTGGACGACACCGACTCCACCGTGGACGCCCTGGTCGGGGGCGGCGGTTCGGTGCTCCAGCCGCCGTTCGACATGGCGGCCGGGCGGATGGCCGTCGTCCAGGACCCGCAGGGCGCCGTCTTCGCGGTGATCGCCTCGCCCACCGCGCCGTAGCCCACCGCGCCGTAATCACGCCGTAGCGCCCCGTAGCCGCGGTGCCCCCGGAAGCCTCCCGTTCCCGCGACGCGCCGCCGGGAATGGGAGGCTTCCCCGGTTTCGCGGGTAAGACTGCACCCATGCTGGGGCTTCCGGACGACATCCGCGCTTTCCTCTTCGACCTCGACGGGGTGCTCACTCAGACCGCCAAGGTGCACGCGGCGGCCTGGAAGGACACCTTCGACGCCTTCCTGCGCGCCGAAGCGGCCCGCACCGGTGGGCAGTTCGTCCCCTTCGACGCCGTGACCGACTACGACACCCACGTCGACGGCCGCCCGAGACTCGACGGCACCCGGGCCTTCCTGCACAGCCGGGGCATCGACCTCCCCGAGGGCACCGACGCCGACCCGCCCGGTGCCCGCACCGTGCACGGCGTCAGCCTGGCCAAGAACGAGACCGTGCTGCGGATGATCCGCGAGCAGGGCGTCCAGCCGTACGACGGTTCGGTCGCCTACGTGCGGCGGCTGCGCGGGCTCGGGCTGCCCGCTGCGGTGGTCTCCTCCAGCGCCAACTGCCGGGACGTGCTGCGCGCCGCCGGCATCGAGGAGCTGTTCGAGGTGGTCGTGGACGGCGTGGTGGCGAAGCGGGACGGCCTGCCGGGCAAGCCCGCGCCGGACACCTACCTGGCCGCCGCCCGGGCCCTGGGCGTCGAGCCCGCGCACGCCGCGGTCTTCGAGGACGCGCTCGCCGGGGTCGCCTCCGGCCGGGCCGGCGGCTTCGGCACGGTGGTGGGCGTGGACCGCACCGGCCAGGCCGACGAACTGCGCCGCCACGGCGCCACCGTGGTCGTCGCCGACCTCGCCGAGCTGCTCGAAGGAGGTGCGGCATGACCGGGCTGGACAACTTCGCCGTCGATCCCTGGCAGATCACCGAACAGGGCCTCGACCTGGGTGCGATGGCCCGCGCCGAGTCCGTCTTCGCGCTCTCCAACGGCCACATCGGCCTGCGCGCCAACCTGGACGAGGGCGAGCCGCACGGCCTGCCCGGCACCTATCTGAACGGCGTCTTCGAGCTGCGGCCGCTGCCGTACGGCGAGGGCGGCTACGGCTACCCGGAGTCCAGCCAGAGCGTCATCAACGTGACCAACGGCAAGATCATCCGGCTGCTGGTGGACGACGAGCCCTTCGACCTGCGCTACGGCGAACTGCTCAGCCACCGGCGCTGGTTGGACTTCCGGACCGGGCTGCTGCGGCGCGAGGCGGAGTGGACCTCCCCGGCCGGTCGGACCATCAAGGTGCACTCGACCCGGCTGGTCTCCCTCACCCAGCGGGCGATCGCCGCCGTGGAGTACACCGTGGAGGCGGTGGACGGTCCGGTCCGGATCGTCCTGCAGTCGGAGCTGGTCGCCAACGAGCAGCTGCCCGGCGGCGCCGAGAGCGACCCGCGGGCCTCCGCCGTGCTGGAGGCGCCGCTGCTCGCCGAGGCGCACCACGCGGGCGGCACCAAGGCCGTCCTGGTGCACCGGACCCGCTACAGCGGCATCCGGGTCGCGGCCGGGATGGACCACATCATCGACGGCCCGGACCGGCTGGACACCGTCGCCGAGGCCGAGGCGGACAACTGCCGGATCAGCGTCACCACCCTGCTCGAACCGGGCGAGAAGCTGCGGCTGGTGAAGTTCATGTCCTACGGCTGGTCCGCGACCCGCTCGCTGCCCGCCGTGCGGGACCAGGTGGAGGCCGCGCTGACCGCCGCCCGGTACACCGGCTGGGACGGCCTGGTGACCGAACAGGCCGGGTTCCTGGAGGAGTTCTGGGAGACCAGCGACATCGAGGTCGAGGGCGACGTCGAGCTCCAGCAGGCCGTCCGGTTCGCCGTCTTCCACGTCCTCCAGGCCGGTGCCCGCAGCGAGGAACGGGCCATCCCCGCCAAGGGGCTGACCGGCCCGGGCTATGACGGGCACAGCTTCTGGGACACCGAGACCTTCGTCCTGCCGGTGCTCACCTACTGCCTGCCGAGCGCCGTCAACCAGGCGCTGCGCTGGCGGCACACCACGCTGCCGCTGGCCCGCGAGCGCGCGGTCCAACTCGGCCTCGCCGGAGCGGTGTTCCCCTGGCGGACGATCCGCGGCGAGGAGTGCTCCGGCTACTGGCCGGCCGGTACGGCGGCGTTCCACATCGGCGCGGACATCGCGGCCGCCGTCGCCCGCTACGTGCGGGCCACCGGGGACGTCGAGTTCGAGCGCGAGTACGGGCTGGAGCTGCTGGTCGAGACGGCCCGGATGTGGCGCTCGCTCGGCCACCACGACGCGGCCGGCAACTTCCGCATCGAGGGCGTCACCGGCCCGGACGAGTACAGCGCCGTCGCCGACAACAACGTGTTCACCAACCTGATGGCGCAGAGCAACCTGCGTGCCGCCGCCGAGGCCGCCGCCCGGCACCCGCACGAGGCGGCCGCGCTCGGGGTGGACACCGAGGAGACCGCCGCCTGGCGGGACGCCGCCGCCGCGATGTTCGTCCCGTACGACGAGAACCTCGGCGTCCACCCGCAGGCCGACGGCTTCACCGACCACCAGGTCTGGGACTTCGAGCACACCCCGGCGCAGAACTACCCGCTGCTGCTGCACTATCCGTACTTCGACCTGTACCGCAAGCAGGTGGTGAAGCAGGCCGACCTGGTGCTCGCCATGCAGGTGCGCGGGGACGCGTTCACCGACGAGCAGAAGGCCCGCAACTTCGCCTACTACGAGCGGCTGACCGTCCGCGACTCCTCGCTGTCCGCCTGCACCCAGGCGGTGATCGCGGCCGAGGTCGGACAGCTGGACCTCGCGTTCGACTACACCGCCGAAGCCGCCCTGATGGACCTGCACGACCTCGGCGGCAACACCGGCGACGGTCTGCACATGGCCTCGCTGGCCGGGGCCTGCATCGCCCTGGTGGCCGGGTTCGGCGGGTTGCGGGACCACGGCGAGGCACTCTCCTTCCGGCCCCGGCTGCCACCCGGGCTGATGCGGCTGAGCTTCTCGCTGATGGTGCGCGGCCAGCTGCTCGGGGTGCGGATCACCCACGCGGGCACGACGTACACGCTGCGCCGCGGCGAGGTGATCCACCTGCGCCACGACGGCGAGGGGGTGCAGGTGAAGGTCGGGTCGCCGGTCACCCTGCCGACCACCGTGCCGCCCGCCCAGGAGCGGTGCAGCCAGCCGCCGGGCCGCGAGCCGGCCCGGCGCCAGCCGCAGGCCGGGGTGATCGGCGGCACCCTGGGCCCCGGGCCGGAGCACCTCGCGGCCGAGTGACGCCCGGCCCCGCCCGTCACCCCTTCGGCCCCGGCCGGGGTGCGGCGCGGGGCGCTCCGCCGGAGGGTGCAGGTGTCCCGTGGCAACCGGCGGCCGGTGAAGGAGCGCCCCGTGGTGAGTGTGGCCGAGCAGATGGTCGAGGTGCTCCGGCAGGCCGGGGTGGAGCGGGTCTACGGCGTGGTGGGGGACAGCCTCAACCCGGTGGTGGACGCCATCCGCCGGGCCGAGGGGATCAGCTGGGTGCACGTCCGCAACGAGGAGGCCGGCGCCTTCGCGGCGGCCGCCGAGGCCGAGCTGAGCGGGCGGCTGGCCGTCTGCGCGGGCTCCTGCGGGCCCGGCAACACCCATCTGATCCAGGGCCTGTACGACGCCCAGCGCAGCGGCCTGCCGGTGCTGGCGCTGGCCTCGCACATCCCGTCCGGGCAGATCGGCACCGGCTTCTTCCAGGAGACCCACCCCGAGCGGGTGTTCACCGACTGCAGCAGCTGGTGCGAGACGGTGTCCACGCCCGCGCAGCTGCCCCGGCTGCTGCGGATCGCGATCCAGCACGCGCTGGGCGCGCACGGCGTCTCCGTCCTGGCCTTCCCCGGCGACATCGCCGCGCTGCCGGCCGCCGGGCCGACCGGCAGCAGCCACTTCCTCACCGAGCAGGCGGTCGCGGCGCCGCCCTGGGACCAGGTCCGGGCGCTCGCCCGCGCCCTCAACGGGGCCCGCAAGGTCACCCTGTTCTGCGGCGCGGGCGTCCGCGGGGCGCACGCCGAGGTGATGGCGGTCGCGCAGGCCCTGAACGCGCCGGTCGGGCACTCCCTGCGCGGCAAGGAATGGATCCAGTTCGACAATCCGTTCGACGTCGGCATGAGCGGCCTGCTCGGCTACGGCGCCTGCCACGAGGCGCTGCACTCCGCCGACCTGGTCGTGCTGCTCGGCACCGACTTCCCCTACGACTCCTTCCTCCCGCAGGCCCGCACCGTCCAGGTGGACCACGACGCCACCCGGCTCGGCCGCCGCACCCCGCTGGAGCTGGCCGTCCACGGCGACGTCTCGGCCACCCTGCGCGCGGTCCTGCCGCTGCTGGAGCCCAGGGACGACCGCGCCTTCCTGGACGAGCTGCTGGACAAGCACTGCCGCTCGCTGGAGGACGTCGTCGGCGCCTACACCCGGGACATCGAGAAGCACCTGCCGATCCACCCCGAGTACGTCGCCTCGGTGCTGGACGAAGTCGCCGCCGACGACGCGGTGTTCACCGTGGACACCGGCATGAACAACGTCTGGGCCGCCCGCTACCTCCAGCCCAACGGCCGCCGCCGGGTGATCGGCTCCTTCCTGCACGGCTCGATGGCCAACGCGCTGCCGCACGCGATCGGAGCCCAGCTGGCCTGCCCCGGCCGGCAGGTCGTCTCGATGTCCGGGGACGGCGGGCTCTCGATGCTGCTCGGCGAACTGCTCACGGTGGTGCGCCACCGGCTGCCGGTGAAGACGGTGGTCTTCAACAACGGCGCGCTCGGCATGATCAAGCTGGAGATGCTGGTCTCCGGCTACCCCGAGGCGGAGATCGACAACGGGGACGTGGACTACGCGGGGATCGCCCGGGCGATGGGCATCCCGGCCAAGCGCGTGACCGACCCGGCGCGGGTGCGGGAGGTGCTCACGGAGGCGCTGGAGCGGCCCGGTCCGGCGCTGGTGGACGTGGTCACCGACCCCAACGCGCTCTCCATCCCGCCGCGCATCACGGCCGCCCAGCTGAAGGGCTTCGCGCTGGCCGCCGGGCGGACGGTGCTCTCCGGCGGGGTCGGCCGCATGATCGACCTGGCCCGGAGCAACCTGCGGAACATCCCCCGCCCGTAGGGCCGGTCCAGCCCCGTCGAGGGGGATGCGCGGCGGTTTGCCTCTGAGGCAAGTTTCTTGCCCGTACGGCAGGCGGGGTGTCCACTGGTCACATGACCACCAGCCCAGTCGGCCCCTCCACCCCCGGCGACCGGACCGACGACCTGGAGGTCGCCGGCCTCGCCGCGAGGCTGCGCGAGCACCGGCTCGGCAGCCGCCTCACCCTGGAGGTCGCCGCCTCCCGGGTCGGACTCTCCCCAGCTTATCTGTCCCGGCTGGAGACCGGCCGGCGCCAGCCCTCACTGCCCGTCCTGCTCGGACTCGCCCGCGCCTACGGCACCTCCGTCTCCGGCCTCCTCGGCGAGTCCCCGGCCGAGGCGGACCCGGTGGTGCGCGGCGGCGCGATCGACCCCGGTCGCGCGGGCGGCTGGGGCTACCGCCGGGCCGGCGCGCCCGGGCGGGCGATGCAGGCGCTGCGGGTGCACGTCCCCCCAGGCGTGCAGGACGCGGTGGTCCGGGTCCACCCCGGTGAGGAGTGGCTGTACGTCCTGCAGGGCCGGCTGCGGCTGACCCTCGGCGACCGCACCCACCTGCTCGACGAGGGCGACTCCGCGCACTTCGACTCGCTCACCCCGCACTGCATCGCCGCCGACTCGGCGGACGGGGTGGAGCTGCTCTTCGTGCACACCCTGCTGCAGAGCCCCGGCGGCGAACTCTGCCTCGGCGGCGGCCCCGCAGCCCCGCACTGACCCACCGTCGGACCTCCTGGAGGAGATCTCCCATGGCTGATCCCACCACCGTCACCACCGTTACCGCCGACGCCGCCGCGGCTCCCGTCGCGGCCGCCGCCGACGCGCCGAAGACCGTCGACGCCGGCAAGTGGGCCAACCGCCGGGTCGGCATCCGGGTGCTGATCTACATGGTCGCCACGCACGCCTTCGCCGGCTTCATCATGCTGCTCTTCGAGCTGGGCAACCGGAACAAGTAGCCGGTGGAATAAGGCTGTTCAACGACCCGGACCGGCCCGGTCAGGCCGTCCGCAGCAGCTCGCAGAGCGCGTCCAGGGCGGCCGGGAAGAGCCGGTCGGGCGGTGTGGCGTAGCCGACCACCAGGGCCGGCGAGGCGTCCGGGGCGAGCGCCGGGTCGGCCAGGTGCCAGGAGAGGCCGGTGACGGCCAGGTCGAGCGCCCCGGCGCGGGCCAGCAGTTCGGCCTCCGTCGGCGCCCCGGGCGGCAGTTGCAGCACGGCGTGGAGCCCGGCGGCGATGCCCGTCACCCGGACGTGCGGGGCGCGTTCGGCCAGTGCCGCCACGAGCGCGTCGCGGCGCCGCCGGTAGTGCAGCCGGCAGCGGCGCACGTGCCGGTCGTAGGTGCCGGAGGTGATCAGCTCGGCGAGGGTCAGCTGGTCCAGCACGGGGGACATGGTGTCCGCCAGTTGCTTCCGCCGGGCCACCGGCTCGACCAGGGCGTCCGGCAGGGCGAGCCAGGCCAGCCGCAGGCCGGGTGCCAGGCTCTTGGCCGCGGTGCCCGCGTACACCACCCGTTCCGGGTCGAGCGCCTGCATCGCCCCGAGCGGCTGCCGGTCGTAGCGGAACTCGCCGTCGTAGTCGTCCTCGATCACGTACCCGTCCTGCTCGCGGGCCCAGCCGACGGCCGCCGACCGGCGTTCGGCGGCCAGCGCGGCGCCGGTCGGGTACTGGTGGGCGGGGGTGAGCAGGACGGCCGCGTCCCGCCGGGCGCCGAGCAGGTCCGTCCGGGCCCCCGCGCAGTCCACCGGCAGCGGCGCCGGGGTCAGCCCCGCGGCCCGGACCATCTCGCGCTGCGGGGGCAGCCCGTACCCCTCGACCGCCAGGGTGCGGGTCCCACGCGTCCGGGCCGGACCGCGCTCGCGCAGGGCGGCGCAGAGCAGGCCGATGCCCTGGGTGAAGCCGGAGCAGATCAGCAGGTGGTCCGGGTCGGTCCGGACGCCGCGCACCCGGGCGAGGTAGTCGGTGAGCGCCTGCCGCAGCTCGATCCGCCCGAGCGGGCTGCCGTAGCCGAAGGCCTCGTGCGGCGCGGTGGCGAGCGCCCGCCGCGCGGCGGTCAGCCAGGCGGTGCGCGGGAAGAGCGAGACGTCCGGCCGCCCGGGCGTCAGGTCGTGGCGGGCGGTCCGGCGCTCGGGCGGCGCCTCGGCCGGGCGACGGCCGGACCGCGGGGCGGTCCGCCCGGCCACCGTGGTGCCCGACCCCTGCCGCGAGGCGAGCCACCCCTCGGCGGTCAGCTGCCCGTACGCCTCGACCACGGTGTTGCGGGCGATCCCGAGGTCCTCGCCGAGCGCCCGGGAGGAGGGCAGGCGCGTCCCCGGGGCCAGCCGGCCGTCCTGCACGGCCTCCCGCAGCGCGTCCTCCAGGGCCGCCCGCAGGCCGACCCCGGCGGCCCGCCGGCCACTGAGGTCGAGGTGCAGATCGCCGCCGAACGCGGTCCAGGAGGTGGTGCTCATGGGGAGGGCCGATCCGTGCGGGGCGCTGTGCCGTCCGGGTTGTGTCCGTAGGGGATTATCGCGTGGCCGCGGGCGGCCGGGCGGCGGCCCCGGCCCCCGCGCCGCGGTCGGTGCCGGTGCGCGGGCCCGCACCGCGGTCAGCCCCAGGTCGCGCCGGCGGGCTCCTGGATGGTGGCGTTCAGCCGGTTGAAGAGGTTGGTCAGGCCGATCATCAGAATGATCGCGGAGAGCTGCTCCTCGTTGAAGTGGTCGGCGGCCTCGTCCCAGACCGCGTCCGGCACGGCCGGGCCGGAACGGTCGGCCAGCCGGGTGGCCGCCTCGGTCAGGGCGAGGGCCGCGCGCTCCTCCCCGGTGAAGAAGGGGGCCTCGCGCCAGGCGGCGACGGCGTGCAGGCGCTCGTCGGTCTCACCGGCCTTCTTCGCGTTGGTCACGCCGGCGAAGACGCACGCGGAGCAGCCGTTGATCTGGCTGGCCCGCAGGTGCACCAGCTCCATGATCTGGGGCGGGACGCCGCCCTGGTACATGGCCTTGTAGATGTTCTGGATGCCCTTCATCGCGTCGGGCAGGACCATCGCGGGGTTCTTCATCCGAGCGGTCACGGCGTTTCCTCCGTCGCGTCAGGAGCCCGAGTGCCTTGCGCGCCGGGCCGGTTATCGTCCTTCACTGCACCGACGGATCGCGGAACGGGGATGTGACAGGTGAGCGGGAACGAATTTCTGGCCGGGCAGTTCGAGGAGCACCGGCTCCAACTGAGGGCGGTCGCCTACCGGATGCTGGGCTCGCTCAGCGAGGCCGAGGACGCCGTCCAGGAGACGTGGCTGAAGCTGGACCGCTCGGACGTCAGCGCCGTGCAGAACCTCGGCGCCTGGCTGACCACCGTGGTCGGCCGGGTCTGCCTGGACCTGCTGCGCTCGCGCACCGCGCGGCGCGAGGACCCGCTGGACGGACCGGACGGGCAGGAGGGCGCGGTCCGGCTGCCCGATCCGGTGGTCGGCGCCTTCGGCGTCGTGGACCCGGAGCAGGAGCTCCTGATGGCCGACTCGGTCGGGATCGCGCTGATGATCGTGCTGGACACGCTCGCCCCGGCGGAGCGGCTAGCCTTCGTCCTGCACGACCTGTTCGCCGTCCCGTTCGACGAGATCGCGCCGATCCTCGGCCGCACCTCCGCCTCCACCCGCCAACTGGCCAGCCGGGCCCGCCGCCGCGTCCAGGGCGCCGCGCCCGCCCAGGACGGCGACCTGAACCGCCGCCGCGAGGTGGTGGACGCCTTCCTCAGCGCCGCGCGCGGCGGCGACTTCGACGCCCTCCTCGCACTGCTCGACCCCGGGATCGTGGCCCGCTCGGACGGCGGCGCCCTGCGGCCGAGCACGCTGCGCCGCGGTGCGGCCGAGGTCGCCTCGCAGGCGATCACCTTCGCCCGCTTCGCCGAGAACGCCCGCCCGGTGCTCGTCAACGGCGCGCCCGGGGTGCTGTCCTTCGCGGACGGCAAGCCGCTGTCGCTCATGGCGTTCACCATCCGGGACGGCCGGGTCACCGCGCTCGACATCCTCACCGATCCGGAGCGGCTGGCCCGGATCGACCTGGGGCCGATCCTCGGCGGCTGAGCGGCTGAGCGGCCGGGGGGGGGGGGGGGGGGGGGGCCCCCCCCCCCCCCCCCCCCCCCCCCGACCGGAACGTCCACCGGCCACCGAAGGGGTGCGTTCCCGTTCGTCCCGGGGAGCGGCTCACTGGGGCGGCCGGTGGAACCGAATCGATGGAGTAGCCGGGAGAGGAAGCGGGAAGAGCCGGGAGTAACTGGCAGTAAAGGCTGGACAAGGTGACTGGCGGTCTGTCAGGATTAGGGCTGTCGCCAGGGAACAGGGCCGGCGGCCACACCAGGGGAGGACCACATGTCGCAGGACGACCAGCCGCAGTTCGTCTCGGTACCGGTGCCGAGTCAGTACGTCACACAGGTGTACGCCTACCTGGCCGGGCTGACCGGCGCCACGGCGAGTGCCCCGACGGCCGCGGGGGCGGGCGGCGCTCCTCCGGCGCCCCCGGCCGCGCCGGAGGAGGGGGCGGCCGGGGAGCCCGGCAAGCTCCCGGTCGTCGAGTGGACCGTCGAGGACTTCCGCCGGCTGATGATCGAGCCGCTGGGATCGGTGCAGGTGGTGGCCCGGGTGCTGGACGTGCTGGCCACCCAGCCCGACGCGCGGGTGAGCTACACCGAACTGGCCACCCGGCTGGGCCTGGAGAAGAAGAGCCTGCAGGGCAACCTCGCCGCCTTCACCCGCGCGGTGCACCGGCACTACCACCGCCGCAACTGGCCGATGACCTGGGTGGAGGCGCTCACCAGCGAGCCGGGTCTCAAGTCGGAGTTCTTCTACACCGTCAACGCGACCCTCGCGAGGCGCTGGCTGGAGGCCCGGGCGCAGGGCTGAACGACTCGCCCCGGCCGGGGCGGGGGAGTCTGCCCGTTACTCCACTCGTCTAGCCGATCCGGCGCCAGCCGCCGGGCGTGCCCGGCTCCGTCACCGGGGCCGGGCCGAAGTCGTACCGCGGCCCGTCGGGCCCGAAGGCGAGCAGCGAGATCGAGGACGAGCCCCAGATCCGCCCGTCGCCGAACTCCCGCCGCTGGACCAGCGCGGCCGGATCGTCGAGCGCCAGACCGTCGCCGGAGACGATCGGCAGCCAGGCGCCCCAGGCCTGCTCGGTCGTGGCGGGGCCGGGCCGCGGCGCGGGCCGGACGGCGGCCCGGAAGCGGGCCCGGAAGTGCGCGGCGCGGGCGGCCATCAGCGAGCGGACCAGTTCGGACGCGGTCCGGTCCGCCGCCAGCCCCTCCGGTCCGTCGTTGAGCACCACGCTCAGCCCGACCGGCAGGTCGCGTTCCGCCAGGATGCTGCCGCCCCAGCTCAGTACCCGTGCGCCGGCCCGGCCGGCGAGGACGAGGTGGAACGGGTCGTACCGCTCCAGGTCGACGCCGGCGAGGCCGCCGTCCCGCAGGGCGATCAGCGGCAGCTCCCCGCGCGAGAGCCGGGCCCGGGCGGGTGCCATGGCCCCGAAGCCGTTCAGCAGACAGGCCGCGGCCGGCCCCGCGGTGCCCGGCTCCGTGGCCCCGGGCACCGCGGCCCCCGGTTCGATGGCGAGCCACGTCCCGCCCGCCGCCAGGTCGAGCCCGCCGACGGCCGCCGGGTGCGCGGGCCAGTGGTGGTCCGGCGGGGACCACCGCCGCCCGGCGTACTCGTCCCGCACCGACAGCAGCAGCACGGGCACCGATGCCGACGGTTCGATGCTGACGAACGCGGTACACACGATCCTGGCCCCCTGGCCTCGCCCACCCCGGGCGGCCCGGCTGTACCACCCTCCCCGCGATCCTCGCACGATCGTTCGGATCCAGGCAGGTCCGGGCCCTCGCCCTCCGGCGCCCGCCGTGCCACACTCGGGCGAGCCGCCCCGAGGGCCTGCCCCGACCGTGAAGTGGCCCACGATCTCTCGGCCCGAATGTGCCAGGGAGCCAGTCCAGTCGGACCCTAGGCTGGCCGGTATGACGACGAACGACAACGCCACCGTGTCCGCCCCCGAGCAGCGGATCTCCCTCCCCGACCTCGCCCCCGAGTTCTACCGGGCCATGATCGCCCTGGACCGCGCCGCCCGGCAGGGCGTCGACCCCGTCCTCGCCGAGCTGGTCAAGGTGCACGCGTCGATGCTCAACGGCTGCTCCTTCTGCATCGACATGCACGCCACGGACGCCCTGAAGAACGGCGAGCAGAACCACCGGCTGCTCTCCCTGCCGGCCTGGCGGGAGACGTCCTGGTTCACCGCCAAGGAGCGGGCCGCCCTCGCGCTGACCGAGTCGGTCACCCTGCTGACCCAGGGGCACGTGCCGGACGCCGTCTACCAGGAGGCCGCCGAGCACTTCGAGCAGGCCGAGCTGGCCCAGCTGATCGCGCTGATCATCGCCATCAACTCCTGGAACCGGATCGGCGTCACCTCCCGCCTCAGCCCCGCCGCGAAGTAGGGTGCCCGGCATGACGACCACTCAGCACGAGCTGGCCCGAGCCCTCCACGCCCTGCACCGCCCCGGCGAGCCCCTGGTGCTCGCCAACGTGTGGGACGCGGTGGGCGCCCGGCTGGTCGCCGCCGCCGGTGCCCGGGCCGTCGCGACGGCCAGCGCGAGCGTCTCCTGGACGCTCGGCAGCGCGGACGGCGACGCGGCCGACCGCGCCGAGGTGCTGGCCCAGACCGCGCTGATCGTGCGCTCGGTCGCGCTGCCGGTGACGGCGGACCTGGAGAGCGGCTTCGGCGCGACGGCCGCCGAGGTCGGCGAGACCGTCACCGCGCTGCTCGGCACCGGCGCGGTCGGGGTGAACCTGGAGGACGGGGGGCGCCCCGCCGCCGAGGCGGCCGAACGGATCGCGGCCGCCCGGGCCGCCGCCGACACGGCCGGCGTCCCGCTCTTCGTCAACGGCCGCACCGATGTGTTCCTGAAGCAGCTCGGCGACCCGGCCGGCCGGCTGGACGAGGCCGTCGACCGCCTGCGGGCGTACGTCGCGGCCGGCGCGGACGGCGTGTTCGTGCCCGGGGTCGCGGACCCGGAGTCGATCGCCGCCCTGGTGGCCGCAGTCCCGGCGCCGCTGAACGTCCTGGCCGGGCCGGGCTCACCGTCCGTACCGGAGCTGGCGAAGCTCGGTGTGGCCCGGGTCAGCCTCGGGCCGGGCCTGGCCAGGGCGGCGTACGCGGCGGTGCGCCGCGCCGCCGAGGAGGTGTACTCCGAGGGGACGTACACCGCGCTCGACGGCGGGCTCACCTACCAGGAGCTGAACGCCCTCGCGCAGGGCTGACCCGGAGCCGGCGTCCGGACCCGACCGCGAAGTCGGCGACGGACGCCGGCCGCTGTGCGCCCCGAGCGGCGCGCAGCGGTGGCGGCCGCTTCGGAAGGAGAGCCGGGAGAGCCGGGAGATCAGGGAGAGCCGGGAGACCACGGGGCCCGGGAGCCACAGGGGAGCTCCCGGACCGCCGGGTCCCCGCGCCGGACCGCTCAGCCGATCTGCCCGCTGAGGCCCGGGTGGGTCAACTGGTTGGTGCCGATCGCCTCCACCTCCTGCGCGGCGTGACCGACCAGCGGGAGCTTGCCGGCCTCCTTCAGGGCGAGGTCGCCCGGGGAGAGGGTGAGGCCGCTGGAGAGCCCGTCCAGGGCGTCCGGCGACGTGGCGGTGGAGGTCGTGGCCGACGCGGCCGGGGCGGCCAGGGCGAGGCCTGCCATGGTGAGGGCGGCCAGGGTGGCGAGTTTCTTCATGGAACCCCCAACGACCCGGCCGCCCTCAGGTCACCGCGGCGGCGTCAGACCGTCACCCGCAGCGTCCGCACGCTGTTGCTGATGAACGACCCGATCGGCTCCGGCGCGGGCCCCTCGGCCAGGGCGATCCCCGGGAAGCGGTCGAACAGGTACCGCAGCGCGGTCTCCGCCTCCATCCGGGCGAGTCCGGAGCCGAGGCAGAAGTGCGGGCCGTGGCCGAGCGACAGATGCCGGTTCGGCTGCCGGGTGACGTCGAAGCGGTCGGCGTCCGGGTAGTGCGCGGCGTCCCGGCCGGCGGACGCGTAGGAGGCGAGCAGCGCCTCGCCGCGCCGGATCACCACGTCGCCCACCGGGATGTCCTCGGTCGCGTACCGCAGCGGGAACTGCCCGACCGGCGAGTCGTACCGCAGCGTCTCCTCGACCACCGCGGACCACGGCTGCTCCCCGTCGAGCACCAGCCGCAGCTGCTCGGGGTGCGAGAGCAGGGCGCGGACGGCGTTGGTGATCAGGTTGAGGGTGGTCTCGTGCCCGGCCACCAGCATCAGCAGCAGCGTGCCGACGAGCTCCTGCTCGCTGAGCCGGTCCCCGGACTCGCGGGCGGCGATCAGGTCGGTGGTCAGGTCGTCGCCGGGTTCGGCGCGCTTGGCCTCGACCACGGAGGCGAGCAGCGCCTGGAGCCCCCGCTGGGCGGCGATCGCGGCGGCCGGGGTGGCGGAGCTGGAGACCAGGGTGTCGGAGAGCTCGTGCAGTTCGTCCTGCTGCTTGGGCGGCAGGCCCAGCAGTTCGCCGATGACCTGCATCGGCAGCGGGTAGGCGAAGTGCTCGCGCAGGTCGAACGGGCCCTCCAGCCCGGCGAGGTCGTCGAGCAGCGCCCGTGTGCGGGACTCGACGGCGGGCCGCAGTTCGGCGACCCGGCGCGGGGTGAAGGCCTGGGTGACCAGGCCGCGCAGCCGCCGGTGGTCCTCGCCGTCCACGGTGATCATGCCCGGCACGGTGACGAAGTTCAGCAGCGGCCAGCCCTCGGGCAGCCGGCCCTCGGTGAAGGCGGTCCAGAGCTGCGGGTTCTTGCCCACCCGGGGGTCGGCGAGCAGCTCCTGGAGGGTGTCGTGCCGGGCTATCGCCCAGACCACCACCCCGCCAGGGAGTTCCACCAGGACCGCCGGGCCGGCCTGCCGGAGCCGGGCGTTCTCTCCGTGCTGGTCCCGTCCGAAGGGGTCGAGCCGGATGGGCTCGGGTCGGTGGCCGGGTCGGTCGAGCTCAGGGGCGGCGGTGTCCATGACGGCCTCTCGGGGGCTGGCGGGCGGGGCGGGGTGAAGGCGCTGTAGAGCACCGGCAGGCTGACCAGGGCGCGTGACCAGGGCGACCGGCGCCAGGCCAACTCGCTCGGTGGTACGGCCAGTTGGAGATCGGGAAGGCGGTGCAGCAGGGTCTCGACGGCGGTCTCGACGATGATCCGGGCCGGGTGCTGGGCCGGGCAGACGTGCTTGCCGGCGCCCCAGGCCAGGTGCGCCCGGTTGCCGCCGAGCGAGCCGTGCGCGGCGGCCGAGGCGCCCTGGGCGGCCGGGTCGGCGTTGGCCGCGGCCAGGCCGAGCACGAGCATGTCGCCGGCGCTGATGTACTGGCCGCCGAGGACGGTGTCGCCGGTCGCCCACCGGCCGGGGAAGTTCTGCGTCGGCGGGTCGCGCCAGAGCACCTCCTCCAGCGCGTCGGAGACGGTGAGCCGGCCGCCGGTCAGGGTGGCCCGGAACCGGCGGTCGGTGAGCAGCAGCCGCAGGGTGTTGCCGGTCCAGTTGATGGTGGTCTCGTTGCCCGCGACCATCATCACCACCAGGTGGTGCACCGCCTCCTCGTCGCTGAGCGCGGCCGGGTGGGCCAGCAGCCAGGAGGTGAGGTCGGCCCCGGGCGTGGCGCGGCGGCGCCGGACGAGGTCGACCAGGATCGCCTGGAACTCCGCGCTGGCGCGCACGGAGTCCTTGCTGCTGTCGACGAAGTGGCTGATCAGCCCGACCAGGTGCGGTCCGGCCTCGGCGGGCAGTCCGATCAGCTGGGTGAAGACCAGCAGTGGCAGCCGGCGGGCGTACTGCGCGATCAGGTCGGCGGTGCCGTCCGGGCCCCAGCTGTCGATCAGCGCGTCGGCGGCGGCCTCGGTGGTCTCGCGCAGCTGGCGGTGGTCGATCTCGGCCAGCGTGTCGGCGACGGCGGCGCGCAGCCGCTGGTGCTCGGCGCCGTCCAGGTTGAGCAGGGTGGGACGCCAGGCGGTCATCGGCAGCAGCCGGGAGTCGGCGGCCAGCCGGCCCTCGGCGGGGACCCTCCAGCGGCGCGAGTCCTTGGAGAACAGCGCCTCGTTGCGGGTGAGTTCGAGCAGTTCGGGGTAGCCGAGCACGAGCCAGGCCTCGACCCCCGGCTCCAGCTCGATCGGCGCGACCGGGCCGTACTGGGCCCGCAGCCGGGCGTACAGGCCGTGCGGGTCGTCGGCGACGGCGGCGCCGTACAGCCGGGGCAGCGGCACCCCGGCGGGCAGGGTCCCGGCGGCGTGCGCCGGGCAGCCGGGGGGTGCGGACAGCTGCCCGGCGGACGGCGGAACGGCCGTGCCCGGGTCGGGGGTCGTCATCGCTGGAGCTCCAGTACGGCGGTGGAGTGCAGATGGTCGACGAAGTCGATCAGCAGGTCGTACGCGGCCCGGCGGTCCCGGGCGTCGCAGTACAGGATCGGTACGTCGGGCAGCAGGTCGAGGGCGGAGCGCAGCTCCTCCTCGGGGTAACTCGGGGTGTCCGGGAAGGTGTTGACGGCGACCGCGAACGGGATCCGCTGCTCCTCCAGCCGGCCGAGCACGTCGAAGCTCTCGTCCGGGCGGCGCAGGTCGACCATCGCGATGGCGCCGAGCGCGCCGCGCGACAGGTCGTCCCAGAGCGGCCAGAACCGCTGCTGCCCGGGGGTGCCGAAGAGGTAGAGGGCGAGCCGGGGGTTGAGCGTGATCCGGCCGAAGTCCAGCGCGACCGTGGTGGTGGTCTTGCCCGGCCGCCCGGTGAGGTCGTCGATGCCGCTGCTGGCGGCCGTCATGGTCTCCTCGGTGCGCAGCGGCGTGATCTCGCTCAGTGCGCCGACCAGGGTGGTCTTGCCGACCCCGAACGGGCCGGTGACCAGGATCTTCACGGCGCCCTGGACGGACGGCGGCAGGTACTGGGGCTCCGGCGCCGAGGGCTCGGCGGTGCGCGGGTCAGCGGAGTTGGCGGAGGCCAACGAGCACCTCTTCCAAGAGGGTTGCGGGCAGGCGTTCGGCCTGCGGGACGGGCGGGAGCACCTGGACGGCGCCGAGGTCCCAGAGGTCGCCGACCAGCACCTTGACGACGCCGAGCGGCAGCCCGAGGTAGGCGGCCACCTCGGCGACCGACAGCAGGCTGCGGCAGAGGTCCAGGATGCGCTGGTGCTCGCGGTTGAGCAGGGCGTCCTCGGGGAAGTCGGGCCGATCGGGTAAGGCGCTGACCAGGCTCTCGACGGCGAGCGCGGACCGGGTGGGCCGGCTGCGTCCGCCGGTGATCACATAGGGCCGGACCGGCCCGTTCACCGCCGGCCCCCCGCCGCGTGATCGACGCGCGGCGGGCTGGTGAGGTGGCTGCCGATCCGCTCGACGAGGACCTGCATCTGGTAGGCGACCAGGCCGGCGTCGACCGCCTCGCCGGTCACCACGGCCAGGTGGGCCCCGGCCCCGGCGGCGACCACGAAGAGGTAGCCGCCGCCGTACTCGATGACGATCTGGCGGGTGGCGCTGCCGTGGCCGCCGAAGCCCTGGGCGACGCCGCGGGCCAGCGACTGCAGGCCCGAGCAGGCGGCGGCGAGCCGCTCGGCGTCCTCGCGCAGGATGCCCGCGCTGCGGCCGATCTCCAGGCCGTCGTTGGACACCACGACGGCGTGCTGGACCTCGGGGACGGAGATGATGTCGGCGAGCAGCCAGCCGAGGTCAGGGGTGGTGGTCATGGAACTCTCCGAAGCGCTGGGGGAGCTGGGGGGAAGCGGGCAGGGAACGGTGGGGCTGGGCCTGCGTCCGGGCGGCCGACCGGCCGTCGGCGGTGCCGGCCTGGAACATCGCCATGAACGCCCGGGCATCCTGCGCCGACCGGTAGGGCGGGGCGGGCGCCGGCGGGGGAGCGGCCGGCGAGGCGTGGCGGTTGGAGCGGTCGCGCCGGTGGCTCCGGCGGGGCAGCGGCGGCGGAGCGGCGGGGCCGGCCGGCGGGGTCTCCACCAGGGGGTGGGCGGTGGTCCGCGGATGTCCGCCCGGGTAGGGGGAGGCCGGGTTCCGGTGGGGGTCGGCCGGGAACGCCGGGTCGTCGGGGCCGAGGCCCGGGACGGTCGGCGGGAGCGGCTCGGTGAGCAGCGCGTTCGGCAGCAGCACCACGACCCGGACCCCGCCGTACGGGGAGGGCGCCGAACTGAGGGTGACCCGGAACCCGTACTGCTCGGCGAGCCGGCCGACCGCGGCCAGGCCCAGCTGCGGTACCTCGCCGAGGCGGGACACCTCCAGCGAGGTGCCGCCGGCCAGCGCCGAGGCCGCCTTGGCGACGGCCGGCTCGGGCATCCCGACGCCGCCGTCGTCGATCTCGACGACGGCGCCGTTGTGGACGGGCATCAGCGTGACGAACACCTGGGTGCTGGGCGGTGAGTAGCGGGTGGCGTTGTCCAGCAGCTCGGCCACGGCGTGGATGAGCGCCTCGGCGGCGGCGCCGACCACGGCGGTCTCGATCCGGCTGCGGACCACCACCCGCTGGAAGGGCAGGATGCGCGACTGGGCACCGCGCACCACGTCCTCCAGCGAGACCGGTTCGGGCCAGTGCCGCCCGGCCCGGGCGCCGCACAGGACGGCCAGGGTCTGGGCGAGGCGGGCCTGTTGGGCGGCGGCGTGGTCGGCCTTGAGCAGGCCCTCCAGCAGCGCCGGGTCGTCGTGGGTGCGCTCCATCTCGTCGAGCAGGGCCTGCTGGTCGTGGGCCATCACGAGGATCCGGCGGGCCACGCTGAGGAAGGCCCGCTGGGTGGAGGCGTTGAGTTCCTGTTCCTGCTGGACGGCCGCCAGTTCGCTGCCCCGGCGGGCGAGTTCGACGGCGAGCTGGTCCTGGAGGCGGGCGTTCTCGCGCTGCTGCCGGTCGGCCCGGCGGCGCTGGGTGACGGAGACGGCGCGGTAGCGGGCGGCGGCCACGAGGGCGAGGGCGGCGAGAACGCCGGTTGCCGTTGCACACCACTGAGTCATCGTCACGCCGCGAATTCTAGGGTGATGATCCTACGAAGGTGTGAACGGATCTCGCCAAGTGACCGGATCTCGTCAATATCCCGTCCATACGACGTCAATCCGACCTGCTTCCGGCCCGGCCGCGCCCCGCCCGGGGCCGCTCCCCCGGCCGCGTCGGAGGCTCACTGAACCGGCGAACTCCGGTGCAGCAACAGCAGAGCGACGTCGTCCGGCCGGGAGCGGCGCTCGGTCACGTTGAGGGTGAGCAGATCGGCGAGGCGCTCCAGGGCGGCGGCCGGGCCGAGCCGGACCGGACCGGCCTGCCGGGCCCACAGCTCCAGCCCGCCGAGCATCCGCTGCACCGACTCGTCGTAGTCCTCCTCGCGGTCCTCGACCAGCCCGTCCGTGTAGACCAGCAGCGTCTCGCCGACCGCCAGGTGCCCGACCGTCAGGTGGTACGGCTGCCCCGGGTCCACGCCCAGCGGCGGGCCGCCCGGCAGGTCCAGCTCGACGGCCGGGGCGTCCGGCGCGATCCGGACCGGCGAGGGGTGACCGGCCCGGGCCGCCCGGACCGTCCCGTCGGCGGGGTCGAGGGTGAGGTAGAGGCAGGTGGCGAAGAGGTCGGTGTCGAGTTCGGACAGCAGCCGGCTGGTCCGGGCCAGGGTGGCGGCCGGGTCGTGGCCGTCGGTGGCGTACGCGCGCAGACCGCTGCGCAGCTGGCCCATCACGGCGGTGGCCTCGGCGTTGTGGCCCTGGACGTCGCCGATCACCAGGCCGATCCGGCCGTCCGGCAGCCGCAGCAGGTCGTACCAGTCGCCGCCGATCTGCATGCCCTCGGTGCTGGGCAGGTAGCGCGCGGCGCTGGCGATCCCGGGCAGCCGGGGCAGGGTGCGCGGCAGCATGGCGCGCTGCAGCTCGGTGGCCCGGTGGTGGTGGGTGTCGTAGAGCCGGGCGCGCTCCAGGGACTGCGCCAGGATGCCGGCGAAGGCGGAGTAGAGGGTGCGGTCCTCGCGGCCGAAGACCCGTTCGGTGGAGAAGGTGATCAGGCAGGAGCCGACCTGTCGCCCGGAGGCGACCAGCGGCAGCACCGCCCAGGACGCCGGGGTCAGTGGCCCGCCGCCGCCGGGCCGGGTGGTGGCGGGCTCGCTGAACAGCGGGACGGAGCGGGCCAGCGAGTGCTGCATCACGCCCTCGGAGAGGTCGGCCAGCCGGGTCAGCTCGGTCCGGCGCGGGCCGCCGTACACGGTGTGCGAGACGGGCAGCAGCCGGCCCTCGTCGACCAGGTCGAGCACGATGCTGGCGGCGCCGAACGCCGGCCGGGCGACGTCGGTCACCGCGGTGGTCACGTCCCGGACGGTGACCGCGCGGGACAGCGCGCGGGTGAGCGCCAGCAACAGAGCCGAGCGGGCGCCGGCCGCCGGGGCGCCGCCCGCTCCGCCGCCGGCCGCCTCCTCCGCGGGGGCGCCCGCGCGGTCCCGGTCGGCCAGCAGCCCGGCGACCCGGACCGGCCGGCGGTGCACGTCCAGCATCACCTCGCCGGTCTCCTCGATCCGGATCACACCGCCGTCGCGGCGCGGCACCCGGTACTCGATCCGGTACGGGCCGCCGGTGGCGAGTGCCTCGGCGAGGGCGGCCTGGACGTCCGGGAGGTCCTCGGGGTGGACCAGCCCGTCCAGGTCGGGTGCGGTGGGCGGGCCGTCGGGCGGCACGGGGCGGTCGACCAGGCGGTAGGCGGTGGCGTCCCAGAAGGTCTCGCCGGTCACCAGATCGCGCTCGAAGGCGCCGTGCCCGGCGGACCGGACGGCGAGCGAGAGCATCGGGTGGGCCAGTGCGGCGGACCGCCCGTCCGTACCGGCCTCGCCGCCGGGCCCCGGGTGGGCCGTCCCGGCCGGGCGGGCCCCCGCCCGCGCGCTGTCGAGCAGATGGGCGAGCCGGTGGGCGCAGGCGTCGCCGAGCGTCTCCAGCACGTCCAGATCGCGGCGGGGGACGGTGCCCCGGTGGGCGAGGGCGAGGGCGAGCACGCCGATCGGCCGTTCGTCGACGATCATCGGCAGGGCGATCAGCGCGACCATTCCGGTGCCCATACCGGCATTGCGGTTGGGATAGTCGACGCTGGTGCGCTCCGGGCTGAGCAGGTACGGGCGGCGCAGTCGCAGGGCCATCGCGGCGGGCAGCTCGCTCGCCGGATCGATGACGCCGTAGCGCTCGTGGACCCAGTCGGGCAGGCCGTGCGAGGCGGTGAGCCGGAGCATTCCGGCGCTGTCCAGCAGGTAGAGCGCGGAGCCCTCACCGGTGATCCAGCCCGGGCCCTCGGCGAGCACGGTCCCGAGGAGTTCGGCGGCGGTGGTGCAGCCGAGCAGTAACCGGACACAGCGCATCGCGCTGCGCGCGGTGGGGCTGCTGCGCGGGGCCCGGCTCTCGTCCTCGGAGGGGGGAAGCCACGGTGAGGTCAGGTCCATGGGATTTCCCGGCCTTTCCGTCGCCTTGTCGGGCACCCAATTCTTCATACCTCATTTCCGATGCCGGTGAAGGGTGACCCGGACGGCGCACCGGTGCCGGGGAGCGGACGCCGGTGGTGCCCTGCCCGGCCGCTCCGACCGGGTGGTCCGCCGTGGTCCGGCCGGCCCGCCGCGCGGGGTGCGCCGGGTGCGGCGCCCGGCCGGGGGAACTCACGGAGCCCGGGCGCGCGGTGGGGGCGGGGCTCAGGCCCCGGGCCAGTTCCGGAGGCCGCCGGTGAGGAGGGTGATCAGGCGGTCCTGGGTGTCGGAGAGGTTCTCGGCGAGCTGGAACCCGCCGCCGATCGACAGCGAGGCGAAGCCGTGGGCGACCGAGCGGACGGTCCGGGCGGCGTGGACGGCCTCGGAGCCCTCCAGCCCGTAGCCGCGGAGCACCGCGAGGATCACCCCGACCAGCCGGCCGCCCGCCCTGGTCAGGTCGTCGTCCGGCTGCGGGGCCTGCGGCAGCGCGGTGTACCGGTGCGGGTACTCGGTGGCGTAGCC
This sequence comes from Kitasatospora sp. NPDC086009, assembly GCF_044540385.1. Classification (NCBI taxonomy): domain Bacteria; kingdom Bacillati; phylum Actinomycetota; class Actinomycetes; order Kitasatosporales; family Streptomycetaceae; genus Kitasatospora; species Kitasatospora sp. NPDC086009. Next base: position 1,241,629 of record NZ_JBITSA010000001.1, read on the forward strand.
GTGGTAGGCCCGCAGGACGGCGGCGACGGCGTCGTCCCCGCCGCGGCCGAGGGCGGCCTCGGCGAGCCGGTCGGCGAGTTCCTCGGTGACCCGGACGGCGATCAGCCGGCGCAGCTCGGCGAGTCCGCCGCTGACGTGCTTGTACAGCGAGGGGGTGGCCACCTGGGCCCGTCCGGCGACGGCGGCCAGGGTGAGGGCCTCGGGGCCCTGTTCGTCGATGAGGGCGAGGGCGTGGTCGACGACCTGCTCGGGGGTCAGTCCGACTCGGGGCATGGTGCGGTCTCCGTGGGCGAGGTAGCGGGCGGGCTCGGGCCGGCGCGGCGCGGAAGGGCGGGCTCAGGCCAGCTCGGCGAGGAAGGGCAGCAGGGCGTCGGCGGTGGCCTGCGGCCGGTCGGCCATCGGGTAGTGCCCGGAGCCCTCGACCATCACCTTGCGGCCGTTCAGCGCGGCGGCCTGCCGGTCGGCGACCAGCTCGGGGTCGGGGAAGTCGGGGTCCTTGGTGCCCATCAGGACCAGCGCCGGGCAGCTCACGGCGGCGGTCCAGCCGTTCGGCGCGGAGTCCCCGCGCACGTAGCCCCGGGTGGCCTGCTTGCGGCCCGGCGTGCGCATCGCGGCGACCAGTCCGTCCACGTAGGCGTCGAAGTCGGCCGGCTTGGGACCGGGGTACGCCATCTTGCGGTGGTAGAGGCCCCAGAACGCGGGCGAGTGCACCAGCAGGACGCCCATCACGCCGAACATCGCGCGCTGCAGCGCGTTCGGCGGCGGGTTCTCGACGAAGGCGTCCACCAGGACGATCCCGGCGACCCGCTCCGGCGCGTCCCCGGCCACCTTGACCACCGTCGCACCGGCGTAGGAGTTGCCGACCAGCGTGGCGCGGTCGATGCCGAGGTGGTCCAGCAGGGCGAGGACGTCGGTGGCGATCGCGGCCGGCGTGTAGTCGTCCCAGGCGATCGAGGACTCGCCGAAGCCGCGCAGGTCCAGGGTGATCACCCGGTGGCCCGCGGCCACCAGCAGCGGGCGCAGGTGCCGGTACGCGGCACGGCTGTCGAGCATCCCGGGGAGCAGGACGAGGGGGGCGCCGTCGCCCTGCTCGGTGTCGTCGAAGGCCAGCCGGCCGCCGGGGAGGTCGAGGTACTGGGTGCTGGGGGTGAAGGTGCCGGGCATGGGGGCCTCCTCGGTCCGCGGAGCTGTCGGCGTTGCACCGATAGCCATAAAGCTAAGGCTAATAGCCTTAGCCGTCAAGCCCTCGACCGGTCGGCCCCCGGGGGCGGCCCCGGTACCGCGGCTCAGACCCCCTCCACCTTGAACGGGTCGTGCTCGGCGAGCAGCTTCTCCAGCCGCGCCTGGTCCACCCGGGTGACGATCTCGTTGGTCTCCTGCCGGTCCCGGATCACCTTGGCCAGGGTGAAGGCGGAGGTGACGGTGTAGAGCAGGCCGACCGCGAGGAAGGCGCGGGTCCAGCCGCCGACCGGCAGATAGGCGATGCCGACGGCGAGGGCGCCGCCGGAGAGGGCGAAGGAGAGGACGGCCTGGAGGTGGTACGCGGCCGTGGTGCGTGACTGCATCGGTGCGTTCATGGCGCCAGGATGGCCGCGCCGGGAGTGCCGCACATGAGTAGGAGTACTCAAGTGGGGGGCCGTTCGTTGACGTCCCCTCACGTTCGGTGGTGTCAGTTGCCGTCGATCCGCCCAAATCGCCCATCAGGTCACGTACCGCCCGGGTAGTATCCGGCTGTCCCGAACGGACGGCTTGGAATCAGAGGCTCCTAGGATTAACGTTTGATAACGCAGCGCGGTTCGTAACGCCGTACCCAGACGGCACCGTGCGCCGTCGCCTAATCCCGCCGGCCGGCCTCCGGGCAGGCCAGGGAGCCGGGGAACCATGTTCCTTGGGGTGAATCGGCCGGGCCCAGGCCCAGCCGTAGGAGACCTTCCTGCTCCGAACCCGTCAGCTAACCCGGTAGGCGCGAAGGAAGGAAAGGAGCGCGCCTCCGTGGCGTCGTCGCACTCTCCGGCACACCTGCCCGGCTCCCCCGCCGGCACCCAGCTGCTCGACCACCCCTGGCCGCCCGCCCACCCGGGCGAGTTCGGCGGGTCCGGCGCCGAGACCGGGCCGCAGGCCCCCGACAGCAACCGGCACCGGATGCCCCGTCAGACCCGCGGCACCGCCCCGCTGCTCGGCGTCACCGCCGTGGCCGCCACCCTCGGGGCGACCGGCTTCGCCTCCGCCACCCCGGCCGCCGCCCCCGCCGTCGAGGTCCCGGACGAGACCCCGGTCGCGCTCGCCGCGGACCCGGGCCTCGCGCTCGCCGCCCGGATCCAGCAGCAGGCCGACAGCCAGCGCACCGCCGCCGAGGAGGGCGCCCGGCTGCAGGCCGCCAAGGAGGCCGAGGTCAAGCGCGCGGCCCAGCAGCAGGAGGCCAAGCAGGCCGCCGAGGAGGCCGAGAAGGCCAAGCTCGCCGCCATCGAGCTGCCGGTGCGCGACTACCACCTCTCGGCCCACTACGGCCAGAGCGCCTCCTACTGGGCCCACCTGCACACCGGCCTGGACTTCGCCGCCGACACCGGCACCCCGGTCTACGCGGTCGGCCAGGGCACCATCACCTCGGCCGGCTGGGCCGGGTCGTACGGCTACCGGATCGTCGAGACGCTGCCCGACGGCACCGAGATCTGGTACTGCCACCTCTCCTCGATCATCAAGGGCTCCGGCAAGGTCGTCCCCGGCCAGCAGCTCGGCAAGGTGGGGGCCACCGGCAACGTCACCGGCCCGCACCTGCACCTGGAGGTGCGCCCCGGCGGCGGTGCCCCGGTCGACCCGGAGAGCTGGTTCGAGCAGCGCGGCGTGACCCCCTGACCGGCGTCACCTTCTGACAGCCCGCCGCGGTGCCCCGGTCGTCGTCACGACGGCCGGGGCACCGTCGCGTCTCAGGCCCCGGCGGCCGCGTCGGCCCCGTCCGGCCGGTCGGCGGACCCGTGCACGTGCACGTGCCCGTCCCCGGGCGCGTAGCCGTCCTCGTCCCCGTACTCGTGCCCGTACTCGTCCCCGTACTCCCCGGCCTCCTCCGCCTCGCCGGGTGCCCCGGGCAGCTGCGCCAGGTACGCGTCGATCTCCTCCTGGCCCGGCTCCGGGGCCAGCTCCGGGAACTCCTCCACCAGCAGCCGCGGCAGCCCCGGCACCGTCCACTCGCCGAAGAGGTCCAGCGCGGCCTCGACGGCGGCCTCCTCGAACGCCCCGAAGTCCCCGGCCAGCTCGTCGGGCATCGGCCGGCCCTGCGCGGTGAGCTCCTCCAGGTTGCGGTAGCTGCGCCGCATCAGCCCCTGCTCCAGCAGCCGCCGGGCACCGTCGGTGGCCATCCCGACGCTGAGCGGCCGGGCGCCGTCCCAGCCCCCGTCGTCCACCGGGTCCAGCGCGCCCGTCGCCTCCAGCCGCTCGTAGGCGGCCGCCCGGTCCTCCGGCGCCAGCTCCCGGAACGCCTCCAGCCAGGCCCGGACCGCCGCCCCGTCGGCCGGGTCCACCCCGTCCGCGCGCAGCAGCAGCGTGTACAGCCGGGGCCAGGTCACCAGGTCGGCGCGGCGCAGCAGCCCGGCGGCCACCTCGCCCTGCCACTCGGCCTCCGCGTGCAGCCGCTCCTGCCGCTTGGCGTTCAGCCGCTTCGCCGCCCGCTGGTGGTCGATCAGCAGCCGCACCGCGGCGCCGTACGCCAGCGGGTCCTGCTCCGGCTCGGGCTGGACGTACAGGTAGAGCCGCTCGTACAGCAGTTGTTCCACGGCGTCCGAGGTCAGCTCCGGCCAGCCGTCACGCATCCTGCCCTCACCCAGCTCCAGCAGCGCCAGCACCGCCCGCACCGGCGCCTCGGCCACCGGCGGGTGGCCGTGCGCCTGGGCCCAGGCGAGCAGTTCGGCGGCTTTGGTGCGCGGGGCGAGCCGCAGGTCTTCTTCTTCCATGTCACGTAAGGTAACCGGAAAGCCCGGGTAGGGTCGGCAGGCATGGTCCCCGTCCGACTCACCGGCCCCCGCCTGGCCATCCGCGAGTTCCACCACAGCGCCGCCGACGTCGACGCCCTGTACGCGGTGTTCGGCGATCGGGAGGCCACCCGCTACCTCCCGTTCGAGCCGCGTGACCGCGAGGACTGCGCCGACCAGATCGAGCAGTACCTGGAGGAGGCGCAGCAGGACGAGCGGACGGTCTACCGGCTGGCCGTCACCCGCCGCGCCGACGCGGACGCCCCGTCCCGCGCCGTCCCGATCGGCAACGCCGCCCTCACGCTCGGCGGCCACCGCAGCGCCGACCTCGGCTACGCGCTGCGCCCGGACACCTGGGGCAACGGCTACGCGGGCGAGATCACCGGGCTGCTCTGCGACTTCGCCTTCGGCCCGCTCGGGCTGCACCGGCTGGTCGCCCGGGTGGATGTGGAGAACACGGCCTCGGTCCGGGTGCTCATCCGGGCCGGCTTCCGTCTGGAGGGCCGGATCCGGCACGACGTGCACCTGCACGGCTGCTGGCGCGACTCCTTCCAGTACTCGCTGCTCGCCCATGAGTGGCCCCGGGTGGGGGGTTAACCCCCGGCCCGCTTCACGGGGGAGCCGGATGTCCGCCCGGCCCGGCCTTTGACAGGGTTGTGACGTCAGCCCGGCACGCCACCGAGAAGGACCCGAGGGCCATGAGCAGCAGCCTCAGCACGCAGCGCAGCGAGTACGACCGCGACGACGCGGTACGGCGCACCGAGGAGCCGCCGTACGCCTGGCGGGCGCCGTTCTCGTCCTACTACTACCGGGAGCTCGGCTTCACCCTCACCGCGGTGCCGGTGGCCCTCGCCGGGTTCGCCTTCGCCATCACGCTGTTCGCCTTCGGTGTCGGCACTCTCGTCACCGTGCTCGGCATGCCGGTGCTGGCCGCTCTGACCGCCGGGGCCCGGGGCTTCGGCCGGCTGGAGCGGGCCCGGGTCCGCGGCATGCTGGCGCTGGACGTGCCCGGCCCGCAGCCGGTCCGGGAGCGCCGGCCGGGCAGCTGGGGCGCGATCACCGCGCGGCTGGTGGACGCGGCGGGCTGGAAGGCCGTGCTCTACCAGGTGGTGATGCTCCCGTGGGCGCTCTTCAGCTTCGTGATGTCGCTGACGTTCCTGCTGGTCGGCTGGACGCTGGCGCTCTACCCGCTCTACCACTGGGTCTACCCGAAGTACGTCGGCTGGCGGGGCTTCCGGGTGTTCGACTACTACGACGGCAACGGGGTCGAGCACGTCTACTACGTCGAGGGGCCGCTGCAGATCGCCGGGCTCTCGCTGCTGGGCTTCGTGTTCGTCTTCCTGACCCCGCAGCTGGTGCGCGGCCTGACCAACGTCAACCGGCTCGCCGCCCGGGCCCTGCTCGGCCGCTGACCGGCCCACCCGCCGCCCCACCGCCCGGCCCCACCAGCCCCATCGGCCCTGCCCCGCCCCGGACGCTCCGGGGTGCGGGCGGGGCCGGCCCGTGGTCCGATGACCGCATGGCCGCCCCGACCGACCTCGCCGCCGACGTCCCGGTCACCTCCCGCCCGCTGGACGAGTACTGCGCGCTGTTCGACCTGACCCGGGCCGGGCTCGCGGCCCTCCCGGGGCCGGTCCTCGACTGCCCGGGCGGCGCCGCCGGGCTCGCCGCCGAGGCACGCGAGCTGGGCTGCCGGGTGATCGCCACCGATCCCGCGTACGCCTGGCCGGCCCCCGAGCTCGCGGCCCGCGCGCTGGCCGCCCGCGCCGCCATGGCGGCCGCGATGGCCGCCCGCCCCGAGCTGTACCCGGCGTCCCACCACCGCCCGGCCGACCGCTACCTGCGCAGCTGGGACCGGGCCCGCCGGCTGTTCGCCGCGGACGCCGCCGCCCACCCGCAGCGGTACGTGGCCGCCGCGCTGCCCCGGCTGCCGTTCGCGGACGACACCTTCGCGCTCACCCTCAGCGGGTTCCTGCTGTTCGTCTACCCCGAACTCTTCGGCCCCGAGCAGCAGTTGGCCGCGCTGACCGAGCTGGTCCGGGTGACCGCCCCCGGCGGCGAGGTCCGGGTCCACCCGCTGAACGACGCCGCGGGCCGGCGCTGCCGGCACCTCGACGGGCTGCGCCGCGCGCTGGGCGAGCGCCGGATCGCCAGCGAGGTCCGCCCGCTCCCGGCCGGTGCGGGGCGACTCGGCCGGGTCCTGGTCCTGCGGGCCGCCGACCGCCGGCGCCGGGGCGGCTAGCCCGGCTGCCGCTCCGGCCGGTCGGTCTCGGGCGGGCCGGCCGGCTGCCCGGCCGGCGGGCCGGCCGGACCGGTCTGCTGCGGGAGGGTGACCTGCGGGGGGAGCGGAGCCGGCGACTCCAGCCGGGAGAGGATCTTCTCCGCCAGCCAGCTCCGGTCGGAGCCGTACGGGATGCCGTCCGGCGCCACCAGCCGGCCGGCCACCGCGTCCCGCAGCCGCTGCGCCTGCGCGGCCGGCAGCCAGGAGAGCAGGCCCCGGGCGGCCAGCAGCGCGTGGTACTGCTCGAAGCCGGAGCGCGGGTGCTCGATCGCCTCCAGCACGCTGGTCAGGTCGGCCAGCGCGGGATCGCCCTGCATCAGGGCGAGCGCCTGGATCCGCCGGTCGTCGGCGCCGTCCGCGAACAGCTCCCGGACCCGGTCCGCGGTGAGCGCCGAGCGCCGGGCCGTCGACCGGACCTCGGCCATCACGCTCTCCGGCCCGGTCGTCGCGTTCGACGGCGGCAGGCGGGCCGGGTCGTCCGCCCGGCCGGTGCTGCCGCCCAGCAGGCCCAGGTGCTGCATCGCGCGGACCCGCAGGTCGTCCGCGCCCACCTTGTCGCCCCGGAGGTCGCGGTCCTGGCCGGCCAGGAAGAGGTCGAGCGCCTGGTCGGCGCCGGAGAGCACCCGGGGCAGGGCGAGCCGGGTCACCAGCCAGCCGGTCAGGAAGCCGAGAACGAGGAAGTAGAGGACCAGCGCGGCCGCGAAGGGGGCCGCGCCCTCGCCGCCGCCCAGCGCGGGGGCCAGCGCCGCGCCGAGCTGGTGCAGCCGCTCGCCGAGCGAGCCGAGCTGGGTCAGGCCGACGCCGAGCAGGACCTTGGTCAGCCAGTCGGAGACCTGCTCCAGATTGGTGTTCGGGGCGTAGGAGCCGTGCGGCTCACCGGCCGGGCCGCCGCGCGCCCGGGGCACGCCGAACAGGAAGCCGAGCGCGCCGCCGAGCACCGCCGAGGCCCCGGTCACCACCAACCCGCCGCCCAGCGCCTGCCAGCTGTGCGCCCGGTCGAGGGAGAACAGCACCAGGCCGAGCGCTCCCACCCCCACCAGCGCTCCGGCCGCTCCCCGTTGTGCCGTTCGCAGGGCCGTCGTGCCCCCGGTCCGCCGCGTCCTCGCCATCGCCTACCCCCTGTGGCCGCCCCGCTCCGCTCCGGAACCCGCGCCGACTCTAGCGTCGGAGCGGTGGGAGGCAAACGCTCCGGGGCGCCGTCCGGGCCGATCGGTGCCGGAACAGCAGACAGCCCGTGGGCTGCTCCTCGCTGCAGCGAGGCACCGGGGATGTTCCGGTGAGCCCACGGGCCGGGTGACTGCTTGGAATTCGCCTGCCGGAGGCACTGGGCCTCGTCCTGCGCAGGCAGGGGCGGCTCTAGCGAGCAGCCACCTCACGCATCCTGATGGAACTCAATTCAGGATCACCTCCCTTCAGTGTGCAGCCAGCTTAGGCAGCTCCTCGGAACGGGGGCAACGGATTTATTCGCGGCCGCCGTACCGGTTTCGGGGCGGCTCCGGTGCGGCTCCGGGATGGCTCCCGAACCGGGCCGGGAGCGGCGGGGAGCCGGGGCCCCCGGGAGCGGGCCCGGGCCCCGGACACGCGAGAGGCCCGGAGGACGAATCCTCCGGGCCTCTGTGCTACTGAGTAGCGGGGACAGGATTTGAACCTGCGACCTCTGGGTTATGAGCCCAGCGAGCTACCGAGCTGCTCCACCCCGCGTCGGTGAACGCAACCCTACGGGGAAGTCGCCCGGATGGGAAATCAGTTCGTCACCGGACCCCGGGCCCGGACCTCGGACATGCGAGAGGCCCGGAGGACGAATCCTCCGGGCCTCTGTGCTACTGAGTAGCGGGGACAGGATTTGAACCTGCGACCTCTGGGTTATGAGCCCAGCGAGCTACCGAGCTGCTCCACCCCGCGTCGGTGAACGCAACCCTACGGGGAAGTCGCCCGGATGGGAAATCAGTTCGTCACCGGACCGCGGCGGGCGCCCGGGCACGGCGAGCGGCGTGCCGCGCCGTCCTGCTCCTGGCCCAGGCGGCGAAGCAGACCAGGGCGGCGAAGCACGGCACCATCAGCACCGCGTACACCAGCAGGAAGCCGTGCGTGCCGAGGTCGGCGGCGGCGTTCCAGGTGCCGTGCAGGACCATCGACAGCAGCAGTCCGGCCGGGGCGGCGATCCTGGCCAGCCGGCGCCGGCCGGTGGTGAGGGTGATGGCCAGGCCGAGCCCGGTCAGCGCGGTGAACAGCGGATGGGCGAAGGGCGAGAGCAGCCCGCGCAGGACGAAGGTCTGCACCGTGCTGTCGAAGTCCCGCAGGCTGGGCGATTCCCCGAGGCCGATGCTGTCCAGTCGCTGCTGCTGGTCGTCGGTGAAGGCCCGCCCCAGGTAGAGCGCGTTCTCGGTGAAGGCGAAGCCGCAGGCGGTGATCCCGCCGAGGACGACCCCGGCCGCCAGGGTGCGCGGGCGGGCCCGGGCGCGCGGGCGGTCGGGCGTCGGCGGGTAGGGCCGCAGGTAGGGCAGCGGGCGCAGATAGGGGCGCGGCCGCGGCCGGCCCCGGGCGTGCGGCAGGGCGGGTCCGCGGCCGTGGCCGAGGGGCAGGCCGGGGCCGGGCAGCCGGCGCAGCACGCTCGCGCACGGGCGGCCAGTGCGGTGGCCGTGGCACCGGATCCGGGTGCCCAGCGGCAGCAGCAGGAGGAGCAGGGCGGCGCCCTTGGCGCTCTCCTCGATCACCGGGGTGACCAGGTCGGCGCCCAGCACCTCGCCCAGACTGCCCTGGTGGGCCGTGAGGTAGGTGCTGGTCCAGCCGTTGGCGAGGATCGCGACGGTGGTCGCCGCGAAGGCGCCCCAGCCCAGGCAGAACACGATGTGGCGCAGCGGCACCCGGGCGGTCTGGTTGAGCCAGGCGAGGCCGCCGAGCACGAAGGGCAGCGGGACGAGCGCCAGGCCGAGCCCGACCAGCAGCCCGGTGGTCCCGGTCTGGCGGCGGACCAGCTGGAGGATCAGCACGCCGCAGCCGGCCAGCGCCAGGACGGCGGTGGTGGTGACCGAGGAGAGCACGACCGAGCGGGCGGGGCGCGGCCCCGGTCCGGCGGCGGTCGGCGGGGCGGCGGTGGGCCAGGGCGTGAGCCGGTGGCCCCGGCGCGTCCTGGGCCCCGGGATGGCGCGGGTGCCGGCGGTGCGCGTGGGCATCTCTCGGTCGCCGACGGCCCGGGCGGTGGCCCGGTAGCCGCCGGACGGGCTGCTCACCCGGCACAGGGTAGGCCACGGCACCGGCCCGCCGGGAGGACTCGGGACGAATCCACCCCTGTGGGCCGGGCGGCCGGGGCCGGCGGTGAGGCCGGGTGGTCAGGCCGAGTGGTCAGCCCGGCGGCGGGTCAGCGGCGGCGGAAGAGCAGGTCGTGCACCACGTGGCCCTTGGCGATGCCGGCCCGCTCGAACTTGGTGACCGGCCGCCAGTCGGGCCGGGGAGCGTAGCCGGGCACGCTGCCGGCCGGGTGGTCGGCGGGCTCCAGCCAGCCGGTGCCGTCACCCTCGGGGTGCAGGTTTTCCAGCTCGGGCGAGGCGGAGAGCACCTCCAGCATCTGCTCGGCGTACGGCTCCCAGTCGGTGGCGCAGTGCACCAGCGCGCCGGGGGCCAGCCGGGGCAGCACCAGCTCCAGGAAGGAGGCCTGGACCAGCCGGCGCTTGTGGTGCTTCGGCTTCGGCCACGGGTCGGCGAAGTAGACCCGCAGGCCGGCCAGCGAGGCGTCGGGCAGCATGTCGCGCAGCAGGATGACGGCGTCGCCGGCGGCCGGGCGGACGTTGCGCGAGCCGTCCCGCTCCAGCAGGCCGAGCAGATTGCCGTGGCCGGGGGTGTGGACGTCGGCGGCGAGGATGCCCGTCGCCGGGTCGGCGGCGGCCATCGCGGCGGTCGTCTCGCCCATCCCGAAGCCGATCTCCAGGGTGACCGGCAGACCGCCGAAGAGCTCCGCCAGGTCCAGCGGGCTGCCGTCGATCGCGATGCCGTACGTCTCCCAGCCCCGGTCCAGCGCGCCCGCCTGGGCGTTGGTCATCCGGCCCCGGCGCGGCTGGAAGCTGCGGATGCGTCGCTCGCTGTGCTGGGCCTCGGTGGCCCGGTGCGGGTACATCGGCGCGGGGTAGCCGGCCGGCGCGGCGGAGAGCCGGGCGGACGGCGATTGCTGGGGGATCGGGGCGGTGGCAGTCACAATCACCCGATTCTACGGGGCCGCCGGGTGCGGCCCCAGGGGCTGTGACGCACCTGACGCGGGGCCGGGCCGGGTCCGCCCCGCTCCGTCCCGGCCAGGGCGCGCCGGTCGGGACGGGCCGGTCGGGACGGGCCGGCTCAGCCGCCCGCTGCGAGGGCGGCCAGCGCCCGGCGGGCCACTTCGCGGCCGATCGGCAGCGAGGCGGTGGCGGCCGGGGAGGGGGCGTTCAGGACGTGCACCAGACGGCGGGTGGAGCGCGGGTCGTCCGGGTCGAAGCCGGCGAAGGCGAAGTCGTCCAGCAGCGCGCCGTCCCGGGCCACCGCCTGGGCCCGGACCCCGGCGACGGCCGGCACCAGGTCCTCGGCGGTGACGGCGGGCAGCAGCCGCCGGACGGCCGCGGTGAAGGCCCGCTTGGAGAGCGAGCGGTGCAGCTCGCCGAGCTCGTACCGCCAGTGCCGGCGGGCGATCTGCCAGGTGCCGGGGAAGGCGAGCGTCCCGGCGAGGTCGCGCGGGCGGACGGTGCGCCAGTCGTACCCTTCGCGGGCCAGCGCGGGCACCGCGTTCGGGCCGACGTGCACGTCGCCGTGGATGCCCCGGGTCAGGTGCACGCCGAGGAAGGGGAAGGCCGGGTCGGGGACGGGGTAGACCAGGCCGCGTACCAGTTCCCTTCGCTCGTGGGCGAGTTCGTAGTACTCGCCGCGGAACGGCACGATCCGCACACCGGGGTCGTCGCCGGCCAGCCGGGCGATCCGGTCGCTGTGCAGTCCCGCGCAGTTCACCAGCACCTGGCCGCGCAGCTCGCCGGTGGAGGTCTGCACGGTCACGCCGTCGGGCCGGCGGGCGACCGCCCGCAGCTCGGTGCCGGTGCGCAGCTCCGCGCCCGCCTCGCGGGCCAGCCGGGCGTAGGCGGCGGCCACGGCGGGGAAGTCGCAGATGCCGGTGGTGCCGATGTGCAGCCCGGCGATACCGGTCACCTGCGGCTCGTACGCGGTGATGCCGGCCCGGTCCAGCTCGGCGACCGGGATGCCGTTCTCCCGGCCGCGCTCGGCGAGGGCCCGCAGCCGGGGCAGCTCGGCGGGGTCGGTGGCGACGATCAGCTTGCCCGTCACCTCGTACGGGACGCCGTGGGCGCGGCAGAACTCCACCATCTCGGTGGCCCCGGCGACGGCGTACCGGGCCTTGAGCGAGCCGGGGCGGTAGTAGACGCCGCTGTGGATCACCCCGCTGTTGCGGCCGGTCTGGTGGGCGGCGAAGCCGGGCTCCTTCTCCAGCAGCGCCAGCCGCAGCCCGGGCCGGGCCCGGGTCAGCGCGTACGCCGTGGAGAGCCCGACGATCCCGCCGCCCACCACCAGCACGTCGAAGTCGTACGCCACCGCTCGCTCCTCGTTCGGCCCGGCCCCGCCCGCCGATGCTGTCACGGTGGGCGGGGCCGGTCGAGGGCGCCTCAGCGGGCGTCCGGCTCCAGCCACGGCCAGGTCGCGTCCCGGCCCGCTTCGAGCAGCGGGATCAGCCGGAACGCGGCGTCGCCCAGCCCGCCGAAGGTGTGCCGGTTCGCCGCGCCGCTCGGGCCGTGGCCGGGCGCGTAGCCCGCCAGGTTCCAGGTGTAGACGGGGACGTGGGCCGGCACGACGGCCAGGGCGTCGCCGCCCCAGTGGTCGCGGCCGGTCTGCTCGTCGGTGACGACGACCACCCGGTCGTGGCCCCGGTAGTGGGTGCGGACGGCCTGGGCGGTGTCGGTGCCGCCGAGGTCGGTGAAGCGGTCCAGGACCCGCAGCACGGCCTCGCCCGGGGCGACCCGGACGACCCGGCTGGTGGTGCCGAACTCGACCAGGTCGGCGTCGGCGGCCCGGACCTTGAGGGCCGTGCCGAAGATCGCCGCCGAGTCGGCCCGGTTGAGCTGGGTCTGCGCGCTCGGCCGGTCGAACATCGAGCCCGAGCGGTCGACCAGGATCAGCGTCCGGCCGGGCAGCGCGGGCACGTTGCCGAGCGAGTGGGAGAGCGCGGTCTCCAGCGCGTGCCCCCAGCGCAGCGACGGCGCGTGCCGGTGCGCGGCGAGGTAGCGGAACGGGAACTGGCGGGAGCGGCGCACCTCGTCCGGGTCGGCGATCCGCCGCGCCACCTCGGCCGCGACCTCGTCCGGGACGCCGGCCTGGTCGAAGTTGCGCAGGTTGCGCACCAGCGCCATCGGGCCCATGGACGGGATGACCGCCGACCAGACGGCCGCGTCCAGCGGGCCCCGCAGCCAGCCGGCCAGTGCCTCCCAGGTCAGCCCGGCCGCGGCGAGCCGCTCGGCACCGCCCTCGGCCGTCACCGCCGCCCGCCGCTGCTCGACGGGCAGGGCGAGCAGTTCGCGGTTGGCCGCGAGCAGCCGGTCGGAGGCGGGCGGGACGGCCTCGTCCGGCCGGTGCCGGCGGTCCAGCGCGTAGCGGAACAGCTCGCCCTGCCACGGCTTGGCCGGGTCGGGCGAGGGATGGGTCAGCTCCAGCACGTCACCGAAGCGGTAGCCCTTGGACGCGGTGTCGTACTTGAGCAGCGAGCGGGCGTGGTACAGCCGGCGGACGGCGTCCGCGACCCCGCGCTTGAGCGGCTTGGGCAGCGCCCGGCCGTAGCGGGACGTCCAGTAGGCGAGCAGTTCGCCGGGCTCGTCCGCGCGCTGCAGGACGGCGTCGACGGCCTGCCGCGAGTGGCCGGGCGCCCCGGCGTCCAGCCGGGCCCGGGTGAACTCGGCGGCGCCGACCAGCGCGGCCGTGCGCAGGTGCGCGTCGGACCGCAGCCAGCGCAGCAGGCCCGTGGTCCACTCCGGGTCGGTGACGGCGAGTCCGCGCACCAGCGCGGTGTAGCGGTCGTCCCGCGCGCCGCCCTTCTCGTAGAAGGTGTCCTGGCCGACCAGGTTCGCCACCGCCAGCAGGAAGAGTTCGGACCTGGCGTCGCGCTGGAACCCGGTGCCGCCGTTGTGGTTCACGGTGCGCTTCCCGGTGCTGCGTACCGGCGAGGCCGGACTCGGCCGGGCCGTACGGGTGTTGAAACGCGACATGGTGGATGCTGCCCCCTGCTGGCTGGTGGAACGCGAAGGAGGCACGGCGGAGGAAGGGGTGCCCGAGATCGTGCCGGCCCGGCGGCCGGCGTCGGCGGAGGTGTATGCCTTGTGCTCTACCGGATTGAGCTAACGGCCGCGCTCGCGCGCGGCACGCCCGGGACTCGAACCCGGAACCGCAAGATCCGAAGTAACCCCCCGCCTGCGCACCGGGCACCCCCGGCGCTGTGCCTCCCGAGATCGAGGTGGCGGCAGTGGTGTTGTCCGGTTCACCGCGCCCCGCTGGGGGCGCTCCACGAAGTAACCGCTGCCGTCGCACCGGGAGGTGCGGAAAACCTATTGAGGTATGGGTGTCCAGAGATCGATGGCGGCTGAGGTGACGAAGCTGCTCTGCCGACTGAGCTACACCGGCACGAGTGCCGGCGGCGGGACTCGAACCCGCGACCTGCCCATGAGGAGTGGAAGTAACCTCTGCCTGCGCACCTGGACGAGAGAGACGATAGCCAGGCCTCTCCCGCCGGTGCATCCGAATTACCGCCGGGCCCGCTACGCCGGGGCGACGATCACCGCGCGCGCCCGTTCCGTCAGTTCCCTCACCCGGCGCTCCCCCTGGAAGGGTTCGAGGCGGCGCAGCATCTCGACCACGTACTCGCGGCTGCGCTGCGAGGAGATCCGGCCGGCGACCTCGACGGCCCGCTCCCCGGCCGCGACCGCCGCGTCCAGGTCGCCCGCCTCGGCCTCGGCCATCGCCGAGACGACCAGCCGCAGCCCGTGGGAGCGGACGAACCCCTCGGTGGGCCGGGCCAGCGCCTCCCGGGTGAACTGGCGGACCTTGGAGGGCACTCCGAGGTCGCGGAAGCACTCGGCGGCGTCGGCGGCGAGGCGGTCGTAGGCGTAGAAGTCGATCCAGGCCGGATCGGGATCCCCGGCGCGCGCCCGTTCCAGCGCGTTCTCCGCGGCGCCGAGCGCCGTCGCGCACGCGGCGGCGTTGCGGGCCTTGGCCTGGGCCCGGGCCTCGACCAGGTGGAAGAAGCTCATGGTGCGGGCGGTGGCCAGCCCGCGGTTGCGCTCCAGCGCGGCCTGCGCGAGGTCGACCGCCTCCTCGGCGAAGCCCCGGTAGCCGGCCTGCAGGCTCATCGAGGCCAGCACGTAGCCGCCGAGCGGAACGTCGGCGGCGGCGCGGGCGAGCCGAAGCGCCTGGATGTAGTACCGCTGGGCGGCCTCGTGCTGGCCGGTGTCGAAGGCCATCCACCCGGCCAGCCGGGTGAGTTCGGCCGTGGCACCGAACAGTGCCCGGCCCACCGCGTCGCTGTAGGAGGCCAGCAGCAGCGGCGCCGCCTCCACCCGCAGGCACTCCGGCACCATCGACGAACGCCAGTCCCCGCCGCCGTACTTGGAGTCCCAGCGGCGGGCCTCCTGGGCGGCCTCGCGGAGCTTGGCGGCGTCCGAGTGGCCGACCCGGTACGAGCCCGCCTCGGCGGGCGTGCGCGGCGCCTCGCGGGCCACCGAGCCGTCCGCCGGGTTGATCAGCCAGCGGGAGACGGGCGTCGCGTACGCGGCGACCGAGAAGGTGCCGGCCAGGCTGTCGCTCCAGCGGCCGCCGCCGGGGCCGCGCCGCAGGTCGAGGTCGACCCGCCAGAGGTCGGTGGCCGAGCGGACCGCCTCGGACACCTCGCGCGGGAATGCCAGGCCGAGTTCGGGCGCCGGGTCGGTGTCGCCGAGGCCGATCTCCTCCAGCGGCACCGGCCGGCCGAGCTTGCCGCCGATCGCGGTGGCGATCAGGTGCGGGACCGGGCCCTGCGGGACCATGCCCTTGCTGACCCACCGGGCCACCGAGGTCTTGTCGTAGCGCAGCGTCAAACCCCTTTGCGCGCCCAGGTCGTTGACCCTCCGGGCCAGGCCGGCGTTGCTGATCTGGGCGAGGGTCAGGAGCGTGCCGAGCCGTTCGTTCGGTCCTCGTGGGCTGATGGTCATGGTGGCGGCGGCACCTCCTGCGGCCTTGTGCGCGGGGCCCGGGCGGCACCGGGCCGTAGCTGCTGTACCTAGAGTAGTCGGACGCGTTCCGAGGGTTAAGAGGCCGCATTCCGGATGGCGGGATCGCGCACCCGCCGATCGGCGGCGGGCGCTCCGGCGGGCCCGGGCGGACCGCGCGGACATGGCCGGGGGCGATCGGGCCGGCCGCGCGCCGGAGCGTTGTGCTCCGGTCCCGTGTCGATGTGCGCCCGGCCGTGCCCCCTGGCCCGACCGGCTGGTCGGCGATTCGCTGGTGGTCGTGGGTCGGCCCGCCGTCGAGGACCCGGCGGGCCGGGGGATGCCGCCGTCTCAATCCCCGCGGACGGCGGCGAAGTCCGGGAGGGCATGCGGATGCCCTCCCGGGCCGGACGACGCCTTTCGGCCATCTCGCGATGGCCATGACAAAGGCGGCGAAAGGGCGGTCCGGGCCGGGGAGGGGAAGGCCCGGCCCGTCCGGCCGAGACGCGGCCCGCGCGGCCGCTCCGGCCGGACCGTCCGGTGTGCCCGCCGCACCCCCGGGGGCCCCGCCCGGCGAATCGGAAACGACAACTCCGGTCACGGGACGGACGAGCGGTGGCACGATGTCTCCTGACGGCGCGCCCGATCGCGGCGGCCGGTCGCCGCGGCGCGCCACGGCCCGGCCGGGCCGCCCGCCGGCGGACGCGCCGCACGGTGCTGGTCCTCGTCCGGTGGAGGCGCGATGCGGTGGCTGACGGGCTGGAGCACGGGTGCGCCCCGAGCGGGCGCCCCGGCGCACGAGCCGCCCGGAGCGGTGGCACCGATCGCCGCGCGCCCCCTGTGGACCGGCCCCAACCCCCTCTGGGCGGTCGGCGACTGGCGCCCCGAGGAGATCCGGCTGGTCACCCTGCGCCCCGGCGCCCCCGCCGTCGTCACCACCGGTGCCGGCGCGCCCGACCCGGTCGAGGACACCCCCGCGACCACCCGGCTCGCCGTCATCGGCCACTGCGGCGCCACCGACGCCGAACTCGCCGCCGGCCTCGCCGCCGCCCGCGGCGGCGCCGTCCGCCACCTCACCACCTGGCCCGGCAGCTACACCGTCGTCCTGCGCACCGGCACCCGGTCCACCGCGCTGCTCACCGACCTGGCCGGCGCCCGGCCCGTCTTCCACACCCCCTGGGCCGACGGCACCGCGTACGCCACCGCCGCCCTCCCGCTCGCCGATCTGATCGGCGCCCCGCTGGACACCGGCCACCTCGCCGCCCGGCTCGCCTGCCCGGAGTCCCCGGAGGCGCTCGGCACCGGCACCCCGTACCTCGGCGTGCAGCGGGTACCGCCCGGGCACACCCTGGCGATCCGCGGCGGCCGCCCCTACCTCGCGGCGTACGACGAGCCCGGCGGCGGGCCGCGGCCGCGCGGCGAGGCACCGGCCGTCCGCGAACTCACCCGCGCCCTGCTGGAGTCCGTCCGGTCCCGGGTCCGCACCCCCGCCGCCGGCGCCGCCGACCCCGGCCGGGCCCGGCTGGGGGTCGACCTCTCGTACGGGACGGCATCGGCCACCGTCGCCCTGCTCGCCGCTGCCGTTCCGTCCGCACCCGTCGCCGGACCCGCCCCCGCACCCGTGCCCGCCGTCGCCGGACCGGCCGCGGTACCCGGAGCGCGGGCCAGGAACGGCGCGGTCAAGGGCTCCTGGGCCCGGGCGTCCGCCCCGGGCCGGTCCGCTCCCGAGCCACTGGCCGCCGTCACCCTGGGCGAGAGCGAGGGCCCGGCCACCCTGGCGATCGCCCCCCACACGCCCCGGCTGCGGCACACGGTGCTCGCCCCCGGGCCGGACACCCTCCCGTACGCCGACCTGGTGGCCGACCCGCGGGCCGGACGCCTCACCGACGAGCCCGGTCCGGAGCTGATCGCCGCCGCCCGCGCCGCGGCCCGCTTCGACGCCGGCGGCACCGACCACCTCACCGGGTACGGGGCCCGCCAGGTCCTGGACGGCCACCCGGCCCGGCTGGCCGACCTCGTCCGGGCCGGCCGCCCGCGCGAGCTGCTGCCCCCGGTCGCCGCCCTGGCCGGCGCCGACCGGGTGACGGCGGGCGTCCTGGCGGGCGCGCTGCGCACCCCGCTCACCGTGGTGCGCGCGGCCCACCGGCTCTCCCGGATCCGCTACGCCGACGCGCTCGACGACGCCGCCGTCCGGCTGACGCTGCGGCACGTCCCGGACGGCGGCGGTACGGCGGGCGCCCGCTCGGCCGACGACCTGCTCTGGTGCGTCCCCGGACCGGCGGCCCGCTGGCTCTCCGACGAGGCGCTCTCCGCGGTCGCGCTGCGGCTGCGGCTGGCAGCGCGCGGACCGGCGCCCGCCGAGCCACCGGGCGTGCGCCGGGCCCGGTACGCCCTGCACCGGCACGCGCGCGGGTTCCGCACCCTGGTGCACGCCGCCGAGCAGCCCGGCCAGCGGCTGCACGCGCCGTTCCTGGACAACCAGGTGGTCCGGGCGAGCCGGCTGCTGCCCGACGACGTCCGGCTCCAGCCCGGCGCCCGGCACGCCCTGCTGCACGCCGTCCTCACCGGGGCCGGCCGGACGGACCTGCCACCCGACTGGGGCCGCGGCCCCCGCCCCGACCGCACCGCCCCCGCCCGGGCGGGCCTGCGGCTCGCCGCCGACGGCATCGCCGAGCTCTTCGACGCTCCGCTGCTCGCCGAGGCCGGGCTGATCGACCTCCCCGCCGTCCGGGCCGGGCTGGCCCGCTGCGCCGACCCCGACGCGCCGCTCGCGCCCGGCACCCTGGCCGGGCTCGCCGAGCTGGTCTCCACCGAACTCTGGCTCCGCCGGGTCCGCGCCCGGCGGCACGGCGCCTGCTGGACCGGCCTGCCCCTCGCCCGGCGCACCGCCCTCCCCGCCGCCCGCTTCGCCTGACCCCGACGCGTGCGACCGCGGTGGCACGACCCCGGTGGCCGGGCCGGGGCGGCCGGGCGGCGGCGCCCGGTTCGGCGCGGCTCGCGGGCGCCGTCCCCCGGGCGGGCGATCATGACGCCATCCCGTCCCGTCCCCGTGGAGGCCGTGGTGACCAGCGCCAGCCCGGATCCGTCCGTCCCCGTCCTGCTCTCGGTGCTCGGCCGGCCGCCGACGGGCCGTCCGCCGGGGGTGCTGGCCGCGTGCGACGGCTCGGACGGTTCGCTCTGGGCCCTGGACCGGGCGATGACCGAGGCCGAGCGGTTCGAACTGCCGCTGTACGTGCTCGCGGTGGTCAACCCGGCCCCGACCGGGTACCCGCCGGGGATGGCCGAACTGGTCCAGGAGAGCGTCGAGACGCTGGTCGAGAGCATGGCGGACGGCCTGCGCCGCGCGGTGGCGGCGGTGCAGCGGGCCCGGCTCCGCCCGTACGCGGGGGAGCTGTCGCTGCACGTGGTGCTCGGCAACGTGATCGAGGTGCTGCTGGCGGCCTCGGCCCGGCAGCACACGCTGGTGCTCGGCACCCGGGGCAACGGCGGCTTCGGCCGGCTGCTGCTGGGCTCGGTCGGCTCGGCCGCCGTCCACCACGCGGCCTGTCCGGTCCTGATCGTCCCCGCGCCCCCGGACCGCTGAGCCGGCCGCCGGGCCGACCGCTGAGCCGACCCCCGGCCGGCCGCCGGGCCACGGAGGCCGGCCGGGGGCGCCCGGGCACGGTCCCGCGCCGGTCGGGCACGCTCCGCGCCGGAGCGTACGGCCTGCCAGGAGGTGGGAGGGGAGCGCTCGCGCGCCGGGAATGTCCCGAGATGGTTCATCGTTCATCTATCCCGGAACCCGCCCTCCCCACCCCTGGAGAACCGCCGCCATGAAGGTCGAG
Source organism: Kitasatospora sp. NPDC086009 (assembly GCF_044540385.1). NCBI lineage: Bacteria > Bacillati > Actinomycetota > Actinomycetes > Kitasatosporales > Streptomycetaceae > Kitasatospora > Kitasatospora sp. NPDC086009. Next base: position 1,260,890 of record NZ_JBITSA010000001.1, read on the forward strand.
ATCTACTCCGACATCGCCTGCCCCTGGTGCTACATCGGCAAGCGCCGCTTCGAGCAGGCGCTGGACGGCTTCGCGGGCAAGGAGGACGTCGAGGTGGTCTACCGGCCGTACCAGCTGGTGCCGGACGCCCCGGCCACCGCGAGCCCGCACCGCGCGTGGCTGGCCGAGCGCTACGGCCCGCAGTCCGTCGCGATGGACGCCCGGGTGGCCGAGCTGGGCCGCGCCGAAGGCATCAGCTACGACTTCGACGCCGCGCTGCACGCCAACACCTTCCTCGGCCACCGGCTGCTCCACCTCGCCGGGACCGAGTACGGCGCGGCGGCGCAGGGCCGGCTGAAGGAGGCGCTGCTCAAGGCCCACTTCAGCGACGGGGTGGACGTCGGCGACCGCGCCGCGCTGACCCGGCTGGCGGTGTCCGCGGGCCTGGACGGCGACCGGGTGGCGGCCTACCTCGCGGGCGACGAGGGCGCCGCCGAGGTGAGCGCCCAGCTCGCCGAGGCCCGCGAGCTGGGCATCACCGCCGTGCCGACCTTCGTCTTCGAGGGCAAGTGGGCCGTCCAGGGCGGCCAGGACGCCGAGACCTTCCGCAAGGTACTGGAGCAGGTCGCCGAGGAGATCGGCGAGCGCCGGCCCGCGCCGGTGCCGGTCGTCGCGGCCGGCGAGGCCTGCGCGGACGGCTCCTGCGCCGTCTGACCGGCCCCTACCGGGACCGCCGGCACCCTCCCGGGGCCCGCTTCAGGCACACCTGAAGCGGGCCTCGGCCCAGTCGGACACGTTCAGCGCCGACCAGACGCCGTGCGCCGGGGTGACCACCAGCCGGATCGACGTCTGCCCGGCCAGCGGCACGTGCACCGGCACCGCGTCGTCCCCGGTGGCCAGCGGCGGCGAGCGCCACAGGGTACGGCCGTCGCCGCCCTGCACCGAGAAGACCACGCCGCCGATCGAGGCGGCGATGTCGTCCACCCCGGCCACCGCGTCGAAGGCCGTGCAGCCGCGGTTGAGGTCGATCACCGTGGTCGCGGGCGCGTGCACGGTGATGCCGTGGGCCCGGGGGGTGCCGCCGATCGAGACGCTGTCGCGCTGCCAGAACCAGTCGCTGCCGCGCTGCCGGATGCTCGGGGCCGACGCCGGCACCCGGTTGTTGCCGGGCTTCAGCACGGGCAGGTGGTCGGCCCAGAAGTCGGTCGGAGCCGGCGGTGTGACGGTCGGGGTCGGCAGCGGCGGGGGAGTCGGGGTGGGCAGGACCGGCACCTCGGGGGTGGGTACCGGGGGCGGCGTCGGGGTCGGCACCACGGGGACCGGCGGCAGCGGCGGAGGGGTCGGCCGGGTCGGCCGCGGCGAGGGCGGGGCCGGTGCGGGGGAGGACGCGGCCGGGCTGCTCGGCGCGGGCGGCGGCACGGCCTTCGGCGCCGGGCGCGGTGCGACGGAGGGCGTCGGCGTCGGTGACGGGGTGGCGGAGGGGCTCGGCGCGGGGTCCACCACCGGGACCGGATCGGGGGTGCGCGGCGCCGCGCTCGGTACCGGTGCCACCGGCGGCGGCGCCGGTAGGGCCGGGGAGGAGGCCGGCGGCGCGGCCAGCGGCGGCTTCGGCTCGGGCGAGCCGGTGAGCGCGTAGGCGGCGACGGCGGCCGCCGCCACGGCGACCGCGGCCGCGATGCCCGCCTTGGCCGCCATTCCCAGGCCCTCGCCCGCCGCCGCGGCGCCACCGCTCCCGCCGGCCGCGCCACCCGCGGACCCGGCCGCGGCGCCTGCCGTCGCCCCGGAGGTCCCGCCGGCCGCGCCGCCCGCGGCGGCCGCCGCCGTTCCCGCGGCCGCGCCGCCGACCGCCGCCGCACCGCCCACGGCGGCAGCGGCGGCGCTGAAGCCGCCCACCCCCACCCAGACCAGGACGCCGCCGGGCAGCAGCGCCCGCAGGCTGTGGTTGATCTCGGACAGCTCCAGGCAGGCGGCCGTGCACCGGTCGCACTCCCGCAGGTGCCGGCCGACCTCCGCGGACGCCCGCTTGCGCAGCGAGCCGCGCGCGTAGGCGCCGAGCCGGTTGGCGTACGCCTCGCAGGCCCGGGCCTGGCTGCCCGAGACATGGGCCTGGAGGAAGGCCGCGGCCAGCCGGTCGCGGGCCCGGTGCGCCTGGACGGCGGTGGCGTTGGCGGTCTTGCCGAGCATCACCGCGACGGTCTTGGGGGACTCCCGTTCGACCTCGGTGTGCCAGAGCACCATCCGGTCGTCCTCGGGCAGTTCGGCGTAGGCCTGCATCACCATGCGCTGGTCGGCCAGCGCCATCGCCCAGGCGTCGGCCCCCGGGTCGGCCAGGTCCAGGTCGACGGTGGCGGCCGAGGTCTGCGCGAACGTGCTGAAGTCGTCGACGAGTTGCTCGCGCCGCTCACTGCGGGTCCAGGCCGCGGCGACGTTGCGGACGGCGGTCAGCAGATAGGCGCGGACGGCGAACTCCGGCCCCTTGCCCGCCCGCAGCGCCTGCAGCGTGCGGGCGAACACCTCGCCTGCCAGGTCCTCGGCGGTGAAGCTGTCCCGGCAGCAGGTCCGCGCGTAGCGGCGCACCGAGTCGGCGTGCCGGCGGTAGATCTCCTCGTAAGCGGCGTCGTCGCCGGCCCGCACCCGGGCGGTCAACTCGGCGTCGGAGGCCGGGCGCTCGCCGTCCACCGGGTCGGCGGGGGCCGGTACGGTCGGCCGGGCGCGGGAGCCGTCGTCGACGAAGGCCTCCGGGGCCACCCCGCCGCGGCCGGCCGGCGCCTGGCCGGGGACGCGGGTCTGCGGGTACGCGTCGGAGGCGGAGAGGGTCTCGCGGCTGGGCATCCCGGCCTGGTCAGGCACCTGCCCCGACGCGCTCGGCACCGCGCCGGGCGCCTGCCCCGGCCCGTGCCCCGCCCTGCCGGGGCCCCCGTCCGCGCCACCCGTCCCGCCGTCCGGTCCGCCCGGGCCGGAGCGGCCGAAGTCGAGGCCGTAGCCGTAGTCGTTCTGTTCCTCGGCGCTCACAACGGACCCCAGATTCCACGACAGCCCCCGTAGTGCGGCAGAGCGCACGGGAGTGCGTGAGCGCACGGTTTCCCGCTGTACGGCGCCGAGGGCGCGCGAACGGCGCGCATCGGGACATTGGCTCCAACCACGGGCAAAGGATGGCATAGCGCAGAGTTGGGCGGTAGCCGGACCGCCGCGACCCACTCTTCCGAGGGGCCGTCGAGGATGTGTTCGCCCCGTCCGGTGCACCGGCGCGGCGGCGGCCGCACCCGGCGCGCGGCCGAGCCGCTCACGCCGGGTTGATCCTCAACTCCCCTGCCCTCCGGGGCCCGCGGCCACCAGAGTGGTGGGATCAGCGCGCCCGAAGGCCGTCCAGCAGGATCCGCAGCAGCCGGTCGGCTGGTCCTTCGACGGGTTGACCGTCCGTCTGCTGACCACCCGCCGCCGGGAACGCGCCGCCGAACGCGGCCGACACGGGCGCCGTGTACGGGTCCGCCCCCGGTACGCCGCGCGAGGCGTGCACCGGAACCGAGGCGGTCAGCACCAGCACCACGTCCGCGACCGTCACCCCCGGCCGCAGCTCCCCGGCCGCGCCCGCGCGCGCCACCAGGGCCGCGAGCAGTTGCAGCAACTGCCGCGGGTCCGCGTCGGCCGCGGGCTCTCCGCCGCCCTCCGGCAGCCCGCCGTGCCGCGGCTCGAACCGGTTGCCGAGCAGGGCGCCCGCGCCGGCCGGATCCCCCGAGCGCTGCTCGGGCACCCTGCCCAGCTCCTCCGCGTACCGGAAGGCCTCCGGCGGCAGCAGCCGCCCGGCCCCCGTGCTCACCGCCCGCGCCAGGTAGCCGGCCAGCGACTCCCAGGCACCGCCGCCGCCGTACAGCGACTCCCGCGCCTGGGCGGTCAGCCACGCCACCTCCTCGGCGGCGATCCGCTGGACCAGCACCTCCTTGCTCGGGAAGCGCCGGTACACCGTGCCCACCCCGACCCCGGCCCGGCGCGCGACCTCCTCCATCGGCGCGCCGTAGCCGAACTCGCCGAACACCTCGCGGGCCGCGCGCAGCACGCTCTCCAGGTTCCGCCGGGCGTCCACCCGCAGCCGGGCGCCGGACACCGGTCCGCCACCGCCCTGCGGCGGTTCGGCCGGGTAGTGGACCGCCGCGTACGCCACCGCGGCCTGCGGTGGCAGGTCCGCGGGGCTGCGTTGCTCCGGCACCACGCCCTGGCCGACGCGCGGTACCGCCGCCCGGCCCAACAGTCGCTCCTGCTCCATCATCCCAACTCTCCCCCGCAGGTGCCCGATCCCGGACCCTGCCGTCGCCCGCCCCTGCACCCCCCGGTGCAGCTCCGCCTGTCAGAAATGACCCGATGACCCATCGCTCGTAGTCGGTTGTGACGCAAGCCGCGTCCGGGTGACGCCAGACCGCACGCGCACGACGACCGCGCACGCAAGGCCATGCGGACTCCGCCACGACCGGTGCCACCGGGCCGGGACCGCACATCCGGCCCGGCGCGTCGGCACCCCACGGGGCCTCGTCCGGGAACTACCCTTCCCCGGAACACCGTCCCGCAGTCGGGTTTACGCGCCAACACTGGAACTGGCCGTAATGGCCGCTCCACGGTGCGTCGCCGCCAGTTGTCATGGCGATGGCCGCCCCGATGCACAATCCGACCATAGTTCACGGCCGTTCGAAGCCGAAAGTGCGTCAGAAACTCACCCAGGCAGCACATCTGGCACCACGGGGCAACTCCCGCCCCAACCGACCCGGCACGGACTGTGGACAAGAGGCCCTCCGACGGTCCTTCATTGAGGGCGTGGTGGGGGGCACCCCCGGCCGAGGGCCGGGGACAGGTCGCATCGGCAGGAGGTTCGCCATCAGAATTCTGATCGTCGGCGGCGGCTGCGCCGGGATGTCCACCGCGCTGCACCTCCAGCGCGGCCTGCGCGAACGGCTGCGCCGGGGCGAGGCGGAGATCACCGTGGTCGAACCGCAGTCCTACTTGACGTACCACCCCTTGCTCGCCGAGGTCGCGGCCGGCTCGATCGACCCCCGCCACGTGGTCGTCCCGCTGCGCCGGGCCCTGCCGGACTGCCGGGTGCTCACCGCCCGGATCATCCGGATCGAGCACGGCACCCGCCGCGCCTGGGCCGACGCCGCCGCCCGCGGGGAACCACCCGCCCCGGTCGAGCTCGACTACGACGTCCTGGTGGTGGCCCCCGGCTCGGTCTCCCGGACGGCGCCGGTGCCCGGGCTGGCCGAGCACGGGCTGGGGTTCTCCACCGTCGGCGAGGCGGTGAGCCTGCGCAACCACGTCCTGGAACAGCTCGACCTGGCCTCCGCGACCCGTGACCCGGCCCTGCGCCAGGCCGCGCTCACCTTCGTCTTCGTCGGCGCGGGCTACGCCGGCGTCGGCGCGCTCGCCGAACTGGAGGACATGGCGCGCACCGCCGTCCGCGGCTACCACAACATCAGCCCCGGGGACCTGCGCTGGGTCCTGGTGGAGGCCACCGACCGGATCCTCGCCGAGGAGTCGCCCGAGCTGGCCGCGCACACCCTGGCCGAACTGCGCGAGCGCAGCGTCGACGTCCGCCTGGGCACCAGGCTGGAGTCGGCCGCCGACCGGGTGATGGCGCTCTCCGACGGCAGCCGGTTCGCCGCCCGGACCCTGGTCTGGACGGCCGGGGTGCGCCCGTCCCCGCTGCTGCGCGACACCGACCTGCCGCTGGACACCGCCGGCCGGATCCGCTGTCTGGCCACCCTCCAGGCGGTCGGCCCGGACGGGCGGGCGCTGCCCGGGGTCTGGGCCGCCGGGGACTGCGCCGCCGTTCCCGACCCGCACGCGGACGGGGCGCCCTGCGCGCCCAACGCCCAGCACGCCTTCGCCCAGGCCGAGCTGCTCGCCGCCAACGTGCTCGTCGCCCTGGAGGGCGGCCCGCGCGCCGAGGGCATCGTCGAGTACCGGCCGGACCGCGCGGCCTGCTCGACCTCGCTGGGCCTGGGCCGCGCGGTCGCCCACACCAGCGGGGGCGGCCGGCTCACCGGCCGTCGCGCCTGGTGGCTGCACCGGGCCCGGCACCTGCGTCGGCTGCCGAGCGCGGACCGGCGGGTGCGGGTGCTGATGGACTGGGTGCTCGGCGGGCTGTTCTCCCGCGAGGTGGTCTCGCTCGGGACGGTGGAGCACCCGCGTTCGGAGTTCGAGGCCGGCTTCGGCAAGGGCGGCGCCGACGACCGGCCGACCTGAGGGCGGCGCCGGCGGCCGGCTGTGACCGACAAGACGGCCGCGCCCAGCGCGCGCGACTTCCGGAATCGGGCCTCCGCCTGACAGGATCGGCCCGACCGAGTCATTACCCGGTGTGGCAGTCCGCACACAAAAAGTGATGATATGCCTGGTAAACGAGGAAGCGGCCGTCGTTTGAACCTCATGCGCTGGAGCGCCCGGCTCACCGGAGCCCCGTGGCGGACCGCCCCGCCCGCTGGGCGCGGCACCGACCAGGGCACGCCGTCCGGCGACGGCGTGGTCGTCCCCAGCCCCCGCGACCCCACCAGCCTCGTCAGCCCCACCGAGGTACTCGACCCGCAGCGGCCCCAAGACCTGCGCGAGGTGCTGAACCGCATCCCCGCCCCGGTCGCCGTCACCTACGGCCCGCTGCACCAGCTCGGCTACGCCAACCGCGCCTACCGCGAACTCTTCGGCGACCGGCCCACCGGCCTGCCCGCCTGCGAGGCACTGCCCGAGCTCGGCACCATGGGCGTCCTGCCGCTGATGGACCAGGTCATCCGCGGCGGCAGCCCGCGCAGCGTCAAGGCCCGGTGCATCCTCGGGCTCACCGGCAACCGCTACTACAACGTCTCCTGCGTCCCGCTCAGCCGGCACGAGAGCCGGGCCGAGAGCCGGGTGGACGGCCGGCGCGAGAACAGGGCCGAGGGTCGGACCGAGATGGTGGAGGGCGAGGAGCCGAGGGACGCGCTGCCCGCAGGCGTCCTCATCTTCGCCGCCGAGGTCACCGACCAGGTGCTCGCCGCCACCCGGCTGCGCGAGGCCGAACGCCGCCAGCGCGAGGCCGCCGTCACCCTCCAGCGGAGCCTGCTCCCCCAGAAGCTCGACCAGCCAGCCGACCTCCGGGTCGCCGCCACCTACCAGCCCGGTGGCGCGGAGGCCGCGGTCGGCGGTGACTGGTACGACGTCATCGCCATCGACGGCGGCCGCACCGCGCTGGTCATCGGCGACGTGATGGGGCGCGGCCTGCGCGCCGCCGCCGTGATGGGCCAGCTCCGCACCGCCGTCCGGGCCTACGCCCGGCTCGACCTGCCGCCGCACGAGGTGATGCGCCTGCTCGACGGCCTCGCGATGGAGATCGACGCCAACCAGATCGCCACCTGCACCTACGCGGTCTGGGACCCGGAGCGCCACGCCCTCACCTACGCCTCCGCGGGGCACCTGCCGATGCTGCTCCGCTGCCCCGACGGCACCATCCTGCGCAGCGAGGAGCAGAACGGCCCGCCCCTGGGCACCGGCGGCGGCGTCCACCTCTCCCACACCCTGCGGCTGCTCCCCGGCACCACCGGCGTCCTCTATACGGACGGTCTAGTGGAGCGCCGGGACGAGGACATCGACCAGGGCCTCGACCTGCTCGCCCGGACGCTCGCCGGGGCCGCCGGCGCTCCCGAGGTGATCTGCGCCCGGCTGCTCCGGGCCATGGGCGTCAGTTCGGACCACGACGACGACGTCGCCATCCTGGCCTTCCAGCTGCCGGCCGAGGAGAGCCTGCCCGCCCTCCCGGAGCTGGGAGCGGCACTTGACTCGACCCCCTGACAGGTCTAGTGTTCTTCGAGCTGCCTGGCTGGGAGCACCGGACACGTATCAACGCGGACGGTCCCGAGGCGGCCAATCCCTGGAAACACCATTTCGGCTCGGTCTGGGCTGTGCGCTGTCATATTGACGGTGTCGCTCATGCCTTATTCGTCATGCCTGTTTATATGGATTGCGGCCGGATTCGCCTTTCGGGGCGGGGATCGGCTAGAGTTTGAAACGTCGGACAGGGCGTCAAGCCCGAGAAGACACCAGCGAGTTGGATGAACGAAGCGCCGGAAACGGAGCGGAAAACATCTGGTAAGCTGGAAACACGAAAGAACGAAGCGCCCGGAGGGCCCGCTGGAAGGCGGTCCGAAGGAAGTGTCCGTTCCTTGAGAACTCAACAGCGTGCCAAAAGTCAACGCCAGATATGTTGACATCCCCGGCCTTGATCCTTGTGATCGGGGTTGGAGATTCCTTTACGAAGTAAACACTAGCGAGGACGCAGTGCGCGGGGCCGCCCTATTCCGGTGGTTGCCGTGCCGCTCGACGCGAGTGCGGCCCGATTACGGGCAGACATTCACGGAGAGTTTGATCCTGGCTCAGGACGAACGCTGGCGGCGTGCTTAACACATGCAAGTCGAACGGTGAAGCCCTTCGGGGTGGA